>NZ_LVWA01000001.1 GCF_001907195.1 Pontibacter flavimaris
AAATCTGCGGTAGCCCGAAAGCTACCAATGTGTCTGTCCGACCCCGGGCTCCTTTTCCCCTCCCGTTAAAAGGAGGGGAAGAACCTTAAATCTTAATTTCTGTCTCAAGCAATCTCTCAAAGAACTTTGTCAGAAGCCTGTCGCTTCTGCTTGCCATCACTGCGATGTCTCTCTCTTACTTTCCGCCGGAACCGTCCGTGCCGTAGCGGGGTGCAAAGGTCGGAAATCTTTTCTCAATTCCCAACTACCTTGCGGTGTTTTTTTTCTCTCTCTTTCCGCTGCC
>NZ_LVWA01000002.1 GCF_001907195.1 Pontibacter flavimaris
GCTGATCCTCTAGTTCCCACAAGCCTACTGTTGCATTTCCTGCTTTGGTGCTCTCCAGCCCGAGAGGGCTCCCCGAAATCCTTCGGGGTAAACTCTCTCGAGCATCGCGCTGGGAGCTTTTCCTACCCTCGTGCCTCGGGCTGCCTCGCCTCCGGCTCGTCACCGGAAAAACTCGCATAGGCGCTCAACCCAAGGACTGGGTATCAGTTCGATAGCTACGACCTTACTGTCATCTCGACCTTTGGGAGAGATCTCTTTTGAATTCCAGCTAGAACCCTCATTTTATTCGGGATGACAGGGAAAGTGGTAAGTATCGCCCCCTCCCCTGATTTTAGGGGAGGGTTGGGGAGGGGTGAAAGCAGGCGTGGTTCGACACGGCGCTGCTAAAAACAAAAAAGGAAGCAACCGCAGCTGCTCCCTCCTTCAGAAGTATAAAAGTATAAACCAAGCCTCTAAAATAGCCCGAACAGCTCGCGCTGTATCCGCTCGATGATGCTTCCCAGGTCCTCTGGGTTTGCCACAAAATCAAGGTTATTGACGTCTACCACCAGTAGCTTGCCCAGATCATAGTTGCCCATCCAGCTGTTGTAATGCTCGTTCAGGTTGCGCAGGTAGTTAATGCTGATGCTGCTTTCGTAGTCGCGGTTGCGCTTCTCTATCTGACCTATCAGCTTCGGCAGGTCGGCCTTCAGGTAGATCATCAGGTCGGGGGCCTTCACCATGCTGATCATGGACTGGAACAGCGCGTGGTAGTTCTCATAGTCGCGCGTGCTCATCAGGCCGGACTGGTGCAGGTTTTTGGCGAAGATGTGGGCATCCTCGTAGATGGTGCGGTCCTGGATCACGTTCTTCTCGACGGCCTGTATCTGCTGCACCTGGTTAAAGCGGCTGTTGAGGAAGTAAACCTGCAGGTGGAAGGCCCAGCGCTCCATGTCCTCGTAGAAATCCTTCAGGTAGGGGTTGTTGTCCACCGCCTCGAGGTATAAATCCCAGTTAAAGTGTTGGGCCAGCTTGGTAGCCAGCGTGGTTTTGCCGGCGCCAATGTTGCCAACTATCGCGATATGCATGGTAAAGTGTTGATTAAAACTTAAGGGTTACAAAAGTAACAGAATTTAGCGCAGCATTATCTACAAATTGCCCACCGGGTTATCAACATTTGGCTGGTAAGTTCGGCATACTATCCGGTGGCATACACCTGCATTTGTTCCCGATGCTTGTAGGATGCCGTGCCATACTTTTAATTTAACTTAGGAGAACCGACCATTCCCTCAACCCATAATTTTCCTGCTCGTAAACTCAAAGTATAACTAAATACTTGAAAGTCATGACAAAAGGACAAGATCAAGACAAAAACAAGTCGCAGAAACCAGAGGCGAAGAAGCAGGGCCAGGAAGGTACCCGCAGCCAGAGCGACCAGCAGAAAGACAAGGGCTCTAGCCAGGGCCGAAGCGACCAGAAAGACCAGTCCGGAGGCAAGAAGGGTCCGAATGCTATGTAAATCAAACTAATCAGAAACAAACAGCCCCGACTTCTATACGGAAGCCGGGGCTGCTGTTTTTATACTTTCATACTTTTAGCGCCGCTCCTTTTTCCGCTCGTCGTACGCGTCTTTGGCCTGCCGGCTTTTCTGCAGCGTGGTAAACTCTACCTGCAGGGCCGCTATCTTTATCTTGTCGCCGGTGCTCAGCAGGTCCAGTACCTCAGCCTTGCGGCTGTTCAGCTCCCCCACCACAAACTCGGCGTAGGCCCAGTCCTGCACGCTCCAGTCCTGGCGGTAGCCGCGGGTATGCTCCAGGGCCCTGTTAAAGGCATCGCGCAGGTGCACGGGCTTGATTTTGCTGATGTTGGTGGTGCCGGTCATCTCGCGCTCCCACCGCTCCAGCTCGCGCCCGTCCAGGTTCACCAGTTCGCCCTCGTGCCGCTCCTCCCAGGCCTCATACTCCCGCTTGTACCCGTTATACTCGTTCCTGGACTTCTCAGAAAGCTTTTTGCTGTTGCTGTCCAGGCTGTAGGTCAGCTCCTTAAACTCTTTCTTTACGGTGGGCCATTCGGCGGCCAGGGTGCTGTCGGCCTGCGTGCTGCGCTGTTGCATCCAGGCGCGCAGATCGGTCAGGTCGCGCTCCAGTTGTGCCTGCGCCTGCGCCATTCCCACTGTCATGACGGCCAGAACAGCTGTCAGCATCCATTTCAAAGGTCTTTTCATAGTAGTTAGGGTTTCCTTATAAACTTTAACAAGCCTCTGCCGTAAATATTGTGCCAGAATTATATTCCCGGGCGGATAAATTTTCCTGCCGCCTGTTGGGCATTGGCGATGGCCCGGTAACAAAAACATAACCTCTGACGCTCCCGGCTGTTTCATACTTATATCCTCAAACCACGTTTAAATCTTGTAGGTATCCAAAAGTATAGCCATACTTTTTGTCCCCAGCACATTATATGACTAAAAACCCAAAAGGCAACTTCCACGAGACGGTGGTCTCCGTAAGCAGCAACGACCATGTGAAGCTGAGCGTAAACGACTTCCCGTTTGAGACCACGCTCAGCCTGGCGCCGCTTCTCTCTTACTGGGAGGACAAGCTGGAGAACGACCCCAATTGCAACGCCGGCCGCCTGCAGGAGCTGATAGCGCTGCTGCGCGGCACGCCTGCGCTCATGGGTTCCATCGAGGATGTCTCGTTGGTGGACAAGCATATGGATACGCTGGACGTGCTGATGGGCGACATTTTTCCGGGGGCGCTGTGGGAGAACGACATCAAGGCCGTGTCGGTGCCGTTCAGGTTTCAGAGCTTTTACGCCACGCCCCGGCTGGAGGAACTGGGCCTGCTGGAGGGCACCGACTCGGCGGAAAGGCTGGAACTGGACCGCAAGACGCTGCTTTCCAGGCTCACGCTGCGGGCCTACACCATTATACTTGCCAAGTTCTACAAGGCTAACTTCATAGTGGATGAGCCCTTTGTGTTCACCACGCACGACAAGTTTACGGGCCTGCCGCGCCATTACAAGGTGGATGTGGACCTGAAGTTTATGGAGGTGAAGGCCAAGGGCGAGGTGAAGCCGCTGAAGGCCCAGCAGATTAACTACCTCATCAACCGCTACAACAACCTGGACAGGTGGATGGAGCTGCTGCCGCCCGATAATTTCGAGTTCAGCGGGTTCGCCATCTTCGACTTTACGGACGTAACCATGGAGCAAACCATCTCCTCGCTCCGCTACGACCTGCTCGACAAGGACTCCGTGAGCACCCGGGAAGGCTTCACGAGCCTGCAGCAAAAGCTGCGCGTGCTCTTTGGCCTGCCAGGCATACGGCTGGGCTTTGCCTCCTGCCCCAACCTGCGCGAGTTCGACACCAGCTACGCCCGCCGCATCTGGAGCGGCCTCATACTTACCCAGGACTGTGAGCTGTCGCTCAGCGACCTGAAGGGCTCTATCTATGAGCCTGTGATGAAGCACGGCAACACCGTGGTGGTAGAGGACCTGAAGGTGCTGCACCACCCCACCCGCATGGAGCAGAAACTGCTGGAGATGGGTATCCGCAACCTCATCATCGCGCCGCTGGAGTATGAGGGCAGCACCATTGGCCTGATGGAGCTCGCCTCGCCCATCCCCGGCGAGCTGAACACCCTCTCCACCATCAAGCTAAAGGAGATACTGCCCCTGTTTGCCCTGGCCATGAACCGGAGCCTGGAGGAACTGCGCAGCAGCATCCAGAGCATCATCAAGGAAAAGTATACCGCCATACACCCGATCGTGGAGTGGCGCTTTACGCAGGCGGCCATTAACCTGCTGGAGAAAATGGAGCGCAACAACAGCCCGGAGATCGAACCCATCATCTTCCGCGACATCTATCCGCTCTACGGCTCCTCCGACATCCGCAGCTCCGCCTCCGAGCGCAACAAGGCCATCCAGGGCGACCTGCTGGAGCAACTGGTGCTGGCCAAAGAGGTTATACTTGCCGTGAAGGACAGGATGCCGCTGGCCATACTTGATGAGCTGATGTTTAAGATAGACAATCTCTCGCTCAGCATTCTGCACGAGCTAAGCTCTGGCGACGAGGTGCTTATACTTGATTTCCTGCGCTCGGAGATCGAGCCGCTGTTTGACTATTTCCTGCGGAAGGAGCCGTCGGCGGAACCGACCGTGCAGGCCTACCGCTCGGCCATCAACAACCCCTACAAGGCTGTCTACAACAAGCGCCGTGCCTACGAGGAAAGCCTGTTCATGATCAACGAGACCATCTCCGGCTTCCTGGACCGGGAGGAGGAGAAGGCGCAGCAGATCTTCCCGCACTACTTCGAGAAGTATAAAACCGATGGCGTGGAGTATAACATCTATATCGGGGCCTCGCTGCTGAACTCCGGCGACTTCCAGCCGATCTACCTAAAGAACATGCGCCTGTGGCAGCTCATGCTGACCTGCGAGATTGCCCGCCGCATACAGAAGCTGCGCGCCGGCCTGAAACTGCCGCTCGAGATAACGCAGCTGATCCTGGTGCACGCCGACCCGATCTCCATCCGCTACAGGCTCGATGAGAAGAAATTTGACGTGGACGGCGCCAACAACATCAGCTACGAGATCATCAAGAAGCGTATCGACAAGGCCTACATTCTCGGCACCGAGGAGCGCCTGACGCAGCCGGGCAAGATCGCCATTGTGTACACCCAGCAGAAGGCCATGCAGGAGTACCTGCGCTACCTGGACTTCCTGCGCTCAGAGGGGTATACCGAAGGGGAGGTGGAGCACCTGGAGGTGGAGGACCTGCAGGGCGTGCAGGGCCTGAAGGCGCTGCGCGTAACCGTGAACCTGAAAGAGGAGCTCCGCCACAACATCGACGCCGGCGACGAGCTGCTGAACATTGCCCGCTCAGCCAGCCTTAACTGAGAAAAGTATAAGTATAAAATATTCTAAATATCATATTTATTAAATAATTTAAACTTTTTTCAGCTAACCGATTAGCCGCAAACCGGACTACAATAACACTGTTTTACAATAACTTACATCACATAAGCAGCACCCAACCAAACAGGCTATAGAATATTTCTTCAGGACAAGTGCAATTTTTTAAAAAAGGATTGCGTTCTCTGTGGGACTTGCGGAACGAAGGCTTCCGCCAAGTGTTGTTTCATCATAATCAACTTTTAGCCCAATGAACCTGAGAAACAAATTTATGCCTGCCCTGCTGATGCTAGGCGTGGTAGCGTTTAGCTCTTGCGAGAAGCAGGAAAACGACTCGATCCAGCCGGAGCTGGAGCAGGGAGTCATCTCCCACATCATGGCAGACTCTGCTGAGGTAACCTCTTACAACTTTGCAGGCAAGCAGCTGAGCCAGGTAAACCACTACGACGTGGAGACAGGCAACCTGGAGAGCTTCGAGAAGTATGAGCGCGACGCTAAGGGGCGCGTTCTGAAAAGCAGCACGTACGCCGGCAGCAGCAAGACCCTTCTTTCGGAGCAGGGCTTTACCTACAACACCAGCGGCCAGCTCACCAAGAGCAGCATGGCCTACTACAGCGGAAGCAAGCTGGAGTACACCGCCTACGCCACCTACGAGTACAACACAGACAACAAGCTTGAGAAAAAATCGATCTTCGAAGGAAAGGACGGAGAAGGGGAAGGCAAGCTGAAGTCCTACACCAGGTTTGAGGTACTGCCAAACGGCAACTACATCCAGGAGAAGCAGTACGTGATCGACGACAAGAGCGAGGCGAAGCTGTTCTCTACCACCACTAACTCTTACGACTCCAGTGTGAACCCGTTCCATACTTTAGCGGAACCCGGCGCTGCCAGCAGCCCGAACAACCTGGTGGCCTCCTCTACCGTGGTGCACAACAGCAAGAAGACCTACAAGTACAGCTATACCTACACCTACGATGAGCGCGGCTACCCGCTGACGCAGACCGTGGAATCGCCGAACGGCAAGAGCGAAACATTCAAGTACCTGTACAGCAACTAGTACCGAAAGAAGCTACATTAACGGCAGCGGCTCCGGGCATTCGCCTGGGGCCGCTGTTGTTTTTATACCAACCATGGCCGCCGCGGCGTTAATGCAGTAATATCCCCGGAAATAGAGTATATTGGGGTACGAAACAACCTAACACCATGTCAAAAACGAGAATAACGGTAAACAGCAACGGATCGCTCCGTGTGGAGGGCGAGGATTTTGAGATTGTAGACAAAGACGGGAACACCTATGGCCTGGGCGGGCGCACGCTCGTTTCCATCTGCCGCTGCGGCCTGTCCAAGAACAAGCCCTTCTGCGACGGTTCCCACAAAGGGCACTTCGAGCACAACGCCGAGGCTTTCGACCTTCCCCCTAAAAAATAACCCATACTGTATGGCTGAGCGCCTGGTAACCATCGCCACGTTTAACGAACTCACGGAGGCACACATCCTCAAGGGCCGCCTGGAGGCAGAGGGTATACTTTGCTTTCTGGGGGATGAGCACATCGTGGGCGTGCACCCTTTTTACTCTGTGGCCGTGGGGGGCGTGAAGCTGAAAGTGACCGAGGGCGACGTGATGGAGGCCAAGGCCATACTTGCCCGCATACAGGAAGGCTCCAGCCAGTTCGACTACGACAGTATAGACATGGCTCCGCCTGTGCAGGAGCAGCCACGGTCCCTCGTCTGCCCCAACTGCGGCTCTGATAACGTAGGGGAGCTCGGCATCCCGATGCCGTTTATGAGCAGGCGCTATACTTGTTATAACTGCAGCCACGCCTGGAAAGAGCGAAAATAGGAAAGGGAGCCCCAGAGGCTCCCTTTTTTGGTTTTATACTTCCGTGCCCTTACCCCACCAACTCATGCACATACTGCACGTACTCCTGGCGGGCGGCGTCCTGGCTCTTGCCCTCCTGCTTCTTCCAGGCATCCCACTTGGCGATGTTCTTAAAATCGAAGCCGCCGGGGCGCTCGGTGTTCACGTCGCCCTCGGTGGCCTGCTTGTACAGGGCGTAAAGTTTCAGCAGCACGTCGTTGCTGGGGCGCTCGGTTAGGGTTTTTGATTTTGCTACAGCGTTCTCGAATTCTTGTTGTGTGGCCATATGCTATACTTTGTCTTAAGGTCTGTGGATGGCTCAAGGTACGAAGAAGAGCGCTGCATGCATAACTTTTAACGTGTTTTGTTTGCCGGGGATTTTATATAAATTTAGACACCCGTAGCAGCACCTGCACGCCTGCTCCCGGACAAGTATAAAAAACGAACCATCCTATGAAATACCCCAAGTCCAAAGCGGCCGCCTCGGCATCGCTTCTTGTCGCCTGCCTAGTGGCGGGCTCTAGCTGCTCGTCCAGCAACACGGGCAACGCCACCACTGCTGCCACTGCGCAGGCCTCTACCGAGGCCACAGCCGCTGAGCCCAGCGCGCCGCAGCCGCCGGTAGCCAAGAAAGAGCCCAAGGAGCTCACCACGCACGGCCACACCCGCATCGACAACTACTACTGGCTCAACGACCGCGAGGACCAGGAGGTGATCGACTACCTGAACGCGGAGAACGCCTACACCCAGAAAATGCTGGGCCACACCGAGGAACTGCAGCAGCAGCTCTACGACGAGATCGTGGGCCGCATCAAGCAGACGGACGAGTCGGTGCCCTACAAGGACAACGGCTACTGGTACTTTGTGCGCTACGAGGAAGGCAAGGAGTACCCGATTTATGCCCGCAAGCAGGGCAGCATGGAGGCAAAGGAGCAGGTGATGCTGAACGCCAACGAGCGCGCTGAGGATAAGAGTTACTACGCCGCCGCCGGCCTGAGCGTGAGCCCGAACAACCAGCTGCTGGCCTTCGGCGAGGACACCGTGAGCCGCCGACAGTACACCATCCGCTTTAAGAACCTGCAGACCGGCGAGCTGCTGCCAGACGCCATCCCGAACACCACCGGCGGCGCTGTGTGGGCCAACGATAATAAGACCGTTTACTACTCAGTGAAGGATCCGGCGCTGCGGTCTTTCAAGATCTTCCGCCACACGCTGGGAACCCCGGCTGAAAAAGACCAGGAGATATTCCACGAGGCCGACGAAACCTTCAGCACGTACGTGTTCAAGACCAAGTCCGATAAGTATATCATGATCGGCAGCCACAGCACCATGGCGCAGGAATACCGCTACCTGGATGCTAACAACCCCAACGGCAAGTTTAAGGTGATACAGCCGCGGGAGCGTGGCCTGGAGTACAGCGTGGACCACTTCGGCGACAACTTCTACATCGTCACCAACAAGGATGGCGCCACCAACTTTAAGCTGATGCAGACGCCGGTAAGCAAGCCGGGCAAGGAGAACTGGAAAGAGCTGCTGCCGCACCGCGAGGATGTGCTGCTGGAGGGCATCGAAATCTTTAAGGATTACCTGGCGCTGCAGGAGCGCAAAAACGGCCTTACCAACATCCGCATCAGAAGCTGGAAAGACCCCAAAACCGATTATTACATCGATTTTGAGGAAGAGGCCTACACCGCCTATATCGGCAACAACCCGGATTTCGACAGCAAGGAGCTGCGCTTCGGCTATACCTCGCTTACCACGCCCTACTCCACCTACGACTACAACATGCAGACAAAGGAGCGTGAGCTGCTGAAGCGCGATGAGGTGGTAGGCGATTTCGACCCGAACAACTATGAGGCCAAGCGTATCTACGCCACCGCCGACGATGGCACCAAGATCCCGGTGTCGCTGGTGTACCGCAAAGGCCTTGACCTGAACGGCGACAACCCGACGCTGCTTTATGCTTACGGCTCTTATGGCAACAGCATGAACCCCAGCTTCAGCTCGGTGCGCCTGAGCCTGCTGGACCGCGGCTTTGTATACGCTATCGCTCACATCCGCGGGGGCCAGGAAATGGGCCGGAAATGGTACGAGGACGGCAAGCTGCTGAAGAAGAAGAACACTTTCACCGACTTTATCGACGCCTCTGAGTTCCTGATCGAGCAGCAGTACACCAATCCGGAGAAACTATTTGCCATGGGCGGCAGCGCCGGCGGCCTGCTGATGGGTGCCGTGGTGAACATGCGCCCCGAGCTCTACAAAGGGGTGATCGCAGCCGTGCCGTTTGTGGACGTGGTCACCACGATGCTCGACACCAGCATTCCGCTGACCACCGGCGAGTTTGACGAATGGGGTAACCCGGCCGAGAAGCAGTACTATGACTACATGCTCTCTTACTCGCCTTACGACAACGTAGAGGCCAAGGCATACCCGAACATGCTCGTGACCACCGGCCTGCACGACTCGCAGGTGCAGTACTGGGAGCCCGCCAAGTGGGTAGCCAAGCTGCGCGAGATGAAGACCGATGATAACATGCTGCTGCTGCACACCAACATGGAAGCCGGCCACGGCGGTGCCTCCGGCCGTTTCCAGCGCTACAAGGAGACTGCCCTGCAGTATGCCTTCCTGCTGAACCTACTGGAGCAGGAGAACCAATAAGCAGGAAGTATAATACGTATAAAAAAGGGAGGCGGGCCGAATGGTCCGCCTCCCTTTTTTATACGTGCCTCAGCAGTCATACTATAATCGCTGCCAGACTTATACTTTGGCCATACTTTATACTTCAATTATACTTTACTTACTGCTCTCTCCGATTTGCAATCCAAAAGCATGGCAAAGGCCTTGGCAATTTTCGCTGTTCCGGACATTCTTATCCGGAACCAATTCTGCTGCGAATCTCCCGATCCGCGGAAGCTATACTTATACTTGTCAGTTTATACTTAGTGCTATGCTTTTATACTTTGCTGGCGCAAGCGTCCGCTTGTGCCTCTACTAGCTGCCGCTGATCCTGTAGGCTTACAAGCCTATCATTGCATTTCTGACTTTGGTGCTCTCAAGCCCGAGAGGCCTCGCCTTCGGGCATCGCGCTGTGTTCCCTTCCTTTGCTCCTAACGTCGCAATGCCCTTACGGGCACCGGAATCTCACAAGGCGCTCAACCCAAAGGCTGGGATCAGTTCGATAGCCGCTGCCATTGCTATAGAACAAGTATAAGTCCTCCTTGGAAGGGGGCAGGGGGATGTAATCGCCTGCTGAAAATTCCCCTCCTCGGAGGGGCTAGGGGTAGGTTTATACTTGTAGGGACAGGTCGCGACCTGTCCGCGCAATACCAGCAGCTATAAAACTTAAACTTTAGCCAAAGTAGTTACGGGCTCCCCTCCTTAGCCAAGGAGGGGTAGGGGTGGTTGGCCCACATAACGAACAGCTCCCTCCCCTGTTCTTAGGGGAGGGTTGGGGAGGGGTGATTCTGTGCTGGGGTGGTTGGACCCGCCATTACAAAAAGCAAACGCAGCCCCTCCCCAACTCAAGACTTAGGAGAACCTTTCAGCCCCAAATCTTTTACCCTTTCCCGTATCTTTTGCATGAAATCTTCGCCTGGATCTACCTTTTTGGTTCTGTAACCGGCATCCACCTCCTTCCAGAGCGGGTGGCCCTCAAAGTCCTGGTACTCGTAGTGCCCGATCAGGTACTCGATGTCATACTTGCTTTTCAGGTAACGCACCAGGTCCTCGTTGGCTTTTAGCTGTGCTTTGGTCATGCCTTCCTTGCCGCCTCCTACGTTCTCTACGCCAATGGCACAGTGGTTCAGGCCGATGACGTGGCGGGCAAAGGCTGTGTCCGGAAGCTGGCGGTACACAGTGCCGTCGCGGTCTACCAGGAACTGGGCCGACACGTTCAGGCTACTGGCGGAGCCGATCTCGGTACGGGCACCAGGCAGCAGGGTCGGGTTCATGGCCGCAAAGGACCTTTCGAGCGTGGGGATGGCCGTCCAGTGGAGCACGATCATTTTAGGTTGGATGTAAGGCGCGTCCTGCTTCATATTATACCGGGCCTCCAAGTACTCCAGCGAAAGCTGCTGGCGCTCCTCATCAAAAACAATCGGTTTTTCCAGGATCTGGAACGCTGGCCCGGCGCAGGCACTTAGGAAGTATAAACCGACGGTGCCCGCCTTTATAGTTATACCCCTCCACAACGCTGTGTGTAGTTTCATCAACATTTGGTTTAAAGTATGATTCGTAAAGTATGATGCTGAATTATTCTATGCTTGTCCGCACATAGTGCTCCCTTGCCCTGGTAGCTTCCACAAGTGCCTCATCAGGTTTACCCAGTTGCTCCAAAAGTATGGCCCTGTAGACATGGCATTGCGCGGCCACGTACGAATCCGGGAACGAGCGGGCCGAGCGCGTGAACAACTCATAGGCTTGCTGCCAGGAGGTTGTGTCCTGATGCTCCATCAGTTCCAGGCCTTTTACATAATCCTGGTGCCAGAGCCGGGCGGTTTTGCTCATACGCTCGGCCTCCTGGAAAGCCCGGAAGGACGGAAGATTTACCACGGAGTTTTTAGGAAGTATAGCCGGAACAGGCTCGCCTAAAAACTCCTCCAGCGCCGCCACGTAAGCCTGCGCCTCCCGGCGGTTATACTTTTTCTTCTTCAGCCGCCTCTCCTCAGCTGCGTTGGTAAAGAACGATGCCTCCGCAATCACACCGGGAATCCCGTAGGTATCGCGCAGCACTTTGGTGCCCGCGGTGGCAAATATGGTGTGGTCCGATACCAGGCTTACCGGTGTGCTGCCCTGATACAGGTGCTGGCTGAGCGCTTGGGCCACATCCTTGCCTAAAGCCACGCTCGCTTCGTTCTCTGAGGCGTTCCCATGAAAGTAGATGATCGGGAAGTTTACATTTGGGTCTGCCGTGGCGTTGTGGTGCACCGAGAGAAACACGTCGGCCCGGTTCTCCATAGCCAGTTTGGCCCGTTCCGCCAGCGGAATGTCATCGTCGGCAGTACGTGTCATGAGTACTTTAGCCCCCTTCTTTTCGAGCATTTTCTGCAGCAGCAGCGCCACCCGCAGATTTATCCACTCTTCGCGCTCGCCAGCGGGCCCGGCGCGGTAACTGTCCGTCGCAGCTGTTCCGCCATGCCCGGCATCCAGGCAAATAATTTTACCGGCCAGCGGGCTTTGCTGCTTCTGGGCGAGTATGGGCTGGCAGTATACGGCACTAAGTATAAACAGCAGGAAAGTAAAGCGTTTCATCATCACAACCCAAGTATAAAGTATGACTAAAGTATAAAGTCGGCCTCTTATTTAATCAGCTTCGGATCTACGTAGGTGCCGTAGCGGGTGGCGTTGCCCATACGCCAGAAATACTGGTAAAGCACCTCTGACAGCTGTTCCACCGTTTCTTCCGCTTGCCCCTTCACTTTATAGCTTTCCATCACGGCCACGGCATAAGGCCGCTCAGGCAGCAGCACGATTGCCCACTCCGTCGATACGCCGTTCAGCACACCCGGCTTAAAGGCAATCGGCACCGCATCGGGGATGCCGGCGGCCAGCCTGCTCGTCTGGCGGTCCGTTCTCTTAAGTATAGAGATGATTTCCTTGGAAGTGGCTTTGCTGATGAATTCGCCCTTGTAGAGCAGCTGCAGTATCCTGGCCGCATCGGCCGGGGTAGACAAATTCTCCTCGCCCCTGCCGGAGGCGGCGGCGTTGATCATTTTCCGCTGCACCAGCGTCTGCTTCGCCCCTAGCCCGCGCAGCATGGCGTTAATCTCCTTCATGCTTACCAGGTCGATGAGGGAGTTGGTGGCGGTATTATCACTCAGCGTGATCATCAGCACGCCCAGGTCATAAATACTCGTAGACGGCATTGTTTTCAGGTCTTTCAGGACGCCGGTTCCTCCCACCACATCCGCAGGGGAAACTTTCCTTATATCAGTAAGCGAGAACCTTCCCTCGTGCGCCTGTTGGTACACGTTCATCAGGATGGGAATCTTGATGGCACTGGCCTGCGGGAACACCACATCCGGGTTAAAAGCGAACGTATCGCCTGAAGTAAGGTCTACCGCCACGAGCCCGGTAACGGCCGGCGAGCGGCTGATGATGTCGTGCAGCTGTTTCTCGGTTTGTTGCCGCAGCACCTTGTGGGCAGAAGTCTGTGCCATAGCATTTATACTTAGCAATAACAGCACAAGGCCGATGAGGGAGAATTTCTTCATACTCTAAATATAGCAAAAAGAAAGTCCTCCCGAAAAGAAGGACTTGGGGTATACTTTAAAAACAACCCATAGCCATCTACCCCACCTGCAGCACGATCTTGCCGAACTGCTTGCCGGCCTCCATGTAGCGCATGGCCTCCTCGGCTTTCTCAAGCAGGTACACAATGTCCACCACCGGCCGGATCTCCTTCTCCTCTACCAGCTTCACCATGTCGGCGAAGTCCTGGGCGGTGCCCATGGTGCTGCCGAAGATGGAGAGCTGCTTCCAGAAAATCTCTGCCGGGTTGATTTGCCCGATCAAGCCGGTGGTGCCGCCGTAGATACCGATGCGCCCGCCCGGCCTGGCCAGCTTCACCAGCTGCACAAAACCCTCCCCGGCTGCACTGTCGATCAGCACGTCAAAGCCGCCGGTTTGCTCCTTCAGCACCTTGCCCCAGTTCTCTGTTTTATAGTTTATACCTCCGGCTGCGCCTAAATCCATAGCCAGGCTGATTTTCTCCTCCGTCCCTGACGTGACCCATACTTCGGCGCCGGCGGCAAGTGCAAACTGTATGGCCAGCAGGGCCACGCCGCCTCCTGCCCCCGTTACCAGCACCCGCTCGCCGGGCTGCAGCTGGCATTTGGTGAACAGCGCGCGGTACGCTGTTACGCCGGCCAGCGGCAGGGCGGCAGCCTCCTCAAAGCTCAGGTGCAGCGGCTTCTGATACAGGTTGGCGGCGGGTACTTTCACATACTCGGCAAAGGCCCCTTGTTCCGGCATGCCCAGTATCCTGAACTTCTCTGAATGCGCCCGTGGGTTGTCGCCCCAATCGACGGAGGGATCCACGAATACTTCCTGGCCCTGCCACATCGCATCTACGCCCTCGCCCAGTTCTGCCACCACCCCGGCGCAATCGGAGCCAAGTATGGCGGGGTATTTCTTGATGAAGTAGCGTCCCTTCTGGATCCATACGTCGCGGCGGTTCAGGGAGGCCGCCTTTACCAGCACCACCACCTCGCCGGGACCAGCCGTGGGCTTCTCTGTATCTATTATCGTGAATGGCTTGTTGATATCCTCTAAGTACACTGCTTTCATACGTGCTGCATTTTTGAGTTGATACGCGCTTGTACTAACAAAGATAGGGTTTCCGGGAAGAGTTGAAAGCATGGCGCGCATTGCCATTTATACGTGCAGCGCCTATCTTGCAGGCAGCGATTAAATGCAGACGTATGAGCACAAGCCACCTTATCCGCCAGGCCACCGCCTCCGACCTCCCCACCCTGATGCAACTGGCAGCGGCCACCTGGGAGCCCACCTACGGCAGCATCCTCTCCAAAGAGCAGATAGACTATATGTTTGGGGAAATCTATAGCAGGGAGGCACTGGAACGGCAGATGCAGGAGGGGCAGACGTTTCTGATCGTAGAGGAATCTGCGGAGCCTGTGGGCTTTGCGTCCTTCTCTGTGAAAGACGAGTCCGGGAAAGTATACAAGCTCAACAAGATTTACCTGCTGCCCCAGACGCAGGGCAAGGGCTTGGGCAAACTGCTGCTGCAGGCCGTGGAGCAGCAGGTGCAGCAACTGGGCGCCGCCATCCTGGACCTGAACGTGAACCGCCACAACCCGGCCCAAGGCTTTTATGAGCGCTGCGGTTACCAGGTGCACCACGAGGAGGACATCCCGATCGGCCCTTACTGGATGAATGATTACGTCATGCGCAAAAGGCTGTAAACAAGAAAAGGGCGGCCTGAGGCCGCCCTTTAAATAACTCACTTTAAACTTATACTTGCCTAGCGGTGTGCAATTGGATCTGCGGTACCGTCCGGGTCGCCGTTAACATAACCATCCGTGGCGATGTTGCCCAGCAATAGCAGGCCAGCCACGTGCGGAGACGCCATAGACGTGCCGCTGATAGTATTGTAGGCGCCACCTTTCCAGGTAGAGTTGATGCTCACACCTGGTGCGCAGAAGTCCACCGGCGGGTTGCCATAGTTAGAGAACGAGGCAAAGCGATCGTTGGCATCCATGGCAGACACCGTGTAGATGTTGGCATGGTTGGCACGGGCCGGGGATGAGTTGTTGGCGTTTGTGCTCTCGTTTCCGGCAGCCAGGGCAAACTTAATGCCTTTGGAGGCGGCAGCCACCACAGCGTCGTCCAGGGCCTGCGAAACAGGTCCGCCAAGGCTCATGTTCGCCGCGTCGCCGGACTTGCCGTTGGCAGCCACGTAATCCACACCGGCGATCACACCGGAGTAAGAACCGCTACCGCGCGAGTCGAGCACCTTAACGGCTACCACCGTCGCGTCGTAGGCCACACCCAGCACACCTACCGTGTTGTTTTTAGCAGCGATCGTGCCGGCTACGTGCGTGCCGTGTCCGTTACCGTCGTCAGCTGAACCGGCATCTCTGCCAGAGGTGAACATCGTTACGCTTCGGGCCACGTCCACGTTCAAGTCTGGGTGGTCCAGGTCGATGCCTGTGTCGATTACCCAGGCCGTTTTACCGGCGCCGCTTCCGCTGCCCACACGCGTAATGCCGTAAGGCACCGTCTGGCCGGCAGAACCGCCACCGCCACCTGTGCCTGGCTTAGCCAGCATCACGATTCTGTCTGGCTCCACGTAATCCACGCGCGGGTCCTGGCGCAGCTTAGAGGCCTCCTCGGCAGACATTTCCACGGCAACACCTTTTATAGCCTGGCCGTAAGCCTGCTCCACTTTAAAGTTGCTGATGCCGTTCTCCGCCATGATGTTTTTGCTGAAGTCACGCACCATTTCTACACGCTGCTCGTAAGTGGCACCCTCGCTTGCGCGGAGGTTGGTACCATTCTTATATACAACAATGTACTTGCCAGCGATAATTGCACCATTCTGGCTTTCGGCCTGAAACTCGGCCACTGGTTCTGCCCCCTCGCCGGACTCATTGTCGCAGGCGGTAAAGGTGCAGGAGAAAGTTACTGCTGCCGCTCCCAGCATAACGGAGCGCATTACACTTTTGAAATGTAATTTGTTTTTCATGTGAGAAAAAATTAAGGTGAGATAAAAATTATTTAATAGAACATGGTTTCTAAAGTATTGATATTGGATATTATGCGCAAATAATTTTATAAAAATATTTTTCCACACTATATAGAATTTGCGTTATAAGGCTGTCAGCGCATTTTCCTGCCAGCCCTTATTTGCATTATTTTCCCGAGACATTTTACCTGCTGCTGCACAACCTATACCCTCTGTTATTGCCTGTGCAACCACCTCTATACGGGTTTGTATTTAAGCGGGACAACATCAATTCTAACTTATTAGAAAATTACAAAAAATCGAATTGAATCTCCCCGAGAAAACATCGCTCCCTGTAACACTATATAGCTAAAAACGATTACCTTTAAGTAAACCAGAAAAGTATGAGCACTATGAGAAAGAAGTTCTTATCCTGCCTTGGCCGCCCACTGCTGCTGGCCGCCTGCCTGCTGCCCCTGTTCAGTTGCAACAAAACTGCTGACGAAACCAACGGCGAGGCCACGGAAGCCACAACCGAAGCGGAGCAGACCCTGGAGCCGCTAACCTCCGAGAACGTAGTGGCCAAGCTGGAGGAGTTTGGCCGCAGCAACCCCGACAGCCTGGCCGTGATCACCACCCGCCACGGAAGTATAAAGGTGCGCCTCTACAAGGACACACCGCTGCACCGCGCCAACTTCGTGCGCCTCACCAAAGCCGGCTTCTACGACCAGGGCGAGTTTTACCGCGTGGTGAAGGGCTTTGCCGTGCAGGGCGGCGATTCTGATGAGCGCGAGATGAAGCAGGGTGCCTACAAGATTCCGCAGGAGTTTAACCCCAAACACATCCACAAGCGCGGCGCCCTGGCCATGGCCCGCTACGGCGACGAGCGCAATCCCGACAAGGAATCCTCCTCCCACAACTTCTACATCGTAACCGGGGCGCCGGTGTCGAAGGAGGAACTGCTGGCCTTTGAGCAAAAACACGGCATTGACTATACTCCGGAGCAGGAGAAAGTCTACCTGTCCATCGGCGGCGAGCCGGGGCTGGACACTGAGTACACTGTTTTCGGCGAGGTAGTGGAAGGCATGGATGTGGTGGAGAAGATTGAGCAGGAGCCGGTGGATGCTTCCGACTGGCCCCGCCAGATTGTGCCGCACACTATAAAGATCGTGAACGAGTAAGTTTTATACTTTTGTTGATAGAGGAAACAGCGCTGCAGTTTTGCAGCGCTGTTTTATTTATACCTGGTGGTGCAGGGCGAAACTTATACTTGTCTGCATCAGGATTTTCAGGGTGGAAGGATGGACAGGATTTTGAACTTAGGTTATACTTTTCCTCCCGATTTATACTTCATCTAAACTTTTATGCCTGCTTTTTTCCATGGTGCAAGTCTTCAGACTTGTATCCTACTATGGCGTCGGGTTTGCAACCCGACTGGCTTGAAAAGCCATACTTTATACTTGAGCTATACTTTCATACTTGCGCTGGCGCAAGCGTCCGCTTGTGCCTTTTAATCCTTGAGTCATACTTCATACTTCGGCTATACTTTGGCTATACTTGATTTATACTTTCTTAGCCGCTGCTTCCTGCTTTTTGACACCAGCTATACTTGCTAGCTGCCGCTGATCCTCAGTCTTACAAACGTATCGTATCATTTCGAGCTTTGGCTCCCTCAAGGCCGGGAGGCCTCGCCTTTGGGCATCGCGCTGGGAGCTTTTCCTGCCCTCGTGCCTCGGGCTGCCTCGCTATCGCTCGTCACCGGAAAAACTCGCATAGGCGCTCAACCCAAAGGCTGGAATCAGGTCGATAGCTCCCGCTGACTAAGCTTGAACAGAGCTCCCTCCCCTGTTTTTAGGGGAGGGCTGGGGTGGGGTTCGTGTAGGGACAGGTCGCGACCTGTCCGTGCGATAGCTGTGGAAATGAAACTCATACTTTGGCAACAGTAATTACAGGGCTCCCCTCCTTGGTTAAGTCTAGGATCCCGGACTTGTTCCGGGGGAAGGGCAAGGGGTGGTTGGACCCGGTACTACGTAGCCGGATAAACAGCATACAAACGCGGAAAAGCCAGCCCTATACTTCATACTTCAATCATACTTACTGATTTGAGCTGTATTTATACTTGCCTTGCCACTTTATACTTTATACCTGCTCTTATACTTGAGCCATACTTCCTACTTGCTTCCGCCATACTTTCATAGGCACTTTATGGCTTATGGCATAAACAAAAACGCCCCGGCTATAAAGTATAACCGGGGCGTTTGTATAAGAATAAACCAGCTGCTTACTGCACCTGGCGGTTTTTCACGTACTTCTCCAGCCACTGGTCCATCTCCCAGAGCATGTGCAGCACCGACTCCTTGGCGCGGTAGCCGTGGCTCTCGGCGGGCAGGAACACGAGGCGGGCGGTGGCGCCGTGGCCTTTCAGGGCGTTGTAGAAGCGCTCGCTCTGCACCGGGAAGGTACCCGAGTTATTATCGGCCTCGCCATGAATGAGCAGGATCGGCTCGTTTACCTTGTTGGCAAAGGAGAACGGCGACATCTGGAAGTATACTTCGGGGGCATCCCAGTACGTGCGTTCCTCGGCCTGGAACCCGAACGGCGTCAGGGTGCGGTTGTAGGCCCCGCTGCGCGCGATACCCGCGGCAAACAGGTCGGAGTGCGCCAGCAGGTTACCGGTCATAAACGCGCCGTACGAGTGGCCACCCACGGCCACTCGCTTCGGGTCGGCCACGCCCATCTTCACCACTTCATCAATAGCGGCCTTGGCGCTGGACACCAGCTGCTGCACGTAGGTGTCGTTTGGCTGGGCGTCGCCCTCGCCCACAATCGGAATATCCGTGCGGTCGAGGATGGCGTAGCCCTGCGTTACCCAGAACAGCGGCGAACCCCAGCTGATGCGCGTGAACTCATAAGGCGAGCTTTTCACCTGACCGGCGGCAGAGGCATCCTTGAACTCGCGCGGGTAGGCCCACAGCAGCATCGGCAGCGGTGCATCGCCTTTTTTGTAGTCTTTCGGCAAGTATAAAATGGCCGTCAGGTTCACACCGTCCTCTCGCTTATACTGCAGCATTTGCTTCTGCACGCCCTCCAGTTGCGGCGTAGGGTGCGGGAAGTTGGTTACCTGCGTCAGCTTCTTGCCGTCGATGTCGCGCACAAAGTAGTTAGGCGGGTCGTTTTCAGACTCCCTTCTGGTGATGATCTTCTTGTCCTTCAGGTCGATGATATCCACCGGGCGCTCATAGTATGGCGCTTCCGATCTCCAGAGAATATCCGCCTTCTTCGACTTCAAATTAAACTCGCTCACAAACGGACGATTCCCCTCCGGCGAGCCGCCCTCGGAGATCATGTAGATGTTTTGCTTTTTCTTATCCGTCAGCAGCACGCTGCGGCCATACTTGTTCTTGGTGAACACCGGCGAGCCCGGGTCGTTGTAGTTGTCCTCGTAAGAGCGCTCGATCAGCACAGTGGCTTTGGCCGCCGGTTTGGAAGGATTCACCAGCGTGCTGCGCTCCTGGCGAGTTTTCCACCAGCGCTCGCTCACAAGGGCCATATCCTCACCCCACATCACGCCACGGTACCGGTATTTGGTAGCGGCCAGCTGCGTTGGCTTTCCGCTGAAAGGAGCATCCAGCATGTACACATGGTCGCGCACGGCAGCCTCTTTGTTCGCATCGCCGCCGTCCTGCGCCTCGGCCCAATACAACGTGGCCGGTTTATCTGGTCGCCAGTTATAGTTGCGCGGGCCTTTGGCCACGGCGTCAAAGGCAATCGGAATATCCTCGGCCAGTGGCAGCTGCGCCAGCTCCTTCACTTTCTGTCCGTTGCGGCTCCATACTTCCACCTTGTAAGGAAAATAGTAATGCGGCACCAGGTATGAGTAAGGTTTCTGGATGGTCTGCACCAGCAGGTACTGCCCGTCCGGCGAGGTATCTATACTTTTGATGATGCCTGCCTCCCCTATCGGCTCCTGCTTTCCGTCCACAGAAACCAGCTTGAGCTGCGTCTGCATGTAGTAATCAAATAATTGCTCGTCGTTGCGGTTCTTCAGCAAATCCTGGTAGGTGCGGGATGGTTTGGCCTTGCCGATGTTTTGCTGGATGGTGGGTCCGGCTGGCACATGCGAGGCCTTCGGCATTTCGCCGCGCTGCGCATCCACAAACTTCACCACCAGCGTTCTACTGTCCGACAGCCACTCGAACGGACTGCCGCTGTAGGCATCGTTTATCACAGCCTCTGTTAGCTTCTTCGCCTCTCTAGCTCCCAGGTCGGCAATCCAGAGCTCTATGCCATTGGCTTTGGTGTTGGTGAAGGCCACATATTTCTCGTCCGGCGACCAGGTAACGTTGGCGAGCTGCGCGTTCTGCGGCAAGCCTTTAATCGCAAACTCGTCGGCGTTGCTCACCTTCTTTAGCTTCAGGCCATTGTAGTAGTAGCCGCGGCTCGGGCCGTTGGTGGCGGGGTTAATGCGTATGCCGGCCAGGCGGCTCTCCGGTGCCGACACCTCCTCTATACTGGGGTAGCCCGGGCTCTCGAGCAGCAGCATCCAATCGCCTTTGGCACTTATACTTACGGCCGGGGTATTCGGTGCCTCAATGATGGCTGCGATGGTTTCGGGTGGGCGCTGGTAGCCGGTGTTAGGATCCTGCGCCAGTGCAGCAGGGGCAGCCCCGCCGCCTAACAGCAGCAGGCACAGCAGGTGTGCAGCCAGGCGCCGGGCGGCTTTGGTTTTTGTAAGGTTCATGTCAGATTTAATAAGGTTAGTGAAGTATGAATAAATAGACTAACAGCATAGCCTATAGTTTAATCGGCAGGTTGACGTTTGCACATATAACAGAAAATCTCTATATTCAGTAAATTTAGCAATTTTGGCCACTTTAGCACCCCTACCGCTATGAAACATTTGCGAACCCCTGCCTTGGGCCGTTCACAACAGACGCTGCCGGGTAGAGTTGGCCAATCAGCCTAAAAATCTTAGCTTTACCACACGCCGCGCCCTGCGTATAGTTACACAGGCGAAAGTGCAGACAGATGACAAAAATCGCAGAACTAACATCCGCCACAGGCAAGACCTTCCTGACCATTGCGTATGATGCAGCCAACAACTGGATCTACAACAACTGGATAGGGTACGTGAGTCCCGAGAACGTGAAGCTGGGTTCTATAGCGGTGCTGGAGGCCTTCCAAACCCACCAAACCCCTTACGGCCTGAACGACAACCAGGAACTGGTGGGGCGCTGGGACGAGGCCGTGGACTGGATCGAGCAGGTATGGATGCCCCAGGCGGCTGCGGCCGGCCTGCGCTGCTATGCCCATGTAACCAACCAGGAGTCTTTTGCGGCCGCCTCTGCCGCCGAGATGGAAAGCCGCACCAACGGCCTCTTCCAGATGCGCATCTTCGGGGACATGGACAGCGCCAAAACCTGGCTGAAGGAATGTCAGAAGTCAGAGAGTTAGAGAGTTGGGGAATTAGAAAGTCACACTCGCACAACGGTTCAACCGAAAACAGAGCCGGACCTTACACTCTCCCGAAACTTATCTGCCCGAATCAGGCTTTTACAGGTAATAACACCGTAGAAAGTACATGAGCAAGAGTTTTGAGACACCCGATAAAGTGATTTATGTGTGCACGGGCAGCAAGTGCAAAAAGAAAGGCGGCAAGGAACTGAGCAAGCTTTTCAGGGAGATGATAAAGGAGATGGGCCTGAAAGGGCAGGTGGAAGTGGTAAAAACCGACTGCACCGACCGCTGCGACTACGCCCCCGTTACCTGCATGCAACCCGCCAACGCCTGGACGCCCTACACCGACGAGCGCAAGGCAAAAGAGGCTTTTGAGCAACACATCCTTAAACCGTCCTCGTAACAGAAGAGCACCATAAAAGCAGCGCGGCCCCGGAGTATTTCCGGGGCCGCGCTGCTTTTACTTCAGTTATACTTTCAAGACAGTGGTTATCCCTCGTAGGTATCTTCATACGTGATCTTGGGCACGCGCTTGTCGATCTCGTACTGGCCGGTTCCGTCCTCGCCAATTACTTCGAACAGCTCCAGCGCACGGCGGGCCACATACTCCTCCTCGATCTGCTCTTTGAGGAACCACTGCAGGAACGTGAACGTCACGTAGTCCTTCTCTTTCTGGCACTTGTCGGCCATGCGGTTAAACGACTGCGTTACGGCGATCTCCTGCTGCAGCGCCTGCTCAAACACGTTTCTGAAGGACTCGAACTCCACCTGGGGGACAGAGATGCTCGGAGACACGGCGCGCCCGCCCATGTCGGATACAAATTTAAACAGGCGCAGCATGTGCTCGCGCTCCTCATCCGACTGCTTCTTAAAATAACCGGCGCTGAAATCAAAGCCGTTACGGTCGCACCAACTGCTCATGGCCAGGTACATGGCCGAGGCCTCCGCCTCCATCTTTATCTGGTCGTTCAGTATTTGCTCTATCGTCTCGCTCAGCGAGGTTCTCAGTCTTAGTAGGTCTTTCATAATTTCCGGGTGTTTGGGTAGTGATTGGACAATGCGGTGTAATGCACACCTCCTCCTTAATACCTCAAGGTAAGCGCTTTTGTTTTGCCTGCGCAACAAACCCCTGAAATTCGGAAGGAGTCTAAATAAAAAGAGCACGACCCTGGGGCCGTGCGCTATGTTTCAAACTATAAAGGCTCTAATATTTTATACAGTGGTTAGTGCCAGGCACTCGTGCAGCATCCGGTTCAGCTCCAGCACAAATTTGGCTCCGGCCAGCAGCTCCTTCAGGGCGTGCAGCTCGGGCAGTGTCAGCACGAAGCAGCGGTCGCAGCCGCAGAGGGTGATGATGCTGAAGTCGAAGGAGCGGTCCGGATTGCTCGCCATCGCCTCCAGGTCGATACGATCCACCGCGTGCTTCAGACGCAGGAAAGCATCCAGTTTGAGCACGGTAAGCTTGCCTGCAAAACTCAGCATTAAACGGTTGTGGCGGTCGCACTGGTAAACGGCTCCTGCCTCAGAAGTATAAATCTCGGGTAATTGCGTGGCTGTATGCATCATGTGGTGTATCTTAGCTAAGCGGCTCTGCGATAGTAGTGCAAATCTAAACACTATTTAGAACCAGTCCAAATAAAAACACATCGTTATTTAGAATTAGTTCGGATAAAGTATAGAAGCATGGAAAAGGACGTAACGAAAGTAAACCTGGCCGACAAGTTCAGCCAGTTCTCCGACCACTGGAACCCGCGCGTGGTGGGCGAGCTGAACGGGCAGCAGGTGAAACTGGCCAGGTTCCTGGGGCCGTTCGAGTGGCACCACCACGCGCACGAGGATGAGTTTTTTCTGGTGGTAAAAGGCGCCTTTGAGATGCACCTGCGGGATAAGGTGGTGACGCTGGAACCGGGGGAGTTCATGATCGTGCCGCGCGGCGTGGAGCATAAGCCTGTGGCGAACCAAGAGGCCGAGGTACTGCTGTTCGAACCGGCCAGCACCCTGAACACCGGTAACCTGGAGGATAGCGACCGGACGCGGAAGGACCTGGAACGGCTGTAGTTTGGTTGATTGTTGATCGTTAATCGGTTGTTGATTTATACTTTGCCGGCACCAACTACCGCTCCCCTTCCTTTACGCAGAGGGCAAATTGCAGCAAACGATTATCATCCCCCAGCCCCCTTCGAAGGGGGACTTTTCTGTCATCTTAGTTTGATAGTTTATACTTCGTTGTGGCTATCTTACAAGTATGGATTGTTTTTTTGTACATGTACGGATGTCCCCCTTTGAAGGGGGTAGGGGGATGACCTGGTTGGATTAGGCTGAAACAAGTCTTACTTCGAAGCCAAGTTCACTCAACTATTAACTAACAACTTAAACTCCGCTCTTTCGGATCTGCAATCTGCAAGTACGTTATTGTAAGGATTTGCAATCCGATTTTATACTTTGCCTGCTGTTGCGCTGCGGCTAAAAGCCGGATTGCAAATCCTCGCATTAAATGCTTCGGGATTACAAATCCCGAAGAGCAAAGGCAAAATCGTTTTATACTTGTGGCCTTACAGTAACTACCCCAAGCAGGGGCGATTGGATCCGGCAAAGGATAAAACTCAAGTTGCGATTTACACCTGCACTGCATGAGTAAATCGCAACTTAGGTTTTTTTAAAGTATAAATCACCAATAACTAAAACCCCACCACCTTATGCGCCCTGGTAAGTATAAATTTCAGGTTGAGCCGCACGAGGTCGCCCATGCACTGGCACTTTAGAAACTCTTTGGAGTTGTGGTGCTGCGCCAGTTCCTGCCGTAGCTGCTCTATTTTATCGGGCGTAGAGATGGTGTCCTGGCGCATGCAGTCGATGAGGTCTTTGAGGCGGTAGCGAGCTGACTTGAGGCGACGGAACATGAGCGTGCGCTCCTCGTTCTGGTACTGCCGCACCACATCCGGCTTCAGCAGCTTGAGCACCAGGTCCACGATCACGTTGTTGTCTTTGAAGAACTGGGGCAGGTACATCGTCTTCTTCCCCTCGTACGATTGCTGGTCGAAGTCGATGGGGCGCACGCGGTACTGCTCGTCCTCGAAATCCGGGGTGACATCCACCACATAGTTGTAGGAGCGCATATCGCCCAGCAGGCGCACAAAGCACCGCTCGTTAAACTTCACGAACTCCTTGGCAATGCGCACTTTGTTGGTGTTGGGCCGCTTCACGTACTCCTTGATGAACACATCGCCGGGGATGCCTGCAATGTGCTCCTCAATCAGGGTGTCGCCATCCACCAGGTAGTTAATGCGGCTCGGCGAGAGGATGTGCTCCAGCTCCAGCCCGTAAACGCGCGAGGCGTCGGCGCGCTTCACGTAAAAGTAGTCGTAGTTGTCGTTGAGCTGGTTCATGATCTGCACCCGGAACGGGTTGGAGTTGCCGAACGTGCAGTAATCGATCCGCGACACGTACAGGTGCTCCATCACCGACATGTCGCCATCGGTTTTCAGCAGCGCGTAGATCATCGTCAGGCCCTTGTTGAGTTCCTGCTGCGTCTGCTGGTCATACATCACCGACTCCCACAGCGTGTCGTGGCCCTGTTTATCAAAGTATGGGAAGGAATCGGAGTAGTGCAGCAGGCCCTCGTAGAGCACCGGCAGCTTCGTTTCGCGGTCATAGATCCGCAGGTACTTCCGCAGGCCCTTGCTGATCGGGTAAAACAGCTTCTTTTTGGAGATATACACTGGAGAGTTAGAAAGTTTAGAAGTTAGAAGGTTAGAAAGTTAAAGGTTTAAAAAGGTAAAGAGTAATGAGTAGCATAAATCCTCTGCCATTTACCTATCATCTCATCCGTATGCAGATAAACAACGATTTACCCCAGCAAATTGCTATACTTTCCGCATAGGCATCACTTTCTAACCTTCTAACCTCTAAACTTTCTAACTTAAGCTAACTCTCCAACAGGTTGTTCTGATTGAGCACCTGCAGCACTTCGTTTTTATAGAAGCGGCCGATTGGGATTTCGGTCTGGCCAATGTCTACGGCGGAGGCGGAGAAGGCTTGTATCTTGTCGAGGGCCACGATAAAGGAGCGGTGGATGCGCAGGAACTTGTCGGTGGGCAGCTTCTCCTCCAGAAAGGATATCTTCTGATACGAGATGATCTCCTTCGTCTCCGTTTTCACCCGGATGTAGTCTTTCAGGCTCTCGATGAAGAGGATGTCGGAGAGCATCACCTTCACCATTTTCTTGTCGGCTTTCAGGTAAATAAAAGCCTCTTGGTAGCCTTGCACCGTAGGGGCGATTTGCACAGGAGCGGGTGCTGCCTGTATTGCCTGCGGCTCCGGGGCAGTCACTTTGGAAACGGCCTTCAGGAAACGATCGAAGGCGATGGGCTTGAGCAGGTAATCCACGGCATTCAGTTCAAATCCCTCCACGGCGTAATCGCGGTAGGCGGTGGTAAAGATCACCTTTGGCGGGCTTGCCAGCGACTTCAGGAAATCAATACCCGTGAGCTTGGGCATCTGGATATCAAGGAACAGCAGGTCGATGTGCTCGGTCTGCAGGCAATTGTACGCCTCCACGGCGTTGTTGCAGCGGCACACCAGTTCCAGGTTATCCAGCCGCTGAATAAAGGTCTCCAGCACATCCAGCGCCAGCGGCTCATCATCCACGATCATGCAGCGTAGTTTATTCATAGTTTAGATATCTTCACAAAGGAACGTTTGGTACATAAACTCTCTCATTGAGGGCTATAGTAAGCAGACAAACTCCAGGACCAGTAGCCTACCGCGAGTTTTCAACTCGTGGTTTCCCATGACAGCAAGCTTTCAGCTTGCACTGGCCGTCAGAAAGAACGTTTATACTCACGCAAACTGAAAGCTTGCCCCATCAAAAGCTACAAGATGAAATCTTGCGGCAGGTTTCAATTTTACTCAAACGAAATCTCCAGCCGGGCCGAGTAGCTGTCTTCCTCCTCCTCCACCTCCAGCTCGTAGCGGCCTTCGTAGAGTAGCTCCAGGCGGCGCTGCAGGTTCTTCAGGCCGATGCCCGAGGCCATGTCGCGGGAGCTGCTGCTGGCTTTGTCGGTGCACTTGCAGTTTTCCACCAACAGCACCAGTTGCTCGTCCGTCACCTTCACGTCAATCCTGATCCAGGCATCTTTGGTTTCGGTGCTAACGCCATGCTTGAAGGCGTTCTCCACAAAGGGCAAAAGCAGCATGGGCGCAATCTGCTTGCCGGCTATACTTCCGGTGGCCGAGAACTGCACCTCCACCCGCTCCCCGTAGCGCACCTGCTCCAGGGCAATGTAGTTTTTGATGTACTCCAGCTCCTTCTCCAGCGGCATGGTGGCCGCGTTGGCATCGTGCAGCATGTAGTCCATCAGGCCCGACAGTTTGAGCACTACCTCCGGCGCGTTGTCTGATTTCTTGAGCGTGAGCGCGTACAGGCTGTTGAGCGTGTTGAACAGAAAGTGCGGGTGTATCTGCCCTTTCAGGAATTTGAGCTCCGCCTCCAGCTTGTCCTGCGTCAGGTCGCGGGCCGCCCGCTGGTGGCTGTACCAGTTCTTGAGCAGCGCGATCACGGCCGTAATGGCCACCACGTAGTTGATGTTGACGATGTTCTTGACGAAGCGGTAGAAGGTCAGGTTATCCTCGGTGCAGGTGGTGGGGCAGAAGATCGGGTGGATAAGGAAAGGCAGCAGCACGAACTGCATGAGCGCGCCAATGGCCCCCATGAGCAGCAGCAGGTACACAAAAAACTCCAGGTAGCGCTTCTGCAGCAGGTAGCGCGGCAGCAGGTAGTACATGTTAAAGTATACCAGCCCCATCTTGAAGGGCAGTTCCACCAGCTCTATCATGAAGGCGTTGTAATAATCATCGATGTAACTGCCGTACAGCAGCCCGAAGAAAACCACATACACCGTCCAGAAGGCCAGGTGCAGCAGCAGGCGGTTCTGCGTGACGTTGCGTACCTCGGGCAGGCTCCAGGTGGCGCCGGTCTCCAGGGCATTGGCCGTGCTCAACTTTATCTCCATACTACAAAGTTATACTTTCTGGTGCAAGCCACTACCGTGGGCCGCATAGTTTTAGACCGATAGCCAGCCCTGTGCCTTTAGTGGCGGCTTCCGCCTGCCTAACAGCGTTTGGGGCGGGAATGGTTTATTTTTCCGGATTCCGTGGCCATACCTTGCCCTGGCTTTATACTTTATCAGAAGGATTTTATACTTTTAGCCGGAGTTCACCCGCACGTATGTCCAACCAACCCGAAAAGCTCCGGCAATACGAGGACCTGTTCCGGCGCCACTACGGGCGCCTGTGCCGGCGGGTGCAGTGCATCACGGCTGATGCCGCCGTAGCCGAGGATCTGGTGCAGGAGGTCTTCATCAGCTTCTGGAACAGCGGGCAGTGGCAGACAGTGGAGAACCTGGAAGCCTACTTACATCGCGCCTGCCTCAATAAAGCATTGAACCACGCCACCACCCACAAACGCCGCTCGGAGCTGGCGCAGCTCTACCAGCAGGAGCAGAACCAGGCGGTTGCAGCAGACCAGGACCTGGCCCTGCAGGAACTGCAGCGGCAGGTGCAGCAGGCCATCGAGGCGCTGCCGCCCATGTGCCGCAAGGTTTTCCTGCTAAGCCGCCATGAGGAAATGACGCATAAAGAGATCGCCGATTTCCTCGATATCTCCCCCAACACCGTGGACAACCACATCAAAAAAGCCCTGGCCATACTTCGGAAGGCGCTCCTGGGGCTGCTTTTGGGCTGCCTCGAAATTATTTTTAGATTTTTTTCCTGATGGGATAGCGGTACCCGCCCTTTCAACTGTCATACTTCTGAACACGGATAAAAACGCCGCCAGACTATGCACAACCTTATAACCGTCACCTACACCCGAAAACATGGATAGCCACTACTGGGACATAGCCGCCAAAGTCTTTGGAGATAAGGCCACGCCTGCCGAGGAGGAGGCGCTACGCCAGTGGCTGGCGCAAAACCCGGAGCACCAGCAGCAGTTCGAAGCGCAACAACAGCTGTGGCTAGCTACTGCCCCTGCTCCTGCCGCAGCCGTAGACACCGATGCCGCCTGGGCCAAGGTAAATGCGCAACTGAAGCCGCAGCAGGCAAAGGTAGTTCCGCTGTACCGGCAGCTTTGGCGTGTGGCCGCTGCCGTGGTTCTACTTGTTGGCATCGCCTGGCTGGCCAGGTTATACTTTATGCCATACTATGGGCTGCAGGTGGTGGAGTCGGGCGACACGAGGATGACGGTTACATTACCTGATAGCAGCCAGGTGTGGTTGAACAAAGGAAGTATACTGGCCTATGACCCGGATTTTGATGGTACGCAGCGGGAGGTGCACCTGGAGGGGGAGGCTTTCTTTGAGGTAACGCACAACCCGCAGCAGCCCTTCGTCATCAAGGCCGGCGATAGCAGAACCCAGGTAGTGGGAACCTCCTTTAACCTCCGGGCCTATCCGCGGGAGCAAACGGTAGAGCTGGCGGTAGCCACAGGCAGGGTAGCCTTTACCTCAACTAAAACCACAACACAGGCGATCGTTACGCCAGGCTTTGAGGCCATACTTGACAGGCAGAGCCAGCGCATCACAAAGTATGAATCTGAAGATGAGAACACCTGGGCCTGGAAAAGCGGTAGCCTGAAATTTGACGGGGAATCGCTGAAGGAGCTGCTGCCAGCGCTGGAGCGTTACTACGGGGTAACCCTGCGACTGCAAGGGCCGGATCTGGGCAACTGCCGCTTCACGGGCACCTTCCGGGAGGCAGAGCTGCAGGAGGTGCTGCAGGTACTGGAGGCATCGCTGCAAGTAGAGATTACCAGGCAAAACGACCATACTTATACTTTGGCGGGCAACGGCTGCCGCTGATACTTTAACCACCTCCCCTATGAACAAACGTGTACTATGTCTGGGCATCGCCTGCCTGACCCTGGCCCTCGCTGCGCTGGCGCAGGCAGGTTTGCTGGAGCAGAAAGTCTCCCTCCACCGGCGCAACGTCCTCCTCCAGCAGGTGCTCGGGGAGCTGTCCGAAAAGTATCACCTCGCCTTCTCCTACTCCACCGACCTGGTGCCGCTGCAGCAGCAGGTGCGTTACCTGGGGTATGCGCCGCTGCATGTCTCTCTTCCCGCTGTTTCTGCGGATACCAGTATACAGCTGCAGCTCCAGCCTCTTGCCAACCAAATCTCAGAAGTAAGTATAACCGCCGAAAAAGCCACCGACCTGCAGCAGGCCAACCGCATTACCATGCGCAGTGCCGAGTTAAAGCAGCTACCGCGCCTGATGGGAGAGGCCGATGCGGTAAAAGCCTTGCAGCTGATGCCCGGTATACTTGGCGGCCGCGAAGGCTCCTCCGACCTGATCGTGCGCGGCGGCAGCCCCGACCAGAACCTGATCCTGCAGGATGGGGTGCCGGTATACAATGTAGCGCACCTGCTGGGCATGTTCTCGGTGTTTAACCCGGATGCGGTCAGGTCGGTGGAAGTGATAAAGGGCGGCTTCCCGGCTCCTTATGGCGGCAGGTTATCATCGGTGGTGGATGTGCAGCTGAAGGAGGGCAATAACCAGCAGTTTGCCGGCGAGGGCGCTGTGGGGTTGATTTCCTCCAAGCTGATGCTGGAAGGACCTATCAAAAATGAGAAAACCTCTTTCCTGCTGGCGGCACGACGCACGTACCTGGATGCATTGGCAGCCGCTGCCGCAACCATGAGTGGGGAGGACATCAGCCACTATAGCTTCTACGATCTCAACGCCAAAATCAACCATACTTTCTCGCCCTCCAACAGGCTGTACCTGAGCGTGTACAGCGGGCAGGACAGCTTTTCGGATAAGCAGGAGTTCCGTAGTTCCCCTGATTCCGAGGAGCAAAAGTATACCATGCGCTGGGGAAACATCACCAGTGCCCTCCGCTGGAACCACCTCTTCGGCCCAAAGCTCTTCAGCAACACCACGCTTACGTACAGCAGGTATCGTTTTGCGCAGCAGTCGGAGGTGGAGAGCCGGAGACTGAGCCGGTCGGTGGATTACAGCTCCGGCATCAGCGACTGGGGAGGCCGCGTGGATTTTGACTACCTGCCCCACGCCCGGCACAGCGTCAGGTTTGGTGGCAGCTATACCTTCCATACTTTCCGGCCAGAGGTAACCACGCTCCACACGGATACCATCACCCTCACCACCGACTCCTTCTCCACGATCCGGGCGCACGAGTTTTATACTTATGCCGATGACCGCATACAGCTGAGCGAACGCCTGCAGGCCACCCTGGGCCTGCATTTCTCAGGCTTTGCCGTGAACGGGAAAATCTATACTTCGCTGCAGCCGCGCATGGCACTGGGGTATACTTCGGCCAGCGGTGTAAGTATACGCGCATCTTTTGCCACTATGGCGCAGTACCTGCACTTGCTCAGCAACACCTCCACCGGCACGCCCACCGATATCTGGGTGCCTGCCACCGAGAAGGTAAAACCGCAGCGCTCCTGGCAGGCAACGCTTGGTGCAGCCACCGTGCTCGGGCAACAGTGGGAACTGACATCGGATGTATACTATAAAGCCATGCAGGATGTGGCTGAGTTTAAGGATGGGGCTGACTTTATAGGCGAGTTCTTCCGCAGCGGCCCGGAAACCAACTTCGCGAACTTCGTATCGTCCCCTTACGAAACGCGCGTAGTAAGTGGCAAAGGCTGGAGTTATGGCTCGGAATGGCTGCTACGCAAGCGACAGGGCAAAACCACCGGATGGCTCGGTTATACGTTAGCGTGGTCGTGGCGGCAGATGGACAGCCTTAACTTTAACCAGAAGTACCCTTACACCTACGACAGCCGCCACAGCATCTCGCTGGTAGCCAACCATCAGCTTACCGAAAAACTAAGCATAGGCGGGAGCTGGACATACCGCACCGGCTACGTTACCACGTTGCCGGCAGCCAGCTACAAAGCCTACAATGAGCCTGTGTACGACCCCTCCGGCTGGAGCCCCTCGGTGGAGACAGTCGATTACATGGGAGAGCGCAACAACTACCGCATGCCTGCCTACCATCGCCTGGACCTGAGCCTGACGCACACCAGGAAGAAAAAGTGGGGAGAGCGCAGCTGGAACATATCCGTGTACAACGCCTACAACCGTAAAAACCCATACTTCATGCACCTCAGTCAGCCCGGTGCCAGCAGTTCCGAGGGCAGTGGCTCCCGGCACCTGTACCAGGTATCGCTGTTTCCGGTGCTGCCCTCCGTCAGCTATGGTTTCAAATTTTAAATTATGATCCTGATGAAGAAGCTAACCTATCCTTTATCACTTCTGTGCCTGCTCTTTATACTTCCCGGTTGTGAAACGGTAGTCGAGGCAGAACTTCCGGCACCTGAGTCGGCACTGGTGGTAAACGCCGTCATCAATCCCGATAGTCTGTTTACAGTGGATGTAAGCGCCAGCCAAAGCGCCTTCTCGGGCGGGTCGCACGGACCGGTTGCAACTGCCACCATACAAGTATACCAGGCCAACCAGCTCCTGTACACGTTAGAGCACCAGGGGAATGGGATTTATAGCACAACCCAGGCGCCGCAGATGCTGCAGCACTACCAGCTACAGGTACAAGCGCCGGGCTTCCCGGCTGCCACCGCGGCCACCTACATCCCTGCCAAGCCTGTTATCGGCCGACTAACGGCCGCAACCGAGGCTGCCACCGAATGGCAGGGCCCTTCCGTCAGCGCCTCCTTTGTCTTAACCGATCCCCCCGCGCAGGACAACTACTACTTCGTCCAGGCCTACACACCCGATTCCAGTTACGTGGATGGCCACGCCTACAACAGATCAGTTGGGTTAAAGATCGCCGCCCCCTTTGAAGCCGAGTTTACGATGGGAGACCGCTACTTTTTCAGCGACAAGCTCTTTGAAGGGAAAGAGGTGCCCTTGCGCCTGCGCCTGGACAATAGCCCCGAAGCCACTACCTTCGTCCGTGTCGCACACATCACCCGTACGTACTACGACTATGTGCGCACGCTCGACAAGCAATCCTACCGGGATAACTTTGCCACCCTCCCCGGACCCGTTGCCAACAACATCAAGGACGGAATGGGGCTCTTCGGTGGCTACAGCGCTGTAACACTTGCTGTGAAGCCATAAACGTTGTCTTCCGCCTTCCGGCAGGCACGCCCACTACCCTATTTTCAACCCGGTTCATCGGTACTTTCACCCACGCCCGACCTACTGACACAAAGAATTCCGGCCTAAGTATAGGCTATTCAGCTCTTTGTCTAAAACCCAGGCAACTATCCTGCCTTCTGGCTTATCTTTATACTGTTGTTCAGCCACTTACCGGAGGCGGAGCAACCGCGCAACCCGACACCAATATAAAGATAAAGCTATGAAAAAAGTAATGCTTACCCTGCTGGCGGCGGTGCTGCTGGCAGCGGCCGCCCCCGCAACTCGGGCACAGGAACAGACAAGCGCATCATTAACTTCCGAGGAGGCGCACAAGCTGCTCGGCCGTTTATCCGGCAACTGGCTGGTGAGCCACTACGCCTGGCAGCCCGACCGCAACGCCTACTACCAGTCGTCAGGTAAGGCAACCGTTAGCCCGGCCCACCAGGGCAGTTTCCTGCACGAGCAAACCTACGTCAGGCAGCCGGACGGCAGCCAAAAACGGCAGGAGTGCTTTCTGGGATACTCTGCCGCCAAGGAGCGGTTTGAGTTGATACAGGCAGACAAGCGGAATGGGAACACGGTGTTGCTGGTGGGCCAGTGGCACCCGGAATTTCACTCCATCACCCTAACCCACCCTGACGGCCTGAAGAGGGGCGGCCCGAACAACGTGGAGTATGTTTACGTGTTCCTGCCTGAGGGCATGCTGCTGAAATTGGTGCGCACCCTCGATGAAGAGGGCAATTACCGGATCCAGTCCCAGGACTATTACGCCCCGCAGCATACCGCCAGCTTCTGAAAGACTCAAGGCCAGCCACATCCACCCTCACCTCCTCCCCAAAGGTATAGGATAGACGTGGCTGGCCTTACCTTTGCTACCTGCCAGCAAGCTCTCGGAGTGCCTGACACCTCTCCGAGTGCGTTTCCGGCCCGCTTTATACTTGCTCGGCAGTATAGCCTTACCCCCTGTACTTGCGCTTCAGCCTCACCACTTTATACTTGACGCTATCATACACCAGGCCGGCTATCAGGAGGGCAGCCGCCAGTAACAGGGCTTTCATGGCATAAACAGAAAAAGCAAAGCCACCCACAATACAACCCATAAAAAAGAAGCTGATGATGGTAAGGCGCAGCTTGATAGAGGCCGTCAGCTTCTGCCACTGCTCTTGCCTGCGGTAAAAGTATAACTGCGCGATCTCGATGCCCAGATCGGTGAAAAGACCCGTGAGGTGGGTAGTGCGCACCACGGAGTTGGAGATGCGGGTTACCAGCGCGTTCTGCAGGCCCATGGCAAACAAAAGGCAGCAGGCAATGGTGATAGGATACTGCAGTATAAGCTCCGGGTGCAGCAGCGCCACACCTACCAGCACCAGCAGCTCCAGGCCAATCGGGGGCAGGTACACCAGCTGCTTGTCGCGCCGCAGCATGAGCTCCAGCATCCCCGCCGACACCATCGCTCCAAATAAAAAGGCAAGTATAAACAGCAGGTAGCCCCCGGCCGAAGCAAAGTTGCGTCGGCCCACCTCATCGGCAAAAAAGGCAAAGTGGCCGGTTACGTTGGTAGTGAGCTGGTGCAGGGCAAACACCCCGGATACGTTCACAATACCCGCTACCCCGGAGAGTAGCGAGGCCAGCTTCAGGTTGTGTTTCAGGGTACGGCTTTTCCCTCGGTGTCGGAACATGCGGGGCTATGGAATTTGAGTGAGCAAAGTATAAAATCCTCGGATACGGGAGGTCGGTCAGAGCAATTCTTTGGAGGGATCCCAAAACAATTTTTCAAAGTTCACCACCTGGTCGTTCTCCACGCGCACCCCCTCCTGCTCCAGCCGCTCCTGCATGGTGTGGGGCGTGTCAAAGTGCTGGCTGCCGGTAAGCAGGCCGATGCGGTTCACCACCCGGTGCGCCGGAATCCTGGTCATGGGCTGGGAGGCGATCAGGGCCCATCCCACCATTCTGGCCGAGCCTTTTGCCCCCAAATAGCTGGCTATGGCCCCGTAGGAGGTTACCCGCCCGCGCGGGATGAGCTGCACCACCTCGTATACATTCTGGAAAAAATTCTCCTTGCTATCTTTTTTTGTCATTTTCAGTCGCTGCTGTTTAAACCTTGGGTGTCGTTTTGTGTCTTTAAAATGTGCCGGTTTGTAGCGTTTAAGTTACGTCAACTTTTATTGTAGGCAATGTAAGCTGTATATTTAGGCTGAATTATACCCTAAGACCGGAAAACCCTGCTTTATTCATGTATTACGGGCACTCCCCTAACTAAACCTGTGTTAAGACACAAATGAACAAAACACTAAAAACTATCCTGATTCTCGTTGCCGTTACAGCGGTTGGTTATTTTGCTTACAGGCAGCTTTCAGCCGAGCCGGAAATGCAGGCAGCGGCAGGCGGCGGCGCTGGCGGCCCCATGGCCCGTAAGGTAACCGTGGATGTATACGTTGTTTCGCCGGGAGCTTTTCAGAACAGGATCTCCACCACGGGCACGGTGCTGCCCAACGAGGAGGTAGAACTGCGCAGCGAGATTTCCGGGCGAGTAACTGGAATCAACTTTAAGGAGGGCACCCATGTCAAGAAAGGCCAGCTGCTGCTAACGGTGAACGACGCCGAGATGCGCGCGCAGCTGCAGAAGCTGGAGTCTAACCAGAAGCTGTACCGCGATATGGAAGAACGCCAGCGCACCCTGCTGGAGAAAGAATACATCAGTGCGCAGGAGTACGACCAGGTAAGCAACCAGCTGGCCACGGCCACCGCCGACATCCAGGCGCTGAAAGCCACCCTGGCCAAAGCCTACATGCGCGCCCCTTTCGATGGGGTGATCGGTTTGCGCCAGGTGAGCGAGGGTAGCTATGTGTCGGCCACCACGCCCATTGCCCGCATCGTCGACATTAGCCCCGTAAAGATAGACTTTGCCATACCAGGCCGCTACAGCCAGCAGGTAGAGGCCGGCGACAGGATCACCTTCACAGTGGAGGGAATGCCGCAAGTATACGAGGCATCCGTTTACGCCGTGCAGCCAGGCATTGACCCCGCCACACGCACCCTGCAGGTGCGCGCCCTTTATGATAACAAGAAGGAGGAAGTAAAGCCGGGTGCCTTTGTGAGCGTGAGCCTGTCTTTGCAGGACTCGGATGACGCCATCCTGATCCCTACGGAGGCCATTATACCGGAAGCCACCGGACACAAAGTTTACCTGTCCAAAAACGGAAAGGCTATTTCGAAGATGGTGAAGATCGGGCAGCGCTCCGAAACGATGATCCAGATCACGGAAGGCGTGGCCCCCGGCGACACGATCATCCGCTCCGGTATCCTGCAGCTCCGAGACGGCTCCAACCTGAACGTACGCAAGGTGCTGACAGCTGATGAAGCGATGGAGGCTCCCGCGCCGGATACAGCTGTGGCTGAATAATCTGCCGTGCAGGAACGCCAATAGTATAACTAGAACCGTTTAAGGTTAGGGCTATAGGCCAAATCCGGGCCCGGCAACTGCAGTAGAAGATAAGTATAGACTGACACCCCTGTAGCTGTTCACCCCTGCCTTTGGCGGGAAACGGCCGAAAAAGAGACAAGAAGTCAGGAAAACGAACTTAAGTACGCATCATTAACAGGAGAGGAAAGGCAGACCGGGAGTGCTTTGCTGAGCAGCTAACCCACCTGACCGTCAGCTCCAATTCCCACCACAGATCTATATGGCAAGTTTATCCAATATAAGTATAAAACGCCCCGTGCTGGCCATCGTGATGAGCATCGCGATCATGGTGTTCGGGTTTATAGGCATCACCTACCTGGGGGTGCGGGAGTATCCCAGCGTAGACCCGCCCATTGTGAACGTACGGACGAGTTACGTAGGCGCCAACGCCGAGACCATCGAGTCTGAGATAACCGAGCCACTGGAGGAGTCCATCAACGGTATCGCCGGTATCCGAACGCTTACCTCCACCAGCAGCGAGGGCAGCAGCAACATTACCGTAGAGTTTAACCTGGACGTGGACCTGGAAACGGCTGCCAACGACGTGCGCGACCGCGTGGCCAGGGCGCAGCGACGGTTGCCCGAGGACGCCGAGCCTCCAACCGTAGCCAAGGCCGACGCCGACGCCAACCCCATCATCTTCCTGGGTATCCGAAGCGAGAACCGCACCCTGCTGGAACTCTCCGATATAGGCATGAACGTGTTCAAGGAGCAGCTGCAGACCATCCCGGGCGTGAGTGAGATCATGATCTGGGGGGATAAACGTTACTCGATGCGCCTGTGGATGGACCCCGATAAGCTTGCCGCCCTGCGCGTAACCCCGCTGGAAGTACAAAATGCCCTGGCGCGCCAAAACGTGGAGCTGCCATCGGGAAGTATAGAGGGCGCCACCACCGAGCTTTCGGTACGCACCATGGGCCGCATTTCCACCCCTGAAGAGTTTAATAACCTGATCGTGCGCCAGGATGCCGACCGCCTGATCCGCTTCCGCGACATCGGCTATGCCCAACTTGCCCCTGAAAACGAAAAAACGGTGCTCCGCTACAACGGCATCCCAATGATCGGGGTAGTGCTGGTGCCGCAGCCGGGCTCGAACCAGATCGAGATCGCCGACGAGTTTTACAGACGCCTGGAGCACATCAAAAAAGACATCCCGGAAGACCTCCAGCTCACCATCGGCTTCGACAACTCGCAGTACGTCCGGGCCTCCATTGCCGAGGTGCAGGAGACCATTATCGTGGCCTTTGGCCTGGTAGTGATCGTTATCTTCCTGTTCCTGCGCGACTGGCGCTCCACCCTAATCCCGGTCGTCGCCATACCGGTCTCCCTTATCGGCACCTTCTTCATCATGTATGTGATGGACTTCTCCATCAACGTGCTCACCCTGCTGGGCATCGTGCTGGCTATTGGTCTGGTAGTGGACGACGCCATCGTGATGCTGGAGAACATCTATACCCGCATTGAGAAAGGCGAGAAGCCCATGCAGGCCGCCAAGAACGGCGCCAAGGAAATTTACTTTGCCATTATCTCTACCACTGTTGCCCTGGCGGCCGTGTTCATGCCGGTAGCTTTCCTGGAGGATACCACCGGCCGCCTGTTCCGTGAATTCGGTATTGTGGTGGCCGGCTCGGTGATCATCTCCTCCTTCGTCTCACTGACGCTCACGCCGATGATGTCCTCGCGCATCCTCAAGCACAGGGAAAGACCCAACTGGTTTTACCGTAAAACCGAACCCTTCTTCGAGTCCCTCACCGGTGGCTACCGCCGCAGCCTGGAAAGCTTTATGCGCGTGCGCTGGGTAGCCTTTATACTTATCGTGGCCTCTGCCGGTGCAATCTGGTGGCAAATGTCTACCCTGCAGTCTGAATTATCGCCGGATGAAGACCGCGCCGGCCTTCGTATCAACGCCACTGGCCCGGAGGGTGCTTCCTTCGAGTTTATGGACGAGTACATGAACGAGCTGACCGCCCTGGTAAACGACTCGGTGCAAGGCATCTCCAGTATCACCTCCATGACGCGTAACGCAAACTCTGGCTTTATCCGCCTCCGCCTGGTTCCTGCAGACGAACGTAGCCAGACACAGCAGGAGATTGTAGAAAGCATGCCTTCCCTGATCAACCAGATACCGGGCGCCAGGGCCTTTGCCTCCGGCGACAAGGGCCTGGGTGGCGGGCGCGGTGCCGGGCAGCCGGTACAGTTCGTGGTGCAATCGCAGAACATGGACAAGCTGCGCGAGATCATCCCGCCGTTCCTGGAGAAGGCCCAGCAGGACCCCACTTTCAGTTTTGTGGACGTGAACCTGAAGTTCAACAAACCGGAGCTGCGCGTGGAGATTGACCGCGAGAAAGCCCAGAGCCTGGGCGTAACTGTGCGTGATATCGCCCAGACCATCCAGCTTGGCCTGAGTGGCTCCCGCTTCGGCTACTTTGTGAAAGGCGGAAAACAGTACCAGATCCTGGGGCAGGTAGCCCGCGAGAACCGCAGCGAACCGCTGGACCTGCGCAGCCTCTACGTTAAGAGCAGCACCGGCGAGCTGATTCAGCTTGACAACCTGATCGAGTTGAAGGAAGAGAGCGCCTCGCCGCAGGTATACCGCTTTAACCGCTTTGCGGCTGCTACCTTTAGCGCCACCCTGACCAAAGGAAAGACCATTGGCGACGGTTTGGAGGTGATGGATGCCATTGCCGACGAAGTGCTCGATGAGACGTTCCAGACAACACTTACCGGCCAGTCCAGGGATTTCTCCGAAAGCTCCGGCAGTTTACTATTTGCCTTCTCGCTGGCACTGGGCCTGATTTACCTGGCGCTTGCCGCGCAGTTCGAGAGCTTCCGCGACCCGGTCATCATCATGTTTACCGTGCCGCTCGCCCTTTCCGGCGCCTTACTCAGCCTCTGGTACTTCGACCAGACCCTGAACATCTTCAGCCAGATCGGTATGATCATGCTGGTGGGTTTGGTGACCAAGAACGGTATCCTACTGGTGGAGTTTGCCAACCAGCGCAAGGAAGAGGGCCTCACGAAGATGGAGGCTGCCACGGATGCCGCCGTATCCCGCTTCCGCCCGATCCTGATGACCTCGCTCTCCACGATTCTGGGCACCCTGCCTATTGCCTTGGCACTCGGCACCGGTGCGGAGAGCCGCGTACCCATGGGTATTGCCGTGGTGGGGGGCCTGATTCTGGCCACCGGACTTACGCTCTACGTGATTCCTGCGGTGTACTCCTATTTCTCTTCTGCCGAGGCCAATGTGATCGAGGAACTGGAGGAGGAAAAAGCACAGGCCAAGAAGCCAGAGTATGTGTAAGTATGCCAACCCATTATTTAAGTATTTTAGCCAAAGGATTTTAACGCGATAGACCAAGTATAAATGTTTTCATACAGAGCCGCGGCGCTTTTCCTGGTCGGATTAGCACTACTACTACCAAGCCTGGCCCAGAGCCAGGAGCAGCTTTCGCTGGAGCAGGCCATCCGCATCGGACTACAAAACAACTATGATATCCGGATTGCCGGCAGGCAGGAAGCCATCTCGGAGAACAACGCAACGCTGGGCAACGCCGGCTTCCTGCCCAATGTGGATGGCAGGGCCTCCCGCACCTTCAGCGAGAACAACTCGCGGCAGGAGTTCCAGACCGGCCCGGACCGCGTACGGGACGGAGCCAGCTCCAACAACATGAGTTATGGAATCAACCTGAACTGGGTGATTTTTGACGGGCTGGGCATGTTTATCAACCTGGAGCGGCTCAAGGCCATCGAAAAGTCCGGGGAGCTGTTTACCAAGCAGACGATAGAGAATACCCTTGCCGTTATCACGGCCAGTTACTTTGAGGTAGCCCGCCAGGCGTCCAAGATCAAAGCGATACAGGATGCCATTGCCATTTCGGAGGCGCGCGTGGAGATTGCGCAGGCCCAGTTTGATGTGGGCGTGAGTGCCAAGGTGGAGATTCTGCGCGCCCAGGTGGACTACAACGCCGACCGCTCGGAGCTGCTGCTGCAGGAGGAGGTGCTGCAAAACGCCAAGATCAACCTGAACCAGCTGCTGGGCCGCAACCCCGACATCGATTTTGTGGTGACGGACAGCATTCTGGTGGACCCAACGGTGAACTACAGCGTGGCAGCCAACAGCCTGAACGCTGCCAACCCGCTGCTGCAGCGCCTGCAACTGGAGCGTCAGCTGGCAAACCTGGACATCCGGTCGGTGCGTGCCAGCCGCTTCCCGACGGTGAGCGTGCTGAGCGCCTATAACTTCAGCCGCTCCGAGGCAGAGCCACTCAACGAGTTCCAGGCCAGGTTTAACCAGAACCGTGGCTACAACTATGGCCTAAGCCTGAGCGTGCCGATCTTTAACGGCTTCAACATCAACCGCCAGGCACAGAACGCGCGCATCAACCTGGAGACGGCCAACCTGGAGCTGCAGCGCGAGGAGAACCGCCTGCAATCTGACCTGGCCCGGGCCTACAGCCAGTACACCAACCGCCTGCAACTGCTGGAGCTGGAGGAAAGCAACCTGAAACTGGCCCAGGAGAACGCCGAGATTGCCCTGGAGCGCTACAGGCTGGGTATCCTGACAGCGATTGAGCTACGCGAGGCACAGCGCAACGAGCTGGTGGCCTCTAACCGCCTCATCGACATACAGTACCAGGCCAAGGCGGCAGAGATTGAGCTAAAACGCCTGAGCAGCACCCTGCTGCAGGAAAGCCAACTGTAACTAACTATACCGGTTCTTAAAGTATAAAAGTATAGCCACGGCTATACTTTTATACTTTAAGGCTGTACCTTCCTCCTTCATATCAACAGAAATGGAGCTAGAGATATTCGAGACACTTGCCATATCGCTGGGTCTGGGGCTGCTGGTGGGGCTGCAGCGGCAGCACGATCAGTCGCAACTGGCAGGCATCCGCACCTTTCCGCTTATCACGCTGTTTGGCACCATTTCCGGTTTCCTGGCGCAGGACTTTGGAGGCTGGATTATAGCAGCCGGGATTCTGGGCCTGGCCGCTCTTATGGCCGTCGCCAACATCATGCGCAGCAAAACCCCCGATTTTGACATCGGCCTGACGACGGAGGCAGCCGCCCTGCTCATGTTCGTGGTAGGCGCCTACCTGGTGCTGGGGCAAACCACCGTGGCCGTGGCCATCGGGGCCACCGTGGCGGTGCTGCTCCACCTCAAGGAGACACTCCATGGCATTGTAGCTAAAATCGGGCAGAGCGACCTGCAAGCGATCATGCAATTCGTGGTGATCTCGCTGGTCGTGCTCCCCGTCCTCCCCGACCGTACCTACGGCCCCTACAACGTACTCAACCCCTACAATATCTGGCTCATGGTCGTGCTTATCGTGGGGCTGGGACTGTTGGGCTACTTTGCCTACAAGGTATTCGGACAGAAATCGGGCACGGTGCTGGGTGGTATACTCGGAGGCCTGATTTCCAGCACGGCTACCACCGTGAGCTACGCCCGCCGCACCAAAGGCAACGACACCAGCAGTATGCTTGCCGCCCTGGTTATTTTCATTGCCTCTGCCGTCTCTCTCCTACGCGTTATAACTGAGGTGGCCGTTGTGGCGCCAGATACCTTGCCTACCGTGGCCCCACCCCTTGCAGCTGTTTTCCTGCTGATGCTGGTGCTCGGCGTGGTGATGTACCTGTTCAAGGGCGGCGACCACGACACGATGCCGGAGCAGGGCAACCCGGCCCAGCTGAAGACGGCCCTCGTGTTTGGGGCGATCTACGCTGCCGTTATGCTGGCAACGGCCTTTGCCAAGGACCAGTTAGGCAGTGGCGGTCTATACTTTGTGGCCATTATTTCCGGCCTCACCGACGTGGACGCCATTACCCTGTCCACCTCGCGCCTGATGCAGGTGGGCGACCTGGAGCCGGCCGACGGATGGAAGCTTATACTAGTGGCAGCCCTCTCGAACCTGGCTTTTAAGGCTGGGTTGGTCGGAGTACTGGGGAACCGCACGGTTTTTGGAAAGGTAGCCATGCTTTTCGGTGTTGTATTAGCAGGGGGCCTGCTGGTGCTGTGGCTCTGGCCTGAAGATTTCCAATTTCCCCTGCTAGGCGCGTAATGGCCTTGGAAAAGAGGGATAATTTCCTTTACAGGCCGCCTCCCTACCCTCCTGAACAATATTTTTTTCACGGCTGCGGCAAACTGCGCCTGATTAGGCAGGATAGTTTCAGAAATAAAAGTATCTTGCTAATCAGAAAGGCTTGTGTGAACGGGAGGGGCAGTCTGGTTGAAGTATAACTACATGCCTCCGAACATGGGGCACAGGCATACTTCTGACCGGTTCAGGCCAAACGATTCAGAACTTTAATCACTACGATAAACAATCTAATACCTTACATCCAACCAGAGTAAAAGACACTATGGCTAACACGTCCACCAAACACCAGCAGCCCACGCCGGAGCTGGGCCAGCAAGGCAGTAGCAGTGCCATGATCATCATCGGCGCGCTGTTCTTCATCTTCGGCTTCGTCACCTGGCTCAACTCCCTCCTGATCCCTTACCTGGAGATCGCCTGCGAGCTCACCAAGTTCCAGTCCTTCTTCGTTACCTTCGCCTTCTACATCGCCTACCTGGTGATGACCCCGATCTCCCCGCGTGTGCTGAGCGCATTCGGTTTCAAGAAAGGCATGTCAGTGGCTTTGGTAGTGATGGCCGTGGGAGCGCTGCTCTTCATCCCGGCCGCCATGACGCGCATTTACCTGCTGTTCCTGATAGGCCTGTTCCTGCTTGGCTGCGGTCTGGCGATTCTGCAGACAGCCTCTAACCCTTACATCACTATTGTTGGCCCTGCTGAGAGTGCTGCCAAGCGTATCAGCATCATGGGTATCTGTAACAAGGTGGCCGGCGCCGTGGCTCCGATCATACTTGGCCTTTTCCTGAGCCTGGAGGGGGCAGATGCGCTTCGCGCAGAAGTGGCAGGTATGGCAGCCGGCGCACGCAATGCCGCCCTGGACGAGATGGCACTGGAGGTGATCCCGCCTTATATCGGCATCATCGTCGTGCTGCTGGCCCTGAGCATCTGGATCTACCGCTCGTCCCTACCGGAGATCGACACGGACGAGGAGGACGAGGCAGTGGCCGCCGCCACAACCGGCAAAAAGAGCGTGTTTGAGTTCCCGCACGTGATGCTGGGTGTGCTGACGCTTTTCCTGTACGTGGGCGTAGAGGTGATGGCCGGCGACTCGATCATCAGCTACGGCTCCACGCAGGGTATTCCGCTTACCACGGCTAAGTTCTTTACCAGCGGCACGATGGCTGCCATGGTGATAGGTTACCTCATCGGCATCGTAACCATTCCCAAGTACATCAAGCAGGAAGATGCGCTCAAGATCTGCGCTATCCTGGGCGTGGTCTTCACCATTGGCGCCATCATGACATCTGGCTACGTATCCGTGGCCTTCATCGCACTGCTTGGCCTGGCGAACTCCCTGATGTGGCCGGCCATCTGGCCGCTGGCACTGTCGGGCATCGGCCGTTTCACGAAGGCTGCTTCTTCCCTGCTGGTGATGGGTATTGCAGGTGGTGCCATTGTGCCACTAGCCTACGGCGCCCTGGCCGACTCCTGGAACGCACAGGACGCTTACTGGGTGATGGTGCCTTGCTACCTGTTCATCCTCTTTTATGCCACTAAAGGCCACAAAATCGGCAAAAAGGCGTAGCCTGCCTTATATTTATACTTCTGCAGCAGAAGGTTAAAACGTTGAGCGCGGCCCGGGATGATTATCCCGGGCCGCGCTTTTTTATACTTATACCAGCACGGAGTGGCTCTTGCGCATCTGAAAAACATTAACCTACCACTCCAGAGAAGGGAATTGGCTGTACTTGGCATGCTATCTGATGCGCACAAATGAACTCCCATTGGTATTATCCCTTCCAATGTACACTGCAGCATGGTTTGCAGGGCTTGCACCCGCCGCTGCTTATACTTCGTGCCTGGCCGGAAAGGGAATTTGGTAAGGAAGGCTATGCGTCCAAAGCCTTTCGTAGAGATTTTAGCAGGGCGGTAGGGCCATGCCGGATGGCGTGCTGCAGGTGATCGGGACCTTTCCGGTACTTATACTTATACTTATACTTATACTTATACTTAAAAGCCAGGCCATACACGAAGTATAGCCTGGCTTTATCTTTTGCTATGAAGTATGAACTAGATGAGGTTCTCCTTTACGTATGTATAACTTTGGGCTATACTTTGGAAAGGATCCATGGCAAAGTTCTCCTGCTCCACGATGATATGCTTAACGCCGGCCACCTTGGCACTTTCGAAGATCTGCTTGTAGTTGATGGAACCGGAGCCTATCTCGGTATTGAGTTTCGGATCGGCCTTGTCCATGTCCTTTACATGCCACAGCTCGTAGCGGCCGGGGTTCTTCTTGAACAGCTCCACCGGGTCCAGGCCGGCACGCACCACCCAGTACAGGTCCACCTCAAACTTCACCAGTTCCGGGTCGGTCTCGCTCAGCAGGATCTCATAGCCGGTCTTGTCGCCAAACTTCTGGAACTCAAAGTCGTGGTTGTGGTAGGCAAACTGCAGACCGGCAGCCTTGCAGGCTTCCCCAGCCTGGGAAAGGCGCTCGGCCACGCGCTGGTAATCGGAGGCGCTCTGGCGTAGCTGCTGGCCCAAGTATGGTGCGATGATGTACTTCATGTCTACCTCCTTGGCCCCATCGATATAAGACTTCAGCTCTTCCTCGTTACCCTCTCCAATGTATGAATCCAGGCCAAAGTGTCCGCTCGGCGCAGTCAGGTTATGCTGCTTGAGCAGGGCGGCAAACTCTTTTGGCTGCATCCCGAAAAAGCCGCGCTCCTTGGAGTACCCGAAGGTCTCTACCTCACTATACCCAGCCTGGGCCACTTTCCCGATCACGCCTTTGGCATCTTTAGGCAACTCCTCGCGCAGCGTGTAGAGCTGTATCCCGATGTTTTTTGTGTCTGCCTTGGCTACCATGCAGCTTGGGGCAATGAGAATACCTGCTGTCAGCAAGCCAGCCTGCTGAAGAAAACTTCGTCTTGTTGTCATGTATAATTTTCTCGTTAGGAGTGGATCGTTCAGTTAGTGGAAATTTATACTTATAAATTTATACTTGTGAGTGTAGCTTAAACATCGCAGATCTCAATGGACTGACGAAGCGAGGCGAGCTTATCATCGCGCTTGGGCACAAACTCCTGCGCCACAAAGCCCTTGAAGCCGGTCTCCACAATAGCCTTCATGATGGCCGGGTAGTAGAGCTCCTGCGTCTCGTCTATCTCGTTGCGGCCCGGCACGCCGGCCGTGTGGTAGTGGGCAATATAGGGATGGCTGTTACGGATGGTGCGGATCACGTCGCCCTCGTCTATCTGCATGTGGTAGATGTCGTAGAGCAGCTTGAAGTTCTCCGAGCCGAGCCTTTTGGCCAGCTCCACGCCCCAGGCGGTTTTAGAGCACTGGTAATCTTTGTGGTCTACTTTGCTGTTGAGCAGCTCCATCACCAGCGTGACGTTGTGCTTCTCGGCCAGCGGCATCAACTGTCTGAGGCCCTCCACGCAGTTGTTCCAGCCTTCCTCATCGGTTTTGCCACGGCGGTTGCCGCTAAAACAGATGAGGTTCTTGAACCCGGCCTTCGCCACCCGCGGAATCATATCGGAGTAGCTCTTGATGAGTTTCGCGTGGAACTGCCTGTCGTTAAAGCCGTCTACCAGGTTAATTTCAGCACCGTTGCACATCGAGGACTCCAGGCCATACTTCTGCAGCATGGGCCAATCCTCCGGACCTACCAAATCGATGCCTTTGATGCCCATCGCCTTGGCCTCTTTACAAAGCTCCTCCACCGAGAGGTGACCGAAACACCAGCGGCTGACGGCGTGGTTAATGTTTCCTTTCAATTTTTTCGTGGTTTCAGCGGCCTTCTGCTCCTGCGCACAGGCGGTAAGTGCGGGCAAAACGCTGGCCGCGGTGATAGTGGCTGTCCCAGCCATGATTTTCTTAATAGAGCTTCTGCGGCTCGTATTTTGTGACATCGTAATATATTCTGGTTATGGTAAACTTGTCAATTCCTGTCTCTCGGTTTCGGTACCGTAGGGCTTGGCAGTGGTGTTGGCGGGCTCTTTATCATCGCGGAAGAAGATGATGAACAGCAAAGCTACCACGGCCGCGATGCCAGCCGGCACCAGCCAAACGCTTTGCCAGAAGTTCTCCACGTCTGCGGCCCGGTAGTACTCGCTGATAAAGCCAGCCACCCAGAAACCGATCAGCATGCCCACCCCGTAGGTCGCCAGCGTCACCAGCCCCTGAGCCGAGCTTTTATACTTCTCCCCGGCCCTGGCATCGGTGTAGATCTGCCCCGCCACAAAGAAGTAGTCGTAGCAGATGCCGTGTAGCGCGATGCCCAGGATCAGCATAAACGAAAGCTCCCCGGCGTTGCCATAAGCAAATAGCACGTAGCGCAGCGTCCAGGCCAGCATCCCGATCAGAATGGTTTTCTTAAAGCCAAACTTAGTGAAGAAAACGGGCAGCAGCAACAGGAACAGCGCCTCCGAGATCTGCCCGATCGTCATCTTGCCCGTCGGGTTTTCCAGGCCGATGTCGGTCAGGAAGGGGTTGGCGTTCTGGTAATAGAAGGCCAGCGGGATACAGATGAGGATAGAGGCGATAAAAAAGATGAGGAAGTTTCTGTTCTGCAATAGCCTGATCGCATCCAGCCCCAGGATCTCAGAGATAGAACTGCTCTTTTCCTGGCTCTTCACCGGCGGTGTTTTAGGCAGCATGAAGCTGTACACGCCAAGTATGAGCGAGGCGATACCTGCCATCATAAACGTGTTGCGCAGCGAGCCCTCGCCGATTCCTTCGGCAGAGTCCCAGTGGAAAAGGTAGCTGATCGAAAGACCCGCCGCAATCCAGCCGATGGTGCCCCACACGCGGATCACCGAGAACTCCTTTTCCGGGTTCCTCATCTGCCGGAACGACACCGAGTTTACCAGTGCCAGCGTGGGCATGTAGGCGATCATGTAGGCCAGCACGTAAGGGTAGAAATCGGCTACATTGTCCGCGTTGTACATCTGGTACATCAGGAAAGCACCTACCAGATGCAGCACGCCAAGTATGCGCTCGGCGTTAAAGTACTTATCGGCGATCAGGCCAATGATGAACGGAGCGATAATAGCCCCGAAGGACTGCGTAGAGAAAACACTCGCCGTCTCCAGCTCCGTCGCGTTCAAGTTGTTGAACAGGAAGGTGCCAAGTGTTACGAACCATGCGCCCCAGATAAAGAACTCCAGGAACATCATGAAAGATAATTTAAAGCGGGTCACCGAATTCATGGTAGCTGCTGTTTAAGGGTGTAGGAAGGGTGCGTATTAGAGTCGTTTGATGCGGATGTTGCGGTACCACACGTTGTCGCCGTGGTCCTGCAGGGCAATTTTGCCTGACTTGAACGTGCCCCAGTCAGGCATATCGGCAAACTTGCTCTTGGCCACCAGCTGGCGCCAGTTATCATCCCACAGGGTGGTTTCCAGCACTTTTTCGCCGTTCTGGAAGAACTGCAGCTGGCCGTTGTCGCTGATGATCTCCACCTGGTTCCACTCCCCGGCCGGCTTCACGGTCTCCGGGCTGCTGGCGATCAGGTCGTAGAGGTCGCCGGCGCGGTGCGTCTTGATCTTGGCGTCGGGGTGGCCGTTGTTGTCGAGCACCTGCATTTCCAGGCCGGTGTTCCAGGTATACTTATACTTGGAGGTGTCCTCCTTCACGTAAAAGATAATGCCGCTGTTGCCGTTCTCGGCTACTTTCCACTCCAGCTGCAGGTGGAAGTTGTCAAACTCCTCCTCCGTTACAATGTCGCCGCCGTCGCTGGTCTGCCAGTCTTTTTTGTTAGAGGCATCCAGGTGCAGGGCACTGTCGTCAATTATCCAGGCCTTGCCCACAGCGTCTTTACCGTAGGTGTGCCAGCCGGTGGTGGTTTCCCCGTCAAAAAGCGAGATCCACTCCCCCTCCGTATTGGCGGCAGTTTCCTGGTTCTGTGGGTTATCGGCCATGGCGTTTGTCGTTTCCTGTTCTGTTGACTGGCAGCCCATCAGGGTGAGCAGGGCCAGCCCGGCTATGTATTTCTTCTGCATGTGCGGTTATTTTTTTAGCGATAAGATGTAGCGGGCCATTTCCTGGGCGTCTTCCTTGGGGATGTTCGGGTGCGGTGTCATCGGTACCTGCCCCCATACGCCGGAGCCGCCCTCTATGATCTTACCGGCCAGGTAGTCCACGTTCTTGTCGTTGGATTCATACTTCTCGGCCACCTCTGCGTAAGCCGGGCCTACCAGTTTCTTCTGTTCCTGGTGGCAGGCAAGGCAGTCGGAACCTGCAATCAGCTTAGCGCCTTTCTCGAAGTTTCCCGCCGTGGCAGCCTCCCCGCCGCCTCCGGCGCTGCGGTTGGTACCGATGTTCATGCGGTTCGTGTCTACTTCTGATTGCCTGGCAGAGGCACTGACGGCCGCTCCGGCCGCAGAGTCCATTTCGCCGCCGACGTCGTAGCTGGTGGTGCTGCCGCCTTCCTCGTTGTTGTTATTGTTATTGTTGGAGGCATCGCCGCAGGCGAAGGCAAAGGCCAGGCAGCCAAGTATAAGCAGGTTCTTTTTCATGGTTTAGAAGTATGGTTAGTGTTTCGTCTGGTTCAGGAAAGGCCAAGTATGCTTTTGTTCATGCCCTGGTCGATGCCGGAAGCGGCAAAGTCATCGAAAGCCCGCTCGGTTACCCGGATGATGTGGTCTTTGATAAAGGTAGCTCCTTCACGGGCCCCGTCCTCCGGATGCTTCAGGGCACACTCCCACTCCAGCACGGCCCAGCCCTTGTAATCATACTGCGTGAGGCGGCTGAACACGCCATTGAAGTCCACCTGCCCATCGCCCAGCGAGCGGAAACGGCCGGCACGGTTTACCCAGCCCTGGTAGCCGCCATACACGCCCTGCCTTCCCGAAGGATTGAACTCAGCGTCTTTCACATGGAACATCCGGATACGCTCGTGGTAAATGTCGATGAACTCGAGGTAATCCAGGGCCTGAAGTATAAAGTGCGACGGATCATAGAGCAGGCAGGCGCTTTGGTGGTTGTTCACCGCCTCCAGGAACATCTCGTAGGTGATGCCGTCGTGGATGTCCTCGCCGGCATGGGTTTCGTAGCACAGGTCCACCCCGCACTCCTGGAACACGTTCAGGATTGGTGTCCAGCGTTTGCCCAGTTCCTCAAAGCCAGTCTCTACCAGGCCGGCGGCGCGCTGCGGCCAGGGGTATACATAGGGCCACAAGAGGGCACCGCTAAAGGTGGCGCAGGCGTTAAGGCCCAGGTTCTGGGAGGCTTTGGCGGCATACTTGAGCTGCTGCACGGCCCACTCCTGCCTGGCTTTCGGGTTGTTGCGGTATGCTTCCGGCGCGAAGCCGTCGAACAGGGTATCATAGGCCGGGTGCACCGCCACCAGCTGCCCCTGCAGGTGCGTCGACAGCTCCGTGATCTGGATACCCGCCTCCTGCACAATGCCATTTATCTCGTCGGCGTAGGTCTTGCTTTCGGCGGCTTTCTGCAGGTCAATAAAACGGGGGTCGTGCGTGGGAATCTGGATGCCCTTGTACCCCAGGTCTGCCGCCCACTTTGCGATGTCCTTCAGGTTGTTAAATGGCGCCGTGTCCTGCACAAACTGGGCAATAAAAACTGCCGGTCCTTTTATCGTGTTCATCGTTTATGATTTCGTTTTTAAGTATGGGAAAGAGGCTCGTTTAAAGTATAAAGTATACTTTAAACGAGCCCGCTTATACTTCTGTACTAAAGTCCATCCACTTCTGGTCTGATTTACCGGAGGCGATCACGCCCTCGATAAAGGCCATGCCGCGCACGCCTTCCTCAATGCCCGGAAAATCCAGCCACTCGGGTTTGGGTTGCTCGCCCGCCATATCGGCCTTGATGCAGAGGGCAAAGTTACGGTACAAATTCGCAAAAGCTTCTAAATAGCCCTCGGGGTGTCCGGCAGGCGTGCGGGTGTTGTGCTGGGCGTAGGAGCTGGTGTAGCCACCGCCGGTGCGCCATACTTCAGCCGGTTTGTCGAGCCACCTCAGCATCATGGTGTTCTGATCGCTTTGCTGCCACTCCACGCCGCCATGCTCGCCAAACACACGCACTTTCACGTTGTTTTCCTCCCCGGCCGCTACCTGCGAGGCAATCAGCACTCCGCTGGCACCGTTATTAAATTTCAGCAGTACCGCCCCGTCATCGTCGAGCTGCCGGCCTTCAACCACGGTGTTGATGTCGGCACAGATTTTAGTTACGGAAAGGCCGCTCACGTATTCGGCCAGGTTAAAGGCGTGGGTGCCGATGTCGCCCATGGCGCCGGCCACGCCGCTCTGGCTGGGGTCGGTGCGCCAGGAGGCCTGCTTGTTTCCTTCGCCTTCCTCAAAGCGGCTGAGCCAGCCCTGCGGATACTCTACGTATACTTTGCGGATCTTACCCAGTTTGCCCGAAGCCACTACCTGGCGCGCCTCTTTCACCATCGGGTAGCCGGTGTAAGTATGAGTGAGGCAGAAGCGTTTGCCGGAGGATTTGGCCACCTCGCGCAGCTCCAACGCCTCCTGCAGGCTAAAGGTCATGGGTTTGTCCAGCACCACATGGAAACCGTTTTGGAGCGCCAGCTTGGCCGGCTCGAAATGCACGTGGTTGGGAGTCACGATGCTGATCACCTGCACCCGCTGGTCTTCCGGCAGCTGCAGTTCCCGCTCAAAAAGCTCGTGGTAGGAAGTATAAACACGCTCCGGCTGCAGGCCCAGCTCCCGGCCACTGGCCTTCGATTTCTCGGGGTTACTGCTGAAGGCGCCGCAGACCAGCTCATATTCTCCATCCATTTGCAGGGCAATCCGGTGCACAGCGCCTATAAAGGCTCCCTGCCCGCCGCCTATCATCCCTAAGCGTAGTTTCTTCGACATAGTTTTACTCAAGTTCAGCTCCCGTTGCAAGGAGCGGATTAAACACATAAACAAAGTATAAATACAGCCTTATACGGCCGCATTTATACTTTGTCATACTTTGGCTGCTGTTCCCGGGCTCAGCCTTTTCAGCACGTGCTCCGGGGCAGCGGTTTATACTTTGGATCTGGCAGATTTACCTCGAAAACTAAATCCACCCCTGCCCCCTCCGAGGAGGGGAATACAAGACCGGACCGGCTTAGGTGGCCCAGGCTCTGTCGCCTTTTTTGTAAGGAGCGCAGCCGTCGTAGCGGCCGGGCGTTTCGATGTAGCGCAGCGCCTTGGTAGCGCCTGCCTCCGAGGTGAAGAAACCAAACAGGGTCAGCTCCCGCATCATACGGAAGTAGTGGTTCGGGTCCTCCGGCTTCTTCTCCGACTGGTACTTTCTGGCCTCGGCGTCGATGGCGGTCAGCAGTTCGGTGCGCTGCTTAGGGGTCAGCTTCATGAACTTGTCGCCAAACTTATCCTCGCTGGCCTCGTCCAGTTTCTTGATGCCGTCCAGGAATACCTGCTGGTCTTCCTTGGTGTAGCAGTCCTGCACCATCACGGCCATCAGCCCGCCCACATCGGCGGCCTTGGCGCCGGGCGTGCTGGTTTCAGGAAGTATGGTTTCGCCTACCTCGTTCAGGAAAGCCACCTGGTTCTCGTCGAACAGGTCGTTATACTTAACCGGTTTAGCGGTGCAGGACACCAACAGGTCGGCGCTTATCAGGGCGCCCCCCAGTATCCAGCCGACGGCTCCTAATGCTTCTCTTCTGTTCATTGTGTTGTCGTTACAGCGATTTGGTTCTTTTATTTATACTTGCAGAGCTGCGGGTTTATACACTCAGCGTCCAGCCCGGGCGGTACTGCCGCTTCACGTACTGGTTTACCTCGTCAAAGTTAGTGACGCGCATCTGGTTGTTGTCCCAGAGCAGCTTCAGGTCGCGGCCCGGGTAGTCGAAGCCCTTGCCATCTGCCCGCGGCGTGCGGATGTCGATGCCGCGGATGGCCAGGTTAGCCATGAGCAGCGCCTCGGTGAGCGGCCCGGCAACCTCGAAAGGCGAGCTCACCTCCTTATTGCCATAGCCTGCGATGCAGGCCTCTACCCACTGGTTGTAATGGCCGCCTGCGCTACCCGGCACGCGGGTTATTTTATGCTTGTCTTTTACCTTGAAGTCGGCGGTGCGGCTAGTTGGCAGCAGTTGTGGGTTCTCGCCATAGGTGCCAGCCATCATTTTGCCTTTTGTGCCGACAAACAGCACCCCATTCCCGCCATCCCCGAACACCTCCTCCGGGCCCAGTTCCTCCGGACGCGCCGGCTGTATGCCGCCGTCCATCCAGTAGACGGTCACATCGCCTTTGGTCTTGTCCGTTTCAGGGAAAGTGAGGGTGACGTGGCTTGACGGCGGGCAGCTTTCCGGGAAGTAGCCGCGCTTAAACTCGTCCACATACACGCTGCCCACGCTGGCCTGCACATCCTTGGCATACTGCAGGTTCAGCACGTTAAAGGCCGGCTCCATGATATGGCAACCCATGTCGCCCAGGGCACCGGTGCCGTACTCCCACCAGCCGCGCCAGTTAAAGGGCACCAGCTTGTCTACATAATCGGTGTACGGGGCGGTACCGAGCCACAGGTCCCAGTCCAGTTCCTTCGGCACTTCTGTTTTGGTGGTTGGCCAGGGTATGCCCTGCGGCCATACAGGGCGGTTGGTCCAGCAGTACACGGTGTGCACATTGCCAATGGCTTTTGAATCGTACCACTCGCGCAGCTGCCGCACCCCATCGCCGGAGGAGCCCTGGTTGCCCATCTGCGTGACCACCTTGTAGCGCTTGGCAGCATCGGTCAGTACGCGGGCCTCATAAATGTCGTGGGTCAGCGGTTTCTGCACGTACACGTGCTTGCCCATCTGCATGGCAGCCAAAGCCACCACGGCATGGTTGTGGTCCGGGGTGGATACGGTGACGGCATCAAAGTTCTTCCCTTCTTTTTCAAAAAGCTCGCGCCAGTCTTTGTAGTACTTGGCTTGGGCGAACTTCTCCCTCGATTTCTGCGCCCGGCGGTCGTCCACGTCACAGAGGAAGCCGATATCAGCCTTGCCACTGTTAAACACGCCGTTGATGTCGTTGCCGCCCATCCCTCCTGCGCCTATACCTGCCACGATCAGCCTGTCGCTCGGGGCGATGTAGCCCTTGCCCAGCACGTGGCGCGGCACAATAAAGAAACCCGCCGCGGCCAGCGCACCGACTTTCATGAAATTCCTTCTGGAGCTGTTCGGAGAAGACTTGCTCTCTTTCTCAGACATAGTTTTCTGGGGTAAGGTGGAACAAAGAAAAGTATGGCAAAAGGCAAGGCCAAAGTATAAAAGGGACGCCTCCTGATCCATTTACTTTATCAGAAGCAGCCTTTTATACTTCGGCTTATACTTATTTAGATGTTCTGTCGCTTCAGCTCGCCTACCGCGTGGTCTACCGCTCTGGCCGTGAGGGCCATGTACGTGAGCGATGGGTTCTGGCAGCCGCCGGAGGTCATGGCCGCCCCGTCGGTTACGTACACGTTCGGCGCATCCCACACCTGGTTGTGTGCGTTCAGCACGGAGGATTTAGGGTCGCGGCCCATACGCGCCGTGCCCATCTCGTGGATACCCTGCCCCATGGCGTAGCCGGCATCGTAGGAGTTCACGTTCTTCAGGCCAGCTGCTTCCAGCATTTCCTTGGCATCTGCCATCATGTCCTTGCGCATCTTCATCTCGTTCTCTTTCAACTCTGAGTCGATGGCGAGCACGGGCAGGCCCCACTTGTCTTTTTTGTTCTTGTCGAGGGTCACCTTGTTCTCGTGGTAAGGCAGTATCTCGCCGAAGGCGGTGATGCCCATGGTCCACTTCCCAGGCTCGGTCAGGGCGTCCTTAAAGTCGCCACCGATCGTCAGCTCGGCAATCTCGCGTCCCCAGCCCTCGCGACCGGCGCCGCCCTGGTACCCAAAGCCGCGGATGTAGTCACGCTTCTCGCCGTTGAGGTTGCGGAAGCGCGGGATGTAAATACCGTTCGGGCGACGGCCGTACACATACTTGTCCTCGTAGCCTTCTGCCACCCCGGAAGCTCCGAGGCGGAAGTGGTGGTCCATCAGGTTATGGCCCAGCACGCCGCTGCTGCTGCCCAGGCCGCCATCCCATACATCGGTGGCGGAGTTCATCAGCACCCAGGTAGTGTTAAGCGTAGAGGCATTCAGGAAGATAACCTTGGCAAAGTACTCATAGGTCTGGTTTGTTTCGGCATCCAGCACCTCCACCCCTTTCGCGCGTTTGGTGTCTTTGTCGTAGATCACCTTGGTCACGATAGAGAAAGGCCGCAGGGTTAGGTTGCCTGTGGCCATGGCCGCCGGCAGCGTAGCCGACTGCGTGCTGAAGTAGCCACCGAACGGGCAGCCCAGCCAGCATTTGTTGCGGTACTGGCAATTGGTGCGATCGTGGTGGGGCTGCGTGATGTTGGCCACACGGCCAATGATCATGTGGCGGTTGCCTTTATAGTGGTCTTTCAGGCGCCTGGCCACGTCTTTCTCCACGCAGTTCATCTCCATCGGAGGCATAAAATCACCATCGGGGAGGTGCGGAATACCGTCTTTGGCACCACTGATGCCGGCAAAGCGTTCCACGTAGCTGTACCACGGTGCCAGGTCTTTGTAGCGGATCGGCCAGTCCACGGCGATGCCATCTTTGGCGTTGGCCTCGAAGTCGATATCGCCGAGACGGTAGCTCTGGCGACCCCACATCAGCGAACGACCGCCAACCTGGTAGCCACGGTACCAGTCAAAGCGCTTCACTTCAGAATAAGGGCTCTCCTTCTCATTTACCCAGTACTCCAGGTTGGTTTCGTTGAGGGGATAATCACGGCTCAGCACGGGGTAATCCGCGATCATCTGCTGTGTTCTGCGCCCGCGGTGCGGGAAGTCCCAGGGATCCTTTGTTGCGTTCTTGTAGTCCTTGATGTGCTCGACGTTTCGGCCACGCTCCAGCATTATCGTTTTCAATCCTTTTTGCGTAAGCTCCTTGGCAGCCCAGCCACCAGATATTCCTGAGCCTACTACGATTGCGTCATATACATTTTCCGCCATAAGAAAGGGTGAGGTCTTAAACCCGAGTGTTTAGTTGATGTAAGAATGAGACTAAAACGTATTCCTGGGAGAGAATCACCCTCAGAGCCAAACGGCAAAAAGAGAATCAGGCCCAACCACAGGTATGCATTTTAAGGAATCAATATATTTGAAAGTATGCAGAAAACCAAGTGAGTAATCAGTAATTAAAATATTTCTTGGTAAAGTTTTGCAGGAAACACTTAAAATTAATGTTTGGCCATCCTTATAAACCACCACACCCCGCCTGGCGACCAAGGTATATTCACTACAATGCCACCCTTGGGTAGCGAAAGGATGGCATTGTGGAAATGTAGGCGCAAAACTTCTTGTGGTTAAACCTGGCTGTCCCCTACTACATCTGAAACAGCACATTCAGCTGCAAAACAGACTCGTTCAGATCTTCCAGGCCAGCCACGTTGTGCCAGTAGCGCCACTCGGAGCCGGCGTATACTTTTCCAGGCTTGCCACGGAGGTTGCCCAGGTCCAGCAGCAACTGCGGCTGCGCCAGGTACTGCGTAGTGCCCGGGCCACGGTCGCCGATGAAGTCCATGAAGCCACGGAAGCGCAGGTGCACCTTCTCGGAGGCGGGCAGAGGGATGTCCCAGCTTGGGGTAAGCTGGTAGGTGCCCTTGTACGCTGAACCGTTTTGTTTGTAGTAGAAAGCCTCCAGCTGCAGCAACCCCTGCCCCGGCAGGCGAAACTTAAAGGCCGGCCCCAGCAAGTACACAAAGAAGTCCTCATCGCCGCCGAACAGCACGTTCACGCCGCCTCCCAGCAACACATCACTGATTGGCCCCAGTGCCACCTCCCGTTTCGTGGCACGGCTTAAGCTTAGTTTTGGGTACCACTCCGCATACAGCGACGGCCCAGCCAGGCTCACATCGTTAGAAAGGTCAGCAAACCCAAAATGCTCAAAGGCGCCCACCATGCCGAAGTGTTCGTACGTGATGGTGGCCAGATCGCCGGATTGGTTCAGGTGCCTGCCGTAAAGCAACTGCACGTTAGAGCCACCCTCGTACATGACTTGGGCTGCAGCGCGTTTTACCGGTAGCAGCAGCAGGAGGAGCAGGAGGAGTGGTAGCAGCAGGTGTTTTTTCAAAGCATTCATACTTAACGCAGTCAAAGGTGCAGACATGATAACGGGGTAACGGTGAAGGTTCTTGTTGGGGCACTAAATTAGAAGCTTACCCTGAAAGTACCTTAGCCGACCATAAGTTTATTCCCGCAAACGTGTAAAGTATGACAATTAACGGCCGCCAGATTTTACATACCAAGCTAAAGCAGAACGACAAAGGTGCCGGTGTGGCAGCACAGACGTATGTGGAAGTTACGGCCGGCTCCCTTCAGACTGAAAGTATAAAAGCTACTTATTTGACGGTCTCGCCGCCGCAACTGGAGCCCGCCCCGGCCGTGCAGCCGTAGCAGTGCTGGTTCAGTATGATGCTCCGCTTGTCCAGGGATGCTCTGTCAAAGTTGCGGATATGCTGCGGCGCACCCTGCTCCACCTTTAATTCCAGCATCTGGTTAAAGTCGCAGTCATAGAGGTAGCCATCCCACCCCACCGAGATCGTGTTGCGGCACATCACGCCCGCCGCGGCAGCCGGGTTAAAGGCCTCCACAAGCTTCTGCATGTAGCTGCTGTAGTTCCCGCTTTGCACCAGGTAATCCAGGTAGCGGCTTACCGGCAGGTTGGTGATGCAGAGCAGGTTGTTGAAGTCGATGTTGTAGCCACCCTTCAGACGCCGCTTAAACTCCGCCTCCAGCGATTTTTGCCCGCCGGGCAGAAAGGCACCCGATGGATTGTACACCAGATCGAGCTGCAGGCCTGTGCCCTCCTGGCCATAGCCTACCCCGTTCAGCAGCTGCAGGGCCTTTACGGATTTATCGAACACGCCTTCTCCCCGCTGCGCATCGGTGCGGGAGGCCTGGAAGTATGGTAGAGACGACACCACATGCACCTTGTATTTTTTGAAGAAATCCGGCAGGTCGTGGTATTTCCTGTTGGCCAGAATTATCGTCAGGTTGCAGCGCACGATCACCTGCCGCCCCAGTTGGGAGAGTTCCTCCACAAACCAGCGGAAGTCCGGGTTCATCTCCGGGGCGCCGCCTGTCAGGTCTACCGTCGTTATCTGCGGGGAGTGCTGCAGGGCATCTATACAGAGCTGCATGGTCTCGCGCGTCATGATCTCCTTGCGGTCCGGGCCGGCGTCCACGTGGCAGTGCCTGCAGGTCTGGTTGCACATTTTGCCTACGTTCACCTGCAGAACGGTGGTGCCTGTTGGCCTGAGAGGATACAGCCCGTGCTCCTGCAGCCTGCCGGCAAAGGCAGGAAATTGATCCCCATTCTGAGAAGGTGCCTGCAGGACGGTTAGCTGAAAAGAGGGATCGGCCAGTTCGTGGTGCTGGCCCTTTAATGATTTTACTGAAAACCCCATAGGCTACATTGTCAGCTCTTTGATCTTGTTCATCATCTGCACCCCGTGCACCAGCGCCGCGCCGCCTTTAATGGCCGCCGCCACGTGTACGGCCTCCATCATCTGGTTTTCGTCGGCCCCCTTTTGCAGGCAGTCCGACGTATAAGCATCGATGCAATAGGGGCACTGCACCGCATGCGACACAGCCAGGGCGATCAGGGCTTTCTCACGCTCGGTCAGGGCCCCTTCTTTAAACACCTCACCGTAGTAATCGAAGAACTTGCGCCCCATTTCTGGCTGTAGCTCGGTGATGCTGCCAAACTTGGGTAAATCGGCGGGGTTATAATACGTTTTATCCATACAAGCTGTGCGTTATTTTCCGGATGTTATACTTTATACGTTGGCAAAGCTACCAATCCTATACTTCAAACCGAAAGATACGGACAGTGTTTCGGGCTGGGGCAAATGCTGCGCACCAGGGGGGCTTAATATCGGCAGCACAGGTCAGCAGCGGTTATGACGTTCATTTTCTGATCAGCCTGTTGTAAATACCGGCCAGTTTGTGCTGCGGAAGCCCGAGGAAGTATAAAAGCCAGATAAACGAGAAGATGAACTGCAGCCGGTATACGCCATTTTCCTGATATTTTCGCGCTGATGTGGTGACTGCCGCCGGCAGGACTTTAAAGCCGGTCACTTTTCTGATTCTGCGGATGATCTCCTGGTCCTCCAGCAGCAGCAGTTCACTCCGAAAACCGTTGATTTGCCTGAAGCAACGCCGAAGCATATAGAGGCTCTGGTCGCCGAAGCGGAGGCTGTCCACATCAAACCGGGTGAACCACGCGTTTAACTGCAGGAACCAATGGGCAGCATCAAACTGCAGCCTGAAGCAACCGGCACCGCACGCAGAAGTGCAGTTGGCCACAATCTGCTCTTTATAATCGGCAGGCGGAAACGTGTCGGCATGCAGAAAGTATAAGACCTCTCCTGTGGCCACGGTGGCACCGGCGTTCATTTGGGCCGCTCTTCCCTTTGCGGGGGACGAGACAACCTTAGCCCCGGCCACTCGGGCAATCTCAGGGGTGCGATCGGTGCTGCCTCCATCCGAGACGATTATTTCCGGCGCGGGCCCGGTTCCGGTATGCAGCAGGTATCGGATGAGCTGCCCGATATTTTCGGCCTCGTTGTAGGTGGGGATCACGATGCTGATACTTGTTATCATGGTGGTTTGTCCACAGCGGAATGTAGCTGATCTTTAGCAAAGGCGCCTAGCAGCATCAAGGCTGCTGCCCCTTACGGGTCATCACGTGAGCTGAAGTATAGCCGCTTGCCTACAGGGTTGTTCCGGTTTTAAGTATAAACTTTACTTACGGGCAATTTGCGGGAACGAAGGTTTCCGGCCTGCCAAAGTTCCCGGATCCGAGCCTGTCTATACTTGTCTGGCAGGCCACCTGTAGGCAGCCAGAGTACTTACGGCACATGGCATGAAATAGCTGCTTACCTGATCTTCCGAACCTGAATACCATTCAATATAGCCTCTCCTTTCAGCGGCTTAAAACCAATGGTAATCCCTTCGTTGTGCTTTACACTAACGTTGATCTTTGAAGAAACCGCGCGTTCCGGGTACAGGTACCCGGTATTGCTCAGCCCGGAAAGCATACGTTTTTTGTTGACGCTCACATCAAACACCCGTTCTTCAAAGTCCTCTGCCGTCTGCTTTCCATCTCCTAAGTTATAGGCCAACTCTTCCTTTTTTATACCTGAAACCAGCTCTGCAAAATGTAGGGTCACTTCATAATCGCCAGCGGGCACATCCAGTTTAAATTGCTCAATACCTGTTCGCTGGGTGGCATAAACAGGGTCTAGCGCGGTGCCAAGTATGTTTTTATCCGATCCGTAACTATGGCGGGTGGTGTTTTCCATGGTATAAACCTTCCCACCAACATAGCCCCAGCTTCCCGGCTGATACGCCTGCTCCGGAAGCCATACTTGCCCGGCTGCTTCATCATAAAACATACGTTGATCACCCAAGCTAACATGCAGCGTTTTGAAGGGCAACGCGTTGCTTCTCAGATTTTGAGAGAGTAAATCAAACTGAATATCCGTTTGGTCTGTGATTTCAGCACCATCTAACGAGGCGTAAGCCTGAATTCGGTTAAGTCCGTTGATGAACGGAACATGAAAACGGACCACACCTTGCTCCGTGGAAGCAGTTCCAACTAACTTCCCATTCAGCTTCAGGCTTACGGCTGGCTGGTTGCTGAAAACCACCACTGCCTGCGTGCAGGTCAGGTTCGTTTCGGAGGCGGCAAAGCCGGTGCGCAGCTGCCATTCTTTCGAGCCGATCTGGATATAGGGATCCTTCAGTAAATTGGCCTGGTAGAAACGATAACCATCTTTCGGCTTGCGATCGCCTGTTAGAATTCCTTTAGAATTAATGTGCGGGGTGGATTCCACCCGGTGTTCCGAACTGAACTCAGCCAGGTTCCAGATCAAACCGGCGGCAACAAAAGGGCGCTCTAAAATGGCTTTTAAGTAGGCCTGATGAAAGGCGTTGGTATATTCCACCGTCTTATCAAACCGAACCGGCGCGAAGCTGTGCAGGCGGCTGTCAGCATCGGCGCCGTACTCTGTTACCAGCACAGGCTTATCAGGCAGTTCCTGGTGATGCCGGTCCAGGTAGGCGCCAAAATCTTCAAAGGTATCCGTGTACCAGCCTAAGTATAAATTCCAGCCCACCAGCATGGGTATTCTGGTCAGGCCGGTTCTATTGTAGAGATCGAAATTACCGTTGTTCGAGATCAAAGTATAGCGATGCGGGTCCTCCTTGCGCGTCAGGTCTTCGAGTTGCTGGGCCAGTTTGGCTACATTTTTAAAGTATAATTCCTGCCGCTCGGAGCCTTTTTCATGCTGTGGCCGCAGCAGCACTTCGTTCATGTAAGACCACACGATCAAGCTCGGGTGGTTATAGTTCTGCCGCACCATTTCCCGCTGTATATTGGCGGCGTTTACAGCAAAAGCCTCTGTTTCGGTGATGTGGTTGCCCATCGGGGTCTCGATAATGGCCAGAATACCCAAACGGTCGCAGGCCTGCAGGATGGCCGGGTCCTGCGGGTAGTGGGCGATCCGGAGGAAGTTTCCACCCATGGCTTTCAGTAACCCTACATCGCGCACGTGCATGGCATCACTTAAGGCATTGCCCATTTCCTTGAAATCCTGGTGGCGGCTGGCACCGATTAATTTCAGCGGCTCACCGTTCAGGAAAAACCCTTTTGCGGCATCAAAAGAGAACCACCGGAAGCCCAGCGGATTGGTCACTTCATCTAATACAGTACTACTCCCAGCCTCCGAAATAGTAGAAACCACGCGGTATAAATAAGGATCATCAACCGACCATAAACGTGCTTTTTTGATGTGCTTTAGCTCCTGATCAAAGCTCACTTTCTGGCCGGGGCTGGCGCTAAAGTTCTTCTTCAGTTCCTGAAACACGTTGCCATCAGCGTCTAATAGCTGATGACGCACGAGCAGCTTTTTCTTTTGATTGCTTTTATTCACGAAGGCCCCCTTTATACGTAGCTCGGCGTTATCACCGGTCACTTTTGGGGTAGCGATAAAAATACCGTTCGTCGCGTGGTTGTCTGCGTCGAAGTGTACTTTATCCAGCGCCTGCAGGTATACATCGCGGTAAATGCCCCCAAAGAAAGTATAATCTCCCGTTAAGGGCGGAATGTCTTTGTTGTGGCTGTTATCAACTTTTACTACAAGTTGGTTAGGCGTATTTCCGGCAGCGTTATACTTTAGAAACCGGCTGATCGGGAAGGAGAAAAAGGTATAGCTGCCGATGTGCTTGCCCACTGGTTTGCCGTTGATGAATACTTCTGCTACCTGCGCCGCTCCTTCAAAGTATAGGTATACTTCTTTCTCTTTCCAGTCGGCAGGGATGTACAGCGTTTTCTTGTACCAGCCGGTGCCCCGGTAATAGCCCGGTTCATCGTCCAGCACATCCTGGGCGTTCCAGGTATGCGGCACCGACACCGGTTGCCATTTTGCAGCAGCGCCAGCCTGCGTAGTATCTCCTTTCAGGAAAAGCCAGTTGCTGTTGATCGTGCTGGAGAGGCGCTCCTGCGCGTGTGAGGTGAATGTAAAGTATAAACTAAAAAAGGCTAAAAGTATAATCGATCTCATGTACAGCTGGAAACTAGGTGAATGCTTTTTTGTAAGTATGGCTGGAAGTATACAATCGGAACAGGCTATTTCTTCAGGCTCCTGCGGGCCTTGAGCTGCGCCAGGTAGAGCGATGGCAGGTTCAACTCTGGTTGGTTCTGCCCTTCCCACTCCCCGTCCGGCCTGTCCGGAAAGCGTCCTAAAGTTTTTTCTCCCTGCAAGCCGATACAATAATTTTTACCCGATGCCCAGGGGCTTTGCACCGTTGTGCTTTTAGCCGTGCAGTTCCAGAGCACCTGCGTTACGCCCGACCAGCCATGCCCGGAACCCCAGTTACCGCGGTCCTGCACATTGATCTCACCGTCGGTGGTGACGTTGTCGTAGAGGGTGCCCACTGCCCAGCGGTGGTGCGGGCCAATGTCGGCGTGCGTATTTTGGGCAGTGCAGTTGTAGAATACATTCGGGCCCAGCGTTTTGGCACCCGTAATATAGTCGTGGCGACCTTCGGTGGCTTTCAGGTTCATGAACAGGTTTAGTTGCCCGTTGTTGTCGAATGCGTAGCGCCTGCCGCCATGAATAAGCGATTTAGGTTCGAAGTTCCTGGAATCCCTGACGGTGATCTGTTTGGCCAAACTCCCCAGGCTGACAGCCGCGTAACCAAAGTAGCGGGAGGTTGTATTTCGTACCCAGGCATTTTCCACCTTGTCCATACTTACTGCCATCCAGCCGTGGTCTTCGTCGGTGTCGCTGGCGTACGCCGACTCAAAGCGTATGTGCTCCACGCCAACCTCCGAAATCCTGTCCTCAAAAGTATACTTGTATACTTCGCCCCCGCCGTACTTGCTTTCCATGGTCATCACGATAGGGTTGTCGAGGTATACTTTGTCTCCATCTATTTTTGTGATGGTGCGCTCAAACGCCAAACTATACTCCTGGGCCTGCCATTGCTTGGTATTGTGCCGCGCCTCGATCTGGTCCATCTTAATATCCCGGATCCAGTTGTCGGTTCCGGGACGGTAAACGATGATGTTATCTCCTGTTCTCAGTCCGTCAGCTGATTCAAGTATAAAAGACATGGCTCCGGTTGGCACCAATTCATCTGTAATCTTTCTTCTTGTGCCCGGTATCTCCTTTCTGTCTCCCTGGCCTGTTATTTCCAGCAACGTACGCTTGCCTGCACCGGAAGCGACAAGGACAGTACCCTTCTCGCCATTCTCGCCATCCCCTTCTCCCCGCAGCACAATGCCGCTCTGCCTGATGTGGAGTGTGCCGGGAATAGAGTAAGTGCCTTTTTTGAGCAGGATGGCTCCCCGGAAGCCATACTTGTCGGGCTTGCGGATAGCCACTTCATCAATGGCCTGCTGGATGATTTCCTGGCTGCTGCCCGATCTGGCCGGTCTGACGGTTTTTCGTACCCGAATATCCGGAATTTCCCGATCACCCTGCTGGTAGCCGACCCGGCTGAAGTCCGGAATTACGTTGCCCTGCGCATCGGGTGTGTAGTGCAGCGTACCATCCTTCGCTATACTTACATACTTCGACTGCCACACTGCTTTCTCCCGAATCTGAAAGGCCAGCGTACTTGCGGCCAGAAGGCCAAGCAGGGCGAGATGCTTTATCTTTGAAATCATGTAGGCCATACTTTAAGCTGATGTGCTTTTATAAAACTCAAGTTGCGATTAACCCACCCCTGCCCCTCCCAAGAGGGGAATTTTGCAGAAGAGCAGGTGATTCCCCTCCTCGGAGGGGTTAGGGGTGGGTTTATACCTGCACTGCATCAGTAAATCGCAACTTGGGTTATAAAGTATAAACTTCTGGTCCGCTACCGCATAAGTATAGCGAACCAGAAGTTTACAGGAATCCAGCTATTACCTTTTCAGGATCCTTCTTACCCATACTTCGGTGCCATCCGACACGTGCAGGTAATAGTAGCCATCCAGGTTTTGCTGTAAATTAAAATCGATCTCGAACATCTTGTGGCTCTTGGCTAAAACAGAAGAGGTGACCAGGTTGCCATTGCTGTCGTAGATTGCGAAGGTATATTCCTTGTCCTTGCGGTTATCCAGCTTCACTTTAAACCGGCCCTGGGTAGGGTTCGGGTAAGCGACAAGCAACAGTCCGTCTTTCTTTGCATCCTCCACGAACACCAGTATGGTTTGCTGCACCGGGGCCGCGGCTTCGTAGTTATCATCTCCAGCCTGATCGGCTTGCACCAGCACCTGGCCATCGCCGGAGAAGGTGAGGGTATTCCCCGCTACACTTCCCGGACCAGACACCACGCTATAAGAAACCGGCAGACCGGCAGAAGAAACAGCGGACAAGGTGATACTTTCTCCTGCATTTTTGGGCGTGATAGCTTCAAAAGTGATCTCCTGCGCCGCCCTATTCACTACAAAAGTTTGCGAGGCCGTTACCGGAAAGTACTTCTCGTCGCCGGCCTGTGTGGCCTGCACGGTAACGGTGCCGGCACCTGTGATGCGCAGGTAATCTTCCCCGTCATTCGTTTCTATCGTAGCGGGGCCCGAAAGGACAGCAAGCGTAACTGGCTGCCCCGAACTGGCGCTGGCAACAAACTGGAACGGGTCATCGCCATAGGTAACCTCGGTGATCTCGCCAAAACTGATCTCCTGCGTTTTCCGCTGGAACAATTCCCACTCGGCAAACTGCGTGTTGTTGTTATTCCCGTTCATGGTAATGTTCAGGCGGTAATAAACAAACGACTGCGTGTTATCCGCAATAGAGAACGTGCGGGTTTGTTTACGGGTCGGGAAATCCTCGTTTGAGCGGGTATCCAGGGTTGTCCAGGTTTTGCCGTCGTTGGAGCCTTTCAGGTTCCAGTCTTTCGGGTCACGCTCTTCCTGATCTCTGCCCGAAGTAATAGTATAGCTGGTCACGATGGCCTGCACCGCCGACTGGTACTGCACCCACAGCGCTTTTTTGCCGTTCTGATAATACTTGGTGTTGGTGTCGTTGTCGATAATGTTCTTGAAACCTTCATCAGGCCTGTTGCTTTCATACTGGGAAGTTAAAATGCCGCCGTTGTCGGTCAGGTCAAACGCTTCCGGGTCTCCTTCGCGGGCGGGCTCCTGGTACACCGGCTCTTCGGCCAGGATTTGCTCTGTCCGCACACGCAGTGCTGCCCACAAATTACCCTGCAGCTGCTCCGGAATCACGATGTTGTTCACGGCTTGCTCTCCCAGTCGCTCCCGCAGTTGTTGCAAGTATAAACTGCGCAGCGGCACATGCGTGCCCCAGCTTTCCCAGTAGCCGTTATGCGCGGGGTCCTCTCCCACACCTTGTGTTACCCCAATAGACCCAACGGCCCAGTTGCGGGCTGTCGGCGGGCTCTCCACCAGGAAATCACTCTTATAAGACTGGCTGTTCCAGAACATGGACTGCGCGCCTGACCAGCCGTGCCCGGTTCCGGAAGCACCGCGGTTTCGTACCCTGATCTGACCGCCGTACACGTTGTCGAACAGCAAGCCGGTAGCCCAGCGGTGGTGCGGCCCGATGTCGGCCTGGGTGTTGTCGGAGAAGCAATCCAGGAACACGTTGGGACCTGGCACTCGGGAACCGGTCACGTAATCGTGGCGCCCGCCCCAGGTCATGCAGCGCTGAAACAGGTTGTTGGAGCTGTTGCTTTCCAGGTTGAAGGAGTACTTCCGGCTCCCGGTCGTCTGGGATTTGGGGTCGATCATGGCGCAGTCCTGAATGGTGTTGAAGCGCGACATGTTGGAGAGCCGGACAGCTGAATAGCCGAAGTACTTCACCACCACGTTCTTCACCCACGAATTCTCCACCCGGTTGAACTGCACCGCATTCCAGCCATGGGATTCATCGCTATTGCTTCTGAAAACAGACTCCAGGCGCATGTTCTCTACACCCGTCTCCGAGATGCGGCCCGCTACGTTAGACTTATATACTTCACCGCCGCCATACACCGTTTCGATGGGGTCCACGATGGGGGCATCCAGTGTGATAGCGTTTCCGTTTACAGCCACTATTTTCCGCTCAAATTGTGTTTTATAGTCAGAAGCCACCCAACCATACTGCGCCATGTCCAGCGCGTTAATCCAGGCATCGTTGGGCGTTTTCTGCACCACCACTTCATCGCCCACCTTGAAGGTATGATTAGCCACAGAAAAAGTCTTCGCACCTGTGGGAACATAAGCCGAAGTGATTCTAACCTTCGTGCCAGTTACCTCGCCAAAGCCGCTGCCGGTTCCCCGTACTTCGATCAGGTTATGCTGCGCGCGTTGCGTGGCGATCAGCACCGTACCATTTAGGCCATTACCTTCGCCGCGCAGCACCACGCCGCTCTCCCGAACAAACAAGGCGCCTTCTACGTGGTAGATTCCAGCTTTGAGCAGAACCGCTCCACGAAACCCGTTGGCATCGGCCGGCAGGGCGGCCACCCGGTCGATGGCGCCTTGAATAAGCGCCCGAACGTCGCCTGTATCAGGCGAGATGGTTTCCTTTACCGGCACATCAGGCAGCTTAACCCCACCGCCACGGTAGCCCGCGCTGGAGAAATCAGGCACCTGGTTCACAGCATTTTCCTGCCCCTGGTTGGCATACAGCGTGTATTTGAGTTTTCCGTCCTGCAGCGAAACAAGCGGAGCCTGCCCTGCCACATCTAGCACAATGACGAAAAAAGATAACAGTAGCGTAATTATTTTTTTCATATGTAAGTGATTTAGTGACAGGTGAAAGTATAGCCTGGATCGAATCCTGTTGATGCACCCCAATACCTTACAAGGGGTGCCTCCTGAGGCTTTACAAAAATTTTATTCTCTGAGGTGCGTAGTGGAGATGGCTGAAAGGCATCAACCATCTCCTGCAAAAACTCCCTACTCTCAAACTAAAACTTAACTTCTAAGGGTGATGCCAGGCGTCTGGCAAAATCCGCCAGGTACTGGTCCCATTCTTCTGCTGATTTAAACTGGCCGCTCTTATCCCAACCGAAGCCAGCATAGTATACCAGCGCATTATCTTTTGGAGCAGTAACTACATACAGATGGCTTTGGTCTTTTGCCGCCACGCGGTGATCTCTAAACTCCTTTACTTGTTGCGGGTCCACCACCAGGCCGGTACCCAGGTTAGAATCATCCATAACCTCCCAATAGCGGAACCAGCCCTGCTCCTGGTTGGCCTTCACCTCTCCTTTCTTGTCGTGCAGCGTGATGCCGATGGTCAGGTTTGGTAAGGCTTTCTCCGACTCCAGCACCTCTTCTATGCGGGCCATGTTGCTGCCTAGGTCCAGGCTGATGCGCTTTGTCTCCTGCACCTGCTGGTTACCGGCCTGCCAGGGCGCGTAGGTCAGCTCAAACACCGTTCTGATCGGTCCTTCGGCAATTGTTTTATACTCCGTGAAGTTCCTGGAAACGTAAAGCGAGTCGTCTACCAGCACCCCAATTCCGCCAATGCCCCGGCTGATGCCCACGTGGTAAGGGTCGTAGCCTTCGCCACGGTCCACGTGGTAAAAGTTGCTGTTCTCTTTATAGCCTTCGTACCACTTGTTGATGATGGGATATTCTACCCGCTTCAGCCAGGCGTCGATGCCGCTCGTAAGCGTGCCGCCCTTTATACCTTGCTCCACCATTTGCTGGGCCACAGGGCCGTACGTGCGGAAAGCTACGCGGTCGTTCTCCCAGGTATAGTCATCGGTGCGCTCCGGCACAAACCGGGAGTAGGTTTGTAACTTGCTCTGCGGTTGTTGCGACGCACCATTTTCTGCTCCCTTCAGAGTGAACTTCCTCTCCTCGTTGGCTTTTATACTTGTCTGGAAGAGAATCTCGTCTATCGTGCCGTCCGCATCCGTGTCCAGCGGCTGGGTTAGCAGCAGGCTATCCGTGGCGACATCGTACAGGAGTAGATTCTCCACCCCATACTGTTGCACCAATTCCGCCACCTTCGCTACCGGGATACTCACCGTTTCGGCCGGGCGGTCCAGGGCCAGTTTGTTCATGACCTTAAACTCAATACTCTTAGCAGGTTGCTGGCAACCGGACAGAAGTACGGCACCAAGCAACATACTTCCGCCAATGGCCTTCGCTATATTTTGTAATCTTATCATGTTCTTTATTTTGCGCCGATTCGTGTAAACTATAGCTTGCGGAGCTGGAAGCCGTTCAGTACCGGCTTGCCTTTTTTGGCTTCGAAAGTGATTTCCAGACCTTTGCTTCCGGTAACCGTGACAGGCATTTTTTTAGCAACCGCCCGGGCCACACCGTACTCCCTGGCCAGGTTCAGGTCTTCCAGCACGAGCAGTCCGTTCACATACACGTCGAAAATCCGTTCTTCCGCTTTTTCCTCCTCCGCTTCGGTACCGCCCAGGTTGTAAGGGAGCGCTTCCTTAGGTTCCCCGCCTGTCAGCTCCGCGAAATGGAGCGTTATTTCATATTGTCCGTCCGGCACATCGGCCTTATACTTTTCAATGCCCACTTGCTGTGTCTGGTAAATGGGGTCGTTATCGGTACCGAAGATGCTTTTGTCAGTTCCGTAGCTTTGGCGGTTACTTTTGAAAGTAAAGATCTCTCCCCCCACATGGCCCCAGCCACCGGCGCGGTAGGCCTGGTCGGGCAGCCATACCTGCTGGTTCAGCTCATCGATAAACATGCGTTTGGAACCTAACAGGATATTCAGTTCTTCGAAAGGCACATCGTTCGCATTTAGCTGGTAAGGCACCAGACGAAAATCAACTTCCATGAAATCCTTGTATAGGTTGCCAGCATCTTCAGCAACAGCCTCTATTTGATTGATACCATTAGCAAACGGCACCTGCCACTCACTAACTCCTCCCACCGCCTTCTGCATACCCAGCTTCACGCCATTCACGATCAGCTCTGCCTGCGACAGGTTGGTATATACTTTAAATGGCTGCGTGCTCACCGAGTTTCCTGCCTGGCCGTTGGCAACGGGTTTTATACTTGCCGTGCCTTCGGCTTTGTCGGCGATGCCGCCGCGCAGGGTCCAGTTGCGGGAAGCTATTTTCAGAAAAGGATCCTGGCGCAGGTGTGCCTGGTAGTAATAGTAGGGCGCCTTCGGAACTCTGTCCAAAGTGGTGACGCCTTTGTTATTAATGTGCGGCATGGTTTCGCCGCGGGTTTCGGAGTTGAAATCGGCCAGGTTCCAGATCATGCCTGCCGCCACAAACGGACGCTTCATCATCTCGCGCAGGTATACTTCGTGGAACATACTGGCGTACTCTTCGCTCTTGTCGAAGCGCTCCGGCGTAAAGCTGTGTATCCGCGGATCGGCATCGGCGCCGTACTCAGTTACCAGCACCGGCTTCTCGGGCATATCGCGGTGGTGCTGGTCCAGGAACGGGCCAAAATCGTCCACACTTCGGCTGTACCAGCCCAGGTATAGGTTCCAGCCCACCAGCATCGGTATCTTCGTGAGGCCTACTTTGTTGTAAAGCTCATACGCCCCATGGTTCGGAATCATGGTATAGCGGTAGGGGTCTTCCTTGCGTGTCAGGTCTTCGATTTCCTGGGCCAGTTTGGCAATGTTGTGGAAGTATACCTGCTGGCGTTCCGGCTCGTCTTTATACCTGGGGCGAAGCAGAATCTCGTTCATGTACGCCCAGATGATGACGCTCGGGTGGTTATAGTTCTGCCGGATCATCTCCAGGTGGGTGCGTTTGCTGTTGTCGGCAAATGCTTCCGACTCAGTAATCCGGTTGATAATAGGCACTTCCACGGCCGTGAGTATACCCAGCCTGTCGCAGGTTTCCAAAATAACAGGGTCCTGCGGATAGTGAGCCACGCGCAGGAAGTTGGCGCCCATTTCTTTCAGCAGCTTCACATCCTGAATCTGGCGTGCGTCCGGCACGGCATTTCCCAATCCTTTGAAATCCTGGTGGCGGCTGGCGCCTATCAGCTTGTAGTGCTTGTCGTTCAGAAAAAAGCCTTCTTTCGGGTCGAACCTGAACCAGCGGAATCCCAGTGGGTTGAGCACCTGATCCAGTTCTTTACCAGTGGCAGCGTCGTATACAGTTGTAGCTACCGTGTACAGATAAGGGTCTTCCGGCGACCACAGGTTCGGCTGTTTCACCGGTTTTAAATCCTGGTTTATAGTGGTGCGTGTACCGGCAGCCAATTGAACCACAGTTGCCTTTTCAGTAACCGTTTTGCCCTGTTTGTCCTTTACCGTAGTAACAACTTTTATCCTGCGTTTCTGGGGAGAGCTGTTCACCAGTTTGCCCGCCACCTTTACCGTTGCTTTCTCTTTCGATACTTCCGGGGTGGTGATGTAAATGCCACTGGAGGCGTAGTCGGTCAAATCGATGTGCACCGGGTCGGTCACTACCAGATACACGTCGCGGTAAATACCGCCAAAGAAGGTGAAGTCGGCGGTGAGTGTCGGGATGTCCTCGTTGAAGCGGTTGTTCACTTTCACCGCAATCTCGTTTTGCTCGCCCTTGCCGAATTTCAGGTACTTCTTGATGGGCACGCTAAAGCGGGTGTAGCCGCCGATGTGCTCCCCGGCCTTCTGCCCGTTCACGTATACCTCCACTTCCTGGTTGGCTCCTTCAAAGTATAAAAACACATCCTTGTCTTTGTAAGAAGGACTGATATGGAGCATTTTCCGGTACCAGCCCACGCCCCTGTAGTAACCCGGTTTGTCGTCCATCACATCCTCGGCATTCCAGGTATGCGGCAGCGAAACGGTTTCCCAATCCACAGCTGCGACTTTGGCCGGAAACTGTGGGATCTCGCCTTTGTAAAACTGCCAGGCTTCGTTCACGCTGATCTTTAGCCGGCCGTTTCCGGCAGCCAGCACTGGCACCGAAAGCAGCAACAAGCAACCGAAGTATAGAAAACGAAGAAGCGACTTGAAGTTGATTGTACTCATTTGCAATAAGCTTTGATATTAAAAATCTCCCCAGCCAAGTATAAAGTATAGCCAGCCAAATTATAAAGCAGGACTTAGTTGAACAGTTTGCCTTTAGCTGCCAGCTGCTTTTGTCTCAGCAAGGCTTCCAGGTAATAGTAATCGGCGTAGGTCAGGGGCACATCAATTTCGGAGTTGTGCGGTTTGGAGCCGGTGCTGTGCAGCAGGATGAATCCTTTGTTCTGGCCAACCGGCGAAGTATACTTCTGCGACAGGCTCTGCAGCATTTTATCTGCAGCCTTCCGGTATACTTCCTTATTTTCGGAGTAAGTGCTGAGCTCGTACAGCGCCGATGCCATCACGGCTGCTGCCGAGGCATCGCGGGGCTCGTTCTGCAGGTTCGGCGCATTATAATCCCAATACGGCACCATATCGTCTGGCATTTGTGGGTGCTCCAGCATGTATTTGGCGATGTTCTCAGCCAACTCTAAATACGCTTTATTTCCTGTCTCGCGGAAGCTCATGGTATAGCCATACAAGCCCCAGGCCTGTCCCCTTGTCCAGGTAGATTCGTGGCTGTAGCCTTGGTGGGTGTTTTTCTTTTCTACAGCACCTGTCTCCGGGTTGTAGCCAATGACGTGAAAGCTACTGTAATCATCCCGAAAATGGTTCTGGAGCGTGGTGTTGGCATGGGCAACTGCAATGTTGTAGTAGGTAGAGTCGCCGGTGGTGCGGGTGGCCCAGAAAAGCAGTTCCAGGTTCATCATGTTATCGATGATGACCGGGAAATCCCACTTGTCCGTGTTATGGTCCCAGGAGCGGATAGCCCCAACGGTAGGGTTAAAGCGGGTAGCCAGTGTCTTTGCGGATAGAATCAGCACGTCGCGGTACTGCGGGTCGTCAGTCAGGCGCAGGCCGTTGCCGTAGCTGCAGTACATCTTAAAGCCCATGTCGTGGGTGCCGCTATTCAGCTTTTCCTTTTCCAGGTTGGCCGTATACTTCTTAGCTTCGATGAGCCATACTTTATCGCCGGTATACTCATACAAGTACCACAGCACTCCCGGGAAAAAACCGCTTGTCCAGTCCTTGGGGGCCACCAGCTGCAGCTCTCCCTTATCGTTAATAGTGCGCGGTGATACGGCTCCCGGCTTGGCTGTTTTCGTTGCTTTTTCCGTTTCCTTCAGCAATACCTTCGTTTGTTTGGCAGCATGGTCGAAGGCTTCGTTTACCGGCACTTTCTGCGCGGCGCAGGCTAGGGTAAAACAAAGTATAAACAGGAACAGAGATGTAGATTTATGTAGCATGGTATCGTATTTTAAGTATAAAGGATAAGCTCTTTTAGCTGATGTTTTTCAAGTATAAAATGAATCGCTCGCAGATCACATCCAGATGAGTGGGTGCCGTATTGGTAGATTTCGCAATACCTCTTCCTCTTGCGGAGCGTGCTCCAGTGTTTTCCAGGTGGCAAACCAATCCTTTTGGCTAAAGCGCTGTGCCCCTATCAAAAGGAAGGGATGCGCCACAGGCCAGTTATCCCAATACATCACGTCTTTGCTATAAGGCCACCTGTTCTTGTCTGCCACATAGGGGTACAGGAACGCTATCCCTTTCCTGATTGATTTTCCGTCTTCCGTCTGGTACTCCCAGAGGTTGTGCATTTCATCGGAAAGGAGATGCACCACCATGGTCATCGCGTCCAGGTTAAAGAGGGAGTAGCCGTAGGGCTTTGTCCTTTCCAGTTCCAGCGGAAAGCTGCCATCCTGGGCCATTTGGTTGGGAAGCAGCACTTCCTTGTAGCGCTTTCGACAGAAATCCAGCAGCTCCTCATTTTGAGTAAGCCTGGCAAATGAGGCCACCTGCATCACCCAGCAGGTCGCATGGTTGTTCTTCCAGTTCATCTCGGCCTGCCCGTACGGATGCGTAGTGAGCCATTGCAGGTAATCCGCGAACCATTGCTTAATTGCCCTCACCGAAACCTGGTCTGTTCCGGAGGCATTTTCCAACACCCGTACTCCCTGCGCCACTTCCATCAGGTGGATGGTATCGATAATGCCAATCCCCCTGCCTGTTGCCCTTCCCTTTATGGCCTGCGCGCAGTGCAGCGAAGGGTTCATCCTGGTTTCCGGATCCACAAACCACGCATTCAGATGCACAAAAGCGTGGTCTCTATACTTGGTATCCCCCGTGAGTTTAAAGGCAGAGGCAAGCGCTCCAACGATGCGGCTGAACCGGATCATGGACTGCCGGTGCGCCACGAAATTATCCGGGTTCGTCATCCCATCCCGCTGAATGTATGGCCCCTCCGGGTTGGCAGGATCCGGCCACCAGTAATCCCCCTCTGAATAAAAATCATGTATGCCGCCTGCGCTTCGCGTCGCTACATGGGCCGTAACCGTAACAGGCTGCAGCTCAAGCGCCCAGGCTGCCTCCTGCAGCACCTGCTTCCGTAGCACCTGCCTTGCCATCTCTTCATAGGATTTCGCCGGCTCGTTTTCGATTTCCGGAACCTGCAAAGGGGAAAGAATGGAAAGCAAACTAAACAGAATCGAAATCATCATACAGCCTGTTCGTTTTTGAATTGAAAGAAGAAACTATAAGCGCTCTTAGGAAACAGACTACTGCCCTGCTCCACCTACAGCTCCACCCGAGGAAGTTCCCTGGTTGGATTTCAAGTTGAGCAGCACGGTAGGTATACCTTCGGAGCGCACGCTCACCACATTTTCGCCTTGGTTGGTTTTCAGGCGGATGATGGCGCGGCCGTTGTACAACTGCACTTTACTGGAGCCCGTGGAGGTTCCCTGATTCTCTATCAGTTCGCCATCACCAGTTAAGGCAAAGCGCACGTTCTGCGCGGCATCCAGGCAAAGCACGCCCTGGCTGTCCAGCATTTTCACCTGCACCGTGGCCGTGTCGTTCTGCTCTTCCAATTTCTCCAGCACCATTTGGGCAGGTGCACCCCACTTCTCGGTCTGGTATTCAAAACTCAGCTCATCGGCAACAGTCGTTTTGCCTTTCCGGGCAATTACTTTCACGGTGTGCTTGCCGCTCGTCATGGGCACCATCCAGCGCAGGCCGGCCGCTGGAAAATCCTGGCTGTTGCGCTTCTTGATGCCCATGCTTTTGCCATCCACAAACAGCTCGGCCTCGTCGCAGTTGGAGTATACCTTGATCATCTTCTCCTCACCTTCCTCACCCCAGCGCACCGGCCAGGTATGGCCGTAGATGCGGGCCATTGGCTTTTCTGCCCAGTAAGACTGGAACACATAGTAGGATTCCTTTTTGGTAAAATCACGCTCGATAATGCCTTTCTGGTTGACATAGGGCACAGGGTTTTCCGGGCGAACCGGCGTTGAAAAATCCTTGAAAGGCCAGTAGGCAGAGCCCGTTAGCCACGGCATGGTTTCCTGCTCCTTCAGGTGCCAGTCGATCAGGTTCACGATATAGCTTTCGCTCCAGTCCCCATCCTTCGACACGCGGGTAGCGCCACCCACCAGCGAGGCGTCTCCGGCTCTTTCATCGGTCCCTTTGCCCGTAGGTATAGCAGACAATATATGGTTGGGGTCTTCTGAATGACGACGTGCATGGCTGTCTCCGCCCCACTCCACATGCAGGAAACGGTCTACGCGGTTAAATTCCTTTTCAGATTCCTTCTTATACTCGGTGTAAGTGCCCCGGTACCAGCCGGCCCAAATGGAAGGAGAGTATACATCCACAATGTCTTTACAGAAGTCGCAGCGGCGGATAGCTGTCTGGCGGGACGGGTCGAGCTTGTGTGACAGGTCGTTGAGTTCACTCATAAATTCCCGGATCTTCTGCTGGTCAAATTCCGGGAAGTCACCCGGCCAGTCGTTTTCGTTGCCCAGGCCCCAGATGATGACCGAAGGATGATTATAATGCTGCTCGATCATGTTGGTGAGCATGTCGCGGGCCTGTTCTTTGTAGATCTCGCCACCCAAACCGCCACGGCACCACGGAATTTCCTCCCAGACAAGTATGCCCAGGCTATCGCAAAGCTCCAGTATGATACGCGACTGCTGGTAGTGGCCCAGCCGGATGAAGTTGATGCCGATGTCTTTCATCATTTGCATTTCCTGGCGCATCTGCTCTTCGGACATGGCACTGGCTACGCCGGCGTGGTCTTCGTGGCGGTGCGTGCCGCGCAAGAGCAGGCGCTCGCCGTTCAGGTAAAAGGGTCCTTTCTCTGCAAACTCAAAGTGTCGGAAGCCTATTTTCTCTATGGTGGTATGGGTGCCTGAAGGCGTGGTTATACTTGTCTCCAAAGTATAAAGGGCAGGATTTGACGTTGACCACAGTTTAGGCTTCTTCACGGTAGGCTGCCATAACATAACATCTCCTGCTGTGGCGTTGGCCTCCACCTTCATCTGATCAACTACCTTTCCTTTCGGGTCCTTCAGACGAAGAGTAACCTGGGCTTTTTCTATTTTATCAGGATTATAGAACCTGGTTTTGACGGAAAGCTGCCCTTGTTTACCGGCCTTGTCTACCGTAGCATGTGCGAACACTTTATCAAGGGAAAGCGCCGGCACATGCACCAGGTTCAGGTAGCGGTAAATGCCGCCGTACACGTTGAAATCAGAAAGGTCAGAGGGGATCATCTCCAGGTCGCGGGAGTTGTCGCAGCGGATGGAGATGGGGATTTTGCCGTTGAATTGCTCTTTGAAAGCTGCTGTCTGCTTAAAAGCCTCAACGGCTTCTGTTATATCAACCGTGAACTCATCGTAGCCGCCCACATGCGAGCCGACCTTGGTGGTGTACACGTAAACATCCGTCTTCTGTCCGGCCCCCTCGAAATGCAGGAGCGTGCGGCCGTTTTTATACTTGTTGTCTATCTCCAGATTGGTGCGGTACCAGCCCGGCCCCTGGTAGTAATTAACATCGGGGTCTACGGCATCGGTGGCATTAAAACTATGCGGCAGCGTGACCGGCTCCCAGATCGGCACGGTTTCAGGGGAACCCGGTTTTGCTGGCCTTACAGCCTCCCAGATACCTCCCAGATCGCTTTTCAGGAATTCCCAACCACTGTTCAGCCTGGTTTTGTTTCCCGGCTGCTCCGCCTTTGCCTGCACGGGTAAAACCAGCAGCGCAAAGCAAAGGGAAAGTATAAAGTATGATATTCTTAAAATCATTGCAAGTAGAGTAAAAGGAAAGTATGGCCGCGGTGCTGATGCACCCGCCCAACGTATGTTTCAGGCGTAGGGTAGGCAAAAGGAGCCCTTCTGCCCCGCTTTCGGGCAGGTGCAGAAGAGCAACTAATAACCACTTAACTCTCTCAGATTAATTGTAGCCCGGGTTCTGAGGCAACAGGTTCTTGTTTCGGGAAAGCTCCGCCTGCGGAATGGGCAACAGCTTATGAAACTCCTGTGCGTTCGCCTGTGGCTCAAAGGAGTCCGGTCCTGTAAAAGCCTCCGGCACCATGTCCCAACGCTTCAGGTCATACCAGCGCTTCCACTCAAATGCCAGCTCCACCCGGCGCTCCTCGCGCACCGCGGCGCGGAACTCCTCCTGCGACAAGCCAGCCAGGTCCTCGGTATAGCCGGCCCTGCGGCGTACTTCGTTGATATACTCGTAGGCTTCTGCCGTAGGTCCACCATTGGCCTCGTTCAGCGCCTCTGCCGCTATTAGCAGTACTTCGGCGTAGCGGAACAACACCAGGTTGTGGTCGGACCTGGCTCCGGTTGACTGCGCATCGCCGGGCTTCAGTGCCCACTTGGCCGTATGCACGTAGGGGTCCTGGAAATCGGTCCACGGCTTAGTGTTTTTCCCATGCGCTGCCTCCGTGATAAAGGTGGCCGCCTTACGCAGGTCTTCGTCCTTAAAGCTGTCGTAGGCTCCAGGCGAGGCCACCACCACGCTCCAGCCCTGCATGCTGGCGCCCCGCACGCCGGTGATGGCGCTTATGTAATCCACGTTGAAGTTGCTGGTACCCACCTGGCCCAGGAAATCCACCGTCCATACATGCTCTGCCATGTCGCCGTTTGTGGCATCCCACAGGTCGTTGAAGTCCGCCATCAGCTTATAGCCGAAGTTGCCTTTGTTGTTGATCACCATCTGCGAGTACTCCGCGGCTTTCTCCCAGTTCCCCAGCGTGAGGTGGAGCGAGGCCAGCAGCGTTAGAGCAGAGCCTTTCGTTGCCCGTGACCGGACGTCGCCGGCGTAACCATCGGGCAGTGCGTCGTAGGTGCTTTCCAGATCCGAGATGATCAGCTGGTAGATTTCTGCCGCCGGGCTCTTGGATATGGTCTTCACCGCTTCGATCTCCTCAGGCGTGTCGATGAAATAGTCGATCTTCGGCACATCCCCGAAAAGCTGCACCAGGTGCGAGTAGGCAAGCGCCCGGATCGCCCGGGCCTCTGCGTCCAGAGCATTGCGGTTGGCCTCCGGCATCTCCACACGCTTTATACCTTCGATGGCCGCGTTGGCCGCACCGATAATAGCGTAGGAGCTGTTCCAGATGTGCTCTATGTTATCGTTGCCCGCCTCGAAGATGAACCTGTCGAGTTGTCTGCGGCTGGCAGCCGTTCCCTGGTCCCCGATCGTGCCCATGTCGCTTAGCAGCTGCAGGCTCATGGTCAGCCTTCTTCCGTAGTATTCTTCCCGGGCCATCAGGCCATAGCCGGACAGCACGGCGGCCTCGGCATCCCCGTGGGTTTTAAAGAAGCTCTCCGGGGCCAGCAGTCCTACAGGTTCCTCGTCCAGGTCGGTGCAGGCACTGAAAACGCCCAGCAACCCCATGGCCAGTATCGTATGTATCTTGGTTTTCATAATAATCTCCGTTTACTGTTGAGAAGAAAAGCTTAAAAAGTGATGTTCAGTCCGGCAGTGTAGGACTTCACGTTCGGATAGCTGCCATAGTCCAGTCCGATGTTGCGGTTCGAGTCGATGTAGCTCACTTCCGGGTCATAGCCGGTGTAGTCCGTGAAGGTCACAATGTTCTGGGCGCTCACGTAGAGGCGCAGGTTGCTGACAAAGAACTTCTCTGTGAGAGCCGACGGCAGGTTATACCCCAGCACCACGTTCTTGAGCCGCACATAGCTTCCGTCCTCCACCCAGCGGCTGGACACGGCGTTGGAGTTGTTGATGCTTGCCCGCGGCACGTTGGTGTCGGTGTTGGTCGGTGTCCATCTGTCCAGTGCCGCCGTAGAAGCGTTGCCCTTGCCAGACATCCACTCCATCTCCATGCGCGTCAGGTTCAGCATGTCGTTGCCCACGCTTCCCTGGAAGAATACCGACAGGTCGAAGTTCTTATACTTGAAATCGTTGTTGAAACCGAAGATATAGTCGGGATGCGGGTTGCCGATGATGGTACGGTCTGCGGTGGTCACCACGCCGTCCGGCACACCGGTCAGGTTGTTGTTCTCATCCACACCCGTAATGTCCCTATACTTGGCGTCGCCGGGTGCTTTTCCTTTTTCAGCGCTGATGTCATCCCCCTGCTGGTACACGCCGTCGAAGATGTAGCCGTAGAACATGCCCACCGGCTGGCCCTCCGTCAGGATGTGCGACTGCCTGTTGAGCAGGTGGCTGGGCACTCCGGACTCGATGATCTCCCCTGCTGGCAGGCTCAGGATCTTGTTGCGGTTAAAGGTGATGTTAAAGTCCGTGTTCCACTGGAAGGCTGCCCCGTCGACGTTCACGGTGTTCAGCCCGAACTCCCATCCCTTGTTCTCCAGGCTGCCAATGTTTTGCAGGGTGCTGGTGTAGCCGGAGTAAGGAGGCAGCGGCATGCGGTAAAGCAGGTCCACGGTTTTCTTGTAATAGTAGTCCGCTGTCAGGCTTACCCTGCTGTTGAAGAGACCCAGGTCGACACCGAAGTTTGTCTGCTGGGTGCTCTCCCAGCTCAGGTCAGGATTCTGAACCTCTGTGGGGCGCACCGCATTAACAGGCACTCCGCCGATAATGGTAAACGTTGGGGAGAAACGGGCCAGCGATTGGTAGGAGCCGATCTCGGTGTTGCCGGTTACGCCATAGCTGCCGCGCAGCTTCAGGTTGCTTGTCCATGCCAGGGCCGACTCCAGGAAAGGTTCTTCCTTCACGTTCCAGGCAAGGGCTGCCGATGGGAAGAAAGCCCACTTGTTATTCGCTCCGAAGCGGGAGGAACCATCGTAACGGCCGGTAAAGGTGAGCAGGTAGCGCTCCTTGAAGTTATAGTTCGCGCGGCCATAGAAAGACGACATCTGCCACTCCGTCATGCCTGAGCTAGGGTTCTGGTATGTCGAGCCGCCGTCCAGGTTCCAGAAAGAGAAGCTATCCGAGATGAAACCGCGGTTCTCGGCGTCCCAGTCCTCTCCTCTGTAGGATTGGTAAGAGTAACCGGCCACAAGCCCTACAGTATGGATGTCGTTGAGCGTACGGTTAAAGGAGAAATAGTTCTCGTTGATAATGTTGGTGTTCTTATCCGCTGAGATAGAGCCGGTTCCGCCTGTATTGGCGCCTTCGTTCAGCGTGGTCGGGATAAAGCTGCCGGTGCGTCCGTTGTTGGTCTGCACGCCCAGCGTGGTGCGGAAGTCAAGTCCTTCCAGAATATTGACATCTACAAACAGGTTACTCTGCAGCATGTCCACCACCCGCTCGTTCTGGCGCTGTGTGGCCACCGCGTAAGGGTTGTCTATCGGGTCGCCCACATCGGCACGGGTGAATTTACCCTGGTCGTCGTAGATGCCCAGAATCGGGTTGAAGCGCAGCGCAGAGCCGATAACGCCCGCACCATTGGCTCCACCGGAGGTTTCCTGGGTCCTGACTCCGTTTCGGATAGAACGGGTTGCCAGCAACTTCACGCCTGCCCGGATCCTTTCCGATATACCAAAGTCCAGGTTGGCAAGGCCGGAGTAGCGTTTGTAGTCCGAGTTGATGACGATGCCATCCTGCCCGAAATAGTTCACCGAAGTATAGAAGTTGAGCTTCTCAGAGCCGCCGGAGGCAGACACCTGGTAGTTCTGCAGGTTGCCGGTTCTGAATATCTCGTCCTGCCAGTCTGTTCCCTCGCCATAGGAGGCCGGGTTAGGGTAGCGCTCCTCCTTGTATACTTCGTTCATCATCTCGGCAAACTGCGATGCGTTCAACACATCCATTCTTTTACCTACCTCTTGTGTGGAGTATGATGTCTGTAGTTCTACCCTGGTCTTGCCGGACTTTCCTCTTTTGGTCGTGATCAGCACCACACCATTCGCACCACGCGAGCCGTAGATGGCCGTGGCGGATGCATCCTTGAGGATCTCGATTGAGGCGATATCCCCGGGCGGTGGCGGCGTGGCGCCTGCAAAGCCGTCCACCACGTAAAGCGGGTCGCTGCTGGCGTTAATGGAAGTACCACCCCGAACACGAATGCGAGGGCTTGCGCCGGGGGCGCCGTTACTGCTCGTAATCGAAACACCCGCAGAGCGTCCCTGCAGTGCCTCGGTGGCACTAAGCGCCGGGTACTGGTTTATCTCATCGGCTGATACGGACGAAACGGAGCCTGTCAGGTCGCTTTTCTTCTGCGTACCGTAACCCACCACCACTACCTCGTCAAGCGCCCTCGTGTCCAGCTTCAGGGAAACGTTCACAACTGAGCGGTTTTGAAGCGGCACTTTCTGTGTGACATACCCCACAAAGGAGAAAACCAGGGTAACATCCGACGAAGTAGCCTGCAGCCGGAATGTGCCGTCGGCGCCTGTGGCGGTACCCGTTGTGGAGTTTTCCACCAGCACCGTTACGCCTGGCAGCGGCTCCCCGTTAGATGCATCCTTTACCGTACCTGTCACCTGTACACCCTGTACCGTATACTTTTCCGTCAGCAGGCTGGCTTCGCCTGCCGCTGCACCGCTTATTTCCATACTTGCCACTCCGCTCGCCCCGCGCATCATACTTGCCTGTGCAACCGGCGCGGCAGTCAAGGTCAAGGCGCATCCAAGCAATATGAAGACTGCTGGCTTTAAATGGCTAAAGCGGGCAAAACTACCCTCTCCTCCATCTCGGCATAACCTGCGTATACTCTTTTCCATATTCAGTAAATTTTTCGTTTATAATTTATGTGAACCTTATTCCTTAAACAACTATGTGATTGATCACTTATACATTAAGACATATATGCCTCTTGAGCGGTAGAAGACGTGGCTGCACCGCCAAGTACTTTGGTTAAATAGCCATGGCCTAACAGTTGCCCAGACGGAGCTAAGCTGCAGGCAGAGCCGCTGATCTCACAAAAATCAGATAAGGTAAATGATCAGAAGGAGCATCGACACGATGAGTGCCAGCAATCCAGCCACATATCCTCTATCCCTGCTCGTCATAAATTTTCTTTCTGATTATGGAAGGAAATTTAGGAGGATCACATCGAACAGAAATCCGGAAATGGGTATACAGAAGTTCAGAAGGGAGTAATAAAGTGCGCAAGAGGGGTTCCTGCCCTATACTTTCTCAGAATCCAGGAATTTTCTGGCGTAAGCGGTGGGTGTTTCGGAGAAGTGACGCTGGAAGCACTTGCTAAAGTACTTCGGGTTCTTAAAGCCTACCTCGAAACCTACCTGCGATATGTTGAGCTTGTTCTGCTCCAGCAGTTGCGCGGCCCGCTTCATACGCATGGTAAGTATAAAATCATTCGGGGTCAGGTTGGTCCATGCCTTGATCTTGGTAAACAGCATGGTGCGGCTCACGCCAAGCTCCTCGCAGAAGGTAGCGATGTCAAAATTTTCATTGGAGATGTTTTCCTCCACAATTTGCAGGGCTTTTTCCAGCAACTTCTCGTCCATAGACGTGATGGTGATATCGCTGGGTTTGATAAAAGACTCGCTGGCAAACCTTTCCCGCAGTTTTTTCTGGGATTGCACCAGGTTCCGGACTTTTATTTTCAGTTCCCTGGCATCAAACGGCTTCGTTATATAATCATCCGCACCGGTTTCCAGGCCGTCGAACTTTGCATCTGGCGAGGTGCGGGCCGTGAGAAGTATAACCGGGATGTGGCTGGTCCGGATATCGGATTTTAAGCGCGAGCAGAATTCAATTCCGTCCATTTCCGGCATCATCACATCACTGATGATCATATCCGGGGAATGCCCCAGGGCAAGCTCCATCCCTTCCCTGCCGTTGCCAGCCTCCCAAACCGTGTAGTTATCCTGAAACAGCTGCTTTATGAACCGGCGCAGCTCCTCGTTGTCCTCCACCACCAGGATAGACGCCTCATGCCTTACCCCCTTCTCCATCTCCTCTCCTTCCTCCGCCTGGGCAAGAGGCAGTAAATTCCTGACTTCGCTTTCGAGGTGAAGGCCCTTGCCGACAACATGAGACAGCATCTGGTTCTGGCTTAGGTGCTGGTGCCCCACCGGGAGCGACACGATGAAAGTACTTCCCTCGTCTTTTTTGCTATCGACCCGGATAGTGCCCGCGTGCAGGTCTACAATGCCTTTGGCAAGTGCCAGACCTATGCCCGTTCCCTTGTTATACTTGTTGACCAACAGCCTGTCGCGGGAGTCCACCTCGTAAAAACGGTCGAATATTTTGCCTATATGCTCCTGATCGATCCCGATGCCCGTGTCGGATACCTTTATTTCCACGTGGTCGGCAAATGCATCTACACGCACTGCCACCTTCCCCCCGGGAGGCGTATACTTAAAGGCATTCGAAATCAGGTTGAAGACAACCCGCTCCATCTTATCCCTGTCGAACCATACATTTATGGGTTTAGTGGCCGCCTCAAAAGTATACTCAAACTGAAGCACACCGGCGTACTGCCGGAAGGACTGAAAGATACCCTCCACAAAGCTTACCAGATCCTCCTCGGCCACCTTTAACTGCAGGTGCTTGTCTTCCAGCTTCCGGAAATCCATCAGTTCGTCGATCAGGTGCAGCATTCTGTTGGCATTGCTTTCTATTTCCAGCAACTGCTTTTGCTCCCGCTTCTCGCCCTTAAAGTTCTCGATCAGCTGCCCCAACGGCCCCAGCACCAGCGTAAGCGGCGTGCGGAGTTCATGCGAGATGTTGGTGAAGAACTGCAGCTTCATCTTGTTAAGCGATTGCTGCTTCTCGTGCTGCAGGTGTTCCAGTTCCAGCTCATGCCGGAGTTTGGAGCGGGATAGGATAATATTCACCAGCAAGTATAAGGCTATCAGGATGATACAACCATAGAGGAGGAAGGCCCACCAGGTCTTCCAGGGGGCAGGATCCACCGTGACCTGCAGGGTGGTGGGGGTAGGGTTCCAGGTATTGTCGCTGTTGGCGGCCTTTACCTCAAAAGTATAGGTGCCGGGTTGTTGTATGGTATAGGTGGCGCTGTTGTCGCTGGTATAGACCCAGTTCTCCTCCAGTCCTTTCAGCCGGTAGGCGTAGTGGTTCTTCTGCGAGTTTATAAAGTTAGGGATCGCAAACTCGATGGTGAAGATCGCCTGGTCATAATCCAGCGTGAGCTCCTTTGTTTCAGAAAACGCTTTTCGAAGCACACTTTCCGGGGTTGCCGGTTTTACGGTTTGGCCAAATAGCTTAAAATTGGTCAGCACCACCGCCGGGGTATAGGCATTGGCCACAATGCTGTCGGGGTGGAAACTGGTAAGGCCTGCCACGCTGCCAAAGTACATGTGGCCGCTGCGTGTGCGGAGGCTGGAGTTATTGTTATACTCATTGGAGATCACCCCGTCGGCCTCGCTGAACACTTTGTAGGCCCCGGTTTCGGGGTTAAATTTAAGTATCCCCTGGTTCGTGCTGATCCAAAGGTTGCGGGACTTATCCTCCAGAATGCCATGGATAATATTGCTGGCCGACCCCGTCATCGCACAAAGGTCATAGTTAGTGAACTTGCCGGTGGAAGGGTTGAACAGGTTCAGGCCCGACTTGTTGGTGCCTGCCCAAACCCTTGCCTGGCTGTCCTCAAAAAGCACGGTCACGTCCTCGCTGGCGCTTTCCCCAACACCAAAGAAGTACTGCTGAAATTGCCTCTTTCCGGCCAGCGCCTCCGCCACAGGAATCCGGTTCAGGCCGTACTGCGTGCCCAGCCACAGGTTTCCCCTGGAGTCTTTCAGGACAGAGCGCACCAGGTTGCTGGTCAGGTTGCAGGCGTCCCCGGCCCTGATACTTTGGATGCGGCCGGACCTGATATTGAACAGGTTGAGGCCGCCGCCATAGGAACCCAGCCAGAAAAGGCTGTCGTCCTGCTGAACGATGGCATAGATGTTATTATCGCTCAAACTGCTTCGAGTGTCCGGTCCATGTTCAAAGTGGCGGACAGCCCCGGTCTGCAGGTTCAGAATATCCAAGCCCTCGTTAAAGGTGCCGATCCAGAGGTTATTGCCGGCATCCAGGTAAAGCGACTTGATGTTGTTGCTGCTAATGGAGTTCTTCCCCTTTTCAATGTAGCTGAAGGTTTGGGTAGCAGGGTGGAGCACATTGATGCCGCCGCCTTCCGTGCCTATGTACAGGTTTCCTTTCCTGTCCTCCACCATGGCGCTCACCACATCAAAGCTCATACCTGCCGGGCCGGATTTATACCTGTAGTTCCTGAAATTGCTATGCTGCGGGTCGGCCATGTTGATGCCGCCGTAGTACGTGCCAACCCAGATGGAGCCGTTGGTATCCACATAAATGGACTTGACAGAGTTTTTACTGAGCGATCCCGGGTTGTCCTTATTATTAACCATGCGATGGAATCGTTCGTTTCGCAGGTCCAGCACATTAAACCCGCCATAGGTCCCGATCAGCAGCTCGCCCTGCTCATTAAAGGCCAATGCCCTTACATCGTTATCGCTCAGGGAGTTCGGGTCAGCGGGATGATGCTGATACGCCCGGAAGGTGTTGCTTTTCCGGTCCAGTTTATTCAGGCCGCCGCTCTTGGTACCTATCCAAAGGTCTCCCCTGGCATCCTCTGTTATAACCTGGGTAAAGTTATCGTTCAGGGAGGCGCTGTTTCCCGGTTCGTTCAGATAACGATCGAACCGGATACGGCCTTTGGAGCTGACGATCATCTTGTTGAGCCCGTTGGTGGTGGCCACCCAGATAAACCCCTCACTGTCCTCGAAGATGTCCTTTACATAGCTATCCGAGAGACTGTAAGCATCGTTGGGGTTATGGTAGAACCGCTGGAAGGTATTGGTTTCCCTGTCGAACCGGTTCAGCCCTTTGGAGGTGCCCACCCACACATCCCCGCTGCTGGACGCATGCACGGCCCACACGCTGTTCCCGGAAATAGTGGTGCTGTCGTCGGCTATGTTAAAGTAGCTGATAAACTTATCATCCTCATAATCATACTTGTTCAACCCATTAAAGGTGCCCACCCACAAGTCGCCCTTAGTGTCTGTGATCACCTCAATGATATCGTTATGGCTTATACTTTGCAGGTCGGCGGCATTGTGCCTGTAGACAGTAAACCTGTTCCCATCATACTTGTTGAGCCCATCCCTTGTCCCGAACCACATGAGCCCGCGATGATCCTGCGTGATACTGATTACGGAGCTCTGGGAAAGCCCCTCGGAGGCTGTCAGGTGTTGGAAAGACAAATCACGCCGCTGCGAGAGGGCGGGCGTAAGTATGGCAAGCAGCAGCACGCAAAGTATAAACCGCGCAAAACTGCCGTTTCCGATCAGGGCCTTTCTCAAGTATGGGGTATTTGCCATATCCTAAGATGATAATATTAAATCAGATCTGCAACATAGGGTAAGTGACTAATTACAAACAGGAAGCGATTTATACTTTCCTGTGTCTCCGAAAGCTTTTCTGCACCGTTGCCCCAGCCTCATCAGAGCGGTTTTATACTTTAAGATGCCTTGTTGTACGTGGCTCCAGCCTAATCATCCACAATCCTATCCCTTCATAATAAATTGATTATAAGGCCCTTGTATTAATATACTCCAATCCTGTACGATTGTACACCTTTTACCCATGGCGCTTTTTCGGGCTTGCAGGGTAAAGCATCTATATTGCTGAACACCTCACATCGAATTAAACAAGATGGAAAAAGCAACGCAAGATTTAGCCGGAAAGGTAGCCGTGATAACCGGCGGTGGCGGCGTACTGTGCTCTACCATGGCACACGCCTTAGCTGCCCACGGCGCCAGGATAGCAGTACTCGATTTAAAAGCAGAAGCAGCCGAAGCAGTAGCCGAAGCCATCCGCCGGCAAGGTGGCCAAGCCATAGGCTTAGCGGCCAACGTGCTGCAGAAAGAAAGCCTGCAGGCAGCGCATGAGCAAATAACCAAAGAACTGGGTCCCTGCGACATCCTGATAAACGGCGCCGGCGGCAACCACCCGAAAGGGACCACTTCCAAGAACTTCCTGTTCCCGGAAGATCTGAATAACCAGCAGGAGGAACTGAAGACCTTCTTTGATATGGACCCGGAGGGAATCAAGTTTGTGTTTGACCTGAACTTTATCGGTACGCTGCTGCCGACGCAGGTTTTCGCCAGGGATATGGTCGGCAAAGAAGGCGCCACCATCATCAACATCTCCTCCATGAACGCGTTCCGGCCGCTGACCAAGATTCCGGCTTACAGCGGCGCCAAGGCAGCTATCTCCAATTTTACGCAGTGGCTGGCGGTACACTTCTCGAAGGCAGGCATACGCGTCAATGCCCTGGCCCCGGGCTTCTTCCTGACAGAGCAGAACAGAACTTTATTAACTACCTCAGACGGCCAGCTGACCGAGCGGGGCAACACGATCATCTCCCACACCCCGATGGGCCGCTTTGGCACGCCCGACGACCTGACAGGAACTTTACTATGGCTGTGCGGCAGCGGCTCCAGGTTTGTGACCGGGGTGGTCGTGCCAATTGATGGTGGATTCAGTGCATTTAGCGGAGTATAAAAACAGAAGAACTATGAGCTTAGAACAAACCTGGAGATGGTATGGTCCGAAAGACCCTGTCTCGTTAGCAGATATCCGGCAGGCAGGTGCCACGGGCATTGTTACGGCCCTGCACCACCTCCCGAACGGCGAAGTATGGACAGTAGATGAGATCATGACGCGTAAGGCGATGATCGAACTGGCCGGGCTCACCTGGTCGGTAGTAGAGAGCGTGCCGGTGCATGAGGACATCAAAAAGCGAACGGGCAACTACGAGCGGTACATTGCCAACTACAAGCAGACCCTGCGCAACCTGGGCACCTGTGGCATCGACATCGTGTGCTACAACTTTATGCCCGTGCTGGACTGGACGCGCACCGACCTGGATTACCTGATGCCGGACGGCTCCACGGCGCTACGCTTTGACGCGACAGCCTTTGCCGCCTTTGAGTTATACTTGCTGAAAAGACCCGGGGCAGCGCAGCATTACAGCGAAGCCCAACAGCAAAAGGCAAAGCAATACCTGGAAATGCTGACTGATGAGCAGGAGTCCATACTTATCAAAAACATTATTGCCGGCCTGCCGGGCTCTGAGGAGGGTTATACGTTGGAAGCGTTCCAGGAAGTGCTATCAACCTATGATACCATCGGCCCGAAAGAACTGAAGGAAAACCTGATTTATTTCCTGCGCCAGGTGATTCCGGCCGCCGAAGAAGCCGGCGTTGTCATGGCGATTCACCCGGACGACCCGCCCTACCCTATACTTGGTTTGCCGCGCGTGGTGAGCACCGAGCAGGATATAATGGATCTGTATGAGGCTGTAGATAGCCCTAACAATGGCCTTACTTTCTGCACCGGCTCCTTTGGCGTACGGCCTGATAACGACCTGGCGGGTATGGTACAGCGCCTGGGCAACCGCATTCATTTTATCCATTTAAGAAGCACCCGCCGCGATGAGGAGGGCAACTTCTATGAAGCCGATCACCTGGATGGCGACGTGGACATGTTTGCGGTCATGAAAGCGCTGCTGGAAGAACAAAACGCCAGGAAAGCCGCCGGAAGAAAAGACCTGCGCATGCCATTCCGACCGGACCACGGCCATAAGATGCTCGACGACCTGACGAAGAAAACCAACCCCGGCTACTCGGCCATCGGAAGGCTTCGGGGATTGGCGGAACTCCGCGGCCTGCAGTTGGCCATCGAGCGGTTTATGGAGCAGAAATCGAAACTTTCCGAATCAATAGCGCAAACGACGCAAGCGCCCAAAGCATAACACTTTCATGTTGCGAAGACTGGAGAGGGTTACCCCTACCCGTTCCAGTCTTCACATTTCACCAGGCTCTGACGAGGAGCAGTTTAGACTTTACCCATACTTATAAAACTTCTTACCATGAGTGTACATCATACGACCAGACATGCCATTCACCCGCTTGACTTTAAGAGTTATGACACAACCAGGCTGCGCGAGAATTTCCTGATGGAGCAGCTTTTTGTGCCCGATACCATTCAACTGGTGTATACCTTGTATGACCGCCTGATCGTGGGAGGTGCACATCCGGTAACAGCGCCTGTACGGCTTGACACCTTCCCTACCCTGCGCTCGGAGAACTTCCTGGACCGGCGCGAAATCGGCATCATCAACGTGGGGGCGGATAGCAGCATTACCGTCGACGGGGAGGAAATTACCCTGAGGAACAAGGAAGCTTTGTACATCGGGAAAGGTGTAAAGGAAGTATTATTCCACCCGGCAGCAAACGGCGAAACCCGCTTCTATTTTAACTCGGCTCCGGCGCACCGCTCCTGCCCTACCCGCAAAGTTACGTTTGAAGAAGCCGAAACAGTGGAGCTTGGTTCCCTGGAAACGGCCAATCACCGCATCATCCGAAAGCTACTGATCAACACCGTGGTAGAAACCTGTCAGTTGCAGATGGGCCTGACCGAGCTTCAGAAGGGTAGCGTCTGGAACACCATGCCGGCCCACACCCACGACCGCCGCATGGAAGCCTACTTTTACTTTGATCTGCCTGAAAACCAGACGGTCTGCCACTTCATGGGCGAACCGGATGAAACACGGCACCTGTGGGTGAAGAACAACCAAGCGATCGTTTGTCCGCCCTGGTCCATCCACAGCGGCGCAGGCACCTCCAATTATACTTTTATCTGGGGCATGGCCGGCGAGAATTTAGATTACAACGACATGGATCCGATAGCCACCACTGATTTAAAATAAACGCCCGATGACACAGCTATTCGATTTAACCGGAAAGGTAGCCCTGGTAACAGGCGCCACGCACGGGTTGGGTATGGCCATGGCCACTGCGCTCGGTAAAGCCGGCGCTACCTTGGTGGTAAACGGCAATACGCCCGGGAAAATGGAGCGCGCCCTGGCCGCCTACCAGCAAAATGGTCTTAACGTAACAGGCTATTTGTTTGATGTTACCGACGAAGAACAGGTAAAAGAGAACGTGGCGCGCATAGAGCAGGAAGTAGGACCGATTGCCATACTTGTAAACAATGCCGGCATGATTCAGCGCACCCCGGCGCTGGAGATGGAAGTAGCCGATTTCCGGAAGATTCTGGACGTGGACCTGACCGGCCCCTTCATCATGTCCAAGCAGGTGGGCAAGTATATGACAGAGCGCCGCGAAGGCAAGATCATCAACATCTGCTCCATGATGAGCGAGCTGGGACGTGACACGGTTTCGGCTTATGCAGCGGCGAAAGGCGGCCTGAAAATGCTGACCAGAAACCTGGCGACCGAGTGGGCAAAGTATAATGTGCAGGTAAACGGCATTGGCCCGGGTTATTTTGCCACCGACCAAACAGCACCTATCCGTGTGGACGGCCATCCTTTTCACGATTTCATCATCAACAGAACGCCGGCCGGCAGATGGGGCGACCCGGAAGACCTGGCGGGCGCCACCATATTCCTGGCAAGCAAAGCCAGCGATTTTATAAACGGACAGATCATCTACGTGGATGGCGGCATATTGGCCACCATCGGGAAACCGCTGAATGAGAAGTAATTCCGCTATAGATACTTTATAATTCAAAGCCGCAGAACCTGGCTGCCTGAAGCATCATTAGCTATACCGGATCGCTGGCCGACTTTAAAAATTGCCTGAAGCACAAGCCTTAAAACAATATGAACATACCGACGCAAGCTACGACAACCGCTTCTTTCCTGGACGAGGATTTTCTTTTGGAGACGGAGTCGGCGCGCCAGCTCTACCACCAGCACGCCAAAGATCTACCCATTATCGATTACCACTGCCACCTCTCGCCCGAGGACATTGCCCAGGACCGCAGATTCAAAAACCTGACGGAGATCTGGCTCGAAGGCGACCACTACAAGTGGCGGGCCATGCGCACCAACGGCGTGGCGGAAAAATACTGCACCGGCAACGCTTCGGATTATGAGAAGTTCGAGAAATGGGCCGAGACTGTGCCTTATACCATGCGCAACCCGCTTTACCACTGGACGCACATGGAACTGAAGCGTCCGTTCGGAATAGAAAAGATCCTGAAGCCGGAAACAGCACGCGAAATCTACGACACCTGCACTGAAATGCTGCAGTCTGACGGGTTCAGCGTGCGCGGCATACTTAAGAGGATGAACGTAGAGGTGATCTGTACCACAGATGACCCGGTTGATAGCCTGGAGCATCATCAGAAACTCAAAGCTGATGGGTTCGAAATAAAAGTACTGCCTACCTTCCGTGCTGATAAAGTAGTTTTTATCAACAACACAGAAGTATACCTGCCCTACCTGCAGCAGTTGGAAGCAGCTTCAGGCGTGAGGATTGACAGCTTCCAAAGCCTTCTTCAAGCTATCAAACAACGCCACGACTTCTTCCACGTCAACGGCTGCCGCCTCTCCGACCATGGCCTGGAAACCATTTACGCAGCCGATTACACCCGGAAAGAAGTTGAAGCTATTTTCCAGAAAGCGCTTAGCGGGCAACGCCTGACTGCAGCAGAAGGGCTAAAGTATAAATCGGCCATGCTCGTGGAACTGGCCCTGCTGGACCATTCCAAAGGCTGGGTACAGCAATTCCACCTGGGTGCGTTACGCAACAACAACACCCGCAAACTGCGCGAACTCGGCCCCGACACCGGTTTCGACTCTATCGGTGATTTTGATATCGCCCCGCAACTCTCCCGGCTTATGGATCGCCTGGACAACACGGACCAACTGGCCAAGACCATACTTTACAACCTCAACCCGAGCCAGAACGAAGTATACGCCACCATGATCGGCAACTTCAACGACGGCACCACGCCGGGAAAGGTACAGTACGGCTCGGCCTGGTGGTTCCTGGATCAGAAGGACGGTATGGAGAAGCAACTGAACGCACTTTCCAACATGGGCTTGCTGAGCCGCTTTGTGGGCATGCTCACCGACTCGCGCAGCTTCCTTTCCTACCCGCGCCACGAGTACTTCCGCCGCATACTTTGCAACATGATCGGCAACGATGTGGAGAGCGGCCAGCTACCAGCCAGCGAGATGGAATGGATCGGCCAGTTGGTGGAGAACATCTGCTATTACAACGCGAAATCATACTTCAACTTCGACTAACATGATGGCTACCTTATCCAACACAGGCAAAGTGCTCTCTTTTGGCGAGCTGTTGCTGCGCCTCTGCCCCGATGAGGCGGGCGAGTGGCTGGCAGACAACCATCTGCCCTTTTACGTGGGCGGTGCCGAGGCAAACGTGGCCACGGCCCTTGCCTTGTGGGGAGTGCCTTCGGCTTATCTGACGGCCCTGCCCGACAACTTCCTTTCCAGCCAATTGGTAGCCTACTTGCAAAGCAGAAAGGTAGTAACTGACACCATTTTGTTGCAGGGCGAGCGCGTGGGCCTGTATTACCTGCCCAAGGGAAAGGACCTGAAGAACACGGGCGTGATCTACGACCGCGCCGGATCATCCTTCGCCGGTTTGAGGCCCGGCATCATCGACTGGGACAAGGCTTTGGAAGGAGTCTCGTGGCTGCACCTGAGCGCCATTTGCCCGGCCCTGAACCAGGCGGTGGCCGACGTATGCCGCGAAGCCCTGCAGGCAGCCAAGGAGAGGAACGTCTTCGTCTCCCTCGACCTTAACTACCGGGCCAAGCTGTGGAAGTATGGCCAGGAGCCGGTGGAAGTGATGCCCGAACTGGCCCGTTACTGCGACCTGATCATGGGCAATATCTGGGCGGCAAACAAAATGCTGGGCATACCACTGGACGACACTTTAGTTGAAGGTGGAGAAAAGGAAAGCCTGCTGCAACAGTCCCGGCTCACTTCTGAAGCCATCCTGGAAAGGTTCCCCCGCTGCCGCACGGTCGCTAACACGTTCAGGTTCGACTATGAGGAGGGGATTCGCTACTACACCACACTCTATACCCAAAACGAACTGGAAGTCTCGCCCGAATACCGCTCCAGACAGATTCTCGACAAGGTGGGCAGCGGTGACTGCTTCATGGCCGGGTTGATCTACGGCTTTTACAACAGACTCTCCCCCTCCGATACCCTGGCCTTTGCCACGGCCGCGGCCTTTAAAAAGCTATTTATACCCAGCGATACCACGACCAGCACAGTAGCCGAAATACAGCAAACCATGAGCGCTTATGCCAACTAAAGAAACGTTACCAAAACAAACAGCCCTTGACGCCATCCTGGCACAGGGACTGCTGCCCCTCTTCTTTTACGAGGACCCACAGGTAAGCCTGCACATCATCCAGGCGCTCTACCGGGCCGGCATCCGTACGCTCGAGTACACCAACCGGGGCGAGGCGGCGCTTGAGAATTTCACATACCTCAAACAGCAACTGGGCCAAACTCACCCTGACCTGCAGTTGGGAATCGGCACCATCAAAACTACAGACGAGGCCAAGGCCTTCCTCCAGGCCGGCGCCGATTACATCGTGGCTCCGATTGTAAGTCCCCAAGTGGGCGACCTGGTGCACGAGGCCGGGCGGCTCTGGATCCCGGGCTGCTTTACGCCTACCGAAGTACACCTGGCCCGGCAGCACCAGGCGGCCCTCATCAAGCTTTTCCCTGCCAACATCCTGGGGCCAGCTTTTGTCTCTGCTATCAAAGAGCTCTTCCCCGGTCAGCTGTTCATGCCTACCAGTGGCGTCGAGATCGATCCCGGCAACCTCAGCGCCTGGTTCAGCGCAGGCGTCTGCGCCGTCGGCATGGGCAGTAAACTCATCTCCAAAGACATACTGGAAGAGAAGCAATACCAGAAGCTGGAAGAGCGCACTAAGCAAGCCTTACACCTCCTCCAGACTACTCGAAATCTATAGTTAACCCCCTAAATTATCAGCTATGCCCACGATAGACATTACAGCACCTAAAAAGGCCCAGGAGCCGCAGCAACAGCAGCAAAAAGCAGGCAATTACCGATGGGTTGTGGTCGCCCTGCTCTTCTTCGCCACCACCATCAACTACCTGGATCGCCAGGTAATCGGACTGCTCAAACCCACGCTGGAAGCGCAGTTTAACTGGACCGAGCAAGACTATAGCTACATTGTAATGGCCTTTTCGGGATCCTACGCGCTGGGTTTGCTCTTTTTCGGCCGGCTGATTGACAAGATCGGCACCAAGCTCGGCTATACTATTTCGGTTGTGGTTTGGAGTGTCGCTGCGATGGCCCATGCAGCAGCCAAAGGAACCATAGGTTTTGGTGTAGCGCGCGCAGCCCTGGGAATAAGTGAGGCTGGCAACTTCCCGGCGGCCATTAAAGCCGTGGCGGAGTGGTTCCCTAAAAAGGAAAGAGCGCTGGCAACAGGTATCTTCAACTCAGGCGCCAACATTGGCGCTGTGGCCGCTCCCGTGTTGGTACCCTGGATTTTAGGCGCCTATGGTTGGGAAGAAGCGTTCATCATCACCGGCGCTATCGGATTTATCTGGCTAATCTTCTGGTGGTTGTTTTATGAGATCCCATCCAGGCAAAAGCGGTTGACGGCGGAAGAGTACGCATTTATACATAGCGACAGCGAACAGGTGGTCGTGGAGCCGACAGGGGCCGTTAGTTGGAAAAAACTACTTGCCCTAAGACAAACCTGGGCTTTTGTGGTAGGCAAACTGCTGACAGACCCTATCTGGTGGTTTTTCCTGTTCTGGTTGCCTTCCTACTTCTCCACCACCTTCCACATCGACCTTTCCAAGCCCAGCCTGCACCTGGCGGTAGTTTATACAGCCACCACAATTGGCAGTATCGGCGGAGGTTACCTGTCCTCATACTTCATCAAAAAGGGCTGGCCGGTGTTTAAGGCGCGGAAAACTGCCATGTTCATTTTCGCCCTCTGCGTGGTGCCGATCATGGCAGCCCGCTACGCCACGGATATCTGGGTGGCTGTGGGGCTGATCAGCCTTGCCGCTGCTGCGCACCAGGCCTGGAGCGCCAACATTTTCACGACCGCCTCGGACATGTTCCCCAAGCGTGCCGTAAGCTCTGTGGTCGGTATAGGTGGCATGGCCGGCTCTATAGGCGGTTTCATGTTCCCGGCGCTGGTGGGTTTTATACTTGCCAGCTATGAGGCAACGGGTAACCTGGTGGGCGGCTACAATGTAATTTTCACGATCTGTGGCTTTGCCTATTTAGCTGCGTGGTTGCTGATGCACTTCCTGACACCGACCATGAAAGAAGTGGAAGTATAAGTCCTATACCGTCAAACTTATATTGGCTAAAGGCTCGTGGCCTTGCACAGTTGACAATGTGCAAGGCCACGAGCCTTTAACTTTACTTGATCAACCCTACCATTTTCCGGAAGTCAATTCCCTTAAGAAAGTCTTAGTCTTGTAGTCAACCCCAGTCAAGAGGCACAGCTTCTGTACACCTGGTGCCAATTAGTTACCCCTGTATTCGGTGAGTCGATGGAGGCCCCGCAGAAACTCACCGAACAACTCACCAAAAGTATAAAAATCGAAAACCCGTTAAAAACAAAAAAGCCTGCAAACTATTCGTTTGCAGGCTTTGCAGAGAGTGAGGGATTCGAACCCCCGGACCTGTTACAGTCAACGGTTTTCAAGACCGCCGCGTTCGACCACTCCGCCAACTCTCTGTCTTAATTCGTGTACAAAAGTAGGGCACCGCCCGGAACTTTCAAAGCTATACGCTAAAATTTTTCTTCAGTTCAGGGCAGGTATGGCCAACGCGTTGATCCTCAAATTATAAAATTTCTATTCCGGCATTTGCGCTGCGCCAAGTATAAAACCTACGCTTTTATACTTGCCACTTTACCTGAATGGGTGGTGGGGGTGCGTACCAGGCGCTTGGTCACCGTGTCGATGCTGACGTTGATCTCGAAGCCAAGTATGAGGATCATGGACACGAAGTCGAGCCAGATCATCAAACCGATCAGGGCACCCATAGAGCCGTAAAACTTGTTGTAGGTATCGAAAGCGCTGATGTAGAGGGAAAAGGCCATCGACACCAGGAAGATCAGCGCCGTGGCCACCACCGCACCCGCCGAGAAGAACGGCCATTTATCCTCTATGGCCGGCACAAAGTAGTAGATAAGCGAAGTTGCCAGCAGGAAGAGCAGCACAATGGCCACATACTTGAGAATCACCAGCAAGGTATACGTATAGCTCTCCGTCACGACCTCATAGAACACCAGCACATCCAGTATCCACTGCCCGAAGAAGATGGCGGCCACCGCCGTCAGCAGGATCATACTCAGCACTACGGTAAGTATGGTGGCGATCAGGCGCTTGCGCAGGTAAGTGCGCTTGTAGAACGTATGGTACTTCTTGTCGAAGGCGTCCATCAAGGACATGATGCCGTTGGTGGACAGCACCAGCGCGAACAGGAAACCAAAGGAAAGCAGGCCGCCGCGGGGCTTGTTCACAATGTCCTCGATCGTGCCATAGGCCACGGCATACATCTCCTCGGGCAGCACATCGGCGATGAAGTCAAGGATGCTCACGCCCAGGTCCATCGACAGGATGCTGGGGATGTAGGGAATGAGCGTGAAAAGGAAGATGATGGTGGGGAAGGTGGCCAGTGTAAAGTTGAAGGCCATGTACGAGGCGCGCTTGGTGATTGAGTCCAGACGCAGCTCTCCTAGCAGCACATCAGCCACATCGTATACCGAGAACCTGCCATTGTTGAACCGCCACCGTTTGAGGAAAACGATGAACTTGCGGTAGGCGCGGCGGCGCTTCAGGTATTGCTGGTTCAGCCTCATTAACTAAAATACGGGTCTAACTTCTCGTGTATGAGCGCGGGGATCTCGGTGGGGCGGCCGGTCTTCATGTCCACAAACACCATCAGCGTTTCACCAATGGTCAGCAGCGTGTCCTCCTCGTTATACACCTCGTACTCAAACCTTATACGTGTGCCGTGTGGCCTGCTCTTCACAAACAGCTTGATGGTGAGCAGGTCGTCATACCTGGCGGGGCGGATGAACTTGCTTTTCAGCTCCAGCACCGGCATCATGGTGCCCGTGGCCTCCATCTCCTTATACTCGATGCCCAGGCGGCGGAAAACCTCGGTGCGCGTTACCTCATAGTAGGCGGCGTAGTTGCCGTGGTACACGTAGCCCATCTGGTCGGTATCGGCGTAGCGCACGCGCAGCTGTATGTCGGATTCAAACATAGTTTTATTGTTGATTGCTGATAGGTGATTGTTTGAATACTATACGAGAGACTTAATTTATTATGGAAAAGTATAAAACTGCCTGGAGAGGTACAAGTTTATACTTTACCTGATCCCCAGCAAGCAGCAATTAACAACCAACAATCAGGCTTACTTCATAATGTTGCGCGCGTTCAAGGCGCGGTGGAAGCGGCGTGCGTTGGCCTGGTGCTCAGCCACCGTGGAGGCGAAGGCGTGGTAGCCGGAGAAATCATCCTTGGCGCAGAAGTATATGTACTTGTGCTGCTCGGGGTTCAGCACGGCATCGATGCTGGAGATAACCGGCACGTTGATGGGCCCCGGCGGCAGCCCTTTATACTTGTAGGTGTTGTAGGGCGAATCATGCGCCAGGTGCTTGTTGAGCACGCGGCGGATCGTGAAATCGCCCACGGCAAACACCACGGTGGGGTCGGCCTGCAGCAGCATGCCGCGCTGCAGGCGATTCAGGTACACGCCGGCCACGCGCGGCTTCTCATCGGTTTTCAGTGTTTCGGCCTGCACAATGGAGGCCAGCGTGGAAACCTGCTGCGGCGTGAGGCCCAGCTGATCGGCCTTGACCCTGCGCTCGGCCGTCCAGAACCTGTCGTACTCGGTTTTCATGCGCTGCATCAGCTCCGGCGCCGTGATGGTCCAGTACACCTCGTAGGTGTTGGGGATGAACATGCTCACGATGTTGGTCGTGTCGAAGCCAAGGGTCTGCAGGTACGTCGGGTCGCTCAGCAGGCTGTCCAGTTCCTGCTCGCTCGCCTCCACCTCAGAGGCCAGCTTGGCGGCCAATTGGCTGCGCAGGCGCACGTTGCTAAAAGTCAGGTTAAGGGGCGTTTGCTCGCCCAGGCGCAGCACCCCGATCAGCTGGCGGTTGTTCCAGCCGTGCACCAGTTTGTAGCGCCCCGGCTTCACCAGCTTGTCGTAATCCATCAGCTTGGACATAAAGCGCAGCGAGAGCCTGTCCACGATCACGCCGCTGGCCTCCACGGAGTCCATGGCCTGAGCATAGGTGGCGCCCGTCGGTATGAGCACGTATACGTCGCGCCCCTTCGTGTCCACGTTTGCCGTGTACACGATCTGGTAGGCGTAGTAGGAGAAGCTCACAAACAGGAACATACACAGCGCTATCAGGCTGGGCACCAGCACGCTTTTCTTCTTCCGCCCCCTCTTTGGTGTCGGGTTATTGACTTTATTGGCCATAGTGTAAGTAAAAGGCGCGGAACAGGGTTAAGGTTCCGCTACCGTCTTTTAGAGAGTCCAAAAATAGCACATCTGCGGTTAATTAAGAATGAAGGCCGCATAAAATGCCCGTTATACCTGCCACAAGTATAAATCCGATGCCCCAATCCCGGTTGATTTATACTTCTGGGCGCCTTGGCAGCGCCTTTTCAACGCCATCCCCACACCCTATATTTTATACTTGCCCCTACCATTATAGCTCATCCGCAGCCCAACATCCAAAAAATACCACAACCATACCATAATTAGCGCCAGAGTTTATAAATTTGAGGAAACAACCCAAAAGCTGTACATACATTTATACCCAGACATGGCAGGAGACATCAGACAGGCCCAGCTAGAAACCCTTGAGCGCAAAAACGCCGAAGCCCTGCTGGGCGGTGGCAAGGAAAGAATTGAGGCACAGCACCAGAAAGGTAAACTGACAGCACGCGAGCGTATCCACTTACTCATGGACGAAGGCTCTTTTGAGGAGATCGGCAAGTTTGTGATGCACCGCTCCAAGGACTTTGGTCTGGATAAACAGTACTACCTGGGCGATGGCGTTGTTACAGGCTACGGCACCATCAACGGAAGACTTGTTTATGTCTTCTCCCAGGATTTCACCGTGCTGGGTGGCTCCCTTTCCGAAACCCACGCCGAGAAGATCGTCAAGATCATGGAGCTGGCCATGAAAAACGGCGCCCCGGTTATCGGTCTCAACGACTCTGGCGGTGCCCGTATCCAGGAGGGTGTGGTGTCGCTGGGTGGCTACGCTGATATCTTCTACCGCAACACGCTGGCTTCTGGCGTTATCCCGCAGATCTCGGCCATTATGGGCCCTTGCGCGGGCGGCGCGGTATACTCGCCGGCCATCACCGACTTTATCATGATGGTGGAGGACACCTCTTACATGTTCGTGACCGGCCCGAACGTGGTGAAGACCGTGACGCACGAGGAAGTAACCTCCGAGGAACTGGGCGGCGCCAGCACCCACAGCACCAAGAGCGGTGTCACGCACTTCTCCTGCGCCAACGAGGTGGAGTGCATCACCTACCTCAAGAAACTGCTGAGCTACATCCCGCAAAACTGCGAGGAACTGCCGCCAGCATTGCCCTACGAGCCGCAGGCCGACGAAACACGTGCCGTGCTCGATACCATTATCCCTGAAAACCCGAACCAGCCCTACGACATCCGCGAAGTGATCGAGGGTATCATCGACGCGGATTCTTTCTTTGAGGTGCACAAGAACTTCGGCGAGAACATTGTAGTGGGATTTGCCCGCCTCGGCGGCAGAAGTATAGGTATAGTGGGCAACCAGCCAGCCGTACTGGCCGGTGTACTGGACATTAACGCCAGCACCAAGGCCGCCCGCTTCGTGCGCTTCTGCGACAGCTTCAACGTGCCGCTACTGGTGCTGGAGGATGTTCCGGGCTTTTTGCCGGGCACGGACCAGGAATGGCGCGGCATCATCACCAACGGAGCCAAACTACTCTATGCCTTCTGCGAGGCTACCGTGCCGCGTATTACGGTGATTACGCGCAAAGCCTATGGCGGTGCGTACGACGTGATGAACTCCAAGCACATTGGCGCCGATATGAACTTTGCCTGGCCAACGGCTGAGATTGCCGTCATGGGCGCGCAGGGTGCCGCTGAGATCATTTTTAAGCGTGAGATTGCGCAGGCCGAGGACCCGGAGGCCAAGCTGGCCGAGAAGGTGCAGGAGTACAAGGAGAAGTTTGCCACGCCGTACCGTGCCGCCCACCGTGGCTTTATCGACGAGGTAATTACGCCGTCCGAAACCAGGACCAAACTGATTAAGGCGTTTAAGATGCTGGAAAACAAGGCGGTAACACTGCCACGCAAGAAGCACGGAAACATTCCGTTATAATTATAGCTTATACTACACGTTTAGCCTTTGCACAGGGGTGAGTTTAAAAATGCACAGGCCAGACACAGAATCAACCCTAACCTAACAACCACCACCTTACATATGAGACAAGAATCGTTTGATTTTTTGCAGAAATATCTGAACAACTCCTCTCCTACCGGCTTCGAGTCGGAGGGCCAGAAACTGTGGCTGGAGTACGTAAAGCCATACATTGACGAATACTTTGTGGACACTTACGGCACCGTGGTGGGCGTTATCAACCCGCAGGCCGAGTATAAAGTAGTGATCGAGGCCCATGCCGATGAGATCAGCTGGTTCGTGAACTACATCACACCGGAAGGCTATATTTACCTGAAGCGCAACGGCGGCTCTGACGCCCTGATCGCGCCATCCAAGCGCGTGAACATTTACACGGCCAAAGGCATTGTAAAGGCTGTTTTCGGGTGGCCGGCCATCCACGTGCGCAAAGTGGAGAACGACAAAGCACCGACCATCGAAACCGTGTTCCTGGACTGTGGCGCCAGCAACCGCGAGGAGGTGGAGAAAATGGGCATCCATGTAGGTTGCGTGGCTACCTTCGAGGACGAGTTTATCGTGATGAACGACCGCTACTACGTGGGCCGCGCGCTGGATAACCGCATCGGTGGCTTTATGATTGCCGAGGTGGCGCGCCAACTGAAGGAGAATGGCAACCAGCTGCCTTTCGGTCTCTATATCGTGAACTCGGTGCAGGAGGAGATCGGACTGCGCGGCGCCGAGATGATCGCGCACCGCATCAAGCCGGACGTGGCCATCATCACCGACGTGACCCACGACACGCAGTCGCCGATGTATGACAAAAAGAACAGCGGCGACATCCACTGCGGCAAGGGCCCGGTGATCGCTTACGGTCCGGCCGTGCAGAACAATGTGCGCGACCTGATCATCCGCACTGCCCAGGAGAAGGAGATTCCGTTCCAGCGCTCGGCTGTTTCACGTGCAACAGGCACCGACACCGACGCTTTTGCCTACTCCAATGCCGGCGTGGCCTCTGCGCTTATCTCGCTTCCGCTCAAGTACATGCACACCACCGTGGAGACCGTGCACAAGGATGACGTGGACAACGTGATCAAGATGATCTACGAAACCATACTCAAGATTCAGGACAAGCAGGATTTCCGCTACCTGACCTAAGCCACCACTTTTAGCCAAGTGAAAACCCTCGCGGTGCCCACAACCTTGTGGCCTGTGAGGGTTTTGTTTTTCCGGCCTGTCCTGCGTATGTTCAGGTAATATCTTTCATTCATACTTTCATTCATACTTTCATTCATACTTTCATTCATACTTTATTGCCGTGACGTTCACCGACCAGATGGGCCACCAGATCACGCTATTGCAGCCGCCGCAGCGCATTGTATCGCTGGTGCCCTCGCAAACCGAACTTTTACTCGATTTAGGCTTAGCCGGCCGTGTGGTAGGCGTCACCAAGTTCTGCATTCATCCTAAGGAGCAGGTAAAGTATAAAACGGTTGTTGGCGGCACCAAGAATTTTAAGTTTGATGTCATAGACCAGCTCCAGCCCGACCTGATCATCGGCAACAAGGAAGAGAATTACAAGGAAGGCATTGAGCAGCTGCAGGCAAAGTATAAAATATGGATGAGTGACATTTATACTTTAGAAGATGCGCTGGACATGCTACGGCAAGTGGGGCAACTCACAGGCACGGAGGCCAGAGCCACAGAACTGGAGCAAAGTATAAACTCCGGTTTTGAGAAACTGCAGCCGGTGCAGCCAGGTATAAAAACGGCCTACTTCATCTGGCGCAAGCCTTACATGGTCGTGGGCAGCCACAACATCATCGACCACTTGCTTGGCCGCTGTGGTTTTGAGAATGTTTTTGCCGATCTGGAGCGTTATCCCGAAATCACACCAGCGCAACTGCAGCAGGCCAATCCGCAGCTTATACTTTTATCCTCGGAGCCCTACCCTTTCAAAGAGAAACATGTAGCCGAGTTTCAGGAGCTGTGCCCGCAGGCAAGTATAAAAGTGGTGGACGGCGAGCTGTTCAGCTGGTATGGCAGCCGGCTGGCCCAGGCGCCTCCCTACTTGCAGCAGGTGGTGGAAGAGGCGAGAAAATCCCTATCTTAGTTTATCCGCTTTATACGTTACAGCTTTATGGAAGAAGGAAACGGCATCGGTGAAATATTCATCTATGAGACAGAGGCTGGTCAGGCCGCTATTGATGTTACCCTGCAGCAGGAAACGGTATGGCTGACGCTGAACCAGCTTTCTGAACTATTTGGAAGAGACAAGTCCGTCGTATCACGGCATCTAAAGAACATTTTTCAGTCAGAAGAGCTAATCCGTGATGCAGTTGTTGCAAATTTTGCAACAACTGCATCGGATGGCAAAACTTACCAAGTAGACTACTATAACCTTGATGTTATTATCTCGGTGGGGTACAGAGTTAACTCCAAACGTGGTACGCAGTTCAGGATTTGGGCCACCAACGTGCTGCGCAGACATTTGGTAGAGGGCTATACGTTGAATGAGAAGCGCCTCATGGAGCAGGCTCAGAAGTATAACGACCTGAAGCAAACGGTGAAGCTGCTGCAGAATGTAATTCAGCGGAAGGAACTAACAGGCGACGAAAGCGCTGGCTTACTGCAGGTCATCAGCGACTATACGTATGCCCTGGATGTGCTGGATGATTATGACCACCAACGCCTGACCATCACCGGTACGCACCGGCAGGAGCTCTTCAGGATCACCTATGAAAGCGCCATGGCAGCTATCCGAACGCTGAAGGAAAAATTCGGCGGTTCTGAGCTATTCGGGCGTGAGAAAGACCAGAGCTTCCAGAGCTCGATCAACACCATTTACCAGTCTTTTGGCGGGGAGGATTTATACCCTTCTACAGAGGAAAAGGCGGCCAACCTGCTATACTTTGTCGTGAAGAACCACTCCTTTTCGGACGGAAATAAACGGATAGCTGCCTTCCTGTTCGTGTGGTTCATGGAGAAAAATCAATTGCTCTATGATACGGAAGGCCGCAAACGTATTGCCGATAACGCCCTGGTAGCCCTGACGCTGCTGATAGCTGAGAGCGATCCATCGGAGAAAGAAACGATGATAAAAGTAATTGTGAACCTGATCAATCAGCAGAACTAACCCCGCGCCTATACTTTCTATAATTTTTGCAACAGCTGCCGCGCCCGCTCTGAGATAGCCCCAAAGTAGGCCACGTCCGCCTCTAACTGCCCGGCTGTTTTTCCGAATACCTCCCGCCTGTTCATCGGATCTGCCAGCGAGGTGAGGGTGATGATTTCCCGGAGCCGCTTCTTTTGATCGGCGTTTATACTTGCCAGATCCAGGCCTTCGAGCCGCTCCAGCAGCTGCTCCCGGAAGTCTTTCTGCTCTACCGCTTCTTCTTCCAGCAGGCGCATGATGGCGGCCACAGCCTCGTCTTCGTGCGGGGAAAGTATGGCTGCCCCGATAAGTTCCTCTGTAGAAGGCAGCGGAAGCCGGATGAGCAGCTGATAGCCTCCGCCACTTTGCTCGCCGGCCGTGGTGTAGCACTTCATCCAGAACCTGCCCGAAGCGGGATCCTTATACACAGCCGCCCAGCCACCTGCCGCCTCTTCCATGAGTTGCATTTGGCTCAAGAGCGCCTCTATAAGTTTAGCATCCCCGTACAGTTTCCGTTCCGGCATAAGTTATACGTTAGTTATACTTCACCTCGAAGCCCACTTTTTGCAGATCCTCCCAAAACCTGGGGTACGATTTGCGCACCACGCTCGGCTCTTGTATGGTAACAGGCTGCAGCAGGGCCAGCGGCGCAAAGGCCATGGCCATGCGGTGGTCCTGATAAGTACGGAACGTGAGCTCTTTGTGCTGCAGGATACCCGGCTTTAGCGCGAACACACCCGGCGTGATCTCCTGCAGGGAGGAATTCAGGCTCAGCACCTCAAGCTGCAGGGCCTGTATGCGGTCCGTTTCCTTGATGCGCAGGCTCTCCAGACCGGTCATATCCACCGTTACACCGATGCCGGCACAGAGCGCCACCACGGTCTGCGCCAGGTCCGGGCAGTCGGAGAAGTCGAGGGAGATGTGGCGCTCGTGCTCTTTTTTCAGCAATCGCACGCCTTCTGAGGTAAACTCAGTATACACACCCAACCGGTACATGATGTCGGCAATGGCACGGTCGCCCTGGAATGACTTTTCTTTCAGACCCAGCAGCGTGATGTCCGCTTCCTGCGCCAGCGCAACCAGGCTGTACCAGTAGCTGGCTGCCGACCAGTCGGACTCCACGGTAAACTCCGCGGCTTTATACTTTTGCGGCTTCACGGTGATGGTGTTGTCCGTAAAATCAGCTGTTACGCCAAAGTGCTGCATGAGCGAGAGCGTCATCTCAATATAAGGTCGGGAGCCGATCTTGCCTTCTAATTCCAGTTCCAGCCCTTCAGGCAGCAAAGGCGCAATCATGAGCAGCGCGGAAATATACTGGCTGCTGATGTCGCTACGCACTTTCAGGTGCTTCTGGCCACTGCCCTTAAACCCACCAATTCTCAAGGGTGGATATCCTTCCTCTCCTACGTAGGCTATACTTGCTCCCAGCTCGCGCAGGGCCTCTACCAGCACTTTGATAGGGCGCTGGCACATGCGGTCAGTGCCAGTGAGCAGCTTCTGCTGGCCGGTTACGGCGTAGTAAGCAGTCAGAAAACGCATCACCGTGCCGGCATCTTCGGCATCTATGGTTGCCGCATCGCTCTGCAGCAGGCGCTGGAGCAGTTGGGTGTCGTTGGCTTCGGAAAGGTTATGCAATTGCGATTCCTGCCCCGACAGCGCCGCAATAATCAGGGCGCGGTTGGCTTCGCTTTTGGAGGCAGGCAGTTTTATACTTCCGGCCAGTTTACCGGTAGGGTGGCTCAGGGTGAGGCTTTGGCTCATAGTAAGGTATAGTAGCGTAATGATTCAACAATTTCCTGCACCGTGATGGGCTGGTCGTACACGGCTTTGCCGATGCCCTGCAGCAGGGTGCAGTTGATAGTGGAGCGGGTGTTCTTTTTATCCTGCAACGCCAGTTGGGCTATATGTTGGATGTCCTGCTCCGTGAGCGGCACTTTCTCGTAAATGGTCGCCAGGAAGGTCTCGATCTTATCCAGCTCCTCAGAGGAGAGCAGCTCACGTTTGCGGCTGATCCAGGCTTCGCAGAGCATGCCCACCGCCACGGCCTCGCCGTGCAGCAGCGCCCGCCCCGGCTGCTCCAGCAGGAAGCTTTCCACAGCGTGGCCCACCGTATGGCCAAAGTTCAGGATCTTGCGCAGGCCTCCCTCCAGCGGGTCCTGCTCCACTACCCTGGATTTTATACTTACCGAGTGGCGGATCAGGCCCTCCCAATCCTCGGTGAACAGGCCGATGTGGCGCTGCTCCAGAAAGGCTTCCTTATCGGCAATAAGCCAGTGTTTGATGATCTCGGCATAACCGGACTTGAGCTCGCGCTGCGGCAGCGTCTGCAGAAAAGCTGGGTTAATAAACACCGCCTGCGGCTCCTGGTATACCCCGATATGGTTTTTGAGTCCGTGGAAGTCGATGCCGGTTTTGCCGCCCACGCTGGCGTCTACCTGCGCCAGCAGCGTGGTGGGCACCTGCACGAAGAAAATGCCGCGCTTAAACACAGCCGCGCAGAAGCCGCCCATGTCGCCGATCACGCCGCCGCCCAGGTTCACCAGTACCGACCAGCGGTCCAGGTTTAGCTCGGTCATGCGCTGCCAGATGTATTCGCAGGTCTGCAGGGTCTTGTGCTCCTCTCCGCTTTTTATCTGGATCAGGTCGTGCGCGGGCAAGTATGGCTTGAGTATGGAATAGCAGTGAGGCAGTGTATTTTCATCCACCAGCACCACCACCTTACTAAAAGCACGGTTCTTCAGCAGTTCCGGCAACTGTTGCAGCGCATCCTTGCCGATATGTATGGATTCGGTCATCTCTGGGAGTTTGGGGGTTAGAGCGTTTAGGAGTTAAAGAGTTGAAGGGTTAGAAAGTATAAATCCCCGTGCAGCGGGCAATCATTTAACCATCCGGCCACTTCACAATTTAACGCTTAAACATTCGCAAGCGGGCAATATAGCAACTCCGGCGTTAAACCCCATCTAAAATCCGGGTTTGTTTGCGGATGGATTCCACGTGGATCAGTTGGTAGAGCTCCTCAATGAAGCCTGGGTTAAGGCCGGCATCCTCGGCCCACTCGCCGCGGCTCCGGAAGATCTCCTTCCAGCGCTCCAGCTGCAGCACCTGCACGTTGTTCTGCTTTTTGTACGCGCCAATCTGCTCCACCAGCGCCATACGGCGCGCCAGCGCAGCGATGATGTCGTGGTCGGCGGCGTCGATCTGCAGGCGCAGTTCCTCGGCCCGGTTCACCAGCTCAGCATCATCATAGGTTGTTTTACGCACCTGCAGCTTGGCAAGTATGGCTTTCAGAGCGCCGGGGGTTACCTGCTGCTCCGCGTCGCTCAGGGCCTTTTCGGGGTTCAGGTGCGTCTCTATCATCACGCCGTCGTAGCCCAGGTCCAGCGCCTTCTGCGACACCGGCAAGATCAGCTCGCGCTTACCGCCAATGTGGCTGGGGTCCACGATGAGCGGCAGGTTCTGGTAACGGGCTTTCAGCTCGATCGGGATCTGCCACACCGGCATGTTCCGATACTTTGTTTCCTGATAAGCCGAAAAGCCACGGTGAATAGCAGCCAGGTCCGTCACCCCGGCATGGTAAATCCGCTCGATGGCCCCGATCCATAGTGCCAGGTCCGGGTTCACGGGATTCTTCACCATCACCGGCACGTTTACCCCCCGCAGCGCATCGGCGATTTCCTGCACGGCAAAGGGGTTCACGGTGGTGCGGGCCCCGATCCAGAGCACATCTATCTCCTGCCTCAGCGCCTCTTCCACGTGGCGGGCGGTGGCTACCTCGGTGGCTACCTTCATGCCCAGTTCGTGCTTCACGCGATTCAGCCAGGCCAAGCCCTGCGTGCCCACGCCCTCAAAGCTACCCGGACGCGTGCGCGGCTTCCAGATACCGGCCCGGAATAAGTGGATGTGCTGCTGCAGCGCCCTGCCCGTTTGCAACACCTGCTCCTCGCTCTCGGCGCTGCACGGGCCGGCAATGACCAGCGGGAGCCCCTGGCCTCCCCGCAGCTCCGTGAAAAAAGACTGTGTCGGATTAAACTTCATCAAGCGTATGTATCGTTACAAAGGTAGCCGTTGCGGTGCAAAAAGGCACCCGTTAAAGTATAAACTAACCTGACGCGCCCGCATGCCAATGCCTTCCTAGTTAAACAGCAAAACGGCGACCATGTTTTATACTTCCGGCAACGTATAAATTTAGCGAACGCAGCCGGTGTTTATGGTTGTGTACTAGGCCCGAAGCACTATCTTTGCACCGCAAATTTCAACCTTACATGAACCTGATTTCCAAAGTCTCTTTTGACGATACAGCGGTCGCTTTCTCATCCAAATCCGACGCTGAACTATATAAGATGTACCTGCTGTTTAAGGCGATGAACAGCAACACCTTTGTGAAGGCCGGAGGCGCACTGCTCACCACTGCCCTGAACCTGCACCTGCCGGTAAAATTCATCGTCAAGCCAACCATCTTCAACCACTTCTGCGGCGGCGAAACCATTGAGGAGTCGGAGCGCGCCATACAGGAGTTGGGCAAGTATAACATCGGCACCATTCTGGATTACTCTGTGGAGGGTGAGGGTGATGAGAAAAGCTTCGACGCCACCCGCGACGAGCTGCTGCACACCATCGAAAAGGCGCACCGCAACAAGCACATCCCGTTCTCGGTGTTCAAGATCACCGGCCTGATCGACATCAATTTACTGGAGAAGGTGCAGAAGCAGCAGGAGCTTTCCGCCAATGAGCGCGCCGCCTTTGAGCGTGGCCGCGACCGCGTGAACGCCATTTGCCGGCATTGCTACGAGCGTGACGTGCGCGTGTTCATCGACGCCGAGGAGAGCTGGATACAGGACACCATCGACAACCTGACCTACGAGATGATGGAGCGCTACAACAGGGAGAAGGCCAACATTTACAACACTTACCAGATGTACCGCCACGACAGGCTGGAGGTGCTCCGGCGCGACCACGAGAATGCCCTTAAGGGCGGCTACTTCCTGGGTGCCAAACTGGTGCGCGGCGCCTACATGGAGAAAGAGCGCAAGCGCGCCGAGCTGGAAGGGTACCCGAGCCCGATCAACCCGACAAAGGAAGCCACCGATGAGCTCTTCGATAACGGCCTGCGCTTCTGCGCGGACCACATCGACCGTATTGCCTTCTGCAACGGCACGCACAACGAGGCCAGCTGCTACCTGCTGATGGAGCTGATGGAGGAGCACAGCATCGCTCCCAACGACCCGCGCGTATACTTTGCCCAACTCTATGGCATGAGCGATAACCTTTCCTACAACTTGGCGAAGGCCGGGTATAACGTGGCCAAGTATGTGCCCTACGGCCCGGTGGTGGAGGTGATGCCTTACCTGCTGCGCCGCGCCAACGAGAACACCGCCATAGCCGGCCAGAGCAGCCGTGAGTTCAGCCTGATCAAAAGCGAGATAGAGCGCCGCAAGAGGGCGAGGAAATAAAAGCAGGAAGGCCGGCTATACCCTAGCCGGCCTTCCTGCTTAACAAGGAGAAGCATGCAGTAGCTGGCCTGAAAAAGCACCGGGCCTTGCGCAAGATGCACAAGGCCCGGTGTGTGTTTCAGAACTATAAGCTTTTCGCCGTCGTTCCTGCTACAACTACTCGATTACAGTAGAGTCAGCCTCAACAGCAGCAGAATCTTCTACTACTACTTCTTCCTCAACAACTGGAGTCTCCTCTACAGCCTCAGTCTCTACAACTTCAGTCTCAGTAGTGGCTTCTTCGTTAGTGCAGGCAGTGAAAGAAATAGCAAGGGCTACGATAGCGAAAGTGAATAAATTTTTCATTTTTGTGTTTGTGATTAAGTGTTTTGGTTTCGATTTGAACTTCATACCCAAAACCGGCAGAGGTAACCCTGCTTTCTGAAATTTTTAAAATTATTTTTTCGGCGGGTTACAAAACGTCCCTTAGCGTATTAAAATTTGACTGGAATGAAGAAGCGTTTGTATGAGACGGATGAGGCGGTGATAGAAGGCATCCGGCGCAGCGACGAAAGGGCGCTGGCCCACCTGTACAAACTATATTTCCCGATGATCTCTCACTTTATTTTGAGCAACAGCGGAACCGAGGACGAGGCCAAGGACATTTACCAGGAGGGCGTCATCGTGTTTTATGAGAAGACAAGGGACAACAGCCTGGAACTGACCTGCCAGATCAAGACTTACCTGTACTCGGTGTGCCGGAGGCTCTGGCTGAAGCGCCTGGCGGAGAAGGGCCGCTACGCCACCAGGCTCGACGAGACTGACAGCTTTGTGCCCGTGGAGGAGGACACCCTGCAACACGAGGAGCAGGAAAGGCAGTTCGGGGTGATGGGCGATGCTCTGGAGCAGCTCGGGGAGCCCTGCCGCAGCCTGATCGAGGATTACTACATACGCATGCAGAACATGCAGGACATTACCGACAAGTTTGGCTACACCAACACCGATACGGCCAAGAACCAGAAGTATAAATGCCTGCAACGCCTGAAGAAGATATTTTTTGCTACCTATAAACCTGAAGTATAAGCAGGTGAACACTATTCTGGGAGAAGACTAAGATGTTAGAGTACCGCGCATACGAAGAGATTGAACGCTACCTGAACGGGCAGATGGCCGCTGAGGAAAAGGCTGGCTTTGAGGCCTTGCTGCACGCCGACGTACGCCTGGCAGAGCAGGTACGCGAGCACCGGCACATGCTGCAGGCACTGAAAGGCTATGGCAAGCGCCAGCACCTGCGCCAGCAGCTTAACCTCATCCACAGTGAGATGGAGGCCGGAGGGCAGGCCACTACCCCGAACCCCTGGAAAGTATACTGGAATCGCCAGAAGCAGACAATTGCCGTGGCCGCCAGTGTCTCGCTGCTATCGGTTTTCGGCACACTCTGGAGCGTGCAGCAGATGAAGGCGCCGGTAAAGCAGCAAACGGCCCGTTACGTGGAGCTGCGCCGCGAGGTGGAGCGCCTGAAGAAAGCCCAGACTGCTCTCATGAACGGTATAAACGACGCCAGCAAGCCTGTGGCCCCGCGCCCGGCTGCCTTTAGTGGCACCGGCTTCGCCATCTCCGCCGATGGGTATGTCGTGACAAGCTCGCACGTGGTGGAGGGCGCTGATTCCATTATGATCGAGAATAAGTCCGGCCTGAAGTATAAAGTGAGCGAAATTTACCGCGACGAGATACACGACCTTTCCATCCTAAAAATAGCAGATGAAAGCTTTGAGGGTTTCGGCAAGCTGCCTTATACTTTCAAAGACACGGAGAGCGACCTGGGCGAGCGCGTGTTCACGCTTGGCTACCCGCGCGAGGACATTGTGTTTGGCGAGGGCTCGCTGAGCTCGGCCTCGGGCTTCGAAGGCGATACCACCGCCTATCAGATCTCCATTCCACTTAACCCGGGCAACAGCGGCGGCCCGCTGCTGGACGACAAGGGCAACCTGATCGGGGTGATCAGTGGCAAGCAAGCCGGGCAGGAAGGCGCTGCCTTCGCCATTAAGTCGGCTTACCTGCTGCAGCTGATTGAGGAACTGGCAAACGCCGGCCAGGTGCAGCCTCTTACCCTGCCCAAAAATAATGCACTTTCTGCCCAAAGCAGGCCGCAGCAGCTCAAAAAACTAAAAGAGTATATATTTATAGTGAAGGTATATAATTAGTTAGTAAAAGGCTGAAACCTTTTGGCACAGCTGCAAATCAGCTAAGTATAAGCGCCTAAAAACAAAACCACAACCTCAACATTTTCAACGCTTTCCAGTTATATTATTATAGTTGTAAGTTTTACTCCATTAGTGAGCAACTATCATTAAATAAAAAGAAAGCTATGAAAAAGAGAATGATTATACCTATGGCTCTTGCCGCCACCATGCTGTTTGGTTTTGGCTGCGCGAGTTCTAACGATGCAATGAACGACACCACCGCCATGGATGATGACATGACCATGAGCGAGACACAGACCATGGCCGGTGACGACCCTGACGCAGTAGTGATAGAAGAGTCTGTTGTGGCAGTGACCCCTATAGCCACGCTCGACGTGACTACTTTATCACTGGAGGACCCCACCGATATCGACCAGATGTTCGAGAGCGTGGAGGACACCGAGCAGTATGATGCGTTTGAGCTGGCCAAGATGGAGCCGAACCTTTCCACGTTTGTAACGCTGGTAGAGCAGTCCGGATTTAAAGCCGACCTGGATCGTCTGGATGAGTTTACGCTGCTTGCCCCAACAAACGAGGCTTTCGCCAAACTCGGGAAAGACAAACTGGAGGCACTTGTTCTGTCTGATAATCAAGCCATTCTAAAATCAGTACTGCAGGCCCACGTGCTGCCGAACAAAGTAGCGTCTTCGCAATTCGAGAATAACTCAATTATAGAGGTGGGTGAGAACTCCCATATCCCGGTTGAGGTGGGTGTGAACAACACGGACATCCGCATCGGCGGCGCACAACTTGTAAAATCCAACATTGAAGCTTCTAACGGTATGATCCACGTGATCGACAGTGTTATACTTCCCAGCGACGTGCAGGAAAACTCCGCCATCGGGTTCTAATCCTGCCGAAGCATACTACCCCTACTGGAGGCTCTCTTATACTATAAGAGAGCTTTCTTTATTTACAGGTATCATGCGCCAAGCATAGCGCGTACACAACTTTTCCTTACAAGAGCATCAACCATGAGAAATATATTACTAGCCAACATCCTGATAGCAGCCGGCCTTACTGGCTGCGCCCCGGCAGCAACCACCGCAAGCACAGATAGCGAGGTAGCCATGAGCCAAATGGAAGCTATGGCAGGCCAGGCGGCAGCCGAGGCAGAGCCGGATACGACAGCGATTGATTATAGCCGGATGTTTGCTGATGCGGGAAACACCGCACAGTACACGCTGGCCGAGCTGACGGCAATGGACCCGAACCTCTCCACCTTCTCCACCCTGCTGGACCAGGCGGAACTAACCGATGGGCTGAAGACGGGAAAACCCCTGACGCTGCTTGCCCCCACGAACCAGGCATTCACCAACTGGCCACAGGACTCGCTGAACAACCTGATGAAGCCAGAGAACAAGGCCCGGCTCATCAAGGTGCTGCAGGCCCACATGCTAACCAGCGAGGTGCTCTCTGCCAGCTTTAAAAACACACAACGCATCGAAACCGGCGGCGGAGAGTTTATAACGGTAAGTGCCTCGGATAGCACCGGCATTATACTTGGCGGCGCCACCGTTGTAAGAGCCGATGTCAAGGCCTCCAACGGTGTCATGCACGTGGTGGACCGCCTCGTCAAGCCTATGGATTCTACCTTGCCCCCGCGCTAGGAGGCCCGGCGGCAGCGCCTTGTACTTCCGTAAAACACGGGGCAGTAAAACCGGTTAAAATTCAAAGCCGTAACTATAGGCAACGCTTACCCGTTAGAAATAACCACGCCGGCAAAAGCTGTAAAGCACCTGCCGGCATTACTTGAACAAATAAACCAAAACTAAAAAAGCTATGGTAAACAGAACAGATAAAGCGGGCATGCTAACCGCAATGTTTAGAGACAGAGAGAGTGCCGAGCGCGCTTATGACGAACTGCGTGCGCGCGGCTATGATAAAGACGAGATAAACGTGGTGATGTCCGAGGAGGGCAGAAAGCGCCACTTCGCCGGAGAGGACAAGGACCACACGACAGAGCTTGGTAACAAGTCGCTGGAGGGCACTGGTGCCGGTTCGGCCATTGGTGGTACCCTGGGTGCCATTATAGGTGCCGTGGCTGCCATTGGTACCTCCGTGGCGATTCCGGGCCTTGGCCTGGTAGTGGCTGGTCCGTTGGCAGCTGGCCTGGCAGGCGCTGGTGCCGGTGGCCTGACAGGTGGCCTGATCGGTGCGCTGATCGGAGCCGGTATACCTGAGGAGAGAGCCAAGGTATATGAGACGGGCGTGAAAGAGGGTAACATTGTACTGGGCTTTAAGCCGCACAGCCCGGAGGATGCCCGCTACTTTGAGACACACTTCCAGAGCAACAGAGGCGAGCATATCTATTATTAATAGATAATTGCACTTCGCATATAATAAGCGCCGGGCGCTGCCAAGTAGAGGCGGCACCCGGCGCTTTTGCGTTCTCCCACCCATCAAATGCAAAAACAATATATAATATTATATATTTTATATAAATAATATTAGTTACTATTGCCCGTACAAAGTAGTTTACTTTCAAGTATAAAATGCCTATCCTTGAGTATAAGTTGGAATTAAAAGAGTTTATTCAGTCCGCATCGTATACAGTACGTTCGAAGAATGTCGTTATAACACAATAACGCAGAAAGCTTGGCACGCCTAATGTTGTGCCTCTGACCAAGAACTGAAGCGAGCGCACACGGCTACACCCTATAAGCAGAAGAACCCTTATGTATAAGCTAAAACACATCCTGATTATAGACGATGACCAGATCAACAGTTTGTTCTCCCAGATTATTTTAGAGGATGCCGATGTGAGCAGCTTAGTGTCCACCTGCCAAAGCGTTCCGGAGGCGCTCGATTTTCTGCGTGCCGCCGAAACCATGGAGGAAACCCCTTTCCCCGACCTCATCCTGCTGGACATCAGCATGCCCTCCATGGATGGCTTCGATTTTCTGGACCGCTACTATGCCCTGGGGTACAACGCGCGCCACAAAACGTTTATCTCCATGTTCACCTCCTACGACGAGCAGGACCTGCTGCAGCGCGCCCGCAAGTATGAAGTGGTGGTCGGCTTCATCACCAAGCCGCTCTCTATCCCCACGCTTAACAGCATACTTGCCCTGCAGGACAGCACCCGCGCAGAAAACAATTTACCATAGTTTCGTATGCTTAGGGTATAACAATATCATATCCTAATATAAAGAACTATGAGAAACACTTTGATAGCCATCTGGTGCGCAGCAGGCGCCTTTATGTTTGCCTCCTGCGGCTCAGGATCCGGCGAAGAAACCACCACCACCGCCGACACCACCTCCACCGAGACAGCCACGGTAGCCGGCACTGACTCCACCCTCACGGAGGACAAGCAGGAGCTGATGCAGTTTGCGGCCCGCAACAACATGCTGCAGGTAGAGTTGGGCAAGCTGGCAGCCGCGCAGGGCACCTCAGACGCCGTAAAGACCTATGGCCAGAATCTGGTGGATTGGTACACGACGAAGCAGGAGGAGTTGCAGGAGCTTTCGCAGCAGTATAACGTTACCCTGCCACAGCAACTGGAGGACGAGGACAACGAGCACCTGACCAAACTGCGCGAGGCTGAGAACTTTAACGAGGAGTACTGGAACCGGCTGACAAAAGCCCAGCAGGATGCCATAGATGAATTCGACGACGGCTTGAAGGATGTGGACGAAACCGACGCCTCCGCTTTCTCGGTATGGGCCCGCAATACCCTCAAAGAGCTGCGTGCGCAGTACGAGCAGGCCAAAGGCCAGGAAGTGGAGCTCAAGCGCCGCGACACGGGCCTGAACCTGGATAACTAAGTATACTTCACACTTATAAAGTATAAATCGGATGCGGCCGGGGAAACAGAATCCCCGGCCGCATCCGATTTATACTTTTCACAGCAACTCCTTCAGTTTGGTCCAGGTGTGCCGGGCCAGCAGCTTCTGCCCCTGCGCATTTGGGTGCACCCCGTCGGGCAGGTTGAGGAGGCGGTTACCGGCCACGCCCTCCAGCAGAAAGGGTATAAAGTGGGTGTTATGCTGCAGCGCCAGCTCCCTGAACAGCTTCCGGAACTCTGCCGCGTAACGCCCCGGCACAATGTCCGGTATCTCCATCCCCGAAAGTATGATCTTCACCTCCGGGTACTTCTGGCGCACCTTGTAGATGATCTCCTGCAGGTTCTGGCTGGTTTCGCGGGCGGGGATGCCGCGCAGGCCATCGTTGGCGCCCAGGGCAAGTATAAAGATGTCGATGGGCTGGTGCAGCCAGCGGTCTATGCGGTGCACGCCTCCGGCCGTGGTGTCGCCGCTGAGGCCGCCGTTTAAAACCTTATAGTCCGTATACCCCTCCTGCCGCAGCTGCTCCTGTAGCAGGCTGGGGTACGCGCTCGCGGCGGGCAAACCATAGCCGGCTGTCAGGCTGTCGCCGAAAATAAGTATGTTCTTCATGTCGTTTCTTTTCCCTTCCATGTTCAGCAACCATCCTGCCATACTTTCTAAAGCAAAAAGGGTTGCCATTGGCTGGCAACCCTCTCCTATACTTCGCTTTATACTTTAGTCGGCGGCTCTGTCCATCTGGCGCAGGCGCTCGTAGGTGGCCATGGAGGCTTGCTTTTGCTTCTCTACCATCTGCACCACGTTCTGCGGCAGCTCCGCCCTGTGGTCCAGGGCATCGTTGTAGGCTTTCTGGGCCCACTCCTCGCCTGTGATGTTCGACTTGATCACTTCCTCCTCGTCGTTGCCGGCGATGGTGTTCTTCACATCCATCCAGCCACGGTAGAGCTTGCCTTTCGCGGTGGTGCTGTTTTGGGTGTTGCCGCCCATCTGGCTGATGGTGCTGTTGATCTCGCTGGAGAACTGGCGGCTCTGGTTCATCAGGTCCTTGTAGTAAGACTGGTGCGCCGGGTCTTTCGTGAGTTCTGCGGCATGCTTGTAGCCCTCTATCCTGTCGTTCACGAACTGATTCAGTTCCTGTAAAACATCAATGGCTCTTTCGTTGTTATTCATAGCTGTTACATTTTGGTTTATACTTACGGAAACGAAAAAAGCCGTCCGGCAGTTATGATATCAGCCGCCGCGCCACGTATAGTATCCTTAAAGGCAGCCTCTGGTGTGGAATGACGCCTTAAGCAGCTATGATAAAAGTTTTTTTTCCCCTACATTACACTCTTAACCATGCCAAAGCACGTATGCGGCATCACTTTTGCAATCTAACCTGTAGTTCAACGTAATAAATAGATGATATCTTTGACAACTCGCTTTAAAATCATACTGTCGGTACTGGCCGTCATCCTCGTGACGGGCTCCTTCATACTTTACAAAAACGGCAGCACACCCGAGGGTAAGAACGAGATCCTGATCAAGGCCCTGATGCAGGGCCTCAGTTCCGGCCACTACCAGCCCGAAAAAGTGGACGACAACTTCTCGAAGAAGGTGTTTAAGCTCTACCTGGAGCGCCTGGACTACAACAAGAAATTCCTGCTTGCCTCTGATGTGCAGCAGCTGCAGAAGTACGAGACGGCCATCGACGATGAGTTGCGTCAGGGCTCGTTCCAGTTCTTCGACCTGTCTGCCGATATGTATGAGCAACGCGTGAAAGACTCACAGGCTTACTACAAGGAGATTCTGGCCAAGCCGTTTGACTTCTCCAAGAACGAGCAGATCGAGCTGGATGGCGAGAAACTGGCCTACGCAAAAAGCAAGGAGGAGCTGAAGGAGGCATGGCGCAAGCAGCTGAAGTACCAGACGCTGGTTCGCCTGGTGGACATGCAGAAGGAGCAGGAGAAGAAACTGGAGAAAGACCCGAAGGTAGAGAAAAAGTCGTTTGAGGGCCTGGAGAAAGAGGCCCGCGAGAAAGTAATGAAGACCTACGATGACCTGTACCAGCGCCTGGCCAAAATTAACCGCGAGGACCACCGCGCTACCTACATCAACGCCGTAACCAATGTATACGACCCGCACACGGGCTATTTCCCGCCAAAAGCAAAGGCTGACTTCGACATCAACTTTACCGGCCGCCTGGAGGGCATCGGTGCCTCGCTGCAGGAGAAGGACGGACAGATAAAAGTGATGGAGATCGTGCCGGGCAGCCCCTCATACCTGCAGGGCGAGCTGAAGCCAGGTGATGCCATCCAGAAAGTAGCCCAGGGCTCTGAAGACCCCGTGCTGATTGAAGGCATGCGCATTGACGACGCCATCCAGCTGATCCGCGGCAAGAAAGGCACTGAGGTGCGCCTGACGGTGAAGAAACCAGATGGCTCCACCAAAGTTATACCGATCATCCGCGACGTGATCGTGTTCGAGGAAACCTACGCACAGTCTGCCTTGATAGAGGATAAAGCCAAAATCGGTTACATCAAGCTTCCGGGCTTCTACGCCGACTTCGAGAACAAGAACGGCCGCTTTAGCGGAGCCGATGTAAAAAAAGAGATTGAGAAGCTGAAGACTGCCGGCATGAAGGGCCTGATCCTGGACCTGCGCAACAACGGCGGTGGCTCGCTGGCCGATGCCGTGGAAATGGCCGGCCTGTTCATCGAGCAGGGTCCGATCGTGCAGGTAAAGACGGCCTCCGGCAAAGCCGTGGTGCTCGACGACCGTGACACGCAGGTGCAGTACGGTGGCCCCTTGGTGATACTGGTGAATGCAAACAGCGCCTCGGCCTCCGAGATTCTGGCCGCCGCCATGCAGGACTACAAGCGCGCCGTGATTGTGGGAAGCCCAACCTTTGGCAAGGGCACGGTGCAGCAGTTCTTTGAGCTGGACGAGGCCCTGCCGGCGCAGTTTAACCCTTACAAGCCATTCGGCGCCCTGAAGCTGACTACGCAGAAATTCTACCGCATCAACGGCGGTACCACCCAGCTGCGCGGCGTAGTGCCGGACGTGGTGCTTCCGGATGCTTACGCTTACCTGGAGTTTGGCGAGAAGGAGCAGGATTTTGCCCTTCCGTTTGATGAGATCGCTCCGGCAAAGTATAAACCATGGAACAACGGCAAGCTGAACCTATCGCAGGTAAAGGCCAACAGCCAGCAGCGTGTAGCTAAAAACGAAAGCTTCGGCTTGATTGAGGAGAGCGCTGAGCGCCTGAAAAAGCAATCAGACAACACCACCCGCTCGCTGCAGCTGGAGAAGTACCTGGTAGAGGAGAAAAAGGCAGAGGCAGAAGCCAAGCGACTGGAGGAAGCGCAGAAAGAGGTGCCAGTGCTGAACGTGAAGCGCCTGCAGCAGGATCTGCAAGCCCTCGGCGGCGACACCGCCAAACTGGCCCGTAACAAAGAATTTATGAAAGGCCTGAAGCAGGACGTATACGTGGAAGAGGCCGTGGCCATCATCCAGGAAGACCTGAAGTAAGCTACTCCATACTTTATTAGAAACGCCAGCTATGTGCAATAGCTGGCGTTTTTTTATATCTTATGTGCCCAAACCTCAACCTAATACAACATGCACCTGAACGCCCCCAAAACAGCCCCGCTAAAAGTATGGCTGCTGCTGCTGGCCCTGCTCCCTACCCTGCTGAGCGGCTGCGCCACCAAAACGCCCAAAGATGCGCCTGAAGCTGCGCGTGGCCTGATAACGGACAAAGCCATGGTGGTATCGGCACACCCGGAGGCCTCCCGAGTAGGCATGGAAATCATGCAGAAAGGTGGAAACGCTTTTGATGCCGCCATTGCCACGCAGTTTGCCCTGGCCGTGGTGCACCCGGCGGCTGGCAATATTGGCGGCGGCGGCTTTATGGTGGCCCGCAGCAATTCCGGGGAGGTAGCAACACTGGACTTTAGAGAGACAGCCCCGGCATCAGCCACGGAAACGATGTACCAGGATAGCCTGGGCAACGTGGTACAGGGCCTAAGCACTGACGGTCACCTGGCAGTAGGCGTACCGGGCTCGGTGAACGGCATGGTGAAGATACACCAGAAGTATGGCTCACTGCCCTGGGCAGAGTTGGTGCAGCCTTCCGTGGACCTGGCCCGTAACGGCGTGGTGTTAACGGAGAAGGAAGCCAGCGGCCTGAACAGCACACGGGAAGACTTTCTTAAAAACAACAAGCACCAGCCCTACCTGGTGCAGGAGCAGGAATGGCAGGCCGGTGATACATTGCGCCACCCGGACCTGGCCCGCACCCTGGAGCGCATCCGCGATAAGGGCCGCGAAGGCTTCTACGCCGGCGAAACGGCCGACCTGCTGGTGAAGGAAATGCAGCGCGGCAACGGCATCATCTCGCACGAAGATCTGGCAAAGTATACTTCGGTGTGGCGCGAGCCCATCATTGGCGACTACAAAGGCTACAAGATAATTTCGATGGGGCCGCCTTCCAGCGGGGGCATTGCCCTGTCGCAGCTCCTGAAAATGGTAGAGCCTTATGAGCTGCGCCAATATGGCTGGCAGAGCACAGAGGCCATCCAGGTGATGACGGAGGCGGAGCGCCGTGTGTATGCCGACCGTGCCACTTACCTGGGCGACCCCGACTTTGTGGAGGTACCCATGGAGGAGTTGCTGGACGAGCAGTACCTGAAAAGCCGTATGAGCTCCATGAGCCTGGCGCAGGCCACGCCTTCGGCAGAGGTAAAGGCGGGTGAGTTGCCGGTTTTTGAAAGCGAGGAGACGACCCACTTCAGCATTGTGGACCCCGCCGGCAACGCCGTGGCCATCACCACCACCATCAACGGCAGCTATGGCTCCTATGTAGTGGTGGAGGGGGCCGGATTCCTGCTGAACAATGAGATGGACGACTTCAGCGCCAAACCGGGCGTGCCCAACATGTTTGGGCTGATTGGCGGGAAAGCCAACTCCATACAACCCAGCAAACGCATGCTCAGCGCCATGACACCCACCATACTGGAGAAAGACGGCAAACTGTTCATGGTAGTCGGTACGCCGGGCGGCTCCACCATCATCACCTCCGTTTTCCAGACGATCCTGAACGTGCTGGAGCACGACATGACCATGCAGCAGGCCGTGGCCGCGCCGCGCTTCCACCACCAGTGGCTGCCCGACGAGATACAGCACACCACCGATGCCATACCTGCCGAAGTACGCGCCGAGCTGCAGCGCAAGGGATATACATTGAAACAGCGTGGCCAGTATGGCCGTGTGGACGCCATCCTGGTGCTGCCCGACGGCAGGCTGGAAGGCGGTGCCGACCCGCGTGGGGATGATGTTGCTGCCGGCTTCTAAGCTATACTTGCCGCCCGCTTCTTTATTCTGAAGAGTGCCGGCCACATTCTGAAGAGTGCCGGCCACAGCTTCACAAGGCTTCTGCCTTGTGAAGCTTTTTTATTTGCGCGTATGGGCTGCTCTGATTTCAGTGCTCCCGGTATATAGACTCGCTCCGCACCAACATATTCCGGGCTGAGGCTCCAGCATCTAAAAAAACAGCGACATCCGGATGAAGTGTAGAGATGGGGGCTATGCTAATCGTGAAGGAACTTCTTTATACTTTATACTTTGAGGAAAAACAGACAGCTCTTCAGGAGATTGCCGCCAGCGCCTGCTCAATGTCCTTGATCAGATAATCGGGATCCTCCAGGCCAATGTAGAAGCGCACCAAATTAAAAGGGGGCCTACCTTGTTGTTCCCCGCCGCCGTAGTACGCCGCGGCGGGGTAAATCAAGGATTCGTGCCCACCCCAGGAAGCGGCCATGAGAAAGTGCTGCAAGCTATCGCAGAAGCGCTCTACCTGCTGGATATCATCTGTTTTAAGTGCGATGGTAAACTGCCCCGTGTTGTTGCGCATCTGGCGCTTGGCCAACTCGTACTGCGGGTGCGAAGGCAGGAAGGGAAACAGGATACGCTCCACCTGGGGCTGTTGCTCCAGCCAGGCCACCACGGTACGGGCGGAGGCGGCAACCCGCTCCATGCGAACGGGCAGGGTGCGCAGCCCCCGGAGCAGCAGCCAGGCATCATGGGGGGCAAGTATAGCGCCCAGTGTCATGTATTCCCGCTCGAATATCCTGTTGATCCTTTCCCGGCTGCCGCAGATCATCCCTCCCATCGCATCCGAATGCCCGCCGATGTACTTGGTGCAGGAATGTACCACCAGGTCGACGCCAAACTGAATCGGATTCTGGTAGAGTGGGGATGCGAAGCTGTTATCGAGGATGGTGCTGCAGCCATGCTCCCTGGCCAGAGCCGTGACCGCCGCTATATCCTGCAGCTCAAAGGTAAAGGAGTTGGGGCTCTCCATGTAGAGCAGTTTGGTGTTGGGCCGGATGGCATGGCGGTAGTTTTGCGGGTCTGTGCCATCTACCATCGTCACCTCTACCCCAAACCGCGGCAGGAAGCGGTTCATTAGCGTATTGGTCCAGCCGTAGGGCTTTTGCACGCACACCACGTGGTCTCCGGCGTTCACTTGCGAGAGCACCGCAGCCGAGACTGCCGCAATCCCGCTCCCGAAGGCAATGGCATGCTCCGCGCCTTCCAGCGCCGCCACTTTCTTCTCGAGCATGGTCACGGTGGGGTTGTTGCCACGGGTATACAGGGACGCCTCTGCTTCGTTTCGCAGCATTCTGCGCATCTCATCTACTGTTTTGCAGGCAAAGTTGCTCGTCTGCAGGATGGGTGGAGCCACAGCATTAAAATACATTTCCCGGTCTTCGCCCAGCTCGTTCAGGATATAGGATAACTCCATGTTCGTTTGGTTTTGCATCGTCTGTTTTACGCTTACTCCCTGATACGAATTATCCTCTTACGTAGTCAGGCGCCTCACCCGAAATACAAGTATAACCTCACCCTAAGCCCCATTTTTTAAGCGATTCTCACCCAGCCAATTCCGAAGTAAGACAGCACTTCACGAAAAACAATAACTACCTGTATACCAGGCATTTAAAATCGTATTATTTATGAAATTACAGCGCTAAAATGCAACTGATACAGCCTTCGAAGTGTTTTATCAACATGAAAGAGAGAGACGAAGAAAAGGTGCTTTCCCTGTATCAGGAGGAGGCACAAACGACTGATAAAGTGGCGCCGGCATCCATTCCGGCACAGGTGTTTCTGAACTACTTTTTTGCGATAAATTACCACATCCAGAATTCCGGAACCATTGCCCCGGGGCAGCTGCCGATTCTGCATGAGCAGAAGCCTGAGCTGAACGAGCAGGACCACGAGGCGGTAAAAAAGCTTCTGCTCAACAGCTGGAGTACCGAGTACGCGCTGCGCGCCACCGCCGAACTGGGCGACGAGGAATACATGCGCAACGCCCTGCACTGGACTTTCCCGCAGGCATACTATGCGGTGTTTGCCGGGCTGCAGGCCTTCTTGTACACCCGTGGGCTGAGAACCAACAATGAGGCCTGGGTGCTGCGCGAGGCGGGCCGGCTGGTGGTGAAGAATACCTATCCGCGGGCCATGGGCTTTTACGCCTCCGGCCATTACGACGATTTCAACGTTCATCGCCTGCCGCTGGCCTACTACAAGCCGGGCCTGCAGATTGCGGGTAAGGAACTGGAGGCGCAGTCGCAGATAGGGCAGTTTTTGCGCACCACGCGCCGCCAGCGGGCCAAGGCAGTAAGGCAACAGGTGCAGGCCAGCACAGCCACGGCCATACGCAGCAACAAAACCGGCGAGGTACTGCAGAAATTCGGGCCACAGCACTGGCAGCAGCTTACCTGGCGCATCGGCTACACCACGCTCTTCGATCTGATGGCGCGGCTCCGGATATCCAGCACCCACCGCGAGATAGAGCGCTTTGTGCAGGCCGATATTGACTTTAAGCTGTTCCACGAGTCGCTGCTGCAGATCGTGAGCTACCTCAACGGCATACATGAGTGCTTTGTGGCGCAGGCCATCGGGTTGCAGAAGTATGAGGAGTTTGTGCAGGAGCTCCCTAAGTACCTGCAACGCTCTTTTGTGGAGGCAAGGCTGGAGCAGCAGCTCAAGCCGCTGCTCGGCAACGGGGGATACGAGCTGGGCCAGGCGGCCTAAATCATACCTTCCCTTCTTGTTGAAGCTCCTGCAGGTTTATACTTGCAGGAGCTTTTCCTTTACCGGTAATAAAGGGGATTTTCGCCAGATAAAAGGACTTCGTACGTAACGTTAGAGGAGGCAGCCGTAGGGTAGCCCGCGTGATTCTTCGTGATCAAGCTAAAATTTATACTTCTTTATACTTCCTGAAAGCCCTTTCACTCCCGACGCCCGCCACCACAAGCACACAAATCCGTTAAATCACTTTAAATCACCGGTCCTCTTTAAAAGCTGCCGAATATTTCCGAATTTTGCAGCTTGATTTGAATACATCACTTATAGTATAAATCGCATGCAACTGAGCGAACAGGAACTACGCAGACGCCATGAGCGCGAAGAGCTGGAGAAAATGGGTATCAACCCCTATCCCTCTGAGACATTTGAAGTTACGGCTACGGCCAAGGAGATAAAGGAGAACTACGATAAGGAGAAGAATAACTACCAGGAAGTAACGCTGGCCGGCCGCCTGATGAGCCGCCGCATCATGGGCAAGGCTTCTTTTGCCGAGCTGATGGACAGCACGGGCCGTATCCAGATCTATGTTTCCAGAGACGACATTGCCCCCGGCGAGAACAAGGACCTGTACAACACGGTGTTCAAGAAGATGCTCGACATCGGCGACTTTATCGGTATCAAGGGCTACGCCTTCATAACGCAGGTTGGCGAGATCTCGGTGCACGTAACTGAGCTGAAGGTGCTGACCAAATCGCTGCGCCCGCTCCCGATTGTAAAGCGAGAGATCGACGAGAACGGGAACGAGGTCGTGCATGATGGCTTCACGGATCCTGAGCTGCGCTACCGCCAGCGTTACGTGGACCTGATCGTGAACCCGCACGTGCGCGAGACTTTCAAGAAGCGCACGCAGCTGGTGAACACCATGCGCAACTACCTGTCTGAGAAAGGCTACCTGGAGGTGGAAACGCCTATCCTGCAGCCTATCCATGGTGGCGCGGCGGCCCGTCCGTTTAAAACGCACCACAACACGCTGGACATGACGCTATACCTGCGCATCGCCAACGAGTTATACTTGAAGCGCCTGATCGTGGGTGGTTTCGACGGGGTGTTCGAGTTTGCCAAGGACTTCCGAAATGAGGGCATGAGCCGCTTCCACAACCCGGAGTTTACCGTGATGGAGCTCTACGTCACCTACAAGGATTACAACTGGATGATGGAACTGGTAGAGGAGATGGTGGAGAAAGTAGCCCTCGCCCTGCACGGTACCACAGAGGTGAAAGTAGGCGATAACGTGATCAACTTCCAGCGGCCATGGAAGCGCTATACTATGTTCGAGGCCATCGAGCACTTCACCAAGGTTGATATCTCGAACATGGAGGAGGCTGAGCTGCGCCAGACAGCCGAGAAACTGGGCATCCGTACCGACCCAACCATGGGCAAGGCCAAGCTGATTGACGAGATTTTCGGGGAGACCTCGGAGCCGTACCTGATACAGCCAACCTTCATCACCGACTATCCGGTGGAGATGAGCCCACTGGCCAAGAAGCACCGCAGCAAGCCGGGACTGGTAGAGCGCTTCGAGGCGATCTGCAACGGCAAGGAGATCTGCAACGCCTTCTCTGAGCTGAACGACCCGGTGGACCAGCGCGCCCGCTTTGAAGAGCAGCTGGAGCTTGCCCGCCGCGGCGACGTGGAGGCCATGGCCCTGGACGAGGACTTCCTGCGTGCCCTGGAGTACGGCATGCCGCCAACAGCCGGTTTGGGTGTGGGTATCGATCGCCTGAGCATGATCATGACCAACTCCCAGTCGATTCAGGATGTACTGTTCTTCCCGCAGATGAAGCCGGAAAGACAGGAGAAGAAAGAAGAGGAGAAGAAGTAACTTTCAGACAATCTGCATAAAACAAGAGCGGCCCGCTATACGTTAGCGGGCCGCTCTTGTTTTATGCTTATACTATACCGTAGGAGAATTCCGGGCCGTGTCGGTCATGTTCCGGTTCTCCTGGTCGTCCCACTTTCCTGGGTCGGTATACGGGCTCTTTTTTACAGTGCCGGATGCCTGATTGCCAGACTTGCTGGTCTTTATCTTGCTGGTCCAGTCGCTCACTTTGCCTCTGGTGCTGCTGTAGCCTTTGTTTACCTGGCTGCCCAGTTTAGAGGCCTGGTCTGTTACCTTCCTACGGATCACAGTACCTTTGTCAGGGGCAAGCAGAACACCTGCCAATGCACCGGCAGCGGCTCCGGCCAGCAGGCCCAGTGCCAGGGCGCCTCCGCCCCCGCTGCTGCTTTTGCCTTTGTAGGCCTTATGTTCGGTGCCGTGCTGCCTCATCTGGCGCACAGACTCATGCGTGCTGTAATTCGATTTATGCTCTCCAAGCGATCGGCATTCCATATGCGTTCTCATAGTCTGGTTCTGGTTTAATGGTACATATTCGCCCTCTCATGAAGGCGCAACTCTTACAAGTATAACGGGAGCAAGTGCTTTAGGTTAACATAGCCACCTTCAAAACAAAAGCGCCCGCCCCAAATAAGGGCAGGCGCATCCGCGGGTGTATCTACCGGCCTCCTCAGCAAATTGCGGCTTAGGGCCACAACGCAGGCAGTAGTCTCACCTCGAAATAAGTAGTTGTTTTGGCTTAAGCGTTGCCGCCTCTGTTGCCCGTGGCAGATGATCCGCCACCTGAGGTAGATCCACCAGATGTTGAACTGCCACCTGAGGCGGAGCCGCCTGTTGCTGAAGAGCCCGAAGAGGCCGATCCACCCGTGTTACCACCTTTATTGCCGCTGTCACCACCGGACTTGCCAAAGGTGTCGCCGCTCATCTTCTTGATTTCTTCCAGGCCGTCCTGCAAGTTTTTCTCCAGGTCTTTGCTCATTTTGCCAGCCCATTTCTTAATGCTGGTACGGGTCACCTCGCCTGTGTCAGGAGCCATCAGCAAACCTGCTATCACACCTGCACTGGCACCTGCCAGCATCGCCAGCAAAACTTTTCCGCTATTGTCTTTCATAGTCGTTTTTCTGTTTTTATTCTTTTTGATTTAATCCTTAGCTTTAATAACGGCCAAACTTACATTAAGTTATACCTATACTATAAGATTCTATTATAGTTGCCCGCAGCGCGTAAAATTTACCTGCTTAGGCTGTTATGCCTTGCCTTACCACTTAACGTTCAGGTCCGAGAGCATGCGCTGAATCTCGTCCCTTGTTTTGCCTATCCGGGCCTGCAGGCGGTCCAGCAGCTCGTGCTCCTGTCCTTTTTCGTAGGTCAGGTCCTCCTCAGTAAGTTCGCCGTAGTTCTGGCGCAGCTGTCTTTTCACATCGTCCCAGGAGCCATGCATCACCAGGTCGTAGTCTTCCTGCGGCGGGGTTCCGGCGTTACGGCCGCGCTTGGCCTTCAGTCCGCTCGTCCAGCGCTTCACGTTGCTGTTCACCTCGTCGCTGGCGCGGTTCAGCTGGCGCATCACTTCCTCCCTGGCGTCGCGGCCTGTTTTGGGCGCCAGCAGCACCCCCGCGGCTACCCCTACACCGATACCGGCAAGCGTGGCAATCAATATCTTATCACTGTCTTTGTTGATCTCGTTCATAGTTTTATTTTATGTGTTGATGTTCGAAGTATAGGGCTCAGGCAGATTGTCCCGGAAGGCGGGGTAAACCTGTCCTTTATTTCTATATTTTTGTACTTGCAGATACATACGGGCAGCGGCCTTACAGGTTAATTCCGGCACGTGTTTCTGTTGTATACGTAGATAATCTTAACAGCTATAAACTATGAAAAAAGTAATTACCCTCTCCGTTTTCATGTTTGCAGGCATGGCCTCCTGCGTGAACAACGACGCGCCACAGGCCTCCTGCATCGACCCGACGAAAATTAATCCTGATGCTGTGTGCACCATGCAGTACGACCCGGTGTGCGGCTGCGACGGCAAGACCTACGGCAATGCCTGCGTGGCCGACAATGCCGGCGTTACCTCCTACACCAAGGGCGCCTGCGCAGACAAGCAGTAAGTTCATACTTTAACGGAACGAGAGATGAGCCAGAAAAAATATTTTAAGCAGACCAAGCCGTTTCGGGTGCCCACCACCGACGGCAAGCTGATAGAGGAGCATTTCGGCAAGGCCTCCACGCACACCAGTGCCTTCAGCGTGGCCCATATGGTAGCGCCGCCGCACTGGGGCGAGCCGCACCAGACGCCCCAGTTCGATGAGATCACCATCGTGACGCGCGGCAAAAAGCTGATTGAGATTGACGGGGAGGAAGTAGAGGTAAAAGCCGGCGAATCCATACTTATTAAAGCCGGCGCCCGCATCCGCTACGCCAACCCTTACGACCACGAAACCGAGTACTGGTCCATCTGCATCCCCGCCTTCGATTTTAACGCCGTGCACCGGGAGGAGGAGAACTGATTTGGAGATGGGAGGATCTGGAAATTTAAGGATGCTCCGGGAAAGTATAATATAGCCTTCGGGCGCGTTTCGCGTGTGTGAAGCATCTAGCGGCGCCTCACCACGTTGTCAAACTTGTTTTATGCTTTGAAGTATAAACTGGCCATAAAGCAAAAAGTCCCCTGCTAAAGTATGGCAGGGGACTTTTTTTATACTTTGGAGATGTGCGGATCATTTTCAGATCCTCACATCTTCAAATTACTTAGAGATCATGTCCACGATATCCTCGGAGATGCCCATGTAGGAGAAACCGCCGTCGTGCATCAGGTTCTGCATCGTTACCATGCGGGTAAGGTCGGAGAACAGGGTGATGGTGTAGTTGGCGCAATCCGTGGCCGAGGCGTTGCCCAGCGGCGACATCTTGTCGGCGTAGTCGTAAAAAGCGTCGAAACCGCCCACGCCGGTGCCGGCCGTGGTTTTGGTAGGCGACTGGGAGATGGTGTTTACGCGCACTTTCTTCATCTTTCCGAAGCGGTAGCCATAGTTACGCGCAATAGACTCCAGCACCGCCTTGGCATGCGACATGTCGGTGTAGTCCGGGAACACACGCTGCGAGGCGATGTAGGACAGGGCCACAATGGAGCCCCACTCGTTCATGGCATCCTGCTTCTCGGCCACGTGCATCACCTTATGGAAAGACAGGGCCGAGATATCCAGCGTCTTCTGGAACCACTCGTAGTTCAGGTCGCCGTACTCCTTGCCTTTGCGGATGTTGGGGCTCATGCCAATAGAGTGCAATACAAAGTCGATCTTGCCACCCAGGATTTCCTGTGCCTGCGTAAACAGGTTCTCCAGGTCCTCCACCGACGTGGCATCCGCCGGAATGATCTGCGCGTTGCAGTGCTCCGCCAGTTTATTGATCTCGCCCATACGCATGGCGATTGGCGCATTCGTCAGCACGAACTCCGCTCCTTCTTCTTTGGCACGCAGGGCAACTTTCCAGGCGATGGATTTCTCGTCCAGGGCACCGAAGATGATTCCCTTCTTTCCTTTTAAAAGATTATAAGACATGTCTTTTGTTATTATTTTTTTACCCTAACCAATAATTACCGGTTCCCCCGGAAACGAAGCAGCAATATAGCAATTCCTACTTAGAGTGAAAGCAACTCTTTTGCACTTTGATAGGCATTATCGCTCGGGTTGGCGCCGGCAATCATGTGCGCTATCTCGTTGATGCGTTCCTGGTCGTCCAGCTTCTTGATGCGGCTGATGGTGCGGTCCTCGGTGTCGTGCTTGTACACAAAATAGTGCGAGTCGCCCTGTGCGGCAATCTGCGGCAGGTGCGAGATGGCGATGATCTGGTGCTTCTGCGCCATCTGCTGCATCATCCTGCCCACCTTCACGGCCACCTCACCCGAAATACCGGTGTCAATCTCATCGAACACGATGGTGGGCAGGGCGGTTTTATCGGCCAGCATATACTTTATACTTAGCATCAGGCGCGAAAACTCACCACCCGAGGCAGCCTTGATGAGCGTTTGCGGCTGCGCGCCTTTGTTGGCGCTGAAAAGTATACTGATATCGTCGGTGCCGGTGGCGGATGGCGCTACCGCGTTGTGCTGAATCACGATGCGGGCGTTGGGCATGCCCAGCTCGGCCAGCAGTTTATAAAGTTCTTCCTCAAAGGTGCCGAAAGAGGCTTTGCGGCGCTCCGAAAGTATGGCGGCCTTCTCCATCACCTCCTGCTCGGCGGCCTTCATGGCTTTCTCGGTGTTGGTGATGGCCGTGTCCAGGTTCAGCACGCTGCCCACCTTCTCTTCCAGCTCCCGCTGGATCTGCAGCAGCTCCGCGTTGCTTTGCACCTGGTGCTTGCGCTGCAGGGTATAGATCAGGTTCAGGCGCTCCTGCACCTCCAGCGTGCGCTCCGGGTTGGCCTCGGTGTTGCGCTCGGCATCCTCCAGTTCCCCGGCAATGTCATTCAATTCGATCATGCAGCTCTCGGTGCGGGTGCGCAGCTCCTCATACTTGCCCGAGAAAGCCGAAAGCTGGCTCAAGGTATGAACGGTGTCTTTCAGCGCGGAGGTGATGTTGAACTCCGACTCGGTAAGGCTCTGCACCGCCTGCGTCAGCTTCAGCTTGATGTCCTCGGCGTTCTCCAGCTGCTTCAGCTCTTCCTCCAGCTCTTCCTGCTCGTTTTCCTGCAGGCCGGCCTCGTCGAGCTCGCTGAGCAGAAAGGCGTGGTAATCGTGCTCCTTCTGCGCCTGCGCCAGTTGGTCGGTTAGTTTCTTGTAGTCGCTCTCCAGCTTTTTATATTGGCGGTAGCTCTCGTTGTAGTTGCGCAGGTACGACAGGTTTCCGGCGTAGATATCGAACGTGGTGTTGCCCATCGACGAGGTGTTGCCCGCATAGATATCGAGGATATTGAGCTGATAGCTCGTGTCGCCGAGCTGGAGCGTGTCGTGCTGCGAGTGGATGTCCATCAGGTTCTCGCCGATCTTGCGGATCACGTCCAGCGTCACGGGCGTGTCGTTGACGAAGGCGCGACTCTTGCCGCTCGGGCTTATCTCGCGGCGCAGGATGCATTGGTTGTCGAAGTCGAGGTCCTCTTTGGAGAAAAGCTCCTGCAGGTTGTAGCTCGAAATATCGAACACGCCCTCAATCACGCATTTCTCCGCCTGGTTAAAGAGCAACTTGGTATCGGCACGGTTGCCCAGCAAGAGGCCAATGGCCCCCAGCATGATCGACTTTCCGGCGCCTGTCTCACCCGTAATGATGTTGAGCAGCGGCGACGGGTTCATCTCCAGCTTCTCGATCAGGGCGTAATTCTTAATTTTAAGATCTATCAGCATATACTATGGACGCAAGACTATAGACATAAGAAGGATTTTGGCCTATGCTAAAGTTCGTTATTTCTGTTCTTTTTTTGAAGTATAAATGTGAGCTTGTTTTAATAGAGGCAGCCTGCCAAAGTATAATCTGGCTTCCTCTTTACCGATAGGTCATGCATCCTCCGTGGGCATAGAACTGCCAACCGCCACTGTTATCTTTTCTGTATACATTGATAAAGCCGGTGCCTCCTGCTGGTTGTCCGTTACTTTTCCTGATGTAGACAATGGCGTACTGCAGGTCCTCAGTCAACAACGGCTTTGAAATAAAAAATGCGGGTGCTGCTGTTCTCTTTGTTTCGCCCGGGTCAAGCAGTTGGCCTATAGCGGGAACACAAGCGGCATCCCATTCATAGGCTGCATTATCCTCTAAAAAAGTTTTAAACCGTAGTGAATTTATGCCACTAACGATTGCTTGCTTATCAATAAAGGCATCACCGTTAAAGGTGAGCACGCTTTCGGTAAAATTCTTATACTTTGAGGTGTTCGCCGCTTCTGTATACTCGCACAGCAAAGGTGCAGGAGATGCCTCCTTTGCTAAATATCTTATGTTCTGTTCCTTGATGATGTAGTGGAGCAAAGCATACTCCGGGCTTTTGCAGTCTTGAGCAGCTGCATTAGGTAGAAGAACAGCGAGTGCCAAGTATAGAATTAGTAACTTCATATCAACTCTTCTACTTTATACTTCCATACTTCAGTACGGCGCCTCCACATCATAGATCATCTCCTCTACCTGCTCCAGCGGGAACGTATGGAAGTTGAAGCGCAGGTCCTGCAGCTCGGCTCCTTTCTCGTCCAGGCCCTTCAGCTTGCCGGTCAGCACTACCCTGCTGCGCAGCACCACCTGCACGGCGGGGCTTTGCAGCAGCTCCAGCTGATGCTCCAAAAGGTTTCTTCGGAAGATACGGACCTGGCGTTTTCCCATGGGCGCAAGTATAAATAACGGCTGCAAATTTGCCCCGCGAAGATACACCCTTTTAGCAGAATTCTAAAAATTTTAGCGTTTTAGCAAAACCTCGTATTTGCTGTTGTTGGTGGGGTCTACCTGAGATAAGATCGTGAAGGCCTGCTGCTTCTGCGCCGGCGCAGCTGTCTTGAACATGTTGGCCAGTTCATCGGCTTTCGCATCGAAGAAGGCGCGAAGTATGGCGGAGTTAGGTTTCTGCTGCTGCAGCCGCTGGATGTTGGTCAGCATGGTCAGCACATTCTGCCGGGCCTCCTCCGGCTTCTCGGCCATCTGGTCCAGCCCCTGGCGGTGCATCGTATAAAGGCCCTCACGGAAGGCCAGGAACTGCGGGTCCTGCACGTTGTCGATCAGCCAGTAGCGGTTGCGGTTGCTGTCGAAGGCTTTCCAGCCGGGGTAGCCGGCCCCCTGCGAGGCGGCCAGGTTAAGTATAGCCCTGGCCCTGTCGTAGGCAGGCGAGCCGCCCAAACGGCCAAAGCTGTCGTTGTCCATCCCGATGATCATGTAGGCATAAAAACCCAGCATCGACGACAAGTTGGAAGTATAGTTGTTCTCGGCAAACTCCAGCGGCTGGGCGGCATTGAACTGGAAAGTCCAGTCTTTGTCGATAAAGGAGAAAAGCACCGATTCGTAGCCGGTGCCGTACGCCGGCCTTACCGAAAGCACCTGCACGTTGGCCCGGAACGTGCCGATCTCCGGCATTTCGGTTAAGTTGATAAGGATGCGGCACTTGATGCGCTCGTCGGGCCCGTAGGCCTGCCCGGTCCAGCGGCGGTTGTTCATAAACTCGGAAATGCGCGTTTGCATCTCGGTGAACAGTTGCCTGTCGGTGTACTGTACCTGCTCGCTGTTGACCACTACATCGCACTGCAGTTCCTGCGCCCTGGCCGTCCAGGCGGTGAAGATCAGCATCAGCAAAACAAGTACTTTCCTAGCCATATATCCGCTCCCAGATTAAGTTTACGATATCCTCGGCCACCTCGCTTTTCTTCTTCAGCTCGAAGGTATGGGTGGCGCCTTCCTCCATGATAGTGATTTTATTCGTGTCGTGCGCAAAGCCGGCCCCGGGGTCGTTGAGCGAGTTGAGCACGATCATGTCCAGTTTCTTCTTGCGGAGCTTCTCGCGGGCATTGGCGCCTTCGTTGTCGGTTTCCAGGGCAAAGCCCACCGAAAACTGCCACTCCTCCTTCTGCTTGCCCAGCGCCGCTGCAATATCAACGTTCTTCACCAACTCTATCGTCAGTTCGTCGCCGGCTTTTTTTATCTTCTTATCGGCCACTGTCTTCGGGCGGTAGTCGGCCACGGCGGCGGCAAACACCCAGATATCGGCAGCACCGGCACGCTTCAACACCGCCTTGTGCATTTCCTCGGCGGTTGTTACATGCTTTACCTCGATGCTGGTGTGATCCGTGTGCAGGTTTGTGGGGCCGGATACCAGCACCACCTTAGCCCCGTGCTCGGCGAAGCGCTCCGCCAACGCGTACCCCATTTTGCCCGTGGAGTGGTTCCCGATAAAGCGCACCGGATCGATGGGCTCGTGCGTGGGCCCTGCCGTGAGCAGCACGGTTTTGCCGTTAAACGATCTTTCTGTCACCTGAGAAAAAATTCTGAAGCACCTGCACGATCTCCTCCGGCTCGGCCATGCGCCCCTGCCCTACCAGGCCGCTGGCCAGTTCGCCGTGGCCTGCCTCGATGATGCGGTTGCCGTAGCCGCGCAGTTTGGTAAAGTTACTTTGCACCGCCGGGTGCTGGTACATGTCCAGGTCCATGGCCGGGGCCACAAAAACGGGGCAACGCGCCGAGAGGTACGTGGCACTGAGCAGGTTGTCGCAAAGACCGTTAGCGAATTTAGCCACCGTGTTGGCGCTGGCCGGGGCCACCACCAGGGCATCCGCCCAGAGGCCCAGCTCCACGTGGTTGTTCCACGTGCCGGCCTCATCCCGCACAAACTGGCTGAGCACGGGCCGCCTGGAGAGCGTGGCCAAGGTCAGAGGGGTTATAAACTCAGAAGCAGAAGCAGTCAAAATGACCTGTACTTCTGCTTCTGCTTTTACGAGCTGGCGGACCAGCAGAGCAGCTTTATAGGCCGCTATACTTCCGCAAACTCCCAATATGATCTTCTTACCTTTCAGCATCCGCCTGTATTACAGGTTGATGTCCTCCTCTGTTTCCTCGTCCGGCTTTCTAACGTACACCTTTTCCTCCAGGAACTCCTCGATGGCAAGGCTGGTAGGCTTCGGCAGACGCTCGTAGTACTTGGAGATCTCGATCTGCTCGCGGTTCTCGAACACCTCCTCCAGGTTGTCCACAGTGGTGGCAAACTCAGCCAGTTTGGAGTTCAGCTCTTCTTTCAGCTTCACAGAGATCTGATTAGCTCTTTTTGAGATAACTGACACAGACATGTACACGTTGCCGGTCTGCTCTGCAAAGTCGGCCATGTTGCGGGTAACGATTGATGATGGTACTACTGCCATATATGTATACTTTAAGAATTCGGTTGTTTTGTTTTTCTGATGGCTGCCAGGGCGGTCTGCACCCCGTCGAAGACGCGCTCGGCCTCGCGCTTGTAGCGGCTCTCGGGGTAGGTATCCACAAAGGCCTGGAAGTAATCCAGCGCCACGTCGTAGCGCTCTTCCTGCTTGTCGGGCACGCTTTCCTGCGCAAAGCGGTACTGGGCGTCGAGCCTCAGGAAGGCGGCTTCCTCGGCAAACGGCGAGGAGGCGTGCTCCTGCAGGAAAACATCCAGGGCCACGGCCGCAGAGCGCCAGTAGCGCAGCTTATAGTACAGGCGGGCCTGGTTAAAGTCTTTCCGGTCGAGTTTGGTGTAGAGCTCCTCCAGCACTTTGTTGGCCCGCTCGGCCCGCTCGCTGGTTGGGTAGCGCACCAAAAACTCCTCGTACGCCTCGATGGCGGTTATGGTTGGCTTCTGGTCCTCCTCGTAGCTCGGCGACTGCTCGTAGAGCGACTGCGCCTGCAGGAACATGGCCTCCTCAGCATACGGGCTGCGCGGGTAAGTGGTGTAGAAGTTGCGGAAGTAGGTGTCGCTCAGGATGTAGTTGCCCTGCAGAAAGTGTGCCTTGGCACGGAAGAACTGGGCTTTCTCCGCCTCCTCGGTGCCGGCCATTAGGTCGGTTACCTGGTCCAGCAACTGCGAAGCCCTGTAATACTCCTCCTGCTCATAATACTCCAGCGCAGCCTTGTACTTCTTGCTGACGTCGTTGCTTTTCAGCAGTTGCTGAAAGTTACTACAGCCGGTGGCCAGCAGCAACAGGCACAACAGTGCGATACTATGGAAAAAGCCTATCTTCATGAACGGGCAAAATTATAGAATATCCATATGATTTACAAAAGAGATTCGGCAAGGGAGCCAGCTTTCTTCGCTACTGCCTGTTTTTCTTCCCTCTGCCCGCTTTTTTGCGGCCGCCGGCTTTGGTAGTGGTCTTCAGGGCGGGGGCTTTCACAGCTGGTTTTACGGTGGTTCCGGCCTTGGGCACGGGCTGCTTTGCCAGCACCTGCTCCTTGGTAGGCCTTATATCCGACATCCAGGTAAAGCCCTCCAGTTGCCGTGCTCCCTCCTCCAGCTCGTGCGGCGGCACAAAGCTGGCGTCCGGCTGCACCAGAAACGAAATGCGCTTGAGTTTATTTTCCGCGAACATCAGTGTCATGTCGCTGCAGATGGCTTTGTTCATGCCCGTCAGCACCGTATCGCCCTCCAGCGCAAAGTATAAACTTTCGCCGTTGCCGTTCACGTTCACCCGCCGGATGTCGCCCCCCACAAAGAAGGCGGTCATGTCGCGGCCCTTTACCTGGTTGTAGTTCTGCAGCGTGTCCTCCGAGGAAATAAAGGCATTGCTGTACATGTACATGCGGTCGATGGTCTGGTTGCGCAGCTGGATGTGGATGGTGTCGCCCACCATCTGGCTTTCCTCGCTCCAGAGCACCGGGTTCACGTTCAGGTGCATGATGGAGTCGGTGCGGTTATAGCTCAGCGAGTCGGCCTTGCCCTGCAGGTCCGACTTAAAGATCTTTACATCGGGGTAAGCGTAGATCATACTGGCGGTGCGGGCGCCACGCGGCTCCTGCGAGTAGAGCGTATCAGCCGAGAGGAACAGCGTGTCGCCCTCCATCACGGTCTCCATCAGGGCGTTGCCGTATACTTTGGCCTCGCCCCTGTCGCGCCAGTAGCGGCCAATGGCCCCGCGTATCGTCACGTCGTCCTTCAGCGCCCGCAGCGACACGTTTTTCTCTGCAAAGCCGTAGCCGGTGCTCTCGTCGTAGTATAGTTTATCACCGCCCAGGCGGTACTCATCCGTCAGAATATAAGCGTTGCGCCCGAAGTTGGATACTTTGGTGATGGTGTTGTAGGTGCCTTGCTCGGCATAGAGGTCGCCCTGCTGCCCCTCGATAAAGGTTGGCCCCTGGAAGTATACCACCTTGGTAAGGGTGTTATACTTCATGTTCTGCGCCTTGATATCGTAGTCAGCCGTCTTCACTTTTACATCCTGCTGAAAGTCCAGCATTTTAGTTTGGGTGTTGTAGGCGCCGCGGCGGCTTTCGAGGCGGTTTCCGGGCTGTACGATCACACCTCCCTCGGTGTAGGTGGCCGTGCGGGTGTTCAGGTCATAGTCCAGGCTGGGAGTGGTAAGCGTCATGCTCGGGTCGCGCATCACCACATTGCCGATAATCTTGGCGGTACGGGTATCGCCGTTGTAGGTGGCGGTGTTGCCGGTAATGTTGACGGTATCAGCCTGATTGATGCGCACGTTGCCAAAGGCCTCCAGCACGTTCTTCTCCTTGTACTGATACACCGAGTCGGCGTACAGCGTACCATCCTTCTGCTTGAAGATCACGTTGCCGATGAGCTTATCGATGCGCTGCCCGTTAAAGGTACCACCGATCAGGCTGTCGGCCTGCTGCAGGTCCACGGGCACTTTCTCTCCCTGGCCCTGCCTCGGGCGCTGCTGCACCGGCGGTGGCGTCTGTTGCTGCGGCTGCACCACCGGCCGCGGCGGCGTAGGCTGGCGCTGCCGCCCGCCCTGCCCGAAAACGCTGAACGCAACGAGGGTAAAGACAAGAGAAAACAGTAGTTTTGTGTAGTTCATTTAAATCTTAGACAAAGGACTAAAGACATCTTGACAAAGGATTCTGATTCTTTTGTCCTTTGTCTAACAGTCTTTCATCCATTTTATACTTCAAAAGTAGAAAAAATTTACCAGCCGCTGCTTTATGCTACAGAAAGTTTCAGGTTATATACTAGCCCATGGCCTTTGCCAGCCAACAGATAAAATTTTAGCGGCCGTTAGCGGCGGCATCGACTCGGCGGTGCTCTGCGAGGTGCTGCACCAGCTAAAGTATGAGTTCGCGGTGGCGCACTGCAACTTCGGGCTGCGCGCCGAGGACGCCGAGGCCGACCAGCTGTTCGCCAAAAAGCTGGCCAAAAAGTATGACGTGCCCTTCTTTACCGAGAACTTTGACACCCGCGCCTTTGCCGCGCAGGAAAAGCTCTCGATCCAGATGGCGGCCCGCACCCTGCGCTACGCGTGGTTCGAGCAGGTAAGGCAGCAGGAAGGCTACGACCACATTGCCACGGCCCACCACAGTAACGACCTGACGGAGACGATATTGCTGCACCTGACCAAAGGCACCGGCATTGCCGGGCTGCACGGCATCCCGCCTAAAAACGGCCACATTATCCGCCCCATGCTCTCGGTTACCAAGGATGATATTTACGGGTACGTGACGGAGCGCAAGCTGATCTGGCGCGAGGACAGCTCCAACGAAACCACCAAATACCAGCGCAACAAGATCCGCCACGAAGTGATTCCGGTTCTGAAGGAAATAAACCCTAACCTGGAGGAGACGATGCAGCACACGGCCGAGCGCGTGAGCCACGCCGAAAGCATTGTGGCCGCCTACATCGAAAACCTGCGCGAGCAAAGTATAAAAGAGGCCGAAAATGCCTGGTACGTGTCGCTGGTGCCGCTGCAGAACGCCACGGGCCTGCCGGTGCTGCTGCACGAGCTGCTGCGCCCCTTCAACTTCAGCTACAGCGTGGTGCTGGAACTGGTGGAGGCGTTGGACGGCATCTCGGGCAAGCAATTCGACTCGCCGACCCATACGTTGGTGAAGGACCGCGACCAGCTCGTGATCACGCCGCGCAACCTGAGCAACTTCGGAAGTATACTTATAAATGAGGGCGATACGGCCGTGGAAGCAGGCAGTTTATACTTTGCGATCAGGTACGTGGATGCCGACAAGTATAAACTCAACACCAAACCGCACGTGGCCGCCCTGGATGCCGACCAGCTCAGGTTCCCGCTGAAGCTGCGCAGCTGGCAGGAAGGCGACTGGTTTGTGCCGTTGGGCATGAACGGCAAGAAAAAAATCAGCGATTTCCTGATAGACAAAAAAATACCGGCCAACCTTAAGGACCAGACCCTCTTATTAATTTCGGATCAGTCGGTGGCCTGGGTTGTCAATCAGCGCCTCGACAACCGCTTTAAAGTGACCGATAAAACCGAGCGGGTGGTGGAGATAAGCATTGAGCGTATCCCGTAGCACGTATCAGGTAGCACGACGCCTTCAGAGAGCACTTTGTCAACCAGAAAAGTCGTGCTACGTGTGTCGTGATACTTGATACGAAAACGAAGTTTTTACAATAGATTTTCCTAATTTTACAGGAGTTAACCGAATTCTCAATCTAATATAAACCATATCCGATAATGAAAGTAACTGTAGTTGGAGCTGGTAACGTTGGGGCCACGTGCGCCGATGTGCTGGCTTACCGCGAAATCGCGAACGAAGTAGTTTTAGTGGATATTAAAGAAGGTTTTGCCGAAGGCAAGGCACTCGATATCTGGCAGAAAGCGCCAATCAACCTGTACGACACCCGCACGGTGGGTGTAACCAACGATTACAGCAAGACCGCTGGCTCAGACGTGGTGGTGATCACCTCGGGCCTTCCACGCAAGCCCGGCATGACCCGCGACGACCTGATCTCGACCAACGCCGGCATTGTGCAGTCGGTAACCGAGAACATCGTAAAGCACTCTCCGGATGCCATCATCATCGTAGTATCTAACCCGCTCGACGTGATGACGTATGCCGCGCACATCACATCCAAGCTGCCACGCACCCGCGTAATGGGTATGGCCGGTATCCTGGACACTGCCCGTTACCGTGCATTCCTGGCTGAGGCGCTGAACGTGTCTCCAAAAGACATCCAGGCGGTGCTGATGGGCGGCCACGGCGACACCATGGTTCCGCTTCCGCGCTACACCACCGTAGGCGGTATCCCGGTAACGGAACTGATTGGCGAAGAAGAACTGAACGCTATAGTGGAGCGCACCAAGAACGGTGGCGGCGAGCTGGTGAAACTGATGGGTACGTCTGCCTGGTATGCACCGGGTTCAGCTGCCGCTCAGATGGTAGAGGCCATCGTGCGCGACCAGCGCCGTGTTTTCCCGGTTTGCGTGAAGCTGGAAGGTGAGTACGGTATTGATGGTGTTTATTTAGGTGTACCTGTTATACTTGGCAAGAACGGTATCGAGAAGATCATCGAGCTGCAACTGAACGACGATGAGAAGCAACTGCTGGAGACGTCACGTGGCCACGTGAAAGAGGTAATGGAAGCACTGGATAAGATCAACGCTGCCAAAGCTTAAGTATAAAAGTATACTTATTGATAAAGCCAGGGCCGCTTCCGAAAAGGAGCGGCCCTGGCTTTTAAGCTTTGCCTATAATTTATACTTCTCTGGCGCAAGCGTCCGCTTGTACCTCTATTAGCCATTGCTTTCCGCAACTTGACACAAGCTATACTTACTAGCTGCCGTTCATCCTCTAGTTCCCACAAACCTACTGTTGCATTTCCTGCTTTGGTGCTCTCAAGCCCGAGAGGCCTCGCCTTCGGGCATCGCGCTGTGTTCCCTTCCTTTGCTACCCTCCGGTCGCAATGCCCTTGCAGGGCACCGGAATCTCACAAGGCGCTCAACCCAAAGGCTGGGTATCATTCCAATAGCCGCCGCTGACGAAGCTTGAACCAAAGTCCCCCTTCGAAGGGGTAGGGGGATGTAATCGGCTGCGAGACTCTTCTTCTGAATTTATACTTTGTAGGGACAGGTCGCGACCTGTCCACGCTAGTGCAGCAGCCATGCAACTTATACTTCTGCATAAGTAATAACAGGCTCCCCTCCTTGGACTACCGAGAACGAGAGTTCGAAGGTAGCGAGCGCAGCTCTGAGGGATAGGGGTGGTTGGAACAGGTACTGCAGAAAACTATCTCACATCTTAAAACCTGAACCCAACCGAAAAGTATGGCAGCACGCCGTCTTCCGAAACCCCGACCACACCATGAAAAAGTATGAGTTCGGCCGGAAGCACGTAGATGCCGCCGCCGTAGCCGTGATGCAGGCCGCCACCGTCACCTCCCCTGTCGGACCACACGCGGCCCACGTCGTTAAACCCGATCAACCCGAAGGTGCCCGGAAACAGGTAAGAGGTAAAGTCAAACAGCTTGAGGCGCAGCTCCAGGTTATGGAAAGCCATTTGGTCGCCGGCAAAGCGGTAATTGCGGTAGCCGCGCAGGTTGTTGGTGCCGCCCAGGTATAAAAGCTGGAAAAAGGCCGGATCGCCGTAGGTGGTGCCGCCGCCAATTCGGTTGGCCACTACCAGCCCCTCGCTCAGTTTAAAGTATAAACCCACCTCCGACTGCAGCTGCCCATACTCTTCCTGCTCATCGTTTAATTGCCCAAGGCCGCGCAGGCTGGTGGTCCAGTAGATGCCGCTGGAAGGCTGTACTTCGCTATCGCGCGTGTCCAGGGTAAACCCTCCCACCAAACCGCCAAAGTACTTGCTCTCAAACAGGTTCTCTCCGGGGTTTTCGGCCTGGTATAAATTGATGAAGCGCCCCTCGTTATCTCCAGGCTGCATGCTGAAGAACTGCCCTGTCACGCCGCCGTAGACCTGGAACCTTGGCGTGAGCTGGCGCCGCAGCACCACCTGCGACTCTATAAAGTCGTAACGGGTGCGGTAATAGCGGATGGGTTTGCTGCCGGTGTCGATGAACTCGGTGTTGTTGCCTACTCCAAAGAAGTTACTGGTATTGTTAGGGGCCTTCGCGTCCAGTTCCACGCCCAGGTCGAACTTGCCGATCAGGTGCGGGAAATCCCCCTCATAGCTTCCGAAGAAGGCATTGGTGGCCAGCGCGTGCCCCACCATCAGTTTGTGCTGCGCCGCATAGGGCTCCTTCCGGAAACCGTGCTTGGTATACTTGAAGCCGATACCCAGCAACACCCCATCGTCCAGGTTATAGCCTACGGTGGCCAGTGGCATCAGCTGGTTATACTTAAAACTGCGCGGGTCGTAGTGGTTCACGATGGTGTCGGTGGAGGTGCGGATCCTGGCCACGCTTTTGTCCGGAAGTATGTTTTCCTCGTCCGAGCGGTCGTAGATCAGCAGCTTGCCTTTGTTACGGAAGTCGCTGGACACCTTAAAGGTATCGGCGCTGCCCCCTCCTATCAGGCGCACCCTTATACTTGATTTGCCGCTGCCCTGCACCGTGAACACATCCTCATCGCCACGGCCGTACAGGCGCAGCTCTTTCGTCACCTTCGGGGTAAAGGTGCGGTCCATCAGCAGGCGGTCACGGTTGCCCTCCTTCTTTATCTTGTATACTTTCAGGTTGATATCGCCGCCCGGCAGGTAATCCAGCACAAACTCCTCGTGCTTGTCCGAGCCCGGCACATCCACTGCCTTGGCCAGGAAGCGGTAATAGGTCATGGCCTGCTCCATCAGGTTATCGCGGCGGGCTTTAATGATGCGGGCGATCTCCGGGCCGCTCTGCGCGTAGATAGGCGGCGGCATGCGCCGCACGGCCTCATCGATCAACCCATCCGTTAGCTGCTGCTGCACAAAGCGCACCTCCTCGCGCCACTCCTCCTCCCCCAATTGGTTCATGAACATGCGGTCGAAGTAGCGGGCGTTAAAGTTGAAGCCCTCTATGCCGCGTATCTCCTCATCAAATCCCTGGAACTTGGGCATGATCCATTTCCTGGACCCTATCTTCGGAATAACGCCCTCGTTCTTAAAGAAGATCTGATCCCGGTCGCGCGGGATAGGGTCGTAGATCTTGCCGACTTCATCCTCCAGGTCGCGCCAGCGCCATTGGTCCTCGTGGCGGTCCCAGTCGCCTACCACGATGTCGAGCAGCCTGGCCCGCAGCACGGCGTGCTGGTTTACGCGGTCGTCGTTATCCTCCTCCAGCTTCTCCAGCACCTTCTCGGTGTTGTCGGTATCCACGCCGTGCCGGACTGGCTCGCGCTCCTCCAGCAAGTATACGGCGTTGGCATAGGCGGCCAGGGAGTCGGCCTGCAGGGCGGGGTCGTCGGGCAGGTACACGATCTCGGGGTTGGTGTGCAGCACGTTCAGCGCCTCGGCCAGGGGCGGCACCACCAGCGCGCCAAAGGGGTGCGAGGCCGAAATCTGGTCCTGCACAATATCTTTGGCTACGGTTTCGCGCAGGTTCTCGGGCAGGGCTTTCTCCGGGTCTTTCTGCACCGTGCGCAGCGCCCACTCCCTGCCGGTGGAGTCCTGCAGGCGCAACGACTTGGTCTGCTGCCCGCCGCCGCGCTGCAGTATCTTCATGCCTCCCTGTTCCTCGCTCAGCCTTAAAACCCGCATTTTAACAGGGGTGGCCCAAAGCTCGCGGTAATTATCGCCGAACCAGAAGCGGTGACGCTTGCTCACGTCGTTGTAATCCGGGGCGATGGCTATGGTTATGCTATCCTGTTGTGGTGAGTTGATTTGTGCCGATGCCGCGTGAGTGCCCAGCCAACAGCCGAGCAGCAGCCCTATAAAATTGCACTTCGCTATACTTCTTGTCATAAAGTCCGTGTGATTGCAGTTTATACTTACCTGCCGCCATAGGGTTTTACCCGGCCCCACTTCTGCTGCTGCAATCACACTTAAGCGCCTCATACTTTGCCGCTTGCTACGTATAGCTAGCAATAAAAGCGGCAACTCTTGGGAGAGCTGCCGCTTTTGTTGTTAGTCTTTCTGGCTTGCCTGGAAGAGCTTTTGCTTTTCTTCCTTGGAGAGGCTCTCGTAGCCGGAGCTGGAAATCTTGTCAAGGATGCGGTCTATCTCGCTCTGGTCGGGGCTAATGGGGCCGTTGCTGCTACTGCTCTTGCCGTTGGGCTTGGCCCTGCCGCCGGTAAAGCTGCTGTGCGTTACCTTTAGCTTTGGCTTGCGCTTGAACAGGTTCGCGAAAAAATCGAGGACTGCCAGCACGGGTCGCCCCATGTCGTTGCCGCGCTGCAACTGCTTCACAAACAGCCACCCTATAAAGGCGCCGCCCAGGTGGGCAATGTTGCCGCCGGCGTTGTCGCCTACGGCACCGGAGATGGAGAGCAGCACCAGGAAAGCGGCGATATACTTTATCCGGACCGGGCCGATCAGGATCAGGTTGAAGGCGAAGTTAGGCAGCAGCGTGGCCGCGCCCACCACAATGGCCAGCACACTGGCCGAGGCGCCGATCATAAACGAGTAAGCGGCGCGATCCGCAAAGTATGGGATGAAGTTGTAGCTCAGCATGTAGAGCACGCCGCCGGCAATACCGCCCAGCATGTACAGGCTCAGCAATTTCCTGTCGCCCAGGTACTCGCGCAGCAGCTGCCCGAACCAGTACAGATTGAGCATGTTGAAGATGATGTGCAGGAAGCCCTCGTGGGTGAAGAAATAGGTGATCAGTGTCCAGGGGCGGGTGATGAAGATAAACAGGTCTGGGTTTAGCGCCAGGAAACGCATGGTGGCATTGTAGACCCAGGTGCCGCTCGTCAGGATCAGGATGGTGCGCGTCACGATCAGCACCACAAACACGATCACGTTGATGAGGATGAGCTGCTTGAGCGTGTTGTTGGGCTGCCGGAAAGCGTTTTTTATATCGTCGGTTATACTCATTATGCCTTAGAAGTTACGGTAATCGTTGCGCTGCCACATTCTTACCAGTATATACGCGAACAGCATGCCGCCGAGGTGCGCAAAGTGTGCTACGTTATCGCCGGGCACCCGGTTAAAGCCGGCATACAATTCGTACCCCCCATACAGCAGCACAAAGTACTTGGCCTTTATGGGGATGGGCAGGAAGATGAGGAACAGCTCCAGGTTGGGGAACAGCAGGCCAAAGGCCATCAGGATGCCAAAAACGGCCCCGGAGGCGCCCAGCATCGGGCTGTTGAACACCTGCTCGAACACGTAACGCACGGCCTCCTTGCTTTCTTCTATATAGGTCGGGTTGTCAGGGCTGCGACGGAACTCCACGGCAAACTCGGTGTTGTAGCGGCCGTTGTAGTGCTCCTCCATGTAGTTATAGAAGGCCATCGGCTCGGGGTTCACCATGTAGGTGGCCGTTTCGCTTTCCAGGCCGTTGAGCTCGTAGGCGCGCACCCCGGAGTATAAAAGGCTGGCCCCAAGGCCCGTAATAAGGTAGAAAGCCAGGAAGCGCTGCGGCCCCCAGAACCGCTCCAGCATTGGCCCGAAGATAAAGAGGCTGAACATGTTGCTGAACAGGTGCGACCAGCCGCCATGCATGAACATGTGGGTGAACAGCTGGATGGGGCGGAACAACTCGGAGCCAAAATAGTGCAGGGCAAACGTCTCCAGACTGATCACGCCGTTGATCTGCAACAGGAAAACAACCACGTTGATGATCAGGAGGTTCCTGACCATAGGGGTGATATTGAACATGCGATTTTTTCTTTTTGGAAGTATAAGCTCCGTGCTTGAGACCCGAGCCTATACTTTGGATCAGTAGTAGTGTTGTGTTTCCTGTCTGAAAAACGGAACCAACCGTTTAACAATCAACAATTCAGCAGTTAAAATCAGTTTTTCAGGAAAAGATCGTGCAGCTGGCTTAGCTCCATGATCACGAGCGTTTTCTGGCCGCCGGGCGTATAGTTCGGCACCTGGCATGCAAAAAGCCTGTCTACGAGCGAATTCATTTCCAGGTCGCTCATGCGTGCCAGCAGGCGCGCCGACAGCCGTTTGGCCATGGCGCGGGCCAGGTTCTCCCTTTTATCAAGCTTTAACGTAGCCGAATTGTTTTTGTACTGCTCAATCAACTCCTCCAGCAACTCTTTTTCGTCGGCAGCCAGCACATCGGCCGGTATGCCATTCAGGATGATGGTGTTGCCTCCGAAGTCCTCAAACTGGAAGCCCATGTCCTTAAACTCCGCCGCCAGCTCCTTTATCAGCACGGCATCGGCAGGCGAGAGCTCCACGGTTTGCGGGAACAGCAGCGCCTGCGAGGCCCCTGTCTTCTTCTGCAGCGAGGCCATGTACTTCTCGTAGAGGATGCGCTCCTGTGCCGCCTGCTGGTCTATCACCATCATTCCGGATTTCACCTGCACCAGCAGGTATTTCTGGTGTATCTGGATGGCTTTCTTAGCAGAGGCAGGCGCTGTGTCCGGCGCAGCAAAGGCGTTGCTCAACAGGCCTGTTTCTGAAGTGCCCATACTTGCGCGCTCCTGCTGCTGCACGTCTTTCATCGGCTCATACAGCTGCTCCCATCCCCTGGAAACGGCGCGCTTGGTGGTGGCCGGCGGCGTAAAGCCCGGAAAAGAAGTGCTCCCGCCACTGCCAGAGGTTTTCCGCTCCGGCTCAAACTCGCTGTTAAAGCCACCCTGCAAACGGATGGGCTGCAGCGGCGCGTAGTTCACATCCTGCTCAAAGTCCAGCGAGGGGGCAATGTTGTAGGCACCGAGGGCACGTTTCACGGCCGCATGTACAATGGCATACACCGTTTTCTCGTCCTCAAACTTTATCTCCGTCTTGGTCGGGTGCACGTTGATGTCGATCTTCTCCGGGTCGATCTCGATGAAGAGCACGTAGAACGGGTGGTTCTCCTTGGCCACCAGTCCCTCAAAGGCCGTCATCACGGCGTGGTTCAGGTAGCCGCTCTTCACAAAGCGGTTGTTGACGAAAAAGAACTGCTCACCGCGCGTTTTCTTGGCGTGCTCCGGCTTGCCAATGTAGCCTTTCACCACCAGAAAGCCCGTGTCCTCCTCGCAGTAGGCCATCTGGTTTTTATAGGTACTGCCCAGTATACTGACAATCCGCTGGCTCAGCTTGGTGGCGGGCAGGTTAAACACCTCCAGTTCGTTGTGGTGCAGCGAGAAGGCGATGTCTGGGTAAGCCAGGGCCACCCGCTGGAACTCCTCCAGGATGTGGCGCATCTCCACTGCGTTGGACTTGAGGAAGTTACGGCGCGCCGGCACGTTATAAAAGAGGTTCTTGACGGCGATGGAGGTTCCCTCCGGCGTGACCACCGGCTCCTGCGCCACCACTTCGGAGCCTTCTATCAGCAGCCTGGTGCCCGTTTCGGCCCCGGTTGGCTTGGTTTTAAGCTCTACCTGCGCCACCGCTCCGATCGAGGCCATGGCCTCGCCCCGGAACCCCATCGTGCGGATGCGGAACAGGTCGTCGGTGGTGCGGATCTTGGAGGTGGCGTGGCGCTCAAAGCACATGCGGGCGTCGGTCTCGGTCATGCCTACCCCATTGTCCACCACCTGCACCAGCTGCTTGCCTGCCTCTTTCACGATCAGTTGGATGCTGGTGGCCTGCGCGTCGATGGCGTTCTCCAGCAATTCCTTCACCACGGAGGCAGGGCGTTGCACCACCTCGCCAGCCGCAATCTGGTTGGCAAGGAAATCAGGCAGTAAATGTATGATATCGGGCATCCGCTTTTCTAACTCCTTCTAACTATATAGTTTATCTTTAGTAAAATAAGGCCGGTTCTGCCATTGTGGCCAAATATTTGCTCATTCTTATTTGTAAATACAGAACTATTTCAGCGAAAAATATATTATAAATTTACAGACCGCTTCTACATCAGGGGCTGAAGTTCTGCTAACGGTTTGGCTCTCCTTTTTGTCTGGAAAAGTATGACAAACCAATATATCAAAGCCGGGGCTGGTGGCGTTAGCACTCTGAAGACTCCCCCTTAGTGCCACTTAAGCTGCAGATAGGTTGCAAGGGCCTCCTTCTACTTATCAGGCCAGTCAGCAAAAAAGCCGCCAAACAAGCTGAAATTGTCTGTAATTCTGAGCCGCCTTGTGCAAAATTAGGCTTAATTTTGACTTGTTCCAATAATTAAATAGTAGCGTAGGATGTTGAAGAATTTTAGTGTAGGTGTGTTGATTCTTGTTTTTCTTGTCATGGGTCCCCTGATGTCGTTTAACCCGTCAGAGGAGATTATCGTGAGCACCCGGGAACAGCAATGGGTCGACAGCGTGCTTACCTCCCTTACCCCTGCGCAACGGATCGGCCAGCTGTTTATGGTGGCCGCCTACTCCAACAAAGACCAAAAGCACGTCAACCACGTCGACTCCCTGGTAAGCCAGTACAACATTGGCGGCCTGATGTTCATGCAGGGCGGGCCCAAGCGCCAGGCCATCCTTACCAACCGCTTCCAGGGGCAGGCCAAGGTGCCGCTGCTGGTGGCCATGGATGCCGAGTGGGGCCTGAACATGCGCCTGGACAGCAGCATGCACTTTGCCCGCCAGATGACGCTGGGCGCCATGCACGACGAGCGCTACGTGTACCTGATGGCCCGCGAGATAGCCCTGAAGATGAAGCGCCTGGGCGTGAACGTGAGCTTCTCGCCGGTGCTGGACGTGAACAACAATGCCAACAACCCGGTGATCGGCACCCGCTCCTTCGGGGAGTCCAAGGAAACCGTGAGCCGCTATGGCGTGGCCTATATCCGCGGCCTGCAGGACCACGGCGTGATGGCGGTGGCCAAGCACTTCCCCGGCCACGGCGACACCGATACCGACTCCCATTACAACCTGCCCATCCTGCAGCACGACATGAAACGCCTGACGGAGGTAGAGCTCTACCCGTTTAAGCAGTCGTTCGATGCCGGCGTGATGGGCGTGATGGTGGCGCACTTATACTTGCCCAACGTGGACTCCACCAAGAACCAGGCAGCCACCTTGTCCAAGCCTATCGTGACAGGCCTCCTGAAGGAGAAAATGAAGTATAAAGGGCTGGTGTTTACCGATGCCCTGAATATGCAGGGCGTGAGCCGCTACCATAAGCCCGGCGAACTGGACCTGAAGGCCCTGCTGGCAGGCAACGATGTGCTCCTGTTCCCGGAGGACGTGCCCACGGCGGTAGATAAAATTACGAAGGCGGTAAAGAAAGGACAGATCACGCAGGCGGAGATAGACCAGCGCGTGCGCAAGATCCTGCACGCCAAGTACTGGGCCGGCCTGAACAAGTATAAGCCCGTAAAGCTGGAGAACCTCGAGCAGGACATCGACCGCCCCGCCAGCCGCGTGGTGCAGGAGCAGCTCTACGAGCACGCCGTAACGGTGGTGGAGAACGAGAAGAACCTGATCCCCTTCCGTAACCTGGATACCCTAAGTATAGCCTCTGTAGCGGTGGGCGCCTCCGTGAACAACGCCTTCCAGGAGACGATGGCCAACTATGCGCCCGTCAACCGCTTCACCATCCCCGACCGCTACGCCCCCGACTCCGCCTTTACCAACATCATCCCGCAGCTGGCGGATAACGATGTGGTGGTGGTGAGCATCCATGGCATGAACAGCACACCCGCTAAGAACTACGGCATCGGTACCGGCACACTGGCCTTTATCCAGTACCTGCGCGAGCGCACCGATAAGAAAGTGGTGGTAGCCGTGATGGGCAACGCCTATAGTCTGAAACTATTCGAGGACAACAAGTGGGTGGTAGCCGGTTATGAGGACAACCCGATCTCGCAGTCGCTGGTGCCGCAGGTGCTGTTTGGCGCCCGGGCCGCCCAGGGCAAGCTGCCGATCTCTGCCTCCGCCAAGTATACGGCCGGCACCGGCCTGCCCACCGCCACCTTGGGCCGCCTGAAGTATGGCGTGCCGGAGAGCGTGGGCATGGATTCCAAAACCCTGGCCCAGATCGACAACATTGCCACCGAGGCAATTGCCTACGCTGCCACGCCAGGCATGCAGGTGCTGGTGGTAAAGGATGGCACCGTGATCTACAACAAAGCCTATGGCCACTATACTTACGACGCCGCCAAGCCAGTAACCAGGAATACCATTTACGACATCGCCTCCATCACCAAGGTGGCCGCCACGCTGCAGGCCATCATGTTTTTGAAGGACCAGGGCAAGATCAGCCTGGACGAGAAGCTGGGCACGTACCTGCCTGAGGTGAATGGCACCAACAAGGAGAACCTGGTGCTGCGCGACATCCTGGCGCACCAGGCCGGCCTGAAGCCGGGCATCCCGACCTGGCAGAAGACGATAGACAACCGCAAGCTGAAGGAGACCTTCTACGCCAGCACCCAAAACGACACGTACATGAACGAGGTCATCCCGGGGGTATACTCTATCAACTCCATGGAGGACTCCCTGTGGGCCTGGACCGTGAAGACACCGCTGATGCCGAAACATAAAACGGGTAATTACGACTACGCCTACAGCGACCTTGGCTTCTACATCATGAAGCGTCTGGCCGAAACCATGCTCAACCAGCCGCTGGAGGAGTTTATGGACCAGAACTTCTACGCCCCGCTGGGCCTGGGCACCTTAACGTATACGCCGCTGCTCAAGCACCCGCGCGAGATCATCGCCCCCACGGAGGATGACAACTATTTCCGCAAGAACCTGATCCGGGGCACCGTGCACGACCAGGGAGCCGCCATGATGGGTGGCGTGGGCGGCCACGCCGGACTATTCTCGAACGCCAACGACCTGGCCATCCTGATGCAGATGAACATGAACAACGGCAACTACGGCGGGCACAAATACTATACTTCGGAGGTGGTGTCGGAGTTTGCGGCAAGGCAGTTTGAGGGCAGCCGCCGCGGCCTGGGCTGGGATAAGCCCGCCCCGGACGGCAACGGCCCAACCTCCAGCCTGGCCTCGCCAAGCACCTTCGGCCACACCGGCTTTACCGGCACCGCCGCCTGGACAGACCCCGACAACAAGCTGATCTACATTTTCCTGTCGAACCGGGTGTACCCTGACGCCAGCAACAACAAGCTGGTAAAGTATAACATCCGCACCCGGATACACGATGTGATCTACAAGGCCATGGTACCCAAAACATAAAATTATTTAAGTACTTTCGCGAGTGCAGCAACAAAATGGGGCTGCACTTGTTTTTTTGCCATACATCCCCAACTATGAGAATTGGTATTGTCTGTTACCCAACCTTTGGCGGCAGCGGCGTGGTAGCCACTGAGCTTGGCAAAGCCCTGGCCCTGATGGGGCACCAGGTTCACTTCATCACCTATAGCCAGCCGGCCCGTCTCGATATCTTCAACGAGAATCTTTTCTATCACGAAGTATACATCCCCACCTACCCCCTGTTTCAGTACCCGCCCTATGAGTTGGCGCTGGCCAGTAAGATGGTAGACATCGTCCGGTTTGAGAAGCTCGACGTGCTGCACGTGCATTACGCCATCCCGCATGCCTCAGCCGCCTACATGGCCAAGCAGATCCTGCGCACCAAGGGCATCAACATCCCCGTGATCACGACGCTGCACGGCACCGACATTACGCTGGTGGGCAAGGACGCCTCTTTTGAGCCGGTCGTAACCTTCAGCATCAACCAGTCGGATGGGGTGACGGCCGTTTCGGACAGCCTGCGCGCCGAAACCTATGACTTCTTCCAGATAGAGAAAGACATTGAGGTGATCCCCAACTTTATAGACCTGGAGAAGTTCAGGCGCCAGAAGAAAGAGCACTTCCGTTTGGCCATAGCGCCCAACAACGAGAAGCTGCTCGTGCATACCTCCAACTTCCGGGGCGTGAAGCGCGTGGAGGACGTGATCCGGATCTTTGCGAAGGTGCACGAGAAAATGCCAAGCCGCCTGTTGATGGTAGGGGACGGCCCCGAGCGCCCGAAAATGGAAAAGCTGTGCCGCGAGCTGCAGATTTACCAGGATGTGCGCTTTCTGGGTAAACTGGAGGCCGTGGAGGAGGTGCTTTCCATTTCCGACCTGTTTTTGATGCCCTCCGAAAAGGAAAGCTTTGGCTTGGCCGCCCTGGAGGCCATGGCGTGCGAGGTGCCGGTGATCTCCTCCGACGCCGGGGGCATACCGGAGCTCAACATCAACGGCGTAACGGGGTTTGTGAGCCCGGTCGGCGCTGTGGATGAGATGGTGCAGAACGCCCTTTACATACTCGACGATGAGCACCTGCCGCAGTTTAAGGCCAATGCCCTGCAGCGCGCCAGAGATTTTGACGTCCAGAAGATCGTACCGGTGTATGAAGGGTTCTACCAGCGCATTATAAAGGAGCAGTTGGCCCTGTTGTAGCCTGCCGTTCACAGAAGCATAACATCAAAAAGAACCTGTCTGCTGCTGCACGGCCGGTTCTTTTTTTATACCTTACGGGCTTACTTCGTTAGGAACCATACCTTACCATGAGCAAGGACAAGTACATCATCATCGATTTTGACAGCACCTTTACGCAGGTAGAGGCCCTGGATGAACTGGGTGCCATCTCACTGCAAAACCATCCGGAGCGCGAGCACTTGCTCGACCAGGTAAAACAGATCACCGACAGCGCCATGGCCGGCAAGAGCTCGTTCTCGGAGGGGCTGACCCAGCGCCTGCGCCTGCTGCAGGCACACCAGCGCCATCTGCCGCAGCTTATCGGCATACTTAAAGAGAAAGTATCGGACTCGATTCGCCGCAACCGCGAGTTCCTGCACGAGTACGCTGATCAGATCTACATCATCTCCAGCGGCTTTAAGGAGTTCATCACCCCGATCGTAACCGAGTATGGCATTAAGGAGGAAAACGTGTATGCGAACACCTTTGAGGTGGACGCGCAGGGCAACCTGACCGGCTTTGACGAGCAGAACCCGCTGAGCCTGGACAAGGGCAAGATAAAACTGCTGGAGCAGCTGGCGCTTCCGGGCGATGTGTACGTACTGGGCGACGGCTACACCGACTATGAGATTAAAGAGGCCGGGCTGGCCAACAAGTTCTACGCCTTTACCGAAAACGTGACCCGCGAAAGCGTGGTGGCCAAGGCCGAGCACATTGCCCCCAGCCTCGACGAATTCCTGTATCAAAATAAATTACCGATGGCTATATCCTACCCTAAAAACCGCATCAGTGTGCTGCTGCTAGAGAATGTTCACCCGCAGGCCGTGGAGCTGTTCCGCCACGAGGGCTATCAGGTAGAAACCATTAGTGGGGCGCTGAGCGAGGAGGAGCTGTGCGAGAAGATAAAGAACGTTTCCATATTGGGCATCCGGAGCAAGACGCACGTAACGCGCAAGGTGCTGGAGCACGCCAACCGCCTCATGTGCGTGGGCGCCTTCTGCATCGGCACCAATCAGATAGATCTGGAGGCCTGCCTGGAGGCCGGTATCACCGTATTTAACGCCCCCTACAGCAATACCCGCAGCGTGGTGGAGCTGGCTTTGGGTGAGATCATCATGCTGAGCCGCGGTGTGGTAGACAAGAGCAATCTGATGCACCAGGGCAAATGGGACAAATCGGCCAAGGGCAGCTTCGAGATGCGCGACAAGAAGCTGGGCATTGTGGGCTACGGCAACATTGGCGCGCAGCTGTCGGTGCTGGCCGAGGCCATGGGCATGGAAGTATATTACTACGATGTGATAGAGAAGCTGCAGCTGGGCAACGCCCGCAAGGTGAACTCGCTGCACGAGCTGCTCGAAAAAGCCGACATCGTGACCCTGCACGTGGACGGCCGCCCGGAGAACAAAAACATGTTTGGCGCGGCGGAGTTTGCCGCCATGAAGGACGGCGCTATCTTCCTGAATTTGAGCCGCGGGCATGTGGTGGATATTGAGGCGCTGGTGCAAAGTATAAAATCGGGCAAGATAAGCGGCGCGGGTGTGGATGTGTTCCCCGAGGAACCTGCCACCAACAGCGATCCGTTTGAGAGCGAACTGTGCGGCCTGCCCAACGTGATACTTACCCCGCACGTGGGCGGCAGCACCTCCGAGGCGCAGGAGAACATTGCCAACTTCGTGCCCAACCGCATCATGGATTACGTGAACTCGGGCAACACCTATGGCAGCGTGAACTTCCCGAACCTGCAGCTGCCGGAGCTGAAGAACGCCCACCGCCTCATCCACATCCACGCCAACGTGCCGGGTGTGCTGGCCAACATCAACCAGGTACTCGCCAAGAACCAGGTCAACATCCTGGGCCAGTACCTGAAAACGAACGAGCGCGTGGGCTATGTGATCACCGACATCGACAAGGCTTACGACAAGCAGGTGGTGGGCGATATGAGGCAGGTGCCGCACACCATCAAGTTCCGCATCCTTTATTAATGGTGATGAAGTATGATTTTATAGATTAGACTGATTTTATACTTGTAGAGACACTATATTTTGTGTTTTTATACTTTGTGCGACTGGAGCAGTTCGGTGAATTACGGAAGCTAATCTGATATCCTTGCCGGGTGATATCGTCAGCAAGGATGAACCAGCCGCTCATCAAGTATAAGATCCTGGGAATCGCTAAAGTCATACTTCATCACTGGTCTTCATACTTAATTTGAGGTCTCAGTCATGAACAACAAAGTATACTTTACCCCCGGCCCGTCGGAGCTGTACCCTACGGTGCCGCAGCACATGCAGGAGGCGATGGCGCAGAAAATCGGCACCATCTCGCACCGCAGCAAGCAGTTTCAGGAAATCTATGCCGGCGCTGAAAGTGGCCTGCGCAAGCTGCTGCAGTTGCCGGATGAGTATGAGGTGTTTTTTGTAGCGTCGGCCACCGAAGTATGGGAGCGGGCCATCCAGAATAATGTGCAGCGGGAGAGCTTCCATCTGGTGAACGGCTCCTTCTCAAAGCGCTTTTATGAAACCGCAAAAGAACTGGGCCGCGAGGCGCAGCTGCATGAGGTGCCGTTTGGGCAGGGCTTTGATGTGGAAAGTATAAACGTGCCGGAAACGGCCGAACTGGTGGCACTCATCCAGAACGAGACCAGCTCGGGCGCCTGCCTGCCGGTGGAGGACATCAACCGGTTCCGCGAGAAAGCTTCTGACGATGCGCTCATTTACGTGGATGCGGTATCCTCCCTTCCCTACCCCGCCTTTGATTATACGCTGGTGGACTCGGTATACTTTTCGGTGCAGAAGTGCTTTGGTTTGCCCGCTGGCCTGGGCGTGTGGCTCGTAAACGACCGCTGCATGGCCAAAGCCCGCGCGCTGCAGGAGAGCGGCCTTTCTATTGGCTCCTACCATACCCTGCCCACTCTCCTGGAGAAAGCCCTGGTGAGCCAAACCGTGGAAACGCCAAATGTGCTGAACATCTACCTGCTTGGCAAGGTACTCGAGGATATGAACCGCAAGGGCGTGGCCACCATCCGGCAGGAAACAGAGGCCAAGGCAGCCCAGATTTATACTTTCCTGGAGCAGAGCACCGTCTTTTCACCGGCTGTAGAAAACCCGAAGCATCGCTCCAAAACCACTATTGTGGCCAACACCAGCATACCCGCTTCAGAAGTAAACAGCCATTTAGCTAAATATGATTTGCAGGTAGGCAGTGGCTACGGCAAGTATAAAGACAGCCAGATCCGAATCGCCAACTTCCCCGCCCACAGCATGGAGCAGGTGGAGAGGCTGCTGGAAAAGCTGAGGGAGTTAGAAAATTAGAGAGTTTGGGAGTTAAAGAGTTAACTATTCTGAAGTATAAATGAGAGCGGCTGGCACTACTTATAGTGCCAGCCGCTCTCATTTATACTTTGTCGTATCCTGCCGAAAGTTTAGCGGTAGCGTAACTGGTGGCTGAGTATGGAGCAAGTTTGCAACTTGTTTTGCTTTGGAAAAGCAAGAGCTGCTGAGGCGTTGGCTATACTTGATACTTGAATTAATCAGCTTTCATACTTCGTCCCTGCAGTATGCCGAAGTATAAATTGTTGGTGATAACACCAACAATGGTGAGAAAAAGCGCTGGGTATACTTCATACTTTGGTCACGACTAATTAAAGTATAAAATATCTGCCAACCTATACTTTTCTGCTGGCACAGGAAGCAAGTTGCAAACTTGCTCCATACTCAGCCACATTTACGCTACCGCTAAACTTGCGGCAGAACTTTCTAACTTTTTAACCTTCTAACCTTCTAACTCTATTAGCTTCCAAACGTCTGCCTTACTTCCTGCTTCACCAGGTTAATGGCCTGGGCGGTGGGGTCCTGCTCGTTTACCAGCACGGTCTCCAGCACGCGCTTGGCCAGGTCGGTGCCGCGGGCGGCTTCGGGTAACTCCTGGTAGGTTTTGTTGATGAGCTTCACCACATCCTCGCGGGCGTGGTTTACCTGCTGCCAGGCCTTCTCGCTCATGTACACCTGCTGCGACATGTTGTGGTTGAACTCGTTGCGGATCTCGGAGAGCAGCAGGCGGTGGTACTCGGCCGCCGTTTGCCCGGCCGGGCTTACGCGCAGCAGCAGGTTGCTGGGCGTAATGCGCTCGAGCAGCAGCACCACGCGCTCATAGGCCTGCAGGCGTATCGGGGTGATGGTCTTAGAGTTATTGCTCTCTTTCTGCTGCGCGCGCTCTGCCCGCAGGCGGTCTTCGCGCTCGTAGTGCTTCTGCAGCAAAAAGTATAATCCTGCTACCAGCACCAGGGCGGGCAGGGCAAGTTTTATCAGTTCTATGAGTAAAGCAAAAAAATTAACCATGTTCGCTGTCTTTGAAAGTATAAATATCGCAAAAAATTAATTCTGCGGGCATGAATCATTTTCTTCCTTTGCCTGTTTACTAGGTACAACGTAGCGTCAGCAAGCATCTTTATAGAATATTGCGTAAGTTTGTGGCTACAAATAAAGACATTCATACTATGGCAACAGAAACTAAGACTGCACCGATAACCCTGACAGAAAAAGCCTTGCATGAGGTTAAGAATATATTGAAGGAGAAAAACGTACCAGCTGAGTATGGCCTGCGCATTGGTGTGCAGGGCGGTGGCTGCTCCGGGCTTTCCTACCTGTTGGGCTTCGACAAGCCGAAAGAGTCAGATGAGACGTTCGAGCTGGACGGCGTAACGCTAATCATGGACAAGAAGCACGGCATGTACGTGATGGGCATGGAGGTTGATTTCCAGGACGGCCTGAACGCCCGTGGCTTTATCTTCAACAACCCACAGGCTAGCAGCACCTGCGGCTGCGGAAGCTCTTTCTCCGCTTAATTTAGAAAACCTTCTTTCTCTTAGATAGACAAAGCCCGGCTGCATAAGCCGGGCTTTGTTGTTTTAGACTGTATAACTTCGCCTTCTGCGGGCGCGTATTTGCAACTCGTATCCTGCTATGGTGTCGGGTCTCTGACTCGACTGGCCCGCAGAGCCATATTTATACTTCGGCTGTGCTACCATACTTGCTGCTATACTTGCCAATGACAGCGACAACACCGTCCCTCTTTTGTCATCCTGAAAGGATCTTGTGGGCAAGCTGCTGCAAGCGTATCCTTCCTACTTTCAGATTTATACTTGCATAGCCGCTGCTTCCTGCTTCCTGACACAAGCTATACTTGTTAGCTACCATTCATCCACGGCTTTACAACCTGCATTGTTTCATTTCTGACTGTGGTGCTCTCAAGCCCGAGAGGGCTCGTCCTTTGGCATCGCGCTGTGTTCCCTTCCTTTGCTCCTACGTCGCAATGCCGCCAAGGCGGCACCGGAATCTCACAAGGCGCTCAACGGAAAGACTGGGTATCATTTCGATAGCCGCTGCTATTTGTCATCTCGACCTCTGTGAGAAATCTCTTTAGAATCCTAGATAGATCTCTCACAGCTACTATACCTCCCTCTCCTATTCTTAAGAGAGGGCTAGGGAGAGGTAAAATGGGCTGGCAGCCTTGTATCACTCTCTAACCCCTAAACTCCCAAACCCTCTAACTCTAAAACGTTCTCGTCATACTTTCTGGCACCACAAGTATAAAATCGGCCTTCTGCCTGTTTTCTTCAGCTAGGTTTTCCAGATCGGACTGCAATACCGTGGTGATGGTGCGGGTTTTTACCTGCGGCCTCAGCTGCCTGAGGTACCAGCCAATGCCCTCGAAATTATCGGAGTGGTAAGCGCCGTTCAGGTGAAGCACCTGCCTGCCTTGCTGCACCTGCCCAAGTATAAAGTGCGCCATGGTGGCATCCTTCAGCGCCTACGCCTGCACAATGTTTATACTTTTGGTGTTGCCGTGCGTGCCGCCACCGAACATCGCCATCATCCCCTTATAGCCCGGAAGCTCCATATCCACAGTGATCGGCAGCGGGGCAATATACTTCCTGGCCTCCTGTGAGATGCCTTCCAAAGCGGACAGGCTGCCGCCAGAAACCATGGCCGCATAGCGGCGCGGCACGTTAGTGGCGATAAAGGGGATACGCTGCTCCTTGGCAAAGCGCACCACCGGCCTGTAGTCGGTGGCGTAGTTGGGCCACGGCCTTGCCTCCTGCTCAAAGTTCTTCTCCGGCGCCTGTCCCGCCAGGTACTCGTCCAGCACCAGTTGCACATCGGCCTCAAACATCTCGGCGCCTATGGCAAATTTTTGCGGGTTCTCCCGGTGCAGGTCTTTGGCCACCTCCAGCTGCAACCAGTGCGCGATCGGGTCGTTGTGCTGCTCGCCAAAGAGTATAACCTCCGCCTCTTCCAGCTCCTTCAGCATTTTGCCATACTGTATACTTTTGCCCTCCGCCGTGAACAGCTGGTAGGCAGGTTTGTTCTTTTTCTGCGCCATGGCTCCTGTGGTTATTACCAATAAGAGTAGTGTCAGGAGTTTATACTTTATCATGTTTATTCATTTGATTTTATACTTCAAGATAATAAAAATAGCCGGCACCCAAGGCACCGGCTATTGCTATACTTTAACGTATGGCTGTCTATACTTACACCCTATAAAACAGCCACTTCGAGAGCTCCTTGTAGTTTACTTTCTTGCCGTACATCAGGATACCCACGCGGTAGATGCGGCTGGCAATCCAGGTGGTGAACACGAAGCCGGCTACCAGCAGGCCCATCGAGAGCAGCAGTTCCCAGGCAGGCACGCCAAACGGCACGCGCACCATCATCACAATCGGCGAAGTGAGCGGGATCATGGACATCCAGAAAGCCACCGGCCCGTCCGGGTTTTTGAGCACGATGGAGTACGACATGATAAAGGCAATGACCAGCGGAATGGTGATCGGCATCATGAACTGCTGCGTGTCCGTTTCGTTGTCCACGGCAGCGCCGATGGCCCCGAACAGCGAGCCGTAGAGCAGGTAGCCGCCCAGAAAGTAAAACAGGAAGCAACCGAAGATTAGGGCCACCGGCAGGTTGGCAAAGCTTTCTTTCACATCGCTGAAGGTACTGGCAAACTCATCCTGCCCCTGCGGATTGTCCATGGCGGTTGGGTCGTCGGAAGCCACTTCCTCGCCTTGCGCTGCCATTTGCCCGGCCGCGTACTGCGCCGCCGGCGATGGCGCCGCATCCACCCCAAAGGCAGCCGAAACGGCCGTTACCGCTATAAACGAAAGGACAATCCAGAGCAGGAACTGCGTGAGGCCCACGGCGGCGATGCCCACGATCTTACCCATCATCAGCTGGAACGGCTTCACCGAGGAGATCATCACCTCCACAATACGGCTGGTCTTCTCCTCTATCACCCCGCGCATGATCTGCACGCCGTACAGGAAAATAAAGAAGTAGATGATCACGGCCGCGGCCACACCCGCCACCGAGGTAATGATGGCATTGTTGTCTTTTTCGCCCTGCGCGCTCAGGTTAACGGCCGTCAGCTTCACGTTGGCCTTTATCTTATCCAGCGTCTCGCGGTCGAGGCCGGAGGCGAGGTAGCGCTGGTTCTCGATCTCCTTTTCCAGCATGTTCTCCAGGCGCACCTGCGTTTGGATGCTGATGTTCTTTTTGCCGTACACCACGAAGCCCTTAGGCTCTTCTATGGTCATTTCCGGGATGTAGAGCAGCGCCGTGTTGTCAGTTTCCTGGTACAGCAGCTTGGCCTGGTCCAGCGTGCCGGCCAATGGTATAAAGGCGACGTCTTCCTTGCTTTCCAGCTTGCCCTCGAACAGGCCGCTCTCGTCGAGCACCATCACCGTCTCCGCCTCATCCGACATGCTTATAAGCAGGCCCGGCAGGATCATGAAGGTAGCCAGCAGCAGCGGCGTGAGCAGCGTCATGATGATAAAGCTCTTCTTGCGAACGCGCGTGAGGTACTCGCGCTGTACGATCAGCCAGATTTTATGCATGGTGTGTTTCGGTTACTTTTCGGATGAAGATTTCGTTTATACTTGGCACCAGCTCCACAAAGGAGTGCACCTCCACGCGCTGGATCAGGTAGCGCAGCAAATCGTTTGGCGAGGTGTTGTTGAGCAGCCGCACGTTGGCCCTGAAAATGCCGTGGTTGCTGTGCTGCTCCAGCACTTCAAAATCAGGTGAGGTAATCATCAGCTGCCCGTTGCCGATCACCTGGTAGGTGTCCGTCTTATAGGTATCTCTTATCTCTTTTACCGGACCGTCCAGTACTTTCTGCGCCCGATTTATCAGGGCAATATTATCGCAAAGCTCCTCCACCGACTCCATGCGGTGCGTGGAGAAAATGATGGTGGCGCCCCGCTCGCGCAGGCTCAGGATCTCGTCTTTTATCAGGTTGGCATTGATGGGGTCGAAGCCGGAGAAAGGCTCGTCCAGGATAATGAGCGAGGGCTCGTGCAGCACCGTGGCGATGAACTGCACCTTCTGCTGCATGCCCTTCGATAGGTCCTCAATATGCTTGCCCAGCCACTCGCGTATCTCAAAGCGGTCTACCCAGGTTTTGATGCGGGCGGTGGCGTCCTCCTTGCTCAGGCCCTTGAGCTGGGCCAGGTACAGCAGTTGCTCCCCCACCTTCATCTTTTTGTACAGGCCGCGCTCCTCGGGCAGGTAGCCCATATCCTTGATGTGGTCGGGCCTCAAACGCTCGCCTTTGAAGTATATCTTGCCGCTGTCGGCGCCGGTAATTTGGGTAATGATGCGGATGAGCGATGTTTTACCCGCGCCGTTGGGGCCGAGCAGGCCGAAAATGCAGCCCTGCGGAATATCGAAGCTCACGTTGTCAAGGGCGGTGTGGTTAGCGTAGGTTTTGGTCACGCCTTCAATCTTCAGAATACTCAAGGGTGTTGGGATTTAGTTTACTCAAATATAACTATAATGCTGTAGAGTACAGGTGACCAGCAGTAGTTAATCGACTAAGCAAAGTATAAAACGGACTAAATAGCGGTTACGCCGGATGTAGAAAGTATAAAAGAAAAGCCCGGCTCCCGTGTGTATACGGAGAACCGGGCTAAAACTATTGTTCGGGAAGGTCTTTTACTGGAAGTAGTCTTTCACCTTCTCAAAGAATCCTTTCTCGTTCTTGCCAGGGTTTGGCGTGAAGTTGCTGGAGTAGCGCAGGCCTTCCAGCACCGCTTTCTCGTCGTTGCTCAGGCTCTTGGGCGTCCACACGTTCACGTGGATCAGCTGGTCGCCTTTTCCGTAGCCGTTGATGTCCTGTATGCCCTTGCCGCGCAGCCTGAAGATTTCGCCGCTCTGCGTTCCCGGCTTGATGTTGATCTTCACCTTGCCGGTGATGGTCGGGACCTCCACCTCAGCGCCCAGGGCCGCATCTACAAAGCTGATGTACTGCTCAAAAATGATGTTGTTGCCTTCGCGCTTCAGGGTTGGGTGCGGCTCCTCCTCAATCTGGATCAGCAGATCGCCCGGCACGCCACCGCGCTCCGGCACGTTGCCCTTGCCGCTCATGCTCAGCTGCATGCCGTCCATCACGCCGCCCGGCACGTTTATCGAGATCACCTCTTCCTGAAGTTCCCTGCCGCTTCCGTGGCAGGCGGTACAGTTGTTGGTTACAATGCGCCCCTCGCCGTTACAGGTAGGGCAGGTTGCTGTGGATACCATCTGGCCCAGCATGGTGTTAACCACCTTGCGTACCTGTCCGGAGCCCTGGCACGTGCCGCAGGTCTGCATGTCGGTGCCGTTCTTGGCGCCGTTGCCCCCGCAGGTGGCACAGGCTACGTAGCGTTTTACCTTGATCTTTTTCTCTACGCCGTTGGCAATCTCCTCCAGGTTAAGTTTAAGCTTGATGCGCAGGTTGGAACCCTTGCGCTGGCGGCGTCCGCCGCCTGAGCGACCGGCACCTCCGAAGAAGCTCTCAAAGCCGCCGCCGCCGAATATGTCGCCGAACTGCGAGAAGATATCATCCATGTTCATACCACCGCCGCCGAAGCCGCCGTTCATGCCCTGGTGGCCGAACTGGTCGTAACGCTGGCGCTTCTGCTGGTCGCTCAGCACCTCGTAGGCCTCTGCCGCCTCCTTAAACTTGTCTTCGGCAGTGGGGTCGTCGGGGTTCTTGTCGGGGTGGAATTTGATGGCGATTTTGCGGTAAGCCTTCTTTATCTCTTCCTGTGCGGCGCCTCTGCTTACCCCCAAAACCTCATAATAATCTCTCTTAGCCATGGCTTACGCTCCTATTACTACTTTTGCAAAACGGATCACCTTCTCGTTTAGGGTATATCCTTTTTCTATGATATCTACAATCTTGCCTTTCAACTCTTCTGACGGAGCCGGAGTCTGCGTTACCGCCTCATGGAAATCGCTGTCGAAGTCGTCGCCTGCCTTTGTCTCCATCGCCTTCAGCCCCTTCTGCAGTGTTACGAGCTTGAGCTTGTGGAACACCAGTTCCAGGCCCTGCAGCATCGTATCCAGGTTCTTGCTCTCCTCCATGGCCTGGCGCGCGCGCTCCATGTCGTCCAGCACCGGCAGCAGTTCGGTCATCACGTCCTCAGAGGCCGTTTTGGTCAGCTCCAGGCGCTCCTTGGCCGTACGGCGGCGGAAATTCTCGAACTCCGCCATCAGGCGCACAAACTTGTCCTTCATTTCTGCCAGTTCAGCGGCGGTCTTGTCTTCCTGCGTCTCGGCAGCAGAAGTGTCATTAGCTGTTTCGTCCACCTGGTTCAGTTTCTCATCGGCGGTTGCATTGGCAGTGTTTTCCTGCAACTCCTCTTTTTCCTGCTCCTTTTTAATATCTTTCTCTGACATAATGCCTTAAAAAAGTTAAGTTGATGTGTCTATACTATCTTGTCAATTGTCTTGCCAAACCCCTGTCTGTGCCAAGTTGGCATTATTTAATTGTGAATGAGCGATTGAGTGTAAGTACTATAGCTTATACTTTTAGCTTCTGCTTAACCTCCCTTTAACCAAGATCCTTAACAGGATGATAAAAAAGAGATACATTCACTGATCCACTCATTCAAAATTCGCTCATTAAAAAAAATCGGTAGCAAGCTTTGCAGCCTCTACCGATCCTGGTTTTTATACTTTTACCGGGGTATGCTTTAGCTGTTGAGCGCCTCCCAGATCAGGTCTTTCAGTTGGGTGATATTCTTGCCCGTGATGCTTGAGATGAAAACCGTCTGCAGCCCCGCTGGCAGGGTTTGGCGCATTTCCTCTTCCAGTTCCTCGTCCAGCATGTCGGACTTGGTGATGGCAAGTATGCGCTTCTTATCCAGCAGCTCCGGGTTAAACTTCTCCAGCTCGCTGAGCAGCACGTTGTACTCCTCGGCTATGTCGGCGCTCTCACATGAAACCATAAACAGCAGCATGGAGTTCCGCTCGATGTGGCGCAAAAAGCGCAGGCCGAGGCCCTTGCCTTCCGAGGCTCCCTCAATAATGCCCGGAATGTCGGCCATCACAAAGGACTTGTAGTCGCGGTAGGCCACCACGCCCAGGTTGGGCTCCAGCGTGGTAAAGGCGTAGTTGGCAATCTTCGGTTTAGCCGCCGACACCACCGACAGCAGCGTGGACTTGCCCGCATTCGGGAAACCCACCAAGCCTACGTCGGCCAGCAGCTTCAGCTCCAGCACCACCCACTCCTCTATCCCCGGCTCGCCTGGCTGCGCGTAGCGCGGCGTCTGGTTGGTAGGGGATTTAAAGTGCGCGTTGCCCAGGCCGCCGCGGCCGCCGGGCGTAAGTATGATTTCCTGCCCGTCTTCGGTTATCTCGCACATCACCTCGCCGGTTTCAACGTTTCGGGCGATGGTACCGAGCGGAACTTCCAGCACCTCATCCTTGCCTTGCGCCCCGGAGGAGTGGCTTGGGCCACCGTTCAGGCCATTCTCGGCGATAACGTGCTTGCGGTATTGCAGGTGCAGCAGCGTCCAGAGCTGGGCGTTGCCGCGAAGTATAACGTGTCCGCCACGGCCTCCGTCGCCCCCGTCGGGGCCACCTTTCGCCGTTTTTTTATCCCGATGCAAGTGCGCGGAACCTCCGCCACCATGCCCGGAGCGTGAGCAGACCTTAACGTAGTCTATGAAGTTGCTTGATGCCAAATCCTGTTAAGCTTTTAGCTTATTTATTCTCTTCCTGCTTTTCCTTCAATGCATCAATGTGCTGGCACAGGGCTTTAAAGATATCCTCTATCTCGCCGATGCCATCCACTGCATAGTATTTCCCCTGCCCGGCATAATAGTCGGCCACTGGTCTTGTTTTGGTGTTGTACTCCTGCACGCGCTTGCGGATCAGCTCTTCGTTCTGGTCGTCAGGGCGCCCGGATGTCTGACCGCGCAGCAACAGGCGCTTTGTCAGCTCCTCATCGTCCACACGCAGGGCGATCATGGCAGAAATCTCCGTGTCGTTGTCCTGCAGCAGCTTGTCCAGCCCCTGTGCCTGTGGCACCGTGCGCGGGAAGCCGTCGAAGATGAAGCCTGCCGCCTGTCGGTTCTCCTTCACCTTGTTCTCGATCATGCCGATCACCACTTCGTCGGGCACCAGCAGGCCGTTGTCCATCAGCTTTTTTGCTTCCAGGCCGAGGGCTGTACCGGCAGCGATCTCAGAGCGCAGCAAATCGCCGGTAGAAAGGTGAATGAGGTTGTATTTATCTAACAGTTTTTGACTTTGGGTACCTTTACCAGCACCTGGAGGGCCAAACAAAACAATGTTAAGCATATCTTATCGCTAAATTAAAAAGCAAATATAAGTATAAATTCTCTGTACTTTCTGATTTTATGAGGGTTGGCAAGCGCCCGTGCCCCCTGGCTCAGAAGCCTGCTAACGCTACCGGTAAGGCAGGGTTACGATACGATCTTGTATATGTCGCGCAGGTTCCGCCCCAGGCCGTTATAGTCCAGGCCATAGCCCACGACAAAGTCATTGGGAATTGACCGCGCCACGTATTTCACGTCCAGCGGGTGCTGCAGGCAGTCCGGTTTCATGAGCAGGGTAGCCACCTCCACCGAGGCCGGGCCGCGCTCCCTGAGTTGCTGCAACAGGCCGTGCACCGTGTGGCCGGTGTCCACGATATCCTCAAGCACCACCACGTGGCGGTGCTGTACGTCCTCGGTCAGGCCCAGCACCTCCTTTACCTTCCCCGTGCTCTGCATGTCCTGGTAGCTGGCCAAGCGGATAAACGCCACCTCGCAGGGGATGGAAACGCGCTTCAGCAAATCGGAAGCGAACATAAAAGAGCCGTTCAGCACGGCCAGGAACAGCGGCTGCTTGCCGTCGTAGTCCTTGTCCAGCTGCTCGGCCAGCATGGTAATGCGGGCTATAATCTCCTCCTCACAGATGTAGGTGCTGAACTCACAATCGTGAATCTTAATCTTGCGCGGGTCCATGTACTATTGGCTTGATCCTGAACAAAGGTAAGTATAAAATAAAAGATAAGCCCAACCTGGAGCCGGGCTTATCTTCATTTTTAACGGCGAAGGCTATTTTGCCGTGCCTGCCAGCGTTAGCGTTACCGTATTCTGCTCGTTTATACTTGTCGTGGCGGGCGTCAGCTGCTCCTGGTTCAGGTTGATCCTGTCAAGCTCGATCGGCGCCTCCGGGATCGGGGGCTCCTGCTCCAGGGCAATGTGTGGCGCAATCACCAGCGACACGATCGACATAAGCTTGATGAGGATGTTCATACTTGGGCCAGAGGTGTCCTTGAACGGATCGCCCACGGTATCGCCCGTAACGGAGGCCTTATGCGGCTCAGAGCCCTTGTACTCCATCACCCCGTTGATCATCACACCCTTCTCAAAGGATTTCTTGGCGTTATCCCAGGCACCACCGGCGTTCGACTGGAACATGGCCATCAATACGCCTGACACGGTTACCCCGGCCAGCGTACCGCCCAGCACCTCGGCAGAGGAAGTATCAGGGAACACATCGCGGAAGCCAAAGCCGATGATGATCGGCACCAGCAAGGCTATGGCGCCTGGCAGCATCATCTCCCGGATAGCCGCCTGTGTGGAGATGGCCACACACTTTTCATACTCCGGCTTGCCCGTGCCCTCCATTATGCCCGGAATCTCGCGGAACTGACGGCGCACCTCATGCACCATGGCCATGGCCGCACGGCCCACCGCCGCAATAGCCAGGGCTGAGAAGATAAACGGAATCATGGCGCCAATAAACAAACCGGCCAGCACCGGCGCTTTGTACAGGTCTATACTATCGATGCCGGCAATGCCCACGAAGGCGGCAAAAAGGGCCAGCGAGGTAAGCGCGGCAGAGGCAATGGCAAAGCCTTTACCGGTAGCAGCGGTGGTGTTGCCCACGGCATCCAGAATGTCGGTGCGACCGCGCACTTCTTTCGGCAGCTCGCTCATCTCGGCTATACCACCGGCGTTATCGGCAATCGGCCCGAAAGCATCGATAGCCAGCTGCATGGCCGTGGTAGCCATCATGCCCGCCGCCGCAATGGCCACGCCATACAGGCCGGCCGCCGCGTAGGAAAGCACAATGCCCGCCGCCAGCACAATAATCGGCAGCACTGTAGAGTGCATGCCCACGGCCAGGCCCGCAATAATGTTGGTAGCATGGCCGGTGGAGGATTGCTGCACAATGGAGTTAACGGGCTTTTTGCCCATGGCCGTGTAGTACTCCGTGATGATACTCATCAGCGTACCTACCACCAGGCCCACGATCACGGCGATAAATACGTCGTTTGCCGAGAAGTCGAAGTTGCGCAAATTCATTTGCTCTGGCAGCAGCCAGTGGATCACGAAGTAAGCGACAACGGCAGTAAGTATAACCGAAATCCAGTTGCCGCGGTTCAGGGCCGCCTGCACGTCGCCACCTTCTTTCACGCGCACAAACAGCATACCTATCAGCGAGAAGACAATACCCAGGCCCGCAATGAGCATGGGAAGTATAACCGGGGAGAGCCCGCCAAAATTATCGTCTGCGATCACTTCCCGTCCCAGCACCATCGTGGCCAGAATAGTAGCCACGTAGGAGCCGAACAGGTCTGCCCCCATCCCGGCTACGTCGCCCACGTTGTCGCCTACGTTATCGGCAATAGTGGCAGGGTTGCGCGGGTCGTCTTCCGGAATGCCGGCCTCTACCTTGCCTACCAGGTCAGCGCCCACGTCTGCGGCCTTGGTGTAGATACCGCCGCCCACACGGGCAAACAGCGCGATACTTTCCGCACCCAGCGAGAAGCCCATCAGTACCTCCAGGGCGATCTCCATCTGCACCCCGTTCACGTCGGCGCCCTGGCTCTGCACAAACAGGTAGTAGAAAAGTATGAACAGCGAGCCCAGGCCCAGCACGGCCAGGCCGGCTACGCCCATCCCCATTACCGAGCCGCCGGCAAACGACACATCCAAGGCTTTTGACAAGCTGGTACGGGCCGCCTCAGCGGTACGCACATTGGCCTTGGTGGCAATCCGCATGCCGATAAAGCCGGCCAGGGCCGAGAAAATGGCACCCATGATAAAGGCAGCCACAATAAGCGGGTGCGATTTCTCGCCGGTGTAGCCCAGGTAAAACAGGAACACGGAAGCGATGATCACAAAATAGGTAAGTACTTTATACTCGGCTTTCAGAAAGGCCATGGCGCCGTCGGCGATGTGGCGTGCAATCTCTGTCATGCGCTCATTGCCACTCGGCTGCTTCGTCACCCAGGCCGACCTGATAAAGGTGTAGATCAGGGCTGCCACTCCAAGGCCAGGAATTGCGTAAAGAATCGGTTCCATTCAGTTAGATTAGAGGTTAAAAGGATATTTCTATATAGTTATTAAAGAAAAGCGATTCCGTAGACTTTTCCAAATATCCCCTACCCTTTCCTGCCGAAGCAAATTTCATCTATACTTCTATACTTTAGCAAGTTGCAACATCGATTCAAGCGGGCCGGTTAAGATGCGCCTTAAGGTTGTAAGGCCGGACAAAGAAAGCAGGATCTACACTTTGAATAAAGAAGTGAAAACATAGCGCTATGATCTAATGACCTCTCGGTGTCCGGAGGTCCCGCGGGCATCTAAAGCTTTACCGGGTCCAACCACCCCTGCCAAAGTATAACCCCTCCCCAACCCTCCCCTAAAAACAGGGGAGGGTGCTCGGTTGAAGCTCCGTCAGCAGCAGCTATCGAATCTGATCCCAACCTTTGGGTTGAGCGCCTATGCGAGTTTTTCCGGTGACGAACGATAGTGAGGCAGCCCGAGGTACGAGGGCAGGAAAAGCTCCCAGCGCGATGCCCAAAGGCGAGGCCTCCCGGCCCTGAGGGAGCCAAAGTATAAAATGAAGCGAGACGCTTGTAAGACTAAGGATGAACGGCAGCTAGAAAGTATAGCTTGGTTAAAGTGGAAGGAAGCGGTGGCTATGGAAGTATAGCTGAAGTATAAAAGTATGGCTTACGCGGACTTGGAAGTCCGCAGCAGCGGGGGTTCCGAACAAGGATGTCCGGAACAGCTAGTATAAAAGCATGGCCAAAGTATAAAGAGGCACAAGCGGACGCTTGCGCCAGAGAAGTATAGAGCTCTATACTTACAGCTTCTCCATCAGCACCCTGTATAAGGCTACCATACTTTCGATGTCCTTCTTGTGCACGATCTCGTTGGGCGTGTGCACATTGTCCTCAGGAGCCCCTACAAAGCACCAGTCCCAGGGATGGGCGCTGCGCTGCAGTTCCTTGGCGTCGCTGCCGCCTGTCCCCTCCACCTCTAGTTGATACGGCACGCCGGCCTCTTTAGCAATATTAATGATGCGCTGCACGTAGGAGCGGCGCGGAATCAGGCTGTCGCGCATCGAGATCACCACACCCTTTCCGGCATGTACGCCCTCGGTCACCCAGGTAATGTCCGAGATCAAGCCCTGCGTAACGCCGTACTGCTCGTGGAGGTAGCGGGCCAGGTACGCCACCGAGCCGCCGCCGTGCTCCTCCCAGCAGCAGAAGGCAATGATGCCGTTTTCCATGGTCTCCGCCACCTGCAGCGCCGACCAAACGCCCAGGCGGTTGTCCAGGTAGCAGCTCTGCACCGTCTCCTCCGTCTCCCTGAAATCACACTTAAACACCAGTTCTGTGCCTCTTTCCAGCTCACGCTCGTACTCGTAGCTCAGTTCATGCGCCTCCTCGTCATAGGTTAGGGTGCACTCGATTTTCCCCTGCGCATCCTCCCCTACCAAAGTATAGCCCGTTTCCAGATCCGGCCCGCCAATTCTCACCAATTGCCTGCCATAGCGCACCGTGAAACCGATCGAATCCATATGGGCAAAAATTGCACTCCTGGGCTTGCCGAACACCAGCACGATGCAGTCCTGAAACCCCTCGCCATGCAGCACAACGGGCTGCCGTTTCCAGTTAGTTTGGTGCGCGTTGATGTATTCCAGAAGAAATGCTGTAAGTTTCTGCTCGTTACCGGATGGTGCGTGTATGCGGCAGAGGGATTCAAGAAGTTTCATATTTTATTTTACCTTTATGGAATTCATAGTAAGCAGATTTGTTGTACTTTTATAATTAGCAAAGCCAATCCAACAACAGGCTCGAACAAACTTACAATTTTTGGCCTTCATGAAGAACTTAATCTCCGCCATCTTCACGCTCTTTTTCCCACTTTTAGCAGTCGCGCAACAGGCTACTGACTCCTCGGCTATGCGCCAGGTTACCATGACCGAGGTAGAGGTGCTGCCGACAGCAGCGAAGGTAAAGGGCATGCTGCTGCTGAACAAAGACGTGCAGTACGAACTGGAGGGTGCCGTGGATAACATGTACAACTTCAAGTATGAGCGTGCCGAGAAACAGTTTAAGTCCATCCGCCGCCGCTACCCCGAGCACCCGCTGCCATACTTCCTGATGGGCCTGAGCCAGTGGTGGAAGATCGTACCGACCAATATCCAGACCCTAAAGTATGATGATATCTTCTTTGCCTACATGGATACGACGATTCAGAAGGCGGAGGCCATGTATGAGAAGGATGAAAGTAACGTAGAAGCGGCTTTTTTCCTGGCGGCGTCCTACGGTTTCTCCGCGCGGCTGCACTCCGAGCGCAGCAACTGGCGCAAGGCCACGGTAGCCAGCAAGCGCTCCCTCGACTTCCTGGAGAAAGCCAAGGCCGGCAACGGCCTGAGCCCTGAGTTCCTCTTCGGCGAGGCGCTTTTTAACTACTACGCTGTCTGGATTCCGGAGAACTACCCCATGCTGCGCCCTGTGCTCGTTTTCTTCCCGAACGGCGATAAGCGACTAGGTCTGAAGCAGCTGTCCTACGTATCCAAAACGGGTTTCTACACCGGCACCGAGTCTAAGCTCTTCCTGATGAAGATCTTGGCCAATGAGGAGAAGAAGATGCAGGAAGCTCTGGAGGTGTCGGAAGACCTGGCTCTGAAATACCCTGACAATGCCTACTTCCAGCGCTTCTACGCCCGCCTACTGTTTGTGAACGGCCATTTCACCAAGGCTGAGCGCGTGTCGGAGGAGATACTGAGCAAGCTGGAGCAGAAAATGCCGGGCTACGAGTCGGTGAGCGGCCGCTACGCCTCCTACATCCTGGGCTATATCAACCAGCACAAGTACCGCGATTTCGAAAAGGCCAAAAGCCACTATAAGAACACGATCATGTTTGCTGAGATGACAAACGAGCGCGACTCGGGTTATTTCGTGAACTCCTACCTCAACCTGGCCCGCATCGCCAAGCAGCAGAAAGACAAGGTAGCGGCCAATAACTATTACGCCGTTGTGCTGAAAGCTAGCGATAAGAAATCTGCCAACTTTAAAGAGGCAAGGAAATTCCTGAAGGAGAACAAGAAAATCTAGATTTTCGTAAGCCGCAAAGTATAAAAAGAGGGGCTGTCGGATATTCCGACAGCCCCTCTTTTTATACTTTGTACATTGGCTAGGCAGTCTGCTCGGCCGGCTTCAGTATCTTCTCCCTGAAGTACTCCAGCGTGCGCTCCAAACCCTCGGCGCGGTCTACCTGGGGCTCCCAGCCCAGCACCTGTTTGGCCAGCGTGATGTCTGGCTGGCGCTTCTGCGGGTCGTCGGTGGGCAGGGGCTGGTACTCCACCTTCAGCTCCACGCCCGTCAGGCGGCAGATCTCCTCAGCAAACTCGCGGATGGTGATCTCCGACGGGTTGCCCACGTTCACCGGCAGGTGGTAGTCGCTCAGCAGCAGGCGGTAAATGCCCTCCACCAGGTCGTCCACGTAGCAGAAGGAGCGCGTCTGGCTGCCGTCGCCGAAGATGCTCAGCGGCTCCCCGCGCAGCGCCTGGCTCAAGAAGGCAGGCAATACGCGGCCGTCGTCGAGGCGCATCCGCGGTCCGTAGGTGTTAAAGATGCGCACGATGCGCGTCTCCAGCCCGTGGTGCATGTGGTAAGCCATGGTCATGGCCTCCTGGAAGCGCTTGGCCTCATCGTAGCAGCCGCGCGGGCCAACCGGGTTCACGTTGCCCCAGTAATCCTCCTGCTGCGGGTGCACCAGCGGGTCGCCGTACACCTCGGAGGTGGAGGCGATGAGCATGCGTGCATTCTTGGCCTTGGCCAGGCCCAGCAGGTTGTGCGTGCCCAGCGAGCCCACCTTCAGCGTCTGGATCGGGATCTTGAGGTAATCGATCGGGCTGGCCGGCGAGGCGAAGTGCAGGATGTAATCCAAATGCCCCGGCACGTGCACGAACTTCGACACGTCGTGGTGGTAAAACTCGAAATGCTCCAGCTTGAACAGGTGCTCGATGTTCTCCAGGCTCCCCGTGATCAGGTTGTCCATCGCGATCACGTGGTAGCCCTCCCGGATGAACCTGTCGCAGAGGTGGGAGCCGAGGAAGCCGGCCCCTCCGGTTATAAGTACTCTTTTCTTGGTCATTGCTTGGGTTAAACGGTTGGGTTTAGTAGGGGCACCTGCTGCTTGACGCCGATGCCGTAATAGGTGAAGCCCTTCTCACGCATCTCGCACGGGTCGTAGATGTTGCGCCCGTCGAAGATGACCTTGTCCTTCATCAGCTTGCTGACCACAGCGAAGTTGGGCGAGCGGAACTCAGGCCACTCGGTCACCAGCAGCAGCGCGTCGGCGTCGATGAGCGCCTCGTACTCGTCCTTGCCGTACTCGATCGAGTCGCCCAGCGTGTGGCGGGCCTCCTGCATGGCCACCGGGTCGTAGGCCCGCACCCGCGCGCCCTGCTCCAGCAGCTTCTGGATGATCACCAGCGAGGGCGCCTCGCGCATATCGTCTGTCTTAGGCTTGAAGGAGAGGCCCCACACGGCGAAGGTCTTGCCAGACAGGTCTCCTGCGAAGTGGTTGTGGATCTTGTTGTAGAGCACCGACTTCTGGTTCTCGTTCACCTCCTCCACGCTCTGCAGCACGCGCATCTGGTAGCCGTTCTCGGCGGCCGTGCGGATCAGCGCCTTCACGTCCTTGGGAAAGCAGCTTCCCCCGTAGCCAATGCCCGGGTAGATGAACTTGTTGCCGATGCGGGCGTCCGAGCCGATGCCCTTGCGGACCATGTTCACGTCGGCGCCCATGATCTCGCACAGGTTGGCGATGTCGTTCATGAACGAGATCTTGGTGGCCAGCATGGCGTTGGCCGCGTACTTGGTCATCTCCGCCGAGGGGATGTCCATGAAGATGAGCGGGTGGCCGTTCATCAGGAAAGGCTTGTAGAGCTTCTTCATCACCTTCTCGGCACGCTCCGAGGCCACGCCCACCACAATGCGGTCCGGCTTGAGGAAGTCCTCGATGGCGGCGCCCTCCTTGAGAAACTCCGGGTTGGAGGCTACGTCGAAGGGAATCTGCTCGCCGCGGGCCTCAAGTTCCTCCTCGATGGCCTGGCGCACCTTCTGGGCCGTGCCCACCGGCACGGTGCTCTTGGTCACCACCACCAGGTAGTCGGTCATGTGGCGGCCGATCTCGCGGGCCACCGCCAGCACGTACTTCAGGTCGGCCGAGCCGTCCTCGCCCGGGGGCGTGCCCACGGCGATGAAGGCGGCCTCGCAGCCGCAGCCCTGAATAGAGGAGGCCAGGTCGGTGGAGAAGGAGAGCCGCTCCTTCTGCGCGTTGCGCATCACCATCTCCTCCAGCCCTGGCTCGTAGATAGGCAGGATGCCCTTCTTCAGGTTCTCGATCTTCTTCTGGTCAATGTCGATGCAGGTCACGTCGATGCCCACCTCGGCAAAGCACGTGCCCGTCACCAGGCCCACGTATCCCGTGCCAACTACTGCTATTCTCATAGGTAAATGCTATAAAGGCTAAAAATTCAGTTAAATATCGTAAGGCTCCGTGCGGGAGTCTCTCCGAAAGTTTATATGGTATGGTTATAAATCAAATAAAACCGGCGGCAGCGCTCAGCCCCGGTAAACTATGCAAGTTCAGAAAAATCCCGGTGCAGCACAAATCATACAGCATAAACGCCACCTCTACTCCAACGGAAGCCAAGGCGGAAGGACGTAAGACAGTACGCTAAGGCAAATGACTGGATTATACTTTTCCGGCATGTTATGGCCTCCCCATCCCCTATCCTAGCGCACTCTTCAGCCCCGCCGCATTCAATCGGACAGAGAACACATGTTATAGTACGACGTCTGCAACAGTTTCAACTCGCACAAATTACGTGTTGCAAAGTATAAATGTTTGCTGTAACACAGCTATTTATGGCATTCCGGCGGCGCCAACAAGGTTCATCCAAGTATAAGTATATAATAATCAGAAGATAACGCTCTTTAAAAGTTTTGACTGACCGAAGCAGCGGGTTTATACTATAAAAAAACCTGCCTTTGCTGCTGCCCAAAAGGGAAGTATGGCCAAAATTATACTTTATCCACAGGAACTACCCGCTTCTGCCAGGGCTATTTGAAAATACTTCCGAAGGCATCTCTTTTTTGAGTTAAGAAACAACCTGCCCCCTATTTAGAAGTATAGGTTAGTAACAATCACCCTAAGAGCTATGAAACCGGATTGGCTGGATAAGAAGGAATACCCCTTCAAATCTCAATATATAGAGCTGGAAGCAGGCAGGATGCATTACATCGACGAAGGCGAGGGACCTGCTATCGTGATGATACACGGCACCCCTTCGTGGTCGTTCATGTACCGCAACCTGATCAAGATACTGCGCAAGAACCACCGCTGCATTGCCCTCGACATGATCGGCTTTGGCCTGTCGGATAAGCCCAAGGACTGGAGCTACAAGCCGCGCGCACATGCCATAAACTTCGTGCAGCTGATGGAGCACCTCCAGCTGAAGGACATCACCTTGCTGGTGCACGACTTTGGGGCGCCTATCGGGCTGGCCTACGCTATCAGATACCCCGAAAACGTGCGCGGCGTGGTGATGCTGAACTCCTGGACGTGGTCCCTGTCCAAGCACCAGACCTTCACCAAAGCCAGTAAATACCTGGTCGGCCCGCTGGGCAAGTTTCTCCACTCCAAGTTAAACGTCTCCACCAATGTGCTCATACATGAGCTGTTCAAGGACGAGGATGATCTTCCTGAGCCAATAAAGAAACAATACATAAAGGGCCTGGGAGAGCCGGAGGAGCCGGTACGCAACCTGGCCTGTGCCCGCGAGCTGGTGGGCGCCAGCAAATGGTACGAAGAGCTGTGGAAGGAGCGGAAGAAGATCCAGAGCATCCCCACCCTCATACTTTGGGGCGAGCGGGACAAGCTGATAAAGATTGAGGCGCTGCAGCGCTGGAGGAAATTCTTCCATGAGTGCTACGTAATTCCCTTTGAGGATGGCGGGCACTTTCTACAGGAGGAGAACGCGGAGGAAATCGCGGCCTATGTCAGTAATTTTATAAAAGAAGAGCAGAAGAAACAAGAAGTGATAGATGAACAACCAATTAATACCTAATAGAAAATGAAGACAGACACCTCTAAAGATGAAGCAATATTCAGAGCCCATGGCTCATCATCGGAACAGGAATCCCAATCACAAGACAAATTATACGCTATGAGAGTCCCACAAAACACAAACCCAACCCAGAACACCCATCAACAGGCTCCCTTAAACGAGTCGCACTCTAACCTGATGCAGTCGTGGCAGAACCTGCGCGGCCTGGACAGCAAACTGGCCCAAACCAAGTATAAAGACCTAGCCGAGGGGCCTAAGCCCACCAAAGGCCGACGCAGAGCATAACACGCCCTTCCATTTCCGAAACAACACGAACTTACTATATAAAACAGGCGCAGCTTTTTAAAGACTGCGCCTGTTCCTTTTTATACTTACAAAGTATGGTTTAGAAGATCTTGCCCGGGTTAAGGATGCCGCGTGGGTCGAACAGCTCCTTGATGCCGCGCATGAGGCGCAGTTGCACCTCGTTCAGGGCGATGTCGATGTACTTGCGCTGCACCAGCCCGATGCCGTGCTCCCCGGAGATGGTGCCGCCCAGCTCCACGCACAGCCTGAATATCTCTTTTATACCTTCGGGAAGCCTGTTGTTCCAGTCCTCGTCGCTCATGTCGCCCTTCACGATGTTGATGTGCAGGTTACCGTCGCCGGCGTGGCCGTAGCATACTGACTTAAAGTTATACCTGGCGCCAATCTCCTTTACGCCGCGCAGCAGCACGGGCAGCTCGGCGCGTGGCACCACGGTGTCCTCCTCCTTATAGATGGAGTTGCTCTTAACGGCATGGCCCACACTACGGCGCAGGCGCCAGAGGTCCTCCTTTTGCTTTTCAGTGTCCGCCACCAGAATCTCGCCCACATCAAACCGCTCCAGCACCTCGTACACGCGTTCCGCGTCCTTAAACAGCAGGTCCATGTCGTTGCCGTCCAGCTCAATAAGCAGGTGCGCCTGCTCGTCAGCCGCCATGGCTACGTCCAGGCTCAGGTAGCGGCTGGTCCACTCAATGGCATCGCGCTCCATAAACTCCATCGCAGAGGGCACGATGCCCGCCATAAAAATCTGGGACACGGCTTCGCAGGCCTCCTCCTCCTTGCGGAAGGGCACCAGCATCACCAGGTTCTGCGGCGGGTGCGGGATAAGCTTGAAAACGATTTTGGTAATGATGCCGAGCGTGCCCTCGCTGCCCACCATCAGTTGGGTAAGGTTATAGCCGGTGGCGTTCTTCAGCACGTTGGCACCGGTCCAGGTCACCTCGCCGGTAGGCAGCACCACCTCCATGTTCAGCACATAGTCCTTGGTCACGCCATACTTCACGGCCCTCGGTCCGCCGCTGCTCTCGCTCAGGTTGCCGCCCAGGAAGCAGCTGCCCCGGCTGGAGGGATCTGGCGGGTAAAACAGCCCGCGCTCGATCACGGCCTCCTGAAACACCTGCGTGATTACGCCCGGCTCCACTGTGGCCTGCAGGTTCCGCTCGTCTATGCTGATGATCCGGTTCAGGCGCTCCGTGGAAAGTATAACGCCCTTATGCACGGCAAGTGCCCCACCACTCAGGCCCGTTCCGGCGCCACGCGGCGTAACCGGGATGTAGTTTTCGTTGCAGTACTGCATAATACGGCTGATCTCGGCGGCGTTAGCAGGTTTAAGCACCACCTCCGGCTCATAGCGCAGGTCTTCGGTTTCGTCGTGGGTGTAGCGCAGCATGGCTTCAGCGGCCGCAGGCAGCAGCACGTGCTCCTGGCCAACTATCTCCGCGAATGCCGCAACAGCTTCTGGTGTGATCGGATTAAATTTCATTTTAAAAAGGCTGGACTAATTCTTAATTTAGCCAGTGGAATATATGTTGTTATACTTGCTTGCAAAATACACTTTGAAATCTCTTTTTACTACTTCTGCCCTTTTTATCTTTTTCCTGCTGCTGCTGGCTTCCTGCCAGTCGTCGCAGCCTGCCTTCAGCAAGCGCGGGGAGGAATACAGGTCTGCCCGTGAGATTGCCGCCGAGAAACGCGCCAAAAAGAGAGCGGGCCGCCAGGGCGGGAAGTATGCGGGCGCCACTACCGGCACCTCCAAAGACCGCACCAGCCGCACACGCGTACCCAACCGCAACCTGGACAGCGATGTGGCCACTGTGATAGAAGCAGCGCGCTCTTACACGGGTGTACCTTACCGCTGGGGCGGCACTACCCGCGTGGGCATGGACTGCTCCGGCCTGCTGTGCACCTCGTTCCAAAGTATAGACGTGGCCCTGCCCCGCACCTCTGAAGAGCAAAGCCGCTATGGCTCCGAGGTAAAGACGAAGGACCTGCGCGAAGGGGACCTGGTATTTTTCGGGACCAGCAAGCGCAACATTACACATGTGGGCATGGTAACGGAGGTGAACAGCCCGGAGGACGTGCGGTTTATCCACGCTTCCACCTCCCTGGGCGTTATAGAGAACAACCTATACTCCCCCCACTACCAGAAGATCTTCATCAAGGCTGTTCGGCCGCCGGTTTTCTAATCCCAAATGGAAAGCGAAATACTTTATACTTATATAACGATTTATATTTTGTATAATAAAATAACATTATAAAGTATAAAGTATCCGTACTTAATAGCTAAAGCAATCAATTGTTGTTCAATTAGTTATTAGGCATTATGGGACTTTTTTACAAATTACTGATAATTTGCTGCTTCTGCTTACTGCAGGCACAGCCTGTAGGGGCACAGGGCACCACCACCGCCGCCATGAACGGGGTAGTGCGGGACCAGAGCGGCATGGCACTGCCTGGTGCAACTGTTATAGCTGTACATACCCCCACCAACACGCAATATGTAGCTGGCACCAACACGGATGGCTATTATAATATCCAGAACATGCGCGTCGGCGGCCCCTATACCGTTACCACCTCATACATCGGCTACCAGGAGCAGCGGGCGGAGAACGTGACGCTCTCGCTTGGCCAGACGGCGCGCGTAGACTTTGAGCTTGTGGAGAGCGCCAGGCAGCTGGGGGAAGTGGAGATCGTGGGCGAACAGGACGATGTGTTCAACCAGAACCGCACCGGCGCCGCCACCAACGTGACGCGGGAGCAGATCGAGAACCTGCCCACCCTTAGCCGCAGCCTCCAGGACTTCACGCGCCTCACCCCACAGGCCTCGGGTAACTCCATCGCCGGCTCCAACAACCGCTACAACAACATCACCATCGACGGGGCCGTGAACAACGACGTGTTTGGCCTGTCAAGCAGCGGCACCCCGGGCGGCCTGGCGGGCACACAGCCCATCTCGCTGGACGCCATACAGGAGATACAGGTAGTGGTAGCCCCTTACGACGTGAAACTCGGCAACTTTACGGGAGGCGGCATTAACGCCGTGACCCGCTCCGGCACTAACACGTTCTCCGGCTCGGTGTATGGCTTCGGCCGTAACGAGAACACGATAGGCAAGTCCGTGGAGGGCCCCCGCGAACGGGCAGACGAGTTCAGCAACTACCAGTACGGGGTGCGGATAGGCGGCCCGATAAAGCAGGACAAGCTGTTCTTTTTCTTTAACTACGACGCTACCCGCTTTGAGGAGCCGGTTCGGTTTGCGCCAGGCTCGGCGGAGTCGCAGATACCGCTGGATGTGGCCCAGGAGCTCGCTGATTTTGTGCAGAGCAGGTATGGCTACGATGTGGGCTCCTTTGGCCGGATAGACCGCCAGACGCAGAGCGACAAGTTCTTTGGCCGCCTGGACTGGAACATCAGCGACAAGCACCAGCTGACCCTGCGCCACAACGTGGTGGATGCCTTTGATGACAACATCTCGCGCAGCAGCGACTTTATCCGCTTCGGCAACAACGCCTATCGCTTTAACAGTGTTACCCACAGCTCCGTGCTGGAGCTCAACAGCCGCTTCTCGAACGAGTTCTCCAACAACCTGATCATCGGCTATACCCGCATCCGGGAGGACCGGCAGATACAGGGAGCGCTGTTCCCGCAGATCACCATTTTCGACCCGATCGCCGATTTTGAGTTCGGCTCGCAGCGCTCCTCCACCGCCAACGAGCTGGACCAGGACATATTCGAGTTCACGGACAACTTCACCTACCTGCTGGGCCGCCATAACTTCACCTTGGGCACACACAACGAGTTCTTCAAGTTCCGCAACCTGTTCATCAACAACCTCAACGGCCGCTGGGAATTCAACAGCCTGGAGGATTTCTTCAACGATAATCCGCGGCGGGTGCGCGCCACCTACTCCCTGCAGGAGAACGACCCTACCCCGGACGCCGAGTTTAACGCCATGCAACTGGGATTTTACGTGCAGGACGAGTATACTTTCTCGGAGCAGCTAAAGCTGACCCTGGGGCTGCGCCTGGACATACCCGTATTTCCGGACAAGCCGCAGCGGAACCTGGCCTTTGAAAACGACTTCCAGGGCATCTATCCCGGCCTGACGACCGACCGCACCCCGAGCGGTGAGCTGATGTGGGCACCCCGTTTCGGCTTTAACTACACCCCCACCGAAGACCGCACGCTGCAGCTTCGCGGCGGCACCGGCATCTTCACCGGCCGCGTCCCCTTTGTGTGGCTCTCCAACCAGTTCATCAACACGGGTACCATACTGGGCACCATAGACCGCCGCAACCCGGATGCTTTCGTGGAGGATGTGGGTGAGTTCATTGATCCCAGCATTCCGCAGACCTTTGAGATCAACGTGATCGCTGATGAGTTCAAGCTTCCGCAAGTATGGCGCAGCAACCTGGCAGTGGATTATACTTTACCCTATGAGATCTTCCTGACTGTGGAGGGTATCTACTCTAAAACCCTGAACGACGTGGTGTACAAGGACCTGAACCTGGTGGCGCCATCGGGCACCCTGCCCGGCGGCCCCGACAACCGCGAGGTGTACCCCGACGACCGCCGCATCAACGAGAACTATACCAACGTCATCCTGCTGGATAACACCGACGAGGGGTCCCGCTACAGCATCACGGGGCAGCTGCGCAAAGATTTCTTCCAGGGCCTGAAGACAACCCTGGCGTATACGTACGGCAAGTCGAAGGATGTGAACAGTGGCACCAACTCCACCGCCCTCTCCAACTATGAGTTTAACCAGATCGTCAACAACCCCAATGACCCGGAACTCTCCTACTCCCGCTATGATGTGCGCCACCGGATAGTGGGAAGCGCCGGCTATACGTTCCGGTACGGCACCGATGACAGGTTCGCCACCGGGATCTCGCTATTTTATGAAGGGCAGTCGGGCCTGCCGTTTACGTACTTGTATAACGGGGACCTGAACCGCGAGGGCAACTTCGCCAACGACCTGATCTACGTGCCGCGCAGCCAGAGCGAGATCAACCTGGAACCCTTCACCTCCGGAGGCCTGACCTTTTCGGCGGAAGAGCAGTGGGAGGCGCTGGACGATTTCATCTCGAACGATGATTACCTGAGCGACCGACGCGGCCGGTACGCCGAGCGAAACGGGGCCCGTATGCCCTGGACACACCAGGTGGACCTGCGTGTTTTTCAGGACTTTGTGCTGCAGGCAGGCGACAACCGCCACACGTTCCAGGTAACGTTCGATATTTTTAACGTGGGCAACCTGCTAAACCGCGACTGGGGCCATGAGTTCTTTGTCAACAACGAGGCCAACGAGATCATCCGCTTTGCCGGCCTCGACGATGCAGGCAACCCCACCTTCACCTTTAACCCCGGCAGCGTGCGTTACAACACCGCCCCTTTTGCCTCGCGCTGGCAGGGGCAGTTGGGGCTCCGGTATCTGTTTAACTAACTACACCTCTAAATGAAGCTCAAAAAGGCGGGATCACTCCCGCCTTTTTTATTTCAAAGTGATCATTATGATGCAGTAAGGTCAGAAAATGGCTTTAAATCAGACCAAGGCAGTTTCTGCCTTTTTTTAATATTTAGTTAACATCATTGTTGGGAATTATCCCCCCTAAGGGCTTACCTTTGCGGTCAAAAAATCAATCAACCCACTTTATGAAAAACTTTTACAGTATTCCGCAGCCTATACTTAGCAGTAGGTGTAGCCGGGAGCAAAGAGTTACAACCAAACATTACCAGGATTTCCTAAAGAAATTCTTACTCTCCACAATGTTCATGTTGTTATACGTGGCTGGGGTACAGGCCCAGGTAACAACAAGTAGCATCAATGGTACCGTGAAGGATGCAAGCGGTGCGGCTTTGATCGGCGCGACTGTAAGAGCAACGCACCAGCCGTCAGGTACAACCTATGGCGCTACCACCAACACAGAGGGCCAGTTCAACATCGCCAACATGCGCGTGGGTGGTCCTTATGCCGTAGAAGTAAGCTATATTGGCTATCAGGCTAAAAGCTACTCTGACATCACACTGCAACTGGGCCGCCCCTACACACTCAATGCTTCTTTGGCAGAGTCAGGCGGCATGCTGGATGAGGTTGTTGTAAGCGCAGACCGTTCTTCTGTTTTCAATGCAAACAAAACAGGCGCAGCTACAAACGTAGGCACGCAGCAGATCGAGTCGCTTCCAACCATCTCCAGAAGCCTCACCGACTTCACACGCCTGACGCCGCAGGCGAACGGCAACGGTTTCGCCGGTCGTGACGGACGTTTCAACAACGTGCAGATTGACGGTGCCAACTTCAACAACGCCTTTGGCCTTAGCGGCAACGCGCTGCCAGGCGGTAGCTCACAGCCTATCTCCCTGGATGCGATCGAGGAGGTTCAGGTAAACATCGCCCCTTACGATGTGCGTCAGTCTGGCTTTACAGGTGCTGGCGTAAACGCCGTAACGCGTAGCGGCACGAACAAATTCTCTGGTTCTGTCTATACTTTCTTCCGCAACCAGGATATGATCGGCACCAAGGTTGGTGACCGTGAGCTGCCGGAGCAAAACGACAACCAAAGCGTTACCTATGGTGCCCGTTTAGGCGGTCCGATCATTAAGAACAAACTGTTTTTCTTTGCCAACTACGAGCACGAGAAGGAGACCTTCCCGGGCATTACCTGGCTGGCCTCCCGCCCTGGCCTGACTGGTCCTAACGTGGCAAGAACAACTGCCACTGACCTGGAGAGAGTTCGTGAGCACCTGATCAGCAACTATAGCTATAACCCAGGTGCCTATGAGAACTATGCCAATGAGTTCGCCAACGAGAGCAACAAGTTCCTGGTACGTTTGGACTGGAACATCAGCGAAAAGCACAAATTCACCATCCGTTACAACCAGGTGGTTGGCACAAGCGATCAGGTTATCAACGGCAACTCCGGCCCTAACCCACGTTCTTCGTCTAACCGTGTGAGCTCCAGCTCCCTGGCATTCGAGAAATCCAACTATGGCTTCGAGAACACGGTTCGCTCGCTTACTGCAGAGTTGAACAGCACCCTTTCTGCCAAGCTTTCCAACCAGTTCCTGGCAACTTACAGCCGCATTCAGGACACCCGTACAGCAAACGGAGAAGATTTCCCGCTTGTTGATATCTGGGAAGGCGGCGACCAGTACATGAGCTTTGGTACAGAGCCGTTCACAAAGGGTAACGATGTGATCAACAACAACTACTCTTTCATCAACAACCTGACTTACCTGGCGGGCAAGCACACCATCACAGGAGGTGCCAGCTTTGAGCTGCTGAAGTTCGGTAACAGCTACCAGCGTTTCGCTACTTCTTATTACCGTTATGCTTCTGTTGATGATTTTATCAACAACGCGAAGCCTACTTCCTATGCCATCACTTACCCATACGAAGGACAGGACCCCTATGCGCGTGTGAATTTTGCAACAGCGGGCCTTTACCTGCAGGACAGGTTCTCAGTTAACAACCAACTGGACATTACACTGGGTGTACGTGGCGAGCTTCCGCTTTACCTCAACGACCTGACTGCCAACCCATCTATTGACAACCTGGTACTGCTGGATCCGGACGGAAACGAGAAACAGTACTCCAGCAGCACCTGGCCAAAATCAAAAGTGCTGCTTTCCCCACGTGTTGGCTTTAACTACGATGTAATGGGCGACGGATCGCTGCAACTGCGCGGTGGTACCGGTATCTTCTCTGGCCGTATCCCATTTGTATGGCTGACAAACATGCCAACGAACGCCGGCGTACTGCAGAACACGTTAGAGCCGGTTAAGGCAGATGTACTGGATGTAATCCGCTTCAACCCAGACCCTATGTACTGGGTGAACAATGGTCCGTCTGACGTGTTCATTAAGTCTCCAAAGGCCGGTGCCCCAGGTAGCTTTGCACTGGTTGACCGCGACTTTAAAATGCCACAAGTATGGAGAAGCAGCTTAGGTGCTGACTACGCTATCCCGGGTACTCCGCTGGTAGCGATTGCTGACTTCCTTTACACAAAGGATATCCAGGGAGTCTACCAGTTCAACGCGAACAGAAAGCCAGCCCCTGGGCAGCTTAACAACTCTGGCGATACGCGTGACTTCTGGAACAACCATAAAGACGCCGATGGCAAGGACGTTAACTTCACCAAGTACAACCCTGCAACCGGTGACGCGATCGTGTTGACAAACACAAAGAAAGGTGAGTCTCTTTCTGCGACCGCCGGTCTGTCATTGCCTTCAAGAGGCGGCTTCTTTGGCTCTGTGTTCTATACGTATACGTATGCTAAAGACATCACTGGCAACCCGGGCTCTAACGCTGGCTCAGCCTGGTCTAACAACTACTCCATCAACGACCCGAACGAGCTCCTGATGGGTATCTCCCAGTTTGCCATCCCTCACCGTGTGGTAGGTAGCCTTTCTTACCGTAAAGAGTATGCCAATCACCTGGCCACTACCTTCTCGATGTTCTATGAAGGTGCTCACCAAGGTCGCTTTGCCTATACTTACAACGGCGACATCAACAAAGACGGTGTGAGCAACGACCTGCTGTACATTCCGAGCAACTCCTCCGAGATGATCTTCAAAGACATCAAAGACAAAAATGGTGTTGTTGAGTTTTCAGCCCAGCAACAGCGTGAGGCATTCGACAGATTTGTTGACAACGACAAATTCCTGAAGGACAGCAGAGGCGGCTATGTAGAGCGTAACAATGGCCTGCTGCCTTGGCTGCACAGATTCGACGCCAGATTACTGCAGGATGTGTTTGTAAACATCGGTGAGAACCGTAATACATTGCAGCTGAGCGTAGACGTGAAGAACATCGGCAACATGATCAACTCTGACTGGGGCACTTACAAAGAACTGAACAGTGGTTCTCAGTACAACTATGGCCTGCTGAAGGTGGCTAGTGTGTCTGCTGAAGGCATTCCATCCTTCAACATGATCACGGTGAAGGACGATGACGGCAACACGATCCTGCCTGATTCTCCTTTCCGCGATACCTTCAGAACATCTAGCACCTGGAGCATGCAGGTTGGTCTGCGCTACATCTTCAACTAAGAAGTATAAAGTACTCACTACGAAAAGGGGCAGCAGTAGCTGCCCCTTTTTCTTTTACATATTTTTTGACAGATGTTTTGCATCTAAAATATTTGTGCTATTTTTGTGCTCACAAACGGGGGATTAGCTCAGCTGGCTAGAGCGCTTGCATGGCATGCAAGAGGTCATCGGTTCGACTCCGATATTCTCCACGAAGGCAACTGCGAAAGCGGTTGCCTTTTTCTATTTTTGCCCATGCCATACTTCACTTACATCCTTCGCTCCGAAAAAACCGGCCGCTACTATGTCGGTAGCTGCGGCGACATGGATACGCGCATCGCGCAGCATAACTCTGGCAGAAACAAATCCACTGGTTCTGGAGCTCCGTGGCAGCTTATGTACCTTGAGCCTTTTGCTACACGTAGCGAGGCGGTAAGGAGGGAAAACGAGGTTAAAGCAAAGAAAAGCAGAAAGTATATCGAATGGTTAATTAGCTCCGCTGGCTATAGCGTCCCGAAGGCTTTCGGGAAGGTCATCGGTTCGACTCCGATATTCTCCACAGAAGGCAACTGCGAAAGCGGTTGCCTTTTTTGTTTTGCTCTCCGGGCCGAGCCTCAACCTTACTTTAACACCTCTGCCTCCCTCCTCAATATCTCCTTCCTTTCACGGCTTATACCTTGCTTCCTAAAACTACCCCACCCCGGTGCCGTACCTATAGGACTTGTTTCACTAAAAAAGGAGGTAGCTATGGCTTTTAGCTTTGAGGAGAATAAGAACGAGGCGATCAATCTGCTTAAGAAAGTGGCGGAGGAGTTAGGCACAGAAGACCTGAACCAGGCGGGCCGCGTATTCCGGGCCGTGTTGCAGGCCATTCGCGACAGGCTGCCTGTTAACGATGCGATTCATTTTGCCGCCCGGCTGCCTATTATCTGGAAGGGCATTTACTATGACCAGTATAACCCGGCTCAGGTGCCCGTAAAGATCCGCGACGGACAGGAGTGGATAGACTTTATCCGGAGCAAGAACGCATTCGCCGCCAACAACGACTTTATCACCGACAGTGACATCATCAAATCATTCCAGTCCGTGTTCAAGGCGCTGCGCCACTGCGTTCCGTCAGCCGAGCTGCACAAGGTAAGAGAGGCCATGCACCACGACATTCAGGAATTGCTGGAAGTATAAACCAGCCTAACCAAAGTATAAAAGGTGCCGTTTCCATACTTATACCGCAGAAACGGCACCTTTTATGTATTCTAAACTATGAGAAAAATCTATATCGCCCTTATCTCCATACTTATACTTAGCGCCTGCAGGCAACAGGAGTCGGAACTAACCTCGGCCGCCATAACAGCACAGCCCGCAGCGCAGGACACCTTGCAAGACACCATAGCGGCAGCCCCGGAGACGCCTCCCCTGCCCAGCTGCCAGACAGAGGCCCCACTGCTGCTACCCCCCGACACAGCAACCACAGACGCCGGCTTGGTAAAGTACCTGCAGCAGCTGGAACAGGCCGTACAGACGCAAAACGCAGAGCAGCTACAGGAGCTGGTGGACCCGAACATCAGGACGGGCTTTGACGAGAACGGCGGCTGGAGCAGCTTTGCCGGGCAGTGGCAACCTGATAATCCCAGCTCGGAAGTATGGCTGCTGCTGCAGCACCTGCTGCAGCTCGGTGGCGGCTATCCCGTCGAAAACAACCGGCAGGTGTACGCGCTGCCCTACGTCTACAGCAACTGGCCGGATTCCATAGACGCCTTTATGCATGTGGCCGTGATCAGGACGGGGGCCATACTTCGGGAGGAGCCTGTGGCGAACGCCCCCGCCGTTTGTACCCTTAACCAGGTTATCCTGAAGGTAGACTACGGCAAATCGTACCCGGAGGGAGCGCCGCAGAAGGAGTGGTGGCACGTGCAGAGCGCCGATGCCCAGCTGCAGGGCTACCTGCACCGCTCCGACGTGCACAGCCCGGTGGGGTACCGCGCCATCTTCAACAAAAACAAGAAAGGCAACTGGCGCATGACGGCCCTGGTAGCCGGCGACTAAAGTATGAAGTATAAAAAGGCCGGCCGTATACTTTAGCGGCCGGCCTTTTTATACTTCGACTGGGTTTATACTTACACGAACAATCCCTCTACAGACAGGTAGCGCTCGCCGGTGTCGTAGCAGAAAGTTAGCACCCTGGATCCTGCCGGGATTCCCTCTTCCAGCTTTTTATTCACAGCCGCCAGCGCCGATCCGGATGATATACCTATAAAAATGCCCTCTTCGCGGGCGGCGCGGCGGGTAAAGTCATACGATTCATCCTGCTGCACCTGCACCACACCGTCCAGCAGCGTCGTGTCCATGATGGAAGGAATAAACCCTGCTCCGAGGCCCTGCAGCGGGTGCGACCCTGGCTCTCCGCCGCTCAGCACCGGCGAGGCAGTGGGCTCTACAGCGTATACCTTCAGGCTCGGAAACTTATCTTTAAGCACCCTGGCTACGCCCGTTATGTGGCCGCCGGTGCCTACCCCGGTGATCAGGTAATCCAACCCGTCGGGGAAATCCTCCAGGATCTCCTGCGCGGTGGTGTCGATGTGGGCCTGGGTATTGGCCTCGTTGTCGAACTGCATGGGCATCCAGGCATTGCTGTTCTCCTGCAGGATCTCCCGTGCGCGGGCAATGGCGCCTTTCATCCCCAGTTCGCGCGGCGTAAGCTCCAGGCGGGCGCCGTAGGCAGTCATCAGGCGGCGGCGCTCCACCGACATCGACTCCGGCATCACCAGGGTAATGTCGTAGCCTTTTACGGCGGCCACCATGGCCAGTCCCACGCCCGTGTTGCCGGAGGTTGGCTCCACAATCATGCCCCCTTTCGTGAGTTGGCCCTTACGCTCGGCATCCTCCACCATGGCCAGGGCGATGCGGTCTTTTATACTTCCGCCGGGGTTGCTGCGCTCCAGCTTCATCCATACTTCCACATCCTCTTTAAACAGCTTGTTGATGCGCACATGAGGGGTAGCCCCAATGGAATCCAGTATTGTGTTGATCTTCATACTTGCTTTGCTTTATACTTTGTCAGATGGAAAAATTGATCAGGTTGGCAGGTTCTTCGGAACGACGCACGTGTATCTGCGGGCGGTGGTACACACGCGAGTGGGGCGGCACGCTCTCCGTGAGCCACACGTTACCACCGATGATGCTATGGGCCCCCACCACCGTGTTGCCGCCCAGGATGGTAGCGCCGGCATAGATAACCACATGGTGTTCGATGGTCGGGTGGCGTTTGATCCTGGCCATGGCCTTGTCTACGCTCAGGGCCCCGAGCGTGACGCCCTGGTATACTTTCACGTGGTTGCCGATACGGCTGGTCTCCCCGATCACCACGCCCGTGCCGTGGTCGATGCAGAAGTGGGTACCGATCCGGGCGCCGGGATGTATGTCGATGCCGGTGCGGGCATGGGCGTACTCGGTGAGCACGCGCGGCAGCAGCGGTACCTGCAACTCGTAAAGCGCATGCGCCATCCGGTACATGGCCACCGCCTTAAAGCCCGGGTAGGTCCGGATCACCTCCTCTATACTTCGCGCGGCGGGGTCGCCCTCGGCAATGGCCTCGGCATCCATCAGCAGCAGTTCGTAAATGTGGGGCAGTTCCTGCATCATCCGCTCCGACACCTCCTCAGCCGACGTGGGCAGCTCCTGCTCCATACTTGTCAAGATGCGCATCATGTTCGTTTTAAGGCCACTGCTGAACGCCTCCAGCTCCTGCACCGTTTCGAAGCGCACATCGGCCAGCGGCGGAAAAAGCAGCTGCAGCACCCCTTCCACCAGGTTGCAGATGGCAGAGGCCGGCACCTGGTGCTTGGCCCGGTGGTGGCGCTTGAATAAGGTGGTTAAGAACTGGTTATCCATGATCCTCTTAAGAACGTATGTTGGTATTTCGTGTTCTAAGCTCAACAAAAAAAGGAAGGTTTTGTTGGGTGATGCCTGCGCACAGACGCGGTAGGCAACAAAAAAAGGGAGCCTTCTCCGGCTCCCTTTCCCTTCTGCTCCTTTGGCTTATATTTCCTCGCGGCAGAACTCGATCACGTCGATGGCTCCGCCGCCGCTGCGGCTGCTCTCGTTGCCAAACACCACGCGCAGCTTCACCACGCCCGGCGTATCCACGCGCAGGCGGGTGGCACCGTAGGCGCCTGTTACCGGCAGCTCCATCGTTTTTAGCAGGTTACCGTCCTTGTCCAGCAGTTCCAGCCTGGAGCCAGCTTCCTCCTCGCTGATGTCGAGCACGTGCAGGCCCTTGAGGTTGATGCTGCCCATGGCCGAAAAGTCCATCTCGATGCGGCTGCCCTTGGTATAGAGGCTGGTTGTTTTGCCATTGCTGCTCCCCACGCTCAGCACCTGACCCATGGGGCGCATGGCAGCCGGGCTTGGTGTTCTGAACTGCTGGTTCTTGCGGTCCGGGGCGCTGGTGTCGAACAGCAGCGCCGTATTCTGCTCTGCGTACCCGCCATTGCTCAAGCGGTAGTGCGCCGCAACTCTGACCGGCGTGTTCTGGCTGTAGACCGTGGTGATGGCACCCCTACTTGCCTCCGTAGGGCTATACTCATCAAACTCAATGATCTCGCAGCTGGAGGGGTCGGTGCCAAAGTTTTTGCTCTGCGTGGCCGCCAGCGGGTCCACTTCCGTTTCTTCCGTTTTATCGCAGCTCATCAGCACGACTCCAAACACACAGCAAACCAAGGCATTAAAAGTAAACTTCTTCATACTACACAATTTTAATTATTCCGATACTATACCTACACGCAAACCTCTCCCCCGCTGCCCTGATCAAAGAAGCAACAATGCCAGCAATAACAAGCGTATTTTGTTTTTAGACGGGATGTAAGAGAACTGTGATGTGGTGATTTGTACGAGGCTTCCTCAGAAACGGCTAAAATAAAGTACAATTTTTTCTGCCGGATAGGGGCTTTAGAATGAGATTCATACTATATACACGGCTCAAACGGATGTAAAACCCGCACAGGAAAGAATTTACCGGATGTGAGGATTCTCATTTCGCAAAGGTATTTGGTTTGTGCAGGGAGATGCTTGCTGTTATGTGGTAAAAAGCCGTGCAAGCATGTTCCAATCAGCCTGTACAAGTATAAATTTCCCCTGTTGGCAAAGGCTAAGCGCCAGGGATGATACAGGCAGGTAATAGCCGGCAGCCGGCAAGTATAGCAGGAAAGCCCAAGCCGGGAATGAGCGGCGGCAGGCAGGTATGATCTTACAGTTTGATCAGGCTGCCGAATGTCTGATCAGCAGCAGCCGCACTTTATACTTCTTTCTCCCTCTTTACCACTAACACCAGGTACAGAAACGCCAGCAGCGAGAAAACACCCGACGCCCAGAACACCAGGGTAAAGTTGCTGCTTTGGTTAGCATAGAGCCAGCCTGAACCAAGCGCCCCCAAACCAATGCCCGCCTCCAGCGCAATATACATGGTGGCCATGGCACGGCCGCGGTGCTCGAGGTGGCTCAGGTCGATCGTCCAGGCGTAAATGGTGGGTGAGTTCATGCCTGTGGCTACCCCGAACAGCACCCCCGCCAGCAGCAGCCCCGTATCCGTGGTCACCAACCCGATCACGAGCATCGCCAGTGTCAGGAGCGCGGAGCTGACGCGCAGCACAGCCACGCGGCCATACTTGTCGGAGGCCCTGCCGGCCAGAAAACGAATGGCCAGCGAGGAGAGCGTGAAGGAGGTGAAGAAAAGCCCTTTGTTCTGGATGCCCAGGTGCGTGCTGAAATCGGGGATGATGGTGAGGATGGTGCCAAAGCCGAAGGAGGTGAGCAGCATGACCAGCGAGGGCGCCAGCACCCGCGGCTCCAGCACCTCGCGGCGGTTTATGCGCAGCAGGCCCAGGCTGAATTTCTTTGGATGGGATACTGTCTCCTGCATGTGCCAGATCACGGCCACTGATAGAAAAGCCGCTGCCGACGAAGTATAGAACATCACATTAGCCGTGTACTCACTCGCCAGAAGTCCGCCCAACGCAGGCCCCGCAGCCATGCCCAGGCTCCCTGAAAGGCCCAGCAGCCCCATCGCCTCGCCGCGCCGCTCCACCGGCACCAGGTCGGCCACGTAGGCCGAGTTGCCCGTGGGCGTGAAACCTGTGGAGAAGCCGTGGACGAAGCGCAGCAGCAGGAAAGCGCCCACAGAGGCGACCAGCGGGTACAAAAGGCCCGCCAGCACACAGACCAATCCCCCCACCACCATTACCGGCACACGCCCGATCTGGTCGGCCAGTTTGCCGCTAAAGGGCCGGGAGAGGCCAGCGGTAAGTGCGAAAAGTGCGATGATGAGGCCTTTATACTCCTCGCCCCCTAAACCAGCCAGGTAGTCGGGCAACTCCGGGATGATCATGTTGAAGCTGGAGAAAAAGAGGAAGGCACTCAGGCAGAGCAACCCGAACTGCACCCCATACACACGCTTTGTCTGTTCAGCCATAGTCTATACTTCAGGCCGCAATTTGGCAAAGGTTTGGGTTTCGTGCTAATGAGGAGCGGAGGATTTGGGCGTGCAGCAGTATGGCCGGAGGCTGGCACCTGGAAAGTATAGAGAATAATTCCCGGCCGTAAACAGGCAGGCGTAGGTTTACGCTGTCAGGAGATTGGGAAGTATACTTTACTTTCCTGCATTCCTAAAAAAAATCACACCTGCATAGCCGGCGAAGTGGGGGATGGTTTTACGCCGTTGATCATGATGCCCTGCTCCAGGGCTGCCAGATGGATGCTCCGTGACACATGGCGGGCTACGTCCGGCTTTTGTATGGCGCTCAGGCGCATTTTCGTTACATTACCTCCCTTCAGCATAAACTCGATCACGTACTCGGTGATGTGCAATTCCTGTATCTGCTGCCACTCCACCACTTTCTCCGTGCCCAGTAGGGTCAGGCGGTACACGATGCGGTCGGGCGTCATGGAGAAGAAGGCATCCTTAAAGTGCAGCATGTCGGTGCCATAGGCCAGCGGGAGCAGGCCCAGGAGCACCATTGCGCCGCTCGCTAGGGCCCAGCCCTCGCGGAACAAGTCCATCCACAGGAACTCGCGGAGCAGCGCGTACCCGCCCCCAAGCACCAGGAACAAACCAATAAGGAGCACTGTCCTTTTAGTGGACCGCAGCTGCTTGCCCGGATACAGATTTACGTACATATCGTTAACCTTGGGATGTTTTTAGTGGATTTCTATTCCTTTTAAGCGTGCCGTTTGCAGCACCTGTTCCTTTACCTGCTGCAGTACCCGGTCGTTCTGTATGTGCTCCAGGCTTACCTCATGCTCCTCCACATTCTTTAATACGAATAGCACTTTATACATGTTTATTTTAATATAATCAACTTCACCCCACTCAAATTCCTGCTCCGCCTGCATAAAACGGGGGCGGTAACAGACTCCTTCGTCGTGGAGGGTGAGGTGCCGGCGGTAGTGCGGATTCCGGTCCAGCCAAACGCTGAAAACAAAGTATGCGGGCACCAGCAGGCTTAGCAGAAGTAGGAGCACCAGCGCCGCGGAAAAGGTCTGAGAGAAGAAGATGTACAGCAGCAGCACAAACTGCAGGGCCATAGCCGCGAGGGCAAGCAGCATCAGGCGCTTCTCCGAGCGGGGCTTTATGGTATAGGCATCTTCAAACAGTCTGATGCTGGTGTCCTGCATAAGGTATGTCGTTTTCAGTCTAAAAATATAAAAACCTCCTTATATATCAAAGTTCCTACGCCTGCTGCATATCGGCGCATTTTAGTAACTTAAAGCGCCAATTAGAATTTACCCCATGAAAATACGCTATACCTGGCTGCTTGCCCTGGGTACGCTGGCCTCTTGCCAGTACCTTCCCCTGCAGCGCAGCACCACCCATACGCTACAGCCCTCCAACAATAAGTTCGGCGATGTAACCCTGCAGGAGATTTATACTTTGCAGGATGAGCGCAACACGCTTGAGCTGCTGCCATACCTCAGCAACCCCACCACCGCTTACCGCCGCCACGCCGCGCTGGCCTTTGCCTCCGTGCAGGATACCGCTGCCCTGGACGCCCTGCAGGGCATGCTGGAAGACTCGGTTGCGTCTGTGCGGGAAGCCAGCGCCTATGCCCTGGGCCAGATAGGGCATAAGCGCTCCGAGGCTGAGATCATCAACAGGATTAGTGAGGAGCAGAACCCGCAGGTGCAGGCGCAGCTGCTGGAGGCACTGGGAAAGGTGGGCACAGCCCAGGCCGCTGATTTTCTGGCCACCTACAAAGCCGCTACCCCCGATGCCCTGGCCGGGCAGGCGTGGGGCATGTACCGCCTGGGCCTGCGCCAGCAGCAGAGCCAGCAGGTGGTGCAGAAGGCCGTCGAATTACTGTCCCCCAACACCATTTACGAGGCCCGCCTGGCCGCCGCACACTTCCTGGCCCGCACCCCCAAGCTGGACCTGACCCAATACCGCCTGCAGTTGCTGAACGCCGCCACATCCGACAAGGCACCGGAGGTGCGCATGGCTACCGCGCAGGCCCTGGCCAAGGTAAGGGCGCTGGACAAGGCTACTTTCCTGTCCACCATCGCGCAGAGCGACCCCGATTACCGCGTGCGCCTGAGTGCGGTGCGCTCCATGAGCGGGCTGGAGTTCCCCGAGATCAGCAAGGCCGTACTGGCCGCGCTGCAGGACCAGAACGTGAACACGGCCGTGGCCACCTCGGAGTTCCTGCTGGCCAACAACGCCGGGGTGCCGGCCCAGACGCTGCTCAACGTGCTGCCCAACCTGCTCGATGCCCGCGTGCGCAGCAACGTGATTTGGGTGATCCTGAAGAACAGCCAGGTGCAGAACCGCGTGTACCTGAACCCACGCTACAAGCAGCAGTTCCACAACGCACGCACCGCCTACGACAAGGCGCACCTTTTAAAGGCCCTCTCCGGCGACGTTAACAACCATGAGTTTATAGCCGAGCAGGTGTTTGTGGCCGAGGAGCCCGTGATTGCCACCACCGGCATGGAGGCCCTGATCCTGATGCGCCAGCAGCGGGATTTCCCGAAGCGGCTGGAACCTGCCTTTGCCGATATCTTTAAACACGCCGTGGCCTCTGGCGACGTGGCCCTGGTGGGCATGGCCGCCGCCGCCATCCGCGACCCGAAGCTGAACCTGCGCAGCCAGTACGGCAACTATACTTTCCTGAGCCAGGCACAGGAGAAACTGCAGTTGCCCCGCGACATGGAGACCAACATCGAGCTCCAGAAAACCATCGACTACCTGAGCGGCAAGCAGGAAAGCCAGACACCCCAGAACCCGTTTACCCACCCCATCGAATGGGAGCTGGTGAAAACCATCCACAGCAACCAACAGGTACTGCTGCGCACCGAGAAAGGAAGTATAACCCTGCAGCTTTTCGTGGAGGATGCCCCCGGCTCGGTGGCTAACTTCGTGGAGCTCGCGCAGCAGGATTTCTTCAACGGTTTATACTTCCACAGGGTGGTGCCCAACTTTGTGGCGCAGGGCGGCGATAAGCGCGGCGATGGCTGGGGCAGCTCCGACTACTCCATCCGCTCCGAGTTTACCCCGATGCATTACTACGAGGGCTACGTGGGCATGGCCTCCGCCGGAAAGGACACCGAGAGCAACCAATGGTTCATCACCCACTCCCCCGCCCCGCACCTGGACGGCCGCTATACCATCTTCGCCAAGGTGATTGACGGCATGGATGTGGTGCACCGCCTGGAGGTAGGCGACAAGATTGTGGATGTGGAGGTGCTGGGCCTGCAGCCCGCGGTAACAAGTGCGGCAGAGGAGTTGTAACCGGTGTTTTATACTTTATGCTGATGCAGGAAGTATGGACTGAGGAACTGTCGGCGGCGCAGGTTGCCCGGCATGCAGACAAGCGACAGGAAGAGACGCACGGAACAAGGTAAAAAGAAAGGCTGCCCGGTAAAGGCAGCCTTTTATACTTTTGGGCGCAGAGGCTTACGAGCAGCGCTCCACCGTCATGTCCTCAGGCGCGGTGAGTTTAGACCAGTCGTTGATCAGGCCGATAAACTCCTGCTGCAGCGTACGGCTCCTGTCTTTGGCGTACCAGCCGTGCAGCTTCTCGGCAAACTCGTTAAACGGAAGGTTCTGCTCCTTCATTTCCATGTACAGTTTGTGGGCAGGCTCCGGGCGCGGCCCCCAGGTTCCCAGCACCTCCATCGTGTCGGTCTTCAGGGCGATGAGCTTGGGAATGGAGCGGCCCCCGTTGGTCAGGTAGGCATCCATCACATCCAGGTTTTCATCGCGCAGCAACAGTTTCACCTCCACAAGCGGGGAGGCATCGGCAATCTTCACGATGGCGGGCAGGCACTGAGCCGCATCGCCACACCAGGCCTCCGTCAGCACCACCCACGTCATGGGCGTCTGCACGCTCAGCATCACCTGCACCATCTCGTCCCCCAGCACGGTCTTCTCCACACGGCGCATGCGGTGCAGGTTCATGCGGGTATAGGCCACCATGGCCTCAGAGTGGTCGTTGCCGCTAGTCTTGTTCTCGGCCAGCAGCTTATCGATCATCTCGCGGTACTGTACATAAGTGATAGCCTTTTGAAGGTGCCCGGAAGTGATAACTGATTTTGCCGTTGTCGTATCTTTCATAATTTTTTCTTCTTTCTTCTTGATCAGGATATTGTCTTAATTATATATAACGAATCCAAAATTGAGTTAGTTCCGCCCGCGCAGGTTCATCTTTGCAGGATGGGTCAGGCTGTTTTCGGTATCCGCCAGGAACAACAGCTGCCGGCAGCCATACTTTTGCCGTTCACATTGACTATGATCGGTACGGCCACAAACATCCTTGCCTGGTTTTTGGTGTCCGGCAACACTGGCACCGGGTAACGCTACAGGTACGAAACAGGCAGGAGGCGCAAAAGTTATCCGGCCCAAAGCCCACGGCAGCGGCGCAGGATGGTAAAGGCTCCGGTTATACTTTATACTTTAGAGACTACCAAAGTATAAAATTAGCGCCGGGCACAAGCGGACGCTTGCGCCATAACTCTCTAACTTTCCAACTCCCCAACTCTCTAACTCCTCAACTCTCTAACTCTCTACTATTCCTCGCTTTTCTCGCCGGCGGTTACGCTGATGGGCAGGAAATTCTGCCTTGGCGGCAAGGGGCAGGTGGCGTAGCCGGTAAACGCGCAGGGCGGCGTATAGGCTTTGTTAAAATCGATGTAGGTGATGCCGCTGCTGTCGGGTTTGGGCATGTAAAGGTAGCGGCCCGAGCCGTAGGTGTCGGTGCCGTTGGTTTTATCGGCGAAGATGATGAAAAGCTCCTCCCCTTCCTCCAGCGCATCGAGGCGGTACTGCTGGCCCTCCACGGTAAACACCACCGCTCCCGGCGAGGGCTCCTGCGAGGTTTGCCCCAGCACGTTGGTGATCGGGATCTGCTTTGGCAGCGGGTTCTGCTCCAGCCGGGCCTCCAGCCTCCACTCCGGCTGCACCGGGTAGCGCTCCAGGCCCGCGAAGTTTCTGCGTGCCTCGCTCTCCGCATCCCACAGCCTTACCGCAAATTTGTCGCCGCGCTTTATCACCACCCACTTCAGGGAGCCGTGGCGCATTACGGCAGGTTGCTCCATGCCAGCTGTGTACACCTCTGCCTCCTGCCGCACCGGCTCGCCATCCAGGGTTATTTCAGCGGTTTCACTGATCTGCAGCTTCACCACATCCCCTTCAAGTATAAAACTGCCTGCCTGGGCCGCTATCCTATCTTTCGGGAACACGATCTTATTGCCCTCGGCACTGCCGAAGCTGTTGCTGCCCGGCTCCAGCCAGTATAAACCGGCCAGCGCCAGCCAGCCGTCTTCCTTCTGCAGGTTCTCTACCCGCCTGGCATGCCACGCATCTATACTTGCCACATAGCTGGAATCAGTTTCCATCGCGGTCTCCACACTTTGTGCTTCGATATCGGTTTTTTGCTGGGAGCAGGAGGTAAGTATAAAGCCGGCCAGTGCGGCGGTGATCAGCAATTTTTTCATGGTGTTGGCAAATGGGTTGTATGGGATGCAGGTAACAAAGGTAGGAACTCTGCTTTTGAATCGCACTTAAAATTGGATTTACTCACCTCCCCTTTGTGCAGAAGCAGCCGCCCCTCCGGCCCCGCATCGGTCCCTGTTGGTGCTGCGCGAGCAAAAGCAGTGCACCTGGCGAAACGGGTTCCGGGCGTCATCAGCCCACCGTAGAATATGACACCCCTTGCTTAGATGCAGCTATAGGTCGGCAAAGTATAATCCTCTATCTTGGAAAGGAAATGGAAAGCCTCACAGATCTCGACGCACTTAGCGGAAAAGAAGTAACCCAGGCCCTGGCGCTGCACGACCTGACGTATGGCTGGCTGGAGCAGGTGCTGTTCCGGGTGGAGGAAGTATGGCTGGCAGTGCGGGTAAACGCGGACACGGACGAGATCATACTTGCCATACTTCCGGAGCTGGATACGGAAGCGCTGGAGCGGCAGTTCAGCTTCACCCAGATTGCCAACCAACGCAAAACAATAGCCTGGCTCCGGCGCATGACCAACCAGTACGGCTACGAGGACGGCTTTCAGCTGGCGTTCGACGATGCAGAGGGCACGCATGTGCAGCTGCTGGCGGAGGCCTCGCAGTTGAGGCTTATTGTTTTCCGGGAATACTGATAATCTATACTTTAGAACCTATGCACAGGCACCCACTCCCTGCCGGTGCGAGCTTACACGCGCCCCAGCGTAATTGGTATAATCCATACGCCCACGTCAACGTAAGAGATTAAATCCCATTTACACCTAATCCATGAGAACCGAAAAAGAAAAAATGCTGGCCGGTGAGCTGTACGACCCGCTGGACCAGGAATTAGTTGACGACAGGCTGCGCACCAGGCTGCTTTTAAAAGAACTCAACGACAGCCGGGAAGACCAGGTAGAGGAACGAACCCGCGTTCTGAAAGAGCTGATTCCGCAAGCGCAGGCGGGGCTGTGGCTGCAGCCGCCCTTCTACTGCGACTATGGCTACAACATGGTGGTGGGCGAGCGGGTATTCTTTAACTTCAATTGCGTGGTGTTGGATGTGGCGCAGGTAACCATCGGCAGCAGAACGATGTTCGGCCCTAACGTACAGGTTTATACCGCCACCCACCCCATCAACCATGTGGAGCGGTCCTCAGGCGTGGAGTATGCCAAGCCTATTTCCATTGGCGAGGATGTGTGGGTAGGCGGCAGCGTGGTGATTTGCCCGGGCGTACGTATAGGCAGCCGCTCGGTGATCGGGGCGGGCAGCGTGGTCACCCGCGATATTCCGGACGATGTGTTTGCTGCCGGTAATCCGTGCCGGGTCATCCGGCATCTGAAAGAAGACGCGAACGGGTAATTATACTTTAAGCAAGTATTCTACGATACAGGCACAAGAGGGAAAGTGTCCCCTTGAGGGGACTACAGGGGTGTAAAGCTACGGAGCGGGCTGCTAGTGTGTGCAAAACGGGTGAATCTGCAGGTGTAAACACCCCTGTTGTCCCCTCAAGGGGACAATCTGCTCTTACAAAATATCCCGAAAGTATAAAAACAAGAGCCGGTGCAGGATTAAGCCTGCATCGGCTCTTGTCTGAAGTATAACTACCAAGCCAGACTACACGGTAAAGTATGTTTCCAGCTCGCGCAGGGTGTTTTCGTTTGTCTGCATGTCCTGCACCAGATGGCCTTTCTCCAGTATCATGATGCGCTCGCATACTTCAATTACGTGGCTCAGGTCGTGGCTGGAGATGAGCATGGTCATGTGCTTCTGCTCGCGCAGGAGGCGCAGCAGGTTCTTCAGGCGGATCTGGGAGCTGGGGTCGAGGTTGGCGAAAGGCTCGTCCAGGATCAGCAGCTCGGGGTTGGAGAGCGCGGCGGCGGCAATGCCGATCTTCTTCTGGTTGCCCTTCGAGAAGTCGCGGATATACTTGCGCTGGTTCAGGATCTCGTCATTAAAAAAATCCATAAACGGCAGCAAGCGCTCGCTTACGTCGCCGTCCGAGAGGCCGTGCAGGTCGGCTATGAACTTAAAGTACTCCTCCGCCGTCAGGTAATCGATCAGGAAGCCCTCGTCCAGGTGCGAGCCGGTGTATACTTTCCAGTCTTCGCTCTGCGCCACGTTCAAACCTTTTGCGTATACTTCGCCCTTGCTTGGCCGGATCAGGTCCAGGATCATGCGGAACAGCGTGGTTTTGCCCGCCCCGTTGTTGCCCACCAAGCCCACGGCCTCGCCGGCTGCAATCGTCAGCTCCGGAATGTTCACCACTACCTTGCCGCTGTATACTTTCTCGATGTTCTTTATCGCTATCATGTTGTTCTTTTATCAATGATGAAACCTCTGATTTATACTTTTATACTTTGCCTACTGCTGCCTGAAGCCGGTAGCCAGTTTATACTTGTGCTTCACAAACCAACTGGCCGACCACCGCAGCAGCTGCTTCTGCATCGCAAAACCGACCAGTCCGATCAACCCGATCGCGGCCACGCCTATATAGGGTGCTCCCATAAACTTAAAGGGCAGGTAGAGTAGCATGGGGATCAGAATCATCGGGACCATCATGATGAACCGGGAGGCGCCTACCCCCTGCCAGTTAAAGGCCGAGCCCTTGCTCAGGTCCAGGCGGGAGGTGTTGTAAACGGAGAAAAAGAAGATGAGGAACACGTTAATCCCGATGTTAAAGAGCAATGCGGCCGTGTTTATAAGTATGATTTTGTAGCCAAACAGCCCGTAAGGGAGCGTCAGCAGGTAAGACAGCACCGCAACGGGAACAAAAATCCAGAACTTGGCGGCGTAGAACTGGTATGGCGAAATGCGGCGGGTAAGGATGGCATCGAAGTGGGCGCTCTGCCAGCTCGGCACAAACTGCCCGTAGCTAAAGATCGGCATACCCGTAATCATGATTCCCACGAAAATCAGTATCGCGAAATCATCCATGTACTTTTCGTTACGGTAGAAAATGAGGCCGTAGAAGAGGAAAAGCACCGACATCGTAACCAGCGACTTTGAGCGCTTGTGCCGCCAGATCAGTTTCAGTTCCAGTTCGATCAGCTTTCCCAACTCCCCGAAGCGGCTCAGGAAGGCGATGCCCCTGCCCTCTGCCACAGTCTGCCGGCGCACCGTCAGCTCCTCGGGGTAGGTATGGGCTTTGAGGTAACTGTAGTTCAGCAGGTAGGCGCCGGCCACCAGAAACACCGGCACCACCGCCAGCCAGGGTTGCTGCAGCACCGCCGCAAAAACAGCCTGCGACACCTTGTAGAGCGAGAACACATCCAGGTAATCCAGCAACATCAGCCCAGCCACTACCAGACCAAACAGCAGTGTAAGCACAGGCTTGGTACTGAGTTGCCGCTTAAAGTATAGCAGCAGGAAGTTATTGAAAAACGTAAGGCCGAGGATGGCGAACAGCCAGGCCAGCGCGGCTCCCGTGCCGTACTCCGGCATCACACCCATTATCATGAAGGGCACGAAGATCAGCAGGAAAAGCAGGTTAAACATGCTGGGCACCGACTTCAGCAGCAAAAAGTGTATCAGGTTGCGCTTGTGCAGCGGCAGGTGCAGGTAAGGCTGCACCGCCAGCACCGGCAGCTCCTGCAGCAGAAAACGGAAAAACAGGTCGATGAGGAAATAGAACAGCAACGCGCCATTCACCACCGCCACTGCCGACTGCCCCGGCACCACCTCTGCCAGAAGCTTGTGCAACGCAAAGCCCAGGACCAGGAAAATGGCCCCAAAGTATAAGATCAGCAGGCCCATGATGATGTTGAGCACCAGCCCCTTCTGGAAGACAGAGGAACGGTAGTTTGCTTTCCATTGGTGTGAGAGTAAGGTTAGAAGCATAGGGTTGACTTGTGAGTATATCGTTTTCTAAATATGCCCAGAAGTATGCTCTTATTCAAGCGCAACCGACCTTTTTTAGACTAACCCATGAAAAACTTATACTTACAAGGTTCCGTCTCCGATGAATAAGTACATGGGAGGTCTGGGAATCCTCAGGATCAGTAGCTGTAGTGGCGGTCGAACTGCTCCTAACCCCTCCTTGGCTAAGGAAGGGAATTATCACCCCTCCCCAACCCTCCCCTAAGAACAGGGGAGGGAGCTTTTGCAGTACCAAATCAAACCACCCCTACCCCTCAGAGCTGCGCTCGCTACCTTCGAACTCTCGTTCTCGGTAGTCCAAGGAGGGGAACTCTGTAACTGCTATAACCAAAGTATAAATTCTATAGCCGCTGTCCTCGCGCGGACAGGTCGCGACCTGTCCCTACAAAGTATAAACCCACCCCAACCCCTCCAAGGAGGGGAATTTATACTTATTAGTATGCTTTCCTGTCATCTCGAGCAGGGCGAGAGATCTCTCATTTCATTCGAGATGACAGTAAGGCCGTAGCTATCGAACTGATTCCAGCCTTTGGGTTGAGCGCCTATGCGAGTTTTTCCGGTGCCGAACGCTAGTGAGGCAGCCCGAGGCACGAGGGCAGGAAAAGCTCCCAGCGCGATGCCCAAAGGCGAGGCCTCCCGGCCTTGAGGGAGCCAAAGTATGAAATGAAGCGAGACGCTTGTAAGACTGAGGATCAGCGGCAGCTAGTAAAGATAGCTTGTGTCAAAATGCAGGAAGCGGCGGCTCAAGGAAGTATACAATGGCACAAGCGGACGCTCCGAAACTTTCAGCTTGCGCCAGGGAAAGTATAAAGTAAAGTATAGCAGCAAGTATGAAACTATGGCTTTTCAAGCCAGTCAAGTTGCAAACTCGACCTCATCGTAGGATACAAGTCTGAAGACTTGCACCATGGAAAAAGACAGTTATAAATTATAGCTCAAGTATAAAGTATACCTATCGAAGTATAAAGAAACTACTTCACCGGATCATACCCGCTTCCGCCCCAGGGATGGCAGCGCCCGATGCGCTTGAGCGCCAGCCAGCCGCCTTTAAACGGGCCATACTTGTTCACCGCGTCCACGGCGTACTGCGAGCAGGTAGGCGTATAGCGGCAGGCAGCCGGCGTGAGCGGCGAGATCATGTGCTGGTACACCCACACCAGGGCAAGTACGACTTTTTTTAATATCCAGGTCATAGCTACTTTGCGGCAGAGACCGCGTATGATTTACAGCAAAAGGCGGCAAGTTTTGCTAAATTTGCCACGGTTTAACTAATCTAAACAAATTTCCATGTTAAAAAGAATCCTTTCACTCCTCCTTTTAGTCTCGCTGAGCACGCCGTTCGCGGCCAAGGCAGACGAAGGTATGTGGTTGCCGATGCTCATCAAGCGTCTGAACTACACCGATATGCAGAAGCAGGGACTTCAGCTGACAGCCGAAGAAATCTACTCTGTCAATAATTCGAGCCTGAAGGATGCCATCGTGCAGTTCGGTGGCTTCTGTACCGGCGAGTTCGTCTCCCCGGAAGGTCTGCTACTCACCAACCACCACTGCGGGTACGGCCAGATCCAGTCGCACTCCACGCCTGAAAAAGATTACCTGACCAACGGTTTCTGGGCTACTTCCAAAGACCAGGAGCTGCCAAACGAGGGCCTGTTTGTGGACATCCTGCACTACATGGACGATGTGTCGGCCAAAGTTCTGGAAGGTATCGACAACAACACGCCGGAAGAGCAGCGCGCCCAACTGATTGCCCAGCGTACGCAGGCACTGGCCAAAGAGGCTTCTGAGAACGGCAAGTACGTAACGTATGTGCGTGATTTCTTCAATGGCAACGAATTTTACCTGTTCGTCTACAATCGGTATACCGACGTGCGCCTGGTAGGTGCTCCGCCATCTTCTATTGGTAAGTTCGGTGGCGATACGGATAACTGGATGTGGCCACGCCATACCGGCGACTTTTCGATGTTCCGCGTGTACATGGCGCCGGATGGCTCTCCTGCCACGTACAGCAAGAGCAACGTGCCTTACAAGCCAGCCCACCACCTGCCCATCAACATCGGCGACAAAGATCCGGGCGACTTTGCCATGGTTTTTGGCTTCCCGGGCCGCACCAAGCGTTTCATGACCTCGCACGGCCTGAAACTGGAAGTAAACCAGCTCAACAACTCCCGCATTAAGCTGCGCGAGAAAAAGCTGGATATCTGGAAAAATGAGATGGATAAGAGCGACGACACGCGCATCAAGTATGCCTCCAAGTATGCCTCTACCTCCAATTACTACAAATACTCCATCGGCCAGAACGAAGGTATCAAGCGCATGCGCACTATCGAGGGTAAAATTGCCGACGAGGATAAGTTCCAGTCCTGGGCCAACGCCGACGCCGAGCGCAAAGCTACCTACGGCAACGTGATGAGCGACATTGCTGACGCCTATGCCACCATCGAGAAGTATAACCTGGGCTCGGTGTACCTGAACGAAGCCGTGCTGGGCACGGAAGCGCTGCTGATGGCTTACCGCCTGACGCCGGTTTACAACGCCCTGAAGTCGGGTAACGCGGCCGCTGCCAGGAAAGCAGCTGAGGACGTAAAACCGCGCGTAGACGCTTTCTTTAAAGACTACCACCTGCCAGCCGACAAGAAGGTGTTTGCTGCTATGATGAAGGCCTACCACGAGGACATCGCCAAAGACCAGCAGCCAGAAGCCTTCAAAAAGCTGGTGCAAAAGTATAAAGGCAACTTCGAGAAACTGGCCGACCACGTATATAGCAACTCCATTGTGGTGAACGAGCAGAAACTCAACAGCTTCCTGCAGAATCCAACCCAAAAGGCGCTTGATAACGACCCGGCTTTCCAGATCGTGAGCTCCATTGTGGACAACTACAGAAACAACATCGCACCGAAAGTAGCTGAAAGCGAGGCCAAACTGGCCAAAGCCAACCGCCTGTACGTAGCCGGCCTGCGCCTGATGAACCCGGACAAAGTATTTTATCCGGATGCTAACTCCACCATCCGCCTGAGCTACGGTTCCGTGAAAGGCTACAGCCCGCAGGATGGGGTGGAGTACAGCTACTATACTACCCTGGAAGGCACTATGGCCAAGGAAGACCCAAGCAACGAGGAGTTCATCATTCCGGCCAAGCTCAAGCAGCTGTATGAAGCCAAAGACTACGGCCGCTACGCCAACTCCAAAGGCGAGCTGGTGGTTAACTTCATCACCGACAACGACATCACGGGCGGCAACTCCGGTTCTCCGGTGATCAACGGCAAAGGCGAGCTCATCGGCCTGGCCTTCGACGGCAACTGGGAAGCCATGACCGGCGACCTGGTATACGACCCGGACTACAAACGCTGCATCAACGTGGACTCGCGCTACGTGCTCTTCCTGATCGAAAAGTATGCCGGTGCCACCAACCTGATCAACGAGATGACGATCGTGGACGGCGAGAACCCAGGCCCAAGCGAAGCTGCCACAGCTAAAGCAGAAGAAGCCGCCACGCCGCAGGCCGAGCTGCTGAAATCAGTTGTAGAAGAGGCCCGGCAAAACCTGAAGCAAGGCAAAACCGAGTTTAAGGTAGATAAGAAACAAGGCAAAGCCAGAGTTAAACTGCAGGTGAAGGACTAAGCATCTGTCTTGTTAAAGTATAAACATCGGCGCTGGGGCATCCTCAGCGCCGATGTTATTTTTATGCTTTTTTCATAATACCAATCTGCAATTTTGTGTCCATCTAAGCCATACTTGCTGATGCTATACTTTATACTTGTCTGAATCAGGATTTTCAGGATGAAGGGATCAACAGGATTTTATACTCCCCCGCTCTCTGGCGCAAGTCTCCAGACTTGTGTCCTTTAATGATATCGAGTTTGTAACTCGATTGGCTTGAAAAGCCATATTTATACTTGGGCTATACTTGCTAAGTATAGAGTCCGCTTTCCCCTTTCTTGTCATCCTGAAAGGATCTTGTGGGCAAGCTGCATAAGCTTATTTTACTTCTTTTAGATTGACTGTAGTTATTATACATGTCGTTTATACTTTCCATAGCCGCTGCTTCCTTCCACTTGAGGCAAGCTATCCTTTCTAGCTGCCGCTGATCCTCTAGTTCCCATATACCTACCGTTGCACCTCCGGCTTTGGTGCTCTCAAGCCCGAGAGGGCTCGTTTTCCCGCTCGGCGCTGGGAGCTTTTCCTGCCCTCGTACCTCGGGCTGCCTCACTCACGTTCGTCACCGGAAAAACTCGCATAGGCGCCTCACAGAAAAACTGGGTATCATTCGATAGCCGCTGCTGATGCAACTTGAGCCAAAGTGTCCCCTTGAGGACAAGTGAGAAGGGTAGTTCGAAGCTTGCGAGCATCGCTCAATAGGGGTGTTCTATACTTTGACTATAGCACTTTATACTTCAGCAAACAGTAATGGCAGGCTCCCCTCCTTAGATAAGGAGGGGTAGGGGTGGTTGGATAACCTTCTAACTTCCCAACTCTCTAACTCCTCATCTGGCATTTCCATCAAATATTCCTTATCCTTGATGTTCGAACATTACTTAAACATTTCATGAGATTGAATAAAACGTTCCCCCTGTTGCTTAGTCTGGCCTTGTTACTGGGGCTTGGCAGTGCCCAGGCGCAGAACCAGGTAGCAACTCCGGCCATTTCCATCATCCCCAAGCCGCAGCACCTGACGCCCCAGAGCGGCCACTTTACCCTCAATGCCGATACGAAAGTTCACGTGCCGGCTAAAAATGAGGAGCTCAAAAGTATCGCTGACCAGCTGGCCCAAAGTATAAAAACCGCTACCGGTGTGCAGCCGCAGGTGGTACAAAAAGACCCGAAGAAAAAGGCCAGAAACATCATCCAACTCAGCCTTACCACAGCCCCTGATACCTTAGGCAAGGAAGGCTATACGTTAGAAGTAACACCTGAGCAAATTATACTTGCCGCCAACCAGCCCAATGGGCTTTTTATCGGTTCCCAAACAATACAACAGCTGCTGCCGCCGCAGCCTACCAAGGCGCCGGTAACGATCCCTGCGGTAAGTATAGCCGATAAACCCCGCTACGAGTGGCGCGGCATGCACCTGGATGTGACGCGTCATTTCATGCCCGTGGAGTTTGTGAAGCAGTACATCGACTACCTGGCCATGCACAAGCTCAACACCTTCCACTGGCACCTGACCGATGACCAGGGATGGCGCATCGAGATCAAAAAGCACCCGAAACTCACCGAGATTGGCGCCTGGCGCGACAGCACCCTGATCGGCCATTACTGGGATCTGCCCCAGACCTACGACGACAAACGCCACGGTGGTTTTTATACCCAGGAGCAGATAAAAGACGTGGTAAAGTATGCCCAAGAGCGCTACATCACGGTAGTTCCTGAAATTGAGATGCCGGGCCACGTCCTGGCCGCACTGGCAACCTATCCGGAGCTGGCCTGTACGGAAGGGCCGTTTAAAGTAGAAGGCAAGTGGGGCATTTTCGATGATGTTTTCTGCGCCGGAAACGAGCAGACCTTTGCGTTTCTGGAGGATGTGCTGGTGGAAGTGATCGCCCTGTTCCCAAGCGAGTACATCCACATTGGCGGCGACGAAGCCCCGAAAACCCGCTGGAAAGTATGCCCGAAGTGCCAGAAGCGCATCAAAGACGAAGGCCTGAAGGATGAGCACGAGCTGCAGAGCTATTTTGTCCAGCGCATGGAGAAGTTTTTGAACAGCAAAGGCCGTCAGATCATCGGCTGGGACGAGATCCTGGAAGGCGGGCTGGCCCCGAACGCGACCGTGATGAGCTGGCGCGGCGAGAAAGGCGGCATTGAGGCAGCTAAGCAAAAGCACAACGTCATCATGACGCCCGGCAACTACGTATACTTCGACCACTACCAGGGCGACCGGGAGCTGGAGCCGGTGACCATCCATGGCGCTAACCCGCTTTCGAGGGTTTACGCTTACAACCCTACGCCGGCAGAGCTTTCCAAAGAAGAGCAAAAGTACATCCTAGGCGCCCAGGCCAACGTTTGGACTGAGTATATGCCTAACCCGAAGCATGTGGAGTACATGGCCTTCCCGCGCATCGCGGCCCTGTCGGAAGTGCTCTGGACGCCGCTACACCTGAAAGACTGGGAAGACTTTAAAACGCGTATGCAGCAGCAGTACCAGCGCTACGATGCCATGGGCATAAACTACGCCAAGAGTGCCTTCCAGGTGAAGCAGCAACTGCAGGTAGTTCCTGAGCGCAAGGCCGCCAAGGTGACGTTCACCACCGATGCTGCCGGAACCGATATTTTTTACACGCTCGATGGTTCTGAGCCAACAGCCCAATCGCAGAAGTATACCGGGCCGTTTGAGCTGACGAAAGCTGCCGTGATCAAGGCAGGTTCTTTTAAGGATGGCAAACTGATAGGCCAGGCCACAACCAAAGTTTTTGATGCTCATAAGGGCTTCAACCGCAAGGTAACGCTGGCCAGGGAGCCGCACCGCAGCTTCTCGCCGGGTACAGCCACTTTGGTAAACGGCCTCTACGGCACCACCGACCACTACGACGGTCACTGGCTGGGCTACCTGAAAAATGACCTGGAAGCCGTGATCGACCTGGAGCAGGTGCAGTCCATCTCTAGAATCAGCAGCTCTTACGTGCAGCACATCGGCTACCGCGTGTTCCTGCCTAAGCAGATAGAGTATGCCGTGTCGGAGGATGGCAAGAACTTTAAAACCGTGAAAGTGATCAGCAACACCGGCAAGGAAGAAGGTATCATGCGTAAAACGGTTGCCGCCGAGTTTCCGGCCACCAAGGCGCGCTATGTAAAGGTGACGGCCCGCAACGTGGGCATAGCCCCTGCCCAGTATCCTGTAGCCGGCCGCGAAACCTGGCTGCTGGTAGATGAACTGAGCGTAGAGTAGGTATAAAACAAATACCGATTGCACGGTTCCGGCCCCTTAAAAGGAAAGTTTATACTTCTCCTTTTAAGGGGCCGGAGTTATTTCATTATTCCAAGGAGCATCTCAGCAGCGCCGGGTCCAACCACCCCTAGCCCCTCCTTGTCTAAGGCGGGGAATTTAACCTCACCCCAGCCCTCCCCTAAAAACAGGAGAGGGAGTCCGGTTCAAACTGCATAGCAGGTGGCTATCGAACTGATCCCAGCCTTTGGGTTGAGCGCCTTGTGAGATTCCGGTGCCCTGCAAGGGCATTGCGACCGAAGGGTAGCAAAGGAAGGGAACACAGCGCGATGCCCGAAGGCGAGCCCTCTCGGGCTTGAGAGAGCCAAAGTATAAATGCAACAGTAGGTTTGTAAGGCTGGAGGATCAGCAGTTGCTAGTAAGTATAGCTTGGTTCAGGTTGCGGGAAGCGGTGGCTTAGGGAGGCACAAGCGGACGCTTGCGCCAGAGAAGTATAGAAGTATAGCAGCAAGTATAAACTGAAGTATAAAAGTATGGCTTACGCGGACTAGAAAGTCCGCAGCAGCAGTAGTTCCGGACACGGATGTCCGAAACAGCACAAAGTATAAAGTATAGCTTAAGTATAAGTATGGCTCTGCGAGCCAGTTGGGTTGCAAACCCAACACCATAGTAGGCACGAGTTGCAAACTCGCGCCAGCGAGAGGGGCCTTGGATGAGGGAAAGGTAAAGCGGACGCTTGCGCCAGAGGAAGAGGATCGATAGGAATTAGCTATAAACCTTATACTTCCATAGGAAGCCTAACTCATCAATCTCTTTATACTTTACCAGAACACCGGCCGCTCGGTAGTGCTGTTGGTAATCACCCGGCAATCATCCGGGAACACGTACGGCCCGACGCGCACACCCAGATCCTCCCGCCGGATAAACAGGCTGCGCCTGGTTACTGCCGAAGCCCCGAAAAAGCCCAGCGCCCGCTCGCCGGTGGCCGTGTTGGTGATGTTGCCGATGATGGTAGCGGGCGGCGGGTCCTGTATACTTCCCCCGTTCTCGATCTGGGCTTTCAGGATGCGCCAGTAATCGTAAGCGGCCTCAGATACGGAGAACTGCTTTACCTCCAGGTGGTACCTGGTGCCGAAGGCCTGCTCTGTCACAGGTATTTGGGTCACGACATGCCGGCTCAGCTTGCCGCCGTTTATGAGCCTGTCGTCCTGCACGTTTACGCTGCCGGTGGGACTGGTCACCCAGCATACTTCGCAGCAATCCTTGGGCCTTGGCACCCGCACGCCTCTTATCTTTTCCGTATAATCCCAAGGCTGTGTATTTACCTGAAAGGTGCTCTGCCACTGCCATAAATAGTAGTTCTTCTCCGCTGGGTCAGGCACATCCGCCAGTACATCCACCATGTAAATCGTTTCTTCCACATCTGTCTCGTTGAGGATCTGCTGCGGGCGCACCTCGAAGTATAAACTGTCGATGGGCGGTACGGGCCGGAGCGTTTCGGGGGCAGAAGTATAGATTTGCCCGCTTTTGGTGCGGATGCTCAACGTATAGGTGTATCCCAGCTGGCCCAGCATGCCTGCTTCGCTGGTCTGGTAAAGGCCCGGTGCGGCTTCGGTGAGCGTTTCCTGGTTTCCCTGGTCGTCAGAAAGTATAACGGAAGCTCCCGTTTCCACAGCGTCCCAGTTGTCGGCGTAAGTGTCGTAAGGTTTGCTGCGGCTCAAGCGCACAGTGTACGGGCCCGGCTCGTTGGTGATCATGCCGTCCACCACCAGTTGCTCGGCCTGGTCGTCAATGTCCAGGTCCAACGGGTCGATGCAACTGCCCATCAGCAGCAAGATGATACATAAGATGACTGCTTCTTTCATGACGCCTTACCTGAACTTGAAATCATAGGAGATAGAGGGCAGCGGCACACCCACCACTGCCAGCCGGTAGGCCCTGGGCGGGGAGCCGTATACTTGCCGGAAGAAAACCGAATACGGGTTTTTGCGCCCATACACGTTGTAGAGCGAGAGGTTCCAGGTGCCTTCCCAACGCCGGTTCTTGGCCTTGTCCGGCAAGAGCGAGAGCGACAGGTCGAGTCGGTGGTAGTCGAGGATGCGCTGCTGATTGCGGTCGCCGAAGTGGGGCACGATGAAATCGCCAATCACGTAGTGCGCGAGCGGCGCGGTGATGGGACGGCCCGTGCTGTAGGTAAAGGTTGATGCCAATAGCCAGCGTTTGCCCATTTCGTAGCTGCCGGCCAGGTTTAAAGTATGGGGCTTATCGTAGCTGGCCGGGTAATATTCGCCCTTGTTCACGGTTTCCTCTTCTGTGGCGCCTTGGATGGAAATCTCCGTGCGGGCGTAGGTATAGTTCAGCCAGCCGGTCAGGCGCCCGCTTACTTTGCTGATACTTGCTTCCACACCATAAGCCCTGCCTTTGCCGGCCAACAGATCTGCCTCCAGGGTTTTGTTCAGGTATAAATTGGCCCCGTTCTTATAGTCGAGCATGTGCTCCATCCGCTTGTAGTAGATCTCTACCGAAGCCTCTATCGTGTTTTTCCTGAAATTGCGGAAGTAGCCCAGGCTCACCTGATCCCCGATCAGTGGTTTTATGTGGGTATTGCTGCTTTTCCAGATGTCGGTGGGCGAGATAGTGGTGGTGTTGGAGATGAGGTGGAGGTACTGCCGGTGGCGGTTATAGCCGAGCTTGATGGCGCTGCGCTCACTGAAAGTATAGTTCACCGAAAACCGGGGTTCGGCGCCGTGGTAGCTTTCAATAATTTCCCCGCGGCCATAGCGTAGGGTATCCGTAATCGTGCGCTCCTGCTTGGGCACGCCCGGCTGGTAGCGGTATACTTGCCCGGCCCCGTAATTGGCGTAAAACGAGTAACGCAGGCCATACATTAAGGAGAACTTGGGCGAGAACCGCACCTCATCGTTCCAGTACACAGCACTCTCCAACGCCTGTTCCGGTTGCAACTGCACCAGCAGCACCCCAGACTCTACAGAAGTCGGCCTTAGTTTGCCCTGCTCAAAGGTATAATCGAGGGCCGAGGCACCGAAGTGGATCGCGTGCTTACCGGTGGCCAGGGCAAAATCTGCCTGTATACTTTTCAACTCGATGCCGTTGCTGTACTCTGAGGCGTTCATGCGCTGCTCGGTCTTCACTTTAAAAGTATAATCGGTGTACACCCCGCTGAGGCTCATGGAGAGGCTGGGACTGAAGCGGTGCGTATAGCTGGCCGTAGCCGCGTTGGTAGACCAGTTGTAGAGTGTGTCGCCCGAGAAGCCGAACTCGTCGAAGCTGCGGTAGCCGGAGATGGCCAGCCTGTTGCGTTCATCAAACGTATGGCTGATCTTGACGGAGGCATCGTAAAAAGCCGCATGGCTGTTGCGGATGCTGGCGTCGGGCATCTTGCGCAGCAGCCAGTCGGAGTAGGAACTGCGGCCGGCTACCAGAAAAGAAGTTTTGTCCCGGATGATGGGGCCCTCCACCGCCAGCCGGGCCGAGACAAGGCCCACGCCGCCGCTAAGCGCAAACTTCTCTCTATCGCCCTCCCGCATCCGCACGTCCAGCACCGAGGAGAGGCGCCCGCCATATTGCGCCGGCACACCACCCCGGTACAGCGTCACGTCCGCCACGGCATCGGGGTTAAAAACCGAGAAAAAACCAAACAGATGGGAGCTATTAAAAAGAGGCACCCCGTCCAGCAGCACCAGGTTCTGGTCCACGCTTCCGCCGCGCACGTTAAAGCCTGTCGCAGCCTCGCCTACCGAGCTTACGCCCGGCAACAGTTTTATACTTTTCACCACGTCCACTTCCCCCAGAAAGGCCGGCACCGATTTGATCGTGTTGATATCAAGGCTGGTGATGCCGCCCTGCACGCTGCGGATGTTATCGTGCACCGGCTTCTGCCCCACTACCCCCACCTCCGACAACTGCACCGACGACCGCACCAGCGGCACATTCAGCTTTGTGTTGCCGCCACTGATGCGAACTATCGCCCGCTCATACCCCAAGTAGGAGATTACAAGGGTCTTACTTCCGGCAGGCAAGTATAACGCAAAGGCACCATTTGCATCGGTCGTGGTTCCTGTGGTTGTGCCTGCAGCCAGCACAGCGGCACCCGCAATGGCCTCTCCTGTCCGGGCATCGCGCACGGTGCCCCGCACGGTAAAGCTGTTGGTTTGGGCAAAAGTATAGGCGGGCAAGAGTAGTGACTCGCAGAGCATCAGAACAGCCACAAAAAGCCAGAGCGCGAGCAGCCGCATAAGGTTAGCTTTATACTTTAGTTAGTTGATGCTGAATGACTTGGTCGGATTTATACTTTCAGGGGCTGCACGAGAGAAAGGCAGGCTTGTGCAGCCTGCCTCTTCCCAAACGAAGGACACCAGTCGTTACTCAAATTCGAATCCGGTTTTCCGGTGTCCGTATACATGGTAAATGGTGCCGAAGGGAGCCTCGTTGCCCTCTGCGTCCGTGTCGTCGCTGAAAGATACCCTGAAGTAAATGCTGTCCTGCATGCGATTGTTCACTTCCACTGCACCCAGGAACACCTGCCCGTCGGTAATGGTTACCTGTGAGGGGTAGTAATCGTTTTCCAGGTTTTCTCCGCCAAACGTAAGGTTTTTGATGTCAAGGGGAGCTTTTACCTTAAATTCCCAGAAGTTACCCTCATCGTCTACCCATACTTCTGTGGGCGTATTGGCCGCCGTGTTGTAGATCAGCACCTCGGTCGGGTCCGTAAGCGGCTCGAATTGCCCGGGTGCGGTCTCCACGTTGAATGTAACCACCCAATCCCCCGAGACGGGGTACGTGGCGGTATAGTCTATGTCATCGTCGTCATCGTCATCGCAGGAGGTAAAGGCACCGAGCGAGAGGAACAGGGTCAGCAATAAAGTATACTTTAATTTCATAGTGGTACAGGTTTATAGTTTGACAAACGTGCGGGGAGCCGCGCCATAGCCGGAGTTGATAACAGACCAAGTATAGCTGACCCCAGGTATCACGGTGGCATCAACAGCGGCGAACTCACTGCCCTGCACATCCTGCGGAGGCACCCCCAACTGACCAACATCATAATGAAAGAACCTGACAGTTGTGGAAGGGCCTGGTGCGGCGACGCCTCCTATGTTATCCGTCTCGAACAAGCCCGGCTCAATCTGGGTAACGGTTGAGACCCCCAAGGCACCCGCGTTGCGCTTGTACTGCCCGCTCAGATCAATGGCCGCCGCCTCGGGGGTAACAACGCCCACGTACCTTCTGATAGAGCCCGAGAAGCCATCCTGGTTAACGGCGGTATAGGTGAGCACATATACGCCGGGCACGTTGGGATCCACTGTTCCCGATGTAGTATACTCGATGGCGGTTTCGCCCTCAAATGCCTCTGCCCCGGGATCTGTGAAGGCCTCCCCTACCTGCAAAACTTCCCACTGCTCCCCGACCAGCGACACAACCGGATAGGTGGTAATAAACGAGACATTCGCGGTTTCATCATCTTTCTCGCAGCCGGACAAAAGAAGGGCGGAGGCGGAAAGTATGACCATCATGAAGATTTTATTAAGAATTTTCATCTTTCTTGCGTTTTAGGTTCCACATTAATCCTTCACGTCCCACCACACCGGCTCGTTTATCTCGATCAGGCCGGGATAATTCTGGTTCCGGATCGCTTCCGTGTTAGGGTATACCAGGCGCTTGGGGATCAGGTCCGCGCCCAGCGTGGAGGCAGCCGATGGCGCTATAAAGCTGGGGTAACCGGTTCTTCTGTACTCTGTCCACGACTCGAAGCCCTGCACCCCGTTAAACGATACCCATTTCTGCGTGAGGATCTGCTCGACCTGCGCCTCCACGTCCCCTCCGGCGGGGTAGGCTACGCCGGACTGTTGGAGCAGCTGGTCTACCAGTGCCACATCCTCTCCCAGGTAATCAAAAGAGGCTCTGATGCCCTGCGCATACAGCTCGCTGGCCTCACCGCCTGCCCCTCCTGTCCAGCCGCGGGCTGCGGCCTCGGCCTGCAGAAAGAAGCTCTCTGCCGCCGTTAAAAATGGCACCGCTGTTGTCGGACTGGCCACGGCAGGTCCCGGCTTGGATACCGTGTTAGACTGATCGCCGCTTCTATCAGGGGTACATTCCACCCCCTGGTCTACCCCCACAAAGTTGCCGGCCGCTGCACCCGTTTCTGCCGGGGCATAAAGCTCATTAAGGCGCGGGTCATTTGTTTCCTGCAGGTAGCTGAGGGAGGTATTACTGGCCACCACATCCACCCCTCCTCTAAACTCCACCTGGGTCTGGAAGAAAGGATTCCGGTTCAGCGTCTGGTCAGCAAACGCCACACCACCTGTCTCCCCTATCTGCAGGAATTCCGCGCCGCTGGCATACAGGGCCTGTATGCCATTCTGGGCAACATCGGGCCTTACGTATGCCTGACGCAGGTATATTTTGAGTTTCAGCGTGTTAGCAAACCTGCGCCACAAGCCCATGTCTCCCCCATACACCAAATCCGCGTCGCCAAGGCCGGAGGGGGCCTCCTCATCAATCAGCAGCAAAGCCGAGTCGAGTTGAACGATGAGCAGGTCGTAGATCTCCTGCTGCGACTGGTACTCCGGATTGGAGTTCTCCAGGCCTGCCAGCGCACTGGTGTAAGGCACATCTCCCCAGGCATCTGTGATAACCTGCATGGTATACACCTCCATGATCCGCCCGATCGCCTCGGCATTCTGTATGCTGTCCTCCCGGGCCTGGTCGCTTACAAACCGGAAGTCCTGCAGGGCACCGGCATACAACTCGCCCCACACGCGGGCATCGTAGTCAGAAGAGGTGATCTGATACAACTCCAGGTCGCAGTACTGGTTGGCGGCGCCGGCCTGGGTCCAGTGCTGAGCGAAGAAGTTGCCCAAAAACTGAAACTGGTTGCCCAGCACATAGGCCAGCTCGCCCTGCGCCGCCGGCAAGGTTAGCGCCGGCGTGGAAGTGGGCGGGTTGTTGGGGTCCACGTTAATATCGAGGTAATCGTCGCACGCTGTAAAGCCGAGAGAGAAGGCAAAGAGTACAGCAAGCACTTTTATAGATAGCTTTTTCATGATTTTCTCGTCTTCGGTTCGTTAGAAAGTAACTCTGAGGTTAGCCCCCCAGGAGCGGGTGCTTGGGTAACTACTGAACTCATAGCCCTGCAGGTTGCCGTTGCCAAAGCTGTTTGTCTCCGGGTCGATGTAGGTGTTCTCGTCCGGGGTCCACAGCACCAGGTTACGGCCCGAGAGCCCTACCTCTATGTTACCAAAGAAGGTCTTCTCTGTGAGGGTGGCCGGCAACCTGTAGGAGATGCTCACTTCCCTTAGTTTGGTAAAAGAGGCATCTATGATGTTGGTACCCTCAGGTAGGTTGCCCCAGTATTCGTACAGGTTGGTGTTGGTAAGCGGTGTGGTATTCTCGATGTACTCATCGCTGGTACCCACCTGCACCACAGAGTTGGGTATGATGTATGGCTGGCGATCGTTGAAGAGCGTTTCGGGAGCGGTGCCGGCAAAGCGCTGCGTACCCCTTGTTCTGGAGTAGATCTTACCGCCCTGGCGCGTATCAAACACCACCGACATGCGCAGGCCTTTGTAAGTAAAGGTGTTTATCAGGCCGCCCTGCCAATCCGGCTGAATGGTACCCTGATAGGTCTGCTCCGTAGAGAGCCGTGGCCGGCCGGTAGAGGCGTTCACCACGATACGGCCCTGCGGGTCGCGCAGGTAATCCTCGGCCAGGAACGTGCCATAGGGCCGCCCCTCTGAGATAACCAGTGCCGCCGCCGCCAAACCTCCCAGCGAGATCTCGTTATCCCCAGCCACGTCCTCCACCGTGTTCTCATTCTTGGTGAAGTTCACGCTGATGTCCCAGCTGAAATCCCCTATCTCGAGCGGAATGCCCCCGACAAGCAGCTCAACCCCCTCATTGCGGATAGTGGCCGCGTTCAGGAAGGCAGAGCCGAAACCTGTGGCATAGGAGAGCGGCACGTTGATGATCTGGTCAGTGGACTTGGAGTTATAGTAGGCCGCATCCAGGCGCAGGCGCTCGTTGAAGAAGCGCAGGTCGGCACCCACCTCCCAGGAACTCGTGTTCTCCGGCTCCAGTTTCTCGTTGCCGATCACGTTGCTTACTTCAAAACCGGGCAGGCCGGCAAACGGGAAATTCAGATCAGTATCGGCAAAGCCATCGCTAATGTTGCCCGAGATAAACACAGACCGCGTGCTGTAAGGCAGCGCGTCGTTACCCACGTTGGCATAGTTGGCCCTGATCTTAGCAAAATTGATCGGGGTGGTCTCTGCCAGGCCAAAGGCCTCTGCCGCATCAAACGCCAGGTTCACGGAGGGGTAGAAAAAGCTATTATCGCCGATGGGCAGCGTAGAGGACCAGTCGTTGCGGCCGGTAACCTCCAGCCACAGAAAGTTCCTGTAGCCTACCTTCGCCGATCCGTATACCCCCACCAGCCTGCGCTTATCCCTGAAACTGGTAGTAAGCGGCGTGCCAATGATGTTGCTCAGCGACCTGAACTCGTTGTTGGCCAGGGCGTCGGCAGTGGCTGACAGATCATCATTCTCGCGTTGGTTAATGTTGTTGCCTACCAGGACATCCAGCGTCAGCAGTTCCGACAACTCCCTGGTATAGGACACGATCAGGTCAGAGTTAACCTCCCTGTAGTAGATCTGGCGCTCCTGGTACATGCCATTGTTGTTGTTGGCAGTATTCTGCCCCTCCACGTCCCGGATGGCCATAAACTGCTTGCGCCGGTCGGTGTAGAAGTCCGTGCCGATGCGGTAGGTTACGTTGAGCCCCTCCATGATATCATACCCGATGGTGATGTTGCCGAACAGGCGGTCCACCTCATTCTCATAGGTCTGGTTCCTTAGCGACCAGTATGGGTTGATGGTGTAGGGCGAGTAGAAACCCGCCTCGTCGTTAAAGGGGCTTTCCAGGTCCTCCAGCTCCCGCACCGGAATGTCTCGCGGCGTCTGGATGATCTGGTTGAAAACGGAGTTGCCCTGCCCTGTCAACGCAAAGTCGCCGCCAGACTTGGTGTAAGTAAGGGAGGCGGAGGAGTTGAACTTGTTGAGAAGCTTTGTAGTGCCCTTCACGGCAAGGGAGTGGCGGTTATACTCTGTTGTGGGCACCACGCCCTCCTGCCGCGTATTGGAGTAAGAGGCATAGTAGGTAGCGTTATCGGCGGCCCCGGACAGCGAAACCGTGTTGGTCCAGTTGTGGCCGTAATCGAAGAACTCCTTGATGTTATCCTCCAGGGCAGCATATGGCTTTACGCGCTGCTGGTTATCTATTACCTGGCCCCATGGCAGCAGCTCGCCCGTAAAGGCTGGTCCCCAGCTGGTGTTCTCCAGCAGGTCCGGCTCCCCGAAGAAGCCTTGCCCGTAGCGGTTCTGCAGCTCGGGGTAGCGCAGGACATCCTCTATCGTATAAGAAGTCAGGAAAGTGACCTCGGCCTTCTTGGTGGCCCCTCTGCCCGATTTGGTTGTGATCATGATCACCCCGTTTGCAGCGCGGGCACCGTAGAGCGCCGCCGCCGCCGGCCCTTTCAGGATGTTGATGGACTCGATGTCATCCGGGTTAATGTCGTTGGCGCGGTTACCCACGTCCACTCCGGCATTCAGGTCATCCCCCGTTCCGGTGCTGCCGTTGTCGATCGGGATACCGTCTATCACAAATAAGGCCTGGTTGCTCTGGGATATGGATTTAGCGCCACGAATAACCACGCGGGTAGAAGCACCGGGACCGCCGCCCTGGCTCTGTATGTTTACGCCGGCTACCTTGCCCTGCAGGGCGTTGGCTACGCTGCGCTCGCGGCCCTGCGTTAGTTGCTCAGCGCCCACCTGCTGGGTGGCGTACCCCAGGGTCCTTTCCTCCTCCTCACGGCCCAGGGCCGTCACCACCACCTCCTGCAGTTGCTCGGAGTCTAGGCCCATGGCCACGTTGATGGTGGAGGCGTTCCCGATCTCCCTTTGCACTTCGGCATAGCCCAGAAAGCGAAACATCAATGTTGTTGCATCCGCTGGCACGTTTAGCGTGTACTCGCCATTGGCACCGGTTGTAGTACCTACTGTAGTACCCTGTACAATTACCGCCACACCGGGCAGCGGCTGGCCAGATTCCTGGTCTGTAACCTGCCCCGTCACCGTTCTGGCTCCTTGCGAATAGCCTGATAAGGGCAGAAGCAACGCCAGTACCAGACTAAGTAGTAGAACCTTTTTCATAAGCACATCTTTAGCTGATTTACAAACTGTTACAGCTTAATTCTACGTACTAAGCCCTTTGTCTCTCCATCTAAATAATACAATTATAAAATAAAGTAGTACCAACAGAATCAAAATTGATGTTAACACTCAGATTTCTTTAGGCGGCAAGTACAGCGATGCTTTTTGAAGTTGCCTGGTTACGACACATCATTTAAGGAGCGGGGCACGTAAAGGGGGAAATCAATAAAAAAACGCTATAAACTAATATTCTATACTTTAAATAGGGAAGTATGGCAGTACTACAGCAGGTAGCGGGCACCAAACCTGAGGCAATGAGGCAGACGTTTACGCTTGTACTTTTTGTGGCATTTATACTTGGGCAGGCCGGGGCGCAGGCGCAGCAACTGTGCAATTTCGGGGCACGCACGGCTGGCATGGGCTATACTTCGGCGGCGGTGGCGGATGTGTGGGCGGTGGCAAACAACACGGCCGGCATCGCTACCCTGACCGCTCCGGCCGTGGGCGTGTATGCGGAGAACAGGTTCGGGGAGCGCGCCTTTACCACGGTGGCCCTGCAGGCAGTTTTCCCCACGCAAAAGTATGGCACCTATGGCCTGAGCCTGAGCCGTTTCGGGGACGCATTCTTTAGCCAGCAGCACGCCGGGCTGGGGGTGGCGCACAAGCTGGGGCAGTTTAGCATCGGGGCGAAGGCCGATGTGTGGCAGGTAGCCGTGCAGGAGTATGGCAGCCGGAAAACGGTGGCGCTCTCGGTTGGGGTGCAGGGAGAGGTGGTGCCCGATTTATACTTTGGCGCCTTTGCCTACAACCTGAACCAGGCAAAGCTAGCCTCTTTTGCGGATGAGCGCCTGCCTACTGTGATGAAAGCCGGCCTCTCCTACCGCCCCACCACCCGCCTGCTGCTGGCCGCCGAAACGGAAAAAAGCATAGACCATGACGCTGATTTTAAGGCCGGGGCCGAGTACGCGCTGCTGCAACAGAAATTTATACTTCGCTCCGGCTTCAGCACGCTTACCGGCAGCCTTAGTTTCGGCGCCGGCTTCAAAGCGCGGCAACTGCAGGTAGATTACGCCTTTGGCTCCACCACGCCCATCGGTAACAGCCACCATGTTTCAGTAGGTTATACTTTCTCCAGGGAAAGCCAGTGAGCTGGAGAGTTTCTGTGAGTTAGAGAGTTGGGAGTTGTTGAGACGCAATATGCTGCGTCTCTATAGTTAGAAAGTGAGAAGGTTAAAAAGTTAGAAAGTGGGGTTTATACTTTATAATTCATCTTTTGTCTTATTTAGTCCTATGTTGAAAATTCCTTTGTCATGATACGTGATACGTGTGTCGTGATACGTCATTAGCGCTTATGAGAAGAGGCTACGTTATACTTTGCTGCATCCTGTGTTGCCTGCCGCCGCTGTGGGCGCAGGATTATCCGCGCCAGAACATCGACCTGGACCTGCTGGTGCAGGAGCTGTTTGCCGAGCAGGACGATGAAAGTATAAGTTACGAAGACCTTTATGAAACGCTTTTCCAGTACTACCAGCGCCCTGTTAACTTAAACCGCACCACGCCCGAGGAACTGGCCTCCTTATACCTGCTCTCGCGCCCGCAGATCGTATCATACTTTAACTACCTGCAGGAGAACGGCGAGTTGCTGAGCATTTACGAGCTGCAGGCCATTCCGGGCTTCGATCTGCCTACCATCTACCGCCTGTTGCCCTTCGTGCAGGTGCCGGGCGCTGGCTTGCAATCTGATTCACGGCCGCTCTGGCAACGCATGGTGGGGGAGGATAACAACGCGCTTATACTTCGGTACGAGCGCACGCTGCAGCAGCGCCGCGGGTATACTTCGGTAGACACCAGCAGCCGCTCCACCACCCGCTATTTAGGCTCGCCCGAGAAGTTATACTTGCGCTACCGCATCAGCCATACCCGCGACTATAGTTTTGGCGTTACCGCCGAGAAGGACGCCGGCGAGCAATTTACCTGGAGCCCCGGCACCCGCCGATACGGCTTCGACTTTTATACGTTGCACCTGCAGCTCTACAACAAAGGCCGCTTCAAAACCATTGCCCTGGGCGATTACCAGCTGCAGTTCGGGCAGGGCTTACTCCTCTCCTCGGGCTACAGCGTGGGCAAAGGCGGCGAGACCATCACCACCGTGAGCCGGCCCAATTTGGGCATCCGGCCATACAGTTCCGTGCTGGAGTACGCTTTTATGCGCGGCGGCGCGGCAACCTATACCTTGGGCAAGGTGGATGTAACAGCTTTTTACTCGAACAAGCTCGTGGACGCCAACCTGCGGGGCCAGTCCGACACGCTGCTTGCGGAGGAGCAGTTCTTCACCGGCATCCAGACCACGGGTTTTCACCGGACGCCTACCGAACTGGCCAACAAAGACGCCGTGCGGGAGCAGGTGTACGGCGGCAGCGCCCAGTATCAATCCGCAGATAAAACCTTTTCAGCAGGTGTAACTGCCATGGGAATGCACTATGATGCACCTATACAAAAAGCAGGGGCGCCTTACCAACGCTTCGAGTTTTCGGGCACCCACAACTACAACCTGGGCACCAACTACAGCTACACCTGGCAAAATGTATACTTGTTCGGGGAGGCGGCCATGAGTAAAAGCGGCGGCCTGGGAAGTATAAACGGGCTGATCGCCAACCTGACCAACAACGTGGAGCTGTCGGTGCTGTACCGGTACTACGCCCGCGATTTCCATACTTTTTACGGCGGTGCCTTTGGGGAAGGCACGCGCAACATCAACGAGCAGGGCTTTTACACCGGCATCAAGATAAAACCGTTGCCTAAATGGGAGATAACCGCCTACTACGACAGGTTCCGGTTTCCGTGGCTGCGCTACCTGGTGGATGCGCCCTCGCATGGGGATGAGTACCTGGTGCGCCTATACTTCCGGCCCACCCGCCAGAGCAGTCTCTACGCACAAATGCGGCACGAGAGCAAAGGCCGGAACCTGAGCGGCAACACCACCGCCATGGACTATGTGGCGCAAGCTGCGCCGCGGAACTATCTTTTATACTTTGAGACCTCGCCCACCCGCACGCTCAACCTGAAAACGCGGGTGCAGTTTGGCACCTATGCGCAGGAATCGCCACGGCAGACGGGCTACTTTATCTCGCAGGACGTGAACTTTACGTTTGACAAGTTCCGCCTCAGCACCCGCTACGCCCTCTTCGATACCGACAGCTACGACACCCGCCAGTATGCCTATGAGCGCGATGTGCTCTACGCCTTCTCCATTCCGGCCTTCAGCGGCCGAGGCACGCGCTTTTATACCTTGCTGCAGCTCCGCCCCATCCGTGATCTGGATGTATGGCTAAAGTATGGCCTCACGCATTTCCGCGATCAGGAAAGTATAGGCAGCGGCCTGGAAATGATTGAGGGACCGAGAAGATCGGATGTGAAGGTGCAGGTAAGGTATAAGTTTTAGGGGTAGTTTTTACTTTAGTCACACTTGTTGATTTATACTTTTGCTGGCGCGAGTTTGCAACTCGTGTCCTACTATGATGTTGGGTTTGTAACTCAACTGGCTTGGAAAGCCATACTTTATACTTGGGCTATACTTTATACTTCTCTGGCGCAAGCGTCCGCTTGTGCCTTTTTATACTTTTTATACTTTGGCTATACTTCCATAGCCGCTGCTTCCTACTACTTGATACAAGCTATCCTTTCAAAACACCGCTGATCCTCTAGTTCCCACAAGCCTATAGTTGCATCTCTGGCTTTGGCTCCCTCCAGCCCGGGAGGGCTCGTCCTTTGGCATCGCGCTGTGTACATTTCCTTTGCTTGACCTGCGGTCTCCGCAATTTCGCTAAAGCGAAACCGTAAATCTACAAGGCGCTCAACCTAAGGACTGGGTATCATTTCGATAGCCACGGCTTTCTGTCATCTCGACCTTTGGGAGAGATCTATTTAGAATTCCCGATAAATCTCTCGCGCTGCTCGAGATGACAGGAAAGGGAGCAAGTATAATTCCCCTCCTCGGAGGGGTTGGGGTGGGTTTATACTTTGTAGGGACAGGTCGCAACCTGTCCGCGCTATACCAGCAGCTATAGAATTTATACTTTAGCCAAAATAACTGCAGACTCCACTCCTTGGCTAAGTCTCGGATCCCGGATTTGTTCCGGGGGAGGGGTTAGGGGTGGTTGGGCCCGGTATTGCTGAAACTCCCTCTCCTATTTTTATGTGAGGGCTAGAGTGAAGTGAACCCTATAAAAACGACTTACAACCAAGCACTTACACCAAGTCTAGACAAAGCTACTTTTCCCGCAGCAACTCTCCGGCTCCTGCAGCGCTTTACAGTCCGCCTTTACCTCCGCCCCGAGCAGCTGCCCGTCGCGGCTGAGTTCGAGGTGGCAGCACTCCAGAAAGAGCTGCTTCAGCTTCTCGCGCCCCCGCTGCACCCTGGATTTGGCCCCGGAATAAGAAATACCCAAACGCTCTGCGATCTCCTTCTGGCTCACGCCCTCCAGCTCGCTCAGACGCAGCGCTTCGGCGTATTCGGAGGGCAGTAGGTTGATCAGGGGTTCCACCAGCGCCTCCACTTCCTGCCGGTTTCGCTCCGTCAGGTCCTCTGGCTCGGGCAGTTCTACCCCATCTTCCAGCGGTTGCCGGCGGTTATTCTCCCTGAAGAAATCGTGCACGGTGTTGCGGGTGATCTGGTAAAGCCAGGCTTTCAGGTTGTGCACGCCCTGCAGCTGCTCGCAGTTTTTGTAGAGTTTCAGGTAGAGCTGCTGCAGTATGTCGTCAGCCTCCATCTTGTCCTGCACGCGCTTCTGCACGAAGCCACGCAGTTGCGCCTCGTATGCCAGGAATGCAGGAGCCACAGCGGCACAGCTGTCCTTTGGTAAGTTCGTGGTGGGGTTGATACAGCAGTTATCCATACTTACACGCCTACAACCTTGCTCCGTTTTTCCATCAACCAGGTGTCGCGCCACTGGCCGTGCAGCTGCCCGAAGCGCTCGCGTAAACCTACTATCTTAAACCCGCACTGCTCGTGCAGCCTTACGCTGGCCTCGTTCTCTTTGAGCATGTGTGCCTGCAGCGTCCAAATCCCCTCCTGCTCTGATTCCTGCACCAGTTGCTGCAGCAGCAGCCTGCCAATACCCCTGCCCTTATACTTCGGGTGGATGTAGACGCTATTCTCGGCCACGCCCCGGTACACACACCTGCCCGATACCGCGGTAAGTGCTGCCCAGCCTGCTATACTTCCGTCTTCAGCCAAGGCCACCAGACGGCAGCTTTTCATATACTTGCTATCCCACTCTTCCCAGTCCGGCGCCTTAGTTTCCAGGGTAGCGTTGTTGGTGGCGATGCCCTGTTCGTAAATCTCCTTTACCTGAGGATAGTGCACCGGCAGCATTTCAGTCAGCAGCACAGCGTGTTGGGTGGCGGTTTCCATCGTTCTGTAATCGGGTTAATAAGCTGTATCCGGAGTAAATATAAATCAGCAGCAAGTATAAACACATACCTGCTGCTGATTTTGTTTTTCCTAGTCTATTCTGTACTAAATGGCGTCAGCAGCTTCGGGGCAGCACTTGGTAGCGGGCTCCCCATACACCGTGGATTCCCCGAACGTATAAAACGCTTCCCAGTCCACGCCCTGTGGGTCCGTGATCCACGACTTTTCTGATTTGGCATAGCAGCAGGTACATTTGCCCTCCTCGCGGATGGCGCCTTTGGCGTCCTTCAGGCGGCCATATACTTCGCTCAGTTCTTCCACGCTCTCCGCCTGTATGCCCAGGTGCTCAATGCCGGCATTCTCCGGGTGGTGGGAGATCGCAAAGTTTACGCGCGGGTCCTCCAGCATCCATTTGGCATAATCCGGTTTCAGCACGGTGGGCTCGGTGCCGAACAGGGCGGTATAAAAAGCGGTGGATTCCTCCAGGTTCTTTACTCTTACGTTTACGTGAAATCTTTTCATGGCTCTATGTTTTTCAGGTGTTTTGTTTTGTTATACCCTGATGACGGGGCCACTTCTGAAAAGACGCAGGTTTCTGAAAAATATTTTCTGTTGGTGTTAAAAAAAGCTCCGCCAGCGCAGAAAAGTATGCGCTGGCGGAGCTGGTGCCTAAACGGGTGCCGCTAAAGTATAAAACCCAACGTTGCCCTTTTGCCGGTCATTCCCCTACCCCTTACATGCACAGGCTCTCCAGCGGCAGCTTGGCTACCATGGGCCTGTCGGGCGAGATGGATTCAAAGTCGAGGCAGAACCGGATGGTATAACCCAGCGGGTAATCTGTGAAGAGGGCCGTGCTGCCAAATTCCTGTGTCTTCCCCGGGCTCAGGTTCACTGTAAAAAGGTAGTGGAGGTTTCGGGAAACCTGCGGCAGGTTCTCCGGGAAAACAGAGAAGCCGAAGCCGCCGTACTGTGCCTCCCCGCCCAGCAGCCTGTCAAGCACCCCGGGCTCGCGGGAGTAGTAGTTCACCATGAACTTGCCCACCGAGAACTCATCTATACTATCCACTGCGGGCACGGCAATAGGCGTAAACGTGGTGAACTCCCCCGGATACACGCCCGTCACGAGCAGCATGTACCGCTCGTCGCCCTCCTGGTACAGAAAGCAGTCGCCAAACCGGAAATCCTGCTCCGGGTTTTCCCGCATGCTCAGTTCCAGGCGGCCGCTTTTCTCGTTAAACTCGCCGAACTTGTTCTGGTGCATACAGCCGGCACACAGCCCGATGATAAGCACTGCCAGTATGATTCTTTTCATCTTCTTCGCGTCAGGGGTCCATACTTACTGCACGTTCTTCACAAACACCACCTGCTCGGCATCCGCTTTGATCACGTTGTTGTAAAACTCCACCAACTGGGCGTAGGTGTCGGGTGCAAAGCGGCCTTTGTGCATCTGCATGCGGCGCATGTACGTTACGCGCTGGCCGTCCACCTTCACCGAGGCGCTGTACTCGCCAAACACGGATGTATGCTGTATCGCGCGCGGCAGGTACTCCACCGAGTAGCCGGCCGGCATCTCTATTTCCACCGTGTCCACATCCAGGTAGGCCATTACCCGCACCACATCAGTCAGGCGCTTCTCCTTCTGGTTGGGCACATGCGTCCATTTACTCATCAGGTTCGGGTTGAGGAACAGGCGCTTGCCGCTCAGGGTGGCGCACTGCCGCAGGCTCAGCTCCAGGTTCTCGGTCACGCTTGGCACGCGCTCCTTCTGCTGGGTAAAGTTATACTTGCTGATCTCGAAAGGCGGGGCCGTGATGTTCTCGTACAGCCACTTGCGCTGGTCTTCCGGCTTGCGGTTCGTAATCACCCGGTCGCGGGTCTCCTGCTGAATGCCGGTGTAGCGGGTGCGCACAGTGGCAGTGCCGCTGCCGGTCTCGTCCAGTTTTACCTGTATACTTCTGATCTGCTGATTATCGGTGGCGCCGTACGCGGTAGTCTTCACCAGTTTCCCTCCCTCAGGCGTGATGAGCAGCGCGTGGCGGTCGCCGGTGAAGCTGCCGTTGTAGCCGGCTGCCTCGGTCTGGCTGGTGCACTCGAGCCACATGGTGTCCTGTGCCATCGGCACGCTGAGGATGACGTGGTTAAACTGGCTGCTCGGGAAGTCGGTTCGTATGTCCGGAGTGCCCTCCCCGGCATTTATCAGCGCGTAGAAAGACGCCACGCCCACGGCCTGCAGCATGGCCTGGGTATAGTTGGAGAGCGCCTTGCAGTCGCCGTAGCCCTTGCTGTCCACAAAGCTCGCCTCGAAGGGCTGCCAGCCGCCAATGCCCAGCTGTATGGACACGTAGCGGGTTTTGCCCTGCATGTAATCATATACCAACCGCACCTTCTCTTCCGTACTTTTGGCGTTTGCCGTCAGTTGCTGCAGTTTGGCCACTGTTTCAGCGGGCAGCTGGCCGCGCCCCTCGTTCAGTTTGCTCTGCCAAAGGCCGAAGTCCTTCCAGGTTTCCATACTTCCTCTGTAGCCATCCACCTCAAACTCGCCGGGGGCAGTCAGCACCATGGGCACCAGCTCACTGAAGCCAGGGCCGTAAGGCTCACGGTTCACCGGCTTCAGGTTACTCACCTCCCAGGTATAAATCTGATGGGTGGCGTTTTGGCTCAGCCTGGCCTTCTCGGGCACGTTGCTCTCCAGGTAGCGCAGTTTGGAGGCTACCGGCACCTGCACCTGCAGGCTGGCCTTCTCCACCGACAGGTTCTCCTCGTCCTGCGGAATCCAGCGCGGGTAAAACATCATGTTCGATCGCGCCACCTCGTACTCAAACTCCACGGTGTAGGGGTACACGCTGTACTCAAGGCTGGCGATCTTCACGCGGCTGTCCTCATACACCGAGATGCTGCTGATGGCGCTTATGTCTTTAATATCACTGTTTTTGAGTTTTTTTAAGCGGTTGCCAAAACGGTCGTACAAGGTGCCGCTGATGCTGCTCACCTTGCTCATCTTGTTGTAAGGCACGTAAAGCGTGGCGCGATGGTCGCCGTTCTCGTTGAGGATGGTGATCCTGGTTTTGAAGCGCAGCGTGCCGCTGCTGATGGAGTTCACGGTGAACACCGTCTCCTCGGAGCGGATGACCACGTTGGCCTCCTTGCTGAGCTCAGCCAGCGTGGCGTTGCCGGCCGTAAGCACCTGCGGGGCCAGCAGCAGCCAGCACACCAGGGCGCCCAGCCAGTTATACTTTCTGTTTGTTCGTAACATAGCCGATCATCTATAAAACTATAAAAAGGCACCAGGCAAAGCCTGCGCAGGCACATGGGCCGGCAGGCTTCAACCTGTAAGCCATACGTCAGGTTAGTTTGCCGCTATCTTCTTTAAGACGATCTGCTCGGCATGCTTGGCGATGATGCGGTTGTAGAGCTCCTTCAGCATGGCGTACTCCTCTGCGTAGAACACCGGCTTGTTGATGTTCAGCCTGCTCATTACCTGCAGCGTGTTGCCCTGCTGCTGCACCATGTACATAAAGCGGCCACCTTTCTCCGGCAGGGTCAGGGCTATACTTTGCGGTGCCTCCTCTACCTCATAACCTTCCGGTATGGTAAAGTTGCAGATATAGGTCTCGTCTATCGGGGTGCCAAAGTCTACCGGGTAAAGGCGTTCCTGCAGCTTAAAGGGATTCTCCTTCTCGCCACGGCCCAGCATCGGGTTCAGGTAGATGATGTCGTTGGAGCGGCCGCTGCCGTTCACGCTGATGCTGTAGGTGATATCCAGGGTGCTTTGCAGGTCGTTCAGGTTCTTGATCTCCGGGGTGAGGAGCTTGAAGTCGCCCACCTCCTTGGCCAGGCGCTCGATATACTTGCTCTCGCCCTCCTCCAGTATCGTCCGGCGCAGGCTTATGGCACCGTAGCCCCCGGCAGACTCGCGACCGGTGCCCACGATCTCGCCCTGCCCGTTCATGGTCAGGTTGGCGCTGATGAGCCGGGTATGGCTTGCGCCCGGCGTAAGGCTCACCCAGTGGCCCGCCCCTTTTTTGATCAGGCGCCCCTCTCCATTCAGGCAGCGGGCCGGCAGCACGCCCACCGTCACCAGCGGATCAGTGGCATCCAGCAGGTACTCTTTATCGCCCGCCTTCACCTGCGAAATCACATAGTTAAACTTGCTTACCATCGGCGACATGGCCGTATTAATGCGTCCGTGGTTGCGCGTGCTTACCAGCACTGGAGAAGCGTCGAAACCGGCCTCCAGCAGCATGGAGGTTAACAGCAGGTTGATGTCGGCTGCGCTACCGGTGCGCTCGTCCCAGGCTTTGCGGATGGTGGTGCTGGCGTACACCCCGTAGTTGCCGTTCCATTTCATGCGGTTCTTCACCAGGTCGAAAATGGCAGCCAATTGCTCCGGCTGGCTTTTATACTTACCCTGGATGGCGGCCAGCTCGTTCTTAAAGAAGCCGCTGCGGTTCAGCTGCACGCCAAACTTATCGGCCATCAGAAGGTCTGAGGTTACTTTCTGCCAGTCGCCGGTCATGGTGCGGGAGGCCTCGCCCGGGAAGTGCACGCGCTGCAGCTCAAACTCTATTTTGGACTGGTAATCACGGATGGTGGTGATGTACTTCTCCTCCTTCAGGGCCGGCACATCCTTCATAATCCACACGTAGGCGTTATCGATCATGTCCGGCGAGGCCTTGGCAGAGCCGGTGGCAGCCTCCTTCAGGCGCTCGTTCTTGTAAAGGCTGTGGTACCCCTGCATCAGGAATTTGTAGTCGAAGTACCCCGGTATGCGGGCGCGGTACTCGCTCCAGGCCACCGGAATGCTGTGCTGGAACTCCCAGTCGCGGAGGGTGTAGATAAACTCGGAGTCGGAGGTAATGGTGTAGCTGATGTCGATCACCGATCCCTCCTTTACGTTAGGCATGGTGAACTTCTTGGTGTGCCTGTACTCCGTCGCCTGCTCGTCGAATATGCTTTTGCTCTCCAGCTTGTCCTTGGTAACCTTGCCGTTCTCCAGGTTGTAGGTAAATCCTTTTATAGAGCCTACCCGCTCCTTGGCCTGCCCTTGCTGGAAGTATGGCACCACCACATCGGCCCAGTCGTATCCGGACTTTTTGAAGATCTTGATGCGCATCTGGCGCTCGAACACCACCTTCAGCTCCCCGATGTACTCGATACGGGTGAAGCCATAATCGGAAAGTATAACAGCGGCGGCGGAGGTGTCTTTGTCATAGACGCTCATCCTGAGCTCATCTTCGGATACCTTTCCGAACTTAACGGCCTGAGCGGCGGCCTGGTGGGAAAAACCGGCCACAACAAGGGCCAGTACAAATAGTTTTGTAAAATTTGCTTTCATAGGCAATTCTAAAGCGGTTAATAACTGTGATGTATGTACAATTTCAGGAGCAAGTAGAACTACAGGCAGGCGCTCATAACACTGATCTAATCAGCATCATACCATTGCGCTGCACCATAATTTTCCATAAAGAAAGCTATATTTTTATATATAGACAAAATGGCGAATGAATTTTTCAGGACAATTTTCACAATTGCTGTAGCGGAATGTTACAAAACAGGATTAGCCGTCGCTGCGGCGTATTTCCCCCTTTCTGGCGCATTTCAGGAATTCCATAGAGGCCCCGCTCAGAACCATGAAGAAGCCTGTTTTATTTCTGCTGTGCCAGTCTTGTTATACTTTGGCGCTGAATCCCCCGATGCGCTCATAAGAGGCGCAGCCGCATCTGTTCATAGATCAGGAAAAGGGGCAGTTGCTAACCTCCAGCCGCGCTTGAGAATATCTACTATTCCTATTAGGCTGAGCGCCCGTGGGCGGAAGCGGGATTTCCCCGCTGTTTTGTAGGATAGTGGTGAATGGGAAGGTTGCCTCTGAAGGACGGTTTGGGGAGGTGAGGATCGGGAAACAAAAAAAGCCGTGCGGCAGCCCGGTGAAATAGGGCAGCCGCACGGCTTCGTGCGTTACAGGAAGTATGCTTACAGATACTCTGTGAAATTCTTTTTGTCGGACCAGAACTCCCGGCAGGCATCACGCTGCTCTTCTATAAACTGGGAGTTCTTCTTGAGGTCTTTCCAGTTACCGTAGCCCAGGCGCTCACACATCCTGAAAAAGCTGTCGCCCTGGTTCTTCTGCCCTTTTACCCGTACAAGCGAACTGAGCAGTGGGCGGCCCTCCCGATACTCCCGCTCCGAAATCTCGTCAATCACTTCGGTCAGCATCGATTTTTCGTGGGGGTTCTCGAGGTTCAGGCCGAGTTCCGCTTCGTAAATCAGGTTCTGGAAAGACATGAGGTGCGCTCGGCCGCGAGCTACTTGAATGAGTTTCTTTCGTACGCGTGAATTCATCTGTGGGAAAATAAAACGGGGTTACGCAGGCAGCACTCCGGAGCGTCGTAAAAAACACCGGGGCTTGCTTTCTGCACTACTTTTAAACTGATATATATACCTATAAACGCATAGAAGGCGAAAAAGGTTTCATAGTGAGTGCAATTTGATTCTCGCTTTAGTGCAAGAGAAGTTGTATAGCATGCTACGCCTGGCGTAGCTGCCGGGGCTGCTTCTCAGAGAGGTATTTCCAGTAACGCCGGGGAATGTGGCGCAGGTGCAGCTTCGGGTTCCTGCGTTCGGGTATGTTCACGTTATCAAAGTATACCTGCCAGAGCTGCTGGTATACATCTTCCTCCGCGTCCTTGGCCTCTGCCGCCAGGGAAGTATGGCGCTGGTGCGGCGGCAACTCCAAGCTAATAAGCGATACCTGCTTCAGGTCGTAGTAGGCGCCGAAGCGGCGGCTGGTGTCGTAAATGGCCCAGCGCTGGTCGGCGTAGCGCTTTTCGAAATGGCGCACGATGAGCGGCAGCACATTGAAATCCGGGGAGATGACGGCAAAGTATAAACCGTCGGTTGTTTTCTGAAAACGCACAAAGGCCTCCATGCGGTGCTTCTCGCGGTGCACCTGCTTGGCCGCCTGCTGCACCTGCAGCACGCAGGGCGCAGCAAAGTTGTCTTCTATACTTTGCCTGGAGCTAAAAACCAGCTTGATGTAGTCAAAGAGGATTTGCTCGGAGCCGGGCTGCTCCCACAGGAAGGTATGGTAGAGCGCCTGCTGCGCGTTTATACTTAGCTTTTTCTGCAGCCCCTGCCACACCCTGCCGGCCTTCTCCTCATCCGTCACCACGGCAATATGCTCCCCGAACATGCTGGGCTGCGCCAGGTGCTCCTGCTGTATGCCGGTGGGCCAGGCCTTGCGCTCAAACGCCTCGAACACCACCGTCAGCAGCCCCTCAAAAGTGCCATCGTAAGTATAGAAGTGCATGTGTAAGTATAAACTCAGCCTAAAAGCAGGCGGTGCTATTTGCCTGCCTTGCGGCTTTTGTCGCCAGTGTCGGCCTTGGCGCGTGCCGAGAGGCTCTGCAGCTGCGGCACCAGCATGTTCAGTTTGCAGTACAGCGATACGCGGGCAACTTTCTGGTTCTTTCTCATGACTAATACGTTCTTCGGTTGGATTGATTTGGAAGTATAACTTGGTACAGATGATCTCTTTTTTCTTTCTCTCATGCCGCTTCCTTTCCCTTCGTTTGTTAACCTACCTGCTTAAACAGGTCCAGCTGCTGGGTGAGCAGGGCGCTTCGCACCGAGCCGTCACCCAATAATATCTTTCTGCGGATAAGCTCCGACGTATATTCCTGGCGCTGCAGGCTCTTGGTCTGGCAGGTGATAAAGTACTTCGCCCGCTTCAGCACCACACCCATCTGCCGCAGGTGCTCAAAGTGGAGCGGCGTAAACCGCCTGGCCGACACGATCTTCTGCGCGCTTTTCACCCCGATGCCCGGCACCCGCAGGATCAGCTCATAGTCTGCCGTGTTCACCTCCACCGGAAACGCGTGGCGATGGCGCAGCGCCCAGCCCAGCTTCGGGTCAATGTCCAGGTCCAGGTGCGGATGCTGCTCATCCACGATCTCCCCGGCCTCAAAGCCATAGAAGCGCATTAGCCAGTCGGCCTGGTAAATGCGGTTTTCCCGGATAATGGGCGGCTCCGTGATGATCGGCAGGCGGTTGTCGCTGCTGATGGGCACGTAGCCGGAGTAGTACACGCGCTTCAGGCTGTAGTCCTTGTAGAGCTGGCTCGAGAGCTGCAGGATCTGGTGGTCGTTCTCGGCCGAGGCCCCCACGATCAGCTGCGTGCTCTGCCCTGCCGGCGCAAAACTCGGCGCGGATTTAAACAGCTTTTTCTCCTCCTTTGCCTGCACCAGCTGCTGTTTGATGTTGCCCATCGGCTCCAACACCTCCTTGTAGTTCTTCTCCGGCGCCAGCTGCTGCAGGCTCATCTCCGAGGGCAGCTCAATGTTCACGCTCAGCCTGTCGGCGTACAACCCCGCCTCCTTTATCAGTTCCTCGCTCGCGCCTGGTATCGTTTTCAGGTGGATGTAGCCGTTGAACCGGTGCTCCTGCCGCAGCTTTTTGGCCACCCGCACCAGCCGCTCCATTGTATAATCCGCATTCTTAAAGATGCCTGAACTCAGGAAAAGGCCCTCAATGTAGTTGCGGCGGTAAAAGTTGATCGTCAGGTCCACCACCTCCTGCACCGTGAAGGCGGCGCGCTTCACGTCGTTGCTTCTGCGGGTCACGCAGTAGGCACAGTCGTAAATGCAGTGGTTGGTCAGCAGTATCTTCAGCAATGACACACAGCGGCCGTCCTCGGTATAGCTGTGGCAGATGCCCATCCCTTCTGCGTTTCCCAAGCCCTTGCTCTCGTTCCTGCGCTTTCCGCCGCTCGAGGAGCAGGAAACATCATACTTGGCAGCATCTGCTAAAATTGTTAGCTTCTCTATCAATCTGTTTTCCATACCGCTGTGCTTCTGTACTTTCAACGGGTTAAAGATACCAGCATCACCCCCACAAAACCAATTATATTAGCAATATTTTATCCACATACTTATCTACAGGTGTTCATAAACTAATTTTATTAGCACAGCAAAGTATAACGCAACCCTCCCGGATAAACCCGAACATGCCTGTATAGCTATTTTATAGGCTTTGCCGTTACTTGTGGCTATAGAAAGCGTTATATTAGGAGGTTGATGCAAACCGGACCATCACGCGCCTACGACTCATGCCTTACCTGCACCCTCCATTAAAACCGCTGCCGCTGGCATGCCTGCTGTGCCTGCTGCTGCTCTGTGGCAGCGTGTGCCAGGCGCAGGTGCAGCCGCAGGATACCGTGCAGCAGCAGCTTTCGCCGCAGGATACCACCGCGCAGAACTTCAACGACCGCGTCATCCAAAACCTCAAGCAGATGTCGGAGCGCAAGACCATCATGGGCAAGCTGCTGAAGGCCCTGCTCGACTTTGACCGGAACGAGGAGGAAGTGTATGGCCTGGATGCCGAGCTGATCCAGAAAGAGTATGAGCTGCACAGCTATAAGATCGTCCGCAATATCGATATCCTGACACTGGACCCCTTTGGCTATTCCGTGAACGACACTGCGCGGGTGCCCCGCAACTTCTTTGAGAAGGCCGGCAACTCGCTGCACATGAAGACGGGCCGGGGCGAGGTGCGCAACAAGCTGCTCTTCCGGAAGATGGAGCCCCTGGAGCCGCTGGCACTGGTGGAGTCGGAGCGATTGCTGCGCCAGACGCGCCACATCCTCGACGCCCGCATTATCGTGAACGAGGAAACCACCACCAACGACAGCGTGGATGTGTTCGTGATCACCCGCGACATCTTTAGTTTGGGCGGATCCGGCTCCTATACCCCCTCCTCCGGCAAGGGGCGCGTCACGCTCCGCGAGCTCAACTTTCTGGGCCAGGGCCACCAGATAGAGGGCACGTACAAGTTTAACCTGAACCGGCCCCGCCCCTGGGAAGTGGCCGGTTTTTACACGATAGAGAACATCGGCAGAACCTACATTACCGCCGATGTGGCGTACGTGGATGAGAACTACTACAAAGAGAAGAGCTTTTCCCTGCACCGCGATTTCTACTCGCTCAACACCAAGTATGCGGGCGCCGTGGGGGCCAGTTGGGTAGACGAGCGCATCCTGCTGCCCGCCCAGCCTGACGACTCCGTGGCCCGCTACGGCTTTGTGGGCTACACCCGGCAGGATGCCTGGCTGGGCCGCACCCTCAGGTTCAAGTCCTACAACCTGGGCTACGAGCCCCGTGGCCGCATTATACTTGGCGCCCGCGTCATCAACACCAACTATAACACCGCCCCCACCGATAACTTCCAGGACAACACCCTGATGCTGGCCAGCGTGGGCTACAGCATCAGGAAGTACTACAAAGACCGCTTTATCTTCGGCTTCGGCAGGACGGAAGATATACCGGTGGGCACGCTTTTCTCCGTTACGGGCGGCTACCAGGACGGGGACGTATGGGACAGGCGTTATTTTGGCTCCTCGCTCTCCTTTGCCCGGTACGGCACCAGCTTTGGCTACCTCTACAGCCGGGTGGGCTACGGCTCTTTTATCCGGGACGACCGCTGGGAGCAGGGGGTGCTGGACCTGGAGGCCATGTATATTACGCGGCTGGCCGAGTGGGGCAACTGGAAACTGCGCCACAAGCTGCTGGGCCGCGGCACTTTCGGCATCAACCGCTATCCCGAGGAGCTGCTGTCCATCAACAACGAAAGCGGCATCCGGGGCTTCCGCTCCGATTTGGTGCGCGGCACACGCAGGGCCTCCTTCAACTACGAGGCCAACCTCTACACGCCGCTCTCGCTGCTGGGCTTCCGCCTGGCTACCTTTGTTTATGCCGATCTGGCCTGGCTCTCCTACGGCAACCAGAGCTCCCCCTTCAGCCAGAAGCCCTACAGCAGCTACGGCATTGGTTTCAGGCTCCGCAACGAGTTCACTTCTTTCAGCACCATACAGATTACGCTGGGCTACTACCCGCAGCTGCCGCCTAACGGCAACATGCGCGATTTCAGGCTGTATGAATCCTCAGCGCCCTTCTACGACTTCCGTAACTTCCAGTTCGACCGCCCCGGCGTGGCCGAATTTTACTAGCTTTTCGTATCCTTTTGGCGCTTTTGCAGGTTTATAGGGGTAATAAACCCTAAACAGAACTTACGCAACTATGAAAAAAGTCAGAGAGAAGAATGAATACGAAGGAAACCCGGTAGGCCTGTCGAAAGAAACGGCTACGGCCATGGCCAAAGAGCTGGACCGCCACCTGGCTTCCTTTATCGTGCTATACCACCAATACCACAAGCACCACTGGCTGGTGGAAGGCCCGCAGTTCCGCGACCTGCACCTGTTCTTTGAGGAGCATTACAACGAGATACACGCGCAGTACGACGCCATTGCCGAGCGCCTGACCGTGATGGGTTACTGCCCTACCTGCCACCCGGCCAACCAGCTAAAGATTGCTTACCTGGAGCATGAGGAGGAAGGCGAGTTCCGTATCCGTGAGATGCTGAACAAGGACATGGACGATGAGAAGACGATTGCCGTGGAGCTGCGCAAGTCAATTAAAAAGGCCTTTGATCTGGAGGATTTTGCCACCAAAGCACTACTGGAAGGCATCCTGCTGAAGACCGAGGACCGCTGCCACCACATTGAGCACTTCCTGGGCGAGGACAGCCTTTCCATTGGCCTGATCGCCCTGCCAGGAGACATCATAGAGGATGGCGAGGTCGCCGAATCAAAGGCAAAGGCAAAGAGAAAGGCTAAGGCTTAAACACGGCCTAGGCAAGTATAACGTATAACCCCCGGTGGCGAGAGCGGCCGGGGGTTATACGTTATACTTATACTTGCAGCCTTCACCCTGAAGCAAGTGATGGTAAACTTATGGCGCTGACTCCCTCTCTCCAATCCGTCTTAGGATCAGAGGAGGGATTTTTGCGTAGTATCGGGTCCAACCACCCCTGGCCCCTCCCCCGGAACAAGTCCGGGATCCGAGACTTAGCCAAGGAGGGGAATCTGTAAATACTTCTGCCAAAGTATAATTCTATAGTTGCTGTTCTCGCGCGGACAGGTCGCGACCTGTCCATATAAGTATAAACTCACCCTAGCCCCTCCGAGAAGGGAGACCAGCAGTCGATTAACATCCCCCTGCCCCCTTCGAAGGGGGACTTTTGTTCCTACTCCATCAGCCGGTGCTATCGAACTGATACCCAGTCTTTGGGTTGAGCGCCTATGCGAGTTTTTCCGGTGACGAACGCTAGTGAGGCAGCCCGAGGCACGAGGGCAGGAAAAGCTCCCAGCGCGATGCCCGAAGGCGAGGCCTCCCGGCCTTGAGGGAGCCAAAGCTAGAGATGAAACGGTAGGCTTGTGGGAACTAGAGGATCAGCGGCAGCTAATAAGAATAGCTTGTTTCAAATAAAAGGAAGCGGCGGCTAAGGAAGTATAGATCAAGTATAAGCAAAGTATAAAGTATGGCTTACGCGGATGTGGACGTCCGCAGGAGAAGGGTTCCGGACAGGGTATCCGGAACAGCAAGTATAAAAAGGTACAAGCGGATGCTCACGCCAGCGAAAGTATAAAGTATGGCTTGTGCAAGTATGAAAGTATAGATCAAGTATGAAATATGGCTTTTCAAGCCAGTTGAGTCAGAGACGCAACACAACTGCAGGACACAAGTATAAATAACTTGCGCCATGAAAAAAGCAACGGCACAAACGGACACTTGCGCCAGAAAAGAGCAAGCAGTCCCAGGTATAAGCAGTGCCTTTCTCAACCCTCAGTTAATAAAACACCCTGTTCCTGCTTACCCGTATCCTCAACAAGTATACTTTATCCCTAATTATCTATTGTTACAACTTTTACGCCCGCCCGCTTTTTAGTAGATTTGTAGAGGGCGTGCAGCCGCTGCACCAAACACCCCGTAAGCAATAAGAACATGGTTGATTTAGGTAATTATAACGAGCTGGAGATAGCGCGTGAAGTGGACTTTGGCGTATACCTCTCCTCCGATGACGGAGACATCCTGCTGCCGGGCAAGTACCTGCCGGAAGGCGCAAAAGTAGGCGACAAGCTGCGCGTGTTCGTGTACCGCGACTCCGAGGACCGCATGATCGCCACTACCCTGGAGCCCTATGCCACGATAAACGAGTTTGCCTGCCTCACCTGCACCGACGAAACCCCGTTTGGCGCTTTCCTGGATTGGGGGCTGGAGAAGGACCTGCTGGTGCCGCTCAACAACCAGAAAAACAAGATGCAGGTGGGTCGCAAGTACTGCGTGTATGTGTACCTGGATGAAAGCTCTGACCGTGTGGTAGCCACCTCCAAACTGGGCAAGTACCTCCACAACGAGGACATCCAGCTCAGCGAGGGCGACGAGGTACAACTGCTGGTGGCCGGCCTCACCGATATCGGCCTCAAGGTGATCATCAACAGCGCCTACATGGGCATTCTTTACAAGAACGAGGTGTTCCAGGACCTGCGCATCGGCGACAAAGCCACCGGCTACATCAAGCTTATCCGCCCAGACAACAAGATAGATGTGACCCTGCGCAAGCCGGGCGTGAACCAGAAAGAGGAGAAGGACGAGGCCGCCGACAAGATCATGCGCTCCCTGGCGCAGGGCAGCGGCTGGATGCCCATCTCCGACAACAGCTCGCCCGAGGACATTTACCAGACGCTGGGCATGAGTAAGAAAACCTTTAAGCGCGCTATCGGCAGTTTGTACAAGGCGGGCAAGATTACCATAGAACCAGACAGTATACGGCTGCGGAAGGACTAACACCCGCCTCTCCGCCTCCCGCATACGCCCTACATACTATAAAACCTGACGTTCTCACTTTTAAACTACCGCGTCCTGACGGGGTGCGGCTTTGACGTATGCTTACTAAACTTTTCCCCTTCGCCCTCCTGCTTGGCCTTTACGCAGGAGGAGCAATGGCCCACGGCACCGACGACGCCACTGAAACTGAAACAAACAAGAGCAGCAAAACCGCCAAGGTCATGCGCGCGCAGGTGGCGCCCGTGCTCGATGGTTTCCTGGAGCCTGAAGTATGGCAACACGTAAACCCCGCCCGCAACTTCTACCGCTACGATCCGCTCAACGGCAAGCCCTCCTCCCAGCAGACGGAAGTATACATGCTCTACGATAACGACGCTGTGTATATCGGGGCCATACTTTACGACACCGCCCCCGACTCCGTCCTGACCCAGTTGGGCCAGCGCGACTCTGGTGAGAACAACTCCGACATGTTTGGCGTGTACCTGGATACCTACAACGACAAGCAGAACGCCTTTGCTTTCCTGGTATCCGCCGCCGGGGTGCAAACCGACATCAAGCACGCGCAGGGCAGCGAGGACTGGAACTGGGACGCCGTGTGGGAGAGCAGCGTGAGAACCCATGACCAGGGCTGGACCGTGGAGATGCGCATCCCCTACAGTGCCATTCGCTTTCCGGAGGCCGAGGTGCAGACCTGGGGCGTGAACTACATGCGCGTGATCCGGCGAAACCGCGAGAAATCCTTCTGGAGCCACGTGGACAATTCCGTAAGCGGGCTCATCAACCAGGCGGGCCGCGTGATTGGCATAGAAGGCGTGAAGGCGCCGGTGCGGCTGCAGTTTATGCCCTACGTGTCGGGCTACGTGAACCACTATCCCAATAAAACCGGAGAGACTGACGCAAAGGATTTCTCGCACTCCATTAACGGCGGCATGGATGTGAAGTATGGCATCAACGACGCTTTTACCCTGGACGTGACGCTGATACCGGACTTCGGGCAAACGCAGTCGGATAACCAGGTGCTGAACCTAGGGCCGTTCGAGGTGAAGTATAGCGAGAACCGCCAGTTCTTTACCGAGGGCACCGAGCTGTTCAACAAGGCTGGCTTGTTCTACTCGCGCCGCATCGGGGCCGCTCCTGTTGGCCGTGGCCAGGTAAAGGATCAGCTGGGAGAAGGCGAGGAAATTACCCGCAACCCGGTAGAGACGCAGCTGCTGAACGCCGCCAAGGTATCCGGCAGGACGCGCCGCGGGCTGGGCATCGGCCTGTTCAACGCCTTTACCGGCACCACCCACGCCACCGTGCAGGACTCGCTGGGCAATACCCGCCAGGTGCTCACCGACCCCTTCACCAACTACAACGTGTTTGTGCTGGACCAGACACTGCCGCGCAACTCCTACGTAACCTTTACCAACACCAACGTAACGCGCGCCAGCGGCTTTTACGATGCCAACGTAACCGGCCTGCGTCTGCGCCTGGCCGATAAGAACAACATGTTTGCCCTGACCACCGGCGGCAACCTGAGCCAGCTCTATGGCAAAGACGAAGCGAACGGCGTGAAGCTGGGGCACCAGTACTCGGTAAACCTGAGCAAGATAAGCGGTAACCTGCGCTACGGCATCAACCACAGCGTGGAATCGGACACCTACGACATCAACGACCTCGGCTTCCTGAGCAACAACAACGAAGTATACACCAGCGCCAATATCAGCTACAACTTCTACCAGCCCGTCTGGAAGTTCCTCTCGTGGAACAACAGCTTCAGCGTGGGCCACAGCATGCTCTACGACCCCAATAAGTTCATTGCCATGGACCTGAGCGCCAGCTCCAGCGTACGTTTCCACAACTTTAACAGCCTGTGGGGAGGCATCACGGTGCGCCCCGGCGAAAGGTATAATTACTTCGAGGCCCGCACGTTCCCGCAGGTGTTTGTGCAGCCGCCGGCCATCAACTCTAACCTCGGTTTCAGCAGTGACTACCGCAGGCGCTTTGCCTTCGATGCCACCACCAATTTCTGGCGCTCCCGCCGCTACGACCAGAACAGCTGGTCTTTTGGCTTCACGCCGCGCTTCCGCGTAAACGACAAGCTCTCCATCGTGAACGGCAACAGCTATAGCATAGACAAGCGCAACATCGGCTTTGCCAGCAAGTATGAGGATGCTGCGCAGAACACGCACATCCTCTTCGGCGACCGCACCCTCACCACCGTCAGCACCACCATCAGCAGCGCCTACATCTTTAACGAGCGCTCGGGGCTGACGCTGAACATGCGCCACTACTGGTCGAGGGCGGCGTACAAGGAGTTTTTTGAGCTGACAAAGCAGGGCCTGCTGCAGCCAGCCTCTGCCGAGCAGGGCATTTATGCTTCCGCCATCAACGACATCAATTACAACACTCTGACCATGGACCTGGTGTACAGCTGGCGTTTCGCCCCGGGCAGCGAGCTGCGCGTGGTTTGGAAGAACTTCATAGAGGATAGGGCCAGCACGATAGAGAACCGCTACTTCGATAACATGTCCAACACCTTTGCTGTGCCGCAAAACAACAATTTCTCGGTTAAACTGCTATACTTTATAGACTATATAGCGCTTAAGAACGTACTTTCTGCATAAGCAAAGAACCTCATGCAAAAAGTACGAACCGCACTGATAGCCGGAGCCAGCGGACTGGTGGGCGGACACCTGCTCTCCCTGCTGCTCAGAAGCGAACGCTATAGCCAGGTTATCTCCATTGGCCGCCACGAACTGCCGCTCATCCATCCCAAGCTGGACCAGCAGGTGATCAACTTTGACAGGATGAAGGACTACGCGGCGGATATGGTGGCGGACGATATTTTTTGCTGCCTCGGCACCACCATTAAGAAGGCCGGCTCGAAGGAGAACTTCTATAAGGTGGACCATACGTATGTCACCCAGCTGGCGGAGATCACGGCCCGCAAGGGCGCCATTCAGTTTCTGGTGGTATCGGCCATGGGGGCTAATGCCCGCTCCATGGTATTCTACAATAGGGTAAAGGGCGAGATGGAGCGCGATGTGCAGCAGCAACCCTTCAACACCGTCCACATTTTCAGGCCTGCGCTGCTGCTGGGCGAGCGGGAGGAGAAGCGTGCCGGAGAAGATTTTGCCAGCAAAGTGATGCGGCCGCTGAGCGGGCTGATGATCGGGCCGCTGGAGAAGTATAAACCCATTGAGGGCGAGACCGTGGCCCGTGCCATGCTGGCCGCCGCCAAAGCCGAGAAAACCGGCAAGTATACCCATCCATCCGACGAGATTGCCCGCATGGGCCGCTAACTTTAGCTGCCGCCGCCACGTAAGCTGCTTCTCAGCAAGTATAAACGTATACCTTATGGCCAGCAAAAACCTGCAACGCGTTTTCCCGAAGGCGATGCGCTACGACCCTGAGTGGGTGCGTCGCCACTCCATGGGCGAGAACGTGCTCTTTAACCTCGAAAGCCTCACTAAATCGCTGGATCTGAAGCCGGGCATGCGCGTGCTGGACCTGGGCTGCGGCAAGGCCATCAGCTCCATCTTCCTGGCCAAAGAGTTTGGTGTAACCGTGTACGCGGTGGACGAGGCCGTATCGGCCAGCGACAATTACCAGCGCATCTGCCATGCAGGCTGTGAGGGCAAGGTGATTCCGCTGGAGGCCGATGCCCGCGCCCTGCCCTTTGCCCAAGAGTATTTCGACGCCGTGGTGGTGGTGGACTCCTACACGTACTTCGGCACCGACGAGAAGTACCTGCCCTACATTGCCCGCTTCCTGAAGCCCGGCGGCCATATCGCCATTGTGGATGTGTGCTTCACCAGGGAGATTGAATCGCTGGAGCAGGTACCGGAATTTTTGCAGGAGGATTACCAGCACTACTGGTACTTTATACACACCATTGCCTGGTGGCGCAGGCTCTGGGAGAAAACCGGGCTGGTGCACATTGAGGTCGCCAAAGAACTGGAGGAGGCGGGGCTGGTACGGGAGCATTATATTAAGGACATTGAGAGGTCAGAAGAAGAAGACCCCTTTGCCAAAGCGCTCCAGCTTGACCAGCAAGGCTTTATATCTTTCTTTAAACTAATCGGCCGCCGCACCGGGAAAACAGCCTACCTGCAGGATTATAAAATCGAAGAGAAAATATAGCGCCTCCTCCTGGGCAAGCCTACCGGCACTCCTGTAACACCTTTTTGACGCCTTTCTTAAATGCCATGTCAATGGCTTGCGTAACGGAGGAGAGGTTGGCCGATTTGCTGCCCCTGTAACCGTTTTCTGTGTCTCTGTTCGGAAGGGTCACTCCTTCCATACGCGTTGTAGCAGCCAACGTGTAGATGCGCTGCCTGCTGCCCGTAGCGTAGAGCTCAAAAGTCACGGAAGCCTTCGAAGCCTCTTCCGCTTGTGTGCCGTACCCGGCCTGCAGTTCCCTTTGCTCGGCGGCGCTCACGCTGTTATAGCCTGTTCCTGATGCTGTGTTTCCAACCTGTACTTTGATAAAATAACTATACCCCAAACGCTGCATGGCAGACAGGCTGCTTGAGTCGGCAGCCATGCCGGGCTTTATGCCGTGCATCCGAAGGTCCATTTCCTGCTCCACCGCATAGTATGGCACCAGGCCCGCCTCCTTAACCTCGTCTGCAAACTGCTGGTAGAGCCTGTAAGATTGATTGGGGGATATGCCTGTCGCTTCTCCCATCAGCAGCCGCTCCCCTGACTTGAAAATCTTAGGGCATCCTCCGACAGAGGAAGTATAAGTTGTAGACGGGATGCAGCTGTTTAAAAAGAACAGAAGCCCGAAGAACATCTTTAGCAGCTGTAAACAAGTTTGCGTGTTTGCTTTCATAAAAGTATGTGAGTAGAATCTGACAAGACGGACATTCCTCGCTTTAAGGAATATAGAAATATAATACTTTAAAAGTATATTACTACACCGATTTGAAGAAGCACACCGACTTCCCCCGGTTAAACTTATTGCAAGAAGGTAAAATGTAGCCCTACCATACAAAAACAGTTTTAAAGCTCGTTAGAAGTTGTAATTTCGCGGCAGCCATGGCACCTGACCCTGCCTTGGCACGCGACAAAATTCAACTTTTAAAGCAATGAGAATCCTAAAAACACTGACATTTGCACTGGCATTTGTACTTTTCGCCGCCATGGGCGCACAAGCCCAGAGTGGTTACTCCACAGGTATAGGCCTTAGAGGTGGCGCTGCATCCGGCCTTACGGTAAAGCACTTTATTAAGAGTGATGCCGCTATTGAGGGCATCCTGAGCACCAGCTTTAAGTACCGCGGCACCGCACTGACCGTGCTGTACGAGAAGCACGCACCGGCTTTTAACGCTGCCGGCCTGCAGTGGTACTATGGTATCGGGAGCCACGTCGGCTTCTGGGAAGGCCGCCACTATTACGACCGCGGCCACGACCATTACCATGACGACGTGGTAGGTGTGGGTATCGACGGCATCCTAGGCCTGGAGTACTACATCCGCGACATCCCGTTTACCATCGGTGCTGATATCAAGCCATACATCAACATTCCGCGCGGCGGCGGCTTCTGGGACACAGCCCTGCACGTGCGCTATGCGTTTTAATTCCTGAAGCAGGAAGCAAAGTATAAAGGAGGCCCCGCTAACACATAGCGGGGCCTCTTTATTTATCAGCGCCGCAAGTAAGGTATACTTCCTTTTTTAGTCTGATTCTAAATTTCATTGAAACACGCGTCTGCCGCAAACATGCGCTGCTTAACGAAAGTATAGCTGTAGTATAAACAAACTGATAAACCTATGGAAGCAACATGTAACCACTGCACCCACTGGGAGCAGGACTCCAATAAAGTACAGCTACAAAGCAACGAATTTGGGGTATGCGATGAACTGACCGGACAGCATGCGCTGGAGCCGTCTTACTTGCTGCCGCTGGTGCACGAGGCCTCAACCGACCTGAAGCCAAGGCAGTTCGAGATGATAACCGGCGCCCAGTTTGGCTGTAACCACTTCAGTGAGCGGAAGCGCTGGGTATAGAATAGAAGTATGATCGAAACAGAAACGGCCCCCTATACTTTAGCGGGGCCGTTTTTATACTTGCTGTTTTAATGTGTTACATTATAAATAAGCTCTCCTATTGACTCTCCTACCATCAGCCCTGCATAGAATACGACAACAAGCGCTGCTGCAATCACGAGCAAAGGAGGATTGATTTTATAGTTTTTGATTTTCTCCAACATCAGCATTACGTTTAGTTTTTAGCTTCTATGTGATTTGATTATCAGGCAATCGAATCAGATAAAACAGATAAGTTCAAATATAGCAATCCTATATTATATACAAAGAGAGGAGGCAGCCAAATGTGGCTACCTCCTCTTTCATTCCTCTTAATTCGCTCAGACTAATACGCTATATGTAACAGCGCATCGCCTTGGTTTACCACCGGCATGTTGTTCAGGCCTACTACGTGCCCGGTTGCAGGGGCATTCAGGCGTACTTCCATCTCGCCGTAGGGATCGGTTATACTTCCGATGTGCTGGCCCTTCTTCACGTAATCGCCGATGTTGATAAAAGTGCGCCAAAGGCCGGCGTTCTTGGCCCGTAGCCAAATGTCCTTCATGCAGACCACGGTTGGCTCTGTGGGCTCTGCGCAACTGGCCGTCATGCCCAGGTGGTGCAGCACCCGGCAGGAGCCCTCAATGCCAATTTTTATGCCTTTCTCGTCGAAGCGCAGGCTCTCGCCAGTCTCGTACACCAATATAGATTTGCCCTGTTTCCCGGCTTCCTTGCGCAAAGAGCCCTGGCGGTACGACGCGTTCATGATGAACGGCGGGGCAAAGGCATCGGCCAGCTCCCGGTTCCGGTGGTCGCTGAGCACGCAGCGCACCTGCGGGTAGTTGGCGCGGCTGCGGCCTCCGGTATGGAAATCGAGGCCATAATCCACGTACGGCATCACCTCCTTCATGAAGCGGTGCGCCACGCGGCTGGCCAGCGAGCCGTCGCGGTTGCCCGGGAAGCTGCGGTTCACATCCTTGCCATCCGGCACCTCCCGCGAGAAGTTCAGGAAACCGTAGATGTTGAGCACCGGCACAGCGATGATGGTGCCCTTGAGCGGGTAGAGCATCTTTTTGGTGAGCATGCGCCGGATAATCTCGGTGCCGTTCACCTCGTCGCCGTGCATGCCGGCCATCAGCAGCACCACCGGCCCGTCGTGCACCGAGCGGAATACATACACAGGGATCTCGATAACGGTGCCGCTGGGCAGTTTACTGATCACCAGCTTGGTGAGCACCTTCTCGCCACGGTCTATACTTCTACCGTTGATAACAATTGTCTCGGGCATGCTACTCGCTCACTTTCTTCTTGGATCGCTTCACGGGCAGCTTCTCCACGTACTCTATGATCTTACCGGCGATGTCTTTGCTGGTGGCCTTCTCGATGCCCTCCAGCCCGGGCGAGGAGTTTACCTCCAGAATAAGCGGCCCGCGCTTGGACTGCAGCATGTCCACGCCGGCGATGCTAAGGCCCAGCGACTTGGCAGCTAGTAGGGCGGCGGCCTTCTCCTGCCGGCTCAACCGGATGAGCTGGGCCTTGCCCCCGCGGTGCAGGTTGGAGCGGAACTCGCCCTCCTTGCCCTGGCGCTTCATGGCCCCCACTACCTCCCCGTTCACGATAAAGGCACGGATGTCGGCGCCTCCGGCCTCGGAGATGAATTCCTGCACGATAATGCGTGCCTTCAGGTTATGGAACGCCTCGATTACGGACTCAGCGGCCTTGCGCGTCTCGGCCAGCACCACACCCAGCCCTTGAGTGCCCTCCAGCAACTTGATTACCAGCGGCGCGCCGCCCACTTCCTTCACCAGTCCTGAGGTTTCCTTGGAGTAATTGGTAAAGGCTGTCTTGGGCAGGCCCAGGCCGGCGCGGCCCAGTATCTGCATCGAGCGGAGCTTGTCGCGGGAGCGCACGATGGCTTGGGAATCCACCGCGCTCTTCACTTTCATCATCTCAAACTGGCGCACCACGGCCGTGCCGTAAAAGGTAACCGAGGCCCCGATGCGCGGGATAATGGCATCCACATCGGTCAGGCGCTCGCCTTTGTAGAGGATGTGCGGATCACCCTGCTCTATCACCAGGTCGCAGCGCAGGTGGTCCAGAACAACGGCCTGGTGCCCCCGCTGTTCTGCTGCCTCCACCAAACGGCGGGTAGAGTATAGCTTTGGGTTGCGGGAGAGAATAGCAATTTTCATAAATGCTCTTTATTTCTGTTTGTGTTTGATCTTATACTTGTGGGCCAGGTACTTCTTGGCTACATCCACCGTGAAGCGGCCCTGCAGCAGTTTCCTGCCTATCAGCACGGGGTATTTCATGTCGCTGCGGTCGGAGAGCGAGAACTCAGCCTCGATCTCCTCCTCAAAAATCTTGATCCTGGTACGGATCACGTAGCGCTCCTGCCGCTCCCCTATCGAGCTTTTTATCTCGCGCAGGTCGTACTCGGTAAACTCCAGCTTTTTGTGGTTGTACTGCGGATGCGAGGGGTCCAGCAGGTCCAGGGCGATGACTTTGGTGCCATCCGGGCGCACCTCCTCATGGATATCGGAGCAGTGGATGGCGGAAGTATAGGCGCCGGTGTCTACCTTGGCTTCTATCTCCTCGATATCAAGGCCCGGGAAGGAGACCAGCTCGCGCCGCCCGATCAGCTTTTTTTCCGGCTTGGGTTTGTTGTGTTTTTCCTCTCTCATCAGCGGTTAAAGATAGTGCGATAATCACGACTTATGCACTACCCCTTATGAAATTAAACAAAGTATAATACCGGCTTTTTGGTTCACGGCAGCAGCTGTTTTATACTTTATACTCCTGATTTTACCCCCTCCCTCCGCTGGCGCAGCTCTTTATACTTGTGGCTTAGTAAGAGGTTGTGTCTGGAACTTGACTGGCTTAGAAAGTCATAATTTATACTTGCTGCTTTACTTTTATACTTCTGCTGGCGCAAGCGTCCGCTTGTGCCTTTCCTGCTTTGCTCATACTTCTGCTGGCGCGAGTTTGCAACCCGTGTCCTACTATGGCGTTGGGTTTGCAACCCGACTGGCTCACAGGTTTATACTTTTATACTTCGGCCATACTTCCATGAGCCGCTGCTTCCTGCAACTTGATCCAAGCTAACTTTTCCAAACCACCGCTGACCCTCTAGTTCCCACAAGCCTACCGTTCCATCTCTGGCTTTGGTGCTCTCAAGCCCGAGAGGGCTCGTCCTTTGGCATCGCGCTGTGTTCCCTTCCTTTGCTACCCTTCGGTCGCAATGCCCTTACGGGCACCGGAATCTCACAAGGCGCTCAACCCAAGGACTGGGATCAGTTCGATAGCTTCTGCTATACAACAGGAACCAAAGTGTCCCCTTGAGGGGACTATAGGGGTGTTTATACTTTGACTATGAAACGTATACTTCAGCCAAAGTAACTGCAGGCTCCCCTCCTTGGCTAAGGAGGGGTAGGGGTGGTTGGACCCGGTACTGCAAAACTCCCTCCCCTGTTCTGGGGGTAGGGGCCCTCTATAAAAGGGCTGGGGTGGGGTTACTTCGCGTACGTGATCCGGTAAATTGCCCCCTGCTTGTCATCCGACACCAGCAGCGAGCGTCTTTCATCACCAGCACATCCACCGGGCGGCCCCAGTCGTCCTCGCCCTCCAGCCAGCCCTCGGCGAAGGGCTCGTAGCCGGTTACCTTGCCGTTGCCGTCCATTGTTGTCTGCATCACACGGTAGCCAATTTTTTTAGAGCGGTTCCAGGAGCCGTGCTCGGCTATAAAAATGCGGTTCTTGTACTCTTGTGGGAACATGTTGCCGGTGTAAAACTTCATGCCCAGCGCCGCGCCATGCGGGCTCAGGTTCTGCACGGGCGCCACAAAATCGGCGCAGTTGGCCTGGCTGCCGAACTCAGGGTCGGAGATGGTGCCGGCGTGGCAGTAGGGGTAGCCAAAGTGCTGGCCTTTTTCGGTGGCGCGGTTCAACTCGTCGGGTGGCAGGTTATCGCCCATCATGTCGCGCCCATTGTCGGTAAAGTATAAATGCTTTGTCTCCGGGTGCCAGTCGAAGCCCACGGTGTTGCGCACGCCCTCGGCATATACTTCCAGGGCAGAGCCGTCGGGGTTCATGCGCGTGATGGAGGCATAGATCGGCTTTTCGGACTTGCAGATGTTGCAGGGCGCACCCACCGGCACGTACAGCTTATCATCGGGGCCAAAGGCAATGTACTTCCAGCCGTGGTGCGTGTCGGTCGGGAACGCATCGCTCACTACCTCATACTTTGGCTTGCTTCGGAAGGTCTGCTCGATGTTGGGGAATTTGATCACGCGGCTGATCTCGGCCACGTATAACTCGCCGTTATGGAGCGCCACGCCGTTCGGCACGTTCAGCCCCGAGGCCACCACCACTACCTCGTCGGCCTTGCCGTCCTTGTTCTCATCCACCACGGCGTATACTTTGTCGTTGCCGCGCGTGCCCACAAACAGAATCCCCGACTCGCTCATCACCATGGAGCGGGCATTGTCCACATCCTTTGCGTAAAAGTCGATCCGAAAGCCCTCGGGCAGCTTAATGCGCTCCAGGTCTTTGTCGATAGGCCCGGTGGGCAGGCTTATACCGCCACCTTCGTCATCGGCTTGTTCATTTTCGGTTGGCCCTGTTTTGGCAGTTTCGTTGGTTCCGTTGTCAGAGTCGCAACTCATACTTACAGCACTCAGGGCGAGGCCGAGGCAAAGCAGGCGTAGTGTTTTTTTCATGTATAGCAGGTTTTATTCAGAGGATTTACACGCTGTGGCACAGGCCAGGCAACGCTCACGGTACGTATACTCCTGTAAAGGCACAATGTTTAAGCATCCGGCAGGGCAGGTAAATGGGGAAGTATAAAATATTTTTCGGGATGATAGCAGGGGCTCTGATAACGGTCACGCCCGTCGCGGCACAGGACCCGGACTCGCTGGAAGTACAGCGGCAGGAGCATAACCAGCAGGCTGGCACCGAAAACCTGGAAACCCTGGCACTGCTGCTGCACCAGGCGCTGCAGACCAACAACCCGGAACTGCTGCGCCGGCACTTGGTTGATAAGCGGGTATATGACAAATTGATGCAGCTCGGCACCGCCCCGGTTCGGGAATCGCTCCTGCTCTACTCCCCCACCGATTTGCAGCTGGATTTCCAGCAGGATTTCGGGCAGGTGATGCAGGATGGCGCGACGCTGGAGGTGGACTGGCCCACAACATCCATCAAGGAAACCATCGTCGCCGATACGCCTCCTACCCGCAACGCAGTCATTTTCCCGGCGCAGCTGCACCTGAACTCAAGTTCGGGCCTGCCGTTCCAGGTGCATTTCACCACCGCCCGCCTCGACGGCCGCTATTACCTGCTGCCCCCGCTGCGCCTTTCCGAAGAGCTCTGAACAAGAAGAACACAATCGGACGTTTGCGCCAGGAGAAGCGTTGTTATACTTGTAAGTATACTTTAGTCTGAGTCTGAGGTGCGCTTTTTGTGCAGCAGCTCCGCCACCTCCTGCAGCAGGTGCGAATGGCCTGTTTTAAGGACCACCAGCTCGCCGTTGTGCAGGGCATCCATAAACACAGCCACCCGCTTGGGGGAGATGATTTCGTCATACTCGCCCAGGAACATGATGACCGGCACGTTATACTTGTTGAGCAGCTGCACGATTTGGCGGATGTCGAAATTCAGGTCGCGGAAGCCGATCCAGCTACGGTACACGCGCAGGCGCTTGGGCATGCTGTCCATCTGGTAGTGGGCGAAGCGGATCAGGCTCTTGTGCACCAGGTTATACTTATGCAGCACCCGGAGCATCCCAAAAAAGAACTCCGGCTTTACCACAGTGCGCTTAAAGAGCTGCTGCAGCCAGCCGGGGTAGGTGGCAATGTTGTACCAGAAGCTCGTCTTGATGCCATCCGGCGCGATGAGGAAAAGTTCGCGGATGCGCTCGGGCATGCACTCTACCAGCGTGAGGGCGAACTTGCCGCCCATGCTAAAGCCCATCAGTGAGAACTCCTCTATCCCCCGCTCCTCCAGAAAACGCTCAATAAAGCCCTTTAGAAACTCCTTGGTGAGCGGCATGTCGTGCTTGTGCAGGTGGCTGCGCCCATGAAAGAACAGGTCGAAAGCGTAAATCGTGTAATCGCCGCCCAGCGCTTTCTCCATCGGCAGGTAGTAGCCGCTGCTCTGCCCGTAGCCATGGAAGGCCAGCATAACCCGGCGCCCGTGCCCAATCACACGGTAATGCAGCTTCGATTTATCCTGGATGAGGGAAGGCAAGTGGAGTTAGAAAGTTAGAAGGTTAAAAAGTTAGAAAGTGATGAAAAGTTGTGATTTATACTTCCCCATACTACGCAGCTCATACTTCCTGTCTTATACTCTATGCATTATACTTGAGATTTCAACTTATCGCCCCTTAAGCCCCTGTAACTTTCTAACCTTTTAACCTTCTAACTTTCTAACTTTCTAAAGTTTCGATACGCCGCCGGAGACGATGAACTTCATCACCTCGGAGCTGGGCAGGTCGATATAGGTAACATTTCGTTTGGGCACCAGGAACAGCTCGCCGGAGAAATTGTAGGAGTGCGGAAAGTATACCGCCACTTTGTCTTCCACGTTCAGCTGCAGCAGCACATCCTGCGTCACGAAGCCCAGCTTGTGATTTTCGCAGTCCTCGGACATCTTCACCATCACGGGGCGGTTAAACTTCTGGTTGTCGCCCACAAAGGCGTCGAACAGATCTTTTATACTGGAGTAGATGATGCTTACCAGCGGCACCTTGTGCACCAGCGTCTCCACGGCCACCAGGAAAGGCCGCACAAAAAACGACGAGCCGATAAAGCCCACCAGCGTCAGCAGCAGCACCATCAGCAGAATGCCCAGGCCCGGTATGCCCAGGTCGAAGATACTATCAAGCCAGTCGATGATCCCCACCACGATGAACACGGTGATGGCGATGGGGGCGATGATCAGGAGGCCATTTAAAAAATAGCGGATAAGGGTTCTCATGTTGTTCTGTGCATAAAAAAGGCTTTGCCGAAGCAAAGCCCAAATTAGCAAAAAGCTTTTATAGTGAATTGCTAATATTTATACCTGCTCTGCCTCAAAGGCGCTTATTCCGGCCGCTACCTGCTCCATCAGCCACATGGGCGTGGAGGTAGCCCCGCAAATACCCACGCTACTGGCTGCGTCAAACCACTCGCGCTGCAGTTCCTCCTCGTTCTCGACAAAGTAGCTGTTGGGGTTATGCTGCTTACATACGCTATATAGCGCCTTTCCGTTGGAGCTTTTCTTGCCGCTTACAAACACGATCACGTCGTGCTCGGTGGAGAACCTGGCCAGCTGCGGCTCACGGTTCGACACCTGGCGGCAGATGCTGTCGTTGGCATCAAAGCCCGGCACTATCTTGCTGTCCTGGTTGGCCTGCTGCAGGCGTTCCTCAATCAGCGATTTGATATGGTAAAAGCCCTTGGTGCTCTTGGTGGTCTGGCTGAAAAGGGTAACCGGGCGCGTGAAGTCAATCTTCTCCAGGTCCTCCTCCGTGGTTACGATAATGGCCTCGTCGCGGGTCTGGCCCGCCAGGCCGATCACCTCCGCGTGCCCCACCTGGCCGTAGATCACCACCTGCGCATCCTTGGGCTTACCCGAGTCGAAGGCGTGCTTTACACGGTTCTGCAACTTCAGCACCACCGGGCAGGAGGCATCAATCAGCTCAATGTTATTCTCCAGGGCCAGTTTATAGGTTTCCGGCGGCTCGCCGTGGGCACGAATCAGCACCTTGCAGTCGCGCAGCTCCTTGAGCTGGTCGCGGTCTATGATCCGAAGCCCTTTTTGGTAGAGGCGCTTCACCTCCATGCTGTTATGCACAATGTCGCCGAGGCAGTATAGCTCGTCGCAGGTTTCCATCTCATCCTCGGCCATCTGGATGGCGAACTCTACGCCGAAGCAGTAGCCGGAATTCTTGTCTATGGTTACGTTCATTTCTCTAGCATCAGTTTTGTTGCGCGGCATACTCGTTCCGGAGCAGCTGCGCTGTTGCATGTTCTATCACAAACTCCACCTGCTCATCTATTGTCATGTGCGAGGTGTCGAGCAGGTGCGCGTCCTCCGCCTGGCGAAGCGGGCTCTCGGCGCGCGTCGAGTCGATGTGGTCGCGCTTCAGCAGGTTTTCCCGTATCTCGTCAAAGTTCACCAGTTGCTTCTTGGCCAGCAGCTCGTCCTGGCGGCGCCTGGTGCGGGTATCCACATCGGCGGTCATAAAGATCTTCACCTCCGCGTCCGGGAAAACGGCTGTGCCGATATCGCGGCCATCCATCACCACCCCACGCTTGCGCCCCATCTTCTGCTGCTGGGCCACCATGGCGCGGCGCACTTCCGGTATCACGCTCACCTCGCTCACCATGTCGGAGATGTACATCTTACGGATCTCATCCTCCACGTTCAGGCCGTTCAGGTATACTTCGTTGCGTTTTGTCTTTGGGTTGTAATGAAACTCGATTTCTATCTCATGAAGCGCCTCTTTTATCTCCCTGGGGTTGGTAAGCGAAATATGATGGTTCAGGAAGTGTAGTGTAACCGCCCGGTACATGGCGCCGGTATCTATATAAGCATAACCAAGTTCGGCAGCTACAAGTTTGGCCGTGGTGCTCTTGCCGCATGAGGAGTATCCGTCGAGCGCGATTACGATTTTCTTCATAACAGGGGAATCAAAAAAAAGGGATTAGTTGGAGTCGCAGGGGCAGGGTACGTTGCCGCTTTTGCTTTTCTTCATGTATTTAGCCGTTTTTTTCTGCTGAGGGGTTTTGCCGGAGCAGCCCGCCAGCGTGCCGGTGGCCAGGAAGCCCGCTAATACGATATAGGAAATTAACTTTCTCAAAGCGACTGAATTTGATGCAAATATAAGGTAATTTGCCGGTTTAAGCCCACCTAACAGCGGGCAAATTTAAGTTCTAATCGATACAACCCATGCAAACTGATCATACTGTTTCCGGACACATCATCGACATCCACAACCAGGAGATTTTCCAGGGCACGGTTCATGTGTCAAACGGCCGCATTTCTAAAATAGTTCGTGAGGCCACCTCCGGCACCAATTACATTCTGCCGGGATTTGTGGATGCCCACGTGCACGTGGAGAGCTCTATGCTGGTGCCATCCGAGTTCGCGCGGCTGGCTGTACCGCATGGTACCGTAGCCACCGTATCGGACCCGCACGAGATCGGCAACGTACTGGGGATAAAGGGCGTGGAGTACATGATCGAGAACGGAAAAAAAGTACCATTTAAGTTCTACTTCGGCGCTCCGTCCTGTGTTCCGGCCACGCCTTTCGAAACCGCCGGCGCAGAGATAACGGCCGCCGACATCGAGAAATTATTCCAGCGCGAGGAGGTAAAGTATCTGGCCGAGATGATGAACTGGCCCGGCGTGCTCAGCCGCAACCCGCAGGTGATGGAGAAGATCGAACTGGCCCAAAAGTATGGCAAAGCCGTGGACGGCCACGCGCCCGGGCTGCGGGGCGAGCAGGCAAAGCTGTACGCCTCGGCCGGCATCACCACCGACCACGAGTGCTTCACGGCCGAGGAGGCCCTGGACAAACTGGCCGTGGGCATGAAGATCCTCATCCGCGAGGGCAGCGCCGCGAAGAACTTCGAAGCCCTGATCCCTTTGCTGCCGGAGCACTATCAAAACACCATGTTCTGCTCCGACGATAAGCACCCTGATAACTTAGTGGAGGGCCACATCAACCTGCTGGTAAAACGTGCGCTGGCCAAGGGCAACGATCTGTTTCAGGTGCTGCAGGCGGCCTGCGTGAACCCGGTGGAGCATTACAAACTGGAGGTAGGCCTGTTGCGCGAGGGCGATGAAGCCGATTTTATACTTATCGACAACCTAGACAGCTTTAACGTGCTGGCTACTTACATCAACGGCGAACGGGTGGCGGAGAACGGCAGATCCAACATACCCTTCACACCGGGCGAGGAGATCAACAACTTTGACACGGACGCGAAGGTGGCGCAGCAGTTTGAGGTGCCGGTTGGCGACGCGACCAAGATCCGGGTGATTGAAGCCTTTGACGGGCAGCTGATCACCAGGCAAGTATGGGCGACGCCGCGCGTGGAGAATGGATTTATACTTTCGGACGTGGCGCAGGATGTGCTCAAGATCGCCGTGGTGAACCGCTACCAGAACGCCCTCCCGGCTGTGGCCTTTATCAAGAATGTGGGGTTGAAAGAAGGTGCCATCGCCTCCTCTGTGGGCCACGACTCGCACAACATCATCGCTGTGGGGGTGGATGACGAAAGTATAGCCCGGGCTGTGAATCTGATCATCGGGGCAAAGGGCGGTGTGGCTGCTGTGCGGAAGAATGAGGAGCAACTGCTGCCGCTGCCGGTGGCCGGCATCATGTCGGCCCAGGACGGGTACAAGGTGGCGGAGGCCTACGCGGCCATAGACCGTATGAGCAAGGAAATGGGCAGCACGCTGGCCTCGCCCTTCATGACGCTCTCGTTTATGGCCCTGCTCGTTATCCCCTCGCTCAAGCTCAGCGACCAGGGACTTTTCGATGGCGACACGTTCCAGTTCGTGCCGGTGGCGGAGAAAGTTTAGAGTTTAGGAGTTAGAGCGTTTGAGAGCTGGAGGGTTGTAAAGAAGTAATGCCCTCACTCGCTTTTGACGGGTGTGCGGCAGCCAGTAGCGTTCCGCTATAAGTATAAGTATAAGTATAAGTTTACTTTAAAACCACATCTGCCCCCTCTGCTTCACCCCTCCCCAACCCTCCCCTTTTATAGAGGGCCCCTACCCCCAGAACAGGGGAGGGAGTTCTGCAGTACCGGGTCCAACCACCCCAGCCCCTCCTTATCCAAGGAGGGGAGCCTGTATTTACTTTTGCCAAAGTATAAGTTTCATAGGCGCTGTCCTCGCGCGGACAGGTCGCGACCTGTCCCTACAAAGTATAAACCTGCCCCTCCTGGGAGGGGGATTTATACTTGTTGTATCGCTAAAGCCGCAGCTATCGAATGATACCCAGTCCTTGGGTTGAGCGCCTATGCGAGTTTTTCCGGTGCCGAACGCCAGTGAGGCATTGCGACGCAGGAGCAAAGGAAAAGCTCCCAGCGCGATGCGGGAAGACGAGCCCTCTCGGGCTTGAGAGCACCAAAGCAGGAAATACAACGGTAGGTATGTAAGTCTGGAGGATGAACGGAAGCTAGAAAGGATAGCTTGTGTCAAGCGGAAGGAAGCGGCGGCTATGGAAGTATGGCCCAATTATAAAGTATAAACCAGCAAGTATAAAAAGGCACAAGCGGACGCTTGCGCCGGGGAGGGTGTAAGTATAAACTAAAGTATAGCCGAAGTATAAAGTATGGCTTTCCAAGCCAGTCAAGTCACAGACTCGACATGATAGTAAGACACAAGCCTGAAGATTTGCGCCAGACGAAATGGCCAGGGACCAGGTTTAAGTTTATACTTCCGCAAACGTCGCAACGTGAGGTATAAAGTATAAAAAGAGGCGGGCGCTCCCAAGGGAACGCCCGCCTCTTTTTATACTTGTACTTTGCTATGCTTCTTTCTTGTTCCCCTCGAAATGCTTTTTCAGCAGGTTGCTCACCTTCTCGGCGGTCAGGGGCTTGATGAGGTACTCGGCGTTATACTTCTGTGAGTTGGCGGTGTCCTGCGGGTGTGTGGAGGTAGTCAGCACCACCATCATGATCCGCTGCCTGAACTCGGGGTTCAGGCGCTCGTAGAGGTCCAGCATCTCGAAACCATCCATCACCGGCATGTTGATGTCCAGGAAGATCAGCTCGGGCTTAAAGTACTCGTCGCTTTCCTCCTCGTAATTGTTGTTGCTCACGTTGTACAGGTAATCGAATGCCTGCTTGCCGTTCACGAAAGTACGGATGTGCTTTGCAACCTCCATCCTGTCGAGCAGCCGCTGGTTCAGGAAATTGGTCGTGTCGTCGTCATCAATAAGTAAGATTCCTGACAATTTTCTCATAGTATTCTATTCACTCGTAAGCGCAGGGGCCGGGAAATAATCCCGGGTCTATTGCAAATGTATGTAAACTTTAATTAACTGGACAATTAAAAGCGCCCAAATTATCTGCCTCTTCCCTTCCTTACCCCCTGATACTTAGGTAAAAGGTTGGCTTCAAAAGGATAAGCGCTTTAAGTGCCTGTTTGTTTACCAACACAGCCAGTTTCCATGCTCGACGCTTGACTTATACTCTAAAAGGCGCCCGATGTTGCCCTAATGAGGGAAATACAAAGGCCCGGCAAAGTGCCGGGCCTCCGTTATACTTTAGCTAAAAAAGATCTAGTCAATGTAGCCTTGCTGGCGCATCCAGTCGTCGTTGTAGACCTTGCCCAGGTAGCGGGTGCCGTGGTCTGGCAGCAGCACCACCATCACATCGCCCTCCTTCAGGTGCTCCTTGGCGTACTCCAACGCACCATATACCGCCGAGCCACTCGACCAGCCTACAAACAGGCCTTCCTCGCGGGCCAGGCGGCGCGTCATCACGGCACCGTCCTTATCGGTTACTTTAATAAAGGTGTCGATCAGGTCGAAGTCCACGTTCTTGGGCAGGATGTCCTCGCCGATGCCTTCCGTGGCGTAGGCGTAGATCTCGTTCTCGTCAAAAATGCCTGTTTCTTTATACTTCTTGAACACCGAGCCATAGGTATCGATACCCACTGTTACGATGTTCGGGTTCTGCTCTTTCAGGTACTTGGAGACGCCGGAGATGGTGCCGCCCGTGCCTACGCCGGCAGCCCAGTGCGTAATTTTGCCCTCGGTCTGCTCCCAGATCTCAGGGCCGGTGGTTTCGTAGTGCGCCGCCGTGTTCGACATGTTGTCGTACTGGTTGGGGTAAAAAGAGTTTGGGATCTCCTCGTTCAGGCGCTTGGCCACCGAGTAGTAGGAGTCCGGATGGTCGGGGGCCACGTTGGTAGGGCAAACCACCACCTCGGCGCCCAAAGCGCGCAGCACGTCCATCTTCTCCTTGCTCTGCTTATCCGACAGGGTAAAGATACACTTATAGCCTTTGGCGATGGCCACCAGCGCCAGTCCCATGCCCGTGTTACCGGAGGTTCCCTCGATGATGGTGCCACCTGGTTTCAGGATACCGGCCTTCTCCGCGTCCTCGATCATTCTGATCGCCATGCGGTCTTTAACCGAGTTGCCCGGGTTGGCGTACTCTACTTTAGCGAGCACGGTGCCTTTTATACCTTCGGTTACGTTGTTGAGCTTTACAAGCGGGGTGTTACCGATCGCTTCGGTAATATGATTCAGATATGCCATCTGTTCTGTTTTTGGATTTAGGTGCAAATATAAAGAAAATAAGCCATACCATTGCCCTGCACACGCAATGGCAGGCACGGCGGCTCCCGGAAAAAAACGCGCATCCGCGGCACCGGGCCTCGCCACTTGATAACCCCGCAGAAGGGCCTGAGGTTCCGGCGCAAAGCCTATATTAGGGGTAACTATTTTTTGCAAGCGCCGCAAAAAAGCCTATTTTTGCACAACCTTATCGTAGTACCGTCTATACACAACCTAAATAAGATACACATGAGTGTTTTAGTAAATAAAGATTCGAAAGTGATTGTGCAGGGCTTCACCGGCTCGGAAGGCTCTTTCCACGCATCACAGATGATTGAGTACGGCACAAACGTAGTTGGTGGTGTTACTCCGGGCAAAGGTGGCAACAACCACCTGGAGCTGCCGGTTTTCAACACAGTGGAAGAGGCTGTGAAGAAGACAGGAGCCGACGTGTCAATCATCTTCGTTCCACCGGCTTTCGCTGCCGACGCCATTATGGAGGCCGCCGCTGCCGGTATTAAAGTTATCGTGTGCATTACAGAGGGTATTCCTGTGAAAGACATGGTAGCCGCTAAAAACTACCTGAAAGGCAAAGACGTGACGCTGATCGGACCTAACTGCCCGGGTGTGATCACGCCAGGCGAGGCGAAGGTTGGCATTATGCCGGGCTTCGTGTTCAAGCCAGGCCGCATCGGTATCGTTTCCAAGTCCGGTACGTTAACATATGAGGCCGCTGACCAGATCGTGAAGGCTGGCCTGGGCATTTCTACCGCTATCGGTATCGGTGGTGACCCGATCATCGGAACGCCTACCAAAGACGCGGTTCAGTTGCTGATGGAAGACCCTGAGACGGATGCGATCGTGATGATCGGTGAAATTGGCGGTAACTACGAGGCCATGGCTGCCCAGTACATCAGCGAAACAGGCAACAAGAAGCCGGTGGTTGGCTTCATCGCAGGCCAGACGGCTCCGGCTGGTCGCAGAATGGGCCACGCGGGCGCTATCGTGGGTGGTGCTGACGATACGGCTGCCGCTAAAATGAAGATCATGCGCGAGAACGGCATCCACGTGGTGGAGTCTCCTGCCGAGATCGGCGACGCGATGGTTAAAGCCCTGCAAGAGGCCGGCATTAACGCATAGTCATACTTAGAAAGTATAGTCTAAAGTATAAAACGAGGCTGCTCTTAAACGGGCAGCCTCGTTTTTGTTTATGGTTCGGCAGGATTATAAAGTATGGGGAGCAGGGATAGAGCGTACTGTCCCGTTAAGAAGACGATTCTTCCAAATCTCAGCCTAACCTACTCCATCCTACCCTCGCTCGCCTCTGGCGAGTGTGAGCTACCTGGTGGCGTCCCGCCACGTATCCTCAAAACCTGAAGCGGCCAGAGGCCGCCCCATAACGCACACTCGCCGGAGGCGAGCGAGGGCAAGCGTGCTAAATTCGCTGGTTATAGCGCGAGCGTCCACGCTCGAGGACCTTTGGAGTAGCTTGATTTATACTTGCTGATGCGCTTTACATAGCTCAAGTATAAACTTACTGTTTGGGGTGATGTGCACCCATACTTTATCCCCTACATCAAACCTGTTATATACCTCTTCCCTAACATTTAATTTCTTGTCATCAACTGACAAGGTATACTTGATTAAATGAGGCTGTGAGGTTGCATCAGCAGCAGGATTACCGTGCCATCCCCAATTGGTTATGGCTTCCTTTGCTGTTACATGAGCTCTATAAGTATACTTTACCCCAGTTACCAGGTCTTTCAAATGATCTTTAGTGGAGTAGTAAAGAAACCCAATAAACCCTGCAACAGACACAAGAACAGCAGATAAGATGATGAAGGGTGTCTGCTGTTTCATTGAAAGGAATAAAACTACTGCTGCAGTTACAAGCAACATGACTATTCCAACAAGCGCATTGCTTATTAGAATCTGCTTTAGTTCGAGCCATACTTTGTTTCTGTCAGCGCTGCTCAACTTTTCTTCTTGCATACGTGAGGTGGTTTGTGCAATACTCGCAGGAGGCGAGCAAAGTCTCTTAGTTTCTCCCCACCATCTGGTCCATCACCCAAGACGTGCGCGCGGCAGAGGCGGCAGAACCGGGGCATTTCCCTTTACCGGTTAGCTCTTCCACAATAGACTGGATAAAGGGCTGCTGCACGTGCTGCGGTAACGGAAGCAGAAACTCGTCGGTGCCAGCTGCTGTCTCCAGAAGTATGGGCTTGCGGGCAAACGTGGGGAAAGTGATGCGGCCTGCGCTGCCGACAATCTCTATAAGATCGGCCTGCTGCTGTTCGGCCACACTGAAGCACCACAAGCCGCTGCCCAGCACACCGCTCTCGAACCTGAACTGCGCGGTTACCATATCCTCTGCATCGTATAAGCCGGCCTGGTTAGCTATTTGCCCGGAGGCCGACACGATTGGCCCAAGTATAAAATCCAGGATATCGAGCTGGTGCGGGGCCAGGTCGTGGAACAGGCCTCCGCCCGAGATCTCCGGCTGCACGCGCCACGGCAGGTCGTCCCCGTACATTTTTGGCTGCAGCGGCTGGCATAGCTTTATACTTACAAAACGGACATCCCCAATCGCCTTTTGCTCCAGCAGCTCCTTTACCTTTAGGAAGGGGGCCTGGCTACGGCGGTAAAAGGCCACGAAAAGCGGCACATCCGCCTGCTTACAGGCCATAATCATCTCCTGACACTGCGCATGGTTCAGCGCCATGGGTTTCTCTACATACACTGGTTTGCCGGCGGCGGCCACCTGCAAAGTATAAGCCGCATGCGAGTCGGGGGGCGTGGCAATGTATACCGCGTCTACCTCCGGGTCATGTATCAGTTCCTCGGCCTTGTCATACCATTTGGGTACGCCGTGGCGCTCGGCATAGTCGCGTGCCTTGGCACCATCGCGGCGCATCACGGCCACCAGTTCAGAGTTTTCGATCTTGTTAAAGGCCGGACCACTTTTCACTTCCGTCACGTCGCCGCAACCGATAATTCCCCACCTTACTTTTTGCATCGTTTTATACTTTTAGACTCTGTGATTTTAACACCGCGTTGCGCAAATGGCCTGGCTTCGTTAGCTTCGGACAGGTCGCGACCTGTCCCTATAAACTTTACTTTATGGCCACCACCTTTGCCTTCTCGCGGTTTTTTATACTTGCCGGAATACAGTTCAGGATCTCCTGGCGCAGGGCCTCGATCAGCTTTTTCTTCAGGAAGCTGCGGTGCACCACCAGGCTCACCTCGCGCAGCGGCTGCGGCTCCTCAAACGTGCGCACCAGCTTTCGCTTCTCCTCCGGCATCTCCAGCACCGACAGCTCCGGCAGCAGGGTCAGGCCGTGCTGCGTCTCCACAATGCGTCTCAGGGTTTCCAGTGATCCGCTCTTGTAGTCGAGGTGGCTGCCCGGATCGGCGCTGCCGCCGCGGTTGCAGATATTAAGCACCTGGCTCCGGAAGCAGTGGCCCTCGTTCAGCACCCAAAGCGAGCTCAGGTCCAGCTCATCGGCGGCAATGCGGGACTGTTGCGCCAGCGGGTGTTTGGGGTTGATATAAGCCACAAAGGCCTCGTAGAACAGCGGCAGCTCCTTTATACTTTTAGTAGCCAGCGGCGTTACCAGCAGGCCCACGTCCAGCAACTCGTGGTTCAGCTTCTCCACGATCTCATCCGTCAGCAGCTCCTGCACCACCACGCGTACCTGCGGGTGTTTCTCCAGAAAGCTGGTAATAAACAGCGGGATCAGGTATGGGGCCAGCGTCGGGATAACGCCGATGCGGAGCTCACCGCTAAGTTCCAGCTTCTGGTTCTGCACCAGTTCCTGTATCTTCTTGCTCTCGGCCAGCACCACGCGCGCCTGTGCGATGATCTCCTTGCCCAGTTCGGTGGGCCGCACGGGCACGCGGCTACGGTCGAACAGCTGCACGCCCAGCTCCTCCTCCAGCTTCTGCAGCTGCATACTTAGCGTGGGCTGGGTTACAAAGCAATTCTCTGCGGCAGTGGCAAAGTGGCGATACGTATCCACGGCCACCAGGTATTCTAACTGTACTAAAGTCATTTCTCAAGATAAGAATAATCCATACTTCATGGGCTCTACCCCTTGCAAAGATATCTTATAGACTTTGCCTATCAAAGTATAAGTATAATCAATTTGATATATATTTTAATATAGATGACCTTTGTATCAACATAAAAGCGAAACACAACACAAAGTATAAAACATGGAAAAACTATCGAATATCGGACTACAGAAAGAAGACAGCAAGCAGGTGGCGGAAAAGCTGAACGAGCTGCTGGCGAACTATCATGTATACTACCAGAACCTGCGCGGCTTCCACTGGAACATCAAAGGCGTGTACTTCTTCCAGCTGCACGACAAGTTTGAGGAGCTCTACAACACCGCCCTCGGCAGGATAGATGCCATTGCCGAGCGCATCCTGACCATCGGCCAGCAGCCGCTCCATACTTTCTCGGAGTACCTGCGCCTGTCAAGTATAAAGGAGGCCACTAACCTGAGCGAAGGCAAGGAGACCGTCACCACCACGCACCAGAACCTGAGCACCCTGCTGGACCTGGAGCGCGACATCCTGAAACTGGCCGCTGAGACCGGCGACGAAGGCACCGTAAGCCTGATCAGCGAGGACATCCACGAGAACGAGAAAACGCTCTGGATGCTGAAGGCTTTCCTGAGCTAAAATCTAGACATAAGACTCAAGACACAGGACATAAGACTTAATGAAAGTATGAGCTGACCTGACAGCCATACTTCATCATTACTCATTATCCATTACTGATTAATCATTATCCATTACTCACTATTCATTAATAAAGAAATGACTGAAAATAGAATTTTATCCGTTGGTTCGGTTTTCCCGGAATTTAAGAAGCAAGCTGTTGTATCGATAGAAAAAGGCAAGGAATTTTACGAAATCTCCAGCGACACGCACCGTCACAACGACCAGTGGATGGTGATGTTCTGGTGGCCGAAGGATTTCACGTTCGTGTGCCCTACCGAGATTGCCGAATTCAACAAGAACTACGATGAGTTCCGCGACCGCGACGCTGTGCTGATCGGCGCCTCTACTGACTCGGAGTTTGTGCACGCCGCCTGGCGCCGTGACCACGAAGACCTGCGCGAGTTGCGTTTCCCGATGCTGGCCGACACGTCTAAGTCGCTGGCGGAGGAGCTGGGCATTCTGCAGGCCGAGGAAAAAGTGGCCTACCGCGCCACCTACATCGTGGACCCGCAGGGCATCATCCGCTGGGTGAGCCTGAACGACCTGAACGTGGGCCGCAACGTGGCCGAGGTGCTGCGCGTACTCGACGCGCTGCAAACCGATGAACTTTGCCCTTGCAACTGGCAGAAAGGCGAGGAAACCATCGAAGCCTAATCTTCGCGCGCACGGCGCATTTTACATATAGTTTATTTAGACACAAGTATGGCGCGGCAGCCGGAGTCATCTCCTGTTGCCCGGCTGCCCGCTGCCATACTTATACTTTAGTTTTGAATCCAACCAAACTGAAACCACGCTAATCATGCTTACTGCAACACAAGAAACCAAGATAGATTTATTGAAAGACCTGGGCCTGCCGGAGGAAAGCACCTACCCGGCCCTGGAGAAACTGACTGAAACCGAATCGCGCTACCTCCGCGACCTGCGCGTGAACCTGAAAAGCGCCCTAGGCGGCGAAGCCTTAAGTATAAAAGAGGCGTACCTGCTAGCCTTGTCGGCGGCGGCCAATGAGGAGAACGAAGCACTGGTAAAAGCTTTTGAAGCGAAGGCGCTGGAAAATGGCGCTGAGCTGGGTGAAGTAGCCGAAGCCATCGCCTGTGCCTCTCTGCTGGCCACCAACAACATCCTCTACCGCTTCCGTCACTTCGCTGGCAAGGAGGAGTACGAGCAGCAGCCTGCCCGCATCAAAATGAACATTATGATGAAGCCGGTGCTGGGCAAAGAGTTCTTCGAGCTGATGAGCCTGGCCATCTCGGCTATCAACGGCTGCGAGCGCTGCGTTACTTCCCACGAGGCCTCTGTGATGCAGCTGGGCACCAAGGAGCCGCGCATTTTTGATGCGATCCGCGTGGCCGCCGTGGTAGTCGGCCTGAGCAAGATTATCAAATAGTATCCCTAAAGCTAAGTTAAGTATAAAGCCCCTGCAGTTTCTGTGGGGGCTTTTTTTATTAGTAAACGGTCTTGCAGGTTTAAGAATTTGTGAAATTACTTTTAGAAACTCTGTCAGTCCGCATTAAATTAGTAAAAGATGATGAAGAAAGGACAAGCACTTCACTCGCAATTTTTTAAACCTGCTGTTTAAGGTGTTACGGTTACTATCCTTGGGACAAGTAGGTCCCTATATCCTTTTGGTCAGCAATTTATGAATTTGATTCGGTGAGTTTTTAATGACTTTCGTCCTTTACCGAATTCTGGACAGCTGCAATTCCAGAAAGAATTGCTCTTTTTACAACAGGCCGTTAATCATCCCTTTCACTTCGTCTTTTCCAGGAAAGGACGTAAATTTATTGATGAGCACACCCTCTTTGTTGTATAGCAGATAGGACGGAACAGCCTCGAATTCAAACTGGTCCATGACGTGTTCCCACTGAGCGCCTGTCAGGTAATAATGTTCACTGCCAATTCCCTTGATTTTCTCTTCCCACCGCTTTCGGGGAGAAGAACCGTTTGTCAGGTACACAAAGGCAACCTCCTTACCGTGAAATTCGCCCTTTGTACTTTTGAATTCATTCATTGCTTCCAGGCAGGGAGCACACCATGTTGCCCAAAAGTCAATAAATACAACCTTGTTTTGATGTTTAGCGACAATTGTTTCCATAACTTTATCGGCCGGAACGGATGAGATGTCAATGACAACAGCAGGGGATATGAATTTGTCTAATGCAACAACCTGCTGGTTTTTCCGAAACAGTATCTTGGCTATTTCCCCGTTTTTCCAATACGCTGCTATATGCTCTTTCTGCTTTTCGGATAGCGGCCTTACTTCTTCATTTAGCTGTCTGGCATAAGCATTGGCTGCTAAAACATCGTAGTAGGGGCCACTGTCAAATCCGACCAGATCCGATAAGATAACCTTCACACTTGCCAGCCAAGAGGGAATGTCGCTTTCTCCTATCTCAGGAAGACCCAATATTTCATTTTGGAGAATCTCTTTTTGAAATTCCGAAAATGTAAAGCCTTGCAGATATTGGGGATCATTGAGCTTAAAATCCTTCAGGAAACGATAATAGGATCTGTCAATCTTTTGCAGCTCAGGTTTAGTGCTCCTATCGCCAGTTATGCTTCTATAATTAAGATTCATCTGATCTTCATAATCGAAGACATGCCCTACATGCATAAATAAACGGAAATCCTTAGACAGAACTTCTTTTAATTCATTCGACAGTAATGTATCCTTATTTAAAATCTCTAATTTTTCTGATACAGCAGTCTTAACGTGATTCAGAAAATAGTCTGTGCTTTTGTCATACATAGGTTTTGGTTCCCTACTTGGCCTATGCGAAAACATTTTACGCATAACCTCTGGGCCCTGGATCATATCATTTTCAGTCATAGTAGCAGGCGTAACGCTAACATGCTCGATATCAAAATCCGAATTATAAGCAATGTCGAGGTTGGTAACACCACCACTTGTCAATTTAGCATAAAGTGACTTGTAAGGATTTAAGCTTGTTCTTAAGCCAACCAAAGCAACAGCTGTTTCAACATCAACATCAACAGAAAACTTCCCTGACTCATCAACGAGTGCTTTATATTGACTATACTCTCCTGAAATTGGACGTGGAACAGTGATAGTTACATAAATGCTGTCCATGCTTTTATTGTTCGGACTTGTTACGCTGCCTGTTATTGTAGCTGTACCTGCTTCTATAGTTGTTGTATCTGCTTCCGTAGCAGTTGTATCTGTTACCGTACTAACAGACTGGTTACAGGCTAACAAGAACAAAAGGCTGAATATGCCAAAGAGGTATAATTTCATCATTTTAGTCATAGCTTTTAATTTAAATTAAGCAGCCCTTTCTCCAAGTTTTGCTAAAATTCAGTGTTCTGTCGGTAAATTTTATAATTGCTATATACTAATCAGCAGGAATACCTTATAACAATTAATTTATAAACGGAACCAATTCCTGTTAGCTGGCTACCGGTGGTGGTATAAATGGAATCGTACTATTGAATATACTATATACAGAAATTTATATAAATTTAAAAGGTCCTCCTAATATTTGATTTATACTTGCTGCGTTGTGTCCCTTCAAGTATAGCCAAAACAAAACTGCCTGCCACAGATGCGGCAGGCGGTTCAACCTTATTTAATATCAAACTTATACTTTGATGGTGCGCAACACACAACCAACCTGATTGGCGCAGCACTGGTTTAGCCCATCGATTGACACGGTCTCCCCGCTAGTAAGTATACGGTAGTAATACCCGTGATTTTAGGAGAAAGACGTTTTGGAACTGATGGCAACCCGGTTCCAGGCGTTGATCGTCACGACCAGCATGATGAGCCGGGCAATGTAGGTTTCGTCAAACAGCGCGGCTGCTCTCTGGTACGTCTCTTCAGACAGCCCCTGCTGGTGGATCAGGGTCACTTCTTCTGTGATGGCCAGGACAACTTTCTCCTCTTCCGAATACAACGGCGCCTCCCGCCAGGCATTCAGCAGGAAGATGCGCTGGTTTGTCTCCCCTTTCTTAAGAGCTTCCTTGGTGTGCATGTCAATACAAAAGGCACAGCCGTTCAGCTGCGAAGCGCGGATCTTGATCAGGTTTCTGTGCGTAGACGTTATATCCGTCGACTGCAGGTAATTCTCTAACGCATACAGGGCTTTGTACGCCTGCGGCTCTGCCTGGCTAATGTTAACTCGCTTTTTCATAGTAGGTGTTTATAAATGAAACTGACACAAAGGTAGGCAATAAGGAAAGGGGGGAAATTAGATTGGTACAAGCATGCTTCCTGCCCCTTATTTTACTCTGGAGTTCGGAGCCTGTTACCGTCCTTATACTTCCCTGGTTAAAATAGCGAGCAACCTGCATAAATATGCATTTTCCGTTTCAAAGTCTTTCTGTAGGTTCCATTCCTGCAAAATAACGGCTACAACTTTCTCTTCGGGCAGGATCAGGATGTGTTGGCCCCCTTTTCCTCTCGCTGTGTATACAGGTTTTCCATTGTAGTTTAACAACCACCAGGAGTAGCCATACCCGGTTTCCTGGTAGCAGCCTAAGGTCCGGAATGCTTTACTTTCAGATGTATAGTTAGTGAAACTCTTCTCCACCCACGCAGCATCCAGAATTTGCACCCCGTTGACTCTTCCTTTGTTAAGGTATAATTCCCCGAACCGGGCAAGGTCTCTTGCCGTGAAATAAGACTCATCTCCGCCAGCGTAGTAGCCATCCACCTTTCGCCAGAAGCCACACTGGATACCAAGTGGTTTGAACAGCTTTTCCCGGGCAAACTCCTTTGTGGTGGTGTTAGAAGCCTTTGTAATCATGGCGGAAAGGAGCATCTGTGAGCCTGTGTAATACTTGAACTCCTGCCCTATCTTACCTTCAGACACCCCTTCGTTTACAAGCGCCTGCTCAACATTTTGTGGCCCGTCCCAACCGGTAAACCCACCCCGCATGGACAGCAAATGGGCTATGGTTAATTTATACTTTGAATTTCCAGGGATCATTCCCTGGTGCTCTGAAAAGAAGGGTATCACCAAGTCGTCTTCTGATTTGAAGTAGCCCTCCTGAATCGATAAGCCGGTGAGCGCAGAAGTGATGCTTTTGGTAACCGAGTGGACATTAAATGCGCTAAACCTGGTAGCTCCTTTCTGATACTTCTCTATCACTAACTTGCCATCTTTGACCACTATCAACCCCCTTAACCTTTCCCAGCCTTCAATTTCCTTAAGATATTGCTTTATCTCTTCCTGATCATATCCTGCACTTCCGGGCGTGGCGGTTTGCCATTTGTAAGGCTCATGGATGACTTCAAAAGACTGTGACGCAGTAAAGGGCAGCGATAGGTTGAGTGGATGCCATTCAAAGAAGTAGTTCATAGCGTTCACCACCAGCAAAATAGTAGCTGCCGATGCAAGCCCAAGTGCTGCTTTGTGTTGGCGATGCTTGCGCCGGATTAAAAGTATAGCGGTAAGCAGCAGGACAAGCACCACCAAGATGTACTCGATGGCATTAGGATAGGGTAGATAAAAGTAGTCGTCTTTTATTTTGTAGGAGATAGCGATGCAGAACCCGGTAAGGAGAGAAAAGATAATGTAGAGCTTTTTCATTTAGTTAGGGATTACCTGCAACGGTGTTTGGCTATGAGGTGGCGCAGCTACCTTATAGGGTTTGTTGTGCATCGTTTATTTTTCCCGCCTTTTTATTCGATAACCTATCGCTGTACCTATACCTAAGCTCAACTCATTAAACGAATTAAGCTTGTAGAACTTCGTAAAAAAAAGAATCCCTTTATAACCCCCTTGAACAGAAGCCTGGTATTCAATATTGTCCATATAAAACGACACCTTTCCAATGACTGTAGGGTGAAGAGGCTGGCCTAAAGTGGTCCCAAAACCGATTAAAACCCCTGATGAAGTTTTTGTGCCAACGGCTTCAAGGTTATCAAAACTCAAGTGGGTATAACCTGCAATCAACTTGACGTTTCTAAGGTTATAGTCTGCTTCAAAAGAGTAAGCTTTGGAGTTGAAGTCGTTGTTAAAGTTAACCTGACGATAATTCCATTTAAAATCCATATCAAAGTCACAGGTAGAAATGAAATGACTAAACTCTATCTGCCCGTTCTGAAGTTCTGTTTGGTCTAAGTTGGTCTGGTAACTATAAGAACCTTTGACTACACCACCAAAAAATAAATAAGGGGTAGCTACTTCAATCTGTCCGCCTAATGGGGTATTGATTAACCCGCTATTGGCATACGCCTTTATCTCATTCGAGTCAAAAAAGTCTTTGTGGCAATCCCACTTGGCTTCAACAATTATATGCCTTTGACCCTTCAATTGGTACTCTTTTGTTATCATACCAATGAAGGAAAAAACAAGAGTAGAATTAGGGTCTGCTACTTTAATCGAAAAAGTGCCGTCAATGTCGGCTGTAGTTCCGTTACTTGTGCCCTTCTCAACAATTCTTACAAGAGGTATAGGTGTTTCATCAATTTTTGAAATGACTTTCCCTGTTATAATCACTTGGCTCCAAGTAGTTTGGGAGCTTACAAGCAAGCTAAGTATGAAAGTCAATCGTTTTATCAAGAGTTTATCTTTATTTGAAATGCCGCACAACTATAGTATAAACAGAACTCTATTCCGTTTATACACCCAAATCCGACGGTATACGGAATCAAACTATCGAATATACTATATATAACGATTAATATAAAGGCTTTACACCTTACAGTCAAGCCCATCAAGCTGACCTCTACATCCTTTCAAGTATAGCCAAAACAAAACCGCCTGCCACAGATGCGACAGGCGGTTTAACCTTATTTAATATCAAATGTAATGCTTACTTGGCGTAGCTGATGGCGCGCATCTCCCGGATCACCGTGATCTTGATCTGGCCAGGGTACTGCATCTCTTTCTCGATCTTCTGCGAGATGTCGAACGACAGCTGCTGCGCTTTCTCGTCGGTTACGTTATCAGCGTCCACCATAACGCGCAGCTCACGGCCGGCCTGTATGGCGTAGCACTGGTTCACTCCGTCGAATGATACGGCCGCTTCTTCCAGTTCCTTCAGACGCTTGATGTATGACTCCATGATCTCGCGGCGGGCACCTGGTCTGGAACCGGAGATAGCATCGCAGGCCTGCACCAGCGGAGAAACCATCGCAGTCATTTCCACTTCGTCGTGGTGCGCGCCGATGGCGTTACACACGTCCGGATGCTCTTTATACTTCTTGGCCAGTTCCATACCAATAATGGCGTGCGGCAGTTCCGGCTCGTCCGGCGTTACCTTGCCAATGTCGTGCAACAGACCGGCGCGCTTAGCGTGCTTCACGTTCAGGCCCAGCTCGGCGGCCATGGTGGCGCACAGGTTGGCTACTTCGCGGGAGTGCTGCAGCAGGTTCTGTCCGTAAGACGAACGGAAACGCATGCGGCCCACCATCTTGATCAGTTCCGGGTGCAAACCGTGGATGCCCAGGTCAATAGCGGTACGCTCCCCGATCTCCACGATCTCCTCCTCAATGTTCTTGCGGGTTTTGGTTACCACCTCCTCAATACGGGCAGGGTGGATACGGCCGTCGGCCACCAGGCGGTGCAGCGACAGGCGCGCGATCTCGCGGCGAACCGGGTCGAAACCAGAGATAATGATCGCCTCAGGCGTATCGTCCACAATGATCTCCACGCCAGTGGCAGCTTCCAGGGCACGGATGTTACGTCCCTCACGGCCGATGATCTTGCCTTTGATGTCGTCGCTCTCGATGTTGAACACCGATACGCAGTTTTCAATGGCATGCTCCGCGGCGGTACGCTGGATGGTTTCGATAACGATCTTCTTGGCTTCCTTGGTAGCGGTAAGCTTGGCCTGTGCCACAATGTCTTTGATGTGCGACGAAGCGTGGGACTGCGCCTCGCTCTTCAGGGCTTCCACCAGTTGCTCGCGCGCCTCGGCGGCTGTCAGGCCGGCTATCTTCTCCAGCTGACCGACAACCTCCCCGTGCTGCTGCTCCACCTCTTCCCTGCGCTTCTTCAGCTGCTCCTGCTGCACATGCAGGTGGTTCCGCTCCTTCTCCAGCTCGGCGTGCAGTGTCTCTTTTTCCTTCTGCAGGTCAGACTCAAGGCGCTTGGCCTGCTCCATTTGCTTCTGCACCTGCTGCTCGCGCTGCTTTACCTTGTTCTCGTTCTGAATGACGATGTTCTTCTTCTTGGTCATCTCATCCTCGAACTCGGCCTTTATCTTCAGGTATTTCTCCTTAGCCTCCAGGATGCGGTCCTTCTTCAGGGCCTCTGCATTGATCTCTGCCTCGCGGATGATGTTCTTGGCGCTCTGGCGAGCCTCCTCTTCCTGCTGCTTAAATACTTTCTGCAGCAGCATGCGCCCTATCAGCACGCCCACAACGAGCGCCACCAGGGCAGTTACTAAAATATAAAGAATGTCGGGCATAACTATAGCGTTTATGGTTGATTATCACGCATAGCAAGCACCTGCAAAGGGGGACTGGGTGTGGCTTTCAGGCCCAAACGAAGTATAAACGGAGGCTTACAAGGGCCTCCCGTCTATTTATTCACTGCTGATAAGAGATCGTCCAGAAGGTTGAGCTGCTGGTCTACCTGGGATACATGCGAGGAGTGCTCGTCCTCCAGCTTCACCTTCTCAGCCATGGTCTCAAACGCCACCATGGCCAGCAGATCCTGCTTGTCCTGTATGCCAAACTGATCCTTGTAAAAGCGCAGGCGCTCGTTCAGGATCTTTCCGACTGCTCTGATTCTTTCTTCTTCCTCTTCCTTCACCCGCATCGGATACTCGCGTTCTGCGATGCGAATCTTGATCGATAATTCACTCATCCGTTGCCTGGTTTATGGTTAGCTTACCGGCTGTTCTGAGGCCCTGAGGCGCTCATACTTAGTCTTGTAGGTAAGCGATGCACTTATCAATTTCCCTGATATATTCGTTTAGCCTGAGCTTCAACTCTGTCGAATTTGCAGCGTTTCCTGCTATCGCGTCTACAATTTTAACAATATTCTCCTGATTTTGAAAATTTTTTATCTGCTGGTCTTTTTCATCCAGCAGGCCCTCGAGCTGCTTTACCTGCTCCTGCGCGCGCAGGAGCCGTTGCTGCACCTCGGTGTGGCGCTGGATTAGTTTTCGCAGCTTATCTTCAATATGCCGGAGTTGTTGTACTTGCTTCTCTTTGGGCATAACGTTATTTGCGGATAAAAGCTCCCAGTTGTTTCTCAAATTGCTGCATCAGGCGGCTCATGGTGCTGTCGATCACCTTATCCGTCAGTGTCTGCTGCCTGTCCTGCAGGGTAAAGCTCAGGGCGTAGGCCTTTTTGCCCGCCTCGATCTTATCGCCCTCGTACACGTCAAACACGTTCACGTCCTGCAGCAGCTTGCGCTCCACTTTAAAGGCTACCTTCTTCACCTCGTCGAAGGTCACATGCTTGTCCAGCACCAGCGACAGGTCGCGGCGCACTTCCGGGAACTTGGGCAACTCGCCGGCCACCAGTTTGTCTTTATACTTCTTCAGGAGGTAATCCCAGTTCAGCTCGGCATACCATACCTGCTCCTTCACCTCCATAAAGCGCGTTACGCCGGCATCCAGCACACCCAGTTCGGCTACCACCGTCCCGTTCTTCACATAGGCGATGCCCTGGCGCATGTACTTGTGCTCCTGCAGCTGCTGCACCTCAAAATCACCGGCGTTCAGTTTGCGTAGCACGTTCTGCACCACGCCCGCCAGGTCGTGGAAGGCGGTTTTTATACTTGGCTGCTTCCAGCTTTCGGCCGTCACGCTGCCCGTCATGTACAAGGACAACCTACGACTCTCGTTATAGCTGCCCTCCTGCAGTTCGTATACTTTGCCCAGCTCAAACAGCTTCAGGTCGCGCTGGCGGCGGTTGATGTTGCGGCGCAGCACCTCCAGGCCCGAGAAGACCATACTTTTGCGTAGTACGTCCAGGTCCTCGGAGTTATAGTTCACCACATTTACCAGCGTAGCCGTCTCTGCCTCGCCGGCTGGTTTGTAGTAGTTGGAGTTGGTGATGGAGTTGGTGATGATCTCGTGGAAGCCGTTGGCCGCGATGTAACCCATGATCGTCTCCGTCACGTCCTCGGCGTAGGGGTTCGGGAACTTGGCCAAGTATGAGGTAGCCAGATTCTCGCTCATTTCGATGTTGTTGAAGCCGTAGATGCGCAGGATTTCCTCCACCACGTCGGCCTCGCGGGTCACGTCTACCTTAAACGGCGGCACCGACAGCGTCAGGTCCGTTTCCGTCTCATTCGTGATCTCAATTTCTAAGTCTGTAAGTATGGTTTTGATGCGCTCGGCGCCGATGTGCTGGCCGATCAACGTATGGGCACGCGCTATGTTCAGCTTCACCTCGTGGTTCTGGATGGGCTGCGGGTACGCGTCCACGATCTCGGAGCTTACCTGGCCACCGGCCACCTCCTGCACCAGCAGGGCCGCGCGCTTCAGGGCCGTGATCACCATGTTCGGGTCGGTGCCACGCTCAAAACGGAAAGAGGCGTCGGTTTTAAGGCCATGCGCCATACCCGTGCGGCGGACAGAAACCGGAGAGAAGTAGGCGCTCTCGATGAAGATGCTCGTGGTTTCCTCCGTCACACCGGATTCCTGCCCTCCGAACACGCCGCCAAGGGCCATCGGCTCTTCCGCGTTGCAGATCATCAGGTCGGTTGGGTTCAGCTTGCGCTCCACGCCATCCAGCGTTTTAAAGGTAGTGCCCGCTTCGGCGTTCTTCACCACAATCTTGTTTCCGGCGATCTTATCGGCATCGAAGGCGTGCAGCGGCTGGCCCAGCTCGTGCAGCACGTAATTGGTTACGTCCACCACGTTGTTGATCGGCGAGAGGCCGATGGCGCGCAGGCGCTTCTGCAGCCACTCCGGCGATGGGCCGACTTTTATACCTGAGACTGTTATCCCCGCATAGCGTGGGCAAGCCTCAGTGTTCTCCACCTCCACCGCAACCGGGCGGGATGTATTGGAAACTCTGAAAGCCTCCGTGTTTGGCAGCTGCGCTTTTGCATCCAGCAGGGCCTGCAGGTCGCGGGTCACGCCGTAGTGCGAGGCGGCGTCGGCGCGGTTGGGCGTCAGGCCGATCTCGAAAACCCTGTCGGAGCCCAGGCCGAAGAACCCGGCGGCAGGCGTACCGTTCGGCAAATCTGTGTCCAGCACCATGATGCCGGCATGCGACGTGCCAATACCGATCTCATCCTCGGCACAAATCATCCCCTCCGACACAGCGCCCCGGATCTTGGATTTCTTGATCTTGAAAGGCTCGCCACCGGTTGGATAAAGCGTACTGTTCACGGTGGCTACCACCACTTTCTGGCCGGCTGCCACGTTTGGCGCGCCGCACACGATCTGGCTCGGCTCGCCCGCGCCAATATCCACGGTGGTCAGGCTCAGCTTGTCGGCGTCCGGGTGGCGTTCGCAGGTCAGCACCTCCCCGATCACAATGCCTTCCAGACCTCCCTGCACCAGATCAAAGGTATGGATCCCCTCTACCTCCAGCCCGGCATTGGTCAGCAGCACTCCTATCTCTTCAGCAGTCTTGTCGGTATGTATGAGTTGTTTCAGCCAGTCGAATGAAATCAGCATGTTGTTCTGTCGTTGTTTTGTCTCAGCCTCCAAAGCGGAAACCAATCTTTTCCAAAATTAAGGATAATTTCTTTTCGTATTACGTAGCAAGTATTACGAATCACGAATTCCTGTGATTCGCACTGGCGATCGTCATACATGTAGCACCGCTTGCCAGGAATCGCCTAAAGTTTTTATGATCCTTTCTCCAGCGACCCTAGGTCTACAGTAAGCTTAGTAGCGTGTGCCGTGAAAGTATACTTGCCTGTCCTTCTTTTGTCTTTTGTCAAATAGTCCTTGGTCCTGCAAGCCTTACTCCGGTGCCTCGTAGGTTTTCTCGCCTGCCGGAACAGAGATGGCCAGGCGGTTTTCCTTGGGAGGGAGCGGGCACACGTAATCGGGGTTAAAGGCGCAGAAGGGGCTGTAGGCGCGGTTAAAGTCCAGCACCACGCTCTTGTCCCCCTCCTCGAAAGGCACATCCATAAAGCGGCCGCCGCCATAGGTCTCAAAGCCGTTGGTCTTGTCGGTGAAGGGCACAAAAAGCTCCTCGTTCTCGCCGCTGAGCTTTCGGTAGAGCATCAGCTTGTGCTCGCCCCCCTCCAGCTCGAAGGTGGCCGTTCCGTAGCGCAGGTAGGGCTCGTAGCTGCCGTTGGTCAGGGGCATGAGCAGGGTGTCCTGTCTGGCCAGTTCCTCCACCTTCGCGTTCACCCGGTAGTCCAGGTTCAGCTCGTAGTATACCAGGTTCGTAAAGGCCCGGCGCCCGGCGGCGTCAAAAGGGCTGTTGGTGCGGCTCCTGAACGAGAGGTCTTTCTCCTCCCGCTCCTTCAGCAGCGGCTTAATGTAGTTGTCGTCGTTAAAAAGGGCATCCTGGAGAAAGTAAAAGATTACCAGCGCCAGGCCGGCCATTACAACAAGTCTCAGCGGTCTCTGCATAAAACTCCGTGGCTATAGTTTGTGCAAAGATCGGAAATTTTTGGGGAGGAAAGTAGAGGCAACGCTTAAGTACTTGGGCAGAAGCGCGGGATATAGTTGCACTTTAGCGCCGGAATGTATAAATAGTACAGCCTTTAGGAGTTTCCGCCCGCCGTGGAAACTTATATGGGATAAGTCCATGTTCAGACCACTATACCTCAACAAATCATCCACCATGAAGAACGCACCTTATACTTTTCTGATAGTTTCGGCGCTTTTATTTGCAGGCTGCTCCGACAGCGGCAGCGAGAACACCACCACCGCCTCTACTCCGGCAACCGGCGTGAACCAGGCGCAGCCTGCCCAGGCACCAGCCCAGGCCGTGGCGCTGAACCCGCCGCACGGCGAGCCGGGCCATAACTGCGCCCTCCCGGTTGGCGCTCCTTTGGATGGTTCGCCGCAGCCAAACCTGGTGAAGCCGAACCTGTCGCCAATCCCGACCAAAGCCACGGTGGCTCCCGGCATGAACCCGCCGCACGGCGAGCCCGGCCATGACTGCGGCATACCCGTGGGCGCCCCGCTTGGCAAGAAGTAAGGTAACGGCGGCCGCAGTTGAAGTATGCTTTAGCTGCGGCCGTTTTATACTTTCTCCTTTCTGATGGAGAACCAGCTTCAGCCATACTTTATACTTTGGCTATTCTTTTATACTTGTCGGAATCGGGATTTACGGGATGACCGGATGAGCTGAATTTTATACTCGATTTATACTTTTTCCTTCGAGTTATACTTCAGGTATACCTTCCTAGCCGCTGCCTTTTTCCATGGTGTAAGTCTTCAGACTTGTATCCTACCATGGCGTCGGTTTTGCAACCCGACTGGCTTGAAAAGCCATTCGGGTACTTGAGCCTTTTATACTTGCGCTGGCGCAAGCGTCCGCTTGTGCCTCTTTATACTTGCTGTTCAGGACATCCTTCTGCTGGCGCGAGTTTGCAACTCGTGTCCTACTATGATGTTGGGTTTGTAACCCGACTGGCTCGCAGAGCCATACATCTATACTTGCTGATTCATACTTCCATGAGCCTTTGCTTCCTTCAACTTGACACAAGCTATACTTTATAGCTTTCGTTCATCCTCCAGCCTTACATAAGCTACAGTTCCTTTTCATACTTTGGTGCTCTCAAGCCCGAGAGGGCTCGCCTTTGGGCATCGCGCTGTGTTCCCTCCTGCCTCCGCTGCGCTACGGCTGCCCTTTCAGGGCACCGGATCTCACAAGGCGCTCAACCCAAAGGCTGGAATCAGTTCGATAGCTACTGCTATACAATAGGAACCAAACTCCCTCCCCTGTTTTTAGGGGAGGGTTGGGGTGGGGTGAATTTCCCTCTCAGTAGGAGCAGGTTTATACTTGTAGGGACAGGTCGCGACCTGTCCGCGCGAGGACAGCGCCTATGAAACTTATACTTCAGCAGAAGCAACTACAGATTCCCCGCCTTAGACAAGTCTCGGATCCCGAACTTGTTTCGGGGAGGGGCCAGGGGTGGTTGGACCAGCTGACGTACACGCTTTCATTGCCTTTCATAGCAGCGGTTTACAGGCCTTGCGCTGAAACAAAAACCTTATCCAAGCCTTCCTGTTCATTACCTGGGCCGCCCCTCAGTGGATGGAGCAGATGGATTTATACTTTTCGCCCGGCAAATAGCCCTTCCCAACCTAACCTCCCCTCCATGCCCGGCCGTATGCCCTTATACATGAACAAAGCCATGCAAAAAACGAAAGAACACTACCAGAACCTTATACACCAGCTGGACCAGCTGCACCAGGATGCCGTTACGCTGGAGGAGAAGTTTGCCACTACCGTGAAGGCTGTCCACCCGAAGTTTAAGAAGAGCGCCAGGAACCTGCTGCACTACCTGGCCCTGCGCCAGCACGACATCCGGGACCTGCAGGAGCAACTGGCGCAGCTGGGCCTGTCGTCGTTGGGGCGGGCCGAGGGCCATGTGCTGGCTAGCCTGCAGGCGGTACGCCAGCACCTGTGCCGCATCGGGGAGTGCCAGGATACCCAAAGGGAGCTGGCGGTAACGTTTTTTGAGAACAAGGAGCTGCTCGACCTGCACACCGAGGCCCTGTTGGGGCCAAAGCCCGACAAGCGCTCCACCCGCATTATGGTGACGCTGCCCCCTGAGGCGGCCGAGCAGTATGAACTGCTGCCACGCCTGCTGAAGGCCGGCATGAACTGTGCCCGCATCAACTGCGCCCACGATTCGGAGAAGGAGTGGCTGCAGATGGTGGGAAACGTCCGAAAGGCCGAAAAGGAAACCGGTATTCCCTGCAAGATTCTCATGGACCTGATGGGGCCCAAGCTACGCACCGGCCCACTGAAGGAAGGGCCAAGGCTGCTGGTGGTGCGCCCGGTGCAGGACAGCCTGGGCCAGCTGATAGAGGCTGCCAAAGTATGGCTGGCCCCACAACAGGATGTTCCGCTTCCTAAAGATGCTGATACCTGGTTGCCGGTGGACTCCAATTGGCTGGCGCAACTGCAAGAGGGCGACAAGCTATCCTTTAAGGACACCCGGGGCCGAAGACGGGGTATGACCGTAATGCGGAAAGAGAAAGAGGGGGTGCTGGCACACCTGCTCAAAACCTCCTATATCAACACGGGCACCGAGCTGGTCCTGAAGGGCAAAAACATAACAAAGCGCTCCACTACCATCGGAGACCTGAAAGCCCTGGAGGTGCCCATTGTGCTGAAGAAGGGCAGTTTCCTGGTGCTTGACCGGGAGCCGATACCGGGAGAACCCGCCACCTTTGATGCGGACGGGCACGTGGTGCAACCAGCGCATATCTCCTGCACCCTGCCGGAGGCCTTTACGCAAACAAAACCTGGCCAGCCTATACTTTTTAACGATGGAAAGATCGAAGGCGTGCTGGAAGAGGTAAGCCCCGACCGGCTGCTGGTAAAAATCACCTATGCCAGCGACAAAGGCAGCAGGCTGCGCTCCGACCAGGGTATCAACCTGCCTGATAGCCAGATCCACATGAAAGGGCTGACAGAGAAAGACTGCCACGACCTGAAATTTGTGGCCCGGCACGCCGATATCGTGAACCTTTCATTCGTGAACCACGCCGACACCGTGGAGGCGCTGCATGAGGAGCTCCGCAGGCTTAACGCCACAGACCTGGGCGTGATGCTTAAAATAGAGACCAAGGAGGGCTTCCGGAACCTGCCGCACCTGCTGCTAACAGCCATGAAGACGCACCCCACCAGCATCATGATCGCGCGCGGCGACCTGGCCGTGGAGTGTGGCTGGCAGCGGCTGGCCGAGGCGCAGGAGGAGATCCTGTGGCTCTGTGAGGCGGCGCACATGCCGGTGGTGTGGGCCACGCAGGTGCTCGAGACGCTGGCCAAGAAGGGGCGCCCGTCGCGGGCGGAGATTACGGATGCCGCCATGTCGCAGCGCGCCGACTGCGTGATGCTGAACAAGGGGCCGCACATCATCCTGGCTATCGAACTCCTTCACGACATCCTGGTGCGCATGCAGGAGCACCAGCACAAAAAGACTTCCATGCTGCGGATGCTGCACATATCAGACATGGGCAACCTGGTGCAAGAGTAAATATATAAGCATCAGCACCTTGCAATACATAAATTTAAACAAAGGGGAAAATAAATTTGCCCTTATAATATTATTTTTTATACCTTTATCCTGTTAAAGTGCTAAATATCTGAAAATACATAGGCAGGCAGGGGGCTCATTTCCCTCCTAGTCGCTTCCGGAGCCATGTTTATGGGGTAGCGATTCTGCCTGCTGATGAGTGCTAGCACTTTACGCAGAAATAAGTCTTGGTAGGTCGCCTGCAGTATCCGTGGCGGCAGAGTGCCTGTAGTACACCATACTTCCTGCGCCAGGCAGAAGGTACCGTGTGCTTGTTTTACTTAATCCTTAACAAGATGAAAAACAGGACCATCGAGAAAATGCTTTATAAGGCCGCCGCGCTGCTGGCGGTTGTTGGAATTGTGCTGCGCCTGCTGCAACCCGCTGAAAACTACCTGGGGCTGTACCTCATACTTGCCGGGCACATATTGGGTGTGGCGGGCATCCTGATGTACATGAAGTATGCCAACGAGATAGAGCAGGAACGGCAAACCACCCGGGAACCCGTTCAACAGCTGCAGAAAAAGTAACCCTGTTCCCATGAAATCATACTTCTTTTTCGCCTTGTTCGTGCTAGGGCTTGGCTTTAACGTGCAGGCGCAGCAGTTTGAGGTGAAAAAGCTGGCCTCTGTGCAGCTGCAGGACCCTGTGCCCCAGCCGCTGGTGCTGGTGAACGAGCAGGAGACAGCCACCAATGCACTCATCCTGAACCCAAACGACATTGAGCATGTGGAGGTGGTAAAGGGCGGGAACGCGCTAAACCGTTTCGGAGAGAAAGCAACAGACGGTGCCGTGATCATAGACCTGAAGCAGGAACTCCCGCTGGTGCGCCTGAAGGAAGTATACCAAGCGTTTAAGGTGCCGAAAAAGCAGCAGAAGCTGACGCTGGCCATTAACGGCAACCACGTAAAGGACCCTGCCCTGCTACTGGCCGACCTGCGCCAGATTGACAAAATAGAGGTGGCTGAATTCAGCGTGACAACCTCCTCGCGCTGGAGCTTCGACGAGCAGTACCTGAACATCATCACCAGGCCGCAGCCCTGACACCTCCGGGTTTTCTGCGTACCTTGCAGCCAGAACTATACTTTATACTTAAACCATGGACGGCAGAAAGCGCGCCAATATCAAACCCGGCACCCACGTAAACATTGTGCAGAAGCAGGACCAGCGCACCGGCGAACTTACCGAAGGCTACGTGCAGGACATCCTCACCAACTCCCCCACCCACCCGCACGGCATAAAAGTACGGCTCGAGACAGGGGAAGTGGGACGGGTGCAGGAAATTCTTCCTGAGGACTGAGGTGGAGTTAGAAAGTTAGAAGGTTAAAAAGTTAGAAAGTCATTTCTTGCCTGACGCTGACTTTCTGATGCTGGTAAGTATGGCTGTAAGCGTAGCAGCCTCATCTTTGAGGTTTTCCAGAAGCTCTGCCTTCACAATATCAGACTCCTCCAGCATTTCCAGCCAAAACTGTGCTTCATCTGCCTCTTCCAATACAACCCCTATTTTAGCTGCAAACTCCGCACCAGATCTTGCGCGGCAGGCTGCTCTGTAATTGGCTGCAACAGAAGTAGCTGACCTGACCAATTGCTTCCCTAAAATCTGAGCATCCGGCCTGTTTGGCAGCGCACGAAACAACTTTATCACACGTAAAGCGAAGCTTTTCGTCCGTCTCTTAAACTCCTCCGCAAAGGCATAATTGCTCTTCCTCTCTTCAAGCATAGCTCAACTTTCTAACTTTTTAACCTTCTAACTTTCTAACTCTAAAGAATTCCTTCATCAGCAAAGCTGTAGTAGTCGTTGTCGGTGAAGATGATGTGGTCGAGAATGGGCAGGTCGAGGAAAGTGCCGGCTTCCTTCATTTTCTTGGTCAGGGAAATGTCGGCGGCGCTGGGCTTGGTGTTGCCGCTGGGGTGGTTGTGCACCAGAATGATGGAGCTGGCCAACTGCTCCAGTGCCTTCTTAAAGATGATCTTGGGGTCGGCCACAGTGCCGGCAACGCCGCCCATACTTATACTTTCCTTCTTCATCACCACATTGGCGCGGTTGAGCAGGATTACCCAGAACTCCTCGTGCGGCAGGTCGAGCAGCTGCGGCTTGATGTAGTTGTAGATGTCGGTGGAGCAGGTGATGCGGGTTTTGGCGGCCACGGTGGCCTCTTTGCGGCGCCGCCCCAGTTCCAGGGCGCTCACAATAGAGATGGCCTTGGCCTCCCCGATGCCCGGGTGCTTGGTCAGGTCCTTCACCGATAGCCGCGCCAGTTCGTTGAGGTCGTTGCCCACCGCCGAAAGTATGATCTTGCCCACATCCACGGCCGTGAGTTTGGTGGTGCCGGAGCCGATCAGGATGGCGATGAGCTCGGCATCGCTCAGGGCGGCCTTTCCCTTTAGCAGCAGTTTCTCGCGCGGGCGGTCCTCCTCGGCCCAAGTCTTGATGTTGAGCGGCTGCAGGTATGGCAGTGTGGCAGGTAGTTCGTTTGCTTTCACTTACGGTATAGATTTTGATGTTTATGGAGATGCAAGAGGAATTGCTTTCATCCTGAAATAGTTCAACCTGCAGCTATCTTTTTTATACTTTTGAAGATTGCCCGCCACAGCCAAACAATGCCGGCCCCTGGCGGTTTTACTACGATATGCAACGTATGCTGACATTTGCCCTTATTATCCTGCTCCTTTTCCTGGTGGACCTTTATGTATTCCAGGCGATCAAAACAGTTAGCGACAACCTGAGTGGTACGGCGCAAAAAACCATCTATTTCATACATTGGGCAATTTTTGCCGTCACGGCCGGTACGTTTATACTTGCCTCCGCCACACGCGGCACGCCTCCCGACACTTTTAAGACTTACCTGGCCAGCACACTCTTCATTATCTTCGCCTCCAAGCTGGTGGTGGTGCTTTTCCTGATGCTGGACGATACGCTGCGCCTGGGGAAAATCGTTATCAACACGGCCAGCGGAGAGGAGAACTTTGACCCTTCGCGCCTCAAGTTCCTCAACCAGATGGGCCTGCTGGTGGCCGCTATACCTTTCTCAGCCTTTATCTACGGGATGGTGAAGGGCGCCTACGATTACCGCGTAAAGCGCGTGACGCTGCGTTTCCCGAATCTGCCGGCTGCTTTCGAAGGCTATAAGATGCTCCAGATATCGGACCTGCACACGGGCAGCTTCACCTCCACCGGACCGCTGAAGGAGGCGGTGCGCCTTATCAACAAGCAGGAGGCTGACCTTGTGTTTTTCACCGGCGACCTGGTGAATAATCTGGCCTCGGAGGTAGAGGCCCATATCCCCACCCTGAAGGAGATACGTGCCAAAGGCGGTGTGTTCTCGGTGCTGGGCAACCACGATTACGCCGATTATGTGCGCGAGTGGCCCCACGAAAACGCCAAGGCGGAGAACCTGCGCAAGATGATCGATACCCATGGCCAGATGGGCTGGCAGCTGCTGATGAACGAGAACCGCATCATTGAGAAGGACGGCGAGCGCATAGCCGTGCTGGGGGTGGAGAACTGGGGCAACCGGGCCGGCTTCCCGAAGTATGGTCGCCTGCAGGAGGCCTACCAGGGTACCGAGGAGGTGCCGTTCAAGGTGCTGCTCTCCCACGACCCCTCGCACTGGGACGGTGAGGTCAACCAGAAGTATAACGACATCGACCTGACGCTCTCGGGCCATACCCACGGCATGCAGTTCGGTGTAAACGTGCCCGGCCTGAAGTGGAGCCCGGTGCAGTATGTGTACGAGCAGTGGGCGGGCCTTTACAAGAAAGGGCGCCAGCACCTGTACGTGAACACCGGCCTCGGCTTTATCGGTTACCCCGGCCGTGTGGGCTTCTTGCCGGAGATCACCGTGTTTGAGCTGAGGAAAGCCTGATAGAAAGTATACATCATACCTGACAAGGAAGCGCACCGCAACGGCAGCGCTTTTTTTGTGCCCGGTGGCCTGCTGAACATTACAGACAATGGCAGCGTACTATGTGCTGAGCCCATTTGCACCTGCTGAGCCTAGCCGGATAGGGTCGCGTACAACCAAAAAACATCAGCAAACCATGAACAAGATATTATTCCCGGTAGCCGCTGCAGCCATTCTGCTGTTAACCACCTCCTGCGGAGAAGACACCAAAGGCACCTCTTTTGAGGTGACAGACGCCAACCACGATGAGTCGGTGAACCCGGCGCACATACGCGGCTACCATATGGAGGAACCAGACATGCTTGGCGCCCCGAAGAATCTGACCCAGTACTATCCGTTCAGTACCAAAACGCTGCCCACTGAGACTCGCCAGACCCTGGAAGGAGGTAACATTGCAGTGCAGATGGTTACGGTCTACTACTCTGCGAGCCGCAGCCTGCGGGACCTGGCAGAGGAGTATAACCCATCCGGGGAAGTGGGCAACACCTCCAACAGCCCCTCTGACACGGGAGGGGGAAGTGGCGACGACGGCACAGAAGGCGGTAACACGGCTCCCGGCGATGGCACCGGCAATGACAACCCAAGCGACACCTCGGGCACTGCCAGTGGCAACAACCAGAACTAAACCTGTTGGTGATCCATACTTTACGGAAGCCTGCCGCCCCTATCGCAGCAGGCTTCCGCTTTTTTGGACCTTCTCCGATTTATTCTGTAATTTTACATAGTCCCTTCCGTTATACCGGAGGCCGGCTCTGTTTTGGCTGATCATGGCGAAGTATAAACGCCCGCGGCACAACGAGAACCCCATGCACAGACACCCACTTCTATATATCCTCACGCTGATGCTCCTGCTCTGCAGCCTGCCCTCCATGGCCCAGAAGAGCATCCGGATAAGTGGTACCGTGCTGCAGCCCGACCGCTCCACGCCGATACCCGGCGCCACCATCGTGAAGGTGAACACCAACATGGGCGTGGTATCGGATGAGGAGGGCAAGTTCCTGATCGATGTGGCGCAAACGGATACGCTGATGATCCGGGCGCTGGGCTTTAAGCCGCTTTTATACTTGCCTAAGGCCCTGCCTGTGTCGGAGTTGCGTGTGAACATTGTGCTGCAGGAGGATAGCGTGATGCTGGGCGAGGTGGAGGTAACCAGCCGCCCCTCGAAGGAGATGATAGACCGCGCCCTGCGCAACATGAAACGCGAGCAGACCAGCCAGACCAAGAATCCTAACTTCATACCCGGCCTGGAGCCGCCGCCACCTGCCCCGGCCCCGGCGCCCACCATCCTCAGCCCTATGACCCTGATGTACGACCTGTTCTCCAGCGAAGGTAAGCAGAAGCGCGCGCTGCAGGAGTACCTCGACAAGCAGGCGGCGGAGCAAAAGCAGAAGGAGCGCGAGGACTACAACCGCTTCTTTAAAGACAACACCGGCTACCGGTAAAAATTGCCTCGGACGCAGTCTACAGAATAGCCTGCGGCTGAGTTTATACTTTCATCTCATGCCAGAGATACTGAGGGAGGCCGTAAGCCGCGGCCTACGTAAGCCCAGCGCCTGAAGTATAAAACTTCCGTAAAGTATTTACACTCATCAATATAATATTATTGGTATATACTCGTAAGTATAAATGTACCTATGAAAACAAGCCACCATGCCCCAGCCCCAACGTGTATGTGTTTTATGGCTCCTTCTCTTTGCTATTTATACTTTACCGGCGCACGCACAGCAGCTAAAAGTTAGCGGTACTGTGCTGCACCCCGATAAGAAGACACCGGTAGCGGGGGCAGGTATAGTCAGGCTTAGCTCCGGGACAGGCACCATAACCGACGAGGCCGGCCGCTTCAGCCTGCTGGTTCAACCCCACGATTCCATACTTGTCCGGGCCGTTGGTTTCCGGCCTGTGCTGTACCAGGTAAAGCCGGAGCAGGGCACAGCGCAACAGCTGCTCTTTGTGTTGCAGGAGGAGGTGCAGCAGATCAGGGAGGTGGAGGTCAGGAGTGCTCCGCTTCTGGTAAAGCGCCCGACAGAGCAGCTAAAGCCCACCATCACTCCGCCGCCCCCGGTTCCACCCCGCCCCCCGACCTTGCTTTTTAATCCGGTCTCCTACTTCTCCAAGGAAGGCAGGCAGCGAAGAAAGCTCCGGAAATATTTAACCAGGGAAGAGGAAAGGCGCCAGCAGCAGGAGGCAGAGCGGCTCAGGCTGGAACAGGAGCAGCAGAGACAGAACTACAACCGCTTCTTCAAGGACAACACCGGCTACCGGTAAAGCAGCCAAACAATCCGTCGCTCCGTAGGTTCAGAGTATACTTTTCCCTGGAACTATGAAAATCGGATACCCCTGCATCAACGAGGCGCTCGACTGCCGCTCCTCCCGCACCTTCCGCTTGGCCTCCTACTCCGAAGAGCGCCTGATCGAGACCGTGGAGCAGAACCTGAGCTGCCTGCGCCGCATCCTGGAGTACAACGTGCAGCACGGGCTGCTCTTCTTCCGCCTCACCTCCGACCTAGTGCCCTTCGCCTCGCATGAGATCAACCAATACAACTGGCAGGAGCATTTCAAGATGACGTTCCGGCGGCTGGGCAGCTACATCAAAAACAATAATATGCGCATCTCCATGCACCCCGATCAGTTTGTGGTGCTCAACTCGCCCAATGAGAAAACAGTGCGCAACAGCATCGCCGAATTAGTCTATCAGGGAAGTATACTGGATCTGATGGAGCTGGACACCACGGCCAAGCTGCAGATACACGGCGGAGGAGCCTACGGCGACAAGCCATCAGCCATGCAGCGCTTTGCCGAAGTATACCACAACCACCTGCCCGCCGCCGTAAAAGCCCGCCTCTGCGTGGAGAACGACGACCGCACGTATACCCTGCAGGACTGCCTGCAGCTGCACGAGCTTACCGGTATGCCTGTGATCTTTGATAACCTGCACCACGAGTGCGTGAACAACGGCGAGCCCATGCGCGAGGCCGTGGAAATGGCCGCCGCTACCTGGCAATCCGAAAAAGACGGTATCCTGATGATGGACTACAGCTCGCAGGCGCCCAACGAGCGGCGCGGCAAGCACGTGCAAAGTATAGAGGAGCAGCTTTTCCACGATTTCCTGGCTGAAACCGAGGGGCTGGACATGGACATTATGCTGGAGATAAAGGACAAGCAGGCAAGCGCGCTCAAAGCCCGCGATATGGCCCGAAGCCTGGGTCGTTTAGAAGTATGAGGCCACCAGGTGCCACATCCACTCGGCTAGTTGCCACAGCAACCATACCAGGAACACCAGCAACACCACCAATCCTATCAGCACGCCCGCCATGATGCCTTTACCGCTGCCCTGGTACTTGCCTTCCTCGTAGTGGCGGCGCAGCAGGCGCACGTTGCGCTCATTGGCTTTAAAGGCAAAGTCGAAGATGTTGCCCAGTATGGGAATGCTGCCGAAGATAACATCCAGCCCGATGTTCAGCATCATCAGGGCCACCAGCTTGCCGCTGGCCCCGTGGCGTGCCATGGTAAGTATGAGCACCGCCGATACGCCAAAAGAGGCGATGTCGCCGGCGAAGGGCAACAGGCCCAGGATAGGATCTAAGCCAAAACGGAAATTAGTGCCTGGAAACCGGAACTGGTTGTCCATCAGGTAAGCAATGTGGTCTACCCACTTCAGCTTTTCGGAGCGCGGGGTGCGGGTGTAGTGCGTGTTTTCTGTTGCCATACGCGCTTATACGGTGCAAGGCAGGAAAGGTACGCGGCTATGGCACCATGGGATGGCGCTGCTGCTGCCATTGCGCCCTGCGGTGCTTTTTGGCCGCGGCATGGTAATAGCTGGTGTTCTTCTTATGCTTTTTAAAGGCCTTTACGCCCTTGGCCTTCTTCTGGAAAAGCCCCCTTAGCTTTGGCCACTCTGCCGTAGCAGCCTCTGCCGAGGCACCGTAGAATGCGCCGCCCGCCAACAGCAGCAGCACCATTGCAAATACTCTGACCATCGTAGCAGGATTAGGTATACAAGTATAGATCTATTCCTTAAACGCAGCATCCCGCCGAAGGAGTATGCCAGGGGCATAAAAAAAGGAGCTGCAGCAGCGACCTTCACCGTTGCTGCAGCTCCTTTTGGTAAGAGCGGAACTCTGTTTAGCTTTTGCCTTTCTTGCCTTTCGCGTGTTGGGCGGCGCCTCCCTTGCCCTTGCTTCCCTGGTTACCTTTGCCACCCTGGTTCCCTTTGGCTTGGGGCTTGGCTTTGGTTGCTGTGGCGTTGTGGCCTTTCACGACCACCACCGTGGTGTTGCCTTTGCCAGTGCCCCTGTTCTTGGTGTGTCCGGGATTGGTGGTGCGTGGGTGGTGCGGGTTGTTCGGGTTCTTGTACCAGCCCTTGTGCAGCCCGTTGTCCTTGCGGGTGACGCTCTTACTCTTGCTGATGACCACCACCTTGCCGTTCTTATCCGTCTTCTTGCGGGATATGTGGCACGAAGACATGGAAACCACTGCCAGCAGCACCAACAGTACTTTTACAAAAGTATACTTCATCGAACTCGGTTTTAGGAATTATCTGAGACTACAGGAAGTGTAGCCGCTGCTAATATACTGCAATGTTTAAATCAATTCCTAATCTGAGATGCCAGACACCCTTCTATCCGGTAACGGGGCAGAAAAACAGCACAATCAACAAGTATGATTATTTTAACTATATTTTTAAATGGATCTGCACCAGCCCTAAGCCAGCTCCGGCTCCTGCACAAGGTAATGGCCCCCTACGCTCTGCTTTCTGCCCAGGCAGGCATTTATGGTAAGGGCAGCCACTGTGAGCATGTTCTGCAGCTCCCACACCGCAGGTGCTGCACCTGCCGCCCCACTTTCCTGCAATTGCCGCCTCAGCTGTTCCACCCGCTCTTTTGCCTCCAGCAGGTTTTCCTGGGTGCGCGCTATGCCTGCTTTCTCCCACATCAGGTGCCGCAGCTCCTCTTTTATACTTGCCAAGGCAGGAGACACAGCAACAGCAGCCTGGCCGTTAAACTCTGGAACTGTTATACTTTCTGTGTGCTCATACTTTTGTGCTACAGCGTGTGCCGCCGCCGCTTTGCCAAACACCACCCCCTCCAGCAGCGAGTTGCTGGCCAGGCGGTTGGCCCCATGCACCCCGGTGCAGGCCGCCTCCCCCACAGCGTACAGACCAGGCACAGTGGTTTGCCCATGCACATCCGCAACCACGCCCCCGCATTGGTAATGTGCCGCCGGCACCACCGGTATCAGGTCTCGTTCAGCCAGTATGCCTATACGTTTGCAGGTGTTGTAGATAAGCGGGAAATGCCGCTGCACATGTTCTTCCGGCAACTGCCGCGCATCCAGGTAGAGGCAGGGCGAGCTGTGCTGCTGCATCTCGTGGTACACGGCCCGGGCCACCACATCGCGTGGGGCAAGCGAGCCCTGCGCGTGGTAGCGGTGCATAAACGGCGTGCCGTCCGGCAGCACCAGTTCCGCGCCTGCACCCCGCAGCGCCTCGCTTATCAGGAAAGTATCTCTGGAGGCAGGGTTGTAGAGTGCCGTTGGGTGAAACTGGATGAACTCCATATGGCTGACCGCTGCTCCTGCCCTATAAGCCATGGCCAGCCCGTCGCCGGTGGCGATGCTGGGGTTGGTAGTGTGCTGGTATACTTGTCCCGAACCGCCGGTGGCCAGCACCACCGCCCTGGCAAGTATGGCTTTGGGTTCGCCGGTCTTCAGGTTCAGTAGCTGCACGCCCTGGCAGGCACTAAGCTGCGTGCGTAGCTCCAGGGCCATGTGGTGCTCCAGTATAGAGATATTTGCATGCTGCCGGGCTACCTTGCCCAGCACCTGCTGCACGCTCAGGCCGGTGTGGTCTTTCACATGCACGATGCGGTGCTGGCGGTGGCCGCCTTCCAGCCCCAAGGCTATACGTTTGTCTTCATCCCCATCAAAGCAGACTCCCTGCTGCTGCAGCCAGTCTATACTTTCGGGCGCCCGCTCCACCATGAAACGCACCGCCGCCTCGTCGCACAGGCCTGCCCCGGCAACCAGGGTATCCTGCACGTGCTGCTCAAACGAATCCATTTCGCTCAGCACCGCGGCAATGCCGCCCTGCGCGAACATGGTGTTCGTCTCGGAAAGAGACGCTTTACAGACCACGGCCACCCTACCGTGCGCGGCCGCCTGCAGGGCAAAGGTTAAGCCCGCTATGCCGCTGCCAAGCACTACATAATCAACCCGAAGCATTGTTATGCAAAGGCCAGCATGCGCTCAATCGGGGCCAGGGCGCGGCGGCTGATCTCCGCATCCAGCGTTACCTCAAACAGTGCCTCTTTTTCCGTGCCGATGGCGCGCAGAGCCTCCAGCGTGCGCTGTATGGTTATCTGCTTCATGTGCGGACACTTGATGCACGGAACAATAAACTCCTTCTCAGGATACATGCCGCGCAGCGTAGCGCCCAGGTCGCACTCCGAGCCAAGTATAAACTGGCGGGTTTTGCTCTCGCCTACAAACCGGATGATGTCGGAGGTGCTGCCCACCACGCCCCCGGCACCGGTCAGCGCATCGGCCACGGTATTGTCGGGCACCTCCCAGTGCACCAGCACCTGGGCCTCGGGGTACATCAGTTTCAGGCCGTTGATGCGCTGCGGCGTGAACTGCTCGTGCACCTCGCACTTGCCCTCCCAAAGTATAAGCTCCTTGCCTGTCTCGGCTTTAATCTTGGTTTGCAGGTTGCGGCCCATGAACAGGTCGGGCAAAAAGATGAGCTTATCGCCGCCCAGCGAGCGGGCAATGTCCAGGGCGTTGCGGGAGGTGCAGCAGATGTCGGCCTCGGCCTTGGTCTCGGCGTAGGTATTGATGTAGGCCACCACCGGCACGCCCGGGTACTGTTCTTTCAGCTTGCGCACATCGGCACCGGTTATACTTTCGGCCAGCGAGCAGCCGGCATCGAAGCTGGGCAGCAGCACCTGCTTCACGGGATTGAGCACCTTGGCGGTCTCAGCCATGAACTTCACGCCGCAGAAGATGATGTTATCCGCCTCCACGCTCTTGGCGGCCACGCTCAGGCCCAGCGAGTCGCCCACGAAATCGGCGATACCCCCGTCCTTGTGCTCCACCTGCAGTTCGGCGGGCATGTAGAAATGCGAAAGTATCACGGCGTTTTTCTGGCGTTTCAGCTCGCGGATCTCCTCCACGGCAGCCAGCAGTTCGGCCTCCTGACGTTCAAAGAAGGCACCAGGGTTCATGGCGCTGAGTTTCTCCAGGAATGCGCCTCGGGTTTGGGTAGTTAGCATGATAAGGGTTGCTGAGGCTCAGGAAGTATAAGCCCCTCCTGAACCGGTGTGTTGTTCTATGTTAGAAGATAAGATGTGGGGTTACTAGCTGGAATGGTGTGGCAGGGTTAGCAGCACAGCCGTCTATTCCATACTACGGATTCTCGGCGTGTTTTCCACCTCCTGTACATTCGTGATAAAGTACTCGCCGGAGTTGATGCCATCTACCAGCGTCTGGATGGTTTTGGAGCGGAATACTGCCAGCAGCTGCCCGCGGTAGGCCTTTATGTCGTCATGCAGCGGGCAGGGATGCGTGTCGGAGCATTCCTTCATGCCCATGCCGCACTTCCTGAAAGCCTCCAGGCCGTCGATGATCTGCACCACTTCCAGTATGCTGATCTCGCTGGCCGGCCGGTGCAGAAAAAACCCGCCCCCAGGGCCTTTCACCGAGGCGATCACGCCTTTCCGGACCAGGTCCTGCAGGATCTTGCCCATGAAGTGCGCCGGCAGCTCCAGCTCCTTGGCAATTTCTTTTATCCCCACTTTAAGCCCCTGTGCATCATTCAGGGCGATGTACACAATGGCGCGCAGGGCATATTCGGTTGTTTTAGATAGTAGCATTGGTAAAGTCTATGTTCATCTGACATTGACGCGGCCGCAAGTTACGATTTCCCCTCCAGCTGCCGCATGCCTTCCTCGGTGATCATCTCGGTACTCCACGGCGGCGACCACACCAGGGTTACTTTTACGTCGAGGCTCGGAAAACGCTTTATCAGGATCTGCTCCGTAGCCGTTACGATGGTGCCGCTCATGGGGCAGCCGGGCGTCGTCAGCGTCAGGTCCACGGCCAGCACCCCCTCCTCCGTCAGGCTAACCTCATACACCAGCCCCAGGTCCACTATGTTGATACCCACTTCCGGGTCGATGATATACTTTAAGGCTTCGTACACTTCCAGGCCGAAATCCTCAGGCATGTTTTGTGTTTCCATAGGTAAAGGGTTTTAATTCTTGAACTTTATGCAGCAGCATGTGGAACACGTTGGCCGTGTACAGCAGGGAGGTAAGCGTGAAGCCAATGGCCCCGGCAAGTATAACCTGCTCGCTGCGGAGCAGCACCCCCACCACTAAAAGTATAAACCCGAGCAGGTAGCTGATGTTTTGCCAGCGCAGCAGGGCATGGCTGTAAATATCTTTGGGGAGCGGCGTTTTAAAGCGCCCCACGTAATCCTCGTACGCGTGCATCCACACAATGAAAGGCAGTGTCTTGAAAGTTTGCCCCAGTATAAGCGCCGAGATGAACCCCAGGAAGACCGAGATGCCATAGACCAGGTAAATCGATGACAGCAGCGCCTGCGGAAGCGCCAGCCTGGAACTTACCACCAGCACCAGCAGAAGCGGCAGCAGAAGCAGGGCCAGCGCCACAAAGGTTTGCCTCATGCCCAGGTCCAGGTCCTGGCGCTGGCGGGTCCTGGCCGCGTCGCGCAGGTATAACAGGAACAGCGCCACGCCGCCTATCACCAACGCCGCGTATACCGGCAGCAGAGCTGTCTGGAAAAGCAGGTGATCGATGATGAAAAGGACCAGCCCCGCGTTGATCAGGTTATAGGACCAGCTGAGCTTTTTGGTGTCCTCGTGGTGCGCCAGCAAAAACATGGGAATCAGCTTGGACCCCACCCCGATGATGAGCAGCAGAAACCAGCCGGCCATGCCGATGTGGGCGTGCAGCTTAAGGTAGTGCGTGTGCTCCACCGGCAGGAACGGCGTCGTGAAGTTCACCGCCATCAGCAGCCCCACCAGCCCGGTTACCAGCAGCCAGATAGCCGAGGTAACGATAAAATCGGACTCTACGGTCCATTTGGGGGCCTTGCGGGCTGTTTGCGCCACGTTGATGTTAAAAAGTATAAAGGCGATGACCAGGCTACAGGCTGCCACGTGCAGCACCCAGCCCAGCTCAAAGTTCCAGAAGGACCAGGCCAGAAGGATGGATCCCACGCCCAGGAACGCGAAGGCGGCTACGGCCAGCTTCTCTGAGTAAAGCTTGCAATCCAGCACCACCGGCAGCAGTTGGTACAGGGCCCCGAAGATAAGCATGGTAGCCCAGCCCAGTGCCGCCACGTGCGTCAGGGTGAGCAGTTTAGGGTGGAAGTAGTGGCCGCTAAAGGCATCGGTGGAGAAAAGCAGCAACACGCTCAGGGCCACAAATGCCAGAGAGGCAAAGGCGTAGTGCGGCAGCACAACCCATTTTCCCGGCGAGTTAGATGTAGTGGCGGTGCTCATGGTAATTCGTTATCTGTAAATAAGAAGGTATACTTCGTTCGGGCCGACTTCGTTTATGGCTACCTTAAAGCCACGCTCCTCCAGCTGTGGTAACAGGAACTGCGGCACCCGCTTGTGCACCACGTATAGCGCCTCCTCGGTTGGCAGGTTTTCCAGCTCGCCCAGAATGGTGATCATAGGCTGCGGCATTTCCAGGTGGCGCACATCCACGCGTTTCACCTTGCCGGCAAACCTGGCCAGGGTCTTTTCAAAGTCGTTTCCGGCAGGAGCTATACTTTCCACTGCTGTGGCCTCCGGCGCTTTCTCCAGCCAGAAATAAGTATAAACCAGGTCTGGTGACTTGGTGTCGGTAAAGTAGCCGTAGCCTTTCTTTTTAAGTATGGCGATGAGCGGTGTGGGCTCGAACGTGTTGATGATCAGCAGCGCGTTGGTGGCGTCTATGCCGTCCACGGCGTCCATTATCTTCAGAAACGGGTCGCTGCCGGTGGCAATATCCTCGCGCACATCCAGCTGCAGCAGGCGCTCTGCGGGCAGCTCGACCAGGAAAGCCGGCATTCCGGTAGTAGCAGGTATGGATTGGGACTGTGTCATGCCTTTGGTAGTTGTCTCATCACTGACGGTAAAGCCCAGCGGCCTCAGCTTTTCATAGAAGCGCTCCACATCACAGCCCCCGATGCGGGCAGCATCCGCGATGGTTACCCGGGAGGCCAGCACCTTGCGCAGCAGCGGGTTGCGCAGCTTCTCAAAATGCCTGTTTATACTTGCGATGGCTTCTATGGCAGCCGGATTCTCTTTTATCAGGGCTGATATCTTGGTGTTGGCTGCTATGCGCATGGTTAGGCGACTTTGGCTTTTTTAACCCAGAACTCCGGTGTGAAGTTGTCCAGGCGCGGGTCGTGCTTGTGCTCAAGCAGCTGGCCGGCCAGCTCCAGTTCATCCGAATGGGCTGCGGCCTGCAGGTACGGGAACAGCTCTCTTTCCTCCCAGCGGATGTGGTCGGTCAGGTCCTGGTCCAGCACTTTAAACAGGTCCCTGTTCATCGGGCTGCCCTCTTCTATCAGCTCCACCAGCGCCTCGATCAGCTTATGCTCTTCATGCATCCTGGTGCGTTGGGTGTCCTCGTGGGGCAGCAGCCTTTCCATCAGCCACTCCTCCTCCTGGCAGTGCTCCTTTAGTATGTTTTCCCAGAAATAACGCACGTAGGCGCGCATCACCTCCAGATCAGTCCCGTTCTTCAGCCCCTGGCGCAGCTTCCAGCAAAACAGCAGCCCAAAGTGGTGCTCCCGTGACAGCGGAACCAGGCTTTTATCCCTTTTCTGGGGTGCCATCGTCTTTTTCATGATCGTGGGTATTAATGGTTTTTACCTCCCCCTAACTAACCCCCTCCTAAAAACAGGAGGGGGAGTTAGTCTTGGCTCCCCCCTGTTTTCAGGGGAGGGCCGGGTTAGGGTACTAGGGTATCTTACTTCAGTACTTCCTTCTCCATCTCGATCGCCTTCGGGAACAGGATGTTGTTCTCGAGGTGGATGTGGCGGAAAAGGTCATCCTCGAACTCCTTTAGCTTCTTGAACGCAACCGTGTAGGTGGCGCAGGCATCGGCAGGCAAGGTATAGTTGTCAGTCAGCTCACGGATTCGCTCCATCTCACCGCCCGCACTCTCGTGCTCCATCTCCATCATGTTGATCGGGTTCTGGATAGAGCCAAAGCCGGCCGGCTCCAGTTTCACGCCGCTCTTCTTGGCCTCTTCCAGCTGCTTGATGTATGGGAACAGCACGCGCTCCTCTTTCGGCATGTGCGCCTCCAGCTCGTTGGCCACGTTGGTGTAGTGCTTTACTACCTCTACTAGCTCCGGATGGCGGCTGCCGTGCACGCGGGCAATTTTGGTGGTGTATTCATATAGGGCCGGGATCGCCTCACGCAGGTACTTATGGTGCATGTTCACGATGTAATCCGCTAAAAAGCCCAGGTCCCACTTGTCGTACTCCGCATCGCGCTCCTTCTCGGCCTGGTCCATAGCAATCAGCTCGGCTTCCAGTTCGTCCTGGCTGATGCCTTTCTCGGCGCACACCTGCTTCACCGACTTTTTACCGCCGCAGCAGAAATCGATGCCATACTTCTTAAACACCTGCGCTTTGCGGTAGTCTTTGGCTACCAGCTCGCCCACGCTCTCCCCTTCTTCCGGCGTCAGCTTCGAGATCTGCACCTCCCATACTGCGGGGCCCTGCTCCAGGTACTCCCACTTAAACACGTTGCCGCGCTCGCCCAGCAGCTGGTAGTACAGCGGCTTCGGGTCGTGGTCGTTATGAATGATAAAGGCCTCGCCACCTTTGAGTTTGTCAAACCACTGAAAAATGGTTGGGTGCTTCATGCGTGGCTCCAGTACGGTTACGTCCAGTGTTTCTATTGTTTGTGTAATTGCCATTGTGGTAAAAATTTTTTGGGTTTCTAATCAATCACCGCTGTAAAGGTAAAAGACGGTTTTTAAAAATAAAAGAGTTAAAGGTATTTTATTATTTTATTCAACGCATTACCTTTACAACAGGTTCCAAAGCCGCCTGCTTTTTACTGCGGGCTCCTTAAGCATGGCTGTATAACCATGGCTCACAGTCACTTAAAGAACATTTACAAGTATAACTGAAAGTATAGTAGGCGAAAATGACCGATGTCATCTTTACAGTTGACCTTGCTCATCCTTTCCGAGGTGGGCAAGCCTTAGCTTAGTATTCTTATACCTATATAGATATATCCCCTTACCCTTAAACAGGAAATCCCTCATGAAAAAACCAGCTGCAGGCACCGGCCTCCCTTTCTCCCGCCACTTCACCAAACAAGGCCAGAGTGCCTACGACCAATTCGCGTACGAGCTCCGCTCCTCCACCATCCGCAACCCGTCCGGCGACGTGGTGGCCGAGCTGCAGGGCGTGGAGGTGCCGGCGCAATGGTCGCAGATAGCCACCGACATCCTGGCCCAGAAGTACCTGCGCCGCGCCGGCGTGCCGCAACCCGATGGCAGCACCGGCTCCGAGAAATCGGTGAAGCAGGTGGTGCACCGCCTAGTGAACTGCTGGCAGCAATGGGGCCTGAAGTATGGCTACTTTAAAAAGCAGGACGATGCGCAGGTGTTCTATGATGAACTGGTGTACATGCTGCTGGGCCAGTACGCCGCGCCTAACTCGCCGCAGTGGTTCAACACGGGCCTTTTTGCCTCTTATGGGATAGCAGGAAAAGCGCAGGGGCACTATTACGTAGACCCGTCCAACGGGGAGCTGCGCGAGTCGGACTCGGCCTTTGAGCACCCGCAGCCGCATGCCTGCTTTATACTTTCGGTGGAGGACGACCTGGCCCAGAAGGGCGGCATAATGGACCTGCTGGTGCAGGAGGCGCGCATCTTTAAGTATGGCTCGGGCGTGGGCACGAACTTCTCCAGCATCCGGGGCAAGAACGAGCCGCTCTCCGGCGGTGGCAGCTCCTCGGGCCTGATGTCGTTCCTGAAGGTGAGCGACCGCGCGGCCGGGGCCATCAAGTCGGGCGGCACCACGCGCCGGGCAGCCAAAATGGTGAGCCTGGACCTGGACCACCCCGAGATTGAGGAATTCATCAACTGGAAAAAGGACGAGGAGAAAAAGGTGGCGGCGCTGATCGCCGGCGGCTACTCCTCCGATTACGAGGGCGAGGCGTACCAGACCGTGTCGGGCCAGAACTCCAACAACTCGGTGCGCGTGCCCAACAGCTTCTTTAAGGCCCTGCATCAAAACGCCGACTGGCACCTGACCGCCCGTACCGATGGCAGTATCCTGAGATCCATACCTGCCCGCAAGCTGTGGCGGCAAGTGGCCGAGGCCGCCTGGGCCTGTGCCGACCCGGGCGTGCAGTTCGACACTACTATTAATGAGTGGCATACCTCCCCGGCAGAAGGCAAGATACAGGGCTCCAACCCCTGCTCAGAGTACATGTTCCTCGATAATACCGCCTGCAACCTTGCCTCGCTGAACCTGATGCGCTTTTTTGACGCCGAAAAGCAGGAGTTTGATGTAGCGGCCTTTGCCCACGCCTGCCGCCTCTGGACGGTGGTGCTGGAGATCTCGGTGCTGATGGCGCAGTTCCCTTCCGAAATTGTGGCGCAGCGCTCCTTCGACTACCGCACCATCGGCCTGGGCTATGCCAACCTGGGTGCACTGCTGATGGTGCAGGGCCTGCCCTACGACAGCGACGCCGCCCGTGCCATGGCCGCCGGCATCACCTCGCTTATGACGGGCGTGGCCTACAGAACCTCCGCAGAGCTGGCGGCCACGCTGGGCGCCTTTGCCAAGTATGAGCAGAACAGGGAAAGTATGCTGCGCGTGATCCGCAACCACCGCCACGCCTGCTACGACGAGGCTGGCAAGTATGAAAACCTAAGTATAAAACCTGTTGGGCTGGATCAGCAGCTTTGCCCGCCACAGCTCCTGAAGGCCGCGGGGCAAGCTTGGGATGAGGCTCTGACGCAGGGCGAGCAGTATGGCTACCGCAACGCGCAGGCCACTGTCATCGCGCCAACCGGCACCATCGGCCTGCTGATGGACTGCGACACCACCGGCGTGGAGCCCGACTACGCGCTGGTAAAGTATAAAAAGCTTTCCGGGGGCGGCTATTTCAAGATCATCAACCAATCCATACCGGTGGCGCTGCAGAAGCTGGGCTATACGCTGGCGGAGCGCGAAGCGATCGTGAACTATGCCAAAGGCCACGGCACCTTTAACGGGGCTCCGCACATCAACCCGGAGACCTTGCTCCAAAAAGGCTTCCTGCCGGAGGAGGTCGCGCAACTGGAGGCGGCCCTGCCAAAAGCCTATGATGTGGCCTCGCTGTTCAGTGTGTATACCCTGGGAGCGGATTGCCTGGAAAGACTAGGCTATACGTCGGCAAAGTATAACAACCCGGACTTTAACCTGCTGCAGGCGCTTGGCTTCACGGCCCGCCAGATAGACGAGGCCAATAGCTACGTATGCGGCACCATGACCGTGGAGGGAGCCCCTTTCCTGAAGCCGGAGCATTACCCGGTGTTCGACTGCGCCAACCGCTGCGGCAACAAGGGTACGCGCTTCATCAAGGCCGAGGGCCATATTTACATGATGGCGGCCGTGCAGTCCTTCATCTCCGGGGCCATCTCCAAAACCATCAACCTGCCAAACGAGGTGAGCGTGGAGGACGTGGCCCGCTGTTACGAGTTGTCATGGGAGTTGGGGCTGAAGGCCTGCTCCATATACCGCGACGGCAGCAAGCTCTCGCAGCCGCTTACCTCCAAAAGCAGCCAAACCGAGGAGAAGGATGAGCCGGAGGAAGCTTCCAGCCCCGTAACCGCCGACGAGAAGTATAACGCCGAGCAGGTGCTCAAGGCAGCGCAGTCCATCCTGGCCGATTCTGCCAACGAGGGATTCCGGCAGGAGCTGGCCCGCATGGTGGAGCGCCGCAAGATGCCCGACAAGCGCACCGGCTTCACGCAGAAGGCCAAGATTGACGGCCATACCGTGTACGTGCGGACGGGTGAGTACCCCGACGGCTCGCTGGGTGAACTGTTTATCGACATGTACAAGGAAGGGGCCTCGTTCCGGTCCATCCTCAACTGCTTTGCCATTTCAGTGTCGCTGGGGCTGCAGTATGGCGTGCCGCTGGAGGAGTTCGTGAACCGCTTTACCTTTACCCGATTCGAGCCGGCCGGCCGCGTGGAGCACCCCAACATCAAATCGGCCACCTCGGTGTTCGACTATATGTTCCGGCTGCTGGGCTACGAGTACCTCAACCGCACCGACCTGGTGCATGTGAAGCCGGAAGACCCGGAGATCATGGCTGCTGAAGCGCCGCTGCAGGCAGCAGTTGAGCCTCCCGTGGCAACGCCTGCCAGCAATGGCAAAAGCTATAAGGTAGTATCGCAGAGCCGGACCGTGCTGATGGAGCAAACGCAGCAGGTGCTCGCCAGCATGATGGGCGACGCGCCGGCCTGCAACGTCTGCGGCCACATCACCATCCGCTCCGGCACCTGCTACAAATGCCTGAACTGTGGCAATAGCCTCGGTTGCAGCTAGGAGCAGTTCCTGATACGAATGACTTATTTCTGATGATTAATTGTTAGAATCAGGATCTGCGCCTCTCATCCTCTACTAAAAGCATGGGAGGGAGTTAAGGGAGGCTGTAGATCCTGATGCTGACATAACTTTATACGATGACGAATAAACAAGACATACTAACCCTGGACGACGTGAAGCTTTTGGTTGACACCTTTTACACCCGCGTGCGCGCTGATGCGCTGCTGGGGCCGATCTTTGACGAAAGGATACAGGACCGCTGGGCGCGCCACCTCGACATCATGTACCGCTTCTGGCAGACGGTGCTGCTGGAGGAACTTACCTATCACGGCAGCCCGGGCACCAAGCACATCACGCTGCCTGTTGGCGCCGAGCACTTCGACAGGTGGATCTCGATCTTCTATACCACGCTGGACGAACTGTTTTCCGGCGAGAAGGCAGAGGAGGCGAAATGGCGCGCCCAGAAAATGGCTGATATGTTTGCCTCCAAGATAGAATATTACAAGCAAAACAGCGGCAGAACGATTCTCTGAACCACAGCTATACATGAACTACGAGTCGTATGTGATTCCCGTCATCTTTGTGTGGGTGGGATTCGTGAGCGCCATCAGCTTTATGGAGGCCTGGCTGAAGTTCCGGGCGCCGGGCGTAACGCTTCCTATCGGCCTGAGCATCGGCCGCCTGGTCTTTAAGGGATTAAACAGTGTGGAGTGGGTCTTTGGCCTGGCATCTTTCCTGTTGCTTTTCCTGGGAGGGGGCTTGGGCGGGAGCAATTCATACTTGCTGTACATCCCGTTGCTGCTCCTGCTGCTGCAGACCATCTGGCTGTTGCCCGCCATGAACAAGCGGGCTGAGCGGGCTATCGCAGGGGCGGAACTCCCTAAGTCAACGCTGCATTTCTACTACATTGGTGCCGAGGTGCTCAAATTAGCGCTCCTGGTTAGCTTCGGAATTAGCCTGCTGTAAAGGCAGTTCGTTTATACTTGCAGTGTGCTGTGCTGCTGTGGGCGCCTAGCCGCGTGCTGCTGTCGTTGCAGCGTGGCTACCCACGTCCTCAACAGCCTGTTGGGGAGCAGGATGATGCTTTTGCCGCAGTTGGGAAAGGAAGAACAGCCCGATGCCCACGGGCAAAAGTATACTTACCCCAAAGAGCAACTCGTTGAAGTCAGGTATGGCGCCCAGCCCCAGCCAGAGGAACAGCCCCTGCGCGAAAAGGTATGCCTCGCTGCCTATAAAGGCCAGTATAAACAGACCCATGCCCCAGCGGCTCATACTTAGCTCAAACTCCACCCAACCCTGTTGCGCCAGCCAGGCAAGTATGAAGAAGCTCACAAACCCGATGAGCACCAGGTGCAGGTACCCGATGATGAAGAAGCGCAGGTTATAGGCCAGATCCGCCATGTAGGGGAAGGCGGTGGAGAACTGCATCAGCGTCTTCAGTATAAACGCCAGCGCGGCAAGTATAAGTATGGCCCGCCCCCAGCCCGGGAACAAGGTATAGACCTGCCCACGCACCGGCCACAGCACCCGCACCAGCAAAACCAGCGCCAGCACCTGCACCAACGCGGCCAGTCCTCCTACAACGTATACCATAGCACCGGGCTTAATCCAGAGTACCGAGAGCAGGTAGGCAGGCAGGCAGGTCCAGAACATCAGCCTGAAAAAAAGCAGGCCATACTTCTGACTAAAGCCGATCTCATACTTCTCGAGCAACCAGACCAGTAGCCCCAGCACCGCGAACGTAAACCAGCCGTTGTAGAGGAAGTGCAGGTAGAAGTAGATGGCGTTATAGTAAAGCGCCGAGCCGCTGTGCCCCGTGGCCATGATCGGCCCCATCGCCCACGGGCCCAGCGACGAGAGCGCCAGGAAAAACAGGGCCGCTTTTATGAACCGGAACGACAGGGTATGTACCCCCTGGCTTACGCGCGCGGCCCTGGCGTCTTTCAGGAAACAAAGTATAAACCAGTAGCTCAGCAGGATGTGCGCCGTGGAGAACGTGATGGAAATCGCACCGTAACCTTGCACCGGGAAACTGAGCAGCATGCCCAGCACCGCCGCCTGCGCCAGCCAGAACTGCCGGAAGTATACTTTCCGGCAGCGCACCTCCGGGGGCAGGTAGGCGTGCAGCAAAGCAATAAAGAGCGCCGGGTACAGCCAGCCCAGCAGCGCCGCATGCGAGTGGGCGTGCAGCAGGTGCTTGTAATTAAGCCCTGCCACAGGCGCCACCAGCATCCAGCGCAGCAGCAGGCCCAGCAGCGCAATCACCACCAGGCTCAGCAAGGCCGACAGTAGCGGAAGCCGCCAACGGTTTATACTTGCGCCAGCAATTTCTCCTCCGGTTTGGGGCATTATTTAAAGTATGTCTGGTACTCACCCAGTCTTTCGGCCAGGCGGTCGCGGGCGGCAAGGGCCGTTTCCGGGTTGTTCGTCTCAAGGGCCTTTACATCCTCCAGCATCGGCATCAGGTAGGCGTGCAGCATGTCGTGCTCGGTGCCCTGCATGCGGCACTCCTTAAACACCTCCTGGAAACCAAGCTGCATGCCGCGCCCCAGCTCATTGATGGCGTCTATCGAGTCTGCCTCCGGCTGGTTCAGGTGGTCCTCCATCAGTTGCTGCAGCTGCTGCAAATTGTCATTGGTGGGCTCGTCGGCCTGCCAGCGCTCCCCGTCATTCAGGGCAAGCGCGGTGGGCGTGGCGTGTGCCTCGCTGTGGCTGGCTTCATCGCCGTGGCCCTGCGAGCAGGAAAACAGCATCCCTGCCATGGCCAAAAGTATAAAAGCGTATTTCATGGTATAAAGGTTAAGGTTGATACTTCAGGAAGCAAGGTGGATTACCCCTGCTTTATACTTTCATAATTTATACTTCCAGGGCCGGGGCCTCCTGCAGTAGCTGCACCAGGTCCTGCTGCAGCGACTGGCTGCGGTCTTTGGCGTACCAGAGCTGTACCTGCTGCACCAGCTCGTCGTGCCTCACGTCAGGCTTTGCGGCTTTCAGCTGCCTTACCTGCTCCTGAATGGCCGCCGGCCTTGGGCCCCAGGTAAACACGCGTTCCCCGGTCGTGGCATCCATACAGATCAGTTTGGGAATGGCGCGGCTTCCGTTGGTCAGGCAGGTATCCATCAGGGCGGGGTTTTCGTCGCGCAGCAAAACGGTCAGCGTTACGTTTGGCGCCTCCTCGGCGATGGCCGCGATGGCCGGTAAAAGCTGGGCGCCATCGCCGCACCAGGCCTCCACCAGCACCAGCCACTCCCAGGGCTGCTGGTTCTCCTCCAGCAGGGCCTTTAGCTCGGGCTGCAAGACAAACTGTTTCTCCACACGCTTCATGCGCTGCTGGTTCAGTTTGGTAAAGTTAATTCGCTGCTCGCTCTGCTCCTCGCCTGTGGTCTTGTTCTGTACCACCAGCTCGTCTGTTAGCGCTTTAAATTCCTGGTAGGTCATGGGGTTCACCAGTTCCTGTTTCGTTATGATTGAGGTGTTCATCAGTCTATTATTTGTTCATACAAACGTAGGCTAAATTCCTCAGCCAGAAAATGATATTCATCACCCTTGCCAGGATACTCCCATACTTCCTGCCGGCCGGTTTGCTCCATTGGCAGAAAGTGACACAAATCATTTTTGTAGCTGACCAACCTCATCCGCGCGCCGCATAACATTGCCTACCTTTCTACCGGAGTTGAAGCTGCCGCCCCGCTGGAACAACCTCATCCCCTGTCCTCATAACTTATCTAAGGGGCTAAAAACGCAAGTAATTATCAACATCTGGAACTAAGAACGATTTAATTTTAACACAATGGAGCAGGCTACTGTCACCCAACCCCTACCCGGGCGTTTCGACCCGGAGAACCTGCAGGTAACCTTCTGCAACAAAACGGACAGCGAAATGAAGCTGGCCTACTTCCTGTTCAGCATGATGGGCAAACCCGCCCTGGTGAAGGCCGGCGGCGCGGCCACCACTCTGGCGCTGCGCCTGGGCCTGCCAGTCAAAGGACTGATACGGAACACGATATACAAGCATTTCTGCGGCGGCGAGACCGTGGAGGAGGCGCAAAAGGCCGTGCAGAAAATGGCGGGTGCGCACGTGCAGACCGTGCTGGACTATGCCGCCGAGGCGCAGGACACGGAAGCCGGGTTTGATGCCGTGCGCGATGAGGTGCTGCGTAACATTGCCCTGGCCCGCGACAGCCGGAGCTTTTCCTGCATCAGCGTGAAACTGACGGGCATCGGCCGCAACAGCATCTTTAACAAACTGCACCTGCGGAAGACGCTGAGCCCCGACGAGCAGGCCGCTTACGACAGGACCACCACGCGCCTGGATGCTATTTGCCGGGCCGCCGCCGCCGCTGACATTACCGTATACCTGGATGCGGAGGAGAGCTGGCTGCAGAACCCGATGGATGAGCTGGCCGAGGAAATGATGCGCCGCTACAACCAAAACCGGGCCGTGGTCTTTAACACGCTGCAAATGTACCGCACCGATCGGGTAGCTTACCTGAAGGCCTGCATTCGTCGTTTCGAGGGCGAGCCTGTTATACTTGGCATCAAGATCGTGCGGGGCGCCTACCTGGAGAAGGAGCAGCTGCGGGCAAAAGCGCAGGATTACCCCTGCCCCGTGTTCCTCCGGAAAGCGGATACGGACAAAAGCTTCAACGATGCCATCGACATTTGCCTGGAGAACCTGCACCGCGTGGAACTGTGCGCCGCCACCCACAACGAGCAGAGCATTACCTACCTGACGGAGCGCATCCAGCGGGAGCACATCAGCAACCACCGGAGCCGCATCCATTTCTCGCAGCTCTACGGCATGAGCGACAACCTGACCTATAACCTGGCCGCCGCCGGCTACAATGCCTCCAAGTACCTGCCTTACGGCGAGGTGGCCACCGCCGTGCCATACCTTATCCGGCGGGCGGAGGAGAACACCTCCATCGCCGGGCAGATGGGCCGCGAACTGGCGCTGCTGCAAAAGGAGATGCGCAGGCGCAAACTATAGCATACCAAGTATAAAACCCTGAAAGCAGGCCGGCCAAAGTATAAATTATACTTTGGCCGGCCTGTGTTTTATCAGCCATAGTCTAATCGGTGTCCTTGTCGTGGGGCAGGTTGGAGGAGGCCGTTTGCGAGTAGGGCACTGTTTGCGGGATGTAGTCCTCCGGTGCGCCCGGCTTGCTGTAATCGTAGGGCCAGCGGTACACAGTGGGCAGCTCCCCGGGCCAGTTGCCGTGCCCCAGATCCACAGGCGTGGTCCACTCCAGCGTGTTGGAGTGCCACGGGTTCTCAGAGGCCCTTCTGCCGCGCCAGATGCTGTACAGGAAGTTGAAGAGGAACACGAACTGCGCAAAGAAGCCCGCTATCGCCGCAATGCTGATAAAGGTGTTCAGGTCCGTGAAGGTGCTGAACGTCTCAAAACCCGTCCAGTTATAGTATCTCCTCGGGAAACCGGCTATGCCGATGTAGTGCATCGGGATGAATACCAGGTACACCGCCAAAAAGGTAAGCCAGAAGTGAACAAAGCCTAGTTTCTCATCCATCATGCGGCCAAACATTTTCGGGAACCAGTGGTATACCCCGCAGAACATGCCAAAGAAGGCCGCTGCCCCCATCACCATATGGAAGTGCGCCACCACAAAGTAAGTGTCGTGCACCTGTATGTCAACTGAGGCGTTTCCGAGTATGATGCCCGTCAGGCCCCCCGAAATAAAAATAGAGACGAAGCCAATGGCAAACAGCATGGCGGTGGTAAAGCGGATGTTGCCGCGCCAGAGCGTAGCCAGCCAGTTAAACACCTTCACCGCCGACGGCACGGCGATGATCAGCGTGAGGAACATGAACACCGAGCCCAGGAACGGGTTCATCCCCGACACAAACATGTGGTGCGCCCACACCACGATGGACAGCACGGAGATACCGACCATCGAGCCGATCATGGCCCGGTAGCCAAAAATAGGCTTGCGGGCGTTGGTGGCAATCACCTCGGAGGTGATGCCAAAGGTCGGCAGGATCACGATGTATACTTCCGGGTGCCCCAGGAACCAGAACAGGTGCTGGAAAAGGATAGGGCTGCCGCCCGAGTTGGACAGCGCCTCCCCGGCAATGTAGATATCGGAAAGGAAGAAGCTGGTGCCGAAGCTGCGGTCGAAGATGAGCAGGATGGCTGCCGACAGCAGCACCGGGAACGACAAAAGTCCCACAATGGCCGTCAGGAGGAGGGCCCAGATAGTCAGCGGCAGGCGAGTCATGGACATGCCCCTTGTTCTGAGGTTGATGACCGTGGTGATGTAGTTGATGCCGCCCAGCAGCGTGGAGGCGATGAACAGCGCCATGGCGATAAGCCAGAGCGTCATGCCGGCGGCAGAGCCCTGGATGGCTTCGGGCATAACGCTGAGCGGCGGGTACACCGTCCAGCCGCCGGCGGCAGGCCCAGTATCCAGAAACAGCGACCAGAACATGATAAGGCTGGAGAGGAAGAAGAGCCAGTACGAGAGCATGTTCATGAAGCCGGAGGCCATGTCGCGGGCCCCGATCTGCAGCGGGATGAGCAAGTTGCTGAAGGTGCCGCTCAGGCCCGCCGTCAGCACGAAGAACACCATGATGGTGCCGTGCATGGTAACCAGCGCCAGGTAAAACTCGGGGTTGATTTTGCCGTTCTCGATCCAGCCACCCAGGATAGGCTCCAGGAACGTGAAGGTTGCCTCGGGCCAGCCCAGCTGCAGGCGGAAGATCACCGACAAAAAGCTGCCGATAAAGGCCCAGAAGATGCCCGTGATCAGGTACTGCTTGGAGATGGTCTTGTGATCCTGGCTGAAAACATACTTCTCGAAAAAATTCTGCTTATGATGCTCGTGCTCCTCGTGTACAGGATGCACCCCGCTGTGGGTAATGTCGGTAGTGGCCATAGGCTGAAGTGGTTAGATAACACGAAAGGCCCTTTAACGCTTTAAAGGGCAGCAGCTTATAGTGCGGGTGCCGCTAAACCATACATACTGAGTTTGGTAAGGAAAAGATGTATTTTCCGGGGGTAATATTTGATGTTGCCACTGACAACGAGGGGTTTCTGCCGCTGGTCCGCCGGCTTTCGCTGCTCCTGCTACATTTTATACTTCCCTGGCCCAAGCTGAAAGTCGCGGAGCATTTTGGGGTGTCCGCCTGTGTCTTTTTATACTTGAAGCCTCTCTGGCGCAAGTCTCCAGACTTGTGTCTTACTATGGTGTCGAGTCTGTGCCTCGACTGGCTCGCTGAGCCATACTTGCTTTGGTTATACTTTTATACTTGCTGATTTATACTTTCACCGCTCTTTCGGATTTGCAATCCGCGTGAGCCATACTTCATACTTGCTGGCTTATGTTTTCTTTGCCGCTGCCTCCTGCAACTGGAACCAAGCTATCCTTGTTAGTTGCCGCTGATCCTGTAGTTCCAACAAACCTACAGTTTCATTTCCTGCCTTGGTGCCCTCATGGCCGGGAGGCCTCGCCTTTGGGCATCGCGCTGGGAGCTTTTCCTTTGCTCCTAACGTCGCAATGCCTCACTCACGTTCGGCACCGGAAAAACTCGCATAGGCGCTCAACCCAAAGACTGGAACAGATTCGATAGCCACCTTTTTGTCATCTCGAATGAAATGAGATATCTCTTTAGAATTCTGGATAGATCTCTCGCCCTGCTCGAGATGACAATGAAGTGTCTCTACAAGTATAAATTCACCTCCTCGGAGGTGCCTGGGGTGGATTCATACTTTGCAGAGACAGAAACTATAAAACTTGTACCTAACCAGAGTAACTACAAAGCTCCCCTCCTTGGATAAGGAGGGGTAGGGGTGGTTGGATTCGGTACTGCAGAGCTCCCTCCCCTGTTCTTAGGGGAGGGTTGGGGAGGGGTGAACTTGCCATCCTTTATACTTACCAGCTCATACGTATCTGGCACCCGCGGACATAAGCCTGTAAGAAAAGAAGCGCGTAGGGCAGTGGCCCTACGCGCTGAAAATCATAAAACATCAATTCCAAACACCCGCCGGGGCAGGCATTTTATACTTTATACTACAGATCCCTCCTGGAGAAAATCCTTCTGGAACTCAGGAAAGGCACCAGCACCCACAGCAGCAGCAGGCCAAAGGCCATGCTTATCCCCCACAGACTGCCCAGTATGCTTTTGTACAGCGCCCCGGTGTAGCCCATCAGCGCCGACACATCCAGGTTCAGCAACACGATGATGCGGCCCAGGTCTACCGGGTTGAGTGCCGTCATCACCAGCGTGGCATACTCCAGCGGGTAATCGCCGAAAGAGTAAAGTATAAACAGCACGATGCCGTCATAGATCAGGGCGAAGTAAAACCACAGCATCAGCGCAATACCGATACCCTTGGCTTTGTCGCGGGTGATGACCGAGGCCAGGAACGCCATCGCCACAAAGATAAACGTGATGAACACACCCGTGAGCACCAGGTACAACCCCGTGAGGCTGGCCCCGAACAGCAGCACCGGCACGCCCACGCCCAGCAAAAACGCGCCGGAGAGCGAGCAGGCTACGCCCAGGTATTCGCTCAGGAAGATCTTTTTGCGGTTGATGGGCTGCGCCACGAGCAGTTCCATAAACTCATAGGAGTTGTAGAAGTGCGTGGTGGCAAACACAATGCTTATCAGCGGCACCGTCAGCAGCACCAGGTTCAGGAGGCTAAGTATGGCCTTGTCGGGGCTGCCACCCAGGTTAAACAACCCGATGGAGAGCAGCAGCAAAAACACCGCATACGCCAGCACTATTTTGTTCCGGATGATATCGTAGAAAACGTATTTGAGAACTTTGTTCATGGTTTACTCCTCCTCCATAATTTTTGCGATGGCCTTGCCCAGGCGCTCCTCGTTGGTGTGGGCCTTGATGTCTGCGATGGTCTCATGGAACTTCACATGCCCGTCCATCATGCACATCACCTCATCGGCCACCTCCTCTATCTCACTCATAATGTGCGAGGTGATCAGTATCAGCTTGCCTCTTTTCTTCTCTTTAAGAATTTTGCACTTGAGAATCTCGGCCGAGATGGGGTCCAGGCCGGCGGTTGGCTCGTCGAGGATGAGGATCTTCGGGTCGAACATGAAGGCCAGCGCGGCGCTTACTTTCTGCTTGGTGCCCCCAGAAAGCGAGCCCATGCGCTTCTCGTACATCCCCTCCAGGCCATACAGCCCGATCAACTCCTCATCCACCACCTTGGCATCCTTGCGGATGTCGCGGATCATCTGGATCACCTGCCGGATCTTCATGTTCTCGGGGTAGCGGCCTATCTGCGGCATATAGCCGATCTGGCTGCGGTAGGCATACTTCTTCAGCACGCTCTCGCCCTCTATCTTAATATCCCCGCTGTCGGGTAACACCATGCCGAGGATACACTTGCTCATGGTGGTTTTGCCGGAGCCGTTCGGGCCGATGACCGACACTACCCTGCCTGCGCCGAAGCTAACGCTAACGTCCTTCAGCACCTGCAGCTTCCCGTACGACTTGCGTAAGTTTTCTATCGTTATCATGATTTATTTTGCTCATCATTGGTTGTTCATCAACCAGGTTCTCAGGTATAAAACTCGGCAGCACTTTTTCTATGTTGTCCATCAGGTCTACCATAAAGCTGCGCATAAACATCACGGAGGGAGGCACCCGCTCCACCAGCATCGAGTACAGGCTTACCGGGCGGTAGGGCACGTCGCCTACCTTGTCTTTGTCCAGGTCGTAGCCGCTGTACTTGTCCCAGTAGTTGTTCTCAAAATGGTTGTGCTGCGAATTGCCGTTGGTGCTCACGTCAAAGGAGTTTCCGGTAAAGTTGTTTAGCCGGAAGGTATCCTCCAGGCACGTGGTCATCACTTTTATCGCCCAGCCGTTTCGGTCAAAATCGTTGTTTTTTATATCCAGCCGGCTGGAGCTCTCCATGTGGATGCCCGTGGTGTTGCGCCGGAAGTGGTTGTTGCGGATTACGCTGTCCCGGATCTCCTTCAGCAGCAGGCCGTAGGAGGCGGCACCCCAGTTATCCTCAAAGGTGTTATGCTCCATCTGCACGTTGCTCGTGTACATTACGGCCACGCCCGCCCCGTTGCTACGGAAGGTGTTATGGGTGTACACGTTGCGGTCCGAGAACATAAAGTGCAGCCCGTAGCGCTGGTTCTTATGGCTCAGGTTATCGCGCACCTGGCTGTCCTTCACCACCTCCAGGTAAATCCCGTCGCGGTGGCCCTGCACATCGTTGCCGCTGATCTCTACTTCGTCGGTATAGTATAAATGGATGGCGTTGCCCAGTGAGGATTCCATCTTATCCTTGTTCTCCCCCTGCACCACATTATTCTTTATCACAATACCCTCTGAACCCTCCAGGTAAATACCATAAAAGGTCTTCAGGATGGTATTGTCCAGGATGCGGAGGTTGCGCCTGCCCTTGGCCCGGATAGCGGCGTCGTTCTGCCTGTAGCTGGTGGCCACGTTTTTCAACGTGAGCCCCTGCACAGTCACATCGTCGGACGTGATGGTGATAAGCTGCCCGGTAAAGTTGCCGTCGATCACAGGGTTGTTCTTCCCGATCAGGGTGAGGGGTACATTAATCTCTATCCCGGACTCCTGGTACACGCCGCCGTCCACCAGTACGGTATCTCCGGGCTTTGCCTTTTGCACGGCCTGCTTTACGGAAGTATAGCTACAGCTCGGACAGACCTTCAGGGTGCTACCGGAGGCCGTCTGGCCCCACAGCAGCAAAGCAGCGGCAAGTATGAAAAAAGTATATTTACTGAAATTTGTCATCATTCTTTACAGCTAAAACAACCTGTTCCCAGTTGAGCAATTGGCCGTCATGCTCCTGTTGCATCTGATTGGCGGCCGCCTCATCCTTCACGGCTGTGAGGTTCATCCCCATGGGGCTTGGCAGCGCCTCGCTTTGCAGGAAGTGCGCGCTGTGCGCATCCACCAGTTCGCCAGGGTTGGTGAAATCTGTTACAAGTAGGTAAGCCGCTTTGTCGCCTACCTCCGGCTGCTCTGCCACGTAGGCCGCAAGGCACTCGGCAGAGTCGAAGAAGTAGGGTTTGCCGTTCTCATTCACCAGTTCTGCCCCGTACCGGTTATCAGACACGGTCATGTTGCAATGGGCACAGTTGGCCTCCCCATAAGGGATCGGCTTGGGCTCCACGGAGCAGCCGGCAAGGATTACAAGTATAAAAAGCAGGCTTACGCTACTTACTAACAGTTTCATGGCTATGCGGTTATCTTTTCTTTAACTTCTTTTTTTCGGCTGACATAAAAGGCTATACCTGCAAAAACGATGGCCAGCAGGATTCCCAGGCTGCCGGTTGAGGGTAGCGAGAGCGCATCAAAGTTCAGCAATTCTTTATGACCAAGCAAAGGCGGTATGTAGGTCATGCCCGGTATCTTGATAGGCGCGGTTGGATCCAGGTTCGTGCCGAACCGAACCAGCCACAGGTAAAAGTCAAGTATACCCACAGCCCCGCCTACCATCAGCAGTGCCACCCAGGCCAGGACCAGTTTGCGTGTGCCTACCAGCCCTACTATAACCCCTGTTATCATGAAGAAGATGACAACGTAGGGCATGATCTTTAATTCTGCGAACGATTCCGCGTGGATCGGCCTCATGCCGATGTAGTGGTTGAGTATGTTGAAGTTTTGCAGGACGCTTTCGGAGCTGCCTGAGATCTGGTTCACCCAGATATGCATTTCCAGTCCTTCGGGGTATTGTGGGGCTTCGAGGTAGATCTTCCACATCGGAAAGAGGAACAACAAGCCTAATGATAGTGCCGCTATGATCATCAGCACTCTGCTTAGAGCTTTCATCCTTTTTAATTTTAGGTACTATGCTACAAAAAATAAGCGGAAGCTGCCTGGGCAGCCTCCGCTTTGGTTATGCCCGATGCAAATGGTTAGTTAACACTTGCCGTTGCGGGTGGAACGGGCCTTTTCTCGCCCATCCTGAACTTGATTGGCACGTTTGATCCTTTCGGGGACACCCTGACATATCCCTGCATCTCCTGGTGAAGCGCAGAGCAGAAGTCAGTACAGTAGAACGGAAACACACCTTCCTGTTTCGGTACCCAGCGCAGTGTCTGTGTAGCGCCCGGCATGATCAGGGTCTCGGCGTTGTTGGCGCCCATCACCGCGAATCCGTGCGGCACGTCCCAGTCCTGCTCCAGGTTCGTCACGTGGAAGAGCACGGTGTCGCCTACCTGGATTCCCTCGATGTTGTCCGGTGTTAAGTGGCTTCGGATGGCGGTCATCTTCACGGTAACTGTTTTTCCCTTGCGGGTCACGCTCACGTCCTTCTCATTCTTAACTGCCTCCGGGTGCGTGTTCTCGTCCAGTTTGTGGAACTTGACACTGTTCGGTGCCACTAAGTCTGCCTTGATGGCCTGCGCGTAGTGCGGTTCGGCTACTGTCGGGAAGTCAAGAAGCATCTTCATTTTCTCTCCGCTGATGTCGATCAGCTGGGCAGAGTGCATCAACTCCGGTCCTGTTGGCAGGAAGCGGTCTTTTGTGATCTTGTTCATCACCACCAGGTACTTGCCATAAGGCTTCTCCGTGTCACCACCAGGGATCATCAAGTGACCTGGGGAGTAGTACACAGGGATCCTATCCGTCACCTTCAGGTCTTTCACGTTCCACTTCACCACCTCAGACGATACGAACATGGTAGAGTAGGCATTGCCTTTGCCGTCGAACTCGGTGTGCAATGGTCCTAAGCCCGGCTCTTTTACTTCGCCGTAAAGTACAGACTCATACTTGAACACCGGGATACCGTTCACCTCACCGTCAAAGTCCTTGTTCTTGATCGCCTCCTCCATTTTAGAGAAGGAGAACACTGGCAGCGAAGAGGCAAGCTTGCCGTTTACCACCATGTACTCGCCGGTTGGGTCTACGTCGATACCGTGCGGTGACTTAGGCGCCGGCAGCAGGTACATCATGCCCGGGCACTCTTCCGGAAGCAGGTAGCGTACGGTTTTCTTCACTTCGGACTTAGCCTGGAAAGAACCGTGGTCCAGCTTGTTGTGGTAGTAGTTGGCCGGCATTTCGTGTGCCTTTCCTTCTGCCGCATACTTGGCTGCCAGTTTCCAGTTAATGGCCGCCAGGTAGTCTCTGTCGTTCTGGGAAGCACCCAGTTCCTTCAGCGTAGCGGATTTCTCGGTATTGTACGTGGTAAAGAACACCCAGTCGTTAGACGGGCCTTTGCCACCGTTGGCCAGGTCGTAGTCGAAGCCTGGCACCAGCACCTGGAAGTCCAGCTCCATGTCGCCATCTTCCTTATCCACCTTGATAAAGGAGATAGAGCCTCTGAACTTGTCCTTGTACTCTTCCATACTTACGTCGGCAGTGCCGCCTTTCATATCCAGCGGAACAGAGAAGCGTGTACCGGCAATAACGTACTCGTTGTTATTGGTTGGGTATGGGGAGCAGTGGTTACCTGCTGAGTTCGGGATCTCCATGATCTCCACGGTCTCGAAGGTTTTCAGGTCGATACGGGCCACGCGCGGCGTGTTGTTACCGTTCACGAAAAGCCAGCGGCCATCGGCCATACCGTCGGTACGGGACAGTTTCGGGTGGTGCAGGTCATCCCAGGGCACAAAGCCATGCGAGGTCTGCAGCATCGGCTTGGTCTCCTCGTTGTAGCCGTAGCCGTTCTCCGGGAACTGCGAGAATACCGGGATGATCTTCAGCAGCCTGCCGGAAGGGATGCCGTACACGGACATCTGGCCGTTAAAGCCGCCAGACAGGAAGGAGTACAACTCATCGTGCTCGCCTGGTGCCACATACACGGCAGAGGCTGCATCAGAGTCAACAGCCTTATCGCTGTCGTCGCCGCCGGTTTTGTTACAACCTTGTAGCGCCGCACCGGCAGCCACCGCCATTAGAAGGGCTGCCTTAGGTGCTACTTTCTTGAATTTACTGATCAGGGTTTCCATAATGATTATGGGTTTTTGCTTATTATCGAAGTGTTGCTGTTAGCTATTCTGGTCGTTCTGTCTCAGGAACTCCAGCAGGGCCCTGGCATCAGACTCAGTGATGTTCTGGTTTGTCATCTGTGTTAAGTGCTCAGCAAGCAGTTTCTTGGCTTGTGGGTCCTTCTTGGTCATCTCCTCTGGGTTGATCATCATGTTCATGATCCACTCTGGCTTGCGGCGATCCGTTACACCAGCCAGGCCAGGGCCCACGATCTTCTGGTCAGACAACTGGTGGCAGGCCGAGCACTTGCCCTCGAAGATAGTCTTGCCCTCAGCGGCGAGCGCCTCGTCTATTCCCTCACCCACTTCCACAGACGTAACAGGACCTACTCCTTTTCCATCGTCCTCAGCAGGTGCTTCAGCCTGGTTAGCCAGCCCGCTCTCTTCTTGATCGGTGGCAGCGGTGTTCTCGCCGTCTCCTGAGGAGCAGCTGAAAAGCACGGTACTAAACAGCATGGCCATAACGGCTAATTGCAGTGGTTTAAACAATTTGGTCATCATCGATTCACTTGGATTTTTTCTCATGTCTGCGTAAATTTTAATTAGTGCTTAGGAATTTAAGTGATTGTTTACGGTACAAAAGTATACATGTTGGCCTGTCCAACAAAAGACCTTTATCTCTTTTAATGATGACATAAGTCATTTTTCCAGAAATCACCTGATAAGACCTTTGAGCCCAAACCCTGATAGGTGAAGGCATGAAGCGTGTTGTATGGATGTTGCTGGTCGTAATTGCAGTGGTGCAGCCACTGAGCAGTACCGACATCCACATGCTTTTTCAGGCAGACCGGTCCTATGCCGCCAGCCACCTCTGCGCGAAGCGCACAGGGCTTCTCTATACTTTTAACGAGTTACAGGCATGAAAAGGCTGTTCATACTTCTTGCTGCCCTCTTGACCATACCAGTTACCAGCCAGGCCTGCAACGGCAGCTATAATATCGACACTGGAATTCATACTTCATACCTCGGCAAGCTAGGCCTTAAAAACGACTTTACCTACCGCCTTGACTCCTGTCAGCCTGGCATACTTGTTTTAAGGCCGAAACCCGCACCGCAGCCACAGCTGAGTTGCAGGGCCACTATCCGCTAAATCACACTCAATTTTTACATACAAACACGTTTACTATTTAACCATTACTCTAATGAAGTATAAAAAACTCTGGCTGGGATTCATCGCTGTGATGGTGGGATCCTTTGCTGTACTCGGCTACTACGGAACCGAGATCTACAGACAAGCGCCGCCTATTCCCGACAAAGTGATAACCGCCTCCGGCGAGGTGCTGTTCACCGCACATGACATCAAGGACGGGCAGAACGTATGGCAGTCGGTTGGCGGACAGGAACTGGGCTCTATCTGGGGCCACGGCGCCTACGTTGCCCCCGACTGGAGCGCCGAGTGGCTGCACAAAGAGGCCATGTTCTTTCTGGATACCTGGGCACAGCAGGAGAAAGGCGTAACCCACGACGAGTTGGACGAGGAAATACAGGCCATGCTGCAGGCGCGCCTGCAAAAGCAGATACGGGCCAACACCTATGACGCTGAAACAGGCGTGCTCACCGTGTCCGACCTGCGCGCGGCGGCCATTGCCGATGTCAGCAGCCATTACACCGGCCTGTTTATGAATGACCCGGCGCTGGCCGTGTACCGCGATGCCTACGCCATGAAGGACAACACGGTGAGCGACCCGGAGCGCATGCGCAAGATGAACGCCTTCTTCTTCTGGACTTCCTGGGCCTGCGTTACCGAGCGCCCCGGCAAGAACATCACCTATACCAACAACTGGCCCGCCGAGAAACTGGTGGCCAACGAGCCCAGCTCTGACCTCATCATCTGGACAGGCTTCAGTGTGATCATACTTATCGCTGGCGTGGGGCTGCTGGCTTATTACTATGCCTCCAACCGCGAGGAGGAGATCGACACCTCCAAACTGCCGAAGCAGGACCCGCTGCTGGGCCTGAAGGCTACGCCCTCCATGAAGGCGACGCTGAAATACTTCTGGATCGTGACGGCCCTGATCCTGGTGCAGGTAACGCTGGGCGTGGTGACGGCGCACTACGGCGTGGAAGGCCAGGCACTCTACGGCTTCCCGCTGGCTGATTACCTCCCCTACTCCATCACCCGCACCTGGCACGTGCAGCTGGCTATTTTCTGGATCGCAACGTCCTGGCTGGCTACCGGCTTATACATTGCCCCGGCCGTGTCGGGCCACGAGCCCAAGTTCCAGAAACTGGGCGTCAACTTCCTCTTCACGTGCTTATTGATCATTGTGGCGGGCTCGCTGGCCGGGCAGTGGTACGGCGTGATGCAGAAGCTGGGCTACGGAGAGAACTTCTGGTTCGGCCACCAGGGCTACGAGTATGTGGATTTAGGTCGTTTCTGGCAGATCTTCCTGCTGGTGGGCCTGTTCCTGTGGCTGGCATTGATGGTGCGCGCCATTATGCCTGCCTTTAGAAATGACGTGGAAGGCCGCCACCTGCTGGGCATGTTCCTGATCTCCTCGGCTGCCATCGCCATCTTCTACGCCTCCGGCCTGATGTGGGGACAGCACACCAACCTGGCCATTGCCGAGTACTGGCGCTGGTGGGTGGTACACCTGTGGGTAGAAGGCTTCTTCGAGGTATTTGCCACCGTGGTGATCGCCTTCCTGTTTGTGCGCATGGGCCTGCTGGATACCAAAATGGCCACCACAACGGTGCTGTTCTCCACCATCATCTTCCTGTTTGGGGGTATCATCGGCACATTCCACCACTTATACTTTAGCGGCACGCCAACTGCCGTGATGGCGCTGGGGGCCACCTTCAGCGCGCTGGAAGTGGTGCCGCTCGTGCTCATCGGCTTCGAGGCCTACCATAACCTCGAACTCAGCCGCGCCACACAGTGGATCAAGGCTTACAAATGGCCGATCTACTCGTTTGTGGCCGTGGCCTTCTGGAACCTGGTGGGGGCCGGTGTGTTCGGCTTCGTGATCAACCCGCCGATTGCGCTCTACTACATGCAGGGACTCAATACCACACCGGTTCACGCGCACACGGCCTTGTTTGGGGTCTACGGCATGCTGGGCATCGGCCTGATGCTGTTCGTGCTGAAGGGCCTCTCGGCCCGCCGCCGCTGGAAGGATGGGGTGATCAGCTTCGCGTTCTGGTCCATTAACATCGGTTTGATGCTGATGGTGCTGATAAGCGTGCTGCCGATCGGGCTGCTGCAAACCTGGGCCAGCGTGGAGTACGGCCTGTGGTACGCCCGCTCCATGGAGTTTATGCAGACGGATACGATGGAGCTCCTGCGCTGGCTCCGCGTGGTAGGTGACACTATATTCGCCGGTGGCGTGGTGGCGCTGGCCTGGTTCGTGATCGGCCTGAAAACAGGCTGGTCTCTGGAGGCCGATGAGGATGTGTCTGCGGCGGATTACCCTTCCGCCCGCAAAACAAAGGCTTTGAAGTAAGAAAACCATACTTTGTGCTACCATTGCGGTGGATCAAGTATAAAACGGAGCGCCTGCCTTCTTCGGAGGGTGGGCGCTCTGCTTTCCTGCCAAAGCCATACTTTCCTGAACTCTCCAAAGTATAAAAACGCTATCCTTTCCCTTATCTCATGCATGGCTCCCATACTTTTACACAAAGTATAACCGCCTGATAAACACCATTTTTGAAGCTACTGGTGATAACCTATCTGTCCTGCACTGCGTTAAATTGAACTCAGACCAAAGACTTATGCTATGAAAAAGATACTATTTATTGCCTTGGGAGCCTTCACCTTTGCCTGTTCCGATGCCTCGGACAATACCACCGCGGAGGAGGCAACGATGGAAGAGACTAATATTGACGAGAGCGTGGAGATCGGCTCGGGAGAAGAGATCTCGCCACAGCTTGAACTGGATAGCGGCGAGAACAGACGCCTCGAGGTAGACACCGTCTCCAGCCAAACAGAGGCAGACACTACCTCTCGCTAAGCGGACGGAGGACAGCAGTACTACGTCTTGCTTCTCCTGGTTCCTTCTGCCAGGCATCAGGCAAGTATGAAACAGAAACAGCCGGCACATTTGTACCGGCTGTTTCTGTTTCTATTAAATAGGAGGCTTGTCCCTCTACCAGAACACAATGTAAATAGCGGCCACTACAAACAAGATGGCAGTGGCAGACACGTTAAAGACGCTGTCCGTGCGGAAAAGCCCTTTATCAAGGCTAACCGTATATTCCGGATACTTGCCCCGGCTGTTCTCCCACAAAGAGATGCCCACCATCAGCGCAGACAGCAACAGGAACACCAGCCCCATCTGATCCAGGAATGGCATGGTTGGGAAAGCAAGGTCAATGATGATGCTGAATGGTACCGAGGCAATGGCTGTTGCCAGGGCCGCGTTGGAAGTAGCACGCTTCCAGAACAGGCCGAATACGAACAAGACCACAATGCCCGGGCTCACGTAGCCGGTATACTTCTGGATGAATTGGAAGATCTGTTCCTCGCCACCGAGTAGTGGTTCGGCCACCAGCCCCGCAATGATGATCGAAACCAGGCTCACCAGTCGGCCTACCGTCACCATCTGGGTCTCCGAGGCATCTTTCTTCAGGTGCGACTTGTAGATGTCCATGGTGAAGATGGTGGCTGTGGAGTTCATCATCGAGCTCAGTGAGGACAGAGCCGCTGCAATCAGCGCTGCAAACGCAAGCCCTTTGACACCGGTAGGCACCAGGTTGCCCAGCAACCAGGGGTAAGCCTCGTCGTAACGGCTGATCTCGGCATTCAGCGCAAAGGCCGCGATACCAGGAAGCACCACTACCAGCGGAATCAACAGCTTCAGGAATGCAGCGAACACAAGGCCCCACTGTACTTCCTTTATACTTTTAGCGGCCAGCGCACGCTGTATGATGTACTGGTTAAAGCCCCAGTAGCTGATGTTGGCAATCCACATGCCGCCGAAGAGCACCGTCATGCCGGGCAGGTCCTTGTAAAACGGATTGTCCTCCGATAGGATCATATCGAATTTCTCCGGCGCCTTTTCAAAGAGCATACCCAGGCCCTTAACCGGGCCTTCTCCGCCACTCACGGCATCCAGCGCCAGGTAAGTGGTTACCAATCCGCCCAGGATCAGGAAGATCACCTGGATCACGTCCGTCCAGGCTACCGCCTTAAGACCACCGTAAACAGAGTAGGTCACCGCTACCGCCGCCAGGCCGATGATGGCGCTTGTCGTGCTGATGTCCAGCACCACGCTCAGCGCCAGCGCCGACAAGTATAAAACGGTGGTCAGGTTCACGAAGATGTAGAGCATGATCCAGAAAACGGCCAGGCTGGTTCGGATGCGGTCGTCGTAGCGCAGCTTGAGGAATTGCGGCATGGTGAAGATACCCTCCTTAATGTAAATAGGAAGGAAGTACTTGGCTACCAACAGCAGGGTAACAGCCGCCATGAACTCATAGCTGGCAATGCCCAGGCCAATGGCGAAGCCCGAGCCCGACATCCCGATAAACTGCTCTGCCGAAATGTTAGAGGCGATCAGCGAGGCTCCGATAGCCCACCAGGGCAGCGACTTGCTGGCCAGAAAGTAGTCGGTAGAGTTTTTGACGTGCCCTTTCTTCTCCCTGGAAACCCACAGGCCCACCACAATGATGAGCACGCAATACCCCAGGAAAATAGCAATGTCGAGTGTAGAAAGATTCATGTAAGGTTCGTTTTAGGTGCCTAATATAGAGGATTTAGTCTATAATCTTAATATGGAGGATATATTTAAAACACATGCGCAACGCCTAATACACGCGTTTACAACTGCTTATACTTATGAAGCTGCCTGATAAAAGTATAGCAAAGTATAGCCGGCCCTGGTTTAACGCACCAGGGAGCGGAGCAATTGGGCGGCCGCTTCCGGGGTGATGTCGCGCTGCGGGTTGCCCATCATCTCGTAGCCTACCATGAATTTCTTCACCGTGGCCGAGCGCAAGAGCGGCGGGTAAAAGTGCATGTGGAAGTGCCAGCCCGGGTACGCCTGCCCGTCAGTGGGGCTTTGGTGAATGCCCGAGGAGTACGGGAACGAGATGCCGAACACCTGATCGTAGGCGGCAGTGAGGGTCTTAATGATCTGCGCAAAGCTGTTCTTCTCCTCCTCATGCATCTGCCCGATGTGCTGGAAGTGGCGCTTGCTGATGAGGATCGTCTCAAAAGGCCACACGGCCCAGAAAGGCACCAGCGCCACGAAATGCTCATTCTCGGCCACCACCCGCTCGCGCGTTTCCAGCTCCAGGGCCAGGTAATCGGCCAGCAGGCTGCGCTGGTGCTGCTCATAGTATAAACCCTGCTGCGTGGTCTCCTTGGCCGGCTCCACGGGCACGGTGCGCTGCGCCCAGATCTGCCCGTGCGGGTGCGGGTTGCTGCAACCCATGATTTGGCCCTTGTTCTCGAAGATCTGCACGTAGTTGATGAAGTCCCTTGAACCTAGCTCGGCATACTCCTGCTGCCACAGGTCCACCACTTTGCGTATGTCCTGGGGTTCCATATCGGCCAGCGTCAGGTCGTGGCGCGGAGAGAAACAGATCACCCGGCAGATGCCGCGCTCGCTCTCGGCCCGGATCAGATCGCCCACCACATAAGCTCCGTCGGGTGTTTCCTCCTGCAGCGCGCCAAAGTCATTGTCAAACACATAAGTGGACGCGTAATCCGGGTTCTGCTCGCCGTTGGCGCGGGTATTGGTGGGGCAAAGGTAACAGCTGGGGTCATAGGTAGGGCGCGTGTCGGGGCTTTGCTCCTCCTGCTGCCCCTGCCACGGGCGCTTGGCCCGGTGCGGCGACACGAGCACCCATTCGCCGGTGAGCGGGTTGTATCTTCTGTGCGGGTGCTCCGCTAAATCAAACGTAGGCATTGGTATTCTTCTTTTATTTGATGCCGCTGGGGGCATTTATACTTTAAGTTACGATTAACTATTGTTATTAAGGAGTGAACTCACCTCTATTCCCTCCCAGGAGCAGGGCTGTTAAGTTCTACAGAAACTGTTCCCTTGAGGGGACTACAGGGGTGTAAAGCCAGCGGCAAATGTCATCTGCTAAGTTCTGACACCCCTCTAACTCCCCTCAAGGGGAGACTCTGGCTCTAACTATTTTCAGCTCTAACGTCATGAATCAGCGCTCTAAGTTAGAGCTCAACAGCCCTGCTCCCCGGAGTTGGGTTAATTGCTAAAGGTTCTAAATCTGGCTTGGCTCCACCAGGCTGCTGCCGTCCACGATCTCGGCCACGTAGGTCTTCAGCGCGATGCCGAACTGCAGTTTGTAGGCCTCTTCCATACTTTGAATGAAGGCATCCAGCGCCTCCAGCTTTACCAGGTTAATGGTGCAGCCACCGAAGCCGCCGCCCATCATGCGCGCGCCCAGCACACTGTCCATCTCCCGCGCCTGGTCCACCAAAAAGTCGAGTTCCGGGCAGCTCACCCCGTAGTCGTGCTGCAGGCCGCGGTGCGAGGCGTACATCTTCTCGCCGAAGGTTTTCATATCGCCCTGCTCCAGCGCCTGGCAGGCCTCCTCCACGCGGATGTTCTCGTGCACCACGTAGGTGCAGCGCCTGTACACGGTAGGCTCAAACTCCTCCTGGTGCAGCTCCAGCATCGGCACTGTCACATCGCGCAGGCTCTTTACCTGCGGGTAGTGGCGTTGCAGCAGCGCCACGCCCGCTTCGCACTCCTGGCGGCGGGTGTTGTACTCCGAGGAGGCCAGGTTATGCTTCACCTGCGTGTCGCAAAGCACGATGCGGTAATCGGCCATTTCCAGGTGGTAGTAGTCGAAGTCGAGGGAGCGGCAGTCAAGCTTCACGGCGTGGTCCTGACGGCCGTACATGCTGGCGAACTGGTCCATGATGCCGCACTTGACGCCTGCGTACTCGTGCTCGGCCAGCTGCGCCATCTTCACCAGGTCGAACTTCGGAATGTTGAACCCAAAGATATGGTTTAGCGCATAGGCCAGCCCGCACTCCACGGCCGCTGAGGACGACAACCCGGCCCCGATCGGGATGTTGCCGCCGTACACCAGGTCGAAGCCCTTCACCTCATACTTTGCCTGTTGCAGTTGCGCGACCACGCCCAGCAGGTAATTGGCCCAGCTCTTTTCAGAGCGCTGCACCTGGCCCAGGTCAAATTCGCCTCCTTCCTGCAGGTCGTAAGCGTAGGCTCTAAAAGTGTTGGTGTTGTTGGGCGCCACGGCAAAGTATATTTCCTTATTGATGGCGGCCGGCAGCACAAAGCCGTCGTTGTAATCGGTGTGCTCGCCAATCAGGTTTACCCTTCCGGGTGAACGCACCACGAGCGGCTCCTGCTCGTACAGTTCTTTGAATTTATCTTTAATCTCTTGTAACATCTTTTGTAAGTATGGCTTTTGCTGTCAGGGAGCTTTCCGCTCTCCTTTTCCCAAGGGGCAATTTACAAGGTATATTCTATTTTATCCCTTTCACGGCCTCCAAAGTATAAGTCGCGGCTTCCAGGTCATCCGCCTGCGCCTTTACTTTAATCGTACCTGCCTGCTTTCCGGCTTTTACAAGTATGGCGGCAATGCCGGCTTCTGCCTCTACCACTTCTGCGCCTATAATCTCAGCATCTCCCTCTACAGCAAAGCGTACTGCATTCACGGCATCCGGCACCACCGTTCCATGTTCATCGGCTACGCTGGCATACACAAGCACCGCGTCGTTTACGCCCGCCTGCAGTTTTTTGCCGCTGTAATCGGCGCGAAGTATGAGTTTAGCCGGTTTGCCTGCCGTGCGTTGCCCGTGCGTGGCTACCTTTTGGTTGTTGATGTAGCCGATGGCAGTTAAATTTCCGGGCTCATACGTGGGTACCTCAAAGGTGAACGGTGGGTGCGGCAGGTGCGTGGAATTCCTGTCCTGATCCGGCTTCTGGCGGGCGATGGTTTTGCCGTTGAGTTGCAGTTCCACCTCCTCGGTGTTGCTGTATACTTTCACAGTCTTACTCTCCGGGTCGTTCCAGTAGTTGGCGATGAAAACCATCGGTTTATGGAAGGCGGATTTCCCGCTCAGGTCCGGACCGGCCTGGCTTTGGTAGAAGTAGTAGGCAAACTTGGGCAGGCGCACGATGTCCATGATACCGGAGGCCTCGATGTCGTCGGCGTAGCCGCGCTTGTAGTCGAACATAAGCCAGTTGGCATCGCCTACGGCCGGGCCCTGCAGGTTGCTGTTATGCGCCTCCTGGTAGTTGAGGGCCTGCTGCAGCAAGCGCTTCTGCCCCGCGCCGCGCAACTGGCGGCTGGTGCGCTCCTCCTCCTTCAGGTTGGCAAACTCTTTCTGGTTAAAGCCGGCGTTCTGCGCGTAGTATTCCCAGTCGCCGTACTCGGCAATAAGCAGCGGCTTGTCCTGGCTATACTTGTTCCAGTAATCGGGGGCCTTGGCGTGCTGTCGGGCGGGGATGAACACATCGTACACGTCGTTGAGCCAGCCGCAAGTATAAATGTTATCGAAGGGCAGCTCCTCGTGCACGGCCTGGTGGGCCTTTTGCATAAACTCTTTCGTCATCCCCGATTCGTTCAGCGAGGCCTCCCAAAGTATAACGGAAGTATAATTGCGGTCGCGGCGCACCATGTCGCGCACATCCTGCAGGGCGTTTTTCTGAAATACACTATCCCCGAAGAACTGCCAGCCCGGCAGGGCATCCATCGTCAGCAGCCCCAGTTCATCACAAGCCTCCATAAACGCCGGCGACTGCGGGTAATGCGACAAACGCACGAAGTTGAAACCGGCCTCCTTTATCTTATAAGCATCGCGGTAGTTGGCATTGTCGGAAAGGGCATAGCCTACGTAAGGATACTCCTGGTGGCGGTTGGTGCCGCGCAGGTATAACTTCACGCCGTTCAGGTAAAAGCCGTCCTTGGCGAAGCGGAAGGTCTTCACGCCTGTTTTTATACTTTGTTGGTCAATCAACCTTCCTTCATGCAGCAGCTCCACCGTTACGCTGTATAAGTAGGGCGCAACCGGCGACCACAGCTTCGGGTTGGTGATGGTGATACGTTGTTTGAGCGTACCGAACCGGCCCGGCTGCACCAGTATACTTTCGGAGAGCGCCTCCCCTACCTTGTTGCCGCTGCTGTCCGCAAGTATGACTCTGACCTGCGCCTCCCGCTGCTCGGGGTGGTCGTTCTTCAGCTCCGTCTGCACGTTTAGGGTGGCGCCATTTATACTTACCTGCTCGTAGTGCAGCAGCACGCCGCCTCCAGCCACCCGGTTGGCAGCCACGGCGTCCGAAATATGCAGTTTGTCTTTGGTGATGAGGTATACGTTACGGTAGATGCCGCTGTAGTAGTTGAAGTCGAGGTCGGCCAGGGGTTTGCCGGGGGCCACGCGTGGGTTGTCCTCGTTGTTGAGCTTTACCAGCACCGTGTTCTCCTGGCCATACTTTGCCTTATCAGAGATATCGACGTAAAACGGCAGGTAACCGCCCAGGTGCCGGAAAAAGTGCTGCCCGTTCAGGTATACATCGGCCACCTGCATGGCGGCTTCAAACTTCAGGGCGATGTGTTTCCCTTGGTCGGCTGCCGGCAGCTTAAAAGATTTCCGGTAGAAGGCTGTTCCCTGCCACTGCTGCGCTGTTTTGCGGATGGGCTCCAGGCGGGCGGTGTGCGGCAGCGATACCTGCTCCCACGTCAGGCTGGACTGCCCTGAAAAAACGGAGGCGGAGTCTGCATCCCGGACAAACTCCCAGCCATCGTTAAAGTGCTGCACCGTGGGTGTGTTTTCAGGTGCTCCCGTACCCCTATCCGATACAGTCTTGCACCCCGCCAGCAAAAGGGCGCAGCTTAAAAGCAACAGGCACGAAGAAAGTAGGAGGCGCTTCTTATTGGCTATCAAAACAGTATATTTATAGTTGGATCCGCATGTATCGTAACGTCACCCTGGCAGATTTTTCCTTGGCGGCAGCGCTTCTAAAACAGTTCATACAGCGACTGTAAATGTACTAAATATTTCATAAGTTGGGGCTGCTTAAGCGTATCCCCAAGGCTTTCGTTGCTCCATTACCCTTTGAAAAGGAGGTGCGCCTGGGCTGTGACCTTGGCCGGAATTCCGCTAGCCTCTCCTGCAACCTTTAAGCGTATGCGAATGATGATACGTACCCTTTTATACTTGCCGGGCCTGTTTATACTTCTGGCAGGCTGCACCGCGTCTAAACCCGAAACAACCATGCATGCGCTACGCCAGCAAATAACGGAAGAGTTAGAAAAGCAGGAAGGAACCTTTGCCGTAGCGTTCAAGGACATGGCAACTGGCGAGGAGTTGCTGCTGAACGAGCGGGAGAGCTTCCATGCAGCCAGCACCATGAAAACGCCCGTGCTGATCGAGGCTTACAAACAGGCTGCTGCGGGGAAGCTCTCTTTGTCAGATTCCATACTTGTCCGCAACGGGTTTAAGAGCATCATGGACGGCAGCATGTATAGCATCAGCCCCGTGGACGACAGCGAGCAGGAGCTTTATACTTTTGTCGGACAGAAGCGGCCCGTGTCGGAGCTGCTTTACAAGATGATCATCCAGAGCAGCAACCTGGCCACCAACCTGATGATAGAGGAACTGGACGCAAAGCAGGTTACCCAGACCATGCGTGAGTTGGGCGCCCAGGATATACAGGTGCTGCGCGGCGTGGAAGACAGCAAGGCTTACGAGCAGGGGCTCAACAACACGACCACCGCCTACGACCTGATGCTGATCTTCGAGCAGATCGCTACCGGCAAAGCCGTAAATCCGGAAGCCTCTCAGGAAATGATCCGCATCCTGCTCGACCAGCGCCACCGGGAAATCATACCAGCCCGATTGCCGAAAGAGGTAAAGGTGGCCCATAAAACCGGCTGGATCACCGGCGTGCGCCACGACTCCGGCATTGTTATACTTCCCGACGGACAAAAGTATGTGCTGGTGCTTTTATCTAAAGATTTAAAGGATGAGAAAGCCGGGATGGAGGCGATGGCGAAAGTATCGGAGTTGGTGTACAAGTATGTGGCGGGCAAAGAGTAGCTAAAAGTATAAACTCAATTTGCGAGGAGCCCACCCCTAACCCCTCCAAGGAGGGGAGTTTCTTAACTGTGATATTATTCCCTCCTTGGAGGGGTTAGGGGTGGGTCTACACCTTCACGAAGCGTGAGAATCGCAGCTGAAAGTATAAAGTATAGAAAAGTATAAACTATAAGTGTCTGCCGTTCTGAAACGGCAGACACTTATAGTTTGATGAAAGTATAACGCTTACAGATTCCCCTTCTTCATCTCGCTCACGGCGTGGTCCACGGCACGGGCCGTCAGGGCCATGTAGGTGAGCGAGGGGTTCTGCGTGGAGGTCGAGGTCATGCAGGCGCCATCGGTAACGAACACATTCTGGCAGGCGTGCAGCTGGTTATACTTGTTCAACAGCGAGGTCTTCGGGTCATGGCCCATCCGCACGCCGCCCATCTCGTGGATGTCCAGGCCCGGCGCCTGCTTCGAGTCCGTGGCTCTGATGTTGGTGAAGCCCGCCTTGGTGAACATCTCCGTCATCTGCTCGAGGTAGTCTTTGATCATCTTCTCGTCGTTGTCGTCGTAGCCGATGTTGATGCGCAAGAGCGGCACTCCCCAGGCGTCCTTCTGGTCCTTGTCGAGGCCCACGAAGTTCCCCTCCTTCGGGATAGTCTCCCCCATCATGTGCGAGCCCACATTCCAGTTGCTCCACGTGGGATTCAACAGTTGTTGCTTCAGGTCCTCGCCAAAGCCGGAGCGGTCCTCTACCTGGTAGCGGCGGGCCCCAAAGCCAGCGGCGTAGCCTCTCAGGAAATCGGTTTCCTGCTTGTGCAGGTTCCTGAAGCGCGGAATATAACCCCCATCGGATGGGTTGCGGCCTGCCGTGGCGTACTGCAGCAGCCCGTCATACTCGGCCGATATCCTGGCCCGGTAGTTATGGAAGCCCACGTACTTGCCCAGCACCCCGCTGTCGTTGCCCAACCCGTTGGGGAAGCGCGCGGAAGTGGAGTTGAGCAGGATGTGGTTGGTATGCAGCGCCGAGGCGTTCACGAAGATGATGCGGGCGTAATATTCGATCACCTCCTTGGTGTTGGTATCCACCACACGCACGCCCGTTGCTTTTCCGGCTTTCTCGTCGTAAATCACCGACTCCACCACCGAAAACGGCCGGAGCGTGAGGTTGCCCGTGCGCTCGGCCCAGGGCAGTGTGGAGGAGTTACTGCTAAAGTAGCCGCCGAAGGGGCAGCCGCGCTGGCAGAGGGTGCGGTTCTGGCACTGCCCACGCCCCTGGTCGAAGTGGATCTGGTTGGGCTTGGACAGGTGCGCGCAGCGGGCGCTGATGACGTGGCGGTTGCCGTAGTGCGTCTTGAGCTGCTGGCGGAAGTAATTCTCCACGCTGTTGAGCGGGTAAGGGGGCAAAAACTCCCCGTCCGGCAGCTCGGCCAGTCCATCGCTGTTACCGGAGATGCCGGCAAACTTCTCCACGTGGCTGTACCAGGGCGCCAGGTCCTTGTAACGGATGGGCCAGTCCACAGCGAAGCCGTCACGGGCAGGCCCATCAAAGTCAAAATCGCTCCAGCGCTGTGTTTGCCGCGCCCATAAAAGCGACTTGCCGCCCACCTGGTAGCCGCGTATCCAGTCGAAGGGCTTCTCCTGCACGTAGGGGTGCTCGGAGTCCCTGGTAAAGAAGTGCATGGCATCCTCGCGGAAGGCGTAGCAGCGGCTCACCACCGGCTCCTTCTCCCGTATCTCCAGGGGCACCTGCCCGCGGTGCTCAAACTCGTAGGGCATCTTGTTGGTGGTGGGGTAGTCGCGGTTGTGCTTCACGTCGCGGCCGCGCTCCAGTACCAGGGTTTTCAGCCCCTTCTCCGTCAGCTCCTTGGCTGCCCAGCCACCGCTTATCCCCGAGCCGACCACGATCGCGTCGAAGGTGCGCGCTTTCACGCTGTCTATGTTCAAATTCGCCATTAGCTTATCTGTGCTTCTGCTGTTACAGGATAGTAGGCCTCGTAGCGACCCGGCACCAGCTCGTATACCCGGAGGGTGGTCATCACCAGCTCGGAGTTGAGGTAGCCCTTGATCGTCTCGCCCTTGAGGATGTTGTAGAAGGTGAGCACCTCCTCGGGTGCCTGCCGGGTGTTTACACTGGCAACCACCTGCTGGCGCTGCTCCGGGCTACACTTGGTAAACCGCTTTCCCGTCTGTTCCTTTGCTAGCTCCGCGAAGGCGGTCATGCCCGTCATGAATGTCTGCTGGTCCTCCCTGGAATAGCAGTCGTCGAGCATCTTGAGCGTGAACAGGTGCAGGCCCATGGCTTTGGCGCCGGGCGTGTCGGTGGCGGGGATGAGCGTCTCCACCACTTCGGCCAGCAGTTCCTCCTCCCCGGCCGATACATCCAGGTGGTCCAGCGGGATGGAGGCCTTACCCTCCTCCAGCACGCAGGAAGGCAGCACGGCCACGCTCCCCGCAAAAATCAACAGGCCTTTTACAGCCGATCGCCTATCCATAAGTATATAACAAAGAGTATACTATTGTGTTGGTCTCGCCTACCCAGACGAGTCGCCGCTAAGGTCAACACCTGCTATGACGGGTAAGTTCTACTTATGCAGGCATCATTTCCTTAAGCTACTAGCTCACGAATATAATAAGATGCGTGAGCTTTACAAAAAATAAAACCGGCCTAAAATAAATGTGATTAATCACCACATACATCTGCACAACCGGACCTTTCTAAGATTCCACGGCACCAGCAACCTACAAATGCCGCCTGCTAGCCGTCCTGCACAACGCCTTTCCTATTTGAAAAACTCCCTAAAACCTACGCTTAACTAAATTTCAGGGCATATTGCTATACTTTTATATAAAAGGATAGTATAACAGCAGACTAGTCTTGCTTTTTTATTTAAAAATAAACAATTTTATATGATTGATTACTCAGTTATACGCTAATGCCTATGTAACATCAATACCTCTATTCCCAAATCTTCCTGGTCCCCTGCTGTTATCTGTCGGGTAATCAAGAGTCTTTTACAAGAGTCTTAAAGGTGTGTGCTTACACCTTCTGTAAAGCATCAATACTATTTCACCTAACTAACCTACTAAAATGAAACAGAATTACTCTAAGGCATGGATTCCCCCATTGGGCAGACATGCAAAGCTTACGTCCCGGCAGATGAAGCTGGCCACGGCATTCGCTTTAGCCTGTCTGTTGCAGGCACCCGCTACCGCCGCTACAGCCCCCTTCGCCATAGAAAGCAGCCTGCTCTCGGCGAGCGACATGGTGCTGCAGGACGTTGAGGTAAAAGGTAAGATAACCGGCGAAGACGGAGAAGGCATCCCGGGGGCCACCGTTGTGGTGAAGGGAACGACACTCGGCACGACCACTGACGTGAATGGCAACTTCAGCCTGAGCGTACCAGACGGTAGCAGCACCCTGGTTGTTTCTTTCATTGGCTACAAGACACAGGAAATACCGGTAAACAACCGCGCCTCCATCACCGTAGCCATGGCTGCCGACACAAAGGCGCTTCAGGAAGTGGTGGTAACGGGATATGCGGTACAGGAGAAGAAAGACCTGACAGGCGCCGTGGCCGTGGTAGACGTGTCTGAGATGACCAAGCAGCCGGAGCCCACCGTTACAAGTATGCTGCAGGGTAGAGCGGCCGGTGTAACTGTTCTGGGCTCGGGACAGCCGGGAGAATCACAACAAGTTAGAATTCGTGGTTTTAACACCTTTGGCAACAACACGCCGCTCTACGTGGTGGACGGTGTGCCAACCCAGAACATCGGCGACCTGAACCCGAACGATGTGGAAACGATGCAGGTGCTGAAGGACGCCGGTTCTGCCTCCATCTACGGTTCACGTGCCGCCAACGGTGTGGTCATCATCACCACCAAAAGGGGCAAGGACAAAGTTAAGGTGACTTATGACGGCTTTTATGGCACGCAACGCCCACCAGAAGGCAACCACTGGAACCTGGCAAACCCGCAGGAGATGGCCGACCTGAAGTGGATGGTGTATAAAAATAGCCCAAATCCAGAGAATCCAAATCCGGTAGATCCATTATATGGTACCTACACATCGGGCAACTCACCCACGCTGCCTGATTACCTGGTGGCAGGGAATCAGACGGGCCTGATGGAAGGCGACCCCGCAGTAGACCCGTCGCTTTATTCCGTAAATCCCTCTTACACTGGAGGAAGCTCCGAGCTGGGCTCTTTTTACAGGATAGTAAAGGCTAACAAAGAAGGTACAGACTGGTTCGACGAAGTGTTTAACCCTGCCTCCATCACCAGCCATAACATAGGCGTGAGCGGCGGCGGCGACATGGGAAGTTACTATTTCGGCGCCAATTACTTTAACCAGGAGGGCACGCTAAAGAACACCTACTACAAACGTTATACTGTACGGGCCAACAGCACCTACAACCTTTCTGAGAAGGTACGCATCGGGGAGAACCTCTCTTACTCCATTATTAATAACAGAATGGTTGGCGGAGGCGAAAACATGATTAACATGGCCTACCGTCAGCAGACCATCATCCCGGTGTATGACATTATGGGTAACTTTGCCGGCTCTTTTGGCAATGGCCTGGGTAACGCCAGAAACCCGGTGGCACAGCTCGACCGAATTAAAAACAACAGAGCCCTGAGCAGCCGCCTGTTTGGTAACGTGTTTGCGGAGGCGGACCTGCTGCAGCACTTTACATTGCGCACCAGCTTTGGCGGTGAGATGTACAACGCTAGCAGCCGTGCCTTTACCTTTCCGGAGTATGAGAACGCGGAGAACAACTCGTTTAGCCAGTTCGACCAAAATGCAAACAGTGGCTACAACTGGACCTGGACCAACACCGTGACATACAAGCAGAACTTCAATGATGTGCACAACATCACTGTGGTGGCTGGCACAGAGGCCTACACTAACTACTGGGAATATTTGAACGGCACGGCCAGGGGGTACTTCTCCTACGACCCGAACTACACAACCCTCTCCACAGGAACAACTTCCCGCAACAGCTTCAGTGGAAGAGGTGAGGACGCGCTGTACTCGCTGATCGGGCGCCTGGATTACAACCTGATGGACAAGTACCTGTTGGGCTTTGTCATCCGCCGCGACGGATCTTCCAGGTTTGGCGCCGACAAACGCTATGGCACCTTCCCGGCAGTAAGCGCCGGCTGGCGCCTTTCGGAGGAAAGCTTTATGCAGGGCATCAGCTGGGTTAACGACCTGAAGATACGTGGTGGTTATGGCGTGATGGGTAACCAGTTGAACGTAGCTCCTGAAAATGCCTTTTACCTGTATGGCGCTGATCCGAACCTGACATATTACGATATCGATGGCTCCAATAAAACCACAGTAGAGGGCTTCCGACAGTCGCGCATTGGTAACCCGGGTGCAGTATGGGAAACCAACATCAACAGCAACATCGGTTTTGATGCGACTTTCTTTAACGGCAAAATAGACATTACGGCGGATTATTATCGCAAAGTGATCGACGATATGCTGTATGACCCGGAACTCCCGGCCACTTCTGGAGGAGCAACAAGGCCAAATGTGAACATCGCCAAGATGAAGAACAGCGGCCTGGACCTGGCAATCACAGGCCATATCAACGCAACCTCCGACCTTCGTTTTGATATTACCGGCACGTTGACGACTTACGACAATGAGATTCTGAAAGTATCCAATAGTTCAGCTTATTTTGATCGTGAGTCCCGTCGTTTCAACGGCAGCAACATTATCCGAAACCGCGTAGGCGATGCCATGAGCTCCTTCTACGGTTATCAGATAGAGGGTTTCTGGGACGACGAAGCCGAGATTAACGCAGCCAACGAAGCGGCGCAGGCGGCCACTGACGATGCAAATGCAGTTTATCAGTCGGACGTAGCGGTAGGACGCTTCCGCTATGCGGATACCGATGGCGACGGCATCATCACCCCGGATGACAAGACCATACTTGGCAACCCGAACCCGGACTTTACTTACGGCCTGAACATTGGTGCCAGCTATAAGAACTTCGACTTTAGCATGTTCCTGTATGGTTCGCAGGGTAACGAGATATGGAACCAGGTAAAGTGGTGGACAGATTTCTACCCGAACTTTGGGGGTGCAAAGAGCAAAACCGCCGTGCATGATTCCTGGACGCCGGAGAACCGCAACGCCACCGCCCCTATCCAGGAGCGAAGCGGGTCTTTCAGCTCCGCCAACGTTCCTAACTCCTACTTCGTGGAGGATGGTTCTTACCTGAGAGCCAAGAACATGCAGTTAGGCTATACTTTACCAAAGAGTATCCTGGACAACTATGGCATCGGTAGCCTGAGAGTGTACCTGCAGGCCACAAACCTGTTCACCATCACAGACTATTCCGGCATTGACCCAGAGATCTCAGGCAGCACAGTTGCATTTGGTATAGACGAGGGCAACTACCCTAACGTGCGCCAGTACCTGGTTGGCCTGAACCTGTCCTTCTAGTTTTAAGACTTTAAATTCTGAAAAGTATGAAAAGATATAAACTGTTACTGTTAGCCGCTGCATGTGTTGGCTCTATGCAGCTAACGACCTCCTGCAGCGAGGACTTCCTCGAGAAACCCGCCATCGGTGGTTTAAGTGAAGACATCATCGCCAACCAGGTGGGTGTAGAGAAACTGCTGATCGGCACCTATGCCGCCCTGGACGGGCAGGGCAACGGCGCCGCGATTGCAGGCGGTGGCCAGTGGGAGGCAGCGCCTACCAACTGGATCTACGGCAGCGTAGCGGGCGGCGAGGCACACAAAGGCAGCGATGGTGCCGACCAGCCTGCCATCAACTCTATCGCCACCTTTATCTCGGACCCAAGCAACGGCTTCTTCAACACCAAATGGAAAGCGTTGTACGAAGGCATCACCCGTGCTAATTCCACGCTCAAGCTTTTGGCGCTGGCTACCGATATCTCTGACGCCGACAGGCAGAGGATTGAAGGCGAGGCGCGTTTCCTGCGCGGGCACTATTATTTTGAGTTGAAGAAGATGTTCAACATGGTGCCGTGGATAGACGAAACGACCACTGACTATACCCAGCCGAACGACCAGGACATCTGGCCGAAGATTGAGGCCGACTTCCAGTTCGCCATGGATAACCTGCCAAATACGCAGGCGCAGGTGGGCAGGGCCAACAAATGGGCAGCGGCGGCATACCTTGGCAAAACGTACATGTACGAGCATAAGTATGCGGAAGCCAAAAGCATCTTTGATCAGGTTATCAACGAGGGCGTCACGACCAATGGCCTGAAGTATGGCCTGGTTGATAAGTTTAAAGATAACTTTGACGCCTCGACTGAGAATAACAAGGAGTCGGTGTTTGCCATACAAATGGTGGCCTATGATGGAACGGGTACTATTTCAAACGCCAACCAGGGCGAAATGCTCAACTATCCGTACAACAGCCCTTTCCGCTGCTGCGGCTTCTTCCAGCCTACCCTCGACCTAGCGAACTCTTTCCGCACCAATAGCCAGGGCCTTCCTTACCTGGACAACTACAACGCACAGCCCTTGAAGACCGATCAGGGTATTTCGTCCAGTGCAGGATTTACGCCGGACGCACAACCTGTGGACCCGCGCCTGGACTGGACTGTTGGCCGTCGTGATATTCCATTCCTGGATTGGGGCTATCATCCTGGCCAGTCCTGGATACGTGAGCAGAACACTGCCGGACCATACTCTTCTAAAAAGCACATTTACTGGCAGTCCACGGCAGACACCTACTCAGATCAAAGTTCCTGGGCACCGGGCTCAGCGATCAACGTGGTGTTGATCCGTTATGCCGACGTGCTGTTGATGGCCGCCGAAGCAGAGGCCCAGTTAGGTAACCTGGCTCAGGCACAGGAGTACGTAAACATGGTGCGCGCCAGAGCTGCCCTGCCCGTAAACAAAGTATATGACTACAAGGATCCGGCAAACCCTACAGCCGGTTTCACCAACGAGGAGGCTGCCAATTACAACGTGGCGCCTTATCCGGATGGCTATCTTGCAGGACTTGGCAAAGAACAGGCACTGGAGGCAATCTACTTCGAGCGCAAACTGGAGCTGGCACTGGAAGGCCATCGCTTCTTCGACCTGGTGCGCTGGGGTAAGGCCGCAGAGGAGCTAAACTCCTTCTTCAGCTACGAAGGTGCAATTCTACCGGATGTAGCAGGAGGAAACTTTGTTACGGGGAAAAATGAGTACTTCCCGATTCCGCAAATACAGATAGACCTGCAGACTGTAAACGGAGAATCTACCCTGAAGCAAAACCCTAATTATTAAGTAGGTATACCTCATACTTCACACCTCATTTTAGCAGAACGAGGTATATAAAAGAAAACCACCTGCAGCGCTGCAGGTGGTTTTCTTTTTATCCTTTATACTTCTTATACTTTATCTTCAGATTAGATCGCTGCACTACATAGTTTATACTTGCAAATTTCCTTTCTTCAGTTCACTAACAGCATAGTCCACCGCTCTTGCCGTCAGGGCCATGTAGGTGAGCGAAGGATTTTGCGTGCCGGTCGAGGTCATGCAGGCCCCGTCGGTCACGAACACGTTTTGACAGGCGTGCAGCTGGTTATACTTGTTCAGCAGCGAGGTCTTCGGATCGTGGCCCATTCTAACCCCGCCCATTTCGTGGATGTCGAGCCCAGGTGCCTGTTTGCTGTCATTGGCGTGGATGTTCTTGCACCCTGCCTTGTCCAGCATCTCTGCGCCTTGCACCAGAAAATCTTTCAGGGATTTTTCGTCATTGTCATCATACCCGACCGAGACTTTCAGTAAAGGGACTCCCCAGGCATCTTTTTCAGTTGTACTAAGGCTAACGTAGTTGCTCTCCTTCGGGATCGTCTCCCCTTGCATCATCATGTAAATACCCCAGCCACCGGGCTCCGACAGCGCATCCTTGTAGGCCGCTCCAAGCTGCTCGCCGTTCGGGCCAGCGCCTGCTCTGCCCCTACCAGCGCTATAAAAAACCATGTACCCCCGCAGGAAGTCAGTTTCCTGCCTGTGCACGTTCCTAAAGTTGGGCATCATGACCGCACACGGACGGCGACCGTAGTAATAGCTGTCTTCGTAGCCTTCCATACTTGCCGAAAGCGAACCCCGGTAGTTATGAAAGGCCACATATTTGCCTAAAAGACCATTATCGTTCCCCAAGCCATTTGGGAAGCGGGAAGAGGTGGAGTTCAGCAGGATCAGGTTGGTGTTCAGTGCCGCCGCATTCACGAAGATTATCCTGGCGAAGTACTCGGTTACTTCCTTGGTGTGCGCGTCTACCACGCGTACGCCTGCGGCTTTGCCCTTTTGCTCATCATAAAGTATGGAATGTACTACGGAGTCGGGGCGCAGGGTAAGGTTACCGGTTTTGGCAGCCCAAGGCAAGGTAGAGGAGTTGGAGGAGAAGTAACCGCCGTAGGGACAGCCGCGCTGGCACATGGTTCTGGCCTGGCACTGTCCCCGCCCCTGCTGGTGATGGATTTCCTCCGGCTTGGTTAAATGGGCGCAGCGGCCAATGACCACATGACGGTCCTGGTAAGTTTCTACAATCCGTTTGCGGATGGCTTTTTCGACCACGTTCATCTCCCAGGGTGGCAGGAACTCCCCGTCTGGCAGGGTGTCTACGCCATCTTTGTTTCCGCTGATGCCGACGAACCGTTCTACGTGGCTGTACCAAGGAGCAATGTCCTCGTAGCGGATGGGCCAGTCTACGGCAAAGCCGTCGCGGGCGGGGCCTTCGAAATCATACTTGCTCCAGCGCTGGGTTTGCCGCGCCCACATAAGCGATTTGCCACCCACCTGGTAGCCGCGTATCCAGTCGAAGGGCTTCTCCTGCACGTAGGGGTGCTCCTGATCCTTCACAAAGAAATGGGTGGCATCCTCTTTAAAGGCATAGCACCTGGAGGCGATCGGGTTTTCCTCCCTGAGTTCCTGCGTCAGGCGACCGCGGTGCGGGAAGTCCCAGGGATTTTTGGTAGCTGTAGGATAATCTTTCAGGTGCTCCACATTCCTGCCCCGCTCCAGCACCAGGGTTTTCAGGCCTTTTTCACAGAATTCTTTGGCAGCCCAGCCGCCGCTAATCCCAGACCCGATCACGATGGCATCATAGGTCTGGTCAGCGAATTTAGAAGTATTGATATTTGCCATCTTGTTTCTTGAAGTAGTTTTAAGCCTCTGAATGGCTGAATTTTAAACCTCTGAATGGCTGAAGGCCGGTACATGCCGGCCTTCAGAGTATAAATTACACGAAAGTATTACAGTGCTTTCTGGTCCTTGCTCAGGTCTTTGATGCGGATGTTGCGGAACCAAACCGTGGAGCCGTGTCCCAGGAAGCCGATGTGGCCCTTTGCTCGTTTCAGCCCCGGGTGGTCTTTTCCGTCCAGCGTACCATTCTTGCTTGCCTGGGCAAGGTCGCCGTCCAGGATGGTTGTGCCGTTAAGTATGATTTTCACCTTTGGCCCTTTCAGGATCACTTCCTGGTAGTTCCACTCTCCTACCGGCTTTAAGGCGCCACGCTTTGCGGTAAGCACACCGTACACAGAACCATGGTACTGGTACTCCTCCAGATCTTTGTAGATATCGGCGTCGTTGTCCAGAATCTGCAACTCCATCCCTTCATAGGCAGCATCGCCCTCAAGCGGTGCACGCACGCCAAGCCCGTTATTGGCTCCGGGGGTAAGCTTAAACTCGAAACGGAATACAAAATCGCCGTACTCTTCTTTGGTGAACAAGTTACCACCGCTTCCAAATTTAGGCTTATGCACCACCATCACCCCATCCTCTATCACGTAGTCGGTGGTGTTGCCCTGCCAGTTGTACATGTTGGTACCGTCGAACAGTACCTTAAAGCCTTCTTTCTTCTCTGCTGCACTCAGTTCAAACGGTTTCGGGCGTGGGATCTCGCGGATATAAATATCGCGGTAAGCTATTCTGGAGCCGTGCGCCTGGAGTTCTATCTGCTCTTCCTGAAAGATCGGTAAATCGCGGTTCCAGAAGTTCTCCAGGATAACATTATCTGTCACCAGTTCTCCGTTCAGGTACACTGTCACCCGGTCGCCTTGCATCAGAATGCGGAAATTGTTCCACTCGCCAAGAGGATTGTCGGCTACTTTCAGCGGCTTGCTCGGGTGTACTTTGTTGTTGTACAGACCACCGGAACCTACCTGTGCTCCTACATCTACACGGGAAGTATCCCAGATCTGCACCTGCGGCGTTCCGCGAAGGTAAATGCCGGCATCGCCTTCCTTGTGTCCATCATCAAAGATTTTCCAATCCACAAACATTTCGATGTCGCCATACTTTTTAACCGTAGCGATGTTGTCTCCCTTACCTGTAAAGATCAGTTCGCCGTTCTCCACAATCCAGCTTTTTTGCATCTGCTCATCGGCTTGTTGCTGCTTCTGGGCCAGCGTCTTCTTGTCCATTTTTGCCCGCGCAATAGGATTTTCCACCAGGCCTTTCCAGCCCGTCAGGTCTTTGCCGTTGAACAGCGGCACGAAGCCTTCGTCTTTTGGCATCTCCGCCAGGAACTTGCGCATCGACTCTTTCTGATACTCGCTATCCGGCCCCTGCAGCACCTGGATCGTCTTGTTGAGATACTCCCGCACCACGTTGCCCTGAAAATCAGTGCTGGACAAAGCGATGTTCATGACAGCATGGGCGGCCTGTTGCTGCAAGGCAGGCTCATCCAGGTACTTGCCGGCAAACACCAGCGCCGGGAAGGTCCGGTTTCTGCCTACTTGCGTGAGGATAAGCTGCTTTTGCTCAGTGGTTTTAGCTACCTCCATGGCCTTGCGAAGCATCAGTACCTTTTGGTCGGCAGGATATTTCGCAATGCTTACAGCGCGGATGTAGCCTCTCAGTGCCTGGTCCAGGTAGGTGCTGTTGTTTGCACTTGCGCTGATATTGTAAAGCTCTTCTGCTGCACTTACATCCGACCACTGCGACAGTGCTGACAGGGCAGCTGCTTTCATGTTCGCATCACCGTTCTGGAAGGCCTGTGCCACCGCCTGTAGCGCCTGGTCTCCGCCTATACTTGCCAGGATGTTAAAGTAAGCCGGCCGCTTTTCTGCCGGCGCCTCGTTCATTTTTTGCAGCACCAGATCTGCCTTTTCGGCCTGGTTTTCATAATCCCCTACGGCGGCTACAACGGCTTTTTGCACCGCCGCAAGCTCTTCCGGCTGAGAGGTTTCGTTCAGGAGCGTGAACAGTTGCGGCAGGTTCTCTTTGCTGGCAATGTTGGCAAGGGCCTCCAGCGCAGCCTTGCGCACGGCAGCATCTTTATGCTTAGCGTACGGAAGCACCTCCTGGAATCTCCTGTTTTCACCGCGAGCACCCAGTACCGCTAACAGTTCCGCCTGCGCTACCGCCGGCATTTTTGGAAGGGCCTTCGATACTTTATCTGTCATGCCATCTCCTTTCATAATCAAAAGAGCGTTTCTAACGGCAACGGCTTCCTGATCACCGCCTTTGCGCATGGTTTTCAGCAGGGCGGGCAGCGCCTCTTGCTGGCCCAACTTACCGGCAGCGCCAATAGCGGCAATTCTCACCTGGGCATCTTTGCTCTTCAATGCTTTTTCTACTGCCGGTAAAGCCCCTTTCGCGCCGTTATTGCCCAGCATGGTGATGATCTCTGCCTGCACCGCCGGGTCGGCCTTCTTCTGTTTCTTCACCCACAGTGCCGTGTTTTCTGTTGTCAAGTATGGGCTGGCAAACTTCAGGGCGGCGGCGCGGTATTCCTTGTTCGGGTCACCGGCTGCGTTTACCAGAAGCGGCATACTTTGCTCTTTCTGGATATCGCTCAAAAGCTTCAGGGCTGCTGTGCGCGTGTGTACCTGTTCATCCGTAGTGGCTTTGCTCAGCATCGACTGGGCGATACGCACAGCCTGCTCCGACTGCCCCTTCTCGGCCAGGCGATTGGCATATAGCAGGTAGGCGGCGACCGCGTTATCCTTGTCGAACTTGTAGTTATCCTCTTCCGCGGCCTTGGTCAGGGCGGCCTCGGCAGCGGGATCCGCAATGTTGGCCAGCGCGTAGAGGGTCAGCTTCCGCAGTTTCTCGTCTTGGCTGTTGGCCAAGGGCGTTAAGGCCGGCACGGCTGCTGCATGGCGTGTATCGCCCAAAGCTCCTACTAGGCCGAGCTGGCAATCACCCTGCGCATTTTGCAGGGCTTGCTGGAGTGCCTGGCTGGCGGCAGGAGTGTTTATACTTGTCAGGGCCCTGGCAGCGGGACCGCAGAGACGGCCATCGCCCAGGTACCCTTGCAGGCAAGCAACAGCCTGATCATCACCGACCATTTGCAGCTGCCGGATCAAAAAGGCCTTGTTTTCCTCATGCCCGGTGCTCTGGAGGGCCTTGCAGTAGGCGTTGGCACTCATTTTCCGCCAATCCTCCCGCTCCGACTCCATCACATAGGCAGAGAAGCCGCCCAAGGCATACTCTATACTTGTATTGTCGCCCTTGCCGGGTGCCGACAGCATGCCGGCCATTTGCAGGATTCCCTCCTCGCCCATGGCAGCGATGCCTGCCATACTTGCTTCCAGGTGTTTCTCGTCCCGGGCCGGCAGTTCTGCCAGTAAGTCCGCGATCTTTGTGGAAAGGGTTCGCTGATCGTTTTTGCGTTGCCCCATAACGCCTGTGCTTAGCAGAAGCAAGGCCAGGAGCACGAATGATATTTTTCTCATGATGTTAGCAAAGTATAATTCTAACCTGTTAAAGAATGCTTTTAACTTCTTAGCCAAACAGTTACACCAGCGTCCAGTCGGAGCGCATCGGTTGGTATACCAGGCGGTTGGCCCCTTCGTCGTTGATGAACTCCTGCTTTACGGGGTCGAACTTGAGCGAGCGCCCTAAGCGCAACGCTGCCAGGCCCATATTTACCAGCGTGCAGGAGCGGTGGCCGTTTTCTTCGTTCAGGGCAAACTTCTGGCGGTTCTTCACAGCCTGCACAAAGTCCGTTACCTGTGGCTCCGGATCAGGGAAAGCGGCTAATTTCCTTCTAAGGTCAGGAATGTCGGAGCGGAAGCCCGGGTAGAGTTTGCCTTTAGGCCCCTCGATGTAAGGAATGTTTTCCTCCTTGCCCTCGCCATCCAGGATAATTTGGCAACCGTCTTCGTACGTATAAGTAATCCTGCGCCAGGTTCCTACGGCGTCGGTGTGTTGCTGTGGCGCATCGATCTCCACGGAAACCGGGCTGGTGTTATCTTTGCCCAGGAAGTACTGGATGGGGTCTAGGTAATGCTGGCCCATATCGCCAAGGCCGCCACCATCGTAGTCCCAGTAGCCACGGAACGTGCCGTGCACGCGGTGCGGGTTGTAGGGCTTGTAAGGGGCAGGGCCCAGCCACATGTTGTAATCCAGTTCTTTAGGCACGGGCGTCGGGTTCAGATTGGTCTGGCCTACCCAATAGAACTTCCAATCATAGCCGGTGCCGCGGCCCACGGTTACTTTCAGCGGCCAGCCCAGCAGGCCGCTATCCACCAGTTTCTTGATCGGCTTTACAGTGGTGCCCATGCCGTAGAAAATATCATCGAAGCGGAACCAGGTGTTGAGGCGGAAGATGCGCCCGTGCTGCTGCACGGCTTCTACCACGCGCTTGCCCTCTCCTATCGTCCGGGTCATCGGCTTTTCACACCAGATGTCTTTCCCGGCGCGGGCCGCATCCGCGGCCATAATGCCGTGCCAGTGCGGCGGAGTGGCGATGTGCACAATATCCACTTCCGGCATCTGGATCAGCTCCCGGTAATCGGTAAAGGTTTTCACGCCCTTGCCCAGCATGTCCACCGCTTTCTTCAGGTGATTTTGGTCTACATCACAGACGGCTACTACCCTCGTGTCGGCATAAGCGAAGTGGTTGCGCCCCATGGCTCCTACGCCAATTACGCCTTTGGTAAGCTGGTCGCTAGGGGCTACATAGCCTTTCCCGCCGAGCACAAACCTGGGTACAATGGTAAAAGCGGCGAAAGCCATCGCAGACTTCTTAATAAAGTCTCGTCTTGGGTTCTCTTTGTCTGGTTTCATGAAGCACAGAGATTTTTACAAATTTATTTTTATAGGGATATGGCTGCGGTGAGCCATGTAAAAACAAACAGTAAGCGTAAAATCCGAAACCAATAGGTGCTGGCCCTTTTAGGCGGCGGCACTTCGGAGGTAAGCTGTTCTTTGCCGCTGTTCAGGCGTGAGAGCTCATCGTAGCTTCTTGCCTTTAGCGTTGGTAGTGGTAGGAAAGCGCAGTGTAGGCTGGTCTTCTCTTGTTTTGATTAGATTTTCTGCACAATTCCGGTTGTACGCCAGGTGGCTGAAAATTAGCATTTAAGCCTTTCAATATAGAGATTTAAATATTAAGAGTAAAGCTTCCTCTCTTTTAAAGCAGGATTTATTTAGGCTTCAACAGCACGTACTTAAACGTCGTTCTGCCTGTTAAGCTGATGTCCTCTTGTTATAACAGCCGTTGGCACCCTAAAACTAAAGTATAAAGTATGGCCATACTTTGGCCGCAACCTTCGACAGAAGGGCCTTGAGGAAGGCAGCGTATATTTAAAGAACCAGCTGGAATCTGGGATAGGACAAAGGCAAGGCTTTAAAAAGAATAGGGGACCCACGCTATCGTGGGATCCCCTATTCATACTTTGTACAATGTGGCGACGCGGGAAATTCTTATACTTCCCTGATATGTTAACCGGCAGAGCGTTTCTAATCAGCCGGGTATAGGTCTTTCTCCGGTTGCAAAGGCAAAGATACCATCGGGATCAGTCAGGCCTTCTTCAGACCACAGAAGATGGCACCTGCGGTCTCGTTTATACTTGAGGGGGCTTCTACATAGCCTCCCGGCGGTCATTTCTTTTGAAGTTTTATCATCTTTGAAAGTATAAAACCCGGTAAAGTATGCTTAGGTTTTGCTTTATCACAAGGTTCCTGGCATCTATGCAATGGATATTACTTAAAACCGATTTCTTAATGCTTCAATCAGGCTTCTTCATCTCTGCCCGAACCTTTTTAATCCATGCCTGATGGAGTTGCAATAACTCTTCAACCCTTTCAGGATGCTCAGCGGCCACGTTCCTCTTCTCGGACACGTCCTCCTCTAAATTCACTAAAAATAATTTAGGAAGCTCTGCAGCTGAAGATTCTCCTTTTGCCAAAGGCTCTGTCACATTACCAATCAGTTTCCAGGAGCCTTTTCTAACGACCCACTGTGACTCTTCACTCCTGTAGTTTCCTATCTGCCAGTAAACCACGTCATGCAATGTCTTTGAATTCGCATCCTTAATAAGGGGCATCAGGCTCTTGCCGTCAATACTTTCTTTAAACTTTGAGCCTGTCAGCTCCGCAATGGTAGGGAACCAATCCATCTGCATCACAAGCTGCTCCCTTACCTCGCCTGCCGGAATCTTTTTGGGGTACCTGATAATGGCCGGAAGACGTATCCCGCCCTCGAACAGGCTAAACTTGCTGCCCCGGTAAGGCCCGGCGTTGCCACCCCCCCAATTAGCCATCCTTTCTTTGCTATGCCCATTGTCTGACTGGAAGACGATGATCGTATTCTCTGTCAGGCCCTTCTCATCCAGGTAATCCAGTATTTTCCCTATCGCCTCATCGGTATCCGAGACAAAGGCGGCGTATTCTTTTCTGGGCGTAGGCAAGTCTTTATAATGTTCCAGCCACCTGGGAGCACCCTGGTAGGGGTAATGCGGCGAGTTAAAGGCCCAGTAGATAAAGAAGGGGGAGCCGGCATCATTGTCAATGACAGATTTTACCTCCTTCAACATCAAGTCCGTGAAATGCTCTCCCGGCCTGTAGATCTCCTCAGCGTTTCTGTATAAATCGTGTATACCAGGCCCATAATAGAAATGGGAATAGTTATCTATAAACCCATTCCGGTGCCCAAAGAAATAATCGAAACCCTGGGCATTCGGAAGGTTCTGCAGTCTCTCCCCCAAGTGCCACTTCCCAATTAGGGCGGTGCGGTACTCGTTCCCCTTGAGCATCTCGGCCATGGTTACCTGCTCGGTGGGCAGGCCATACTGGCCGGTTTTAGCAGCGTTATCAGGGTGAGGCATATTATTGGGCACCCCGGCCCTCAGGTTGGTCTTGCCTGTCAGCAACGCCGCGCGTGAAGGAGAGCAAATGGGGGCGGCTGCGTAGAACTGCGTAAACCTCACACCTTCCTTCGCAAGCCTATCCATGTTAGGGGTGTGTAAGTCTCTAGCACCATAACTGTTCAGGTCTATTGAACCATGGTCATCCGTCATGATGATGATGACATTTGGCTTAGCCTGATTCTTTTGAGTTGAGCTGGCTCCCATAGGAGTGACAGCTTGAGCTTCAGATTTAGCAACGATATTGACCAAATGGCTCTGAGCTTCCGCGGAACCTATAAAAAGACCCAATACCACGAAAAGAAAATTAGTTTTCATATGTGTATTGTATTTTTGTAGCAACTATATGTAGCATCCCTTAAAACATTACCTCTACAAATTGCCGCCTTACACTGTTGCCAGCTTCCCTGAGGCAAATGTCCCTTCACCTTCTATTCTAAGGATTTAATCTGCGATCTTCATTTCTGAACGAACCCGATCAATCCATGAGCGATGAAGCTTTAGTAACTCATCGACCTTATCAGGATACTCAGCAGCCACATTCGTTTTCTCAGACACATCTTCTTCTACATTCACCAGAAATAATTGAGGGAGTTGTGAGCTTTTTCCTTTTGCCATCGGTTCCGTTACATTCCCAATCAGCTTCCAGGGCCCCTTTCTAACGGCCCATTGTGATTCCTCGCTCTTATAATTCCCTATCTGCCAGTGAACTATATTGTGCGATGAACTTTTCTTCCTTCTTTTTATTATAGGCATGAGGCTTTTGCCGTCAATATTTTCTGTGACTTTCGAGCCTGTCAGCTCCGCAATGGTAGGGAACCAGTCCATCTGCATGGTAAGTTGGCCCCTCACCTCACCTGCCGGAATCTTTTTGGGGTACCTGATGATGGCTGGAACGCGTATCCCGCCCTCGAACAGGCTGAACTTGCTGCCCCGGTAAGGCCCAGCGTTGCCGCCTCCCCAATAAGCCCGCTCTTCTTTACTATGTCCATGATCTGACTGGAAGACGATGATCGTATTCTCTGTCAGGCCCTTCTCATCCAGGTAGTCTAGTACCTTGCCTATGGCCTCATCTGTGTTGGAGACAAAGGCGGCGTATTCCTTTCTGGGGGTGGGCAGATGCTTATACTTTTCCAGCCACTTGGGAGCACCCTGGTAGGGGTAGTGCGGCGAGTTGAATGCCCAATAGATAAAAAAGGGGGTGGCGGTATTTCTATCGATCACGGATTTTACCTCCTTCACCATTACATCTGTAAAATGCTCTCCCGGCCTGTAGACCTCCTCAGCGTTTCTGTATAAATCGTGTATAAAAGGGCCATCCCAATAGAAAAAATGGGAGTGATTATCTATAACACCATTGCGATGCCCAAAGAAATAGTCAAACCCCTGGGCATTGGGGAGGTTCTGTGGCCTATGCCCTAAATGCCATTTGCCAATGAGGGAAGTATGGTATCCGTTCTTCTTCAGCATTTCGGCCATGGTTACCTGTTCGGTGGGCAGGCCGTACTGCCCTCTTTCATCCGCACGCTCCGGGATAGGCACATTATCGGGCAGCCCGGCCCTCAGGTTGGTCTTGCCTGTCAGCAATGCCGCACGGGAGGGTGAGCATACGGGGGCCGCTGCGTAGAACTGCGTAAACCTCACGCCTTCCTTCGCAAGCCTGTCCATGTTGGGGGTGTGTAAGTCAGTGGCGCCGTAGCTGTTCAGGTCTATCGAACCCTGATCATCAGTCAATATAACGATGACATTTGGCTTGGCGCGTTCCCCTTGCGCAGGGTGAGCTCCTCTGAGTGGGGCAGCCCGAACTACATGGTTCTTCCCTTTTTCTGCAATGTATTCCTGTGCCCCAGCAGAGAAGCTTAGGGCGAAGAGCATCAAAAAGCAATAAAGAAATCTCATGGCCATCTTTTTACTGGTGTACTATACTTGGTACAGCTTAAAAAAAGAACCAGAGTCCACATTAAAGTAAACTCTGGTCCAATCAATCTATTCACAATCAATCAACCTATTGTCCCGGAGCGAGCCGCATGGCACCAAAATAGTAGAACCCTGACCCGTTATTATTATTCTCGCCCGCCGTCACGGTAACCGTGATATTTCCGTTGAAATCCGGCTGTATGCCATCTGCGCACACCGTTTGGTCCTTGTTGTTCGACGTCTGCAGGTATACTGTTTTTGCGTTCTCCCCGCCAACGATGAACTTCGTCTCCCGGTTATCGCCAACACCCGATCTTGAACCATAGAAACACAGGTTATAGGTGGTGTTCTTATCCAAACCAGACAAGGTGATCTGGCTCTGCCTGATCTCCAGGTTCTGCCATACGCCACGGGTATTCCCGTAGTATGATTGCGTCGAAACCTCAGCCGGCATGTTGAAGTCTGTGTTTGTCACACTCTCCCCTGCCTCGTTCATCGCATTGAAACGCTGCGTCACAACCAGGGAAATGTTGGTATAGGCATCATTCTCATCTTTCAGGTTTCCAATGGAAGCTCCCTCGTGATGGTCTCCCAGCGTGTTCCATTTAGGAACGATCTTGTGCCCAAGGTTCACATAAACCGGTGCCGTCAACGGCGCGGCCTCCCCTGCCTGATAATCGGAAAGTATGGTAACCTTATCCGGATTCACCACGGCGGCGTGCGCGGCGTGTTGCGCTATCTCCGCATCAAGCTCCGTCAGGCCAGCTGGTTTATAGGAGTTGCCCACCACATTGATTCCGGTTAGCGCCTCAAACCAGGTGCTTGCAGCCGTGTATCTGCCAATCCCGAAGTCCAGGTGGTAGCCGTCCCGGGTAAAGTTGTCGCCGATCAGGGTGTTGCGCCCGTTCTGTATGGCGGTGCCCGCCGGAATCACGTAATCCATGTCGAAGGCGATCTTTGCCTTCCGAACCGCCTCCACTATGGACTCATACATCACCTTCTGGTCATTCCCATAGTTTGGAAAGTCTGAGTGGGTGGAACTTTCGTCGTAGGCCCAGGTTTGGTGCAGGATATAGCGCGCCTCCGGATTGGTAGCGTGTTCTTTCACATACTTCACGAGAGCGGGCAGCGGCGTTGTGAAGGTTTCATACTTCCCTGAGTTGCCGCTTACCTGCTGAAAGCTGACATAATCCCAGTTCTCGTCGGTTATCGCATATTCAATCGTTGTCTGAGGCGTACTTGTTTTCTCTCCGTTCTCTATCTTCCTGTAATCATAGGCAGGGGCATTGCCCTGTGCGTTGCTCCAGTGCAGATCCAAAGAAGCGCCTCCTATGTAGAGGTTACCGATCACGATCGGCACATTCTCGGCCGCCGCCAGTTCGTAAAGGTAGCTTTCTATGGCATCCTCAGAAAAGCTGTTCCCGATGGCCAGTACCTTGATCACGCCGTCGTCTTCCGGACCAGTAACCGTCACCTCGAAAGAGGCACTCACCTTCCTGTCGGAAGAGGAGAAAGTCATGGTGGCAACCCCGCTTCTTTTGGCGGTAACCACGGCGGAGTAGTCATCATTCATACTGATGCCCGCCACATCAGGATTATTGGTTGCCCAGCTGTAGGTTCGCTGCGGACTTACCTTGGGTGTGAAGGTGGGCTTTACAACCAGCTCATCCCCTACCTGAAGCGTTGCCTTGTCAGTATCCAACACCACCGACTGCTCAATGCCCTGTACATCATCGTCTTTGTCACAGGATACTGACGTCAGGGTGAAAAGGCTCAGTAACACGTACAGGAGCACTTTCATTTGTCCTTGTAGAAAAGGTCTCATAATTTCAAATGATTTATTGATTTCAAGTTAAAGCAGTTTCATGCAGGAGCCTCTTAGCAAAGGCTCCTGCTTTAACTCCCTTGCAGATTATATTTCCAGAAGAACGGGCGGCGCATAGTTATACTTTGCCTCGGGAGCGTCAATCAAGGCTCCTACCCTGAAGTAGTATTTATTGCCAGGCTTCAGATTGCCGCTGTTGGCCTCCAGGTTAATCTCGAGTCTGTACTGCGTCACGTCGTTGCTCACCTGGTTGAAGTTAACCACCGACGCTACAGCGTTGAGGGGCGCCCCGACGGTCGGCTCCTGATGGGCAAATAAGCCAATCCGGCTGACCTTATTCGTCACCGTCTGGTCCAGGTTGAACGTAGCCACGACCTTGTTTCCCTGCTTTTCGATCTGCACATTCCGGACGCGGATGTAGGGCTGTACCTCAAAATTCTTCACGGTATTCCCCTTCACCACAATCTCCTCCGATTCCACCGGCACGAAGTTTCCGCGTACCGGCCTGATGGTATAGGTACCCGCGAACATCAGGTTGTTGCGGTAGGTGCCGTCGTTCTTTACCACCACATACTGGATTTGCGGATTATCATACCCGTGCTCCGTATACTCGATCTGCATCCCGTTGATGATGTCCTGCTGAATCAGTTCCCCTGTTTCCTGGTCATAGATCCCTCCGTTGATGCTTGCGTTCGGGCCCTCGTAGTTGTCAAGCTCGTTTAATTCACACCCCCCCAGAAGGAACAGGCTGAGCAGTGCAATGCTTAAGGTCTTTATACTTTTCATAACCGTCTTTCTTAATGTTGTGGGTTCTGAATAACTCCGTTGTTGTTTACACCAGGGATGCTCCTGTAGTAATCTCTCTCCGGGAAGGTGTTAGGCTGCGCACCCGGCACTTTCTTCCGGATATAGATATAGGCCGGCTCCTCTCCGCGTAGGTCCAGCATGGGCACCAGGGCCGTCTTCACGTAGTTGTTAAAGATCTGGTGGTAAGTGCGTCTTCTTATCAGGTCCCAGTATTCCTTGTTCTCGAAGGCCAGTTCCACAGAGCGCTCCCGCAGGACATTCTCCAGCGTCAGCGGGATATCGACCGTATGCCCTGCCCTTCTTCGGATGGCGTTCAGCCCCTGGGCGGCAAGGTCCGCATTCCCAAGTCCGCTTTCGGCTACCGCCTCGGCATAGTTCAGCAGCACTTCCGCATACCGTATGTCAATAAAGTCGGTGGTTGATTGTAACCAGGTGTTGATGCTAGCTCCCTCATCCAGGAATTTCTTCATCAGGAAGCCTGTACGCGTCATGTTTGGCGTTCCGTCAAAGCCCGAGTATTGGTTTGTCGTCGCAGCCCCGTAGGCGTGGTAGGTTGTTCCATTGTGCTCCACGGAGCCCTTCGTGCTCAGGACACTGCCATCCGGACGGACGATACCTCCCTGAATAACGATCTCCGTGCCTTTCCATTCTGCTCCGGGATGGATGACGGAAGCGAAGAAGCGTGCATCTTTGCCCTCAAAAATCTCTTCCGGGGAAGCGAACCGGAGGTACTCGGCTGAAGGATTGAACTCCCCAAGCTGTACCTGCCCATCAGTGGTCGTCACAATTGGCGCAGCCTCTCCCGGGTGCTCATAACTCTCGTATTGGTCGACAAGCTCCAGCACAGGGTTGGTGCGTCCTACGTGCGGGAAACCCTCTCCGGTCTGGTTAGGATTGTTCCAGCCATCATAGTCGTGCGCCAGCGGTCCGCCGGCATAGCCGTAGCCTTTCATAAAGAGCACTTCCGTCAGCGCGTCATTCGGCTCCATGAACAGTTTCTGGTAGTTTTTGGCAGCCTCCTGCGGGTTTGCCGGGCTCGACATGTATAGTCCGAACTGACCGGAATTGATCACTGCCTCGGAAGCCGCAATAGCCTCCTGGTAGTACCGGTTTGCTTCAGAGGCAGGCATCCCTACCAATCCGGCGGAAACAGCTTCGCCTGAAAGAGGAGCACGATCCCAATACTTCGCCACGGAGGCTGCGTGGAGGGCAACGCGCGACTTAAGGCCCGCCGCTGCCCATTTCGTGGCTCTTCTCTTGCTTTCGTCTACGCTCTGCCGGGTCTCCGGAAGTTTTTCAAAGGCGATATCCAGTTGTGCCAGCACAAAATCCCAGGTCTCTTTTTCGGTGTTTCGCGGCACACGCAGGCTCTCCCAATCAGTCGTGTAATCCTGGTTCTCCGTGACAATGGGCACCCCGCCATATCGCTTCACCAGCCCATAGTAAGTATAGGCCCGCAGGAATGCGATCTCTCCTTCGATCCCCTTTCTTTCCGCTTCTGAGAAATCAACCTTAGCCGCAGATTCTTCAAGCAGGTTTATATCCCGGTTAAGCTGGTATCCCCGCCCCCACCATTGGTTGTTGAACTCGTTCCAGTTGGGCCACTCGGAGTGAATGGCCTCCAGGCCGTACTGGGATAAGGACAGGGAACCCGTGTTTCCGCGGGCGTTGAACCCGGCACGCGGGAAGTACACGAAATCTTCTACAGGCAACTCATAATACATATTGGCCAGGTAGCTCCTGATCCCGCTCGGGTCGGAAAGCACAGCCTCTGCAGGCACCTTGTTCTTCGGCTCCACGTCCAGGGTATCATTACAGGAGCTGAAGGTTCCTAGCAGGAGCGCTATAAGCAAGTATGTAAAGCTTCTATTTTTCATGATCGATTTAATTTAAAAGGAAACATTCACGCCGAAGTTGAAACTCTGCATCAGCGGGTAGTTGTAACCGCCCTGATATTGCCCTTCGTGTTTCTCAGGGTCGAATTGCTTCAGGAAGGAATCAGAGAATGTCAGCAGGTTGTGTGCGTTGGCGTAAACCCGTACCTGATTCAGGAAAGACTTGCCGGTGATGTGCGCCGGGATGGTGTAGCCGACCTCTAAGCTCTTCATGCGCAGGTAGCTGGCATTCATCCTCCAGGCGTCGCTCTCCCTGTAGGAAGACTGCATGTACTCCGCAAAGCGGTTGGCAGGCCATTTTCCGGGCACCCACTCCGAGTTCGGGTCATACGGGTTGGCCAGGTGCCATCTGTCGTAGAAGTAGGCGGGGATATTTCCGCCATTGAAGAACATCTGGCTGTATACCTCATTGAAGCGGATGGTGTACAGGGCCGCTCCCTGGAACACGGCAGTCATATCGAAGTTCTTATAATCGGCAGTCAGCGTGAAGCCATAGAACAACTTCGGCGTACCGTTTCGAAAGATCGGCATCACGTCTTTTCCGTCGATAATCCCGTCGCCGTTCACGTCATCATACATGAAGTCCCCAGGCAGGATACGCGAGTTGCCGAGGTTGCCCCCATGGATCGGACCCTCATTGATTTGATCCTGGTTCTGGAACTGCCCGATTCTGTCGTAGCCCCATACCATGTCGTTCCACCTGTCCGGGAAACCGTGTCTCCAGCGGTCCCAGCTGCTGGTCGGATCTGGTTTATCCACCACCTTGTGCATCGTGCGGGCAAGGTTCATGTTGGCACTGATGCCATAGGTGAAATCGTTGATGCTGTTGCGGTGGGAAACAATGAAGTCGAAACCCCTTGTCAGTTCACTCTCCAGGTTCTCAATCGGCATCTCTCCCCCAAAAGTGTTGGGCAGGCCGCCTTCACGGGTTTTCAGTTTCCCGGTTTTCTCCCGCTCATAGTAGTCTGCCTCAAAGCTCAGCTTGTCGTTAAAGAAGCTACCTTCTACCCCGATATCGGCAATGGTCGACTCTACCCAGGTGAAGTTCGGGTTGATCACCCCAGGGGCAACCATGCCACCCGTCACGATACCGTTGGTGAATTCTGCACCCTGGTTGGCTGCAGGGCTGAAGCCCAGCACGTGCTGAAAGGCAGCGCCCACGTTTTCACCAATCTGGCCATAAGATCCTCTGATCTTCAGGTCGTTGATAAAGTTGAAGTTGTTTTTGACAAAATTCTCTTCCGAAATCCTCCAGCCGGCAGATACAGTCGGGAAGAAAGCCCAGCGGTGGCCTGGGGCGTAGCGGTACGAGCCGTCGTAGCGGAAGGCAAAGCTCGCCAGGTACTTCGCTGCGAAGTCGTAGTTGACGCGCCCGATGTAGGACATGGTGGCTTCCTCTACTTCGCTGCCTGAATTGGTCTGAAGACCTCCGGCAAAGTCCACCACGTCGGTGGTGAAGAAGTCATACTCCCGTTTCAGGTAAGAGTACTTCTTCTCATAGTGCTTCTGCTCGAAAACCGCTGTTGCACTCACGTTGTGCTTATCAAAGAAGGTGTTTTCATACGTCAGCTGCCCCTGGAACACCAGGCGGTTGGCATCATCAATGGCATTGGCAATGCGTGGCGGGTTGATCACCTGCGGCGCCAGGTCCTGAGAGTAGACCGTATAGTTCTTCCATACGTTTTTGTTAAACATGTTCCGGCTGTCGTAGGAGGCCGTAGCCCTTGCTTCCAGCCCCTGCAGGAAGGGCACATCCCAGGCCAGGGAAGCAGAGGAGGTAAAGTCCTTGTTCTCGTTGGTGGTGTAGCCTGCATAGCTATCCTGAGCCATCAGCACCGGGTTCTGCTGGTTGTGGATGTTGGCAGGGAAGTTGGGGTCATCGTTGATGAAAGGACGCTCGTGCGGGTGGCTGATGATGGTGCCTTTGTAGATCCACATGAATCCGTCACCGCCCGGGTATTCCCTTTCGCTATACTTCCCGGAGAGCATCACTTCCGCCCTCAGGTTGTCGGTAAGCTGCAGGCCAAGGTTGGAGCGGAAGTTATACCGGTTATAATTGATGTCGTTGCTTTTGAATAAGCCACCCTCGGAGAAGGTTCCAAGGCTCACGAAGTAATCGGCCTTCTCTGTGCCCCCACGCACGGAGAAGTTATGCTGGTGCTGGGTAGCGTAGTCCTTGAAGGTTTCGTCAAACCAGTCCGTGCTCCTGAAACCGGCACCTCCCTCGCGCCAATTCTGCAGCTCATCAGCCGAAAGGTAGTGGTTGCCGTCGCGATAGAAAACGGCATCGTTATACATTTCGAGGTACTGCCCTGCCGTCGACATTTCCGGCACGTTGGTGGGCGTCTGAAAACCTACGGTACCATTATAGTTAAAGGTGGGCTTCCCGATAACACCTTTCTTGGTGGTTACCAGGATAACGCCGTTGGCAGCGTTCAGGCCGTAGATGGCAGCAGAGGCATCCTTGAGGATGGTGATGCTCTCGATATCGTTCGGGTTAAGCTGCTGGAACTCTACCCCTCCGTCCCGCACAATCCCGTCGATCACGTAGAGCGGCTCCCCGAACCCACGGATATTGATGGAAGATGAAAAGCTACCCGGCTCCCCGTCCTGCTGGCGGATCTGCAGTCCCGGGACCTTTCCCTGAAGGCTCTGCGCCAGGCTCGAACTGGTAGTGGTGGTGATGTCCTCGGCTTTGATGGTAGAAATAGCCGACGTCAGGTTTTCCTTTTTCTGGGTTCCGTATCCAACCGCAACCACCTCAACCTCTCCCAGGCCGGTTGCATCTAATTCCAGAGCAACAGTCACGTTAGTTCGGCCGGAAACGTTTACCTCCTGTGGCTTATACCCCAGGTATGTGACAACCAGTACGGCGCTCTGCCCCACCCGAATGGTGAAATTGCCATCGGAATCGGACGTTACACCGTTTGTAGTTCCTTTCTCCACGATGCTGGCACCCGGAAGTAACACCCCCTGGTCGTCTGTTATTTTGCCCGTAACTGTTGTCCGGTCCTGAACGGATGCAAGGACTAAACCGCTTTCGGGCGCTTTGTAGAACGTAGCACTTGCCTGAGAAGGGAAGAGCGGTAAGAGAGCAGCGAGAGACACCAACCGCCATCCCTTGCGCAAACGCCTGTTAAAGTAAATATCTGTCATAACTTTTGGATGTTAATTGAACTTTGAACCTTTATGGCCTTGCATCAACCCTAAGTGGCTGAAAAGCATCGCTCCACAACAGAATCAAATGTACTAAAACGTTTTAGTAAAATGCAACCAAAATATTAGAAAATCGCTGATAAAATATATAAAGCGAGCTAGTACTCACTTAGAGGCCTCCTGAGGCCAAAAACATATCCGGCTGGCAGCCTGTAACCAGCTCCCAAATGAGGCCTGGCAGCGGGCAATTTCCGTCATATTACCATACAAATCTGGCGTCTACGCCCTGCCGCTGCCGCCTGCGCGCGACTGCCCCAATTATACTATGCCAAGGCAGGCTTTTGGAGAATCTGATGGAAGTAAGGCCATCCCAAAGTGAGTGAGTCTCCACAGTGCCGGGGCAGCACCCTCCCCGTCCGGTGGAAGGATCTTCGTCAGGCCGGGCCCGACAGGGGAGATACCTGAATTTCAGGGAGCAGTTTGACATAATAGTAATCAACCACTCAACCCTATTAAATTCATTTAAATCGTGAGGTTATACAGATGCCAGATTGGTTCTTGCGCGCCCTCAGCACCCGACCAGCCCCGGAGGGATTTGAAAGTATAAGCCCCTTCGTTCAGGAATTCATGGAGTATCCGGCACCGCCTGACGCCAGGTAAGGGACATCTTTGGATAAGCAAGCAGACAGAGGCTGCCAATGGGAAGTATAGAAGTATAAGTCAGTTAAAGAAGTAAACCTTTGCAGCTAGCGAAAGGAACACTCTGCTCCCGGGACCGGCCTAAAGTATCACCAGAAAGTATGAATTTAGAACACCTTTGGCACGCGCACTGCGGTGTAGCTAAAAGTATAAAAGCATGGGCAAAGCCAGGAAGTATAAGTATAGGCTGAAGTATAAAGTATGAAAGTATGGACTAAAGTATAAACTAAGGTGACTATACAAAGTATAAGGACCTGCCCGGATTCACCGAACAGGTCCTTAATACGTTAGGTCTGTTTTAGCACAGGCCAGTTCCACAAGTATAGCCAACCTTAAAAGAACGCCTTTAATGCCGCTTGTTGCTTCCAGTAATCCAGCTTCATCAAATGTGAGGCGCCCAGCATGTTACAGTTCTCGGTGTCCTCCACAATCTCAATTTGCAGCCCAAGCGGCACGCCCAGCGTGTCCCTCAATGCCTCCACGAAAAGGTGGTGTGATCTGGCGATGTTCCCGCCGATCAAAAGCGCCTCCGCGTTAAATTTCTCCAGGTGCGGCGACAGGAATACGGTCAGGTTTTCCACAAACTCCTGGAAAACCTCATGCTTTGCTTCACTATGTGAGGCCACAATTTCCCGCACGCCGGTATGGGTCTCTCCTGTCATGGCCCTATACTTACGCACAAACCAGCGGGTAGAAAAGTAATCATCGGCAATGCCGTCTTTAAACTCCTTATCCCACAGGCACCCGTTCTCCGGAATCAGCGCGTCTTCGATCGTGGGCAGGGCATTTAGCAGGAATGCTGCTCCAAAGCCGGTGCCCAGGGTGAGGGCCACAGTTCTTTTATGAAGCACCTGCTGCTGTAGGGCAGCGCCCACCGCAAAGGAAGAGGCGTCGTTGAAGAAGTGAATCTTCTCCTCCGGGATGTTGATCAACGCACTCAACGGTTTGCGAACGTCCACCCTATAAAGGCATTCATACTTATCGTTCCCGGCAAACATCGCGACACCGTTCGGGTAATCGAACGGACCTGGCATGGCAATACCAATGCCGGCAAGCTCCATACTTTCATTACATGCACGGTGGCTTAGCGCCTCCCGGATCGTACCGGCCCAGGCTTCCAAAATAGCTTCTTTCGAAGCCTTGCTATCAAGCTTCTGGTTGATGCTGGTGCCGGGAATGACCTCGAACTGGTCCAGACACACTGCCGCCGCCGTAATGTGGCTTCCCCCGATATCAACTCCCAGGGCAATCTTCCTATCTTTTGTCATTCATCCATTCTGATTTAGCTGTAGCATACTTATTCTGACCACAGCCACTCTCCCTATAGCAATTGCGGTTTTTCCTGGTACGTCTTCCAGAGCAGCTCCCCAAATAAGGTGTTCGCCCAGGCAAACCACTTACGCGTAAATTGCGAGGCATCGTCCTTGTGGAAGGCCTCGTGCATGAACCCGGTGCCCGCGTGGGTCGACTTCAGCATACCGATGCACTTCTGGATTTCCTTCTCATCCTTAGTGGTCAAGGCCTGCACGATGATGGACATGTGCCAGATCGTATCGACCGCAATGTGAGGCCCACCAATGCCTTCCGCGACTTTGCCCTTAAAGAAGAAAGGGTTGTCCAGGGAAAGTATAAAGCGGCGGGTATTCTTGTAAATAGGATCTTCGCTATCCACAGCGCCCAGGTATGGGAGGGACAGTAAGCTCGGAACATTGGCGTCATCCATCAGCAAATGGTTGCCATAGCCGTCCACCTCAAAGGCATAGATTTTCCCGTGGTTAGGGTGATTCACCACCGCATGGTTTTGCAGGGCTACTTTCACCTCATCACTCAGCTGTTTTAACTCGTCAGCCGTTGCCTTGTCCTTGGCAAGCTCCGTCATCATCTCGGCCGCCTGCTGCAAACTAACCACGGCAAAGAAGTTGGAGGGCACCAGGAAGGAGAACACCGTGGCATCATCGCTTGGCCGGAAAGCCGAAGCGATCAGCCCCACCGGCTTGACAGGATAACCATAGCCTTGCAGCGCCCTGGTATCGGTACCTGAGGCCGTTTCCCGCTGAAAAGAATAGTCACCCTTCCCATCCTTCAGCTGCTGGTTTTTAAAGGTTTTCAGGATCAGCTTGATGGCGTTTTGCCAGTCCTCATTGAAAGGCGACGTATCTCCGGTGGTTTTCCAGTAGCCGTAGCCCAGGCGGATCGGGTAGCACAGGGAGTCGATCTCCCACTTGCGCTCGTGTACGCCCGGTTGCATGTCGGTGATGTCTTTCACCCAATGGCCTGTCTGGGTCGGATCGTTGTAGAAGGCGTTTGCGTAAGGGTCCTTCAGGACGTAGCTGGTCTGCCGGTTGATGACTCCCGCGATCAGGTTCTTGAGGTTCTTGTCTTTCTTGGTAAACGGCAGGTAGGGCCATACTTGCGCCGAACTGTCGCGCAGCCACATCGCGTCGATGTCGCCGGTGATCACATAGGTATCCGGGCGGCCGTTCTTTTCGGAATAGGTAACGGTGGTATCCAGCGTGTTAGGGAAGCAGTTATTGAATAGCCAGGCCAGTTCCTCGTCCTTTACCTTTTTGCCGAACTCCTTAATGGCTTTCTCGATCACCTTGCTGCTGAAATGACGCTTCGCCTCCGGGGTTCTCACCTCCGGAAAACGCTTGGAAAGAATATCGGTCAGCGACGGCGCCCCAACGGCTGACAAAGGGTCCAGCATGACAAAACCTCCGGCAAGGGCTGCATTCTGTATAAAGTTTCTTCTTTTCATATGATTCCTTATTTCACTTTCTTCTGCTATGGCAGCTCTGGTTATAAGCTTGATTTTATACTTCTATTTGAACCTCACCTCAACGGGAAACAGAGTATGGCTTGTCGCTTTCTTTGGTCCCTCTCGACTTGTTGGGTTTGCTGCTCATTTTATACTTCAGGTGCCCCCCATCCACGATATCCGCATGCCGGATGTAGTTCTTCGAATAGGCTTTCCCGTTTAACCTGGCCGACCGGATGTACACGTTCTCCTTGCTGTTTCCTTCCGCCTCAACGATAAATTGTTTCCCGTTTTCCAGGTTAATGGTCGCTTTCCTGAAAACCGGACTCCCCAGCACATACTCGTCCGTACCCGGCGTCACACTGTAAAAGCCTAAGGCACTCAGCACATACCAGGAAGATGTCTGTCCCTGGTCCTCGTCTCCGGGGTAGCCGTTCTCGGTGGAATTGTACAGGCGCTCCATCACCTGCCGTGCCCAGTACTGCGCCTTCCAGGGCTGCCCGGCATAGTTATAGAGATAGATCATGTGCTGGATCGGCTGGTTTCCGTGCGCGTACTGGCCCATATTGGCCAGCTGCATTTCCGTCATCTCGTGTATCATGTAGCCATAGGAGCCCGTGTTTACCGTATTGGGTGAGGAAAATACCGAATCCAGCTTGCTCACAAACCGCTCCTCCCCGCCAAGCAAGCCGATCAGCCCCTGCACATCGTGGAAGACTGACCAGAGGTAGTGCCAGGCATTCGCTTCGGTAAAGGGGCCTCCCCATTCGAAAGGGTCAAAGTCCGGGTTCCATTTGCCATTAGCCTGACGCCCACGCATAAAGCCTGTTGCAGGATCGAACACGTAGCGGTAATTATACATCTGGCGCTCGAAGACGCCTTGGTAAAAGGCATTGTCGGTCATCTTAGCCAATTGGTAGCCGGTGAAATCGTCGTAGGCATACTCCAGGGTCTTGGCGGTGCCTTCTTCATACTTTGGATAGGGAACATACCCTAAGGTGTAATATTCCTGCCAGCCTTCCCGCCCGTTCGAAGGCCCCCAGGGACCTTTGTTGGTAGCCGTGTGGTAGTATGCTTCCAGTGCCTTTTGCGGATCGAAAGTGCGGATGCCCTTCACCCAGGCATCGGTAAGCAATGTTATGGCGTGGTTCCCGATCATGCCGCCGTTCTCATGCGGGAAAGACCAGCTCGGCAGCCAGCCGCTTTGCTCCTGCACATCCAGCAAGGCGGCCATGTAGCGCCCGTGCTGGGTGGGGTGCAAAATGGTGTTGAGGGGGAATTGCGCCCTGAAGGTATCCCAGAAGCCGGTATCGGTAAAAAGATATCCTTCGTGAAGTTTCAGGTCATAGGGGCTGAAATAATACGGCTCTCCGGCTGCATTCACTTCATAGAACTTGCGGGAAAACAGGTTGGCCCGGAATAGGGTGGAGTAAAAGGTGCGCAGCTGCTCTTCTGTGCCGCCTTCCACGACCACCTTCCCCAGTTGCTTGTTCCATACTTTACGGGCTGCCTCTCTGGTGTCCTCCAGAGCCGTGTGTTTCCCGAGCTCCTGTTCCAGGGTAAGCCTGGCCTGCTGCAGACTAACATAAGAGGAGGCGGTCCGGGCTTGTACTTTTTTTCCTGAAGCGAACTCGAGATAAGCGCCAACACCTTTCCCTTCTGCAGCGGTTTCTCCAGGCCACTGCCCACCTTTGCGGTTGTCCCAGGTGCCGTAGGCTTTAAAAGGCTGATCAAACTCGATGACAAAATAATTCAGCAGCTTCCCGACCAGCCGGCCGTTGGAAACATAGCCGGTAATGCGGTTGTTGTCCGGGTCGATCTTTACGGAACTGAGGCCGTTGTAGCCATCCAGTACTAAGTATGATCTCGCTCCTTCAGGAAAGCTGAAGCGCAGGTGAGCACCACGTTCAGTAGGGGAAATCTCCGTGGTGATCTGGTTGTCAAGAGTGACCTTATAGTAGTGGGGCTTGCCTAGTTCGTTAGCGTGGCTGAACCGGGTAGCGCGCTCTTCTTCGTGCAGTTTCAACTCCCCTACAACCGGCATGAGTGAAAAAACCGCGTAGTCTCCGCTCCAGGAGCTGCATTGGTGTGCCTGCTGAAAACCCCGGATCGAATCCTTGGCATACTGGTATTTCCAGCCATTGCCGTTCTTTCCGGTCTGCGGGGTCCAGGTGTGCATGCCAAAAGGCAAAGCCGTGGTAGGATAGGTATTGCCGTAGGTGAGCTTGAAAGACGAGTTGGTGCCTTGCAGGGTATTCACATACGCCACCAGGTCCCGCTCCTGCCGGGCGTAGGCCGGAAAGCCCATGCCCAGCAGGAGTACTATTATGAAAGTATAAAAAGCCGGTTTTCGCATTATTTCAAGGAAGGCGGAGCTGCTTCCACAGCGGTTCCCCAATTCTTATTAGGCTTTAGCCCCATGGTCAGTTCCAGTTCCCCACCGTTGCTGATGTCTTCATGCGAGAACCACGGCTTGTTCCACTCTTTCCCGTTCAGGCGCGCCGACTGGATGTACTTGTGCTCCGGATCATAGTTTTTAGCAATGATTCGGAACTCCTTTCCATTCCCCAGATCCACAACCGCCTTCTCAAACACCGGGCTGCCGATGTTATAAACCGGCATGCCGGGCGTTACCGGGTAGAAGCCAAGCTGCGAGAAGACTACAAAGGCAGACATCCCTCCCCCGTCTTCATCACCAGGCACCCCCATCAGGTCGTTCCGGAACCAGGTATCCACCAGGAAGCGGATCATCTTCTGGGTTTTCCAAGGCTGGCCTGCATAGTTGTACAAGTATGGAATGTGGAGGGAAGGCTCATTGGCCATGGAGAACTGCCCCACGTTGCCCGTCTGATCGGGTAACTGGGCGTAAAAGTCAAACTTGCTCCTGCCCAGCGGCTCCTCAAACAGCTGGTCCAGGTTCTTCAGGAAAGCTTCGCGTCCCCCCATCAGGGAGATCAGGTCGGCTACGTTGTGCTGCACGTCCCACTGGTAAGTCCAGGCATTGTTCTCCCCATAATAATCACGGGCACCCATGCCGCCAGCGAATTTGTAATCAAAAGGCTCGATGAAGTTTCCGGCTGAGTCCTTCGGATGGAAAAACCCCGTTTTCGGATTAAACAGGTTTCTATAGTTGTAAGATTTCTCCTTAAAATACTTCGCGTCGGCGGCGTAACCAAGTTCATCGGCAATTCCTGCCAACGCCCACTGGTCGTAGGCGGTTCCCAGCGTTACAGCAATGGCCTGACGGCGCTCAAAGGAATTCACCTCCGGGATATATTCCCCCTCTCCGGGCCTGAGAGCCGGGATAAAGCCTTTTTCTTTATAAAAACGGTCCAGTTCTCCGGCAGGCGCTGCCGACCAGGGAGCCAGTGTTTTCTCTGTGATCGCGTTTTTGGCAGCCTCGTAGCCTGCCTTCAGATCAAAGTTGCGCAGGCCTTTCTGCCAGGCGTCGAGCAGGGTTGCCACGCCATGATTAGAATTCATGCGCCTGCTGTCGCCGGTGATCTCCGGGAAAGTGGGCAGCCAGAACCTGTCCATTTGCCGGGCCATCAGCACGAAGGAATGCAGGATATCCTCCTCTTTAGCCGGATCGATGAGCACGTTCAGCGGGTGGTGCGCCCGGTAAGAATCCCAGATCCAGTCGTCGGTGTAGAAATTGCGCTCCGTTTGGTGCACTTTGCCATCGAATGCACTGAAGTACCGGCCATCTTCCGTGATGTTCACCGGTCGCTCAAACGTACGGTATAACGAAGTATAAAAAACCATGCGTTCATCCGCAGAGCCACCTTCAATGCTGATCTTCCCGAGTGCCTCGTTCCACTGTTTACGCGCCTGGTTCTGTAACTCGGCTATACTTTTGCCGGCTACCTCGCGCTGCATATTTTGTTTGGCCTGGGCGGCATCAATAAAGGAAATGCCATAACGAACCCTCAGCGATTGCTGGGAGGCAGGATATTCCAGTACCATACTGGCTTCGCGGCCAGTAGCAGCAGTTCCGGCAGAAAGCTTTCCTTCCTGCAACACAGATACTTTCGAAGGCTGCGTCTCAGGCGCTATGTAAACATAAATGCGTGTGTTGTTTGCCAGCTCCTGGTAACCGGAAAGTGCTTCCCCATCCCACTTTATTTCCCCCTGCCTGGAGCTGATCACCAGGTATGAGTCTTCCCGGCGCCCAAAGTCGATTTCATAGAGAGCGGCCTGTGAGGCAAGGCCGTAGCGGACGTCCATCTCCTGCTCATCGAGGTAAACGGAATAGGAATAAGGGGTGATCTTCTCCTGATCGTAGCTATACTTGATAACCGATCTCAACCCTGATGCAGGCCCCTGGTAGGGGTTCAGGCTGAAGGCGGAGCTCCCGCGGTGGCTGGTAACGGCCACAGGAAGGCCGCGAAGGCGCACGCCCGTATAGTCGTTTCGTTCGGGGTATACCCGGAGCATGCCGTTCGGCAGGTGCATGGTAGGGTAGGTTGGCACCAGCAGGTGACTTATATTTCCCATGTAGGGATTAACCTGGTCTACCGGTTCTATGGCGGCTTTCTGCATGGTAGCGCAGCTGCCCAGCATAAAGCTGCATACAATTCCTAAAACCTTGAGGGAACTCTTGATCATACCGTATTCCTAAATCGTTTTAGCAAAAAAGCGAAAAAAATACCCATTTGCAAATATGAAGTTATTTCCACCCACAGATTACAGCTTTACAAGGACGAAGAAAGTAATTACTTACACTCTTCCCGGATTCGCGGCAGGAAGCTATGGATGCGGCATCAAACACGATCAAAGGCTCTTGACATCCTTCTGCTGCGAGGAGTCCCGCTCCTGCAGCCTGGCCGTCAGCACCACCTGGTGCAGGGCTTTCTTCTCATTTTTCAGTAAATCCAGCATGATCTCCATCAGCTTGCTGCCAATTTCTTCCAGCGGCTGGGCTACCGCCGAAATAGAGGGTGTATGGATCCGGAAAAACTCATTGTCATCGAAGCTCATAATCCCCCACGCGTGCAGCTTGCCGGGGAAATGCTCCCGCATTACCAGCAAGCCCTGCTGGGCCAGGTAGTTGGTGGCAAAGAAAACAGCATCCAGGTCCGGGTTAGCCTCAAAAAACTTCCGCATATGCTCCTCACCTTCCGAAGCATCTTCCCCGAAGGGCAACTCCAGCACCCGGCTTCTCAATTTTGCCTCTTTCACCGCCTTTTTATATCCCTTTAAGCGGTCCACCATCTGGGTTTGGCTGGCGGCAATCGTTACAAATCCAATCTTCCTGTAGCCATTCCCGATGAGGTGTTTTGTTGCCTGGTAAGTGGCGTTCTCATTGTCTATCACCACATAATTCGTTTCCAGCTCGGGGAAGTAACGGTCGAAGAGGATCACGGGGACGCCCTCCTGGAGCAGGGCCTTGATCTGCTTTTTGGCCCCTGCCGAAGGGATGATGATATAGCCGGTTACCTGCTGATCCCGGAACACCTGAAGGAGCTCCCCGGTGTGCCGGTCGTCGTTCTCGTTGCTGCAAAAGATAACCTTGTAGCCTTTCTGGTAGGCGATGACTTCGATGATGCGGGCCAGCCGGGCGAAGAAGGGGTTAGAGATATCCTCGACCATAAAAACGATGACATTGGTCTTGCCGGTGCGAAGGCTTTGTGCCAGTTGATTGGGCCTATAGTTGATCTCCCGGGCGTAGCCGAGGATCTTTTGGATCACTTCCTCTGAAATGCGCATCTCCGGCCCCTTGCCGTTCAAAACAAAGGAGACGGTGGTCACGGAGACATTCAGATGAGCGGCAATGTCTTTTATGGAAGGTCGTATGGGTTTCAAATTCGGTAAGCAGTTAGCGATAAAAGTATAATACTGATAATCAATCAGCCTTTTATACTTACAAGGGCCCTCGTTCCGGGTGCCCTTCGGGAGGTGAGTTGCCTGGTGGTGCCCCGCCTGTTTGCCTACAAGTATAAATTCAAGTATAAAAGTATGGCTAAAGTATAAACAGGGCACCGGGGTTTCCTAAAAAAGCTCCCGCCCACCAGTAGCGAGCGGGAGCTTTTAAACTGTATAATTGAGCTGGCTATAGTATAAATCCATCCATGGTGAGAACGAGATATTTGCTGCCGTTGCGACAGCTCCTAAGGCTGGTCCGTCTTCAGGAAGGGAAAAAGCTTATTTTTTCTTGCTCCTGTGGGCTTTCTTTTTCCCGGAGTTCTCCTTGCCTTGTTGCAGCGCATCTTCAACCGCCTTCAACACCAGCGGCTCCATCACGGCATAGCCTTCCAGGTTCGGGTGCACGCCATCGCCGGAGTATACCTTTTTTAGCCCCTGCTCCTCGTCTGCCATCTGGGGGAAATAATCCAGGTACACAAATCCCTGCTCTGCAGCATACTGCTTCATCCACGCGTTCACCTGCGCTATCATCCCGACCGCGTCAGCGTCTTTACTCCACGGATACTCCTTTACCGGTAGTATGGAACTCAACACCACCTTGATGCCGTTTGCTTTTGCCAGCTGCGCCATAGCCGCCAGGTTATCGGTGATCATCTTCACAGAGGAAGGGCCTGTATTTCCGGCAATATCATTTGTCCCGGCCAGGATAACCACTACTTTAGGCTTCAGGTCGATCACATCCGGGGTGAACCGTACCAGCATTTGAGGCGTGGTCTGCCCTCCTATTCCTCTCCCTACAAGATCATGCTTGGCAAAAAACTCCGGGCGCTGCTGCCACCACCCCTCCGTGATCGAATTGCCCATAAATACGGCTTTGGGATATTTGGAGGAAGCAATGATTTCCTCGTTGGAGGCCTTATACTTGTTCAGGTTAGGCCAATCCTGTGCATGAGCGGCAGTTGTAATAAGGAGCGTCAAAAGGAATAGTAGTTTCTTCATGGATCTATACTTCTATATGTTTTAATATACGATATTTGAATACAAAAATTGTTGTGATCATACTTTTAATACAGTCTCCGGAGACTTCCCCGGCCCTGAGGTAAAAGTATAATTTATTATTCGAATCGCAAGGAGCATCAACAGAGTGACTCCCGGTTGCTATAGCGTCCTATACCTTCCAGGATGGCCGGACACTTTCATTTCGCCCTTACCCTAAGGCAGATACCTGGTCGTGTGTTAATTGTACAACCCGTGAAAACACCACTGTGCATTGCTCTGCCAGGGAGCAAGGGTTCGAGAGTACAGCAGCCTGCCCCCGGACCGAAACCAGCAGACTTACCGATGACAATAACAGTGCCGCAACGCTGCCAGGGCCTACAAGGGGCTGGTTGCTTCTAAAGTATAAGAGGGCGAAAGAACGGGGAAACGCCCCTGTCCTCTCGCCCTCTTTCATACGAGCAGCATTTGCCGATCGGGTTAGTAACCCGGGTTCTGGTCTTCCGGCCCCAGGTCCGGATCTGCCAGTAGCTCGCTGTTCGGAATAGGGAAAAGCAGCTTGTTGCGGTCCTTTATACCCAGCACCTCCTCTGCCCTGTCCGTGCGGATGAGGTCAAACCAGCGATGGCCCTCGAATGCCAGCTCTACCCTGCGCTCCTGCTCTACAGCCAGCAGCGCCGCCTGCAGGTCAAGTATAACCAATGGCTGCAACTCAGCCCGTGCGCGCACTTCGTTCAGGTCAGCCAGCCCGCCTGGCAGGTTGTTCTGCTTCAGCCTCGCTTCAGCACGGATCAGGTACTGCTCCGCCACCCGGAGGATAAAAGCTCCATCCTCTCCCGTTGCTACTTTTGTATACTTCTGTCCGTAAATGGTCTCGGTGCCACCGTTCACCTGCGATCCGATCAGGGCGCTACGGGAACCGCCGATTGCCGGGTTCAGCAGATCCTGGGTGATGCTGGCCGATGGCTTCCACTCGTAGCGGCCACCACGGCTGCTGGTCAGCCAGTAGTTGGCGTGAGAGTTGCGGTCGGCGTTGTCGTACGCCAGCTCCAGGATGCTCTCCTCTGTCAGTTTGTCTGTATAAAAAGCGCTGTACGGTTGCACCAGGCTCGCCTTGCCGCTGTTGATCACCAGGGTAGCGTACTCCTCTGCCTTCTCCCAGTTCTGCTGGTACAAGTATAACCTGGCTTTCAGCGCCCAAACAGCTTCCTTAGATGCTCTGGAGCGAACCGTGAGCGTAGGCAGAAGTTCTTCTGCCTGCTCCAGGTCTGCCAGCACTTGCCCGTAGGTCTGCTCCAGTGTGGCACGCCCGATGCCTTTCCCGCTGTTCTTATCAACGGTTGGCTGCAACACCAGCGGCACGCCGCCCCAGGCGCGGCCCAGGTCAAAGTATGCCAGTGCCCGCAGGAAATAGGCCTCGCCCAACAGCTTCTGTCGCTGCACCTCCGTCAGGTTCCGGTCCTGAATGCCAGGCACCTTTTCAATCAGGTTATTGGACACATTCACCACCCGGTAGATCTGGCTCCACACGGACTTGATGGAGCTGTTCTCGGAAGGGATCGCGTTCAGATCGAACTGCTGGTAAAAATTGTAGGAGCCAGACCAGTCCACGCCATCGGCTGACAGGTAAGCCAGAGCCGGATAGGCAAAACCGTAGTAGTTGTTGCTTTGCAGTTCGCTGTAGGCACCCAATAACGCAGCCTCTGCCCCGCGCTTGTCCGTAATGGCTGATTCGGAGGAAATATCGAGGCGCGGCTGTGGTTCCAGAATGTCGCCGCAGCTGGAGAGCGATACAAGTATAGCCAGTGCCAGTACCTTGTAGTTATAGAAAATATGCTTCATGATAATCGATGGTTAGAAAGTTACATTTAGTCCTGCCTGGAACGAGCGGGGCTGTGGCACCACCGCGTGGTCGATGCCGCGCACGTTCTGGTTGTTGCCCGCCACGTTCACTTCCGGGTCCAGGCCACTGTAGTTGGTCAGGGTCCATAGGTTGGTGCCGGATACATACAGGCGCAGGTTTGATACCTTGTACCTGCTCAGCAGCTCAGCTGGCACCGTATAGCCCAGGGTCACAGAGCGCAGGCGCAGGAAAGAACCATCCTCGATGTAGCGGCTGTTGGGCAGGTTGTAGTTGTTGCCCGTTCTGGTCAGGCGTGGCACATCGGTCATGTCGCCCGGCTGCTGCCACCTGTCCAGCTGTCCCGGCAGGTAGGTAATGGATCCGTTGCGGGTGCCCCCGTGCTCCATAAAGAAGCGGTTCAGGTTCAGGATGTCGTTGCCGTACTCGAAGTAGAGCAGGGCTCCAAAATCAAAGCGCTTAAAGTTGATCTGGTTGTTCAGGCCACCGAAGAAATCCGGTGACGCATTAGCCACGATCTGACGGTCTGCCACCGTGATCGCCCCGTTTCCATCCACGTCATCATACACGGCGTCGCCTGTCTGCGGGTCCACATACAGCTGCTTGTATACCCAGAAATCATACACGGAGCCGCCCTCTTCCATGCGTATCCAGTCGCGTGAGTGCTGGTTGATCGGGATAGGCAGCTTCTCGATGCGGTTCACGTTGCGGGCCAGGTTCAGGCTGGAGGTCCAGGTGAAGTCCTCACGCGCTATGTTCGTGGAAGAAATATTCAGTTCCACCCCCTTGTTGCTGATTTCGCCCAGGTTCTCAAACACGCTGCTGAAGCCTGACTTGGCGGCCACCGGCACTTCCAGCAGCAGGTCTTTGGTATACTTGTTATAGTAGTTGACCTCCAGCTTCAGGCGGTTCTGCAGCAGGCCCAGGTCCAGCCCCACGTTCCACTGGCGGGTAGTCTCCCACTTCAGGTCCGGATTGGCCAGTTGCTGGTGGCTGATGCCCGGCAACCCGTCGTAGTTACGGCCTGCTCTCCACAAACCAAGGGAGGCGAAGTCGTTGATGCCGTTCTGGTTACCGGTCACACCGATGTTAGCGCGCAGCTTGATCAGGTTGAAGGGCAGGTCCCGGGCAAAGGCCTCCTCCGAGACAATCCAGGAAGCGCCCAGCGACGGGAAGACACCCCAGCGGTTTGCGGCGCCGAAGCGGGAAGAGGCATCGGCACGCACACTGCCGTCCACGCTATACTTGTCTTTAAAAGTATAGCCTGCTCTGGAGAAGAAAGAAACCAGGCCGTTCTGACTGGAGTTGGTGGAACCGGTCTGCAGGGATGAGGAAGCGATCTCCTGGAAAACATCGCTCGGGAAATTGCGCCCGGTCAGCGACAGCGTGTTATACTTTGTCTGCTGCACGGTGTTCCCCAGGAGCACGTTCAGGAAGTGGTCGTTGCCGAAGTGCTTGTTATAGGTCAGCAACTGCTCGTTTAACAGGGTAATCATGCGGGTGTCCGTGCGGCTGGCGTTACCGGCTGGCAGGCCCACGCTGATCTGCGAGTTGTTGTATACCTTGTCGGAATAACTGTTGTAGTCCAGGCTCCAGCTCGACTTAAATGTCAGGCCATCCAGCAGCTCATACTCGCCATACAGGTTGCTGATCAACCGGTTGCTCTCGCCCTGTATATTCAGGTTGTCGATCAGGGCCAGGTGGTTATCGAATATCGAGTGGCGGGCGTAGGAACCGTCCTCGTTGTATACCGGCAAATAGGTCGGCACATACAGGGCTGAGTTGATCACGCCCTGGGCGCTGTCGTCGTTGCGGCTCTGGTTGCGCTTGCTGTAGGAAACCGTGGTGCTGGTTCCGATGGTGAGGCGATTGTTCACCAGGTGATCGTAATTGAAACGGCCGCTGAAGCGCTCGAAGGCTGCCGGCTTTACGATGCCTTCCTGCTTAAAGTAGCCGCCTCCCAGGAAGAAGCGATTCGACTCCCCGCCACCGGAAGCCGACAGGTCGTAACTCTGTGTCAGGGCTGTCTGGAACACATCCGGTATGCGGGAATAAGTGGTCTGCTCCGCCGGCAACCCCAGGCCTCCTTCGCTTTTCGGCCGGAAAGGCGCCAAAGCCGGATTACCACCATCATTGATAAAGGTCTCGTTGATCAGCTCCGCCTCCTGTGGCCCATTCACGGTCTCAAAAATTTCAGGGGCTTTCGCTATACCGGCATAGGTTTGAAAATTGATTCGGGTACCGGCGTTCGTTTTGCCGCGCTTGGTCGTGATGAGCACCACCCCGTTAGCGCCACGTGCCCCGTAAATGGCGGTGGCGTTCGCGTCTTTCAGTATTTCTATACTTTCAATGTCAGCCGGGTTCAGGTCCGCCAGCGGGTTCGTGGTCTGCCCCCCCAGGCTGAGGCCGGAAAGGGACTGGTTGTTGATGAACACGCCATCTACCACGTAGAGTGGCTCGTTGCTGGCGTTGATAGAGGTATTGCCCCGGATACGCACGAAGATGCCTCCTCCCGGTGTGCCGCTGGCCGCAGCAATTTGCACGCCGGCGGCCTTGCCCTGCAGCAACTGGTCAGGCGACGGAGCCGGGATACCCTTCATCTCGGCTGGGTTCACGGAAGTCACGGCACTGGAAACGGCCCGCTGCGACTGCGTTCCGTAGCCGACCACCACCACCTCACTCAGGGCTTTAGTGTCTTCCTGCAGTACTATACTTACTGACTCGCCTGCTACCTTTACCTCGCGCTGGGTATAGCCGAGGCTGGAGATAATCAGTGTCTGTCCTTCTTCTGCCGGCAGGTTAAAACTACCGTCCACACCCGTTATGGTGCCTTTTTCAGTGCCTTTTACCTGTACGCGGGCTCCTATCAAAGGCTCACCTGTCTTGCCATCCTTCACGACGCCCTTTGTTACGGCGTCCTGTGCGAGTGCTGCCATACCTGATACCAGAACGAGTCCCAGCGACAGGAGTAAGCGCACGAATCTATTTAAACTATTATTTAGCATTTTTATATAAAATTTTGGACAAAGCATCCCTGTTCTGCAATTGGCATACTTGCAGTCAGGGTAGAAACTATATGTAGATTATTGGATTAGTACAAGGCGCAGCACTAACAACAGTAGCTGCGCATGCGCATTCGCCTACAGGCAGGTGTGATGATATGGACGGACAACAACTGCTGATTCCGTTGTGCAAAGGCTGCCGCATAAAGGCGCAGCACTAGCTGGGGTAGAAGGTTTCCCATGGTCTGGATTGAAAAAATGATTGATTTGAATGCGTCAGGTAAACAACCTGCCCTTACACCGCTCGGGTGCAGGCATGGCAAAACCTGAGAAATAAGAGGATTAGCAACAACAGCTGCAACAGCACATTCGTACAGCGGGCGCTGCATGAGGAAGTTTGGCTGTTGATAAAAAAGCTGGAGTTGTGTGCTGTGTGTTCATGTGCTTCAATTTATATGTCCCAAAATTGGGCAGGAGTTAGCACCTTTTCAGTCTGCACTGCTGGTTGCTAGAGGGTCGTGGAGCCTGCTCTCTCACCTCTTCTTTATAAATCTTCGATAAAGATGACACAAAGGTAAGGGCAGGATTTTTAGTGATGCAAGCTTTTTGCAAAAAATATTTTAATGCTAAAATTAAAACAGCTCGCCCGGGTAAGCTTTTTCGGGTGACTTAATAAAACACAAAATGGTTTTGCAGTGGCCGCTGAGCCACGATTTTGGCCCTTTTTCACAGCACATTACCACCTGGTTAAAGCGGGGCTTTGCGGGACTTTGGGTAGCAGCAGGAGGAGGTCCGTGAAAATAATATTTGCAAATCAGGATCCTGTGGGTATACCTTTGCAGTGAATTTATACCGAAGAGGTGAGAGAGCAGGCTCCGCGACCCTCTAGCAACCAGTTGATGAACCAGGTGCTACATCCTGCCCAATTTTGGGACCTATAAGTTTCGCATCATGAAAATTCCACAAAGCCCTTTTGCAGGGCGCGCCAGTTTCTTCATCTCATTCCTGAGCATTACGTCCTATTCCCTTTCCTGCTGTTGTAGCAGGTAAACGACGGCACGCAGCCCACCGGCATTTCCTGAACTTGCCACAGCCGCTGTTCGCTTTGGCTGACTACTTTCCGGATGCCCCTGCCCTACGCGTTGCCTTGCCTACAGCTCAGCACAAAAGAGCAGAAAGCGAGGATGCACCTGTGAGGACACGCTTGCATACCTCTTCCTGAAATTATCATTCATACTTTACCCTTTCTATTCAGATGGACTTTTTTACCCGGAAACCTGCTAAAGGTCTTCTATCCACGCTCCTGCTTTGGGGAGCACTCGTTCTGCCGGCCCTGGCGCAGAACAGCTATTACTTCCCGAAGGCTAAAAACCTTGACCCGAGCATCCCAACGCCGGAAGCCTTCCTGGGCTACGGTATCGGTGAGCGCCAAACCCGCTACGACCGTGTGGTAGCCTACCTGGAGGAATTGGCCCGGGTATCGGACAAGGCTACGATCGAGACGATCGGCCATACGTACGAACACCGCCCGCAGGTCATCCTGACCATCACTTCGCCCGAGAACCATGGCAGGCTGGAGCGGATCCGCCAGGAACACCTGCTGCTGACAGACCCTGCCAAAGCAGCCCCTGACATGGCGAACATGCCCGCGCTGGTGCACCTGGGCTACAACGTGCACGGCAACGAATCGTCGAGCACCGAAGTGTCGATGCTGACGGCCTATTACCTCATTGCCAACCAGGACCCGGAAACGCAGCAGCACCTGCAGGAGGCAGTGGTGTTCATCGACCCGGCGCTGAACCCCGATGGCCGCGACCGCCACACCAATTGGGTAAGCATGCACCAGGGCAACCCGGCCGTAAGCGATCCGGCTGACCGGGAGCACAACGAAGTATGGCCTGGAGGGCGCGGTAACCACTACTGGTTCGACCTGAACCGCGACTGGCTACCGCTGGCGCATGTAGAGAGCAGGAACCGGCTGGAGTTCTACCACAAGTGGTTGCCCAACGTGTTTATTGACTTTCATGAAATGGGGACCAACTCCACCTACTACTTTGAGCCAAGCAAGCCTTACAGCTCCGAAAACCGCCTGATTCCGCGCAGCACCTACGATGGGCTGAACGTGCTGCTGGCCAGGTACCACGCTGAGGCCCTGGACGAACTCGGTTCCCTATACTTCACCAAAGAGCAGTACGACAATATCTACCCCGGTTACGGCTCTACCTATCCGGATTTTCAGGGCGGCGTGGGCATTACCTTTGAACAAGCCAGTTCCCGCGGCAACAAGCAGGAGAACTCGCTCGGTGTGCTCACCTTCGCCTTCACCATTCGCAACCACCTGGCTACCGGGCTGGCTACGGTAAAGGCCTCTGCTGAGAACCGTGAGACACTGCTCAGGCACCAGCGCGAGTTCTACCAGTCGGCCCTGGCTGACGGGCGCAAGAATGGCGTGCGGGCTTATGTGTATGGCGAGAACCATGATGCTACCCGCCTGCGCAAGTTCACAGAGCTGCTGCTGGCCCACCGCATCGAGGTATACGAGCTGGAAAAACCGCTGACAGCTGACGGAAGGAAATTTGAGAAAGGCAAAGCCTATGTGGTACCGACCGAGCAGCCGCAGTACAGGCTGGTGGAATCCATCTTTGCCAAGAATAAGGAGTTTGACGACAGCGTGTTCTACGATGCCTCTACCTGGACGCTGGCACTGGCCTATAACCTGCCGCATGCCGGACTCAAATCCAAAGCCACAGCAGGCAAAAGAGTAACCGAACTTGCTCCTGTCGCTTTTACTGTACCGGAGCAAACCCGGTATGCCTACCTGCTCGACTGGGCAGATTACAATGCAGCCGGCGCGCTATACCTGTTGCAGAACAGAGGTGTGATCACACAGACCGTTTTCAAACCCTTTACGGCCAGTACATCTTCTGGCCCTAAAGCTTACCAGCCGGGTTCTATCACCATACCGGTGGCTTCCCAGAAAATCTCGGCTGACTCGCTTTATAAGGTGATACAGGAAGTTGCAGCCAAGAAGCAGATCTCGTTTGAGTCGGTGAAGACTGGCCTGAGCGTGCAGGGCATTGACCTGGGCAGCAACAACATCCGGACGCTGAAAAAGCCGGAGGCACTGATTCTCACCGGACAGGGCGTTACGTCTTATGAAGCAGGGGAAGTATGGTTCCTCCTTGACCAGGAACTCCACATGCCTATCTCCAAAGTGGATCTGAGTTCCTTCCCGCGCCTCAGCCTGAGCCGTTACAACACGATTGTGCTGGTGAACGGAGCATACAACAGCCTGGGTAAAACAGCGGCTGATAAACTGAAACGTTGGGTGCAGGAGGGTGGAACGCTCATCACGTTCAAGTCTGCGTCGGAGTGGGCCATTAAACAGGGGATAGCGCAGGGCAACGTGGTTGCGGCGCGTGACACAGCCAATGGGGAACTGCGCATTGCTTTTGCTGATGCAGCCCCAACGGAAGGGGCGCAGTCTGTTGGCGGCTCGATCTACGAGGTAGACCTGGATATTACGCACCCGCTGGGCTTTGGCTTCACGAGTCGTAAACTACCAGTATACCGTAATAGTACCACCATCCTCTCCCCCGCCAAAAACCCGTACAGCACCGTGGCGCAGTATACCAAAGATCCATGGCTGAGCGGCTACGTGTCGAAAAGTAACCTGGATAAGATTCGGAACTCGGCGGCGCTGCTCGTGAGCGATCAGGGACAGGGGCGTGTGATTCTGTTTGCCGATAACCCCAACTTCCGGGGCACCTGGTACGGCACCAACCGCCTGTTCTTCAATGCCATCTTCTTTGGCTCTTTGATCAAAACACCAGGCACGGCTGTAGCAGCAGAACATTAAACTGTTTGAAGCCCGGAGCGCCCGCTCCGCAGGCCATGCCTGCATAACTTCAGAGGGTATGATGGAGATTTTATTCTTCCATCATACCCTTATTTATACTTGATGGATTCATACTTTATGTGTATTTATACTTCAATTGGATTTATACTTTATCTGGCAGGCTTCCGCTAACTCACCGGGTCGCTTATCTATAAAAAACCTGCCGGCGAATTTGAATGTGTAACGATTCCTGTCATAAAGCATTAGGCCCACGGTATCGAAGTGATCCCGCTCTTATTTTGGCGAAGCAGGCCTTATGCCTCCACCTGCAAGTATACAAGTATAAACTGACGGCATTTCTTTGGACCTTAATTCCTGAAAAGCACGGTTAAGTATAGGGGTCCATCGTATAAAGTATGAACCGTGCAACGTATAACCAGCTGCACACTTCTGAACTTCAGCACCATCACCCTATACAACCTGGTCTTGTTTCTATGACTGTAAAGCAGCAGCGTACAGCATAGGTAAACCTGACCAAAACACCCTTCTCCTTTGGCTGTACAAGCTGGAAGGAGGCGGCACTTTAGTGCAACCGTATTCTTTTGAACGGACCGAATAGATGAGCCAAACTATTAATAACTGCTATGAAGAAAGTACTACCACTCATACTTGCCCTACTGCTTAGTGGAGCCCTCAATGCACAAACAAAAAAAGCCGGCAATACGCCTAATGTCTCCTGGGCAAAGAATGTTCCGGCGGAAGAGGTTATCCAGTGGCGGCGCCATATCCACCAGAACCCGGAGCTTTCTTTCCAGGAAGAGAACACGAGTAAGTATGTGGAGGAAGTACTCAAGTCCTTGCCCAATATCGAAGTTATCAGGCCTGCTAAAACCAGCGTTATTGGCATTCTGAAAGGCGCAAAGCCGGGCAAAACCGTTGCCTTTCGGGCTGACATGGACGCCTTGCCCATGCAGGAAGAGAGCGGGGTGCCGTATAGCTCCAAAGTAGAAAATGTGATGCACTCCTGTGGCCATGACGCCCATACGGCAATGCTGCTGGGAACCGCTTCTACCCTGTCCAAAATGAAGGACCAGATCAAGGGAACGGTGTACTTTATCTTTCAGCACGCCGAAGAAACTCCTCCGGGCGGGGCTGTCGATATTATCAATGCTGGAGCTTTGAAGGATGTGGATGCCTTTTTCGGAATGCACGTGCTGCCCAACTTCCCGGCCGGGCATGTGGGAATTTTGCCTGTAGGCGCTGCCTCGACTGCCCAGGATGTATTCGATCTGCACATCATCGGGAAGGGATCGCATGGTTCGATGCCCCATCTTGGAATTGATCCGGTTGTGGTAGGAGCAGCCATTGTCACCGCGTTACAATCTGTCGTATCCCGCAATGTGGAGCCGGGGGAGATGACGGTGGTGACCATTGGTAAATTTCAGTCAGGTGATGCTTTTAATGTGATTGCGGACAGGGCAGAGCTTGCTGCCAGCATACGCACCACCTCAGACGATACCCGGAAGCTGGTGGAAACCAGGATAAAAGAAATCATAGACAACATCACAAAGGCATATGGCGCTACTTACGAACTGGATTACATCTCTACCTACCCGGCCATCCAAAATGATGAAGCCCTGAACTCCTTAGCCAGAAGGAGCGCGGCAGCCGTGCTGGGCAAGGACAAGGTCTTTGATGCCCCGATGATGACCGCCAGCGAGGATTTTGCCTACTACCGGAAAATAGCACCTGTCAGTTTCATGACGCTCGGCATCGGTGAGGGTGCCGCGAACCACAACCCCAAATTTACGGTGGATGAAAACGCCTTGCAGAACGGGGTGAAAGCCCAGGTACAAATCATCCTGGATTACCTGAATAAATAAATCCTGGGAGTAGTCATCAAGCACCGTCTTCACTGAGCGTATCATCGACAAAAACCAGTTTACCGGGGGGCGCTCCCTTTTCCGGTGATGAACACGGTAGGTATGACCAAGGGAATTACGCAGCATAAGATGCACCACTTTATCAGGCGCACTACTACCGCTCCCGCCGACACCATGGCACGCTGGGCCAACTAAGGTCAGCCAAAAACACAAAAGTATACTTTGAGGAGTATGCCAAGACCTATGGCAAAATAACACCGGGCCCGGGCAAGGTCTACGCGAGAAACTATGAAGAACTGACTTTTGTCTCCTCTCCCGCAGAAGCCGATGTGATCCTGCTCTGGCTGAAGCCCTCCATCCGGCCGCTTTTCCCTGCGGACGATTCTCCCCTGCGGGTCAACCTTTCAGCCTGCGCCATGGATATGAAGTATGTCAACACGCTCACAGCCAAAAAGCCAACTGTGCTGGTCATCAACCATGCCAATCCCTTTGCGATCAATGAAGTGTATAATGGCCAGATAAGAACCCGTTTCAATGGGATAACGGCCACCTTTGGAGTAGATTCCAAAGCATCGCTGGATGTCGTGTCCGGGAAATTTAACCCTACCGGTAAAATGCCTTTCACAACACCGGTGCGCCAGCAGGCAGTGGAGAAAAACAAGGAAGGCGAAGGCTATGCGTTGTTCAAGTTTGGGGAAAGCTCGGGGTATAAACAGCTGCAATGACCAGAGGATAGGCGGGTGCCTAAAAACAAAAAAGCCCTTAAATCGCTGATTTAAGGGCTTTTTATGCTACTTGATAAGTTACTAAGTGGAGATGCAGGGATTCGAACTTTCCACATAACCTATTCACCATCAAGCGCATACTACTCCCAAATACAGCGGACACCCGAATTTTCCTCCTACTGAGGATTTCAGTATTTTCTTTAATCAAAATTACCGCTTTAATTCACAATCATCAAATTGAGAAAGTAAAAAGTGTATACTCGTTATTGCTTAAAAAATTTCCTTACCCTGCTCGACGCTCGCATGCAGCGTGTCCATATATTGGTGCTATCCTAGCTCGGCCTAGGCGGCGTACACGTGCATAGCTTTAATTACCTTGAGCTTTGCCATCTTCTTTTAGGTATTATTTGAATGCTTCGGAGCCCTCTTTCGCATTGAAAGTTGAGCATTCTGCAATTTTCGGCCGAGCTTCTCTTGTCGCCCCACTTGCGCTAGGCCTTTTTCCAGGCCCAGCACTGTAACACTCTAAAGAAATTCCCTATGGCCATGATGAGCCCAGTAATGCAGCTATCAAAAATGTATAGAAACAATAATTTATCTCATACTTTTAATTTGTGGTAACGGTTTGGCTATGGTGCATTTATGCACTATAGGTGTGGTTAATAGGTGTGGTTAGCGAATTTTGTTTTCAATTCAGTTTTTCCATTTTAAATCAGGCAAATTCTTTTCGCCTTGTGCTTCTTCAATCAATTTAATTATTTCGTACTCTTCGATTGTACCTGATTTAACTTCTGCTACGGATCACCTTCTCCTTGACAAACTTGAAAAACTGATTTAAAGAGCAATCCCGTTACCTCGTTTGGTTCACAACTAGTATTTGCCATAGAAATAGCCCCACTCTTCATTTCGGCTTAAATTACGGACGACTGTATAGGTCGTAGGAGAAGCGATGGTATTTTGGTGCTCTTCTACATCCCGACCAAGTATAGCGTGCCTCACGTTCAGAACTACCCTGAGCCGAAGCTGCAGTAATGTTATCTTTTAACCTTAGTCCATAGGGTTTACCCAGCAACAGTACACTCTTTGGACAAGACAGAGACACACTTCAGTTATTATTAATAACTTGAGAAGCTCCGCCGTGAAGCCATTAATAACCCCATGTCAAAATATCCGCTAAATTTGCATGCCATGTTAAGCCATACGCCGGAATTCGCGGGTTCATCGCTTACACACCCAATCTACAACCCATATAGAGATGAAGATTACAGAAGTCAAACTTGAGAATATAAGGTCTGTTGAAACACTCATTTGGAAGCTACCGGAAGATGGACAGGCGGCGGGTTGGCATGTTATTCTGGGGGACAACGGTTCTGGCAAATCTTCTTTCCTTCGAGCGCTAGCCGTAGGCCTGCTCGGGTTGGAGCGCTCCTCGGGTCTTTTAGTGGATTATAGTTCCTGGATACGACAGTCTGCCCGCGAGGCCAGTATCTCTATAACCCTTCAACCTGATTCAGTCGATCAGATCGGCAGTACCTCGAAAAGGTCTGGCATCAAGGTGATCGGTGTAGGGGGTGGTGGCAGTAACGCAGTGAACCACATGTACCACCAAGGCATCCGGGATGTGGATTATGTCATCTGCAACACAGATATTCGGGCCTTGAAAAGCAGCAGCATCCCAAACATACTACAGCTTGGCCTTAATTTAACAAAAGGTCTTGGTGCAGGCTCGAACCCTGAAAAAGGCAAGCTCGCTGCGCTCGAAAGCAAGGAGGAAATTCGTACATTGCTCAATGACGGCACCAAGATGCTGTTTCTCATCGCAGGCATGGGCGGCGGCACAGGTACGGGCGCCACTCCCGTTATAGCTGAAATTGCCAAAGCACTTGGTATTTTGACAATAGGCATTGTGACTGCTCCGTTTGTTTTTGAGGGCAGAAAAAAACAGTCATCTGCGGAAAGTGGGATCAGAGCGCTAAGCGAGAACTGTGACACCGTGCTGGTTATACGCAACGAAAGCTTGCGTGAGCTGTACGGTAACCTGACCATTCGGGAGGCTTTTTCAAAAGCTGACCATGTCCTTGCGATAGCTGCTAAAGCCATCGCTGAAATCATAACCGTGACAGCCGATGTAAACGTTGACTTTGAAGACGTAAAGGCTGTAATGAAAGACTCTGGTACTGCAGTCATAGGTTTTTCAACCACAGAGGGCCAGGGCCGTGCCCTGCGTGCCGCTCAAGAGGCACTAGCATCTCCTTTGCTTAACAACACTGACATTTACGGTGCCCAGAAGATCTTGCTGTCCATTATGTCTGGTGAGCAGGCAGACCTGGAAATGGATGAACTGGTTGAAATCACGGAGTACATGCAGGACAAGGCAGGTCAGGAAGCCGAGGTCATCTTCGGTCACGGTATTGACCCTTCACTGGGTCAGCGCATTCGTGTAACCGTGATCGCGACAGGTTTTGCCGGCCTCACAAACGGAAGACAGCAGCCTAAGAGCACCACGGCCGCAGTATTTGATGAAGACCATGAGACTGATCTATCCGCTCGTCCAGCTGAAGCGGAGACTCCTCCTCAGCAGAGTTACTTATTGAAGATTGACTTTGGCTTAAACTCCACCACAAATACTACATGGTCCAATGCGATGGAGAACGGGAGTGACTTTTCCTACCAAACTATCTGGGGAAATAACAGCGGGTGGTTCTCTGCCGGCTTCGGTCCGTTCAGGCGGTTCACGGGAAGCGACCTTGAATACGAGAAACTGGTAGACGCGCCCAAACACAGGAGACTGGCCGCCCACTTATCCCTGTTCAAGGAGAATGTGGCCTTGGGGGAAGCACTCAACTGGCTACGCGAACTAAAATTCCGCAGCTTGGAGTCACATGCGGCAAATTTCTTGAACCAATTGAAGGCATTTATCAACCAACCTGACTTTTTGCCTCACGGTACTCGATTGGAGGATGTATCCTCTGAAGGTGTCTTCTTCTGCGATGCCAGTCAAAGCAGGGTGAACATTTATGAGTTGAGCGACGGCTATCGTTCCGTACTGAGCCTGACTTTCGAGCTACTCCGCCAACTAGAGAACCAGTATGGGGAGGAGATCTTTGAGCTAGACCCAGAGACAGGCAAGATCTATGTAAAAGTGCCGGGAGTGGTGTTGATCGATGAGATAGATGCACACCTGCACCCTGTATGGCAGAAGAAGATCGGCTATTGGTTAACGGGACATTTCCCTCACATCCAGTTTTTGGTCACCACACATAGCCCACTGGTGTGCCAGGCTGCTGAAAAAGGCTCTATTTTCCGCCTGCCAGTCCCTGGAACTGATGACTCAGGGGGCATGGTCAAAGGTTCCGAACTTAACCGTCTGCTCTATGGCAATGTATTGGAAGCATATAGCACGGAAGTTTTTGGTATAGCCCACACACAATCCGCTACTGGTCAGGAATTGGCGAAAAAATTAGCCATTCTTAATGAAAAGGCACTTCGAGTCGGCTTGTCAAATGAGGAAGAGCAGGTACGGGATCAATTACGATCAGCGCTGCCAATCAGTGACTCTGAGGCCTTTATAAAAAAGCTATTGGGAGATATATGATCCACTTAAAGATCCCGCTTGTACTTGGGGAGGAGGATCAGACAGCACTCCAGGCTCTCCAACAGAAAATAGACGAAGAGGCAAACTACGGTATGCAGGTGTCGCGTGCTGATAAGCTTTGGGAGAGTAAACCGAAGGCCCTCTTCCAGCGCGTGCGCAGCGCGCTGGAAGAGAATTGCCCAGGCGCCAGGCGTTGTAATTACTGTGAGGACTCGCTCGCAGATGAAATAGAACATATTCGACCCAAAAGCTGGTTCCCGGATCAGGCGTTTGATCCGGCCAACTACCTCTTCGCATGTGGCCCTTGCAATGGCCCTAAAAACAGCGCTTATGCTGTCGTGGATGCTAACGGTAAACTTACTCATGCGATACGTGACAGGCAGTCCCCTGTCACATTGCCTCCCGCTGGGCAGGAAGCCCTGCTGCATCCACGAATGGAAGATCCGCTCGCTTATCTTTCCCTGGATTTGAGTAATACTTTTCGATATGAGCCGATACCCACATTAAACCCGGTTCAAGAGGCGAGGGCAATTTATACACGGGATATCCTGAAAATCAACAAGGATCCCTTATGCGTTGCGCGCGAGGAGGCCTTCCAGGACTTTGCAGCACGCCTGAAAAGCTACTATCTGGCCACCCGGGAGCAAGAACCCGAAAGTGCTCTTCTCCGATACAGGAATGAGTTGCTCAAGAAGCAGCATATCTCCGTATGGCGGGAAATGCAGCGGCAGTCTGCTCTGCTTCCCAACCTCCGGAAACTATTCGAACTTGTACCAAATGCTCTCCACTGGTAACACCCCCTAGTGATCGCTGATACTTCCGCTTTTGATTAAAGCCTAGCTAATCAGACTAAGATCTCAAAACAACAGAGCTTATGAACTTTACAGATGCTACAAAAATTGCGCATCCATATCAGGTAGTAGTGACACATCCCATCGAGAAGACATTTGCTGGGATTTTGTTAAAAAACGTATATTCTCGCTAACCCCTTGTTATGCGATACCTCCATGCCGATTAAGTACTCGGCTGAAGACATTTGCTTAGATGATACTTGCTCACAGCGTATACAGCAAGATGAAGCTTACAACACTTGCAAAACCTACTAACGGATCTGCATCAATTCCACTGCAAACTCGGATTTATGAAGAATAGCATCATAGACTGCCGCAGCAGGATACTTATGTTGCACCAGATTCAGTATCTCCCTCTTTGTGTTGAAACTCATCTTTAAACCTAAGATTACCTCCACTATTGTATCTTCCTCTTGTTGGAAATTCCTTTGCCTTCATACGGGCAGATCTCCTTTCAACAAGCGGTATTCAGCCTCATGTGCCCAATTCCTGGACTTGAAGAACGTACTTTTGTATGCCTGTGATGTATAGTCCTCGAATAGTCCGAAAGCAGGAAACTCTTCCACTTAATTGATCTTTCCGAGCGCTACCCCTAACTGGCCAAAGAGTTTAGAACTGTCTATACCGACACATAAACCCTTATGCGAGTTTGCGTAGTGAGACCACATCAGGAAATTATCCTGCTTTGCAGATAGGCTCAAGATTCCAAAAGCTCTGTCAAACCTCTCCTGACTTTCCACGTTGTGACGCGCCAGGTGATGCTCGTCAAACAATAAATCTTCAGACTGGTGCTTATAAACATACTCGTGAATTTCTTTCTCAGTGAAATGAGGATAATTCAATTTAGCTAATTGAACATACTTTATAAAAATCTTATCCGGGGTTAATTCCTTAGGATCATAGCGAAGCGGAAATGAGGCATCAAAAGGAACATTGAACGAGCAGGCGGGTGCCAGGAAAATCTCAAATTGAATTAACAAATTTTTATGAAATGAGTTTTCCCAATCCCTGTATTTATACAATATTCTTGGAATACCGTCCATGCTTGTAAAGATGAAACGCCTGTAGAGATGCCGTATCATAATACCTAATTATAGGTTTGATGATGCACATCTGTTTATGAACTTATAAATTAATCACTTTATAGCGTCTTTTCAGATTTGATTTAGCTTGAGGCTGGGACTGAGCGCCTATTCAATGACTTTGCGCTCCATCTCTCTGTTAGCTTACACTTTGCCCTGTTGAACGAACAAACGTGCTTTAACTTATTCACCTATGTTCACGATGAACTCATAGCTTCTGGCCACACATACACCGTTTTTCACGATAAAGCACTCCGCCCAGTGTGTCCCCTTATAGCTTGAGTACTCTTTCTGGTTTAGTCCTCCCTTGCCTAGTGTCCTAGAGTGATAAATGCCTCCTCTCAGTCCCTTGTTCTTCTCTGCCTCTTCGCCTGTATTCACTATCTGCCAATAGACATCAAACGGTTTAGGAACGTTGGTGGAGGCGACAAAGAAGATGTCACAATATTTAGGCACAATATTATTCCCTGTTAAAGTAACTCGCTTGCCTTTGCTGTTTTTGTAGTGACCATGTATTTCTACTTTATAGCGAATCACAACCGGCCACTGAGGCTGCTGCCTATGGGCTGCGTTTATAACAGCTAGCAAATAGGATGGCTGCTGGTACCTCTCAGTAATCAGGTTTTTGACACCAAGCTCTTCTACAGCCTCGTTAACCGATCGGGTGCCGAACAGCTCTTTGGAGTATCTGTAAGCCTCGGTCAGATTGCATGACAGAAGAAGTGCAAAGTCCTCTTTGGCTTTCTCGAGCCATTCATAGAAGTTCTTCTCCCTTTCTGACTCTAAAAACCACCTGTCAGCGAAGTTTTCCTCAGGGTTAACAGGGTTGCCGACCCACTTGATGTACCTGTCAAGTGCTGGGCTGTATCTCTCCTCTATGAAGCTTTCCATGCGCTGGAGCACGTTGGAGAGAGCCAGGGCAACATCGGCCTCCCTATTATATGCCCTGGCGGCCAGAGTTGTGATGATGATGGAGATCGGCTTGCATGGGTCTCCCCCATACATGATGTCCCTGTGCCTTTTAAGAAGCTGAACTACCCTCTGCAGGGGCTCTTTTCGCTTTTCGTAGACTGGGAGTGGCTCAACGGAGGCCCTGATGCTGCGGGACTCTAGCAGAGAAACTCTCGACCTTTCCTTGAACCATGCCGCATAGCCGAATGGATTGCTCTTCAGCCAGTTGGTCGTGTTCGTGTCAGATGTGTAATTCCCAAGCCGCTTGTCCGTGATACGGAGCGCCAGCTGATCCACCTGGCTTTGGTCCAAAGAGGCAAATGAACTCTCGAGCAAGGTATAGTGGCCGGTGCCTACGATGGCGGGCAGTATGTCCATGTGAAATTTAGCGGACTCAGCGTAAACGAGCGTCCAGCACCGGTTGCCTTCCTCATCAAGCATGCGTTTATAAATTTCATCCGCCTTCAGCTGCCCACCCACGGCATGCTTTAAGTGCCACTGAGCCCAGGCTGCTCCTTTTCCGCTTAACCTGCAGACCAAGTCCACATCCAGCTCGTCATCCTCGATGAGAGGCCTTATCATGGTCCCTATCAGAAATGACCCCTGGGGTTTGATGTCAGGATTATAAGGACTAAGGGAGGAGCCTTCTTTCGACAGGTGTTTGGCAACAGCAGTATACCTGTCCACCACGGTTTGATATTGTGCCTCTGTAATGTCAAGGGCAGCGGCGATTTGCTCTAACAATTGACCTGTGCCTACTGTTTTTTTAAAAGGTGAGGGAAATAGCATGTTCGGTTAGTAGTTTTGAATTTCAATAACTTGTCTAAAGCCCTCAGCCGCCGTGTTCTCATCATACAGCAGCAAGGACATATCTGCCTTGGGCATCCAGGAGCGGCCTAGCTCCACCGCTGCGCTAATAGGCATAGCAGGAAACACGTGCAAGGGCACCTCAGAGCCGTACTGCGCCTTGATCTGATTCAGCAAAAGCCTGAGCTCTTTGCTAAAGCTCTGTAAATGTTTCATGCATTTGAGGAAGTCATTGAAAGGCTCTTCTGTAGTGAGGGTGAAGATCGCCACGTCCTCCCCAAGCACTCGGTGGATCCTGTCGTTGGTGATAGTAGCACTCAACGATAAATTTAGGGCCACCTGTGCTTGCTTTTCCTTGGAGGAGTGGACAAAGTAGCGGACATCACTGTATTCACCATCTGGTTGCCATTTCCACGATTTAGGGTTGCGTATGGGCTGGTGAACTTCTGCGTGCTGGATGTCGTTGATCAGGGTCCCGAGCTTTACCAGAAGCGGAATCGGCGCAAAGGCAAAAATGGACAGGTGCTCTATTTCTCCCCTACGCAGCCTTGGCTTTAGCTGCTCGGTGAAAAGGGTCTCTAAGCTCCTAATCTCTGACTGCCAAAAAAAGTCGTCTTTATCTCGCTGCGGACTGTTTCTCAAGCCTAAATCAATGGCGTGAGGGGCTGCCGGATAACGCTCAGGCGGCAAGTACCCTCTCACGGTCTCGAAGTTGAGAACAGGAGTATGCTCACCTACATTAGCGCGGTAGACAACAATATGACTCCTCTTGTCTACATCTATGTCGGTTAGTGCCTCAATCCTTTCCTCATGCTCGGCCTTCATTGCCTGAAGATACGCTACCGGATGGTTCTTAGGATCGGCTTCATCAATTCTGTTGTGGCACTCGTCACAAAGCAGCATAAGGTTTTCATAAGCTATCTCAAGTTTCTCGGAGAGCTCCTCGTCTCCACGTGGTCCATCTTCCTTAGCTGCAATGATATGAGAGATATAAGCCTTATTTATATCTTTCTGCATCAAGGAATCCCTCCACAGCACAATGTTGCACCCTCGGTACTGACAACGTCCCGCTGATTTCACCCACAGTTTTCTTGCCGTGCCCTGTGGAATGGCTTTTCTTGGTCTTTTAACAGGCATAATAGGTATTACTTCTCGATCTCCCCGGCAGTGTTCATCTGCAGAACGTTTCGTGTTATAATGAATTTGAAAGGTTTACACTAACAGCTTTAAGAGTTTTATGGCTATTGAGCCGAACTTTTCGCTGTTTTCCTTCAGTTTAAGGACTTTCTGGTTGTCGTTTGTTCCGGAATTGACAAGGGCTATCAGCTCCAGTAGCTTTTCCTTGTCAGCTTTCTCAGGGAAAAGCTCCTCGATTTCCTCCTCCTTAAGTCGGGTGATGCCAGAGATTATTGCCTGGTACTCCTCATCTGTTTGCTGCTGCGCCCTGCGCGCAGCGGCTGCATACTTATTCGGCTTTGCCATTTGTTACTTTGTTTACTTTTTCCTTGAAATCGTTTACTAGGCTAGGGATGTCCTCAGCTTTTGCTCCTGCCTTCAGCATTTTCTCCATTACCTGGTTTACCTTGTCAATGGGTATCAAGCTCTCCGTGTCCACATTGAGCTGCCGCTGTAGCTGCTTCCGTGTTTCAACTACCTCCGCAGCAGATCCCAGATGAGCTGTCAAAGCTCGATTCACATGCAGCATTTCCTGGTAATGCGCCTCGACTTGGCTGCGGATAAGTCTGTCCATCTCATCAACGGCTTTCATCATGGAGCTTCTCCGTCCATCAATGATCGGAATTGCTGCCTGGGCAAACTCTATGATTTCTGTCCCCTTTTCCTCATCGGTGCTGGCAGACTGTATGTTAGCTAAGACTCCAGACTCTTTAACAAAATTGGCCGTGAAGGAGGGAACATAATCTTCCTCCATGAACTTGTCCACCTTGTCCTTCTGTAGACGGGTGTATTGGTCCAGCAGTCTCAGGTGGGACACGCGGGCATGCAGGATCATTTGCGTCAGCTCACCGCTGAGCTCAACGGAGGCCTTGGGGATAGTGACACAGCTCGTTATGAGCAGCAGCATTGCGGCTGCGCACAACGATAGTGTTCCTCTCAATGATTTTCTCATCTTGATTCATTGATAGTGTAAAGAGGAAGGGCGTATTCCACAGGGTCAGAGCTTTGCAGCAGCACCTCCACGATTCGGTCCAGTTCCTGAGAGCAGTTCTGCGCCGTCTCGATTCCCACTTCGACTAATGCCTGTATGTTTGGTTGCCTGGCATCGTCCATTTCCAGATTGGCGTTCCCCATTCTGGATGGTTGGATCCGCACGTAGTTGTCCCCGTGCCCACCTGCTGAGAATATCTTTTTCAGGTGGTAGTCTGTGGTTTCGGAGGCACCTGCCATCATGATGTCGATCACCGGCCGAATCCATCCGATGGCACCCCAGTCCTTTGCATTAGGATACCTATAGGGCGTATGCTCACTGCCTGTGCCTATAGAGACGATGAACATGTCCTTAGCGCTTGGTTTACCCACTGCGTTGCGCACCTCCGAGTAAGCGCAAAGTGCAGGATTGTTGGCAAAGACCCCGCCGTCCACCAATGGGTAACTTATCCCACTGCATGACCTGACTAGGGCTGCCTCAAAATAGGTAGGCGCGGCGGAGGTGGCACGGCACACGTCCCGGACCAGGAAGTCCCCTCCGTTCCCCTTCTGCGCGAAGTCATGCTGAGCGAAAAAGTGAGAAACTCTCCGTTCGATATCGTAGGCAGGGATCAGACAGGGTTTCAGCAGCTGGCTCAGTCTCAGGTCGCCAAAGTAGCCTTCCAGCAGGGACTCAAGAGCCGAAGCGTTATATTTCTCGTCCATCGTGCCGAAACCTGAGTGTATATTTTGCCACATACTCACATCGAAAATTTCTTTTCCGTTCTCCACATAGAGGTCAACTGCCTCTTTGGCAGAGAATCTGGCTTTCGTAGGGTCCCCATTTGAAGGGCAAAGGCTGATACAGGTCAGTATGCCGCCTGTACTGGTTCCAGCGAAGAAGTCAAAGTAGTCAGCAATGCGTGCCTGGGGATTACCTGTCCTTACCTGTAGTTTCTCCTCAAGAGCAACCAGCACTTGACCGGGTATGATGCCGCGAATACCGCCGCCGTCAATTGATAGAATTTTTTTCATTGGCTAAAAAGTTTAATTTAAGTAAATACACTAAGTGCCCTTTAACTGGCCTAAACCCGAGAGCACACATTGATAAGGCTGTTGTTGTGCCTTGAGTAATAAATGCAAGAGAACCGGTGCTCTCCTGTCTATGTTACCCATAGGCGCAACAGCAGCTCTCGCAAGGTTATTTTTCCTTACGCACACCCTTAAAAGGCTTACCATCGGACTTCTGGTCCATGAAGCGACCAGTATTTGAATCACGTTTCACCCAGCGGTCGTTTTGCGGGTTGTAAGTCTGGGAGCGCTCTCTTACGGCTCCGTTTCTGTGGCCATCCCCGGCCGGTTTGTTAGTTGCCATAAACAATTCGTTTAAAAAGCTATTTATCACCATAGATCACACAGCCCGACTTGGCGCATGGATATCCCTTGGCCATTTAAATGGCTAAGAATTGCTGTGACAGCACGCGTTGCTTTATAGATCCTAAATGGCAGGATGCAGCATACCTCCTGTGTTACGGAGCTGCCCACAGCACAGCTGTGGATACAGGTATCCGTGATGCAAGGATGTCACCCATGCCAATTCATGATACATGTATGTCTCTGGCCCATGTACCGTTTTGATTCCAACATGCAGGTTTTACTGTTTCGTCATATAAGAGCTCTAAAACCTTTGCCTGACTTTATTGAGGTGCAGACGAATGACCTATGGTGCTTAAAAACGCACCGCAACTGTTATAAGTGAAAATAGCCGGGAGGGCAGGCTGGCTAAACCAAGTGAAGAATTCAGAGGTATTGCAAATTGCAACCTTATTGTTACCTTTGCGTTCCCATTATTGAAGTCCCTAACTTCACTCCAGAATCCTGCAAGATTCTGACCCAAAGAAACCAGCAAACTATGCTAGCATAGATGAGCTGGTTTTGTTTTTTTGTACTAAAGCAAGAAACATGCCATACATTTGCCTATTTCTATATATTATTAATATTTCTTTAAATTCCCTATTCTAAGATATATGCCATCACTTAGGTGTAAATGGCACGAGCATAAACAGCCATATTGTCATAAACCATAAAGTGCTTGTCACCTTTCCACAAGCACAAAGCAGTGCTACAGCTTTTCTGGAAGGCGAAGCAGGATCAGCTAAAATGCTTAAGTTTAAAAGCGTGCTTCTGGTAACTGATTAGTTTCCGGTCCTCATAGTTTTTAATCCAAGCATCTTCCTCATGGCTTATCTCAACCAGATCAGAGGTTGATATTTTCCCAAAATTGGACCTTACTTTCTCCATAACGGACAGCTCCGCAGCACTAAATAGGGAAGCATCAAACGGCTGTAAACCTGAGAAGCTTTCCGCCACGTAGTCTGCTACCGACCTTTGTTCAATGGAAACCAAGCCATCTTCCTGTAACTTCACGTACAGCTTGTCATATTCGGCAGGCACCGGTCCGAACTTAATTGCTCTGTACTCAAGACCCGTTATGGAGTAACCGGTCCGCTTGTAGCAGCCGAAGTCCGCGTAGAAAAGCAACTTGTTCAGCTTTGTCTTGGTGACTCCTAACGTTTGGCTAAAGTATGAGATAATCTGGGCCACCTTATAGAAGTCCGGCTTATGAAAACCTGAGTACTCGCTGGGCAAATCGTCATGCGTTATCTGTCTTACCAGCAGGTATTCCCAAAGATTTTTTTCCCTATGCTCAATAAGCTTTTTAGCTCTCTGCTCAAATTTCTCCGTTTCCGAAAGGCTAAGCAAATGCTCGCTTGCCTTCACCTGCTTTATGAAATCCTCCGGCTCTCTAATGGCTAGGATAAGTCGGCCGTTAGCTACGGATGGAATCTCTCCGGTCTCATATAGTCTATACTGATTGGCACCAAATCCCAAGATTAAAGACATCTTACTAGCCGACACACCATACTGCTCCCGGATCTCCTTGATCTCGTCTGGAAACGGGATGCCGTATCTTTCACGGTACTGGTTGTATACCTGGTTCAGGTTGATGGAATCAAGTATGTCATCAGTGAACTGCTCTCCGCTGTCTTCGCACAAATAATAATGGTACATTACCTCAAACTCCTCCTTGCGGAATGGCAATTTTGCCGACTCCATCACTAACTTCATCTCTTTACCTGTTATTGGGCTTTGCATATTACTTGCTTTTGAAAGGGTACACCATTGGCTTTTCGGCCACATGAAACGAAATACAAATCACATTGGAGCCCGGCCGGCCCATGGAAACCTTAATATAGACCTCTTTTTTGCGTATGACTTTGCCAAACACCCACATTGGAGCAACACCATATAGGGTATCCTCCAGCGGTCCTTCACAGTAGTCATTCAGCTCGAGTTCCTCAATAATCTCCCTTCTGCTTGTTGGGGTAATCTCTAGCTCAAGTAAGGCTCTGCTATTTTTTCCTCGCTCATCTCGGAAGAGAATACTGAATACGCTCAACTTTGTGTGGAAATCGCTAAGGAATCTCTTTACATCCTCTCTACTTACCATTCCTTAACGCAAATGTATACAACATAGTTTCAAAATACAACTTTAAAGTTTACAAAATACATATGATAAACTAAAATATCAATCTTATAGTTGAATAAGCTTAAACTTTAGAATCAAAAAGAAAAGTAATTTCGCAGGCCTTACACAACCGCTTTTCCTGGTAATACTCCGCTATATCGCACCTGCCATTAGTTTTCTGGAAAATATCCAGTCCTCTTCCTAGCAAAATCTTCCAGCCATTATTCAGCTCAATGGAGCGGTCATGGATGTTTTCATCAAACTCAAAGGAGAAGAAGATGCCCGATGGCTCCAGCGAGTCGATAATTTCTTTAAAGGCTCCTTTCGCATTCTCCAGATAGTCTTCGTTGTTGCTGGTGATCAAGTGCAGCTTTATTTCCTGCCCCTCTACTTTTACTTTAGCGACCAGTGCGGTGAATTCCATGAAATTCCGGAGCTGATACGGCAGCCGGATATAAGGGTCTGTTAGCTTTATGTCAGTAGCTCCTGCCAGATGCCTACCAAACAGTTTCTCATAGGAGACTCCTGTCTGGTTATCTCGGATAATCTTTTGACCTGCTTCCGGTTCTGCCTCCTTAACCTCTGGTTTAGTTGCTACTACTATATCGCTTTCAGATGCTGCTTCAAACGTTGGCTCCGGAGCCTTGTCTTTAGCGCCATATTCGATAATTTCCAGCGTCTGTACTTCCTTCTTCGTGCCAGAGGATTTGTCTGTATAGCTGAAGTCAACCTTCTCAAAGGTCTCATCCATGATATGAAGCTGCTCTTTCACGCGCCTTCTGCATTCGATAGCAAACTCCAGTAGCTCCTGAGCATCTTCTTTACCAAAACTACCATCCGGAAAGATTACCTTTACCAGTCCTGAGAAGGTCTTGGAAATGGCTGTTTTATCACGGGTAGTAATGCTGTCGGATAGCTCAAAGAACTCGGTGTAGGCATGTGTGTGATCCTCTTTGCGCAGTTCTTTCAGTACCTCAGCCAGGTAATCGACAATAAAGCCATAGTCAGAGGTGAACATCTCGTTGCGAAGCTTCTGCACCTCCCAGCCTGGCAGGTAGGCGTGTATCCTGTCCAGGAAAGCGGTATCGTAATAGTCTCTTGGCAGCGCTTCGAATAAGTCAGAGTGCTTGAGCATGTAGGGTACAGAGTGATCCGTGTTACCGACAAATACCATGGAAGCAGAAGCGCCATATACCTGCGTACCCCTCGAAAAAGACTTGTTGGCCATGTAGTTCTTCAGGATGTCTACCAGGCCACGATCCGCCCGCTTATCCTTGCCAGCGAATTCGTCATAAGCCACTACATCCCAATAGCCCACCAAGCCAATGTCACCGGTAGTGTTGTTCACGAAAAGCTTGGCTTTGGAGACTTCGCCTCCGGAAATAAGCATGCCGTGCGGCGACATCTCCGAGTAAATGTGTGATTTACCCGTCCCTTTTGGCCCCAGCTCAATCAGGTTGTAGTTATTCTCAGCGAATGGGATCAATCGGGAGAGCTGGAGGAGCTTAGAGCGGAAAGAAAACTCCTTTGGGTTCAGGCCAATCGACTGCATCAGCGCATCGATCCACTCCTCTTTCGAAAAGTGCCTGCGGGTGGCTTTGTACTCGGCAACATCAATGTTGGCTATTTGGATTGGTTTGAGGTTATCGATGATCCAGGGCGACACGTCGCGCTCATCGGATGGCATGTAGCCCATGGTGACGATGCACCACACCCCGCTGGAGAGCAGCTTCTTGTGGTCTTTCACAACCAGGTCACTGATAACCACCTTGTTCAGGCCTAGATTGGCAAAGTCGGCCTCGTACACATCTTTTCGGTCATTCAGCTTTACCGATACCTTGTCGATGATCCGGTGAGAGCCTTTTTCCCGGATAGTGGACTTGATCATCTGCGCCTCATCCCGGTGCACAAAGTGCCTGGAGATGATGTTTTTCACGTTCTCTACGCCCTCTGCAATTGTATCCTCCACATCCGTAGCGCAGTACTGGCCCAGCAGGTACTCCAGTACGTAGGTAGGCACAATGGCATTTCCCTTCACCAGTTTAGTGAGATCCTTGCGCACCACCTTACCGGAGAAATGCGTGTTTAGAAGCTGATCAATGGTACTCATCCTTAAAAATCATCAAAATCGTTGGAGAAGGAGATGTTGAGCGTATACATGTACTCCTTGTAAAGCTTCCATTTTGAGGATCCTTCCACCGGCTCTTCCAGCACCAGCTTCACGGTTTGGTTTTTATACTTGCCGCTGGCCTTACTGCTCAGCTGGAAGCGGTGCTTTACCTCACGCTGGCGCTCACTGCCCTCCTCTATGTCAAAATTATAGCTAAACTGATCACTCAGCAACTCCCCGTCATTCGAGAAGATGGCGGCCCGTATAGTTCTTGGCTGGATAGAATCCGTGGCTACTTCTGTCTGCAGGAAAGACACGGACAGGATGTTTGTAGTGATCTTATTGGATTGCTGGATCACATCCACATCCACCTGCTTGAGGGTATCCTGGCGCTTCTTGGTGACTTTCACCAGCGGAATAACTACCTCTTGCAGGGAAGCTCCGCCATGCACGAATCTGGAACCTGCCCCTTTTACCCGGTGCCTGTTGATGGACTTTGGTATCAGCACATCAAAGTCTCCCGCCAGATTCAGCTCACCCGCTTTAAAGTGCCTGGTGCTGGCGTCGCCTTTCAGGTTCCTGCCCAGGATAAAGCGCCTGTTCTCTTTCCATACTTCCCCGTCTACCTGCACGTCCGAGAAATCTGACTCCTCCAGTGCAGTATGCTGGTATATAAAGCCATGATCGGAGGTGATGATCATATTGGTGCCGTTCATGTTGGCAATGCGCTTGATCACGTCCATCAGGAAGACCAGCTCCCTTTCAACCGCCTCAAACACCTTGTCCTCCGACGTCTTGTCGTCACCGGTCTTATCAATTTGGTTATGGAAGATGTAGATGACATCGTACTGCTTCACAAAGGCTCTGCCTTCAGTAGAAGAATTCATCTTCATGAAGTCTTCGGCCTGAATGCCAACGGCCTTGTAGCCTTCCAACGCTGCCAAAACCTTGTTCCTTCCCTGCAGCCCTTGGCACGGCAGCTCATCCACACAAACTTCATCCGAGCCGTCTACTATAGAAAGCGACTTGTGAGGCAGCAGGGCCGCCATACCCAGCTGCGTGTAGGAAGGCATGGCTGTCAGCATGTACTGCAGCTCACCTTCATACCTGTTCTGAGCGTTCACTTTCTGCAGGTACTCATAGCCGCACTCGTAGCGCAGCGCATCGGATATAATCACGAACTGACGCTGTCCTCTGTTCAGGGTTGGCTCTACATGGTCCTTATAAAAGCGAGTCTGAGACACGCGTGGCAGCAACGGCCATTCCGGGGCAGCGTCGACCACAGCCTGCCAGTTGTTGTTTAGCTGCAGCAGCCAGTCATTGGAGTATACTTTCTCTACTTTCTCGAAGAGCGGCTTCAGCACCCTATCCTGGTTTTTATTGCGGTAATGCCAGATGAACTTACGGTAGTTGTAATCCACCAGGTGCAAATCCTGGCTGTAGCGCTTGGCTCCCTGCTCTATACTTGAAAAGGCTACGCTAGCGTATTTACGCACAAGCGAGATCATCTCCATAGCGTGGGAGATGGCCGCATAGAAGTCTTTGAACTCTCGGTACCAGTATTTGTTCTCCCGGTGCTTAACCACTTGGCTGGCTTTGTCATTGCCAATGCTTTCGCTAACCACCAGGTGAATCAGGTCGTGTATGATTTTAAAATCTACCAGACGGAAAAGGTCATCCTCCAGGATATCCTCCAGGTTGGCGTCTTCCAGCAGGGGCTGCACGTTCAGGTCTTCCGCTATTTTGGCGGATAGTTGCTGAAAGGCTTCCTGATAGGAGATGGTGTCTTTCCATACCGATAATAAGAGGCTGGCATCCTTGGTGAGGCCGGAGCTTTTGGTAAGCGAGAACACATTAGAAAACACCTCCAGCAGGAAATCATAGATACCAGGCGACTCGGCATAATACTTAAAGCTGTCGCTAATTAGGCCCCAGTAGAACGTGTTCAGGTTATAGCGCTCCAACTCCCGATCCGGACGCTCGTTGCCATCGTTAAAGGCGCTGGCGTGTGCCTGGATAAAGGCAGTCAAACTGATGGTGTTGGTACCGAACAGGACAGCCAGCATTTTGTAGCGGATGTCCCTGAACGTATCTTCTTTGCCCAACAGGGCTTTCAGCTTCTGCCTGCGGTCTTTGCTCTTGAAGAACTCGATGTGCTCTGTTACCAGGTCTTTAAGGCCGTAGTCCAGGCCAAGTTCCTGCAGGAAGGTAGCCTCCTGGTTGGTATGGAACTCGTAGTGCGCCAGCTCTAGGTCCTGCAGCCAGTTGTTTACATATGCTGGTCGCTTGCAGGTGCGGTATATCAGATACTGACCTTCCGTATCTTCCCTGGAAACTTTATGCTTGATGTAGAACTCGTTGTTCTGTACATGAATGCGCTCCACCCCAGGCAGGGCCAGTTCCTCAAACCTGTCTTTTAGCTCCTCCTTCTCATCGTGCCAGAAAATAACCCTGTACCTTTCGAAAAGCTTGCGTAGCGAATCTTCTATCTGGCTCATACTACCTCCGGTGTTTTTACCCAGTCAAACTCCGCTACTTTCTTTTTGGTCTTAGCATCGTTAAGGCCAGGAACGGCTTTTACAGCCTTGCCGAAAAGGTTATAGTTCACCAGTACGCCGTTGTCCAGGTCGATGGCAAGGCGCTCGGTGGCTAGCGGGTACAGGATCTCACGCTCATACTCCTGCAGCTCCAGCAGCACCTGGTCAATCCTGGCTCGCTCCTTAATGGCTTTGGTTTTCTCGGTGGCAGAACCGCTCACCTCTACTCTATCCAGGTGCTCGCGGCGTGTGCGCAATTTCTCCTGGTACTCGCGCAGGTATTTGTTGAGTATGTTGTTGACTGTATCCGGGGTATAGCGGTGCATGTAAATCAGCACGTTGAAAGACCCTTGAGGCGAAGAGAATTGCCAGTAGATCGGGCGCTTCTTATATCGGCGCACATGATCGTTGTAGAAGTCTTTCACGAAGTATTTGCGGATGTCTTTGCCGAGGCACTCCTCCACAAAAGCCAGGTTCTTGGCGAAGTTGGCCTCGCCGAACGTTACTTTCAGGAACTCGTGGAAGCGGCCCACAATGTCGTCTTCGAACCACTCGTCGTCGAGTATTGGGATGATGTTGTCGGCATCGGGCAGGAAAGAGACCTCCTGTGCTTCCTTCTCCAGTTTCTGTAAGTAGTCTTGCAGCGTTTCGCCCTGATTGGCCAGTATAAGCCCCAGCTTGTCCAGCGAGTAACGACCGAACATGCATCCCACGGCGTAGCTCACGAACTGGGCCATCACTTCATCGGCATGAAAGACTAATTCGCCGTTTTCAACGCTGGTTTCTTGTTGGAGGATGGTGATGTCTTCTAGGGGAACATCAGGAGTAAGTTCGTCTTGGAGTTCGTAATTTTCAATGAATTGTTTGTTAAGCTCCTCTTCGTTTTTATGGAGTTGAAAAAATTTATTACTCCAGTATTGCTGGAATAGGTCGTAAGTTTCCTCCAAATCTTGTCCCTTTATTTTGACAAATTCGTTTTTTTGAAAATTCCATGACAACTCGCTTAAATCCCATTCAGCTTTTGATATATCAACAGAATTACTCACAGCTTTTTCGAAGCTTTCACTCACAAACTCTGTAAAAGGAAGATTAGCAATATCTCCAGTTTGGAGATTTATAGTGGGATTAAGAACTTTGGTTATTTCACTATGAAATTTAGTATTCAATATTCCTAAAATAAACAAGCTTCTCTTATCAGCAAAATAGCTCATACCACCAATATCATAGATAAAACCTTTAGGAAAATACCTAAATGAACAGCCACCAGACGTTACTAGTCCCCAAGAAATAGATTCTTTGAAGAAATACTCTAAGTTTTGTGGTCGAGAACGCAGTTTTCCTTTATCATCTTTGAAATTTTTAATTTCAACTCCATCATTAAACCAGTTCACAAGGTACTCGTGATTTCCATACCACTTTCTCTTACTCCCACCCTTATTATAAGGAAACCAAACTTTATTACTAAGTTTTGCATCTTGAGCATTTAATGCGTTATAACAAGTTTGGTCTAAACCGACTTCATACCATAGCCTAATGAATCTATTGTTATCAGCTGTTGCTAACCCTTGCTTTGCATCCCCTACATCTGATAACTTTTGGGTAGTTGAGAAGATATCTTTTACCTTATCGCTCAACCAATAGCCGATTGGACTTCCTGGAATCTTGTTAAAATCACTTTGATTCGTTAGATAAAAACCATAGTTCTTATCTAAGAATAGACTCCTAATTTTATCAACAGAACGAACATTTACATGGTTTTTGAATAATCTTCTATATATGCCCTTCTCTTCTAATTGAAAGGACCTTTTAATAGTGAATGCAACAGTTCCGAAATCAGAACCAAAAATTCCCCTCCCTAAATGTAAAAGCGTTTCTATCTGGACTGTCTTTAGTAATTTCTTCCTGAATTTCTCAAAAGAAGACAGGAACATCCATGATGGTAAATTTATCATACCAACCAAACCATTCATCACTACTTGATTCCAAGCTCTTTCCATAAAGCAAGTCATCAAGTCTGATTTACTGTCCGGATAGTTTTGCTTTATGAAATCAGCAAGTGACGTGTTCATGTTGCCACCACCCATGTACGGCGGGTTGTCCACGATACAGGTATATTTCTGCCCCAGCAAGCGCAGTTGCTCCATCGTGATTTTCAGCTGCTGCAAATCGTACTGCTCGTACATATCAGCCTGTACCAGCTTCTCCTCAATTTTCCGCAGCACATTCTCTATCTCCGGCAGACCGGCATGCGGCACAATCAGCGAGCCCAGGTTGGTGGCTTGTCGCATGTGCTTCAGGTCGTGCAGCAATTCATCGGATGGGCTTATGCCTATACCTGCCAGCGCATTTGCTGCCTGTTTCTCGTCCAGCGTCAGGTCCTGGAAGCACAGGATGTGCGGCTGTGGCACCTCGCCTTTCTTGAAGAAGCGGCGCTGGTAGCTGCGGGCCTTCATCATCAGGGCCATGGCCGCCAGCTGCGCTGCCCGCTCGTCTATCTCGAAGCCGAAGAGGTTGTGCTGGATAATCAGCTTCGGTATCTCGCTGGCGCTATATCCCTCCTCCTCGTAAATCTTGGTGAGCAACTCAAAGCCATACACCAAGATGTGCCCCGAGCCGCAGGCCTGGTCCAGCAAGGTGATTTCCTCCGGGGAGCTTATCTTCAGGTAGTCCTCGCTCTGCAGCGAAGCCGATTCTATAAAGTATGGCATGTATTCCCCGAGACGAGAGTTGGGCTTGTTCTGCAGCCACAGTTTGCCCACGGTGTTCTGCACCATGTACTCCACAATCCAGCGCGGCGTAAAGAGCTGCGTGGCGGCCGGTATGTCCTCTTTCTTCACCTTGGCCTTGGAGGCAAACACCTCATCCTTTTTCTCGGAGATGTAGAACTGGTAGAGCCAGCCGATAATCTCCACCTGCTGGCAGTCTTCGTCGGCCATACCTTCGCGCACGTCGTGCACAATGGAGAACTCGCTGGTCAGGTCGTCTGGCAGCAAGAGCTCAGTGTAGTCGTTTATGCGCTCAAACAGGAAAGGCAGCACCGTGTGCAGGTGGTTGCAGGCCGCGATCAGGAGCACCTTATAAGCCTCATTCTGCGGGTTAGCGCTCGGCACCCTGCCATCCAACAGGTCGTATACTTGCTGGGCGTTTACCTTCAGGTCTTCGGAGATGTGCCCTTGCTTGGCCTCGTCCAGCAACTCCGGGAAGGTATAGCCCTCCTTCGGGGAGATCACCCGAATGTCGAGTGGCTGATAGTTGTTTACGTCCATGAATCGCAGCGCTATAAAGCGGTTGAACCAGGTATAAGCTACCTTCTCAATCAACTGTGCTTTACTAGTTCTGGCAAGCTCTTCCTTCAGCGCATTTACTTGCACTGCTTTCTCACGAAGCTCTACAGTATCCGTATTCAGAACGTACTCCAGCTTGGCCCCTACCTGCTCTATTAGTTTCTTTCGCGCCTCCTGGGCAAATCTCTTTAGCTTATTGGTATTCATCTGCTATAGCGTAATTCTCTTGTTCTCCTGAATTTGTTTGAGGTAGGCTTCCCGGATGGTGTTCACGTAATCGTCCACGTCCTGGGCTGTCTCTAGCGTGCCTTTCTTGAACTTTACCTCTACATTGGCGCGTCGTACATATACCACCGGCCGCTCCTGCACATCATTGCCCGCGCCACCGCCACTCTGGCCATTACCTCCTGGCACCGGCACCGGATCTGGTTTGGGCAGTAGGTTCTGAATTTCGTTCAGCAATCGCACTTTCAGGTCGTTTGTACCAAGGGCATACTGCCTGATGTTGGAGATGTACCGGTTGCCCTTGATCCTATAGATCACCTCATCCAGCGGCCTTAGAATATTCTCCTGCTGTCTTTCGGTAAGCTTCAGGAAGTCAGCGTTGGCAGATAACTGCTCTTTATGCTGCTCCACCGTCTCTACCGCCTTCTCTTTCTCCTCCTCCAGCTTGCTCAGCACTTTCTTGCTCAGTGCTTCCATAGCAGCCTTGGCTTCGCGTATGCCTGTACCGGCATAAGGCTTTTTGTCGGCGTAAACCGTCCACAGCGTCTGCAGCTCGTCCCCCTCAATATGTTCAAAATTGGACTGATCGCCGTTCAGGAAAACCTTTATCTCATCGTAAATCTTCTTCTGGTCACTGTTCCAGAAGCGCTTGATCGGGTCCAGCAGATCTTCCTTGGTATCCAGCAGCTCGTCTTCAAAGTCCTTCAGGTTCAGCAGGAAGTAGTTGAGCTCTTTTTGGGCTAACCTATCCAGCGTATCACGTAAAGGCTCTAAAGAGGCCGTAAAAGGATAGCTGTTGCGCTGCGCCACCAGGTCCCTCACAAAAGTCAGCTCATTGTTAAGCTTGCTTCTGAAGGCTAGTGCCACATCCTTTGCCTCGGTAGCCGCACACGTCTCATCAAACAATTCATTATATACTTCCTTCAGTGCTCTTACCTGCTTCGGGTCAAAGTCGATCTGCGGCTCCAGCAAGGTGTTAGGCTGTAGTCTGTTGTTCAGAAGCGAGGCTAGCACCTCCTCATCGCCCAGGAGGTTTGAGTTTTGCCTAACATCCAGCTTCCCCCGCTTGTAAAGCCTGGCCACCACAGTCCAGATGGCATTTGGGTACCAGCCGTAGGGTTTTTTCACAAACTGATCCCGGATATCGGTCAGTGAGGTGCGGTCAGACTGCTTTTTTCTTCTGTTGATATAGTTGAGCACCTCATTCTCAGGCTCTGAGATAGTATTGTCATCAGTGCCGAACAGATCATTCATCTTAGTCTTGATTGTCTGCTTAACAGTATCCTCAGAGAAAGCTGTCGCACCAAGCATTTTCAGATTTGGGTAAGCGATTTTCACCAGGTCCTGGAAAGCGTTGATCACCTTTGTCCTGCCGTCCGAGGTGTTCCCGATCTCATGCTTGCTGCCGTTCAACAGTATATCGGCTTCTCCCAGCAATTTCTGCAGGAGTAGTCTCAGGGTGCGCCTTCTCTCTCCGTTCTGTGTTCCCTTATCGTAGAGCAGACGCTTTATACTTTCCTTGTTGTTGGTGGACTGGCTCTGCTTGATGTACTTATCCGTTTTGAGGTAAAGCCGCACATCTTTTAGCAGGCGCTCATCGGCAGGCAGCACGGCCATCATCATGGTATTATAGCCCAGCGTTTGCGCTCTCAGCAGGCCCGGGTTCTCATAGTTATCGTTGTTAGGCGTGATTACGTCTATCACCAGCTCCTTCTCCCTGCCAAGTATCACACCGTCTATCTTATGGGTGAACTCGTAATCCTGCTTGTTCTCCGCATACCTGATCTTGGTATCCCGGATAACCTCATCAAAAATCAGTTCGTTCAGCAGCTGCGTCACACTCGATTCATCCACATCCGTGGCTTTAATCTCCTGCTCGATGTCCTTCTCATCATCGGTCAGGAACTCGTACAGGTCACCGTTCCGCTGCACATAAGTCTGTGCTTCCAGCAGGTTAAGCGCCTCCAGCACCTTTTTGTCGTGCGCCTTCAGATCGATATGTATACTGTCGATCATCAGCACCGATATATTGCGGGTGGTGGTTTTAAAGTTGGTGAAATACTTTACCAGGAAGAGTGCCTTGAGCACCTTGATGGCAAAGGTATCGTCCAGGTTTTTCTCTGCCAGGGTAATAGAAGTCTGTATCTCCCCTCTAATGGTGGAGCGAATACCCTCATAAAGCAGATCAAAGGTAACGAGCGCATCGGTATCGCAATCGGCCATGCGCAGCACCACGTCCTGAAACACGCCCAGCATGGAGCGCTCCCCAACCGAGGCATGCTTCCCCTGAAAGGCGTTGTGGTTAGACAGCGCCCGGATACATTGCTGGAACAGGTCGAACTGGTAGGGCACAAAAGGGTATTTGTTGACGAAGTTCTTCTCTTCCCTGTAGCCTTTAAACTGCACTCCCACCTCTGAGAAGGAAAGCAGTGTTTCGAGATTAGAGTGCTGCTTTTGCCAGGTATGTGCCAGCAGGGCCTTTGGCTCCGCCTTCTTCTGGAGCAGACGCTTCTCGATCACCTCGTCCACGTTGGCTGAGGTAAGCGGTACTTTGATCTTGAACCTGGCCTGTATTCTGGAGAAGTCGTTTTGCTGGGACTTGTTCATGTCGCCCACTACCTTCTCCATATCCTCCTGAGAGGTCACCAGCACCCAGGCCTGGCCTTTTGTCTTTGTCGCCAGTGTCTCGGCTATCGTCTGCAGGTTGAGCATCAGCTTGGTGTTGTCGCTGATGTACTGGCCCACCTCATCCACGAAGAAGTTCAGCCTGAAGCCTTTGGGCTTTGTTTTGATGTAGTCGTTTACCTTGTCGCAAAAGTCCAGGATGGAAATGGCGCTGTCATCGCGCAAGGTCTTGATGATGTTCTGATACCCTTCCTGGGCAGGGCCGAGCAGCGAAGTAAGCGCTCTGTTGATGGCCTCCTTAACCTTCGGGTCGAAGTACTTCCTCCTGCCCGTAAACCAAGACTCCCCGGCCTCTTCCTCGAACTTCTTTGTGAAATCTGCATAAACCCCTTTTGAGGTCAGCCACCTTTCAAAATCCGCCACGTGCCGTTGCCCCCCGAAAAAGCCCTGGTGGTCGTTAAGCACTTTATAAAACACGTTCAGGATAGCGTCTTCCTCCTGCTTGCTCGTAATCTGGGCCTGCTGGTCTATATTGAATAGGATAGACTCAGAAGGGATACGGGTTGCCTGGATCACGTCCGCCTTCAGCATTTCGTCATCCTCTATCTTGTTGGCAAACACCTCCCCAAGCTTAAAGCCGTCAAACTCCCTGTTTTCCATCACATAAGAGAGAATCTTGAGCAGGTGGGACTTACCGGACCCGAAGAAGCCAGAAATCCAAACGCCGTTGGCTCCCTGGTAATCATTGTAGGCGGCGAAGAAGTCACGGATCTTGCGGGAGACCTCATTTGTCACCACATACTCCTCTACCTCCTGAAAGACGTGCTCCTGGTCATCGGCTTTGATAACAGTTTCGATGGTTCGGGTGATGTCTCTCTCAAAAATGTCTTGCAGTTTCATGCCTTAAGTTTGTAGTTGTCGATGTTAAAAGCCCTGTAGTAGTTGTCATCCTTCAGCAGGCCGAACAACTCTAAAGAGTACCCATTGTATTTCCCAGGGAAGAAGGCCACCGTAGGGGCATCCTTTGCCACGTTTTGCAGGTTGTTGAGTATGTTGTGTGAGCGGATAAAAGGGAAAACCAAGCCTATGCCGGTCAGGAAGTACACTTTGGCACCGCTGCTGGCAATCAGTTGCCGGATGGCAGGCATCAGCACTTCATTAATATCCAGTATGGATTGCAGCGCCTCTTTGAACTCATCCTTGTCCATTTCCTTCTCCAGCTCGAAAATCTCCCCCTGCCCCAGCTCCCGGTTGATAATCATCATGGCTAGATCATAGAGGTTTATCTCCAGCACAGGAATACCGTGGTTCTCCAGCTTGTTCCGGAGTCCTTTGATGGCTTTGTCCACCTCCACCTGGTCTTTCGCCTCATGGGGGGAAATAAAGAAGGGGATTTCACCGCCAAGCGACTTCATTTCCAGAAAGTCGCTGCTGGATATTACCTTATATAAATGCTCAAATCCTTCTGCTACGCTGTTCATGCTAACTTGCTCTGTTTACCAACTCCATGTCCGGCATTAAATATATTTTCAGCCACTCCGGGTCATCCCCCACCACCGCCCGTGCAACTTTCTCGTCCACTAGCTGAGGGATAATTTTCCTTGACTTCACATTATCAATAAGCCCGGTTTGCTCCAAAAACTTGAAGGTAACCTGCCTTACCTTTTTGGCTGTGTTTTCTGTCAGGTTTTCCAGTTCGGGGTGCGCCTGGCTCTTTCTTCTGAAGAAAGAAACATACTCCCCCTCTGTGAGCTGGTAATCAAAGACAATGGCCTTCTCCCGAACGGCCTCCACCACAAAGTCTCTGATAAAGGCGTATGCCTTGCATACACTAAGCAGGGCAATTTGCCTTTGTGACACCATATCCCCGTTGGCCAGGATTTCGAGCTGATCACCTGTCAGGGTATCAATCCGGAGTTTTATCTCTCTGAACTGGGTACTGATGGTTTTTGATCGTTGCCCCTTCACAACAGAACTCTTGTCAATCCCTGCCATTCCCTGCTCTAAACCGGCTCTAGCCAACTCAGACATTTCAGGCAGCATCAAGGAAGCCCCTGTAAAAGACAGTCTGTATTTCTTCTCCCTATCCATTTGTATTCTTCAGCACGCTTATTTCAACTTCCAGGATGGCACTTAATTTCTCCAGGTGATCCGGACTAGGCATGGTTTTGCCGCTGCACCAGTTACTTACCGTTACCTCAGACACTCCCATCTTGGAGGCAAGCCACTTTTGCTTTACCCCACGTGCTTTTATCAACGCTTTCAGCATAATCCCTTTAAGAAAAATTAAAGTGCTCCTGAATCAAAAGTAGTGAAAGAATATGGGAAATTTTTAATGTTTCGACAATTTACTTTTTTAAAGTATATAAAAAACCTAATATGATAATGTTTTAATTTTATACATTGGATCTTAGTTTATTCTTGATTGGGCTTTGAATAAGGAGCATTCGTCAGCCATTTTTGCTCCCAATTAGCACAACTGTCTCTCTCAGGAAAGTTTTCTTCATTAGCTAAGTATATATCAATTGTGTCCTATACCTTTTCCACCCACACGCATCGTTTCGCTGTCTGGACAGCCGCCAGAGCGGTGAGCAGAGACTTTATCGGTACTGAGTCCGTTCAAAAAGCCATTGAAGAATCCGGTTTGCCGGCGATGCTGGAGCAGTTAGCCGAGTGCGGTTCCCTTTGCCCAGCCACTTTCGATTCTTTCCACAAGGAGGCGGTTAACGCCATGGCTGAGCAGCTTAAGGCCTTGCTTGGGCCAAACGCGCACAAGGCCACCTATGGAAGAGTGGCGAAAATCATGGCCATTTATATAAAGACAAAGTTTGTTATTCCTGACCCGATATGCAGCCTGAGCAAAATGGCCCATCCCCCGATCGACGCTATTCTTTTAAAGAACCTTTCGAAAGAACATAGAGACCTAAAGGTTGCCCAGGTGAGATGGACCAAGCTCAATGAAGCAGAGTATTTCACGTTGATCAATTCGCTTAGGCAGCGGTTTGATTTGGAGTGTTTTTGGGAGCTGGAGCAGTATTGGCTGCCAGGTTAAAATGCGAGTATTATGATGCCCTCCCTACCCGTTGTTATCAGGTGCCCCAAGTGTGGGAACCAGATGAAAAAGCAGGTCCTTTACTCTGGCAATACCTTCGGAGCTGCTTGCTATACTGATGGAAAGATGGAAGCACCGATGCTGCCGGAGCTCCCGCAGATCACCAAGTGCCCAGCCTGTAAAGAATTGTTCTGGATAGATGAAGCGGAAGAAGTAGGCGAGTACTTTCCTATGCCTCTGCTTCCCGGTGAAAAAGAATTTCCCTCAGTGCGGTTCCTATCCATTACGGATTACGACAAAGCACTAAGGAGGAACCTTAGCCGCAATACGGAAGATGAGCTATACCTGAGGAGACAGTTGTGGTGGAAATTCAATGATCGTGTACGCCGAGGTAAACCCCTAGTGAACTCACCTCGGGAGGAAACGATATGGAAAACAAACTTGGCCCTACTGGAGGGTATCTTGGATGATAATGACCCTGAGCAGCGGATTATGAAAGCAGAGGTGCTTCGCCACCTGGGCTTTTTTCTGTTGGCATCGACTAAACTTGAGTTTGTTCGGGATGAACAGTATAAGCAGGTTGTGGATATAATAAAGCAAGCTTGTAAAGAGCAAAAAACGGAGGTCTTAAAAGTAGAGGATAATTAAGCACAAGATTGGCTTTTGCCTGGGTGCCAGCTTTTAGGAAATAGCTGAAGGAAACATGGGAATATATGATTTTGTACCCTTAAAAGAGGGTGATAGCAACCGCAAGGTAATGGAAGCAGAGCACTACTACCAGGAAGGAAATGATCTGCAGTATAAGCAGAGGAATTATACAGCAGCGAGCGAGTCTTACCTGAAGGCGATTCAGTTGAGACCAGATTACATCGAGGCGTTGAACAATCACGCCCAAAATCTTAGGCTCAATATTAAGAACTATCAGGAAGCATTTATCTACTATACAAAAGTGATCGAGCTTAATCCAAAGCTCGAAGATACCTTTTTTAGTAGAGGGCTGTGCAAAGGACACTTGGATGATCTTTTGGGCCAGATTGATGACTATACGAAAGTGATAGAGCTTGCTCCGACATCTGATAATTTTGTCTCAAGAGCGCTTATCAAGAAGAAAGCCAAAGACTACACCGGTGTAGTAGAAGATTGCAGTCAGGCAATTTCCTTAAATGATAACAGCTCATATGCCTATCAATTTAGAGGAGAGGCCAAAGCCGAGCTCTCTGACTTTAAGGAAGCTATTGCAGATTTAGAAAAAGCCATTGAAATAGAAGAAAGTAAAGCTAAGCGAGATCCAGCATACAAGCCCATGCTATTTGGCGCATTGAAAAGCTGTTCAGAAGCAAAATTCGCAGTAAATGACTTTCAGGGCTCATTGGATGATGCCGCGAAATTAGTTTCTCTTTTCCCGAACCACCCTTTGTCCTATGCATTAAGCGCTAGAGCCAAAGAAAAGCTAGGGGATGTAGATGGCTATAGTAAAGATATGTCAGATTTCAAGCACTTAAATGACCAACACGTGAAGAAGTATGGGGTGTCATTTGAAGAATGAAAAAGTATACAAGCTCTCCTTCTCCCCTCTTGGGCTTCACAAGCTTTTAGATAAAAACACATTTATCGATCTGAATTTTCGCATATAACCTTTTACCAACGACCGATCATAGAACGTTAAAGCAGTAAAGTTTAAGGCTGATCTAGTTTGAAATGTCTTGACTGGTAAAGAAGTATGGGCAGGAAAAAGTGTAAAAATTCTAGAGGGAGTGTAATTTAAACTGTGTCCTTTCCATATCCTCGTTTACTGGCCCTGTTGGTGTAGTGGTGTGAATCCTTACAGCAACAGGGCCAACCTTTTGAAGTGCGTCTCACTTCAAGTCCAGCTGCATCCGCTCCCCAAACCAGATGGAGAGCTGCTGGGCCGTCTGGCTCCAGTTGCTTAGCGGCATGACCCACTTTTTACTGATGTTCTGGTGCGCCAGGTAAATCAGCTTCAGCAAGGCCATGTCCGATGGGAAAGCCCCCTTCGTTTTGGTCACCTTCCGCACCTGGCGGTGGTAGCCCTCAATAGTGTTGGTGGTGTAGATCAGGTGGCGAATCGGCCCGGTGTACTTAAAGTACGTGCTCAGTTTGTCCCAGTTCCGCTGCCAGCTCTCGAGCACCTTGGGGTATTTCTTGCCCCACTTCTCCTCCAACTCCAGCAGCCTCAGCTCAGCCAGTTCCTTTGTCTCTGCCCGGTAGACGGGCTTCAGGTCCCGCATAAACTCCTTCTGATCCCTGGAGCCCACGTACTTGAGGCTGTTTCTTATCTGATGCACGATGCAGCTCTGGACTTCAGCCTGCGGGAAGACACTGGCAATGGCCTCGGCAAAGCCCCTGAGGTTGTCGATGCAGGCAATAAGTATGTCTTGTAGCCCACGCTGCTGCAGGTCGGTGAGCACTGAGAGCCAGAAGGTAGCTCCCTCGCTTTCGGAGACGTACACGCCCAACAGTTCTTTGTGGCCATCTCTGTCAATGCCCAGGATGTTGTAGACAGCTTTTGAGACGGTGCGCCCTTCCTGTCTGACCTTGTAGTGCATGGCGTCCAGCCAGACGATGCAGTAGAGCCTGTCCAGCGGCCGGGCCTGCCACTCCTTGACCTAGGGCACGATCTTCTCGGTGAGCGCAGCGAGCGTGTCATGGGAGATGTCCATGTCGTACATTTCCTTCAGGTGCGAGGAGATGTCGCGCAAACTCATCCCCAAGCCGTACATGCTCAAAATGCGGGGCTCGAGGTTCTCGGCCAGCACCGTCTCTCTTTTTTTGATGATTTAGGGCTCAAAATCTGAGGAGCGGTCGCGGGATGATTCCACCTCGATCATTCCGTCCGAGGTGCGCACCTGCTTTGATACTTTGCCGTTGCGACGGTTGCCTTTCGCTCGCTGTTGGGCATCCAAATGCAGGTCCATCTCCGCCGACAGGGCGGCTTCCAGAAAGTGCTTCAGCAGGGGGCCAAGCGCGCCGTCTTTGCCGAAGGTGGGTTTGCCGCTCCTGAACTCCTCCAGGAACTGGCGCTTGATCTTCTCCAGATCCAGCTCGTTTTTCTCTTCCATGTTGACTGTGTTAAAGGTAATACTGCTAATCCTTTGACACAGTTTATTTTACAGCCTCTCTAGACATAAAAAGAAAGCACTTTTAAGTTTTATCTTAAAAGTGCTTTCTTTCGAGTGACTTCGACATTTCTAACTTATAACCAATTATCTAAAAGGCCTTATAAGTATACTTATTTGTAAGATACTATTTCTCAAGATTCTGGCTCTTCAACATTCTTTCCAACAACATATTTTTTTCCCGTTCAGCTTTTAATAAGCCATCATAGAGTTCCACAATTTTTTCAATAGGGTTGAAAGTACACTGATGTAGTCCGCTATAATTACTAGATGACCCTTCATAGTTATTTTGTACATTAAACATCGCTCCTTCTTCCGAGAAGTTCTCAATGGCTTCAGGTGTTACGCCAAGAGCTTTAGCGATCTTCTCCAGCGTAGATTTGTCGACCTCCTCGTCTTGCTCAATACGCGAAATGTTCTGTTGCGTAGTGCCCAGCTCACTGGCTAGGGCGGACTACTTCGCGCCTAATGCAGTACGCATTCTGCGGACGTGATCGCCTAGGTGGATCGGTCGTTTTCTGGCTGTTGTTTCCATAGGATTAATTTACGATTTTCTTCTTAAAATACCAATCAATAACTACTTGTTTTTCACAAGCAAAAAGTTGTTTATCACAAGTGAACCACCTTACCCCTCAGCGTAGCTTAGTTTGCCCGTAGCTGGTTGTACCTTTAGGCAGCTAAACATCCGCTATAAAGATAGAAGGTATTCGGTGCATATCAAAAACAGGCAAGCCTAGGCTGTCCTCCCGCTGCCAGAAAACGTCTTTCCGGAGGCTGGCAGGATGCGGCAACGCAGTCCCCCAGCCTCTCCGCTCACATTTCAATTCCAGGAAAAACCCAGCTTCATAACCGTAGCATCCCCGGCCGTTTCAGTTGCTGCACCCTCTTTGGATAGGGGCCTGATGCACACCAAGCTTTTGGAGGAGGGATCATAGGAAGGCAGGTAGTAAAGATACCCCCACCTGTCCAGCTCCCGGAGGCAGCGGTGGTACGTGGTGCGGGATCTGATGCGTGCCCATGCCATCACCTCTTTCCTGTTCACCCGGAAAGCCCCGCCGCCCCGGCTCTGGACCAGCAGCGCCATGTAGAGGTTCAGGTGCGGGCGGCGCAGGCGCTTGTCTCTTCCCGCTTTCCTGTAAAAGCCCGTCAGTTGCGCACTTACCTCCATGACCGAACCTCCTTCCCGTTCAGCAGCCTGGAGATATCCTCCAGGCGGTAGTAGTGGGTGCCTCCGACCTTGACTGAGGGCAGCGTACCCTCCACCCGCAGCTTCTGCAGCGTGGAGGGGGAGACCTGCAGCATGCGCCGCACCTCGGCGGACTTGAGCACCTTCTTCGGCGCCTCGGCCTGCTGCTTCCCGATCAGCCTGGCCAGGTCCTCGAGCAGCTGCCGGTGGAAGGCTTGCAGGTCTTGCTTGGTGATGATTTCTACAGACATCGTTTTACTCGTTTTGGTTATAGGGTGAAGTTGCCCTTTTTCACCTCTCCCTTTTCACAAGCTGAACCCGACTTGTGAAAAACAATTTTCCCGGGTAAAAAACAAGGAGGTAAGCCCCCCTTCGAGCCCTTAACCCCACCAGATTCGCCTGAACTGGGCTGTTTCCGCCAAATCCCCATTATCCTACCTAAAGAACCATTGCCTGTACCGTTTTCCCCAACTCGGCCTTGCCTTGTGAACACGCCCCGCCTTTGCCCCTCACCTTTGGAGGGAGTCAAAGAAAAGTCGCTATGGGGCAAGGGCTGTCCCTACTCCCGCTTTCCACTTCATCGATTCAAATCTTTAAAACGAACCGCATAATTATGGAAACCAACACCAACCCATCGAAAAGCCAGGTGAAAAACCCTTCAGGCGAGGTCCAGCCGCGGGACCGTCTGGCAGTAGGCGAGAACGCCTACCAGCGCATCTGCCGAAAAGGCGAGCACGGGTGCGCTAGAGTGGCTCATCAAAGGGGCCTCGGGAGGGCAAACCTATGCGAATATGTCACCGGCTAAGCACACAGCCTTCGACGCGCTCAAAGGTTGCCCTCAAGCTCAGCCTCCTAGGCCTGCAGGTTCAGCGGGAGGGGCCGGGGCCGGTCGAACCCGAGTGCGAGCAGACCCTAGACGAAATCATCCGCCAGCTCGCTGTCCTCAACATCCCCGACCCGCAAGATGATCCGGCATGAGGCCTTCCGCTGCCATCGCTACTGCTTCAAAAACCCCAGGCGCTGCTGGCGCCTCTCTCCAACGCACGGCCAGCCACACGCACTTTGCCATGGCCCTGCTCCCACCTTTTCTCTTCCGCCTGGCCAGCCTCTTGTAGGGTAACTCCTGCCGGCAAGCAATGCACCCCGGCCCCGGGCGAGCCTAGGGCCGCCCTGCCCAGGGAGCGAAGCAAGCCTGCAGGAGCGGCGGGTCCCGGGGGAGCTTTCCCGGCAGGCAAGCAACGCACCTCCCCCCGCTCAAAGCCAGCCGGGGCTGTCTTTTCCGGGGGGGAGGCGCGAAGCAAGCCCGCCGGAAAAGAGCAAGATGGAACAGGACTGACGTCCGGTTCAATCTTGCCCTGCGGGGCGAAAGGCCCATAGCCGCCTGCAAAGCGGGGTTGCCGGCACCCTGCCTGCCGCGGGATCTATAGAACAGTTACAAACAGACAGCTAACTAGCTGATTATTAACAACTAATTATATAAAAACGCTTATGAAGACAGTCGGAATACCCGAGGCCGTGCACGCCAGGCTCAAGCACTACTGCGCCCGCCACGGCCTAGGCCTGGGCGAGTGCATCGCCGCCTCGCTCACCTACTTCGAGCGGCACGGCCTCAACCCCGCGACCCACGAGAGCCCCACGGCCGAGATGAACCGGCTCATCAAGCGGGTGGACCAGGTCATCGCCTTCATCCGCAAGCAGGAGAGCGACCTGCTGCGCCCCATGACCGAGGCCGTGAGCCTGAGCGAGGCCCGCATCGAACGCAGCCTGGACACCGTGGCCACGGCCAAACAGCTGCAGCTCCTGGAGGAGCACCTGGCTAGCCTGGTCCGGCAGCTCAATACGCTAGTGCCGGCCGCAGCTGCCGCCAGGGCGGCCACCGAGCGGCTGCTCTCTGAACACGCGCGGCGCGAGCTGGAGGCGCTGCAGTTGCTGGCACGCCTGGTGGATGCCAAGAACAAGAGCGGCTTTCTACAGGACCTCACTAAACTCTACCAGGAAGGGGGCCAGCCGTGAACATCAAGATCCTCGGCGGCGGCTCAGGGACCTACGCAAACCGGGGCAGCAGCGCGGCCCTGGTCAACTACCTCCAGCACGAGGACCTGCAGCGCCTCCGGCAGGGGCAGGCCGCAGAGCCCTTCTTCGACCAGGAGCGCGAGAGGGTGAGCGCCCGGGAGGTAATCTACCGGCTCGACCACAACAAGGGGCAGCTGGGGAAGAGCGACGCCAAGTTCTACGCCTTGATCGTCAGCCCCTCGGAGCGGGAGCTTAAGCACCTGGGCCAAACGAAGGAGGAGCAGGCCCGGGCGCTGAAGGCCTACGTGCGGGAGGAGGTGCTGCCGGCCTACGCGGCCAATTTCAACAAGGGGCTGGAAGCTAAGGACATCCTGTACTATGGCAAGGTACACCACGAGCGCGACGGGCAGACGGGGCGGGAAGAGATGCACGTCCACCTCATCGTCTCGCGCAAGGACATGGAAAACAAAATAAAGCTCAGCCCCATGACCAACCACCGCGCCACCGGGAAGGGAGCCGTCAGGGGCGGCTTTGACCGGGAGGCCTTCGTGAGCGCCTGCGAGGAGCGGTTCGACCGCCAGACGGGCTACCAAAGAGAGCAGCAGGAAAGCTTCGCCTACTGCCACGCCCTGAAGAAGGGGAGTGTGGAGGCGATCCGGCAGCAGGCCCGGGAAAGGGTGGCGCTGGAGGCGAAGCGGAAACAGCAGGAGAAGCAGGCGGAGAGAATGAAACAACAGCAGGAGCAAAAGCTAGCGGAGAAGGCAAGGCAACAGCAAAGCCGGCAGGAAAAGAAACAGGGGCAACACAGGGGGATCAGGCGATGAGAAAGGGACAGTTAAAGGATTACCGCGGCTGCGGCTGCCTGGCCCTGCTGCTCTTGCTTTTCGGCATGGCCCTGTTCCTAGTGCTCGTGCACCAGGCCCCCGCCGTGGCGGGCGGAATTGTGCTGACGGCGGGAGGCCTTCTCGCAGGCATTGTCGCTTATGGGCTCTACAGGCTCTCCAGGTACCTACTGGGGCGGGTGGGCCAGGTCTGTCAAGGCCTGCGAGCGGACAGGCATCCTTACAGCCTGGAGCTGGCCACCACCCGGGGGCCGATCCGGCTCTACAACCCTTTCAGGGGGATCCTCGTCGTGGGCGCTGCCGGCAGCGGCAAGAGCGAGAGCATCGCCCTGCCCCTGATGCGCGGCTTTGCCCGAAAGGCCTACAGCGGGGTGCTCTACGACTTCAAGTTCCCCAGCCTGACAGGGGACATGCACAGCTTCCTGGCCGCGCAGGAGAGCCCGCTGCCGCACTACTTCCTCCACTTCCACGACCCGCTCGGCTCCTACCGCGTCAACCCCCTGCACCCCCGCTACCTGCCCCACACCGGCTACGCCCGCGAGTACGCCACGGCCATCGTCAGCAACCTGATGCGGGAGAGTATCAAAAGGCCCGACTTCTGGACCCGCAGCGCCACCGACCTACTCACCGCCTGCATCTGGTACCTGCGCTCGGAGCACCCGGACCTGTGCGACCTGCCGCACGTGCTGGCCCTCGTCACCAGCCCGGACGAGAAGCTCCTAAGGACGCTCCGGCAGAACGAGCAGTGCGCGCAGATGACCGTCTCCATCCTGGGGGCGCTCGAGCGGGGGGCGGAGAACCAGGTGAGCGGCGTGGTGGGCACGCTGCAGGGGGCCGTGGCGCAGCTCAACACGCCCGAGGTCTGCTACCTCTTCGGGGGCGATGACTTCTCGCTGGACATCAACGACCCTGAGAACCCCATTATCCTCTCGCTGGGGAGCCACCCGAGCCTTGCCGGCACCTACGCCCCCCTGTGCAGCCTGGTCATCACCGTGGCGACCCGGCTGATGAACCAGCCGGGCAAGCACCACAGCTTCCTGCTCCTGGACGAGGGGCCAACCGTGTTCATCCCCCACCTGGAGCTGCTGCCCAACACGGCCAGGAGCAACCGGGTGGCCACCGTGTTCATGTGCCAGGACCTGGCGCAGCTGGTGGACATGTACGGTACGGAGAAGGCCGACGTGCTGAGCGCGGCGCTCAACAGCCACTTCTACGGGAGGGTGAGCAGCAGCAAGACAGCCCGGTTCATGTCTGAGCAGTTCGGCCGCTACGACCAGGTCTACACCACCTCCAGCGCCAGCAGAAACTGGCGTCAGTGGCTCGGGGGCAATGTGGGGAAAAGCGAGACGGTGCAGGAGCGCGACAGGATCAGGGCCAGCGAGTTCCTCCGGTTCCCTGTCGGCCGCTTCGCCGGCATCGCCGTGGAGAGCAACAAGACAGAGTTCAACGCGCAGTTCCGGGTGCCGGCAAGGCCGCCGCAGGTCCCCCTCCCCCGGCCGGCCACGAAAGGCGATATACAGGAGTATTACCGACGGGTAAGGCGGGAGGTAAACAGCCTGCTCGTGGCCGTGGTCACTCCACAGGAGCCGGTGCCAAGGAAACAGCCGGGGCAGGATCCCGCCTCCCGCTTCCGGCTTGACGTGTAACGCCTTCCGATAGCTACAACTTGACTAAGACCTGGCAAATCATCCCAAGCCCACTTAAAAGGCTGTTGGCATGTGGAAAACGCCCGCCGGGGTTTCCCACATGCCAACAGCACGGTAGTAGTGGTAAAGGCAAAGAAGCACAAGCAAGGAGAAAGGGAGGGAGTCTGGAAGGAGCGCAGGCGGAAAGCCACCCCAATGCAAAAGTCCATGGTCATTGGAGTTGGCGCAAAGGTAGGCCCCGGGCTGCCGGGGCGCCCAAAAGACTACGGCATAAACCCGCTAGGCCCGCCCGCGGCCCATTTATTCCGTTTCCTTCTGGGCTTGGTTGCCCGGGGCCTGGAGGGGCACCATAATCAATTCCCTCACTCATAAAACCAGATGATTATGGAAAAGACCATTAAAACATCCGCCACCACCAGAGTAGCCGAAGTCAAGCTCTCCTACCGGAACAAAGTGAAGCCCTCAGAGCGCCCGCAGGTCACCTGCTCTGCTGACTCCTACAAGGTACTCAAAGAGAGCTGGGACACGGGCAAGCTGGAGTTCGTCGAGCAGTTCAAGGTGCTGCTCTTAAACCGCGCCAACCGGGTGCTGGGCGTCTACGAGCTCTCCACCGGCGGCGTAGCGGGCACCGTGGCAGACCCCAAGCTCGTCTTCGTGGCAGCGCTCAAGGCCTGCGCCTCCGGCGTCATCCTCTCGCACAACCACCCCTCAGGCAACCTCAAGCCCAGCGCAGCCGACCTGCAGCTCACCAGGAAGCTCAGGAAGGGCGGCGAGCTCCTGGACATCGCCGTGCTGGACCATATCATCCTCACCAGCGAGGGCTACTACTCCCTGGCAGACGAGGGGCTTTTATAGCCCCTCTCCTTTTCTTGCACATCTATATGCGTAGGCCAACCTGCCAGAGTAATATGTAAAGGTTCATAGGATGCGCTACAGTTGCGGGCATTGGCTGATCCTTATTGTGTTACGACTATTGAAGCTGTGGACTTAGGGGTAGCCCGGGAGGGTTATCCATAAATCCACAGCTATTTTTTTGCCTGTGCCGCCATGAAAAAGCAGGAACAGAAGAAGAAAGCCAGAGCAGACTGGATCAGGGTTTCCCAGCAGTTGGGGCTATCGGCAAGGCCGTCCGCCGCTGCGGCATCGCCCGCTCCACACTGCAGCGATGGCCCAGGCACCTGCCCTGGGAGGGATTGGCTGGCCGCTCAAGAACGCTGTATGGAGGCCATTCGTGCGCCTGGATACGGCTAGTGCGTGGAGATCTTGTACCCTCTACAGTGTAACCAGGAGGAGGCACCTTAAAGGGCTGACAGGACCGGTCCAAAATCGAATGATGCACCGTCACGAAACGGTTTGTGTCTAGCAGGAGGCTTTCATAAGACCCTTGTGTTAACTTAATTCAAGTTGCGGGCACTATCACGCTTGAATTATATAGCTGCTTACTAGTAGATGTTATGAAGAGTATTTCCACGCGCAAAAGCAGCACCGCACCCTTTTTCTGAGCTTGTGGGTTCCTTGAGAGCAGGTGGGTCGTGCAGGTTGCTTTTCTCATCGTGAGGTAAGGTATAAATGCGTATCCGCCGGGTTGTTTTACCCTTGCCAGGACAGAGTATTTAACATGGCAGGATGTGGTAAAAAACACCCGGGCGGGGCTGTTCAACATGGAAAATTTTAGATATTTTTTGTATCTTCACGAAGATAAGAAGATCAGTTTGGAGCTAATAATAAAAGCATTGGTATAGAACCACTTAGGAGTGGTATTATACTACACGACTTTCTCACTTTTAAACTTAATAGCTATGTTTACCGACGTGGATGAAAAACCAAAGCGTACGCCGCACCTGGGCAGGAAGGTACAGCGTGTGCGCGAGATCATAGGCATGAAGCAAATGGCTTTAGCCGATGTTACGGGCATGAGCCAGCAGAATATCTCCAAGCTGGAGCAGAGCGAAAGCATGCCGGAAGAAACACTGGAGAAACTGGCGAAGGGGTTAGGCGTGACGGCCGACTTTATCAAAAGCTTTGATGAGGAGAAGGCGGTGTATAACATTCAGACGAACATGACTTTTAATGACCAAGCCGGTAACGTGAACTATCAGCTAAATCAAAATACTATCCATAACCCAATTGAGCAGGTCGCTGAGCTTTTTGAAAAGCTACTTCGAAGTGAGAAGGAGAAAGTGGAGATATTGACCAATGCTAATCAAGCCATTCAAGATTTGGTGAAGCAGATTAATGAGATAAGGGGAAGCTAGATTTAGCGGGGTTTTGACAGTAGCTAAGGCCTGAATTTGTGCTTTGTTGAAATACCTCAAAGAAAGAGACAATGTGTTAGAACCTAAGTGTGAAGGTTCAAAAGGTTCGCTGCAGCTACGGTACTGGCTTGATCTTGTAACATGACTACTGTTGAAGCGGAGGATTTATGGGTAACCCGGGAGCGTTATCGATAAATCTTCCGCTGTTTTTTTCCTGTATCGCTATAAATAAGCAGGAACAGAGAAAAAAGTCAGAGCAGGCAGGATCAAGATTTACCAACAGCTAGGGCCATCAGCAAGGCTGTCCGCCACTGCGGCATTGCCCGCTCCAGAAGGCCTCACCGGCTGGCCAGGTAGAAGAGAGAAGACGAGAAAGAAAGCCCAGCAAATACTGGTCAGGATAAAACCTGCCGAAATTAGAAATATCCATACTTTGGCAGACCTGTTAGTGGAGCGGATCTATAGAACCAACACACTTAACTAAAGCTCTACAGCCAACAACTCCTTTCCCAACTCGTGCAGCGCATGCTCTATCTTCTTGGCCTGTGGCCTCCGCGGTTTTTTAAGCCCGGTGGCATAGTGCTGCAGCTGCTTTTGGTTGATTCCCGTCATCCGCTCAAGCGCCGCATTGGTGATTATACCCTTATAGTAGTTGAGCAGACTCACGGTGTCAAACCTGTAAACCAGCTCATACTCCCCCTTCAGCACAGCTGGAACACCCTCCTCCGCGTTATACTGTTTCAGGAGCCGGATAGCGTCCACCACGGACTGCTTGGCCTCCGCCACCGTTTCCCCTCCGCCATAGACACCCTCAACGTTCTCGGCGTAGGCGCTGTAGAGGTCATCTGTCTTTTCGATAATGATGCGTACCTGCTTCATCTTGTTTAGAACTTTGCCCTTGTTGACGTAAGTATGCAGGCTATTGAAGCCCCATCTCCTTCTTGATCTTCTTTTCAATTCCCTTGCCTACCTCCTTTGCCCCATGGAAAGGAACCGGGTAGGTCTTGCCGCCCTTACTGTAGATGTAGTGGCTGCCCTCAGCCCGGATCAGCTCCCACCCGTGCTTACGGATAAGGCGGTGCAACTCCGATGATTTCATAGAGCTTCTGAAGAATAACGATGCAAAGGTAGTAAAAGTTCTACCTTTTAACAGCATCATGAATGATATGTATGTAGTACTGACTGTATCTAACCTGTAATGAAGCAACGCCCTGTTGCTACTTTTCCTTCTTTATGGTAAGTCTTTCCCGGAGCTGCTGCATGTCATCGCTCACCTTCTGGTCCAGGATCTTGGCGTAGTGCTGGGTGGTTCTCAGGTTGCGATGCCCTAGCATCCGGCTCACCGTCTCAATCGGCACTCCGTTGCTCAGGGTGACGGTGGTGGCAAAGGTGTGGCGGGCGATATGGAAGGTGAGCGTCTTGTGGATTTCGCACAGATCGGCGATCTCCTTCAGGTAAGCGTTCATCTTCTGGTTGCTCAGCACCGGCAGCACCCTGTCCTGGTAGAGGCACTGCGGGTGGTCCTGGTAGCGGTCCAGGATGTCCAGGGCCACTGGCAGGAGCGGGATCCGGGAAGGGGTCTCTGTCTTCTGCCTCCTGGTGAAGATCCATCTTTCCCCGTCCATGCCCTCGCGGATTTCAGAGCGCCTGAGCTTCTGCACGTCCACGTAAGCAAGGCCGGTATAGCAGCTGAACAGGAAGACGTCGCGCACCTGGTCCAGCCTGTCGGTGGCGAACTCCTTGGCTGCCATCCGCTGCAGCTCGGCCTCGGTGAGGTACTCCCGCACCACTTCCTTCTTATTCATCTTGAAGCCCAGGAATGGGTCGCGCTCCAGCCAGCCGTTCTTCAGGCAGAGGTGAATGACCTTCTTGAAGTTGGCCAGGTACTTCATCGCGGTATTATGATTGCAGTTCCGGACGCTCTTGAACCAGAACTCATAATCGGTGATAAACCGGTAGGACAGCTTCTTCACGTCAATGTCCTCGGCGCTGTACTTCCACTGGATAAAATCCCGGGTGTGCTGCAAGGATGTCTTGTAACGGGTCAGCGTTAGCGGGGCGTAGTCCTTGCCCACCAGCTCGCCCACCTGATCATTGTGCATCTGGAACACCTCTAGAAGCAGCACCGGCTTCTCCTCCACTCCTATCCACTTCTCCTTGAACGTTTCCACGTTGACGGGCATGCCTTCCTCGATCAGCTCCCGATGGTGTCCGTATGCCTTTGCCCGCAGGGTGTCCAGATAGGCGTTCACGCTTCTAGCTTCCGCTGAGCTACCCTTCACCTTGCCTGCCTCGGCTGACCATCGGGCGGGTGAGACGTAGCGGTGAGTGCTCAACTCTAACCGCTGGCCCTGCAGCGTGACGCGCAGGTAAATCGGCACGAGATTGTCTTTGGTGGTCTTGGCTTTTCTGCCGTAGAACAGGATGCTGATTTTGGTGTTCATTTCGTTACTCCTTTTATGCTTAAAACTAACAATCAAACCAAGGCTCCACAAGATGTAAAACAACTGTACATCTCACTGTAAGCCAAGTTGTTGCACTTAAATTCGGATACCCAAAATCACAATGGCTTCGGGTACCCGAATTTGCTGCCTCAGGAAGGAGAGAAAATGTAAAATTCAGGTGGGGCTAAAAACAAAAAAGCCCTTAAATCGCTGATTTAAGAGCTTTTTATGTTAATTGATAAGGTACTAAGTGGAGATGCAGGGATTCGAACCCTGGTCCAGACAAGGAAATCAACGGGCTTTCTACATGCTTAGGTTTATTCGGGTTGTCGGGAGTTTGCTAGTATAAACCAAACTAATGCGCCCTCCTTAGATGCTTTATTTCGCCTGTGTACCGCACCCTTACACAAACTAGTAAATCGGATCGAAGCCTCTGGTGTGCAAGCAGATCTACGAAACCTGCACGAGACTATGGCAATTGCTTAATACCTAGACTAAGCAGCCATGGCGTAATTAGATTCGCCAGTTATTGTTCGAACGAATTTTTAACAGGTGGTACGTTCATCACCCGACATGCTTACACGCAATCTGCACAAGCTGTCAATTCCGGTCATCCCCATTAAGTTAAAGAACGTTGTTCTTGCTGTTTATACTTCAAGAAGTATGCCACAAACATAACGATTATCTGTGGCATTTTAGCTGTTGCCAGCGAATAAATAACGTCTGGCAACAGCTAAAAAGTTTCAGGTGTATACTTTATACTTACCTGGCAGCCGTAGTAGTGGCAGCAGGCAGCACAGGTGCCTGATACAGGTCTGAGAGGGAGTTGGTATACTTGTAGCGGCCCATCTTGTACTTGCGCTGGAACACCTCCGGCACTTTGGCTCCCACTGGCACGAGCATCAGCGAGCTCTTGCCATCAATGGTTTCCCGCTCAAAAGCCACGCCCTCGCGGTTGTCGAAGCGCACATCGAAGTAGTACAGGTAGGGGTACACCCAGTTCACGTACTGCATCTTGCCGGCCCCAGACAAACTCCTGATCTCTAATTTATTGTAGTTATTGGCGATCGCCTGCTGAAACTCCACCGCATTCAGGGGCACGTTGTTGAGCACCGGCATCACGTCAAACTGTCCGTCCAGCATCACCCACTTCCGCAGATCCGGCAGGTATACTTCCAGCAGCACGTGTCCGGCACCGGATTCTATCGTTTCCACCTCCTTCATCTTCAGGCCCATGGTGCGGGCGGGCAGGCCGATGGCGTTCAGGCAGGCGGTGGTGACGATGCCATACTCTACGCAACGGAACTGCTTGCCATCCTTTACCTCAGCCAGGATGGTGAGCGCATCGGGGTTGCTAGGCTCGTTCATGCCGTTGTGCTGCCACTGCTGGTGCACCCAGTTTACCATGCGCAGTGCTTTTTCGGTATCATTGGCGGCACCTGCCACTAGGGCATCCAGGTTGTAGGTAGTGCGCAGTTGCTGCAGGTAAGCGTTGTTTGGGTCTTGCTCATACAGCAACGTATAGGCCGGCACCACCTGTTTCTTGTTAAACTCTACCGCCTCGAAGCCATACCCCTGCAGCTCGGTCAGGGCATAGGCGGTGTCGTTCAGGTTCACGTAGAAGCGGTACGACTTGCCTGCCTGCACTTTAAAGCTGATGGAGTCGGTGTTGGTGTGGAAGGTAAAAATCTCCTTGCCGTTGTGCACCGGCACTTTCAGCACATCCGGCGATAGTTGCGGCGAGATGTTCCAGTTGCCCCTTACCCACTCTTTGCCTATTCTGTAATCGGCCACCGTAGCAGTTGCTTTGATGACAGGAAGTCCTTTGTAAACTTTCTGAGCAAAGGCTGGCGCGAGCAGCACCAGCATAAAGAGCATAAATGAGAATGACTTTTTCATGGTTTTATTTTGTATAGGTTGTGTCGTATAAGCTTACCATTTACTCGGCCCGGAGCGAGTTTACCGGGTTGGCCACCGCCGTTTTAAAGGCATGGAAGCTGAGCGTGAACATGGCGATGATGATGGTGGAGACAAAGGCCATGGCGAAGATCCACCAGCTCATCTCGGTGCGGTCGGCGTAGTCGTTAAGCCAGTTGCTCATGAAATACCAGCCCAGCGGCAGGGCAATCAAGTTGGCAATCAGCACCAGCTTCAGGAAATCCTTGGAAAGCAGGTAAACGATGCTTGCTACCGAGGCCCCCAGCACCTTGCGCACGCCAATCTCCTTGGTGCGCTGCTCCGCCGTGAAAAGGGCCAGCCCAAACAACCCTAGGCAGGAGATGAAAATAGCGATACCCGCAAAGTACTTGGTCAGTTGGCCCATGATGGCCTCTGTTTTATACATCCGCTCAAAGTCCTCGTCCAGGAAGTGATATTCGAACGGGAAGGCTGGGTTTTGCTTTCTCACAATGCCCTCCATGGCGGTCAACACCTCTGCTGTTTGCCCTGAAGTAAGGCGGACAAAAACGGTGTTGGCATCGTTCATGTCCAGCATCATCACCAGGGGCTTCATCGTATCGTGCATAGAGGTAGTCTTAAAGTCTTTCACTACTCCGATGATGACCGCGCGCTGATCCCCGCGTGCAAGCCACTGCCCTACAGGCTCCTGCATCTGCATGAGGCGGGCGGCCTCTTCGTTTATGATCACTTTGCTTTCCTCTGCGCCGTAATCTTTCGAAAAGCTTCTGCCCTCCTTCACCTGCACTCCCATGGTCTCCAGGAAATCGTAGTCGATTTTTAACATGCTAAACAGAATGTCTGCATCAGGGTCTTTCCCTTCCCAATGCACATCTCCCGTGGAGTTGCCGACCATCAATGGGTTCTGGTTAGCAGCCGTAACACCGGTTACCCCTGGCACTTTCAGCAGCTCTTCCTTCATCACATCGTAACGGTCGCGGAGCTCTCCCTCCAGCGGCAACAGCACCACGTTCTCTCTGTTTAGGCCAATGTTCTTGGTTCGGATGAAGTGCAGCTGCAGGTATACCACCAGGGTGCTTATGATCAGCAAGGCAGAAAGTATAAACTGAAAAACAACCAGGCCCTTGCGGAACACCGATACGCTTTTGCTCAGCTTAGCCGTGCCTTTCAGTACCACCGCCGGATTGAAAGAGGACAGGAAGAAGGCCGGGTAACTACCGGAAACGATCCCTGTTAGTAGAGCCACCCCCAGCAGCATCAGAAGCAGCGAAGGATCAGAGAAGTTGAGGTTTATAAACTTTCCGGTTAGGTCATTGAAGTGCGGTAGCAGGATGCCGATCAGGTTGACCGATATGAACAGCGCCAGGAAAGCCACCAGCACCGACTCCACCATAAACTGACTCAACAAAGCCAGTTTATTGGCCCCGATAGCTTTGCGGACACCCACCTCTTTGGCGCGCTTGGCGGAACGGGCGGTGGCCAGGTTCATAAAGTTGATGCAGGCAATAACAAGTATAAATAAAGCGACCACGGTAAAGAGGCGCACAACCTCTACTCTGCCGCCACTGGCTTTGCTGCCGGTAAAGTCGCCATGCAAGTACATATCGGCCACGGGCTGCACAAACAGGTCTGTTTTGGAGCCTTCATGGTACTTCCTTATCAGGGGCTTGATCTTCTCGTTAAAAGCGACAATGTCGGTGCCGGGCTGCAGTTGCAGAAAAGTACGCAAGGCATTGTTTCCCCACTCCTGCAGCCACTCGCTTCCGGGGCTGTTGATCCAGTCATTCACCGGCATCACGTAATCAAACTGCATGGTGGAGTTCTTCGGCACGTCCTGCATCACCCCGGTTACTTTGTAGCTGGTGGTGTTGTTTATCTTGAAGAGCTTGCCCAGCGCCTCCTCCGGGGAAGGGAAGAACTGCCTGGCCACCGTTTCGGAAATCACCACCGTGTTTGGCTGCGACAGTACCGTTCTGGCATCACCATGCAGCAGCGGGAAAGAAAACACCTCGAAGAACTCCGGGTCCGCGTAGCGACCGTTCACTTTCAGGACCTTATCCCCGTAGGCAAAGAGTTGTTCCCAGTCCCAGGTAGTGGAGCGCACCGCATGAATCACCTCCGGTAACTCCCGCTCCAGCGCCTCAGCCAGCGGCCCCGGCGTGGCATCCACGGTCAGGTCGTCGGCGCCGGGGTAGCTTTGCACCTCCATCACGCGATACAGGTTGTCTATATCCGCATGGAAACGATCAACACTCAGCTCGTCCCGCACCCACAGAAGTATAAGTATGGAGCAGGTCATGCCCAGCGCCAGACCGGAGACGTTAATGAGCGAAAAAACCTTGTGGCGCATCAGGTTGCGGTAGGCCATTTTGAGGTAGTTCTTAATCATAGTTGTAGGTGTTGCGCTGTAAAAGTATGGCCCGGAAATTTTTTTTAAAAGTTTTCCCGGTGGACACAAAGCCTGCAAGAAATTAAGATGCCAAAAGTATAAACATCTTATTTACAGCTATTTATACTACAACCACAAAGCATAAGTGTACGCTTCCGATACAGCTGCACGCGCTACACCTGTGCGCTTCCGCTACAAGTATAAACTCAGGCGCCATCCTGCTCAAACCTGCCGCTGTTTCCATTTTTATTTTTATTAGATGGAATTGGTATATTCGATTCTTCAACCTGAATTTTGCTTGCCTATGGCCTCTGTAAAAAACGCCCGCGTGCTGGTGGTGGATGATGAGGCGGACGTGCTGTTCGCCCTGAAGATGCTGCTCAAAACCGAGGTAAAAGAAGTAGTAACCGAGAAAAACCCCGACCTGCTGCCGGGCCTGCTGGAGCGGCATAAATTCGATGTCATCTTCCTGGACATGAATTTTAAAAGTGCTCTGAACACCGGCAACGAGGGGCTTTTCTGGCTGCGTCAGATACTGGAGAAAGACAAAGAAGCCTCGGTTATATTGATCACGGCCTACGGCGATGTGGAGCTGGCAGTAAAATCCCTGAAAGAGGGCGCGGCAGACTTCATCGTGAAACCCTGGCGCAACGAGAAGCTGCTGGAGACGCTGCACCAGACCCTGGAAAAACGGCAGCAGAAGGCAAAAGGCGGCACAACAACAGCATCCGTAAAGAACACGCACACCACCATACTGGGCGAGAGCGAGGCGATAAAGGAGGTATTGTATAAGATAGAGAAGATCGCCCCTACCGAGGCCAACGTGCTCATTCTTGGCGAGAACGGCACCGGCAAGGAGCTGGTGGCGCAGGCGCTGCACGAGAGATCGTTTCGGGCGGGCAAGCCGTTTGTGAGCGTGGATATGGGCGCCCTGACGGATAGCTTGTTTGAAAGCGAACTGTTCGGCTACAAGAAAGGCGCCTTTACCGATGCCCGCGAAGACCGGCCCGGCCGTTTTGAGTCGGCCAGCGGCGGCACCCTGTTCCTGGATGAGATCGGCAACATCTCGCCGGCCATGCAGGCAAAGCTACTCACGGTGCTGCAGAACCGGCAGGTAACGCCGCTGGGCTCCAACACACCTATTCCGGTGGATATCCGCCTGATCTCGGCCACCAACGAGCCGATCTATGAGCTGGCCGCCCGCAACCAGTTCCGAAAGGACCTGATCTACCGCATCAACACCGTAGAGATCACGCTGCCCCCGCTGCGCCAGCGCCACGGCGACGTGGAGCTGCTGGCGCGCCATTTTGCCGCCATCTACGCCCGGAAAAACCACAAGCCTGTACCTACCTTCGCCCCGGAAACACTGCAGAAGCTAAACAGGCACAACTGGCCGGGCAACGTGCGCGAGCTGCAGCATGCCGTGGAGCGCGCCATTATACTGGCCGAGGGCAACGTGCTGCAGCCGCAGGATTTCAGTTTCTCGGCCATGGAGGTGGCGCCTGCCCCTGCCGCTGCCTTTGTGCCTGACACCCCCATGCCGCTGCGCGAGATAGAGCGCGAGACGATTATCCGGGTACTGGAGAAGAACAAAGGCAACATCTCCCGCACTGCCAAGGAACTGGGCCTTACCCGCACCGCCCTTTACCGCCGACTCAACAAGCATGATATTTAGACGCCTCGAATTCGGGCTGCTGGTCCGGCTTATACTTTTGCTGGGCATGATGCTCCTCACGGTGCATTTCCTGACGCACTTTACCTGGCTGCAGGTCGGCTCGGGCATCCTGGTGATGCTGGCGCAGGTATGGGAACTGGCCCGGTACGTGACGCGCAGCAATAACGAGCTGGCCCGTTTCCTGGAGGCCGTGAAGCAGCGTGATTTCTCGCAGCGCTTTAACGAGCACACCACCAACAGCTCGCTGCGGCAGCTGCACGCGTCCTTCAACCTCATCAACGATACCTACAAGCAGCTGCACATTGAGAAGGAGGCGCAGTTCCGGTACATGCAGACTATCCTGCAGATGATCGACACGGGCATTATGGCTGTGGATGAGGAGACCGGCGAGGTGGAGTGGGTAAACGAGGCCTTTAAAAGTATACTGCACCTGCCCTACCTCAAAAGTATAAACGGCCTGGAGCCGCGCTACCCGCTGCTGCACGAGGCCCTGCAACGCATAAAACCCGGCGAAAGCAGGCTGCTCAAACTAAAGCTGCAGGAGGTGCAGGCGCAGCTGCTGCTGTCGGCCACGGCTTTTACCATGCAGCACCGCCACCTGCTGCTCATCGCGCTAAAGAACGTGAGCGCCACCGTGGACGCCACCGAAACAGAGGCCTGGCAGAAGCTGCTGCGCGTGATGACGCACGAGATCATGAACTCGGTGGCGCCCATCGCCTCGCTGGCCGACACCCTGGGCCACCATCTGCACCTGGAGCGCGAGAAGTATGAGCAGGAGCCGGAGAAGTACATAGACCCCGAACTGCTGCAGGATACCGAAGAGGGCATTTCCATCATCAAAAAGCGCAGTGAAGGGCTTTTGCGCTTCGCCCACTTCTACCGCAACCTGAACAAGCAGCAGGAACTGATGCTGACCACCGTGTATGTGCAGGAGCTGTTTAAAAGTATAAACGGCCTGATGCGTCCGCAGCTGGAGGAGCAGGGTGTAACGCTGGACTGCCATGTAACGCCGTCCAACCTCACCCTGCAGGGCGACGTGAACCTGCTGGAGCAGGTCCTCATCAACCTCATCCTGAATGCCAAGCGCGCCGTGCAGGGCAGGCCGGAGCCGCAGGTTATACTTACTGCAGCCCAGGAAAACGGCGGGATAGTGATTGAAGTGCAGGATAACGGCAGCGGCATCCCGGAAGAGCTGCTGGAGAGCATCTTCATCCCATTTTTCACCTCCCACAAGGACGGCTCCGGCATCGGCCTGAGCCTGGCCAAGCACATCATGCTGCTGCACAAAGGCAGTATACAGGTAAGCTCCGAGGAGGGCGTGGGGACCGTGTTCAGGCTATACTTCTAGCAGCCACAATCTAAAGTCATACTTTCGGCAGATGACCCTCTCTGCTGGAGGCATGCGTATCTGTGCGCTGCTGAGCCTCAGAACACTGTTTTGTGTTAGTGTATACTTCCCCTCCATCTGGCTTTATATTGGTATAAGTATAAAATACATTTCTCACAGTAGCGGTTTATAGACTATTCAAAGGTAGGCATAGACAATATCTATAAACAATAGTATCTGAGATAGAGTATACTGTTGTAGTAAAATTATTTTATCACCTACCGGCAAGCCAATATGAAAGAGAACAAGAAATACCGCACCGCAAACCTGGGCGACAACCAAAAGGGCAAGAGCAATGGGAATTCCCGCACACTGACCACCCGCCAGGGCCACCCCGTAACCGACAATCAGAATATCCGCACCATCGGCAGCCGTGGCCCGGCTACGATGGAGAACTACCACTTTATTGAGAAGATCTCGCATTTTGACCGCGAGCGCGTGCCCGAGCGCGTGGTGCATGCCCGTGGCGCTGGCGCGCATGGGGTATTCCAGGCTTACGGCATGGTGGGCAACGACCCGGTGGAGAAGTTGACCCGCGCTAAATTATTCGGGAAAGGGAAGGAAACCCCGGTTTTCGTACGTTTCTCTACCGTAGGGCATGGCACGCACTCTCCTGAGACACTGCGCGACCCGCGGGGCTTTGCCGTGAAATTCTATACCGAAGACGGCAACTGGGATCTGGTGGGCAACAACCTGAAGATCTTCTTCATCCGCGACGCCATGAAGTTCCCGGATCTGATCCACTCCCAAAAGCCCGACCCGGTAACCAACATCCAGAGCGCTGAGCGTATCTTCGACTTTTTCTCGGGCTCTCCCGAGGCAACGCACATGGTCACATTCCTGTACTCGCCCTGGGGCATTCCGGCCAATTACCGCCAGATGCAGGGCTCCGGTGTGAATACCTATAAATGGGTGAACGCCGATGGCGAGGCCGTGCTGGTGAAATACCACTGGGAACCGCTGCAGGGCATCCGCAACCTGACACAGAAAGAGGCGCAAGAAATACAAGGCAAGAACTTCAACCACGGCACGCAGGACCTGTACGAGGCCATTGACCGCGGCGATTTCCCGGAGTGGGAGCTGAACGTGCAGATCATGAGCGATGATGAGCACCCTGAACTGGACTTCGACCCGCTGGACGACACCAAAATATGGCCCAAGGAGCAGTTCCCTTGGTACCCGGTGGGCAAAATGACGCTGAACCGCAACCCGGTAGATTACTTTAATGAGGTTGAGCTTTCTGCTTTCGGAACCGGCGTGCTGGTAGATGGCCTGGATTTCTCGGATGATAAAATGCTGCAGGGCCGTACCTTCTCCTACTCCGACACCCAGCGCTACCGCGTGGGCGCCAACTATTTACAGTTGCCGATAAACGCCGCCAAAACGCATGTGGCCACCAACCAGCGCGGCGGCCAGATGGCTTTTGACACCGACTTTGCGGAGGGCCAGAACATCCACGTGAACTATGAGCCCTCCATATTGGGCGGTTTAGAGGAGGCGCCGAGGCCGGAGAAGGAGTATACGCCACGCTACGAGGCCAACCTGGTGCGCCAGCACATCGACCGCACCAACCATTTCGGGCAGGCGGGCGATACTTTCCGCAACTTTGAGGACTGGGAGCGCGACGAGCTGATCAACAACCTGGGCAACGACCTGGCCAAGTGCGATCCACGCATTCAGGAGAAGATGCTGAGCTACTTTACACAGGCCGACGAGGAGTATGGCCGCCGGGTGAAGGAGAGCATCGCGCGTGCTACAGAAGAGAAGAAGAAAATGATGAAGCACGACAAGATTGCCGGAACGGACGGCCCGCTGGGCAACGTAACCGGCGAGGAAGGCGTGGAAGAGGCGCAGGACCGGTCGCATCCGGGCAAGCCATACTAAACACACCGCTGTAAAGTATGAACTTCATACTTGCTGAGAAACACCAAAGGCAGTTGCGAAAAGCGGCTGCCTTTGGTGTTTTATACTTTGTTTTATGTTCCGCCAAGAAAGCCCTGCTGAAGCCGCAGCACACGCCCCGGCCGGTTTTACCCTAAGGGGCAGCAGCTGGTTTCAACCCTGAGGCTTTACCTGCGTTCATAGCTATAGAATTATAAATCAATATCTAACAGCAGGTTATACTTAAAAATAATTGAGCGATGGGTGTAACAGGATTGCAGCAGCAGGTTACCGGTATCTTAGCCACTGCGGATGTAAAAGTAAACGGTCCCGATCCCTGGGATTTGCAGGTGCACGACGAGCGGTTTTACAAGCGCGTGCTGTCGGAGGGCACCCTGGGTCTGGGCGAGTCTTACATGGATGGCTGGTGGGACTGCGCAAGTATAGATCAGTTTGTGTTCAAGGTAATCAGGGCTGATCTGTATAAACAGGCAAAGCTCGGATGGAGATCGGTGCTGCAAGTGTTGCTCGCCAAACTGCTGAACATGCAGCGCAAAGGCAAGGCCGCCCGTAACGCCCAGCGCCACTACGACATCGGCAACAAACTCTACCAGCTCATGCTCGACAAGCGCATGGTGTACAGTTGCGCGTACTGGAAGGATGCTCAAACACTGGACCAGGCCCAGGAAAACAAACTCGACCTGATCTGCCGGAAACTATACCTGCAGCCGGGCCAGCGCGTGCTCGACATCGGCTGTGGCTGGGGAGGCTTTGCCAGGTATGCCGCCGAGAAGTATGGCGTGGAGGTGGTGGGCGTAACCGTGTCGCGGGAGCAGGCGGCACTGGCGCAGGAGCTGTGCCGGGGGCTGCCCGTAGACATACGCCTGCAGGACTACCGCGACGTGAACGAGCAATTCGACCATGTGGTATCGGTGGGAATGGTGGAGCATGTGGGCTACCGCAACCACCGCACGTTTATGCAAACCGCCGCCCGCTGCCTGAAGGATGACGGCCTTTTCCTGCTGCACACCATTGGCGTAAACTTCTCCAAAGTGTCTGCCGACCCCTTTACCGACACCTACATTTTCCCCAACTGCCTCATACCCTCCATCCGACAGCTCGGGGCTGCCATGGAGCACGTTTTTATGGTGGAAGACTGGCACAACTTCGGCCCCTACTACGATCATACTTTGATGGCCTGGTTCCGGAACTTTGATAGCAACTGGGAGCAACTGCAAGGCGAGTACGGCGAACGCTTTTACCGCATGTGGCAGTACTATTTGCTCTCCAGCGCCGGCTCGTTCAGGGCGCGCAACAACCAGCTTTGGCAACTGGTGCTCTCGAAAAAAGGAATTGTGGGCGGATATGAGGCGGTGAGGTGATCCGTGGAAGTATAAACAACCCCTACCAAGGAGCTCCTCTTGTAGGGGAACCCGACGCCCGTTAATGGATCAAGCAGAGGCAGGAAAAGGCACAAGCGGAGACCTACGCCGAGTATAGCTGGCAAGTATGACCGAAGTATAAGTATAGCCAAAGTATAAACCGGCAAGTATAAAAGTATGGCTTATGCGGATCTGGAAATCCGCAGCAGAAAGGTCCCGAATAGGAATGCCCTGAAACAGCGGGAGAACCGGGCTTACAATTTAAGTGGATCAGAACATAGTACGTCACGAGCGAGGACAGCCGCGCCAGATCAAGCTATTGCACTTTCTAAATTTTTAACCTTCTAACTTTCTAACTAAAAATCCCCCTAACTTTCTAACTTTCTAACGTCCAACTTGCTCCCATCTAAGCGTCAGATTGATTATCTTTGTAAGTAATGGAGAACTTTGTAGTATCAGCGCGCAAGTACCGCCCAAGCACGTTCGATAGCGTGGTAGGGCAGCACCATATCACCAACACCCTTAAAAACGCCATCAGCAGCAAGCACCTGGCGCAGGCATTCCTTTTCTGCGGTCCGCGCGGGGTGGGCAAGACGACCTGTGCCCGCATTCTGGCCAAAACGATCAACTGCGAGAATATCACGCCGGAGACCGAAGCCTGCAACGAGTGCGATTCCTGCCGCAGCTTTAACTCCAACAGTTCGTTCAACATCCACGAGCTAGATGCTGCCTCCAACAACTCCGTAGAGGATATCCGCAACCTGGTGGAGCAGGTGCGCTACGCGCCGCAAACGGGCAAGTATAAAATCTATATTATTGACGAGGTGCACATGCTCTCGAACCAGGCCTTCAACGCTTTCCTGAAGACGCTGGAGGAGCCGCCATCTTATGCTATTTTCATACTCGCCACCACCGAGCGCCACAAGATCATCCCGACCATCCTTTCGCGCTGCCAGATCTTCGACTTTAATAGGATCCGTATAGAGGACATGGTGCGCCACCTGGGCAATATCGCCCAAAAGGAAAGTGTACAGGCCGAGCCCGACGCCCTGCACCTGATCTCACAGAAAGCCGACGGCGCCCTGCGCGACGCCCTCTCGATCTTCGACCAGATGGTAACCTTCTCGGGCCACAACGTCACCTACAAGGCCACTGTCGAGAACCTGCACATCCTGGATTACGATTACTATTTCCGTTTGACGGATCATTTGCTGGCGCAAAACCTGCCAGGCTCTTTGTTGCTGTTCGATGAGATCCTGAAGAACGGCTTTGATGCGCATAACTTCCTGATCGGGATTGCAGAGCACTTCCGCAGCCTGCTGGTGTGCAAAGACCCGCAGACGATTCAATTGCTGGAGGTGTCGGATAACATCAAGGCGAAGTATGCCGAGCAATCACAAAAATCTTCCGTTTCGTTCCTGCTATCTGGATTGAACCTGGTGAGCACCTGCGACACCAACTACAAGAGCAGCAAGAACCAGCGCCTGCACGTAGAGCTTTGCCTCATGAAACTGGCGCACCTGAACGCCGCGTTGAGTTTTGCCAGTGAAGGAGAAGGATCAAAAAAAGCTAAGGTAGCGGCTCCGGCACCAGCCCCTACCGCTACAACAGGTGCCACCTCTGCGCCTGCCGCAGCCATACCTTCGGCACAGATGCAGCAGCCAGTCAAAGCCGATAGTATTCCGTCGGAGCGCCTGCAGCCGCAGCACGCGCCGCAGCATGTGCCCTCTGAGGGCCTGCAGCAGTCACCAAAGCCACAGCAGGTAACACCGGACGCACACATCGCACCTCCTCAGGCTGCGGCACCTGCGCCAGCAACTGCCTCGGACAAGCCGCGTGCCGGCCTGCAACTGCCTCCGCCTAAAAAGCTAGGTAAGCTGCCCAGCCTGAAGGATTTGCAGCACCAACAGGCTGCCGTAGCGGACGTAGCCCTAGCCGAGGAGGAAGAGGACACCAATTATGGTGCCGTGGTGCCGGTGGATGAGGCCAGGCTGAAAACGGTGTGGCATGCTATACTTCGCCGGAAGAAGGCGGAGAACATGATGGAGTATACCCTGCTCAACCGCCAGTACCACATTGGCCCGGAAAACGAGGTGGTGCTTCAGCTGGAAAACCACGTGATGATGGACCAGTTCACGGCGCTTCGCCCGGACATCTTGCGTGAGCTCAAGCGCGAGCTGGGCAACAAAAGTATAAAACTGCGGGCCGAGGTAGTGGAAGTGCAGGACGAAGGCCGCAAACTCTATACTTCGGCAGACAAGTTTAATTACCTGGCAGAAAAGTACCCGGTGCTCATCGACCTGAAACAGCGCTTCGGCCTGGATGCAGACTTTTAAGACGATAAGTCTTATGAATTACCTCAGCCCCTTCTCTACAAGATGGGGCTGTTTATTTAATTTGGTACTGTTCTTATCTTGGCTTATATTTTTAAATAATTCCCACTATATTTATAAAAATTAACATCAAAACTATGGCGATAAAAAGAGGTACCTCTTTGCTGTTGCTTGCGCTGGGCCTTGTGTTCACGCAATGCAAAAACGAAGCATACCAAACCCAATCCACGACCAATACGGCTGTAACAGCAGCTGCAACTCCCGCCGAGAAGGAGTATACATACGAGACTGTCCCCAACGACCCGCTCAATGCCCGTATTTATACCTTGGACAACGGTCTGAAAGTATACTTGTCGGACTACGAGGAGGCACCGCGCATCCAGACATTCATTGCCGTGCGTGCCGGTTCTAAAAACGACCCTGCTGATGCCACCGGCCTGGCCCACTACCTGGAGCACATGGTGTTTAAGGGCACTACCGAACTCGGCACCCGGTACTGGGAAAAAGAGAAAGTAGAGCTGGATAAAATCGAGGCGCTGTACGAAAAGTATAGAGCCACCAAAGACGAAGCCGCCCGCAAAAAGATTTACCACCAGATCGACTCTGTCTCCGGCGTGGCCGCCACCTATGCCGTTGCCAACGAGTATGACAAGATCCTGGGCGCCATCGGGGCTAAAGGCACCAACGCCTATACCTGGGTAGATCAGACGGTGTATACCAACGACATCCCAAGCAATCAGTTGGAGCGCTGGATCGAGCTGGAGGCTGATCGCTTTGCCGATATGGTACCGCGTATCTTCCACACCGAACTGGAGGCCGTGTACGAAGAGAAAAACCGCTCCCTGGACAGTGATGGCCGCAAAGTGGCTGAGGTGATCAACACCGAGCTTTTCCCGACGCACCAGTACGGCACGCAAACCACTATTGGTACTATCGAGCACCTGAAGAACCCCTCTATCACCGAGATCAAGAAGTACTACACCAAGTACTACATCCCCAACAACATGGCCATTGCCATGAGTGGTGATCTGGACTTTGACCAGACCATCCGCCTGATCGATAAGTATTGGGGAAGTATGGAGAAGCAGCCGGAGCCCGCCTTTACTGTAGCGCAGGAGCAGCCCATCCAAAAGCCGATCGTGAAGGAGGTACTAGGACCGGATGCGGAGAACGTGTCGATCGCCTTCCGTACGCCGGGCATCAACGAAAGAGACGCCTTGGTGATTCAGATGATCAGCAATTTGCTCTACAACGGCCAGGCGGGCCTGATAGACCTGAACCTGAACCAGCAGCAGAAAGTACTCCAGGCTTACGCCTACGACACGCCAATGAAAGACTATGGCACCTTCCGGGTGACGGGCATGCCGCGCCAGGGCCAGACGCTGGACCAGGTGCGCGACCTGTTGCTGCAGCAGCTGGAGCTGATTAAGAAAGGTTCTTTCGACGAGTCGCTGCTACAGGCGGTGGTGAACAACGACAAGATCAATACCATGAAGGCCTACGAGGACAACGGCAACCGCGCGGATGCGTTCGTGACGTCCTTTATCTATGAAATGCCTTGGGAGAAGTTCGTAAACCGCCCTGCAGTGTTTGCCAACATCACCAAGCAGGATGTAGTGGATGTCGCCAACAAATACTTCAGCAACAACTATGTGCTGGTGTACAAGAAAACCGGCAAAGATCCGAACGCGCAGAAAGTAGAGAAGCCGGCCATCACGCCGGTAGCCGTTAACCGCGATGTCCAGTCTGAGTACTACAAAGCCTTTATGGCCAAAGAGGTGCAGCCGCTGCAACCTGTGTTTATCGACTATACAAAAGATATCACAGAGTCCAAACTGAAGCAGAACATCCCGCTGCTTTACACCAAAAACAAGGATAACGGCCTGTTCCAGCTCTATTACATCCTGGACATAGGCACCAACAACGACCCGAAACTGGGCATGGCCGTAAACTACCTCAAGTACCTGGGCACGGACAAGTATACGGCCGAGCAGTTGCAGAAGGAGTTTTACCAGCTGGGCACCTCGTTTGACGTGTTCTCCAGCGGCGACCAGGTATATGTGAGCCTGACAGGCCTGGATGAGAACTTCGAGAAAGGCCTGAACCTGTTTGAGAGCGTACTGGCCAACGCCAAGCCAGACCAAAAGGCGCTGAACGACATGGTGGCCGGAGTGCTGAAAGCGCGTGACGATGCCAAGAAAAACAAAGGCGTCATTCTGCAGCAGGCCATGATGAACTACGCCAAGTATGGCCCGAAGAACCCGTTCAACACCGTGCTGAGCGAAAAACAGCTAAGGGCCCTGAAGCCACAGGAACTGGTGAATATCATCAAGAGTATCCCGACCTACGAGCACCGTGTGCTATACTATGGTCCACGTGAAACAGAGAACCTGGTAGCCACCCTGAACGCCGGCCACAACGTGCCAGCCACGCTGAAGCCGGTACCCGCAGAAGTAGTATATCCTGAGCTGGATATCAAAGAGCCAACCGTGTACTGGGCAGACTATAACATGGTACAGGCCGAGATGATGTTTGTGAGCAAGTCGGTGCCTTACACGAAAGACATTATTCCGGTGGTGCGTTTGTACAACGAGTACATGGGCGGTATCGTGTTCCAGGACCTGCGCGAGTCGAAGGCCCTCGCCTACTCCACTTACTCCTACTATGGCACGGCATCCAAGAAAGAGCGCGCCAACTACCTGGTGTCTTACATCGGGGCGCAGGCCGATAAGCTGTCGGAGGCGATGGCGGGCATGCAGGCCCTGCTAACGGATATGCCTTTGGCCGATGCTAACTTCCAGAACGCGCAGGCTGCCCTTCGCAACAGCATCTCTACCGAGCGCATCACCAAGTCGGGTATCCTTTTCGACTACGAGCGCGCCAAAAAGCTGGGCCTGAACTACGACATCCGGCAGGACGTGTACCAAAACGCCAACTCCATGACTTTTGACCAGCTGAAGGAGTTCCAGCAGAAGTATGTAAAAGCCCAGCCACAGGCTATACTTGTGATCGGTTCTAAAGATAAGCTGAACTTTAAAGAACTGGAGAAGTATGGCAAAGTGAAACAGCTGACTTTGAAAGAACTGTTTGGGTATTAACAGCCAGATTACAGAATTTATAAAAAGCGGCAGCCATAATTGGCCGCCGCTTTCGTTTTGTATCCAGGCTATAGTTCTATAAATCATAGATCTATAGAAGAAAACCTGATTCGTCTTGTCAATATCAGGGTTGGTCTAATACCAGAAACTGGCGTGGCTGTATTTACGATATTCGTATACAAACCTGCTCAGGCAGGCTTGCTTGACAGGGTATAAACTTATAATCTTGGATATGGAGAACAGGATGAACTACACAAAAGCAATAGTATTATTGGTATCAGGTATAGTTTCATTAGTTGCGATGCTTTTGTTGGGCGAAGAAAATCAAGTGTATGGTTTCCTTACAGGTTATGGATACACAGCTTTCGCGTGCGGAATAATGGCTATACTTTATACTTACCTTAAAGATCAGAAATCGAGAAGGCGCAATGCATTGTAATAACAATTTTACCGCTTTGTCAGCACTTCGGCTACAGTAGTCCATTTAATCTCAGGATAACGGTTGTTATCTAAGGGTTCCAGCTTCGGCAGTCCGCTGAACATATCCCGCATGTATTGCATGCCCTGCCAGGCTGGAAAGACTTCTTTACTATCAGGAGTAACTGCTTTTGTGATCTTGATGATTGAGTTGAGTAAGCCCAGTCCTCCAACCCGGAACAACTTAAACTCTTGGTTGGTAGCTTTGCTGGCAGCATCTTTCAAACCATGAGCATTTAATACATCGCCGGCAATGCGCAGGTAGCGTGGTGTGGTATGGTCAAGAGCGGCAGCCGCAGTATACTCAGCGGTATTCTGAATGGTGGTAAAATCCATCAGCTGGTTTGCATTGCCATAATACATAACCCGCTTTAATGGGAAAAGAACGATAGGCGCCTGCCCGGTAAGCAGATCAGCAAACATGCCGCATAAAATTGAAGTAGCTTGGATAGGAGCTTTGTCTAATCGTTCTTTAAATTCTTTCCGGAAGTCCAGGTTGCGGTTGTTACCACAAGGCAGCTTCGTGAAATCGATGGCAAAGTCGGATGGTATAAAACGAGGCACTCCGGCTGCTACAGCTGCATTTAATAATAGGGTTTGAATACCAACCATAACATAATGCAACCCCGACAAAGCCGAAACCACACAACTTGCACCTTCGCAGGCCTTCGCCAGGTCAGAAGCGTTATGAAAATCCACTTCACAGATAGTCGCTCCTGCTTTTCGCAAGGCAGCCACTTTACTTGCATCACTATCCGGTCGGACCAGTACTCTAGCAATAGCCCCTTTTGCTAAAAGTGATCGGGCAATTCGCCCACCTAAATCTCCGGTAGCGCCGGCCAGAACTATCGTTGGTTGGAGTGAGCCTGAAATATTGTTCGTGTCCATAGCTGCTTGTTTACCTTTGGTTGTAGCAGGCTTTTGTAGGAAAGGTTACATCTTGTGGAATTTAGAGGCAGTTCATGCCGCAAGTTTAGCGGCAGCGCAACTTGTGGCTTGCCATGAAGCCAGTTTGTAACTGGCGAAAGTAGATCAGATATATATGCCAGTTACAAACTGGCACCATATCAACCACCAGTTACCGCTGCGCTCAAACTGGCGGTATGGCTAGTTTAGAAGAATAATCTCTACCATGCCTTTTCCTCCTGCATAGTCTGTGGCGCTGCTGTAAGGGTAATACTGCGGCTCCCACACAAAACCAGCTTCTACAGGATTATTATGAATATAGTTAAGTTTCTGCTCTATTAGAAAGTTTGAGTTGAGTTCGATAGGCTGGTTGTGTTGTTGCCAGAACTGGAAATCCTGGTTATTGGCATTTCGCTTGCCCGCACGTTCAAACATCCAGAGCATCCAATCCTTCCGGCTCTCCTGCGGATTATCGACTATGGCTTTTACAATCGTTTTGGAAGTATGTTTTTTCAGATCGCGGATAATATGGGATTGATTTGCCGATCGGGAGCCGATGATGAGATGAACGTGGTTAGACATGATGCACCAAGCATACACTTCCAGACCTTTCTTCCTGATGCAGTAATTCAGACTATCAACTACGATGTCTTTATAGGCAGGTCTGGTAAAAACATCTATCCAGTTTATAATTGCAAACGAGATAAAGTGCAGCTGGCTCTGGTCGCTGATCTTATAGCTTCGGCTCATGGTAAAAAGTATACCCGAACTATAAATTCAGGTTACAACTATACTTTAGCTTATACCGCCAGTTTGAGCGAAGCGGTAACTGGTGGTTGGTATGGCGCCAGTTTGTAACTGGCATATATATCTGATCTACTTTCGCCAGTTACAAACTGGCTTCATGGCAAGCCACAAATTGCGCTGACGCTAAACTTGCGGCATGAAAAGAGATATAAATCTTACAGCTTACTAACTTAGCAGGTGTTAGCAAGTAAAAAAATATGTTTTAATTATCCTTAATTATATATTTATGTTACTATGTATAGATTTGTTTATGATTCGGACGATGGTCTAGGACTATCTATCATTCTTGTTAGCATCTTTGCTCTATTAGCAGTGGTTCTATACCTTATAAAATTCACGTTAATTAAGACAGGTTTGAAAACGCATGAGGAAATGCGTAACTTCATATCAGATGGTATAGATGAATTAGGCGCTGGATTAACTTTCTTTATTGGTTATTTCCTAGCATCAGTTTTTGTGATGATGGTAGCAACCATATTGCTGAAGTTTATTGGTATACCATCAAAGATTAAAGGTTTATACACTCACGTTTGGATACTTATAACTCTATGCTTAGGCTATTGGTCTTATTTTGTAATCAAACAAGTATTTAGCTTTTGTCGCTTCGTAATCAACAGAAATAATAAATAATATATATTTATCTCCACTTAAGCAAAGAGAATGTCTTCAATAAAATAATTTTCCACATCGATTTGATATGAAAATAATAGAAAGGCTGCCCGATCGCTCAGGCAGCCTTTCCTATTTTATACTTTATACTTCTTAGAAGTTAGCCAACGCAGCGTTCAACGTTTCGCTTGGGCGCATGGCTTCGCTGGTTTTCTCTTCGTTCGGGTGATAGTAACCGCCGATCTCAACTGGCTTGCCTTGTGCGGCGATCTGCTCATCCACGATCTTCTGCTCGTTGTCGGTCAGTTCCTGTGCCAGCTTTGTAAAGCGGTCTTTCAGCTCCTGATTCTTGGTCTGCTCAGCAAGTGCCTGTGCCCAGTACATCGCCAGATAGAAGTGACTTCCGCGGTTATCGATGCCACCCACTTTACGGGCCGGCGACTTATCTTTCTCCAGGAATTCAGCATTGGCTTTGTTCAGAGCTTCTGCCAGTACTTCCGCCTTCTCGTTTTTGGTCTTGTAAGCCAGGTCTTCTAAGGAAACAGCCAGCGCCAGAAATTCACCAAGCGAATCCCAACGCAGGTAGTTTTCTTCTACAAACTGTTCCACGTGCTTCGGTGCAGATCCACCGGCACCAGTTTCGAACAATCCACCGCCATCCAGCAACGGAACGATGGAAAGCATTTTGGCACTGGTGCCCAGCTCGATGATCGGGAACAGGTCCGTCAGGTAGTCACGTAGTACGTTACCAGTTACCGAGATAGTGTCTTTACCAGCTTTGGCACGCTTGCAGGTATAGCGCATGGCCTCAACCGGAGACATGATCTTGATCTCAAGACCCTTGGTATCGTGGTCCTGCAGGTACTTTTCTACTTTCTGGATCAGGTTGGCATCGTGTGCACGCTGCGGATCCAGCCAGAAAATAGCAGGTGTGTTGGTAATTCTAGCTCTTGTAACCGCCAGTTTCACCCAGTCCTGAATCGGAAGATCTTTCGTCTGGCAGGCTCTGAAGATATCGCCCTGCTCTACTTTCTGCTCCATCAGCGTGTTACCGTTCGCATCCACTACACGTACCGTTCCGGCTTCCGTCATTTCAAACGTCTTGTCATGCGAGCCATACTCTTCCGCTTTCTGCGCCATCAAACCGATGTTCGGAACAGTTCCCATAGTTGTAGGGTCGAAAGCGCCATTCTCTTTGCAGAACTGGATCACTTCCTGGTAGATCTGCGCATAAGAACGGTCCGGAATGATTGCTTTTGTATCATGCAGTTTGCCATCGGCTCCCCACATCTGGCCAGACGAACGGATAGCCGCCGGCATCGACGCGTCAATGATCACATCGCTAGGTACGTGCAGGTTGGTAATGCCTTTGTCAGAATTCACCATTGCCAGTTCAGGACGCTTCGCCATTTCCGCTTTCAGGTCAGCTTCAATTTCTGAGCGTTTCTCAGCTGGCAGGTTCTGTATTTTATTGTAAACGTCGCCTAAACCGTTGTTCGGGTCAACTCCTAGTTCTTTAAAAGTAGCCGCGTGCTTGGCAAACGTATCTTTAAAGAAAACCGTTACCGCGTGGCCGAACATAATAGGGTCAGACACCTTCATCATGGTAGCCTTCAGGTGCAGCGATAAAAGGATACCTTGCTCCTTGGCCTCAGCAATCTCTTTCTCCAGGAACGAGCGAAGCGCATTTTTGCTCATCACGGAGGAGTCCATTACTTCACCGGCTTTCAAGGCTACTTTGTCTTTCAGCACGGTCGTATTGCCGTTAGCGCCAACAAACTCGATGCGTACATCGGTTGCTTTGTCCACTACCACAGACTGCTCAGTGCCGTAAAAATCGCCGCCGCTCATGTGGGCCACGTGCGTTTTAGAGTCTGATGACCATTTACCCATCGAGTGCGGGTGTTTTTTAGCGTACTGCTTCACGGCATCCGCTACACGACGGTCAGAGTTACCTTCGCGCAATACAGGGTTTACCGCGCTACCAAGTATCTTGGCATAACGTGCCTTGGCATCTTTCTCCGCATCATTCTTCGGGTCGGCTGGGTAATCTGGAATGTTGTAGCCCTGCGACTGCAATTCTTTGATAGCCGCTGTCAGCTGCGGAATAGAAGCGCTGATGTTGGGCAGCTTGATAATATTAGCTTCAGGAGTTTTAGCCAGGTCGCCCAGGTATGCCAGGTCGTCGTTCTGCTTCTGCTCATCCGTCAGGTTCTCCGGGAAGGCAGCGATGATACGGCCAGCCAGGGAAATATCTCTTGTTTCGATCTCGATGTCGGCGGCCTTTGTGAAAGCCTGCACGATAGGTAAGAAAGAGCGCGTGGCCAGGGCTGGCGCTTCATCGGTAATGGTATAGATGATTCTGGATGCTTTTGTCGTCATTTTAATCTTTTTTAAATAGCCATGCCTCCTGCGAAAGAGGAAGTATACATAAGTTCTAATAGCAAATATAAGAGTCTTTTCGATATAGGCTAGGACCGCCGTACCTTTCCTGCCATACTTGTTCAAGCGTGCCTCACGCTGCCTACGGGTTTAGCAAATTAACCCGCTTTCAGCAGGAAAGTTATACTTCTCAAGTATAAAAAAGCGCTGCTGAAACCAACTGCTAAGTAAGTTTCCGGATGTTTTTGTGTCTTCTCGCCACCATTTCCCTGCCACTCCCCCACCTAGGCCGCACTTTCGCCCGTTTCCGCGGCACCCTGCGCAACAGCTATACTCTTAAGCCGTCTCTCAAAGCTTAGTTATAGCTTACCTATTTTACTGTTTTATGAGTACAATTTATACTTCGCTTAGCCTACCCGTTTTACGCATCCTGCTTATTTCCTGCCTTATTTTTAGCATCATGCCTGCCTCTGCGCAGTTAAAAATAATGCCATTGGGCAACTCCATCACGCAAGGCAATACAGAGCATCCCTCCTACAGGTACCGGCTGTGGCAAAAACTTATTGATGCTGAGGCAGACTTTGAATTTGTAGGATCACACACTGTGAATGAGGGCGGCACCCCTGCGTTTCCTGCTTACAAAGGCCAGACTTTTACCAACCGGAACGAAGGGCACTGGGGCTGGCGTGCCGACGAAATCCTGAATGGCCTGGGCAACGATAAGCCAAACAGGCTAAAGACCTGGCTGCGGGATTACTCTCCTGATCTTGTGCTTTTGCATTTAGGATCAAACGATGTGATGCAGGAGCAACCTGTGGCTGAAACCATTGGCGAACTGGAGGAAGTTGTCAAGGAAATTCGGAAAACGAACCCGGCTGTGGTCATCCTGTTGGCTCAACTGACTCCTTTATACTTGAATAAGGTGGGGCCGAACACAGTGGAAAGATTGAAAAACTTTAATGAGCAGATTCCGCTTCTGGCAGAGCGGTTGAATACGTTGCAGTCGCCGGTAATCGTGGTAGATCAGAACGCTGATTTTGACCCAACTCCCGGTGCCGATACCTGGGACGGAATCCACCCCAACGCCAGCGGTGAGGAGAAAATGGCCCAGCGCTGGTACGAGGCCATCATGAACGAGGTGATCGTGCCGCTCCCCGTGGAACTTTCCGCTTTTGGTGCGCGCAGTAACCTGCGTGGCGATGTGCTGCTGGAGTGGCAAACAGCCTCCGAAACCAACAATGCCTACTTTGAGGTGCAGCGCTCGCAGAACGGGAAAGAGTTTGAAGGAATTGCCAGGGTAGAGGGCGCAGGCACCACCGTGGTAACGCAGCATTATACTTTCACCGACTCTGCGGCCATGCCGGGTACTTTATACTACAGGCTAAAGCAGGTGGATGCCGATAGTACAAGCAGCCTGTCGAAGGTGGTGCAGGTGCAGGTAAGCGAGCGGCAGGAGCAGCTACAGGTATTTCCGACCAGCAGCCGGGGGCAGACCGTGATGGTGCACCTGCAGCATAACGACCCGGCCGAGGTGGCCCAGGTGCAGGTGTATACGAAGGAAGGAAAGCTGGTGCACAAGCGGGAAAACCTGCCGGGCAACAACGGTACCTTCAGCACTAAAATCCTGACGGAGCAGTTGCATGGCACCGGCGTTTACCTGGTGCGCGTCATAGCAGGCGACAAAGTATACACTTCCAAGTTTGTGCTGGAGCGGTAGTTATACATTATCCTGCTCCTGCAGCAGCTGCATCACCTCCTCGTCGGAGGTTTGGGAGAAGGCCTCGTAAAACTGGCCAACGGCCTGGAAGAACGGCGGCGTGAGCAGGCACACGAACTCATCCACCAGCCCCGAGAAGCGCTTGGCGGCCTCGGGCGGCGCCACCGGCACGGCCACCACCACACGGCGCGGCTGCTCTTTCTGCACCAGCTTCACGGTGGCCTCCAGGGTTTTGCCGGTGGCAATGCCATCGTCCACAATAATCACGATGCGGTCTTTGAAGGGGATGTGCCGGCGGTTGCCCATGAACAGGTTATACTTCTGCTGTATACTTTCGCGGATGCGTTGCACCTCCGCCGCGATGTACTCCTCCGACACGTCCGAGCGGTGGTCGTAGATGACACTGTCCATACTTACGGCGCCGATGGCGAACTCCGGGTTCAGGGGATGGCCTATCTTTTTGGAGACCGTTACCTCCAGCGGCATGCCCAGCGCTTTAGCAATGGGCGCCGCCACCGGCACGCCTCCCCTCGGAATGGCCAACACCACGCCAGACTCTCCTTTATACTTTAGCAGGCGCTCGGTCAGTAGCTGCGCTGCCTCCTCCCTGTTCCGGATCATGTCCATAGCTCTATTCAATTTTGACTGAGCGAATGAGTGAATGAGTGAATATGACTATAAGTAATGATAAATGCGGGTATCAAACATCTTGCTCAAAAACATATTCTGTTGTTAACTACAAGTCAAATAATGAATAACAAGCAACCGATAACCATTCACTCATCCACTCATTCGCTCATTCACAATTAATCAAGGCCTGTCCTGATGCAGGGGCTGTTGCTTTCCGGGCTTCACGTACTTGCGGAACCAGTCGGTGGCGAGTTGGGCGGCCATTTCCAAGGCACCGGGCTCCTCGAACAGATGCGTGGCATCGGGCACGATCTCCAGATCCTTGATACACTGCATCTGGTCCTGCGCCTGCATGTTCAGCGCCAGCACCTCCTCATCCCTGCCCCCCACAATTAGCAGCGTCGGCACCATTAGGTCGGGCAGCACGGTATCAGCCAGGTCAGGCCGTCCGCCCCGGCTCACCACGGCTTTTATGATGTCGGGGCCTACGGCTGTGGCGGCTCCAATGGCGGATGCGGCGCCGGTGCTGGCTCCAAAAAAGGCTATATTCAGGTCTTTGGTGCGGGAATCTTTCTGCGCCCAGTACGTGGTGTCTATCAGGCGGCGGGTGAGTTTGGGAATATCGAACCGGTTGTTGTACTCCTGGTCCTCCTGCTCCGTAAGCAAATCAAAAAGCAGCGTAGCGAAACCCGACCGCTGCAGGTGCCCGGCCACAAAGCGGTTTCGGCTGCTGAGGCGGCTGCTGCCACTGCCATGCGAGAAGATGATCAGCCCGAAGGCATTTTCCGGGATAACCAGATCGCCGATAAGCGTGACGTCCCCCAGCTCCAGGCGGACGCTCTCGTTGAAAGTATAGTTTGCCATAGCTTGCATAGGTATTATCGCAGTAAAAACCTGATTATCTGTATACTTATCAGTACGACCAGGCATATCCAAAGTTCAGAAAGTATAACTCTCCGCCAGCCCTGCCACGTATCAGTGCTTAAAGCAATGTCTTTCGCCATGCGTTATACTTTATCTGTACTTGGTTTACTGCTGCTGCTCACCTCCTGCGGCCCGGATGGCAAACCCGGCATCCTGGGCAGGCTGCGCGTAGACTCGCTGGAGGCGGTACAGGAGGAGCCGCAGCCTGCCAGCCAGCCGGCGGACCCCGACACAGCCGCTTTTGCAGACGCGTTCAACCAATTTTTTAGTGCCCTGCAGGCCGGCGACACGGCTGCCCTGAACCGTTTTGTGGAAGCCGACCAGGGCCTTTGGCTGATAGAGCAGCCGGGCGCCATGCCCGCTTACAGCCATTTCACAAGTATACAGCAGGTGCAGCGCGAGTACCAACAGCGGCCCTTTACAAGTATAAACCAGGAGGTAAAGGCTTGCCAGCTCGAGCACCGCGACACTTTCCCCGGTTTTGATTGCGCTGATATGGACGGTGGCTCCACGGGCTTTGCCGAGGACGGCTGCTTTTATACATTTAAAACCGCCAACTTCCAACATACAGACATGTGGCAATACGCCGACCTGAGCGAGCAGCAGGCGCAGCAGGTGCAGGAGCTACAGCAACAGGTACAGGCCACCGTGCTGCACACGGGCACTTCTTACCGCTTCCACTTTGGTTACCGCAACGGCCGCTGGCTGCTTCTGTTCGCCGACCTGCGCGTGCCCTGCAGCGCCTGAGAGGAGTTAGAGAGTTTGGGAGGTAGAGAGTTTAGGGGTTAAGAGGGATAAAAAGTAATGGGGTTATACTTTGATTAGCGCTCTGCAGCCTTCACCCTATTGATCGGAAATAACGTATGCACGTACCAGTAATTTCATACTTTGATCACCAGGCCCATGCTCCACTTTCTAACTTTCTAACTTTCCACCTTTCTAACTCCCCAACTCTCTAACTCCTAAACTCTCTAACTTCCCAAACTTCCCATGGCTTACTACAGACGCTTCGACTACCCGGCACCAGACCCGGCTATACTTGCCCGGCTTACTGAACAGCAGCGCCAGATGCAGGAGCGCGTCATCATCCAAAAGCCCGACTTTAACCTGAAGCTGATTGCCGGCTGCGACTCCTCTTTTATTGGGGAGGATACCATCCTGTCGGCATTCATACTTTTAACGTACCCGCAGCTGGAAGTAGTGGAGAAAGTATGGCACCATGGGCCGGTGGAGCTGCCTTACATTCCGGGTTTCCTGGCCTTTCGGGAAGCGCCCAATCTGCTGAAAGCCTACGAAAAACTGAAACAAAAGCCTGATCTGATCATGGTGGACGGCCACGGCATTTCGCACCCGCGCGGGCTGGGCATTGCCACGCACCTGGGCCTGCACCTGAACAAACCCACCATGGGCGTTGCCAAAAAAGTGCTCGTGGGCAAGTATAAGGAGCCCGCCGCTACCAAAGGCGCCATCTCGCCGCTGGAGTATAAAGGAGAGATCATTGCCAACGTGCTGCGCACCAAGGATAACATCAAGCCTGTCTTCGTTTCGCCGGGCCACCTGATGGACCTGGCATCCGCCACAGAAATCGCGTTGAACTGCGCCACCAAGTATAAACTCCCCGAACCCACCCGCCTGGCCGACCATTATGCGGCGGTGTTTAAAAGCGAGGTAAAGTAAGCCGCTCCTGCCAGCTATACTTTACCAGTTATACTTTATTTCTGATATCCCACCATGCTACTGACTAAGGCTAAGCACCTTAGCCATTCAACAGCTATATACATTTCCCCTATCCTTTTTCTCTCCAATTTCTGTTGGGGCCCTGTAATGTCCTTCCCGTTGCTGTAGCCACGCCACCCCTCCTGCGTCAAAAGCGCTGGATAGTGCCTGTATTGAATCCGGGGCCAAAAGAAACATCGGTCATCTTCTCCAGAGATATCAATCATCTTTCCTGCTGCCTATTATCATCATTTGCCTGCGGATGGCTATCTACCTTTGTCATATAAAAATAACACAAATAGTTTCAGAGGCACTAAAACATAGAAATCATGAAAGCTCAGAAATTAGTAAGACTCTTGGTTGCGGCAGGCCTTTTCCTGGCAACCGGACTTAGCACTACAGTGCTTGCGCAGGATACATACAAACTGGCGGCCAAGCCGACGCTGACCGTCATGGGCGGCTCTACCATACACGATTGGGAAATGATCTCCGCACAGTCTCAGGGAAAAGCGGTACTGCTGGTGGAAGGAACCACCTTGAAAAGTGTGAAGTCAGCAAGTATCACCATGAAGACCGAGTCGCTGAAGAGTGGCAAGGACAAAATGAATGAGATTGCCTACGACGCCCTGAAAGCCAAGAAGTATGCAGACATCACCTTTACGCTGACTTCCTTTAAAAACCTGGACGGTAAAAAAGGACAGGCAACCGGCAACCTGACCATAGCAGGAACGACCAAACCGGTAACCTTTACGGTAGAATCCAGCGTGAAAGGCGGATCAGTTTTCATGACAGGCGAAACCGCCATCAAGTTCTCTGATTTCAACCTCACGCCGCCCACAGCCTTGCTCGGCACTGTAAAAACCACCAACGACCTTAAGCTTACTTTCCGGGTTAGCTTCCTGCCAAACGTCATCTAACGATTCAAACAATACAGACACTTCTTATTCCTCATACCATGAAAAAGATCGTACTTTCTTTAAGTTTAATGCTAGGCTTAAGCTTAAGTTCATTCGCACAGATCACGCTCTCTGATTTACCTTATTGGAGACCTTACGATCAAAGAGGGCTCAACACGTTTGAGACAAGCAAAAAAGACTCCACCGCTTTTGATGGCATCAAGGTTCGCTTAGGTGGTGGCTTTGCCCAGCAGTTCCAGGGCTTGCAGCACAAGAACACGGCCACGGTAAACATGCAAACACAGGGCGGCAACGAGGTAAACCTGAACCAGCTTATGCCCATCGAGAATGGCTTTAACCTGGCCTCGGCTAACCTGAACCTGGACGTGTTGCTGGCTGATGGTATCCGGTTAAACCTGGTGACCTACCTCTCTTCCCGCCACCACTCGGAGGCTTGGGTGAAAGGCGGTTACATCCAGATTGACAAAGCGGAGTTCCTGAACATCCCGCTGGTCGACAAACTGTTCGAGAACCTGACCCTGCGCGTAGGCCACATGGAGATCAACTACGGCGATGCGCACTTCAGAAGAACCGATAACGCCCACGCGCTGCAGAACCCGTTTGTAGGAAACTATATCATGGATGCCTTCACAACCGAGATCGGCGCCGAAGCCATCTTCCAGTATAAAAACTTCCTGGCGGTAGGCTCCGTAACAGGCGGCGAAGTACAGGGCGGTATCCAGAACCCGGACCAGCGCAAACCTTCTTTCATCGGTAAGCTGGGCTACGACAACCAGCTAAACGAAGACCTGCGGGTAAGATTGACAGGCTCCGTGTACACCACTGCAGGCTCCGTTAGAAACACCCTCTACGGTGGCGACCGTGCCGGCTCACGTTACTTCCTGGTAATGGACCCTGCTAAAGTGGCGAGCGGTGTAGCCGTAACTCCTGCTACGCACTTTACTTCCGGCCACATCAACCCGGGCCTGACCAACAGCCTGACCGCCATGGTGCTCAACCCCTTCGTCAAGTTCCGCGGCCTGGAGTTCTTCGGTAACTTTGAGCAGGCCAAAGGCAAAGGCAGACTGGGCGCCAACGACGAGCCTAAAGACCGTACCTGGACGCAGCTGGGAACTGACCTGGTGTACCGCTTCGGTAGCAACGAGAACCTCTACCTGGCTGGCCGCTACAACGTGGTGGAAGGACGCCTGGCACCGCTGGCCTCTGCGCCAACAGTGCAGAATAACAAAGTGAACCTGGAGCGTGTGCAGGTAGGCGGCGGCTGGTTTGTAACCAAGAACGTGGTTGCCAAAGCCGAATACGTGAAGCAGCAGTACAAAGGCTTCGCCCCTACAGACATCCGCCACGGTGGTGAGTTCGATGGCTTCATGATCGAAGGCGCTATATCTTTCTAAATCTGAGTATCATGTTACTAGTTCGTATCCTCCTGGTTGCTGTATCGATGCTGAGCGCAATGGTGCTGCCTAAAAATGAAGAGTTTGTGGTTATCAAAGGAAACAGGATAACCGTAGCAGCAGGCACTTCGCTAGGCAATATTAACTGCGCCTACACCAGCAGCAGCCGGAAGGATACACTTTTACTGAACAGGCTGATCCCGCAGAGAGAAAGACTAATACTGGCCTTGCCTGTGAAGGATTTCGATTGCGGTAACCTGCTCCTGGATAAGGATTTTGCCAATACGCTCAACGTAAAAGAGCACCCCTACATCAGGATCGAACTGGTGAGGCTGGATAAGCAAAACAAGGATTACAAGGGTACGCTTCAGTTGGAGGTGGCAGGAAAGACAATGGTACTGGATAATGTTCAGTTTCAGACCTGCGCAGGAAAAAACATAGACCTGCTGAAAAGCAACATCTGCCTGAACTTCTCTGAAATAGGGCTCGCAACGCCTAAAAAGCTGGGCGGTTTGTTTAAAGTGGAGGATGAGCTTCGGATTAACGTGGAGCTGCAGGTAAACAAGCAGCAGCCCAAAGGCTTCACCGAACCTTTCGCCACCTACAAAAGCCACTAGATCAGGAAATCATACTTTACAGCCCCGGGAGCCATACTTCCGGGGCTTTTTATTTCCCATTGTTGTAAGTATAAAGCAGACTTTCCTGAGCCGGAGGTATACGTTGGAAGCAGGTTTATACTTTGCTGCCAATATGACCTGAATCTTTAAAACCCCGCTTCTCAAACCTGACATAATTACATACAAACATACTTAAAATACTATTGGTTTACCCTTTGCTACTTACCTCGTAGAACTATAACAATAGGAAAACAGGCAAAGCGATATGAATTTTAATAACTATACCATCAAAGCCCAGGAAGCCATCCAGAAGGCAACTGAGATAGCAGGCGGCAACCAGCAGCAGGCGATCGAAACCGGGCATATTTTAAAAGCGATACTGGAGACAGACGAGAACGTGACCAATTTCCTGCTCCAGAAACTCAACATCAACGGCAACATCCTGCACACCAAGCTCGACGAGATTGTAGCGGCTTACCCAAAAGTAAGTGGCGGCAGTCCGTACCTGGCGAATGATGCCAATGCAGCCCTGCAGAAAGCAACTTCTTACCTGAAAGAATTTGGCGATGAATATGTGGCCATCGAGCACATGCTGCTGGGTATTCTGGCCGGGCGCGATCGTGTGGCGGGCGTGATGAAGGACGTGGGCTTTAACGAGAAAGACCTCAAAAAAGCAATCAAGGAACTGCGCGGTGGCGCCAAGGTAACCGACCAGAACGCCGAAGCAAAGTATAACTCTTTGAAGCGCTACGCCCGCAACCTGAACGAGATGGCCCGCAGCGGCAAGATCGACCCGGTGATCGGCCGCGACGAAGAGATCCGCCGCGTGCTGCAGATCCTGAGCCGTCGTACCAAAAACAACCCGGTATTGCTGGGCGAGCCGGGTGTGGGTAAAACCGCCATCGTGGAAGGCCTGGCGCAGCGTATCGTGAGTGGCGACGTGCCGGAGAACCTGAAAAACAAGACGCTCATGAGCCTGGATATGGGTCTGTTGGTGGCAGGCGCCAAGTATAAAGGCGAGTTTGAGGAGCGCCTGAAAGCCGTGATCAAGGAAGTGGTGGATGCCGAAGGCGAGATTGTGCTCTTCATCGACGAGATCCATACCCTGATCGGTGCCGGTGCGGGTGGCGACAGCGCCATGGACGCAGCTAACCTGCTGAAGCCGGCCCTGGCACGTGGTGAGCTACATGCCATTGGCGCCACTACGCTGAAAGAGTATCAGAAGTATATCGAGAAAGATAAAGCGCTGGAGCGACGTTTCCAGGCCGTGATGGTGGACGAACCGAGCGTGCAGGACGCCATTTCCATCCTTCGTGGTATCAAGGATAAGTATGAAGTACACCACGGGGTGCGTATTAAAGACGATGCCATTATTGCTGCGGTAGAGCTATCGAGCCGCTACATTACCGACCGCTTTTTGCCGGACAAGGCCATTGACCTGATGGACGAAGCAGCGGCGAAACTACGCATCGAGATCGACTCGCTGCCGGTGGAACTGGACGAAATTCAGCGCCGCATTATGCAGCTGGAGATCGAACGCGAGGCTATCCGCCGCGAAAATGACCGCGACAAAGAAGCCATACTTTCGAAAGAGATTGCCGAGCTCTCTACTAAGCGCGATGACCTGAAAGCCAAGTGGCAGAACGAAAAACAGATCATCGAAGGCATTCAGAAAGCGAAAGAGAACATCGAAAACTATAAACTGGAAGCCGAGCAGGCCGAACGCAGCGGCGACTATGGCCGCGTGGCCGAGCTGCGCTACGGCAAGATTCAGGAAGCGGAAGCGAAACTGAAAGAACTGCAGGAGCAGGTGCACCAGATGCAGGGCGAAAACCCGATGCTGAAAGAGGAGGTTACCTCCGAAGATATTGCTGAGATCGTGGCTAAGTGGACCGGTATACCGGTGAGCAAAATGCTGCAATCGGATCGTGAGAAACTGCTGCACCTGGAGCAGGAACTGGGCAAACGCGTAGCCGGTCAGGAAGAAGCCATCCAGGCCATTTCCGACGCCGTGCGCCGCAGCCGTGCCGGCATGCAGGACCCGAAACGTCCGATCGGCTCGTTCATCTTCCTGGGCACAACCGGTGTAGGTAAAACCGAGCTGGCCAAAGCGCTGGCCGACTACCTGTTCAACGACGAGAACGCCATGGTGCGCATCGATATGAGTGAATACCAGGAGCGCCATGCCGTGAGCCGTATGATCGGTGCGCCTCCGGGCTACGTGGGTTACGATGAAGGTGGCCAACTGACAGAAGCCGTGCGCCGCAAGCCCTACTCTGTGGTGCTGCTCGACGAGATCGAGAAAGCGCACCCGGACGTGTTCAACATCCTGCTGCAGGTACTCGACGATGGTCGCCTGACCGATAGCAAAGGCCGCGTGGTGAACTTCAAGAACACGATCATCATCATGACCTCCAACATCGGTTCGCACATCATACAGAGTAATTTTGAGCTGATGGACGAGTTTAACCACGACGAAGTGATTGAGCGCACCAAGGACGAAGTGTTTGAGCTGCTGAAAAAATCAGTAAGGCCGGAGTTCCTGAACCGTATCGACGAGCTGGTGATGTTCCGTCCGCTGAGCCGCGGGGATATCCGCAAGATCGTTTCGATCCAGTTCGGCCATATCCAGGACCGTCTGGAGGAAGCCGGCATCCGCCTGATCGCGACCGACGAGGTGCTCGATTACCTGGGCGATCAGGGTTACGATCCGCAGTTCGGTGCCCGACCGTTGAAGCGTGTGATTCAGCGCCAGGTGCTCAACGAGTTGTCGAAAGAGATCTTGGCCAACACCATCAGCAAAGATTCGGTAGTGGAAGCGGTGCTGGAAAACGGCAAAATCCAGTTCAACAACATTGATGTGGAGATTCCGACGGACAAGTAAGTATAAGTTTAAAGTATAAAGTTTAGCTAGCATAAAAGCGCCACTCCTCCTGGGGTGGCGCTTTTGTTTTCCTCCCGCGAGCTTTCAGCTCGTGGTTTTTCTTGAGGCCAGCTTTCAGCTGGCGAAAGTATAAAACTCAAGTTGCGATTAACCCACCCCTGCCCCTCCCAAGAGGGGAATTTCGCAAAAGAGTAGGTGATTCCCCTCCTCGGAGGGGTTAGGGGTGGGTTTACACCTGCACTGCATTAGTAAATCGCAACTTGGGTTATAAAGTATGGATTACACCAGCTGAAAGCTGGTACTATGGGGAACCACGAGCTGAAAGCTCGCGGCAGCAGAATTATTCTATCAAGATAACATCAAGCAAGCCTTTTTTGCCAGCATAGTCTCTGGCGCTGCTGTAGAGGTACTCCCAGGGTTCTTCCACAAAACCAGCCTCAACAGGGTTCTGGTGCAGGTAGTCGAGGCGCTGCTGCATCATCTGGTTGGTGGATAACTCGATGGGGTGGTTATGATGCTGCCAAAACTGAAAGGTCTCAATGTTTGGATTCTGCCTGCCAGCTCTTCGGAACATCCACAGCATCCATTCCTTCCGGCATTCCTGGTTATGCTCTTCCATTAGCTGAAGTATGGCCTTAGCTGTGTGCCGTTTCATGTCCCGCATTATACCTTCGATGGGTTCCTTGTTGCTGCCTATAATTAAATGCACATGGCTGCTCATCAGGCACCAGGCATATACTTCTAGCCCTTTGTGTTTGATGCAGTACTGCAGGCTTTCTACCACTACATCCTTATACTCCCGTCGTACAAAAACATCCATCCAGTTCACTACAGCAAACGACACAAAGTATAACTTCGACTGGTCCCTGAATTTATAGTTGCGACTCATTGCTTAATTAACTGAACAGCAGAAAGTATAGTTACAATTAGCTATTCTCTACCGCGAGCTTTCAGCTCGTGGTTCCCCATAGTACCAGCTTTTAGCTGGTGTAAGTATAAAGCAATATCAGCTACAGGCTGGGTCCACATCCATTCCGGGCTGAAAGCTTGAAATAGGCGTACTTATTCTATATTTTGCAGAAACTATACTTCAGACGCCATGCAAAAGAGATTTTATACTTTCCTCCTGCTTCTCGCCCTTTCCATACTTACGGCGCAGGCCAACGTGGATACGCTAACCATCCAAAGCCCCTCGATGCAGAAAACGCTGAAGGCGGGCGTGGTCACCCCGGACGGGCATCAGAAGAAAAAGAACGGCCCTTACCCGGTTTTATACTTGCTGCACGGCTACAGCGGCAACTTCAGCGACTGGCTCAAAACGCCTCCTCAAAAAGACCTGCTGCAGCAGATGGCCGATAAGTACCAGCTCATCATCGTTACCCCCGACGGCGGCTTCAGCAGCTGGTACTACGACAGCCCCGTGGACCAGGCCAGCCAGTACGAGACGTTCATCACGCAGGAGCTGCGGGGAGAGGTGGAAAAAAAGTATAAAACCATCAGCGAGAGGAGCGGCCGATTCATTTCGGGCCTGAGCATGGGCGGCCACGGCGCCTTATACTTGTCGGCGCGCCACCCGGATTTGTACGTAGCGGCCGGAAGTATGAGCGGCGCCCTGAATGTGAATGGCATCGCGCACGAGAACCTGCTCAAAAGTATAGAGGCCGTGCTGGGGCCAAAGCAAGAGAACGCCGGACTGTTCCGGGAAAGCTCCGTGGTGCACATGGTGCCGCAGCTAAAGGCCAGTGGCGTTAAGTTTATGATCGATTGCGGCGTGGATGATTTCCTGATAGAGGACAACCGCGAGCTGCACCGCCGCCTGGTGTATGAAAAAGTGCCGCACGAGTACATCGAGCGCCCCGGTGCCCACACCTGGGCTTACTGGGGCAACGCACTGGAGTATCACCTGCTGTTCTTCCAGAAAATACGGACGGAGGCGCTGGCGCAATAAGGAAATAAGTATAAAAAACGCTCGCTGGCCTTCATACCAGCGGGCGTTTCCGTTTCTACTCCTGCCCCGTCTGCACCCAGCGCATGGCCTGCTCCCGCTCTGCCAGCTCGAAGTAGCGCACGCCCTTCTTCTTTACCGGACTAATAAGATTGGCTGCCCACTTCTGCCATACTTTCTCGCCCACCATGGCCACCCGGTCGTACGCACGGCCGTGCACCAGGTCGAACAGGGCATTCTCCAGCGCCGCGCCGGGTTTTACCCAGGTCAGGTTCACCATCTCGTAGTACAAACGGGCGGCGCCATACTGCTTCATCCGGCCCCGGATCAGGTCGCGGTACAGGTCAACATCCTCGTTCGTCAGTTCACCGCTCACCCGCACGGCCAGCATGTCGTCATGGGTTTCGGGCAGGATCTCCAGCATGGCATTTATACTTTTATACTTTGCTAGTCCTTAAACACGATGTTCACCGGCTTTTGCACCTGCGCCTCGTGGCCCGTGGCGGTCAGCTTTCCAGTAGCCTTGTCTATTTTAAAGGAGGTGATGTTGTTGGAGCGCTCGTTGGCTACCAGAAGTATATTCCCGGTAGGGTCGATGACGAAATCGCGGGGCCAGTCGCCGCCGGTGCTCATGTGCTGCACCAGCTCCATTTTGCCGGTGCCTTCCTCTATGGCATACACCACTATGCTGTTGTGGCCGCGGTTGGAGCCATAAAGAAATTTGCCGTCCGGCGACACCTTCACGGCAGCAGGATAGTTGTTCCCGTCAAAATCTGCGGGCGAGGTGGTGATGGTTTGTATCTCCGAAAAAGTGCCTTTGCCAGCATCGTAGGCCAGCGCCGTCATGGTAGCGTTCAGCTCATGCAGTAAGTAGGCGTACTGCCCGTTGGGGTGGAAAGCCATGTGGCGCGGACCGGAACCGGGCTCGGAAGTATAAGCCACCGCAGGCGTGTGCTGCACCAGCTTTCCGTCCTGCACCTTGTATCCAAATACTTTATCCGCCCCCAGGTCCACCGCAAAAGTATACGTGCCATCCGGCGCCGGCGCAATGTAATGGGCATGAGGCCCCTCCTGCCGCTCCTGGTTTGGGCCGGCGCCTTTGTGCTGCACCGCGTTTGGCTGCCCGAGCTGCCCGTTATCCTGCAGTGGCAGCGCCGCCACGTTGCCGCCACTGTAGTTGGCCACCAGCACCGTGTTATCAGCTATAGCGATATAGCACGGCGCGCCTCCCTCGGAGGGCATCTGGTTCAGCAGTTTCAGCTCTTTCCCGTCCCCCGCTATCTCAAAGGCACTCACAGCGCCGCTCTTTTTCCCCTCGAACTCCTGCGTCTCGTTCACGGCGTACAGGTACTTCCCAGCATCATTCAGCGCCAGGTATGAGGGATTCTCACCGGCCTTAAAACCCTTCTCCCGCGTCAGTTCGCCGGTTTCGGGGTCGAGGCTGTAGAGGTATATACTTTCCGCATCGGGTTTGGCGTAGGTACCCACGTAGAACATGGTCGTTTTCATTGTTTCAGGTTCTGATGTTTCAGTAGCCACTGTGCCCTGCTGCTCAGCGGTTTGGTTACAGCCGGCCAGCGCCAGTACAACGGCAAAAGCCAGCACAGGTTTATGTACCAGCTTTCGGGGATTTAGGTTAAATTGCTTGAGCATGGTGTAGGGGTTGAGGGTGATGCTTCTGTTAAAAGTATAAAATTCTGATCAGGAAGTATAGGTACGGGAAAATATCTATCGGTGCTTAAAAGTATGAGGGGCTGCCAGGCATAAAGCTATACCGGGTCGAACCACCCCTGCCAAAGTATAACCCCTCCCCAACCCTCCCCTAAAAACAGGGGAGGGAGCGATACTTGCTCCTTTTTCTGTCATCTTGAAAGGATCTTGTGGGAAGAAAGGTGAAGCTGAGGCTACTGGGAAGTACATGTTGCATAGTTAACTTGGTCCAACCACCCCTTTATCCCCTCCTTGTCTAAGGCGGGGAGCCTGTACTTGCTGCTGCTGAAGTATAAGTTTCATAGCTGCTGATCTCGCGCGGACAGGTCGCGATCTGTCCCTACAAAGTATAAACCTACTTCTGCCCCTCCCAAGAGGGGAATTACCTGCTCTTTTGCAAAATTCCCCTCTTGGGAGGGGCAGGGGTGGGTTGAGCGCAACTTGATATACTTTGGCTGACATAAAAAATCGCCTGCAGAACTTAACTGCAGGCGATTTTGTGTTTTTTTATACTTTTCAGGTGATCCTTCAGCACCACCCGGCTACTATCTTACCTGGCATCAATCCGCCTCATACTTATCAATGAACCTGCGCCGCACCCTGTCGCCGCTGCGCACGAACGGACGGATAATGAGGCGGGTGCCGTTCTCGTAGGTAAAGAACCTGTAGGCCCAGTTGCTGAGCACCACCAGTTTGTTGCGGAAGCCCACCAGCGCCATCACGTGTACAAACAGCCAGACCACCCAAGCCAGGAAGCCCCCAAAGTGCAGGTTACCCGGCAGGTCGGCCACGGCGCGGTTTCGGCCAATTATCGCCAAAGAGCCCTTGTCTTTATACTTAAAAGGCGCCAGCGGCTCCCCATGCAGCAGGCGGGGCAGGTTTTTGCCCAACAGTTTGCCCTGCTGTATGGCCGGCTGCGCCACGCCGGGGTGCCCTTTCGGGAACTCAGGGGTCTTCATAAAAGCAATGTCGCCGATGGCGAAGACGTTATCGAAGCCCAGCACCTGGTTGTACTCGTTCACAAGTATACGCCCCCGCTCCACCGATGTCTCCGGCAGGCCGTCTATCAGGGCCCCGGCCACGCCGGCTGCCCAGATAAGAGTATTCGTCTTGATCTGCTCCCCGTCCTTGAGCGTGGCTACATCGCCGTCGTAGGAGCTTACCAGGGTGCCCAGGCGCATGTCCACGTCCAACTCCTTCAGGTACTTATAGGTCTTCTCGCTCGCTTCGGCCGACATGGGCGGCAGCACGCGGTCCATGCCTTCCACCAGGATGATGTTCATCTGCCCGAAGTCAAGGCCGGGGTAGTCTGTCGGCAGCACGTGGCGCCGCATCTCGGCCAGCGAGCCCGCCAGCTCCACCCCCGTCGGGCCTGCCCCCACAATCACGAAGTTCATGAGCGCCTGGCGCATCTCGGCATCTTTGGTCATGTTGGCCTGCTCAAAGCACTGCAGTATCTGGCTGCGCAGGTTCAGGGCCTCCGGCACCTGCTTCAGCGGGAAGGAGAACTTCTTGATCTGGTCGTTGCCGAAGTAGTTGGGTTTGGTGCCCGTAGCAATTACCAGGTAGTCGTAGGAGATGTCCCCGATCACTGTGGCAACAACCCTGGTCACCGGGTCAACGCCGTTAACCTTCACCAACCTGAAATGGAAGTCCGGATACTTATCCGAGCCGAACATCTTGCGCAGCGGCTCGGCAATGGAGTCTGGCTCCAGGCCGGCCGTGGCCACCTGGTACAGCAGCGGCCAGAAACCATGGTAGTTCTGCCTGTCAAACATCACCACCTGAAAGTCCTTGTTCGGCAGCTTTTTAGCAAGGTTTATACCTCCAAAGCCTCCTCCGATGATGATGACGCGGGGCTTGGTGGTGTCAGGGATGTTAAGGGAGAGTTGTTCCGGTTCGAGCATAGTAGGATGATTTCTTTTATATCGATAGCAGGTACCTGCGCTTTATACACTTTACGTAGGCGCAGCACTATACTGGCAACAAACGAGGCACGCATTTGTTAGTTGCCAAAACTGCTTTTCCCGCAGCCGGAGCCCAGAAATCATACTATACTTTTACTTGCCGCAGCAAGTGCGGCATTGCACTTAAAATAAGGGGATTTACTTGTTGCCGTTAAGCAGGCCGCGGAGCAGCTGCGGGATGGCCAGCATGTTCACGGTGGGGGCCATGATGCGGTTCTGCTGGTGCTGTATCTGCTGGTTTTGCCAGAAGCGGTAATTCTGCGCGTCGCTCATCGGGGTGATGCGGGCCAGTTCCTCCAGCCGGCGCGGGTCCAGGTCGCGGGTAATGATGGCGTTGCCCCTGTCGGGCAGCCTTACGTTAGCCACGGCCTCCTTAAAGTCGCGCTCTGTCGGCCACGGGAACACCTCCACCGTGGGCAGCTCGGTCGGGTCCTCCTGCATCTGCATGATAATGGAGTAACTCTGGCTCTCGTAGTTTTTTGGGATAATGAGGTACTGGGCCTTAAAACCCAGCGCGGCAAAGAGCACGCTGTCGCCGGCCAACACCGGCATGGAGAAGTAACCGTAGTCGTTGGTGTAGGTGCCGCGGTTGGTGCCCGGCACGTACACACCCGCCCCTGCCACGCCATACAGGCTGTCGCCGGTGGCCACAAAGCCCGACAGCTGCACCACGCGCTGCTTGCTTTGCGCCTGCGCCTGGTCGGGCGCCAGCAGCAGCAAAAACAGCGGGAGCCACAGCCACTTCAGTACGTTAGGAAAGCTGATTTGAAGTATGGCGGGAAAGATCATAGGACACAATTATACTTATTAATTCTTTTATAATAGCCACTTTTGGCTAAATTTGTTCACGCTGCCCCTAGCCACCACCACTGCCTTATGAGACTAAAACACTTCAGCCTGGCCTTCGGGCAGCAGGTACTAAAGGCCCTTGCCGACGAGTCCAGGCTCCGCATCCTGCACCTGATCCTGCGCAACCGGGAGATGTGCACCTCCGACCTGGAGCAGGTGCTGGACTTCACCCAGACCAAGACCTCGCGCCACCTGGCTTACCTGCGCAATGCCGGGCTGGTGTCGCCCCGCAAGCTGGACCAGTGGGTGTATTATTCTGTTAAGGAGGAGGCGGCCGACTTCGTGAACCAGATCTTTACCTACATGGAGCGTGACACGGCCCTGCAGAAAGACCTGGAGGTATACCGTATTTTATACTCTAACCGCGAGCTTGCCGTTACAAAGCTGCAGAACCGCCGCTGGGTGCCCTCCTGAAAGTATGCGCAACGTATAACTCCCGAACCAATGTTTTAGTATGGCAGTTCCACCGGGCGCCCTTACTTTCTCCCCGGTGCCCGAAACATCCACCCCCCAATAGGGTTATACCCTTTCCTGAGCAAACTTATACTTATGAAGACCTACACGCACATCCTCTTTGACCTGGACCATACTTTATGGGATTTTGAGAAGAACTCCGAGGAGACCCTTTATACTTTGTACGAGCAGTTTGAGCTGGCAAAGCACGGCAAGTTTACCTGCGACTCGTTCTACCGCAAGTATAAATTCGTGAATGTGCGCCTCTGGGACCTCTACAACAAAGGCAAGATAAGCCAGCAGGAGCTGCGCCATCGCCGCTTCGTTAAGACGCTGACTGGCCTGGGGCTGGCCGAGCACGAGGTGCCGGAGGGCATTTCGGAAGCCTATACCAGCCTCTGCCCTACCAAAACGGCCGTGTTCCCGCATACTTACGAGGTGCTGCAATACCTGCAGCCAAAGTATGGGCTCCACATCATCACCAACGGGTTTAAGGAGGTGCAGCAGATAAAAATGAGCGCCGCCATGCTGCACGACTACTTCGGGGAGGTGGTTACATCGGAGTGTTGCGGCTACAAGAAGCCGGACCAGCGCATGTTCCACCACCTGCTGGAGCGCGTGAACGTGCGCCCCGAGGAGTGCCTGATGATCGGCGACAACTATGAGTGCGACGTAGAGGGTGCCCGCAACGCCGGCATAGACCAGGTGTTCTTTAACCCGGAGAAGAGCACAACCCGCCGAAGGCCCAAGCCAACGTATGAGATCAGCTGCCTGAGCGAGCTGAAGCAGATTTTATAAGCAACAAAAAAAGGGCGATGGAAAACCATCGCCCTTTCTGCTCATACTTGGTGTATGCTTAGTCTTTGATATCGCCCGCTGTCTCCAGCGACCTGAATTCGGACTGCAGCATTTTGATCTTGCCCTTATCGTCGGTACCAAGCTCTTTCTCCACCGTTTCCTTATGGGCGTTCAGGCGCTCCAGGATATTCTTGGCGTTCTGCCATTCCGTATCGCCCCAGGCACCCTTCTGCTCACGCACATTCTCCATAAAGGTAATGTAGGCCTGGCGCGTGTTCTCCGCAGTTATGGCGTTGATGTCGGCAAACTCACCCAGCAGTTCCTGCTGCATGGGCAGCTTGTCGTCTTGTATGGTTACTGTCACTGCTGCTGCGTTGGCAGATGTAAGGTTTGTAGCTTCGGCAGCAAAAGAAAAGCCTAAGGCTGCTGCCAGCATTACTTTTGCGTAGGTTCTATTCGGTTTTTTCATAATCTTAAAATTTAGTAACACAGCCACCGCTTAGGAGCAGGGGCCGGAACCTTATACGTGAAAGAGTACAATTTTTGTTACGCTCCGGCTCTAAATAAACATCGTTATGATTATGTATTTATACTTTCACAGGGCTCTCAGCAAGTATAAAGTATAAATCTGTGCAATTTACACCTCCTCAAAGTATAGCAGAACTTCGTTTTTCCCGCCTAGCCGCTGCAGTGCAATTCTGCTCGAAAAAGGAGCCTGCATCTTAACGCTTTCGCAACTCATGGATGGCGCACGATGAGCTGTAAACGCAGGCCGGATGCGATTATCTCCCTAAGGCTGCTAACATGAGCCGTAGAAAAGTATGACTGGTTCATGGGCCGACAGGAAAATGATAAGTTAAACACGGCTTGTATAAAAAAGTATGGCCTACAGGCTGCGTACTGCAACCTGTAGGCCATACTCAAGTCAGTTCACTGAAGCTTCCGGTTGTTTACATGGTACTTTGGTTTTGGATGGTAATGGTTTGCCCTCCCCGGCCTGCAGCATTAAAGACCCGCAGGTTCACAGCACCGGTTGCCGCAATAGGCTCGGCGTAGGCAGGGCTGCTTTTGGTTGGCTCACTGCCGTCTGTTGTGTACCGGATGGTAAAGCCAGGGAACTGCACATTGGCCGCTACCTTTCCGTCCACCACCTTTGCTCCTGCCGTCGGGATTCTGTACCCATAGCCGCCTGCATAATAATCGAGCCGCGGCAGCTCTCGCTTACCCACCACGTTAGTAAACTCAGACCAGGCCTGGCTGTAGAGCTTTTCGCTTTTTGCCGGGGTTTTTTCCTTGGCCCAGTCCGGATCCTTTGACCAGGCACGCTCGGCCACGCCCAGCAACTTGGGCAGCAGTTTATACTCGAAGGCTTCAGTGGTTAGGTTCGTCTCCGACCAGAGCGGCGCTTCGATGCCCACAATATTTGCCTTTCCCTTCTCGGTCAGCGGTTCCTTGCTCTTGATGATGGAGCGGTCCAGCGGATTGCCCTTGCTATCCTCTTTCAGGTTGCGGAGGTAATCGTAGGGTATAAAGTAAAAGGGTTTGTCGATGTCCACATAGCCGCCCCAGTACAGGCCCGGCTCGGTATAGGAAGGGTTGTAGGCCAGGTCCAGGTAAAAGTGGGTCACGCCCGTCAGGATTACCTTGTAGCCGGCGTTCGCCATGCGGTAGGCCAGGTCCTCGGCGCCTGAGCCAGGGTCGTTCTTCCACACATTCACATGGAAGTTCTCATTGGCGAACTGCTGGTTAGGCACCCAATTCACTTTGCCGTTCTCCACTACCTTCCGCAGCCCTATTTCCTCCCAACCCGAGAGGTACAGACCACGCTCCTTGAGCAGCTGGTTCACCTTGCCGAAGTAGTAATACCACAGGTCATCAGTATTCTTAACCTCTGTGTTCTGGCTGATGAGACGCTGCACGGAGGGTGATTTCTCCCACACACCTGAGGGCACCTCATCCCCGCCAAAGTGTATCGTGTGCAGCGGGGCTTCCGCCTCTTTATACATGCTCCTGATCTCATCCACCACGGTCTCCAGGAAAGTATAGGTAGAAGGCAGCGACACGTCCATGATGTTGTCGTTCCAACCCTGCACCGAGCGGTAAACCGACTTATCGTTCAGGTCGCGCAGCAGGTAGCGCTCGGCTTCTTCCTTTTTGCCCTCGTCCATCAGTTTCGTGTAGCGGGCATCCATGGCCTTGATGGCCGCCCTGGCGTGGCCCGGCGACTCAATCTCGGGGATCACCTCGATGTGGCGGTCGCGTGCATACTTAAGTATCTCGATAAAGTCCTCCCGGCTGTAGAATCCTGTTCCCGCCTTGTTGTCTGCATGCGGCCCGGAGCCGTAGGAAGGCACAATGCTGCTGCCGTCGGTGGTATGGGCGCGCGTACCGCCCACAGCCGTAAGCTCCGGCAACGGACGGATCTCGAGGCGCCAGCCCTCATCCTCGCTGAAGTGGAAGTGCAGTTTGTTCATCTTGTACAGGGCCATCACGTCCAGCACCTTCAGCACCTCCGCCTTTGGCTGGAAGTTGCGGGCCATGTCCATCATAAATCCTCTGTAGCCGAAGCGCGGCGCGTCCTTCACTTCCACGCCTGCCACCTCAACTGTAGCGGCCTTGTTCGCGAATGCCGTGGCCGGCAGCAGTGTTTTAAGCGACTGGATGCCGTAGAAAGCGCCGGCAGGTGCGGAAGCGGTGATCTCAATGCGCTCCGGGTTTACACTCAACGAATACTCCTCTGCCCCCATGCCCAGCTTTTTCCGGAGGAAGATCGCCTTGCCGGTAGCATTGCTCTGTATGGCAGGTTTCTGCCCAGTGGCAGTTGCCAATACGGCTGCCAGGTGCTCTGCTTCTCTTTTGAAGTCTGCGTCAGCGACCAGAGTTACCTTGGTGTCCAGCATGAACGGCGCTCCTTTCTCCTGGAAAGAATCCGGCGTTGGGAAAACCTTCGTAAGCGCTGTCGCCGGCAGGTCCTGTATAGCGGCGTTAGCCTCATAGACCTTCGCCGCGAACTGTTGTGTGGCCTCCTCAAAGTGTTCCCCCGGCTCAATTTCCAGCGACACAGGGATACCTTTTCCCGGCTCCGCATCATACACTATATAAAACCCGACCGGGAAGTTGGAGACATTCCGGACAGCGCGGCCCTGCACCTCTACCGTAGCCGAGGCGCCAGGCGCTAGTTCCTTAAATGCTGGCCCCGGAGCCAGGTAGTGCAGGTCGCCGTTGAAGTGCGCTACGGTCGCCACCGTGGAATCCGCCGATTTAAGGGCGCCCCCGTTGAAGTAGAGCTTCCAGCCTTTGGCTGGCAGTGCCTCCGGGCCATTGTTGGTGATCGTTAAAACCGACCGGGACTGCCCCCTATTCTGTTGCTGGTTGTCGGCCAGTTCTATTTTCAGGCTCAGGCCCTGTGCCGCCGCATCCGCCTCATTGGCGGCCGTTACGGCAGCGGTGTCAGTGGAGATTTGAGAGCAGCTCATCAGCATGGCCTGGGCAAGCAGCCACACTCCTACGGTTAGTTTTTTCATGTTGTCTGTCTGTAACTTTTTATGTGGGAACAAGTGCGCAATTCGTTACTTACTCGCTATCAAGTTATAAATAATTTAGAGATATAATGGAATAGGTATAGCTAGATTTAGCAACACACGATACAAAGTATAGCCACGGCACCCGCTACGCGCATGAATGCCATACTTACGCACACCCGAAGCAGGATGCCCCACCCCGGCCAAAGCCAGGGCCGTTTCATGCCAAAAAATCAAATAATAAGCCTTATCTTTGTATAAATGGCCTTCAGGGCCGTAAATAAAGTATAAATATTTAATTCTGAATCTGTAACGATATACGTAATGGCAACCGGATTTTTTAAAGTACCCACCCCAGTAAATGAGCCTGTGAAATCGTATGCACCGGGTTCTCCGGAGCGCGAAGAACTGCAGCGCACCTATAAAGAACTGAAGTCGCAGCAGCTGGATGTGCCCATGTACATCGGCGGCGACAAAGTATACACCGACAACAAAAAGCCCCTGGTGCAGCCGCACGACCACCAGCACATCCTGGGCCACTTCAGCGAGGGCGACGCGTCCCACGTGGAACAGGCGATAAACGCGGCGCTTGCCGCGCGTGAGTCCTGGGCTGCCATGGGCTGGGAGCACCGCGTGAGCATCTTCCTGAAGGCCGCCGAGCTGCTGGCAGGCCCCTGGAGAGCAAGATTGAACGCTGCCACCATGCTGGGCCAGTCCAAGAACGCCTACCAGGCCGAGATCGACGCTGCCTGCGAGCTGATCGACTTCCTGCGCTTCAACGTGCAGTATGCCACCGAGATCTACCACATGCAGCCGGAGTCATCGCCGGGCGTTTGGAACCGCATGGAGCACCGCCCGCTGGAGGGTTTTGTGTTCGCGCTCACGCCGTTCAACTTCACGGCTATTGCCGGCAACCTGCCTTCCTCTGTGGCTATGATGGGTAACGTGGTGGTTTGGAAGCCAGCCAATACGCAGATCTACGCGGCCCAGATGATCATGGAGCTGTTCCGCGAAGCGGGCCTGCCGGATGGCGTGATCAACCTGGTGTATGTGGACGGCCCGACGGCCGGAGACGTGATCTTCAGCCACGCTGACTTTGCCGGCATCCACTTTACGGGCAGCACCGGCGTGTTTCAGAACATCTGGAAAACCATCGGCAACAACATCCACAAGTATAAAACCTACCCGCGCATTGTGGGCGAGACCGGCGGCAAGGATTTTATACTTGCTCACAAGTCTGCCGATGCCAAGGCGCTGGCTACGGCCATCTCACGCGGCGCCTTTGAGTTCCAGGGCCAGAAGTGCTCTGCCGCCTCGCGCGCCTACATCCCGAGCAACCTGTGGGACGAGGTGAAAGGCTACGTGATCGAAGACCTGAAGTCGTTTAAGATGGGCGCGCCGGAGGATTTCGGCAACTTCATCAACGCTGTGATCGACGAGAAGTCCTTTGATAAGATTGCCCGCTACATCGACAATGCCAAGGAGAGCAATGAGGTGGAGGTGATCGCCGGCGGTAACTATGACAAGTCGAAAGGTTACTTTATCGAGCCAACGGTACTGCTGTCGCACAACCCACAGTACATCACCATGTGCGAGGAGATCTTCGGGCCCGTTATAACGCTCTACGTGTATGATGAGAACAACTTCGAGGACACCGTGGAACTGGTGAATTCCACATCGCCGTACGCACTGACCGGTGCTATTTTCTCTCAGGACCGCTACATAGTGGAGTATGCCACCAAGCGCCTGGACCAGGCGGCCGGTAACTTCTACATCAACGACAAGCCAACCGGCGCCGTGGTGGGCCAGCAGCCGTTCGGTGGCGCCCGCGCCTCCGGCACCAACGACAAGGCCGGCTCCATGCTGAACCTGCTGCGCTGGGTGTCTGCCCGCTCCATTAAGGAAACTTTTGTACCGCCTGTGGATTACCGTTACCCGTTCCTGGGCGAGAACAAGTAAGCCATACTTTAAAGTATAATCATACCTGTAACAGAGGCCGCGCCCCGCAAGAGGGTGCGGCTTTTTGTTTGCCCCTCCGGCACCTCAGCGGCTAAAAATGTTGTTTTAACTTCATTTTCTGAGAACTTCCCGCTTATGCGGCTTTTATGGTATTTTACACTTGGCTTATACTTTTGATTAATGGCTATTTATACCTAATTTTGCTCCCAAATCTTAAGAAAGCGATACAGTGTTATGGAACCATCTGTAAATCAGTATTTACCGTCGGATTACCTGCCAATTTTTATCCAGTTTGCGGCCGCACTCGGGTTTGTGATTTTTGCACTGGTGCTCACCCACATCCTTGGCCCCAAGCGAACCAGCGAGGTAAAGGGCGCCGCCTTTGAAAGTGGTATCGAGTCGGTGGGGGATGCCCGCACACCGATCTCCTACAAGTACTTTATCACGGCCATCCTGTTCGTGCTGTTCGACGTGGAGATCATCTTCATGTATCCCTGGGCGGTGAACTTCCGCGAGTATGGCCTGGACTTCTTCTTGCCGATGCTGGTTTTCCTGGGCGTATTGCTGGCGGGCTTCTTTTACGAGATCAAGAAGGGCATTCTTAAGTAGACCACGAATATTAAACTTTTGAGAATTAACCGTTGTTCTGTAGCTGGTTTATACCATACTTTCAGTGCAACAAAATAATCTCGACATGAGCGATACGAATAAAGACATAATGATGGCGGAGGCCCCGGATGGTATTTCCGGAGCGGGTTTTTTTGCCACTTCCTTAGAAAAAGTAGTAGGACTTGCCCGTAAGCACTCGCTGTGGCCGCTGCCGTTCGCCACTTCCTGCTGCGGCATCGAGTACATGGCCACCATGGGCTCCAACTATGACATTTCCCGCTTTGGCTCGGAGCGCCCAAGCTTCTCGCCCCGCCAGGCCGACATCCTGATGGTAATGGGTACCATTGCCAAGAAGATGGGCCCGGTGGTAAAGCAGGTGTACGAGCAGATGGCCGAGCCGCGCTGGGTGATCGCAGTGGGTGCCTGCGCCTCCTCAGGCGGTATCTTCGACACCTACTCGGTACTGCAGGGCATCGACCGCGTGGTGCCGGTGGACGTGTACGTGCCCGGCTGCCCGCCGCGCCCGGAGCAGATCCTGGACGGGTTGATGCGCGTGCAGGAGCTGGCCGAAAGCGAATCGCTTCGCCGCCGCGACTCCCCGGAATATCAGGCACTCTTAGCCTCTTACAACATTAAATAAGCAGCATGGAGCTTACGAACGAAAACGTACTCGGCAAGATCATCAGCGAGTTTGGGGAAGAGAACATCTGGGACGCGATGAACCCGGATGGCATCATGACGATCACCACCAACCGCGAGACGATTCACGACCTGATCAAATACCTGCGCGACGACGAGGAACTGCAGATCAGCTTCCTGACCACCATGTGCGGCATCCACTTCCCCGGCCAGGGCGACAAGGAAATGTGCATGATGTACCAGAAACACAGCCTGCGCCACAATTACCGCATCCGCATAAAAGTATACATGCCTATGGATGACGCGGTGATGCCGACTATGACAGACCTGTACGCCACCGCCAACTGGATGGAGCGCGAAGCCTTTGACTTTTACGGCTTTAAGTTTATCGGCCACCCGAACCTGACCCGTATCCTCAACATAGAGGAGATGGAGTACCACCCGATGCTGAAGCAGTACCCGCTGGAAGACCAGACACGGGAAGATAAGATCAACACTTATTTCGGACGTTAAGCCAGATTTATAGTTACCAACAACTATAGCTGACAGAAAAAGGAGACCATCATGGCTACTGAACATAAACCCGCCGAGCTTACCGATATAGAGCAGTTCCGTCAAGACCACGGACTCGCCCTTGAGGAAGAGCGGCCGCTTACCACGCTGAACCTGGGCCCGACCCACCCGGCCACGCACGGCATTTTCCAGAACATCCTGCAAATGGACGGGGAGGTAATCGTGGATGCGGTGCCAACCATCGGCTACATCCACCGCGCCTTCGAGAAGATTGCGGAGCGCCGGCCATTTTACCAGATCACGCCGCTGACCGACCGCATGAACTACTGCTCCGCCCCTATCAATAACATGGGGTATCACATGACGGTGGAGAAGCTGCTGGGCATCGAAATACCGAAGCGCGCGCAGTACATCCGCGTGATCATGATGGAGCTGGCCCGTATCTCCGACCACCTGATCTGTAACTCGATCCTGGGAGTGGACTCCGGCGCCTTCACCGGCTTCCTGTACGTGATGCAGGAGCGCGAGCATATCTACGATATTTACGAGGAAGTATGCGGCGCCCGCCTGACGACGAACATGGGCCGCATCGGGGGCATGGAGCGCGACCTCTCGCCGAAGGCCCTGCACATGATCGACGAGTTCCTCAAGCGCTTCCCGAAAGTATGGGCGGAGTTTGAGAAAATGCTGACCCGCAACCGCATCTTCATTGACCGGACCGTGGGCGTGGGCGCCATCTCTGCGGAGCGTGCCCTGAACTACGGCTTTACCGGCCCGAACCTGCGTGCCACCGGCGTAGACTACGACGTGCGCGTGATGAACCCCTACTCTTCCTACGACGACTTCGATTTCGAGATACCGGTAGGCGCCAAAGGCGACACCTACGACCGTTACCTGGTGCGCAACGAGGAAGTATGGCAAAGCCTTAGGATTATTGAGCAGGCTTACAAAAACCTGCCCGAGGGCTCATACCACGCCGACGCGCCGCATTACTACCTGCCACCCAAGCAGAAAGTATACACTAGCATGGAAGCCCTGATTTATCACTTTAAGATTGTGATGGGTGAGGTGGACGCTCCGGTTGGCGAAGTATACCACAGCGTGGAGGGTGGCAACGGCGAGTTGGGCTTCTACCTGATCTCTGACGGGGGCCGCACACCGTACCGCCTGCACTTCCGCCGCCCGTGCTTTATTTACTACCAGGCTTATACTGAGATGATCAAAGGTGGGCAGCTGGCTGACGCGATCCTGACGCTGAGCAGTCTGAACGTGATCGCCGGCGAGCTGGACGCATAAACATTTATCATTTACCATTTAACATTGGTCCCTCACAACTGATCAATGACAACTGAAAAATGGCAGAGACAATAAACGAAGTAAAGTTTTCTGATGAGGCCATGGCCGAGATCCAGCGCTACATCAGCCACTACCCGGAAGGGCGCCAGAAGTCTGCTATACTTCCCATCCTGCACATTGCGCAGGCGGAATCCGGCGGATGGGTTAGCCCGGAGGTGATGGACAAAGTAGCCCAGATCCTGAACATACAGCCGATCGAAGTATACGAGGTGGCCACGTTCTACACCATGTTCAACCTCAAGCCGGTTGGAAAGCATGTGCTGGAAGTATGCCGCACCGGCCCTTGCTGCCTGCGTGGCGCCGACCAGGTCATCGACATGATCAAGCAGAAGCTGAACATTGAGGAAGGCGAGACAAGCGCCGACGGCATGTTCACACTCAAGCCGGTGGAGTGTCTAGCCTCGTGTGGCTCAGGCCCGATGCTGCAGGTGCGTGAAAAGTTCTACGAGAACATCGACAGCGAGGAGAAGCTGGACGAGTTCCTGGAGACCATGCGCCACAGCGAAGCCGAAAAGCCGCATCATCTGAAGTAGTATTTAAGGACTTCTGACAAAAGACCATCAGACAAAAGACTTTATACTTGCATCACCTCTTTCGTCCTTTGTCAAAAGCTCCTTGGTCAGTCACTAATAAAGTATAAACAGGCAGAAGCCGGTAAAGCAACTGCCAAGCTATATATCCTGCTACAATGGGACTTAAAATATTAACTGAGCATATCAACGTTCCCGGCATCGAAACGCTGGAAGTATACCGTAAGCACGGCGGCTACAAGTCTGTAGAGAAAGCCCTGAAAACGATGTCTCCGGAAGAGGTGGTGGAAGAGGTGAAGACATCGGGCCTTCGTGGCCGCGGTGGCGCCGGCTTCCCGACAGGTATGAAATGGAGCTTCCTGGCCAAGCCGGAGGGCATTCCGCGTTACCTGGTGTGCAACGCCGACGAGTCGGAGCCGGGCACCTTCAAGGACCGCTGGTTCATGGAGCACAACCCGCACGCGCTGGTGGAGGGCATGATCACGTCGAGCTACGCGCTGGGAGCCAATAAATCTTACATCTACATCCGCGGCGAGCTGTTGTTCGTGCTGCGTATCCTGGAGAAAGCCATCGCGGAAGCGTATGCGGCCGGTTTGCTGGGCAAGAACATACTTGGCTCCGGTTACGACCTGGACCTGCACGTGGCGCCGGGTGGTGGCGCTTATATCTGCGGCGAGGAAACAGCCCTGCTGGAGTCACTGGAGGGCAAACGCGGCAACCCGCGTAACAAGCCCCCCTTCCCGGCGGTGAAAGGTCTGTTCCAGAGCCCAACCGTAGTGAATAACGTGGAGACCATTGCCTCTGTGCCTTGGATTGTGAACAACACCGGTGCCGAGTACGCCAAAATAGGCATCGGCCGCAGCACGGGCACCAAGCTGATCTCAGCCAGCGGCAACATCAACAAGCCGGGCGTGTACGAAATCGAACTGGGTGTGCCGGTAGAAGAATTCATCTACTCAGACCAGTATTGCGGCGGCATCTGGAAAGGCAAGCAACTGAAGGCCGTGGTGCCGGGAGGTTCCTCTGTGCCAATCCTGCCAACCAACCTGATCCTTAAAACGGCAGCCGGCGAAGATCGCCTGATGTCCTACGAATCATTGTCTGACGGTGGCTTTGTAAGCGGCTCCATGCTGGGTTCGGGTGCCTTTATCGTGTTTGATGAGGACCAGTGCATCGTGCGTAACACGTGGAACTATGCCCGCTTCTACCACCACGAGTCGTGCGGCCAGTGTAGCCCATGCCGTGAGGGTACCGGCTGGATGGAGAAAGTGCTGCACCGCATTGAGTACGGCCACGGCCATCAGCAGGACATCGACCTACTGGTAAGCGTAGCCAAGCAAATTGAGGGGAACACGATCTGCCCGCTGGGCGATGCGGCCGCCTGGCCGGTAGCAGCCGCTATCCGCCACTTCCGCGAGGAGTTTGAGTGGCACATCAAGCACCCGCAAGAGGCCACAGCCCCAGGCGCGGTGTACAGGGGTCAGCTGGCCGAAGTAACGGCTTAAGAATAGACTTATCTCTGTCATTCTGAAAGAAACTTGGTTGAAGGGAGGTTAAGTCTTTTCTATTAGCTACCAAGATCCTTACAGGATGACAAAAAGAGAAAGTATAAATTAACATCCTAAGAAGGAAAGTATAGCTTAAATCGTTCAGGTGTTCGCGATCAACGAACAACCGATAACGAACAACGATCATAAAAATGGCTAAAATAACATTCGATGGCATTGAGGTAGAGGTAGAAGATGGAACTACCATCCTGCAGGCCGCCAGAAAAATCGGTGGGCACGTGGTGCCTCCTGCCATGTGTTTCTATACTCCATTAAAGGGCAGTGGCGGCAAGTGCCGTGTGTGCCTTGTAAAAGTTACACAGGGCTCAACCAAAGACCCACGCCCTATGCCCAAGCTGGTTGCCTCGTGCATCACGCAGGTACAGGACGGCATGGTGGTGGAGAACACGACCAATGAGGACGTGCTGAACGCCCGCAAAGGCATCGTGGAAATGCTGCTCATCAACCACCCCCTGGACTGCCCTATCTGCGACCAGGCGGGCGAGTGCGACCTGCAGGACCTTTCTTACGAGCACGGTGTAAGCGGGCAGCGTTTTGAGGAAGAGCGCCGCACGTTCAATAAGGTGGACCTGGGCCCGTACATCCAGCTGCACATGACGCGCTGCATCCTGTGCTACCGCTGCGTGTACACGGCCGACCAGATCACGGACAACCGCGTACATGGCGTGCTAGGACGTGGCGATGCCGCTGAGATCGGAACCTACATTGAGAACGTGATCGACAACGACTTCTCCGGAAACGTGATCGACGTGTGCCCGGTGGGCGCCCTGACAGACAAGACGTGGCGCTTTAAGAACCGTGTGTGGTTCACAAAGCCGATGGACGCGCACCGCGACTGCCCTACCTGCTCCGGCAAGGTGACGCTATGGACTCGCGGCGAGGAAGTGCTGCGCGTAACAGCCCGCAAAGACCAGTACGGCGAGGTGGAGGAGTTTATCTGTAACACCTGCCGCTTTGATAAGAAAGAGGTGAAGGACTGGACCATCGAAGGACCGCGCAACATAGACAGGAACTCCGTTATCTCGGCCAACCACTATGAGTTGCCGGTAGTCAACGTTCCGATCGTGCCAAACCTGCCAACATCCACCAAGAAAAACCTGCCACAGGAATAAGCAATGGAGTCTGTAGACCTACTATACAAAGCGATTTACATCCTGGTTATCTTCGGCATCACCCTGCTGATAGCCACCTACTCGACATACTTTGAGCGTAAGATAGCAGCCTTTATCCAGGACCGCGTGGGCCCGAACCGTGCCGGTCCGGCGGGTTTGCTGCAGCCGCTGGCCGATGCCGGCAAGCTCTTCTTTAAAGAGGACTTTATCCCTGCCAAGGCCAACAAGGCGCTGTTTATACTTGGTCCGGGCGTGGCCATGCTGGTGGCTACCATGTCGAGCGCGGTTATTCCGTTTGGCGATATGCTGATTGTGGGTGGCCGCGAGGTATACCTGCAGGCCATTGAGGTAAACATCGGGGTGCTGTACATTTTTGGTGTGGTATCGCTGGGAGTGTATGGTCTGATGATCGGTGGCTGGGCCTCCAACAACAAGTTCTCGCTGCTGGGCGCCATCCGTGCCGCCTCGCAGAACATCAGCTACGAACTAGCCATGGGCCTTTCCCTCATCGCGGTGCTGATGCTGACAGGATCGCTTTCGCTGCGCGAGATAGCAGCGCAGCAGGCAGGCTTTAACTGGAACATCTGGTACCAGCCGCTGGGCTTTCTGATCTTTCTGGTCTGCGCCTTTGCCGAGACGAACCGTACCCCTTTCGACTTACCGGAGTCTGAGGCCGAGCTGATCGGGGGATACCACACCGAGTATGGCTCCATGAAACTGGGCATGTACCTGTTTGCCGAGTATATCAACATCTTCGTGGTATCAGCGGTGATGTCGACTTTATACTTTGGCGCCTACAACTTCCCGTTCATGGAGAACCTGCGCCAGGCCATCAGCGACCCGGTACTGGCCAACAACGTAGTGACGATTGTAGGGGTGGTGGCGATGTTCATTAAGATCTTCCTGTTCATCTTCTTCTTTATGTGGGTACGCTGGACGCTACCACGCTTCCGCTACGACCAACTGATGAAGCTGGGCTGGAATATCCTGTTCCCGCTGGCGATCCTGAACATCCTGCTGACAGCGGGCGGAATTCTGCTGAAAGACTACTTTTTTTAAACTATAGTATCGAAATTTGAATGTTAGCGGCAGGTAGCCTGTTAAAGTATACTTGCCTGCACAACACTCAGAACTGACTAGAAATGGAACCACTATCAAATAGAAGAAAGGAAGTGGCACAGAAGGAGATGACGTTCGCAGAACGCGCCTACCTTCCTGCCATTGCCCAGGGTCTTGGCATCACGTTAAAGCACTTCTTCAAGAAGAAAGCGACCGTACAGTACCCGGAGCAAACGCGCGAGCGCAGCTCGGTGTGGCGTGGCCTGCACGTGCTGAAGCGTGATGAGAATGGCGCTGAGCGTTGCACGGCATGCGGCCTGTGCGCCGTGGCCTGCCCGGCCGAGGCCATCACGATGACGGCTGGCGAGCGTAAGGCTGGCGAGGAGCATCTCTACCGGGAGGAAAAGTATGCCGTTACCTACGAGGTGAACATGCTGCGCTGCATTTTCTGCGGCCTTTGCGAGGAGGCCTGTCCGAAGGCGGCCATCTTCCTGCAGGACGACAAGCTTGCCCCTGCCCGCTTCGAGCGCGACGAATTCATTTACGGCAAAGACCGCCTGGTTGAGCCAAATAAGACCACTGAAACGAAATAGCCTGATGGAGAGCCTGTTCTTTTTCCTTGCTTCGCTAACGCTGCTGTGCGCCCTGATGGTAGTGATATCCAAAAACCCGGTGCATAGTGTGCTGTTCCTGATCATCACGTTCTTTACCATCTCTGGCCATTACGTGCTGCTTAACGCACAGTTCCTGGCGGTGGTGAACATCATCGTCTACGCCGGTGCCATCATGGTGCTTTTCCTCTTCGTGATCATGTTCCTGAATGTGAAAAAGACGGGCGGGGACAATGCCATGAAAGCCTCTACCATCAGCAAATTCGCCGGTGCCATCGCCGGGGGACTGCTTTTTATCGTGCTGATTTCTGCCCTGAAGGATGTTACCGTGGCAGGCTACAACCCCGACACCTACGACTCGCAGGTGGGCATGGTGGAGAACTTGGGCTACGTGCTGTACACGGACTACCTGTTGCCATTTGAGCTTACCTCGGTGCTGTTCCTGGTGGCCATGGTGGGTGCAGTGATGATCGGCAAGCGGGAAGTCGGCGAGAGCCATTTCTAAGCCAAACCATACTTTACAAGTATAAAAGCAGAAGCCCGGAAGTATAAACTCCGGGCTTCTGCTTTTATACTTTGGTTATACTTACTCCACCTCCAGTTGCACCTCCAGCAGCTCCGAGTGCCCTTTATCATCATCCGACACCACCACCACCTTATACGTTCGTTCCTCCCCTTTCAGCACCACCAGAGATTCTGCCTTGCCCCTGTAGGGGGAGCCGTCTTCGTTGGTGAGCTGCACGACCGGCACCGGCAGCGGGTTAGCGGCATCGGAGGCATAAGGCAGGGCCTTCAGATCAATCGCACCAATAAAGCTCCCGTGCACCTCCCCGTCCTCAATGGCATTGGGCGTATCCTCCACAGAGGCCGTGAAGAAAAGCTTTCCTTCCAGCGAGCTTGCGCCCGAAAAGCCGGCGCGCACCTGCCCCAGCTGCGGCAGCGCGAAATGGTACAGGGCAACAGCGGGCATCTCTCCCCGTCCAAGTATAAAATCCTTGAACGCATCGGCCTCGAAACGGAGAAGCGTGTTGGTGCCAGCCCCGAGCGGCCGCTGCAGCAGGTAAACGTATACTTCATCCATGGCCAGGCCCTCCAGGTTTAGCTGGCCCTCCCGCTCCAGGCGCAGCACCTGCCTGAGGAAAGTATAAAAACGGCTCAGATCCAGCTCCTGCACCTGCATCTTGTCAGACAGGTTAACCAGGTATCCTTTCGTGCGGGCCGCGCTGGCGCCCGAGCCCAGCAGCAGCAGCAACTCGTCGCGGCCATACGTAAAGAGGGCCATACTTTCCAGGTCGGGTTTCACATCCTTCGGGATGCGCCCCTTCACAACGCCCGTGGTATCGAAGAGCGGGTAGCGCTGCACCAACTCATACTTCTCGTTGAGCTGGTAGAGGAAGGGGGAGTCGTCGCCGAGGACGAAGAAAGCGCCCGGCACGTGCGCCAGCCCGGAGGCGGAGGGCAGCTCCTCGTAAAAAAAGGTGCGCGTGGTACTGGCGGTCAGTTTCAGTTCTTTCATGTGCTCAACGGCTTCACTGGGGCCGGCGCTTGCCTCAGGCGGCCCGGATTTGCAGGCCTGCAGGAGGAGCAGCGGCATCAGAAAGTATAAAAGGTAGCGGTGCTTCATAAAGTATAAAGTATAACTCCCATAGCTACGCAAACAGTACCCAAAAGTATAATCCGCCGCCTCATCCGGAACCAGAAAAGGTAATTTCAGGGAATATGAAAGGATTGCCTGAGAAATGGGAAAATACTGTGTAGCAATGCCCCTGCAGGGCCAATAAGAATAGGAAATATGTTATGGTTTTTACAAAAATGGGGATAACTTTGCGACTTGATTTTAGGATCGAATTTTAAGAGTAATACGTTCAGTCACACAGAAAATGAACAATATACCTGAGGTCATCCGGACCATTCCATTAGACTATTACCTTTATTTCAGCGCGGCTCTTTTCGTTATCGGTGTCATCGGAGTGCTCACACGCCGCAACGCCATCGTGATCTTCATGTGTATCGAGCTGATGCTGAATTCGGTGAACCTGCTGCTCACGGCCATGGCCTCGTACCGGGGCGACACCAACGCGCAGGTGTTCGTCTTCTTTATCATGGCGGTTGCCGCCGCGGAAGTAACCGTTGGCCTGGCCATCATCGTGATGACCTACCGCAACATCCGCTCTACCGATGTACAACTGCTGAACTACCTGAAGTGGTAACAGCCCTAACATACGCTGAATAGCTTTAACTTTTATACTGATGCAAGAGATTGTAATGCCGATTAACAACCAGGGGATGGCACTGCTTTGTCTGCTTATTCCGTTGCTGCCGCTGGCCGGCTTCCTGATCAACGGACTGGGCAACCGCAGCATAGCGAAGGGCCTGGTGAGCTTTATTGGTAGCGGCACCGTGCTGGCTTCTTTCCTGATCACGGTCTACCTGTTCATTGACTTCAGGGCCAACGGCAGCCGCGCCTACATCGTGGATTACTACGACTGGATCTCGGTGGGCGGCATGCAGGTTGGCTTCTCGTTCCTGATCGACCAGCTGACGCTGCTGATGATGCTGATGGTGACCGGCATCGGTTTCCTGATCCACCTGTACTCGGCCGGCTACATGAGCCACGATGAGAACTTCGGAAAATTTTTCGCCTTCATCAACCTGTTCATGTTCTCGATGCTGCTGCTGGTGATGGGCTCCAACTACGTGATGATGTTCGTGGGCTGGGAAGGCGTGGGCCTTTGCTCCTACCTGCTGATCGGCTTCTGGAACAAGAACAACAGCTACAACAACGCCGCCAAGAAAGCCTTTGTGATGAACCGCATCGGTGACCTGGGCTTCCTGCTGGGCGTTTTCCTGATCTTTGTTACCTTCGGCTCCGTTTCTTACCCGCAGGTGTTCGCCGAGGCGGCACAGTATACAGGCGGCATCGACTCTACGGTAATGATCGCTATTACGCTGCTGCTGTTTGTGGGTGCCATGGGTAAAAGTGCACAGATTCCGCTGTTTACCTGGCTGCCCGATGCGATGGCGGGTCCTACGCCGGTTTCGGCCCTGATCCACGCTGCCACCATGGTAACGGCCGGTATCTACATGGTGCTCCGCTCGAACGTACTGTACGTGCTGGCCCCTACTACTATGGAAATTATCGCGGTGGTGGGTGTAGTGACAGCATTAGTGGCCGCCACCATCGGCCTGGCGCAGAATGATATCAAGAAGGTGCTGGCTTACTCCACCGTATCGCAGCTGGGCTACATGTTCCTGGCGCTGGGAGTGATGGCCTTCTCTTCTTCGATCTTCCACGTGCTCACGCACGCGTTCTTCAAGGCGCTGCTGTTCCTGGGTGCGGGCTCCGTGATCCACGCCATGAGCAACGAGCAGGACATCCGCTACATGGGTGGCCTGCGTAAGTACCTGCCTATCACGTTTGTCACCTTCCTGATCGGTACGCTGGCCATTGCCGGTATTCCGCCTTTCGCCGGTTTCTTCTCTAAAGACGAGCTGCTGGCACATGTATGGGAGCATAGCAAACTGCTGTGGGGTCTGGGCGTGCTCACCTCGTTTATGACGTCCTTCTACATGTTCCGCCTGGTGTTCCTGACTTTCTTCGGATCTTTCAGAGGCACGGAGGCGCAGAAAAGCCACCTGCACGAGTCGCCGATGTCCATGACGCTGCCACTGATCGTGCTGGCCATACTTTCCACTGTGGGTGGTTTCCTGGGAATTCCGCCTGTGTTTGGCGAGAACATGCACGTGCTGCAGAACTACCTGGCCCCGATTTACCAGTTCGCCAGCGTAGCGAACCCGGCTGCAGTAGCGCCAATGCACCTGGATCATGCCACTGAATGGCTGCTGATGGCTGTATCGGTGGTGGCAGCCCTGGTAGCGGCTGGTATCGCTTACACCATGTATGTGAGCAAAAAGACAGTTCCCGCGCCGGAAGGCGAGCGCCTGTCTCCTCTCCACAACCTGATCTACCACAAATACTACATTGACGAAGTATACGATGCTATCATCGTGCGTCCGCTGATGTGGCTATCGTCCGTGTTCCACCGTGTGCTGGACGTGCAGGTGGTAGACGGCATAGTGAACGGTTTCGGAAAGCTGACCATGTACAGCGGCCGCACATTGCGCTACGTACAAAGCGGCGCCACCGGCTTCTACCTGATGGTAATGGTGCTCAGCATCGTCCTGATTTTATTTTTAAACTTCTTTATCGGATAAGGTTCTTAGAAGATGATTACAGCTCTATTACTTTTCTGGCCTGCCCTTGCCGCGCTTCTGGTGCTGCTTATAAAGGGACAGGGTGCCAAGAAAGTGGCTTTTGTAGCAGCGCTCGTAGAATTTGCGTTGTCACTTTTCGCTCTCTCAGCATTCGACACCCAAAGCGGTGCCACCCAGCTCGCCCTTAGCTTACCCTGGATTGAAAGTGCCGGCATCAGCTTCAGCATTGGTATGGACGGCATCAGCCTGCTGATGGTCCTGCTCACGACCTTCCTGGTGCCGCTGATCATACTTTCGTCCTACAAGCACGCCTATAAGAACCCGAACGCGTTCTACGCGCTCATCCTGTTCATGCAAACCGGCCTGATCGGTGTGTTTGTGGCCATGGATGCCTTCCTGTTCTACTTTATGTGGGAGGTGGCGCTTATCCCGATCTACTTTATCGCTGCGGTTTGGGGCAGTGCCAACCGCATCCGCGTTACGATCAAGTTCTTCGTGTATACGATCCTAGGCTCGCTGTTCATGCTGGCTGCCTTCGTGTACCTGTACCTGCAAACCCCGGGCACGCATTCCTCTGATGTAAACGCGTTCTACCAGTTATCTCTCTCAAGCGAGTCGCAGAGCTGGATCTTCTGGTTCCTCTTCGTCGCCTTTGCTATCAAGATGCCGGTGTTCCCGTTCCATACCTGGCAGCCGGACACCTACACGGAGTCGCCTGCGCAGGGCACCATGCTGCTTTCAGGCATCATGTTGAAAATGGGCATCTACGGCGTGCTGCGCTGGTTGCTGCCTGTGGTGCCCTACGGCGTAAGCCAGTGGGATGAGGTAGTGCTAGTGCTGGCTATTATCGGCATCGTGTACGGCTCTATCATTGCCATTCGCCAGCGTGACCTGAAGCGCCTGGTGGCCTACTCCTCGATTGCGCACGTGGGCCTGATCGCCGCCGGTATCTTCACCCTGAACGAGCAGGGCCTGCAGGGCGGCGTTATCCAGATGCTGAGCCACGGTGTCAACGTGGTGGGCCTGTTCTTCATCATCGACATCATCTTCAGCCGCACCAACACCCGGGAGATCACCAGCCTGGGCGGCATCACGCAGAATGCCAAACTGCTGTCCATCTTCTTTATGGTCTTGCTGCTTGGCGCCATCGGACTTCCGCTGACAAACGGCTTTGTGGGTGAGTTCCTGCTGCTGTCGGGCGTGTTCCAGTACAATGCCTGGTTTGGCGGTGTGGCCGGCCTGACGATCATACTTGCCGCCGTGTACATGCTGCGCATGTTCCAGGGGGTGATGTTCGGCACGAAGTCTGAGTTGACGGCCAGCTTCACGGACCTGACCCTGAACGAGAAGGCGGTGCTGATTCCGCTGGTGGTGATGGTTTTCTGGATCGGCCTGTTCCCTAACACGTTCCTGAGCATCTCGGAGCCTGCCGTGAACAACCTGCTGAGCATCATTAACCGCTAAGCGGCTCTTAAGAATAAAGCGTTTTACAGAAATACGACGACATGACCTCGATCATACTTCTATCTGTGTTTGGTATCATTAACCTCTTTGCAGGGTTTGCAAAGAACAAGCAGGTGCTGCTGCCGCTGGTGCTGGTGTTTTTAGCAGTGGTGTTTGGCGTGAACCTGCTGGACTGGAACGATACGCAGACCTACTTCAGCAACATGCTGACCGTGGACAACTATGCCGTGGCTTTCACCGGCATCATGACCCTGACCACGCTGCTGCTGCTGCCCTTCTCGCAGCGCTACATCGATAAAGGCGACTCGAACCTGGCCGAGTACTACTCGCTGCTGCTCTTTTCGTTGGTGGGCGCCGTGATGATGGTGGGCTACGAGAACCTGATCATGCTCTTTATCGGTGTGGAGATCCTCTCTATCGCCATGTATGTGCTGGCCGGAAGCGACAAAAGCAGCCTGCGCTCTAACGAGGCGGCCCTGAAGTACTTCCTGATGGGCTCTTTCTTTACCGGCATCATGCTGTTTGGCATCGCGATGATCTACGGCGCCACCGGCACGTTCAACATCACCGAGATTGGCGCTGCGCAGGCCGGACTCGGAGCCGACGGTGTGATGGACAGCATGTTTGTGCTGGGCATCCTGGTTCTGGTGATTGGTATCTCCTTCAAGATCTCCGCTGCCCCGTTTCACTTCTGGGCACCTGATGTGTACGATGGTACCCCGACCTTCTTTACCGCCTTCATGTCCACCGTGGTGAAAACCGCTGGCGTGGCAGCGTTCTACAAGTTAATGGCGGCTGCCTTTGCGGCTTCCTATGCCGCCTGGTTCCCCACGCTGGTGGCCATTACCGTGCTCACGCTGGTGGTGGGCAACATCGGTGCCGTAATACAGACGAGCTTTAAGCGCATGCTGGCTTACTCCAGTATCTCGCATGCCGGCTACATGCTCATGGCGCTGGTAGCCTTCAACGAGTCTTCCGACACTTCCATCCTGTTCTACTCCGCGGCTTACTCCGCGGCCACCATCGCCGCCTTTGGGGTGCTGAAACTGGTGCAGGACCAGCAGAGAAGCGCCGACTATGAGGCCTTTAACGGACTGGGCAAGACAAACCCGCTGCTGGCTTTCTCCATGACGGTATCGATGCTCTCCCTAGGTGGTATCCCGCTCACGGCTGGTTTCTTCGGAAAGTTCTTCGTGTTCTCCGCCCTGCTGCAGAACCCAGACATGCTGTGGCTGGTGGTGCTGGCCGTTATACTTGCCGCAGTAGGTATCTACTACTACTTCCGTGTGGTGATTGCCATGTACATGCAGCCGGCCGCAAACCAGAAACCCGTACGTGTCGAGAGCTTCACCGCTTTCACGCTCATCGTTTTAACTATCCTGACCATACTACTAGGTATAGCCCCTGCGCTGGTTAGCGAGCTGCTCTAGTACAAGATTTATACTTTATAAGGAAAGGCTGCCTGCATAGGGCAGCCTTTTTTGTTTTTAATGAGCGGTAGCAGGCAATCAAAGAAGCTTCCTATCCGCGCTCATACACTGCACCGCCACAAAGTGTACTGAAGCTTTTTAACTGCTCAACGAAGTGTAAAATCCGTAAAGCCCGACACGGCGGTTACACAAACACCTTTCAACACCAGTTATCCACATATCCACACTCCTATGGCCATTTATACTTTAGAGGGTGGATAAAGGCTGATTTTATACTCTAATCCACACAGTTATCCACATTATCGATACTCTAAAGTATGAATTGAGGGTAAAAAAAAGGCCTGCCACTGAAAATAGCGGCAGGCCTTCTATAAGCTGTGGCGAAACAACTGTTACTTGTGCGGCAGCTGTTTCATGTTTATGTGTAACTCGTCGAGCTGTGCGTCAGCGATCGGGGCCGGGGCATCGATCATTACGTCGCGGCCGGAGTTGTTCTTCGGGAAGGCAATGTAGTCGCGGATGGAGTCGGAGCCGCCGAAGAGCGAGCACAGGCGGTCGAAACCGAAGGCGATGCCCCCGTGCGGCGGCGCGCCATACTCAAACGCGCTCATCAGGAAGCCAAACTGCGCCTCGGCCTCTGCCTTGGAGAAGCCCAGCAAACGGAACATCTGCTCCTGCAAACGGCGGTTGTGGATACGGATAGAGCCGCCTCCTACCTCTACCCCGTTGATCACCATGTCATAGGCATTGGCACGGATATCGCCTGGGCGGTCGTCGATGAGTTCGATGTCCTCCAGCTTCGGCGAGGTGAACGGATGGTGCATGGCATGGTAGCGCTTGCTATCCTCGTCCCACTCCAATAGCGGGAAGTCCACTACCCACAGCGGCGCAAACACGTTCTTGTCGCGCAGGCCCAGGCGGGTGCCCATCTCCAGGCGCAGCTCATTCAGGGCCTTGCGGGTTCTGTCGGCATCGCCGGCCAGTATAAGGATAAGGTCGCCGGGTTTGGCGTTAAAGGCCGCGGCCCATGCCTCCAGATCCTCGGGAGAATAGAATTTATCAACTGATGACTTAACGCTGCCATCCTCGTTCACGCGGGCATATACCAAGCCGGTGGCACCGATCTGCGGGCGCTTCACAAAGTCCGTCAGCTCATCCACCTGCTTGCGGGTGTAGCCGGCGGCTCCCTGGGCGCAGATCCCTACTACCAGTTCGGCATCGTCAAACACCTTAAAGCCCTTGTTCTTCACCAGCGGGTTGAGCTCCACAAAACGCATCTCGAAGCGCGTATCCGGCTTATCGGAGCCGTAGAACTTCATGGCGTCGGCGTAGGTCATGCGCGGCAGCTTACCAATGTGAACGCCTTTTACCTTCTCAAAGAGATAGGTGATAAAACCCTCAAAGGTATGAAGGATGTCCTCCTGCGTCACGAAAGACATTTCGCAGTCTATCTGGGTGAACTCCGGCTGGCGGTCGGCGCGCAGGTCCTCGTCGCGGAAGCACTTCACGATCTGGAAGTACTTGTCGAAGCCCGATACCATCAGCAGCTGCTTAAACGTTTGGGGCGACTGGGGCAGGGCATAGAACTCGCCCGGGTTCATGCGGCTGGGCACCACGAAGTCGCGGGCACCCTCCGGCGTGGACTTGATCAGCACAGGGGTTTCCACCTCTATAAAATCAATGCCGTTGAGGTAGTCGCGGGTGGCGCGCATCATGCGGTGGCGCAGCTCCAGGTTGCGGCGCACCGGGGCGCGGCGCAGGTCCAGGTACCGGTACTTCATGCGCAGGTCGTCGCCGCCGTCCGTCTCGTCCTCGATCAGAAAAGGCGGAAGTTTAGAGGGGTTCAGCACCACAATCTTGGAGACGTGCAGCTCAATGTCACCGGTAGGGATCTTGTCGTTCTTGGAGTAGCGCTCCACTACCCTGCCGATCACCTTCACCACATACTCCCGGCCCAGGTTACGCGCCTGCTCCATAATGGCGGCCGGCGTAAAGCCCTCTTCCATGGTCAGCTGCGTGATGCCGTAGCGGTCGCGCAGGTCTACCCACAGCATGCCGCCCTTGTCGCGGAGGCGCTGCACCCAACCCGTTAATATTACCTCTTCGCCAACGTTGTCCAGGCGAAGCTCGCCGCAAGTATGTGTTCGGAACATAGTATGATCTACTTCTATAGTTTTATGCAAATGTAATAATCTTAGCCTTGGTTTGCCTTATCCGCCGCAAATGTTACTCCAGCATCTGGCGCGCGGCGGCCACGTTATCCACTTGGATGGCGTCGGGCTGCATGTTGATCATGCGGGCGATGCGGGAGCGCGACTTGCCACCGAAGAGCGCCACTTGCAGCCCCTGCTCCTTTGCCCGCTGCACCTGCCCGGCCGAGATGTCGCGCCCGTTGGCGCAGATGCCCTGCAATTGGTTGTGCTGCGCCTCCCGGAGCGCCTGCTCGAAGTCCCCGGCGGTGTCGATCATCAGTTGTGCCTGGGGCTCCACCTCCCGGAAAGCTTTCAGGAAAGCAGGGCTGGGCGAGATGAACGTCATTCGTTCCAAAGGATAATCATACTTACGCAACAAGGCCATCAGTGTCTGAGCATAATACAAATGGCGGCCCGGGTTCTGGTTGCGCAGGTCCAGGTGCAGGTAAGGCAGCTCGGGGTAAGCGGCAAAGCGCTGTAGCAGCGCCTCCAGCGTGATGATCTCCTCCTGGTGGAAAAGGTCGTAGAAAAAGCCGCCCCTATACTTCAGGCCCACCACCCCGGCAGCCGGCAGGTCATCGATAATGCCCTCCGCCCTGGTCATACTCTCCAGCGTGACGTCGTGGTAAAGTATAGGCACGCCGTCCTGGCTCAGCTGCACGTCCACCTCCACGCCGTCGGCGCCGTTCTCCTCCATCGCCTTTACAATAGAGGCCATGCTGTTGGAGGGCAGCGGGTTAAACGGGTTCAGGGGCGACAGGAAACCGGAGCCGGCGTGGCCCAGCACCAGCACATCCTGATACTCTACTCTGTCGTGGCGGCGCATCAGCCATACGGTAGTGGCCAGGCCTAGCAGCACAAACGCAAGTATAAACAGCCGGATTCTCCGCTTCAGCATGTGGTATAAAGGGGCCTTGATTTAGAATAATCGGATTAAAAAGCGAAGGTAATACAGATAAAGTATAAATACCGTTAAATTTGCACCCGCACATACCCCGCCGCATGCAAAACACCACGAGAACTACCGTAGCCAAGGCCTTTACCGCCGATGCCGAGACGCTGGGACAACCGCAGGAGCGTTACCTTATCCCGCTTTCCACAATTCTTCTCATCGCGCTGGCCATACGCCTGGTGGCCGCTTTCTTCTCCAAGGGTTTTGCCTTCAGCGATGACCATTTCGACGTGATCACGATTGCGCAGGGCTGGCTGGACGGTTTCCCGCTGTGGCTGAACGAGCCGATGCCGCCACGCCACAGCATGCTGTACGTGCTCATTCACTATACCATATTTTATACCTTGGAGGCCATGGGCATTTTTAGCCCAGAGGTGAAAATGACGGTGGTGCGCTTGGCGCATGCGTTGTACTCGCTGCTGGTGGTATACTTTGGTTATAAACTCACGGAGCGGCTCTCTAACAAGGCGAACGCGCGCATGGTGGGGCTGATGCTGGCGCTGGTGTGGTTTATGCCCTTCATGAGCGTGCGCAACCTGGTGGAGATGGTGTGCATTCCGCCGTACCTGGCTGCTTTTTACCTGATGGTGAAGGAGGAACAGGAAGGGCAGAAACGCTGGCTGCCCTACTTCTGGGCCGGCGCATTGTTTGCCCTGGCCTTCGTGTTCCGCTACCACACGGTGCTGTTCGGGGCCGGGGCCGGGCTGGTGCTGCTCTACCAGCATAAGTGGCGCGAGGCGGTGGCGGTGCTGCTGGGCTTTCTGGTGGCGGCGTTCCTGGTGCAAGGCGTGATCGACATCATTTTCTTCGACTATCCCTTCCACTCCCTCGTGGCTTACTACCAGTATAATTCCGCGCACGCCAACGACTTCAGCTCGGGCCCTGTGTACCGTTTTGCCCTGACCATACTTGGTTTCCTGGTGCCGCCGGTAAGCGCTTTCCTGGTGGTGGGCTACACGCGCACGGCCAGGCTGGCCCCTGCCCTTTTCTGGGGCGGGTTGATCTTCTTTGTAGCGCACTCGCTGTTCCCCAACAAGCAGGAGCGCTTTATACTTCCGCTGCTCCCCCTCATCATGATCCTGGGCGTAATCGGTTGGCAACAGTTTGTCAGAGGCTCTACGTTCTGGCAAAACCGCCGCAAGCTGTTGGCTGCCTCCTGGATATTCTTCTGGGTGCTGAACCTGCTGGCTACCGTGGGCATGGCCCTTACCTACACCAAGAAGAGCCGTGTGGCTCCGTTGGTATACCTCTCCCAGAAGCAGGAAATGGACGGCGTGGTGCTGGAGTTTGGCAACCACAGCGTTAAAAAGCCGCCGCTCTTCTACCTGGGCCGTACCAGCGCCGTGTACGATAAGTACATTATTGATGAAGACATGGTATGGGAGGAGTACCTGCAGGGGCAAAAGCAGCTTCCTGAGGACTTTGTGATGGCTTATACTTTAAACAAAGATAAAACGCCGCAGGAGCTGCAGCAGGAGATAAATGCCTCGCCTTATAAGCCGGATTTTGTAGTGGTGGTAGGGACGAAGGACATGGAGGAACGCATGGCCCGCCTGCAGCAGCTTTTCCCGAACCTGGAGCTGGACCACACCATCAACCCCTCGCTCTACGACAGGCTATTGCACCTGCTAAACCCGCGTGTGCATAAGGATGAGCATGTGCAGATTTATGAGGTGAGGTAATGGAGTTGCTTCCGGCAAGCTCATTTCTAAACTAATGTTTTACTATGATGATGAGTCTCTGACTTGATTGGCTTGAAAAGTCATACTTATACTTCAGCCAAACTTTTATACTTGCCGGCTCATACTTTATACTTCTCTGGCGCAAGCTTAAAGTCCCGGAGCATTTCGGGGCGTCCGCTTGTGCCTTTTTATACTTGAGCTATACTTTCTTAGCCACCGCTTCCTGTAATTCGATACAAGCTATACTTGCTAGCTTCCGCTGATCCTCTAGTTCCCACAAACCTACAGTTGCATCTCCAGCTTTGGCGCTCTCCAGCCCGAGAGGGCTCGTCCTTTGGCATCGCGCTGTGTTCCCTCCTGCGCCAGGGCGCTGCCCTTGCAGGGCACCGGATCTCACAAGCCGCTCAACCCAAGGACTGGGAACAGATTCGATAGCTACGGCCATTGCCATGCAACAAGTACAAGCTGTCCCCTCGAGGACAAGTGAGAGCAGGAGCTCGAAACTTGCGAGCATAGCTCAACAGGGGTGTAATCGGCTGCTGAAGCCCCCTCCCCTGTTTTTAGGGGCGGGTGGGGTGGGGTTATACCCTGCATTGCCTGAAACCCTGACCCTAGCAGAAAAATTAACTATCTCGTAAACGTATACAGGTAGTTGATAAAGAAATTCCAGAAGAAGACCAGCACCACGGCGATGAACTTGGAAACGTAGAAATTGAGTTTAACGCGCTCGGTGAGGAGGTAGATGATGAGGTTGTTGAGCAGCAGGCCCACCAGGGCCGCGGCCAGGAACTTGGAGAACTGCCAGCCGATCTCGGGGTCGTGGCTGTGGAAAGTCCAGATGCGGTTGAGGTAATAGTTGCTGGCGCTGGCCAGCAGAAACCCCAGGCTGTTGGCCATGTACTTGTTCCAGCGCAGCACCTCCTTAGCCAGAAACGTGGCCCCAAAATCCAGCAGCAGTCCAGAGAAGCCCACCAGGCCAAACTTCAGGAACTTAAAGAAAAGGCTCTGTATACTTTCTGACATCCGGTTTATACTTTGCAGCTCCTGCGCCGGTCACAGCACAGGGGCTACAAAAGTAATAGACTTACCGCAGGCTACCAACCCTACTTTTCTGCTACCATACCGGAGGCAAGTATAAACAAGCACGGCTCCTCGTACAGGATGAGCGGAGAGCGTCTGCTTCAGGTCTATTTAAACAGGCCGCCCAACTTGTCCTTCAGCCCGCCGCCCGTCAAACCGCCCAGCAGGTCGGTCTCGTTCAGGTTGCCGGCACTCGCCTGCCCCTGTATCTTCTGCATGATAAAATTGATCACAAAGGGCGCCACCTGGTTGGCAACGCCGGCGGGGATGCCCAGTTTGCTGGTAAGGTCTCCCACATACTTGTTGATGATGCTGTTGGTGGCGCTGCTGTCTGCAGGTGCCTTGTTGCCCTTGAACACATCCATCAGGCCGCCCATGTCGCCGCTGCCCGCGCGTTGCTTCAGTTCGTTCACCACATTGTCCTTAGCCAGGTCCACAGACTGGTTGGCTTTCTCGGGCTCCAGGTTATACTTGCTTTGCAGCTCTCCGGTCAGCTGGCCCTTAATGGTGTTAATGATGTTCTCGATCATAGCTTTATACTTTAAATGGTTTATTATCAGGTTCTTGTTGGAAAACAAGGCATCAAAAACGGGTGGAGCCAAACTATACTTTCAGAAAGGTTGTTCTTCAGGCGGCCCCGGGTCTGCTTCTAAAAAGTATAACGGCAACGGGCGCACAAAGATATTTTCGGCCCAATACCTGTGCAGTAAGCTGTTTTGGCAGCATTCTTGCATATATAGTACGAGCCCTTTTCCCTAATATTTAATAGCTTTGCCCCCACAAACACATGAACATGCGATACCTTGCCTTTTTAGCCATTATTCTGATAGCCGGAGCCACCTTTGCACAGTCTAAACTGAAGAAAACCCAGATCAGCAAAGAAGTAAGCGTGCTGCTGCCGCAGGATTTTATGCCGATGCCTGATGATGGCATTGCCCGTAAATACCCCGCCGCTACCCGCCCGCTCGCCGTGTACACCAGCCCCAATGGCCAGATAGACTTTAGCGTAACGCAGAAGCCGTCGCAGTTTAAGGAGCAGGATCTGGACATGCTGCGCGAGTTTTACAAAGCCAACCTGCTGGAGCGCTTCACGCAGGTGGATTTTATCCGGCAGGAGGTAACGCAGGTAAAGGGCAAAGACTACCTGGTGTTTGAGTTTGTGAGCAACCTGGCCGACGAGCGCGGCACCTCTAACCTGGCGCCGGTGCAGAAGTACAGCATTATGCAGTACACGATAAAGGATGGCCAGCTTTACATTTTTACCCTACACGTGCCTTTCTCTATGAAGAACGATTGGCAGCAGACAGCCCGCGATATGATGGGCTCCATCACGATAAAATAACCACTACTACCTAACTATCTACTACGCAAAAGCCCCTCCAGGTTGGAGGGGCTTTTTTTGTGCCGCTAACTCAGGTTAAGAGAGGAGCTACTTTTTCTTTAGCTTGAAGTCCCGCAGGTAGCTCAGGGTGATACTGATGCTTTGGCTTTTGGAGGATATGGCAGCTAAATTCCGCTCGAAAACATTGTTCAGGCTGTGTGTCAGCCTCCCCTCCAGCTGGAAGGAGCCAAACGAGGTTTTCTGCACCATGCCGAGGCCCATGCTCAGCCCATACAGAAACTCGCTGTCCAGGCTCCGGTACTGAAAGTCCGGCTCTTCATCAACTCCCTGCTGCTCATTCCCCTCGTCTCCCGATAACAGGTAGGAAGCGTAAGGACCGAAGTTGATGATAAAGCGCGTGTTCCTGTTCCCGATGGTTACATGCGTCAGGAAGGGCAGCTCCAGGTAGTTCAGGTTGCGGGTGTAAGAGCCTCCGGTATCCGAAAGCGCCCTCCAGCCCCGCTCCACATAGTTTACCTCCACCTGTATGCCCACCCTCGGGTGCGCCACATGCCGCAGCACCACCCCTGCGGTGTAGCCCTGCAGAAACTCCTGGTCTATTTCAGGGTCGAAGTTAAAGCGTGAATAGTTTACCCCTCCTTTCAGCCCAACGCTTAGCTCCGGCACAAAGTTATCCTGCGCCTGCGCCTGCCAAGCGATGAGTAGTACGAATAATGCGAGAAAGACCTTTTTCATCCTGTAAAGTTTGTTTTGGATGGTATACTTTGCCTGCCCACCAGCTGCATCAACCTCAGGTAAGGTATAAATATATGTCGGGTAAACATAGCTGGCGATTCTTCTTTTTAGGTTTACGATGGCTCCCTCCACCTGGCCTACCGTTAGGCCATACTTGTATTTTATCCCTGATGTGCCCATCTTTACTTTATGGCAACAGATTTTTTATCCATCCACAGCGATGAGCATTTTATGCAGCAGGCATACCTGCAGGCGCAGTATGCCTATGAGGAGGGCGAGGTTCCGATCGGGGCCGTGGTGGTGGCTAACAACCGGGTTATCGCCAGGGCCTATAACCAGACCGAGAAGCTGAACGACGTGACGGCCCACGCCGAGATGCTGGCCCTGACCGCCGCCTCTGAGTACATGGGCAACAAGTACCTGCACGACTGCACCCTCTATGTTACGGTGGAGCCCTGCGTGATGTGCGCCGGGGCCAGCTACTGGGCACAGCTAAAAAGGGTGGTGTTCGGAACAAACGAGCCCAAGCGCGGTTATAGAAGGGTAGGGAATCTGCTGCACCCTAAAACCGAGATGGTGAGCGGCATTATGGCGCAGGAGTGCGCCGACCTGATGGCCTCCTTCTTTGCGGCTAAAAGAAATTAACTAACTTTGGAGGGATGCCGTACATCACCATTGCATGTACAAGTAAAATATTTCTAACATAAATCTATATAAAACTATGGCTTTCGAACTTCCGAAACTACCTTATGCCTACGACGCACTGGAGCCGCACATCGATGCGCGCACCATGGAGATCCACCATACCAAACACCACCAGGCCTACACCGATAACCTGAACAAGGCTATTGCAGGCACGGAGCTGGATGGCAAGTCGATCGAGGAGATCCTGACCAGCATTGATGGCGAGAACAAGGCCGTTCGTAACAACGGCGGCGGTTACTATAACCACAACCTGTTCTGGACAGTGCTTTCTCCAAACAGCGGCGGCCAGCCTACTGGCGAGCTGGCAGATGCGATCAACGCCACTTTCGGTTCCTTCGATCAGTTCAAGGAAAAATTCAACGCGGCTGCGGCCACACGTTTCGGCTCTGGCTGGGCCTGGCTGTGCGTAAAAGGCGACAAGCTGGAAGTATGCTCTACCCCGAACCAGGATAACACCCTGATGCCATTTGCAGAAGGCTGCGGTGGCAAGCCTATCCTGGGCCTGGACGTATGGGAGCACGCTTACTACCTGAACTACCAGAACCGCCGCCCGGACTACATCAGCGCCTTCTGGAACGTGGTGAACTGGGAAGAGGTAACCCGCCGCTACAACGAGGCAAAGTAGTTTGCTAACGTAGCACGACGCACGTATCAAGTAGCACGACTATAAACAAAAAGCCCGACCGTAACTGGTCGGGCTTTTTGTTTTTGACCTCGCGGTGCGCAAAGTCCCTGCGAGTGTCTGGCAAGGTATAGGAGTGACGCGAGAGGCTTGCTTGCCTTTAAAAAAGCTCCCAAAATCAGTCCTAAAGTATAAATCCCTGCCGCAGCACATGGCCGCAACAGGGATTTTTATACTTACACTTAGCTTTAAACTATACTTTATACTTACTTCCTGGCCACCTGCTGCTTGTTGTTATAGGCCTCCACGCCGGCGTCCAGGAACTTCACGAAGTTGTCCACGCTCAGGTCATAGGCGATGGGCTTTACCAGCACGTTCTCGCTCTCATCCATCAGCACATAATAGGGCTGGGCATTCACGTTGAACTTGGTGATCTGGTAATCGGCATACTTCCTGCCGATCGTTTTCTTCACCTTGCCGTCATACGAGCTCGTATACTGCTCGCTTTCCGGCAGCTCGGTGCGGTCGTCCACGTAAAGAGCGGCGATTACGTAGTTCTCGCGCAGGCGCTTCAGCACCTCCGGGTCCGACCATACGTTCTGCTCCATCTCCCGGCAGTTTACGCAGCCATGGCCGGTAAAGTCGATGAAGATCGGCTTGCCTTGCTCAGCGGCGCATTTCTTAGCCTGCTCCAGGTCGAAGTAGCCCTGCAGGCCGTGCGGCAAGTGCAGGAAGTCGCCATACTTGGGCGGCTCGCAGAGTTCGCTGCTTACGGCAGCCACAGCCGCACTGCCACCGTTGCTCTGCCTTACAATCTTGTTGATGTCAAAGTCCTGGGTGGTTTGGGGCGGCAGGTAACCCGACAGCGCCTTCAGCGGGGCACCGAACAGGCCCGGGATCAGGTAAACCACAAAGCCAAAAGTGATGATAGCAAAGAACAGGCGCGGCACGCTGATGAACTTCACCTCCGAGTCGTGAGAGAACTTGAGTTTGCCCAGCAGGTAAAAGCCCATCAGCGTGAAGATCACGATCCACAGGGCCAGGTATACTTCCCGGTCCAGCAGGCCCCAGTGGTATACCTGGTCGGCAATGCTCAGGAACTTAAGGGCCAGTGCCAGTTCTATAAAGCCCAGCACCACCTTCACGGAGTTGAGCCAGCCACCGGACTTGGGCAAACTGCTCAGCCACGAGGGGAATACAGCAAACAGCGAGAAGGGCAGCGCAAAGGCCAGCGAGAAGCCGAGCATGCCGGCAATAGGACGAATGGTCTCGCCACCGGCAGAGGCCACCAGTATACTGCCCACAATCGGGCCGGTGCAGGAGAAGGACACCAGCACCAGCGTAAAGGCCATAAAGAACACGCCTATCCAGCCGCCTTGGTCGGCCTTGGCGTCGATCTTGTTAAGCCACGAGCTGGGCAGCGTGATCTCGAACATCCCGAAAAAAGACATGGCAAACACCACGAAGATGAGGAAGAACAGTACGTTGGGCAGCCAGTGCGTGCTCAGGAAGTTGGCTCCGTCGGCTCCGAAAAGCTTGGCCACGATCGTGCCGATCAAAGTATAAATCGCGATGATGGACAACCCGTAAACAACCGCCTTGAGGATGCCCTGTGTCCTGCTGCCGCCGCTGTTGGTGAAAAAGCTCACGGTCATGGGCACCATCGGGAACACGCAGGGCGTTAGCAGCGCGATCAGCCCCGAGCCAAAGGCCACCAGCATGAAAGCCCACAGGCCGTCATCGGTAGTGGCAGGCTCCGCATCAGGTATGGCAGAAATGGTTTCGGCAGCATCAGTGTCCTCATCAGCAGTAGATGCTACAGGAGCTGCGGCTGTGTTCGTATCAGCTGAGGCAGCGGCTGCAGCGGCCGTTGCCAGGTCCGGGACTTTGGCCGCAGCTAATTCCTGCTCAGGCTGCTGTTGCGTTTGTGGCTGCTTTTGCTGCGGCTGCTGTTGCGCTTGTGGCTGCTTTTGCTGCGGCTGCTGTTGCGCGGCGGCTTTCGTATTGGCTTCCGGGGCAGCAGGCTTTGCGGCCACGCCGCTTACCTTTATCTGCTTGTTGGTAAAGGAAAACGTGTGATCAAACGGAATGCACTGGCCGGTTACGTCGGTGCAGACCTGGTACTCATACTCGCCCTTTACCTGCAGGTCGGGTTGCAGCACGCGGATTTTCTGGCGGAACTGGCCTGTACCCACAAAGTAGGTATACTCTCCCTCCCACAGCTCGTCATACTTTTTCTTTGGCTTAACGGGCTTGATGTCGCCCACCAACTCGTAGGACGGGTGCTTCTGAAACGTGAAGGTCGTGACCATCGGACCCAGATCCGGGTCGAAGTCGGAGGAGTAGAGGTACCAGTCTTTGTCTATTTTTGCGTTAAAGATCAGCTCCACCTCCTCGCCCACGGCCACCTCCTTTTTAGACACTTCGTAGCTCCACGACGCGGGCTTGAGCACCTGCGCCTGTGCCACAAAGGCCATCATAAACAACAGCCACGTGGCCAGCAGCTGTTTCGGGGTGATGTATTTGTTCATAGATCAAGCATTATACTTTATGGCAGCACAGTGTGAGCTGCCCTCTTCCCGGTTTTGTGTTAACCTGAAGCACTGCAAAAATAGGCAATTTATACTTGAGGCGACGCGGGGCAGCGCATATGTTTGCTAAACAACCGGTTTGGCTCCCTCAACGCTAGCTACTCCACCCCAAAGGACAGGCCACACTTTATTTGTGCTATTCTCTATAACACTTGGCAGGCTGTTTTTTCTCCAGACAAGTATAAACTCTTTGGCGGGTATACTTTTATTCCGGGCAACCCCTACACATAAAGTGCATTTGTGGCCCTGTAGGTGCTGTTGGTCGTAAAATATAGTGCGTGCAGCATATACACATGTAAAACGACCACGTATTTTACTATTTTTACATCTTTGCTGAGGTAACACGGCAACAACACAAGCTATGATTTTCGATATATTCTTAACCATATTCCTGGTACTGCTCAACGGCTTCTTTGTGGCAGCCGAGTTTGCCATTGTAAAGGTGAGGTCCTCGCAGATAGAGCTGCGGGCGCAGACCGGAAGCGCGCCGGCAAAGCTGGCCCAGCACATGCTCACCCACCTCGACGCTTACCTGTCGGCCACGCAGCTGGGCATTACGCTGGCCTCGCTGGGCCTGGGCTGGATTGGCGAGAGCGTGGTATCGCAGCTGGTGATCAACGTGATGCATACCTTTGGCTTTCAGGGAGGCGAGGAACTGGCCCATACGATTGCCCTGCCTATCTCGTTTGCCATTATCACCGTGCTGCACATCGTTTTCGGCGAGCTGGCCCCAAAATCGCTGGCTATCCAGCGCTCTGAGTCTACCACGCTGGCGATAGCCTACCCGCTGCGCTTTTTCTACCTTCTCTTCAGCCCGTTCATCTGGCTGCTCAATGGCCTGGCTAACCTGGTTTTGCGCGGGATGGGCATACAGCCCATGCACGGGGCCGAGGTGCATACGGCCGAGGAACTGCGCCTGCTGTTTGAGCAGAGCGCGGAGGGCGGCGCCATCCAGGACTCCCACCACGAGCTTATCGAGAACGTGTTCCTGTTTAATGAGCGCATGGTGAAGCAGATCCTGGTGCCGCGCACCAAGGTGGTGGCCGTTGACGTGAACGTGCCGGAGGAGGAACTCCTCGAGATCGTCTTTACAGAAGGGTACTCCCGCCTGCCGGTGTACAGCGGCAACATCGATAATATCGTGGGCATCCTTTACGTGAAGGATATCCTGAGCATCGTGCGCCTGGGCAAGCCCATCTTAGTGGAGGAGCTGATGCGCCCTGCCTACTTTGTGCCGGAGACGAAGAAGATCAATCGCCTCCTGAAGCAGTTCCAGCGCCGCCACCTGCACATGGCCATCGCCACCGACGAGTTTGGCGGCGTGTCGGGCATCGTGACCATCGAGGACATTATTGAGGAACTGGTGGGCGAGATACAGGATGAGTACGATGAGGAGGCCCCGATTGTGGAGCGCATCAACGACTTTGAGTACAAGGTAAACGGCTCTGCCGCCGTATCCGACGCCAACGATTACCTGCCCTACCCGCTGCCGGAGGGCGAGGATTACGAAACCGTGGGCGGGCTGCTGAACGTGATCTATGGCCAGATTCCGGAGAACCTGAACGAGACAACCACTTTTAACCAGTACAACGTGCGCATCCTGGAGAAATCGGACCGCCGCGTGGAGTCGGTGCTGCTGACCGTGCGCGAAGAGGACAGGGAGGCAATAAACTAGCCATGAAACGACACGAAAGCCTCATACCCATCTCCCGCCAGCACCACGGCGGCTTGCTCACGGCCAGGCTGCTGCAGCACGGCGCCCCCGCCTACAAAGGCATGCCCACCGCTCTCACCGCCAAGCGCGACTATGTGGTGGACTTTCTGCAGGAGCACCTGCTGCCCCATTTCAAACTGGAGGAGGAAACGGTGTTTATACTTGCCGCAGACTATTCGGAAGAGCTAAAGCAGCAGGCCCAGGCGCTGCAGGCAGAGCACCGGCAACTGGAGCGGCTTATACTTGCCCTGCCCGGTGCTGAGGAAGCCGCGCTGCCGGAGAGGTTAGATGCTGTAGGCAAACTGCTGGAGCAGCACATCCGCCAGGAAGAGCGTGTTTTTTTCGAGATCGTACAGGAAAAGCTGCCGGATGAGAAGCTTGAGTTGCTGCAGCAGCGGGTGCTGGAACATCTGACGCTGTAACTCTATACTTGGATTTTATTCCTATCTCTTGCCGGCCCCTCGCTGGCGCGGGCTTGCGGCCTGTGTCCTTGTTATACTTTATACCTGGGCTATACTTTTATACTTATCTTTCATGATGCAAGTCTGAAGACTTGCATTCTATGTTGAGTTCAAGTTTATAACTTGACTGGCTAGCAGAGCCATACTTTTCCTGGCGCAAGCGTCCGCTTGTGCCTCTCTTAGCCCCTGCCTCCTGCAACCTGAGCCAGGCTATCCTTTCTAGCTGCCGCTTCCTCCAATTTGATACAAGCTATACTTTGTAGCTGCCGCTTATCCTGTAGTTCCCACAAACCTACAGTTTCATTTCATACCTTGGTGCCCTCCTAGGCCGGGAGGCCTCGCCTTCGGGCATCGCGCTGGGAGCTTTTCCTTTGCTCCTGCGTCGCAATGCCTCACTGGCGTTCGGCACCGGAAAAACTCGCATAGGCGCTCAACCCAAGGACTGGGTGTCAGTTCGATAGCTGCTTACAACTGTCCCCTTGAGGGGACTATAGGGGTGTTTATACTTTGACTATGAAACTTATACCTTGAGGTGAAGCTAAGACCAAGCTCCCCTCCTTGGCTAAGGAGGGGTTAGGGGTGGTTGGACCCAGTACCGCTGAAGCTCCTTCCCTTGTTCTTAGGAGAGGGGTGAGGTGATGAGGGGCAGGGGGAACCCAGCACCGCTGAGGCTCCCTCCCCTTCTTCGCAGAGTGGGTTTATGGGTATTCATACTTGCATCATACTTCCTGCCGCTTTCTGATAAAGGCAAACGCCACGGCCATGGCTACTAGGCTCCCAACAAAGGCCATGGCCACGTCTTTCTGGGCATCCCAGATATCGCCCTGCATCCCCAGAAAAACCATCCCCTGCTCACCGCCGCCGTAAACCCAATCGGCCACCATCCACTCCACCAACTCGTACAGCGCACTCGTGGAAAGTATAAGCTCCACGGGCAGCAGGTAGGTTAGAATGGGCCGCAGCCTAAAACCATAGGCCAGCACCTCGTGCATGGGGTAGGTCAGCAGCAGCCCGTAGCCGAGGTGCACCAGACGGTCGTAGTGGTTGCGCGTAAAGCCAAACTGCCCCTTCAGCCACTCCCCGAACGGATTGTCGGCGTACTGGTACTGGCTGCCATACACATGCAGCAGCAGAAACAGGAAAATTAAAGTATAACTGGCGTCTGAGAAGCGGAAGATGTTGTAAAAGGCTACCAGGAAGATGATAAGCGAGAGCGTGAGCACGTTCTCCATCAGCCAGTTCTTCAGGTCGGGGGTGGTAAGGCCGGTGTAAACCCAAAAGATCAGGAACAGTGCACTGTACGTCAGGTGCAGAGGCTGTTGCCAGAGGCGTTGTCTGGGTTTACGTGTGGCAGGCATAGCGCGGTGCGTTCCGGTATGTATAAACTATTAAGCCATTAAACCCGGTAAAGTATACTTTGTTTCGTGGCAGGGCGGCCTACGCCATCATGTCCTGCTGAAAGAACACCAGCCGGATAGGGTTATCCAGGGGGCTTTTGGTGGGGTCGCAATGGTAGCCGTACATGTCCACGCCGTTGAGGTAGGGCAGCAGCTTCTTGTAGTACGTATGGCCCGTGTTTTCGGGGCTAAAGGTGATATCGTGGAAGACGGAGGTGCGTTTCTGCGTCATGCGCTGCAGCCGGTCGAAGAGCACCTCGGGTTTGGCCAGGTCGCCGGAGTACACGAAGCGCTCCTCATCCTCCTCAAAAATATAGGCATAGGTCTGCAGGCCCTCGGAGTGCTTGCCGTAGGTATCTATACAGCCAATGCCCTCAAAATTCTCCAACGGCACGAACTCGGCATACTTGTCGGGCTCCTTCAGTTGTATCTCCAGGAGCAGGCACAGCTGCTGTTTAAATTGCTCGGATGCGTAAAAGATAATCGGCTTGGGGGCTTTCTCTATGATGCTTTTGTAGAGCAGCAGGTTAGGCAGGCTGCCGCAGTGGTCGTTGTGCAGGTGGGTAAGTATGATGTGGTCTACCTTCTGCACCAGGTTCTTCTGCACCAGCGCCGGGAAAACGGTGAAGCCGCAGTCTATCAGCAGGTGTATGCCCCGGAAGTTTAGCACGGCCGCAGAGTTCAGGTAATCGGTGTCGAAGGCGCCGCCAGTTCCTAAAAACTTTATATCCATAGAGAGAAAGCATGCCACAAGGGCGTAAAGCGAGTAACCAACAAGTATAGCGTCTGGAAATAAAAATAGTTGTGGTTTAAACAATATCGGTTTTCCAGCAGCTATACAAGATACCACAGCACAATGGGTTTTGTACTATCATACCTCAAAAAAACTGCTCAACAGAACCGGTGTTGGCCCGTAAAATTATCCAGACCAAAACCAACGCCATGGATGCCCACCAAATCCCTGCAGAAGAGAAAACGCAGCTCACGCACGCGTTGCTGAACCAGGAGTATAAACACCGCAAACTGGAGCCGCGCCGCAGCCATATGCACGAGCTAATCTCTACCATGCTCTCGCACCGCACCACCCACAAGGACGAGGAGAAGGCCTTTTATACTATGCTGGACCGCTTCGGCGACTGGCAGGGCGTAATGAACGCAGACGTGGACGAACTGGCTGATGCCATACAAACCACCCGCTACCCCGGCCAGAAGGCGCCGCAGATACAGCAAACGCTGCGGCTGATAAAAGAGGAGCGCGGGGAGTTCAATATTGATTTCCTGGAGGAGCTGCCGGTGGAGGAAGCCATGGCCTGGCTTACCAGACTGCCCGGTGTGGGGGTGAAGACAGCCACTTTGCTGCTGCTCTTCAACTTCAAAAAGCCAGTGATGCCCGTGGATACGCACGTATTCCGCATCAGCCAGCGTGTGGGGCTGATTGGGGCGAAGGTAACGGCCAACAAGGCCCATGCTATTCTGCTGCAGATGTTGCCCCCGGAGCCGGAGGAGCTTTATAATTTCCACATCCACATGCTGCGCCACGGCCAGCGTATCTGCACCTTTTTTAGCCCCAGGTGCGAGCAGTGCGTGCTAAACGGCATCTGCAATTATTACCAGGATGTGCGGCAGAAGGGAATTGACAGGGCGGCGTGAGGGAAGGTATAGTATAAATTAAATCCCAGCTTTCTGATTATACCATACCCGTTTTGGAGTTTGTCGTTACTGCCAACGGACTTGGCTATGGTGCGTTTATGCACTATAGGTTTTGTTGTGCGTTCGTAATTTTTCTTCTTTTTAGGTAATCTTCTATAAAGGTGTCTTTATGAGAATAGTGTCTCTTGTTCAGAAGGGCTGCATTTTCCAACTTAGGATGTTGTAGAATGGGAGATAAGTCTCCATCCAATACATTACTATTCACAAACCTAAAGTCTTCTAACTGTGGCAATTCATTCAAGAACTTTAGGTTCTCAATAACACCACATTCATTCAAGCACAATATCCTTAGTTGTTTCAGGAGAGTAATCCTTTCATGACTGGTTAGTTTCTTTGACTGGCTTATGTGAATATGTTCAATTTCTTTATTCAAAGACTCTATTCCATCCAAGGTTTCCAGCTTTGTACAGTAGTGAAGTTCAAGTCTTTTAAGATTCTTAAATTTAGAAAGCCCATTCAAAGAAGTTGAGTTTGACCAGTTAACTTCTAAATAGAGTAAGTTTGAAATATCGGGGAGGTTGGAGAAATCTTTTTCTTTACTCTGGTGATGCCAAACAATTAAGTACTTGCAGTTAGAGAAATCAATGGAAGCAATATCAGCTTCTTTCCAGTTGAAGTTTATGTATTCTCCAAGAGGAATCTCTTCAAACTTGATATGGTTATTCTTCCAATTCATACTTTCTTATGCCGCACAACTAAGGTATAAACGTAAACCTGCGCTTATCCGCCCTATATTAATAACTAAACCAGTGCTATACTTTATGCTTTGTTGCTGTTCAAAGTATACGCCAGGTTAACCCCCAACTCACTCACCTCCAGCTTTGCCTCACGGCCACACACCAGCGCTAGGTTGTCGGGCTCGTGGCCGGTCGGGAAGCCGTAGCAGACGGGGTAGTTATACTTGGCTGTGTGCTCCGCAATGATCTCATACACGGTTTTACCGAAAGGATCGGCGTTGTCCTTCATGTCGCTGAAGTGGCCAATGATCAGCCCTGCCAGGTCGCGGAGCTTGCCGGCCCGGGAGAGGTGCACCATCATGCGATCGATGTTGTAAAGGTACTCATCCACATCCTCCAGGAACAGGATCTTGCCCTTGGTTGTAAAGTCGGAGCGGGTGCCGGACACGTTATGCAGCAGCGCCAGGTTGCCGCCTATCAGTTGGCCTTGCCCGGTGCCGGAGCGGTTAAAGGGGTGTGGCCCTACCTCGTAGTATACTTCCTCCCCAAACAGTACGCGACGCAAACTGTCTAGTGCTTTGTCGGTGCCGGAGGGGAAGAGCAGGGGCATGATGCCATGTATACTTTCGATGCCCAGGCTGTGGATGTGGCAGAGCAGCGAGGTGATATCGCTGAAGCCTACCACCCACTTAGGCTGCTGCTGAAACCGGCTGAAGTCTACCTGATCAAGGATACGGGTGGTGCCGTAGCCGCCGCGGGCGCAGATAATGGCCTTGATGTCAGGGCGGTCCAGAGCCTGTTGCAGGTCCTGTAGGCGCAGGGCATCGTGGCCGGCAAACACGCCATACTTGGCGCCCACCGTAGGGCCAACCTCTACCTCCAGCCCCCACTCCTGCAGCACCTGGATGGCCTGTTCTACGGCTTCGCGGTCTATCTTACGGGCAGTGGCGATGATGGCGACTTTATCGCCGGGCTGAAGGGGTGTGATCATACTTGTTCAGGTTTTTGTGTCAGAGCGAAGGTATGGCTTTTCATTAAAATTTGCGAGCACCCCATTTTTTAGCCATCTTCGAAAACTTTTTTTCAGCCAACACCTCACGCAGCCAGCCTGTGCGAGAAGCTAATCAACCTCAACCCTTATATGGCACAAGTACAGAACAAGAAATCAGGCGTGGACAAATTCCTGTCGGTGGTGGAGCGCATCGGTAACGCCCTGCCGCACCCTGCCACGCTTTTTGCCGGCTTTGCTTTGCTGGTGGTTATCCTATCATGGGTAGCCAGCCAGTTTGATATGGCCGTTGTGCACCCCGGAACAGGCCAGACCGTAACGCCGGTAAACCTGCTCTCGGCAGAGGGGCTCCACATGATCCTGACGCGCATGGTGACCAACTTCACCGATTTTGCCCCACTAGGCACGGTGCTGGTGTCGCTGCTGGGTATAGGCATTGCCGAGGGCACCGGCCTGATCGGCACGGTGCTGCGCCTGGTAGTGCTGGCTTCGCCCAAGCGCCTGCTTACCTTCGTAATCGTTTTTGCCGGGGTGTTGTCTAACACTGCCTCTGAGGTGGGTTATGTGCTGCTGGTGCCGCTGGCGGCGGTTATCTTTCTGGCGGCCGGCCGCCATCCGCTGGCTGGCCTGGCGGCGGCTTTTGCCGGTGTGTCAGGGGGCTACAGCGCCAACCTGCTGCTGGGCACCATCGATCCGCTGCTGGCTGGTCTTTCCACGGAGGCTGCGCGCATCATCGACCCTACTTATATGGTTAACCCGGCCGCCAACTACTACTTCATGTTCGTGTCTACATTTATCGTGGCCGGCCTGGGTACCTGGGTGACGGAGAAGATCGTGATCCCGAGGCTGGGAGAGTATGAGGGCGAGGAGAAGCCGGAAAGTATAGATCGCCTGAACACACAGGAAAAGCGCGGCCTGCTTTACGCCACGATTGCCGTACTTCTGATGACTGCCTTTATACTTGGCGGCCTGCTGCCGGAAAACGGTTACCTGCGCGACCCGGAGACAGGCGGCATCCTCAACTCGCCGTTCATGTCGGGTATCGTGGCCTTTATCTTTATACTTTCCGCGGTGGCCGGTATTGCCTATGGAATCGGGGCCAGAACCATCAAAAACGACAGCGACGTGATGCGCGGCATGTCCAAATCCATGGAGACACTGGGCTCTTACATCGTGCTGGTGTTCTTCGCGGCGCAGTTCGTGGCGTACTTTAACTGGACCAACCTGGGGCTTATACTGGCCATTAACGGTGCCGATACCCTGAAAACGCTGGGCCTGAGCGGTATTCCGCTGATGATCATGTTTATACTTGTGTCGGCCTCCATTAACATGATCATGGGCTCTGCCTCGGCCAAGTGGGCCATCATGGCGCCGGTTTTCATCCCGATGTTCATGTTGCTGGGCTACACGCCCGAGTTCACGCAGACGGCCTACCGCATCGGCGACAGCGTGACCAACATTATCTCGCCCATGATGTCTTACTTCGCCCTGATTGTGGCCTTTATTCAGCGCTACGACAAGAAAGCCGGTATCGGTACGGTCATCTCTACCATGCTGCCCTACTCCATTGTCTTCCTCATCGGCTGGATCACCCTGTTCATCATCTGGATTCTGCTGGGCCTGCCTGTGGGTCCTGGCGCTGAACTGTACATGCCGTAATTTTAGACAAAGGATTAATTGACAAAGGACAAAAGACTTGCCCTTAAAGTATAAAACAGCAAATCCGCAGGAGCATCAATTCCTGCGGATTTGCTGTTTTATACTGCCTTTGCTACTTGATCAGCTTCAGGCCCAGGCTCACCAGGAACTGCTCGTTGCGCACTTTGCCGTCTGTCTGTTGGCTGGTGTTGGTAAAGTCGCGGTTGATGCGCTCGTAACGCACGTCCACGGTCAGGGCACCGATGTCGACGCCCAGTCCGGCCTGGTAGCCCCAGTCGGAGTTGTCGTAGTAGTCTTTAACGGTTCGGCCCTCCTGCCGGGCTGTCAGGAGCATGGAAGCCACCGGGCCTGCCTGCACCCGCGCCACCCGCAGAAAGTTAAAGCCTACCAGCAGCGGCACGTCCAGCCGGTCGAACTTAAACTTCTCTACCCGCACCATGGTGCTGTTGGGGTCGTCCTTCACCTCCACGTTGCCGCCAGAGGTAGACAGGATGGCCTCCGGCTGAAACAGCAGCCCCAGCAGTTGCAGGCGGGCAAAGGCGCCGGCGTGGTAACCGGTTATATTGTCGGCAGAGGCATACTGCTGCGGATCGTTCTGTACGTCGTTCAGGCGCACTTTGGAGGAGCTCACGCCGGCCTTAACGCCGGCCTGCAGCATCTGTGCCTGGGCTGTAATGCTAATAGCCAGCACGGTTATCAAGGTTAATGCAAGTTTTCTCATAGGTAAAAAAAGTATAAGTTGGGTGCCAGCACATGTTCTAACGAACTAATGGTATACGTTAGTGCATAAAAAAAGCCGCTCCCTTTTGAGGAGCGGCTTAGGCCAATATCATCTGTAGTAGTTGATAGTGTTGGAATCTTATTTACATCTCACCTTAAACAAATATTCCTTTTGGCTTTCTGTTACAAAGATAAGTACATTATCTGTACCTATCTACCAGATTTATACGAACTGCTTACATTAATATCCCACAAGCGCTTTTTCTTAGACAAACATCCCCTTTGGTCCGACCAACACCGGATTGCACCGGCTGCGGGCGCCTGTTATTTGTGTGGTATAAATACTTAGGATACAGCTACTTTAGCCTGCCTATACTTTTGGGGTCGGGGGCTATGGCTTACGCCAAAGGAGCGGATGCGGGGCTAAGGATGGCAGTGGCCTCGATCTCTACCAGGTGATCCGGGTTTATCAGGGCGGCTACCTGCACCATGCTGCAGGCAGGCCTGATGCCTTTGAACACCTCCTGGTGGGCGCGGCCGATCTCCTGCCAGTGCTCTATATGGGTTACATAGATGCGCGTGCGCACCACATCATTTATACTTGCACCCGCCTGCTCCAGGGCCTGCCCGATCTTTTCCAGGATATACTTCGTCTGCTCGTAGGGACTGCCTTTGCCTACTATACTTTCACCGTCGGTGGCGGTGGTGCCGGCTACCTCAACTATATTGCCCACGCGCACGGCACGGCTGTAGCCAACCATATCCTCCCATACCGCCCCCGATGATATTCGTGTTCTTTCCATGGCCTTTGAAGTTAGAAAGTTAGAGAGTTAAAAAGTTAGAAAGTTTACAAGAGACCGCTGTGACATTACTTCCTGCAAAGGGACAACAGCAAATTTATACTTTGAACATGCAGCCATTCAGCAATGTAGCAACGCATACAAAAGGCTTGGCAAATTCATCCGGACCTGTATACCGTATACTTCGTTCATAATTTATACTTTTGATCTCATCATTCCACAAAAGATGCGCCTAAGGTCTAAACCGGTACTTTGTAATTACTACGTCACCTATCGGTGTAACGCAAAGTGCTCGTTCTGTGATATCTGGGAGCGCCCTTCGCCTTACATTACGCTGGAGGATGTGGCGCAGAACCTGCGCGACCTGAAGCGGCTGGGGGTGCAGGTGGTCGATTTTACCGGCGGCGAGCCGCTGCTGCACCGCCAGATCGATGAAATGCTGGGCATGGCGCACGACATGGGCTTTATCACCACGCTCACCACCAACGCCATGCTCTACCCCAAACTGGCCGAGCGGCTAAAGGGCAAGGTGGACATGCTGCACTTCTCCCTCGACTCCGCCGACAAGGAGGAGCACGACCGCGGCCGGGGCGTGGCCTGCTTCGACTTCGTGATGGAGTCGATTAAGGTGGCGCGGGAGCTGGGCGAGCGGCCGGACATACTTTTCACGGTGTTCCGGCACAACCTGCACCAGCTGGAGGAGGTGTACCAGAACATTATACTTCCGAACAAGCTCGTGCTCATACTTAACCCGGCCTTCGAGTATAACCAGGTGGAGACCGGCGAGCAGCTGACAGAGGAGGAGCTGCGCTACCTCAGTGACTTTGGCAAGCGCAGGCAAGTATACCTGAACGAGGGGTTCGTGCAGCTGCGCCTGGACGGAGGCAACAAAACTGCCAAACCGGTTTGCAAAGCCGCCAGCACCACCCTGGTCATCTCCCCGGAGAATGAGCTCATACTTCCCTGCTACCACCTGGGCACCAAGAGCTTCCCGATAAACGGCAATCTCTATGATTTATACTTAAGCCAGGAGGTAGAGGAGCTGAAGCGGCAGGAGGGCAGGCTGCCGGCCTGCGAAGGCTGCACCATCAACTGCTACATGCAACCCAGCTTCGCCGTGGAGCTGAACACCTACTTCTGGAAAGCCCTGCCCAGCACGCTAAAGTATAACTACCTGAAAGGGACGTGGAAGCGGTTAGTTCGTTAGTAGTTGTTCGTTATTCGTTGTTGGGAAGAGTCATTGGAAAGTATACTGCTTTGCTCCCTGGAAAAGTATAGGGAGCTGCCGAGAAGTATAATTGATGGTAGAAGTGCTACTATTTCGCTTCTGTAGAAGTATAACCCCCTATCTTTACCGAATAACGAATAACTAACAACGAATAACGAAACATATGCCAGTTATACTTCCGGTGAAGGGTGTGCGGCCGCAAATGGGCGAGGGCTGCTGGATTGCCGAAAACGCCACTATTGTGGGCGATGTGGTGATGGGGGATGAGTGCTCCATCTGGTTCAATGCCGTCATCCGTGGCGACGTGAACAGCATCCGCATTGGCAACAGAACCAACATCCAGGACGGGGCTGTGATCCACTGTACCTACGAGCGGGCGGCCACCACCATTGGTAACAACGTATCAATCGGCCACAACGCCATTGTGCATGGCTGCACCGTGCACGATAACTCGCTGGTGGGAATGGGCTCGATTGTGATGGACAACGCCGTGGTGCAGGAGAAATGCATCATTGCCGCGGGGGCCATTGTGCTGGAGAACACGGTTTGTGAGTCGGGGTGGATCTATGCCGGGATACCGGCCCGTAAGGTTAAGCAGCTGAGCCAGGAGCAGGTAGAGGGATTGGCTAAGACGGCCAATAATTACGTGATGTACAGCAGCTGGTTCAGCGGGAAAGTATAGCTTCCGGAAAACCATCTGCTCTTGCCCCCAGTTCTACGCCATACCGGGTCCAACCACCCCTACCCCTCCCCCGGAACAAGTTCGGGATCCAAGACTTGTCTAAGGCGGGGAATCTGTAGTTGCTTTGGCTGAAGTATAAGTTTTGTAGCTGCTGTCCTCACGCGGACAGGTCGCGACCTGCCCCTACAAAGTATAAACCTGCTCCTCCCAAAAGAGGGGAATTTATACTTTTTGCTATACTTTATTGTCATCTTGAGCAGCGCGAGAGATCTAACGGGAATTCTAAAGGGATCTCTCATTTCATTCGAGATGACAAAAGCCGCAGCTATCGAATGATACCCAGTCCTTGGGTTGAGCGCCTTGTGAGATTCCGGTGCCCGTAAGGGCATTGCGACCGAAGGGTAGCAAAGGAAGGGAACACAGCGCGATGCCCGAGGACGAGCCCTCCCGGGCTAGAGGGAGCCAAAGCAGGAAATGAAACGATAGGTTTGTAAGTCTGGAGGATCAGCGGAAGCTAGAAACGATAGCTTGTTTCCAGTTGCATGAAGCGTTGGCTAAGGGAAAGTATGATATAAAGTATAAAGTATGGCTTACGTGGATTCGGGAATCCGCAGCAGAGTAGCTCCGGACAAGTATATCCGGAACAGCAAGTATAAAAGTATAGCCAGAGTATAAGTATAGCAGCAAGTATAAAAGGCATAAAAAAACCAGCCGCACCCCCGTGCGGCTGGTTAATCACCAATTATCCAATCAATCTACTACTACTTAATCTTTTATAGCTCTCCGCGCTCGGCGGCTTTCTTCATTTTCTCGTTGGCGTAGATGGCAATCTCCACGCGGCGGTTCTGCTGGCGGCCAGCGGCTGTGCTGTTATCGGCAATTGGCTGGTCATCGGCATAGCCTTGTGTGGTCATGCGGCTGCGGTCTACCCCGGTAGATGTCAGGTAGCTGGCCACCGACTCGGCACGGCGCTCCGAAAGCGGCTGGTTAATGCTTCTGTTACCGGTATTGTCTGTGTGGCCTTCAATCAGGATGTTCGTGTCCGGGTACTTCTGCAGGGTCTGGGCCAGCTGCGAGATCTCGGTCTTAGCGCCAGACTGAAGCTCGGCAGAGCTGGTAGCGAACAGGATGCCTGAGTCGAAGGTGATCTTAATACCCTCGCCCACACGCTCTACCTTGGCGTTCTCCAGGTCACGCTGCAGTTCCTCGGCCTGCTTGTCCATTCTTCTGCCGATCAGGGCACCGGCCGTGCCACCCACGGCAGCACCAATAATGGCGCCTGCGGCCGTGTTGCCAGCCACTCTACCAACCACACCACCTACCACGGCACCGGAGCCGGCACCAATAATACCACCTTTAGCCGTCTTGCTCATACCGCCGCCGCCTGAGGCGCAGGATGAAAGTATGATGGCGATAATGGCTAGTATGGAAAGGTTTATTCTGAAGTTCTTCATGGTTTTCTTTTTTAATTCCAGATCAGGTTTTCAAGATCCTGACCCTTTTACTGACTATATACCTTAAATGTTATATAAACTTTGGCGAAATATTTTTCACCAGAGTCATCCTGCAGCCCCCTGCCCTTATACTTCCACAGGCGGGCTATGGCTACAGGTATAAAACTTAAACGCCTTTTCCTTATTCTGGTTTTAAAAAGCCCTTTGGATACCTGCTTTCCCATAAAAAGCAAGGCGCCTGCCCCTTTAAGGAGGCAGACGCCTTGCTTTATACTTTCTATACTTTCGTATAGCTAATTACTTGATCTCACCGCTCTCGGCAGCTTCTTTCAGCTCCTCGTTTGCCACAATGATGATCTCCACGCGGCGGTTCTGCTTGCGTCCTTCCACCGTGCTGTTGTCGGCAATTGGCTGGTCGTAGCTATAGCCTTTGGCCTGCAGACGCGCACCATCAACGCCCAGGCTGCGGGCATAAGCAGCCACCGACGCGGCGCGGCGCTCCGATAGCTTCTGGTTCAGTTCATAAGAGCCTGTGTTATCGGTGTGGCCTTCAATGATCACATCGGTACCCTGGTACTCCTGCAGCGTCTTGGCCAGCTTCTGGATATCCTGCTTAGCAGAGGCGCTCAGTTCGGCGGAGTTCACGGCGAAAAGTATACCGGAGTCGAAGTTCACGCGGATAGCCTCGCCCACGCGCTCTACGTTGGCGTTCTCCATCGATTTCTCCAGTTCCTCGGCCTGCTTATCCATTCGGCGACCGATAACGGCACCTGTTGCGCCCCCCACGGCGGCACCCACAATGGCACCGGCAGCCGTGTTGCCCAGTCTGTTACCGATCAGGCCACCGATCACGGCGCCGCCACCGGCTCCAATCAGGCCGCCTTTGGTGGTTTTGCTCATACCTTTTTTCTCCTCTGCAGGCTTGGTCTGCGTGGTGGTCTCGGTGTTATCAGAGCCAGCTACTGGCGCGGTGCTCTTGCAAGACGTAAACAGCAATGTAACAGCCAGCATCGAGCTAAGGGATAGTTTTACAAATTTCATGTTAATCAGGGTTTGGTAAATGTGTGTTGTTGTTCTTTTAGTTTGAGTGTACTGTAATAGGATTCAAAGTTCTTACACCTGCAAACGCAAGTCCTGTGCCAAATCGTGTTTTACCTCGCTAAAATATTTCATCAAGGATATATTCTATAATACTATACTTTAGGTAGCCACCTATAAAAAAACCCGTTGGCACCAGGCCAACAGGTTTTTCACAGGCAGTTTATACGTTTGCTCAGGATGCTTTGGCAACTTTCCTTGCCTTCGGTGTGGTGGTCACGTCCTCTGGCAGCAGCACCATGCTCAGCAGCTCGCTCAGTCGGTTCTTGAGTTGCTTGCGGTCGATGATGAAATCCAGGAAGCCGTGCTCCAGCACGAACTCAGCGCTCTGGAAGCCCTTCGGCAGGTCTTTGCCGATCGTCTCCTTAATCACGCGCGGGCCGGCAAAACCGATCAGGGCGCCCGGCTCGGCGATGTTAAAGTCGCCCAGCATGGCATAAGAGGCCGTTACGCCACCGGTGGTTGGGTCTGTGAGCAGGGAGATGTAGGGCAGCTTCTCCTCGCTCAGCAGGGCAAGCCTGGCTGAGGTCTTGGCCATCTGCATCAGCGAGAAACCGGCCTCCATCATCCGCGCACCGCCCGATTTGGAAATCATCAGGAATGGGGTGCGGGTTTTGCGGGCGTGGTCTATGGCGCGGGCAATCTTCTCGCCCACCACCGAGCCCATCGAGCCGCCGATAAAGGAGAAGTCCATGCAGGCGATGGTAATGCTCTGGCCGTTTATCTTGCCGTAGGCTGAGCGTACCGCATCCTTCAGGCCGGTGGCCTTCTGCGTGGAGGCAATGCGCTGCGGGTAAGGCTTGGAGTCCACGAAGTGGAGCGGGTCGCCTGAAGTCAGGTTCCCGTCGAGCTCGGTAAACTCGTTGTCGTCAAATAAAATGGCAAAGTACTCTTTGGAACCGATGCGGTCGTGGTGGTTGCACTGCACGCAGGTGTTCAGGTTCTTGCGGTGCTCGGCGGTGCTCGTCACGGTTTTGCAGGTAGGGCACTTGTACCACAATCCGTCCGGGGTCTCCTTCTTTTGCTCTGTTGGCGTCTGGATTCCTTTATCTGCTCTTTTAAACCAAGGCATCATAGTTAAACAGCGTGCTTCCGCACTTTAAAGTTATGGCTATACTTTACAGCAAAGTATAAAATCAAGGTGGCCTGCCCCGGTCACCCTCAGGGGGTACGCAAAGGCAGGCCACAAAAATATGTAATAATCGGCAGTTCTGCTACAAATTACGCCAGTGTAATCTCATTTGCCAGGTACACGTCCTGGATGGCGTTCAGCAGCTCCACGCCGGCGCCCATGTCTTTCTGAAACGCCTTGCGGCCGGAGATCAGGCCCATGCCGCCCGCCCGCTTGTTGATAACAGCCGTGCGCACCGCATCCACCAGGTCGGACTCGCCTTTCGACTCGCCACCGGAGTTGATGAGGCCGGCGCGGCCCATGTAGCAGTTGGCCACCTGGTAGCGCGTCAGGTCGATGGGGTTGTCGGTCGTGAGCTCGGTGTACATCTTCTCGTTTGTCTTGCCAAAACCGATGGCCTTAAAGCCGCCGTTATTCTCCGGCAGTTTCTGCTTGATGATGTCGGCCTGGATGGTAACGCCCAGGTGGTTGGCCTGCCCGGTCAGGTCGGCGGCCACGTGGTAGTCCACGCCGTCTTTCTTGAAGGCGTTGTTGCGGGTGTAGCACCACAGGATGGTAGCCATGCCCAGCTGATGCGCCCGTTCAAAGGCCTCGGCCACCTCTATGATCTGGCGCGAAGACTCTTGGGAACCGAAGTAGATAGTGGCCCCTACGGCTGCAGCGCCCAGGTTCCAGGCATCATCCACGGAGCCGAACATGATCTGATCATACTTGTTGGGGTAGGTCATCAGTTCGTTGTGGTTGATCTTCACCACAAACGGGATCTTGTGCGCATACTTCCTGGACATCATGGCCAGGTTGCCGAAGGTGGTAGCCACCGCGTTGCAGCCGCCCTCCAGGGCCAGTTTAATGATGTTCTCCGGATCGAAGTAAATCGGGTTCGGGGCAAAAGAGGCGCCGGCGGTGTGCTCGATGCCCTGGTCCACTGGCAGAATGGAAAGGTAGCCTGTGCCCGCCAGGCGGCCGTGGTCGAACAGCTGTTGTAGGTTGCGCAGCACCTGCGGCGAGCGGCTCGACTGGGCAAAGATGCGGTCCACGAAATCGGGGCCCGGCGCATGCAGCTGCTCTTTGGAAATGGTCTGGCTCTGGTACTGCAGCAGGTTTTCTGCGTCGGAGCCAAGCAACGAAACGATTTTCTCGTAACTCATTTTGTTTTGATAGTTTTTGGGTAGCGTGTAAAATGAAGTAAAAAGTATGGGTTGTCTTAAACTCAGATTATCGTCATCTACCAAAGCGGCAAAGCCCTTTCAGGCTTTATACCGCAGCGTTTTCTATAGCATGGCAGGCACCGTAACGGTGATGCAGGCGCAAAGGCTTGCCCCAAACTATACTTTAACCAGCCGAAAAAGTTGTGCCCGCAACCCCTATAAAAAGCCGCCTCCCACCGCATGCCGAGGTGTCGGGGCTCGTTGCAAAAGTATAAAATATCGTGAATTGTAAATATCCTTTTCCGTTCTAACTACTTTCCCCGCAAGCATCAAAACACATAGTTAATTCGTTAGTAAAGTATAAGCATAACAAATTAACTATGATGGAGTTAGGTGTCACAAAATCAGCTGAGAAGTATAAATTCCTGATTATGTTTATACTTGGCCTGGCAGTATGGGGCTGCACGCCCACTACCCGCATAACGGGCACCTGGAAAAACCCGGAGATAAGTGCCCAGAAGTATAGCAAGGTGATGGTGGTGGCTCTCTCGGACAACGTGCGCGCCAGGCAAACAGTGGAAACCGACATGAAGGCGCAGCTACAGCAGCGGGGCCTCGATGCCGCCAGAAGCCTGGACATGTTCCCGCCCACTATGTCGGAGAAAGGCGGCCCCGACGTGAACCAGATACTGGCTAAGGCGCGGGAGCAGGGCTACGACGCTATCCTGACGGTGGCGCTGCTGGACCAGGAAACGGAAACCCGCTACGTACCGGGCGCCTATGGCTACACCCCCATCACGCGCTTTGGATGGTATGGCCGGTTTCGGGGATATTACACGTACTGGTACCCCACCGTCTACGATCCCGGCTACTACACCGAGGAGAAAACCTATTTCCTGGAAACCAACCTCTACGACGTGAAGACGGAGCAGCTGCAATGGTCCGCCCAAACGGAATCGCACAGCCCGGCCAGCCTCCGCAAAGCCTCCATAACGCTGGCTGAGCTAACCGTAAACAGTATGGTGCAGGAGGGGTTGCTGCAGTAAGGGGAGGGATGAAAAAAGAAATGCCGCTGGTTTCTACGTATGAGAAGCCAGCGGCATTTCTGCTGAAAGTATAAATCACTCTACTCGTTGTACACCACGTGCAGCACCGTCTGCCCCACGGCCTTCAGCGTGTTTTTGCTGATGATATCCATTGTGTCGGTGTGGCGGTGGTGGTATGCCCCGAAGATATCCCCGTTGCCGGCATTCGGATGCAGCTCCACGATATCGATCATCCGGATCTTGGCCAGGGTGTTCACATAGTAATGGTCGTCGGTAATGGCCGGGGCGTTCTGGTACTTGAAGAAATCCGAATAACCGATGCTGTTGCCGGCCTTCCATACTTTGTCCACGATATCCTTGGCAAACTGCCTGGAGTACCCTTCACGGGGGAAGCGGGCGTTCTCGCCCCCCACCATATCCAGCAGGATGCCATAGTTGGCGCGGTAGTTCGGCACGTGCTTGTTCCGGCTCCAGTACTGCGAGCCCAGGCACCAGGAGTCCTGCACGTATGGGCCTGCACTGCTCTCCGGCTGTCCGTAGTCCTCCCCGTCGAAAAAGATCAGGTCCACGCCCACATCCGGTTTCTGCTGCGCCGCATGTATGGTTCGGGCTATCTCCAGCAGCACCCCCACGCCACTGCCGCCGTCGTTGGCTCCGTCTATGGGTTTGTCGGGGTTTTCCTCGTCCTTATCGGCCACAGGGCGGGTGTCCCAGTGCGCGGCCAGCAGTATGCGGTTGGCGGCGCCGGGGTTGTAGGAGGCGATGACATTGCGTAGGTTCAGCATGGTGCCGTCGTAAGCTCTGGCCTGAAACTTCTGCTCCTGCACCTGTGCGCCGTACTCCTTCAGCTTCGCCACGATCCACTCGCCGGTCTGGAAGTGCGGGCCTGTGTTGGGCACGCGCGGGCCAAAGGCTACTTGTTTCTCCACAAAGGCGTAGGCCGAATCAGGGTTAAAGGCGGGGGCCTGCACGGCTGCCGGAGCCTCCTCCTCTACTGTGGCTACCTTGTTGCCGCTTTTCTCAGCCGAGTCGCAGCTGGCAAAGCAAAGGGTTCCGCATAAGATCAGCGCCAGCATGTTCATTTTATTCTTCATAAGCCCAGTCAATTCCGGTTTTCATGTCCTTGATCACGATGCCCTGCCGCTTCAGCTCCGCCCGGATGGCATCCACCTTGTCGTAGGCCTTGTTTTCCTTGGCCTCTTTGTAGAACGACAGCACCAGGTGCAGCATTTCCTCCATATCGCCTAGGGTCTCCTCCTGCAGCCCCAGCACGTGCAGCACCAGTTCCTGGTAAGTATCACGCACCAGGTCAAGCGTGCCCCTGGTCAGCTGCGCCACATCTATCTGCCCCAGGTAGATGCTGTTGATCTTCTTGAGCAGGTTAAACAGCGAGGCGATGGTCTTGGCCGTGTTCAGGTCGTCGTTCAGGCCACGGAAGCAGTCTTGGGTGAGTTTCTGCAGCTCCTCGTTCAGCTTCTCGTCCGGCACGATCTGCGTCTCTGCCTCCGGGTAACGCAGTTTTTCGAGCACGCGCAGGCCGTTCATCAGCTTGGTGTAGCCTTTGCGCGCCGCCTGCAGCGCCTCGTTGCTGAAGTCGAGGGTGCTGCGGTAGTGCGCCTGCAATATAAAGAAGCGGATCGTCATGGGCGTGTAAGCCTGCTCCAGCATCTCGTGGTTGCCGCTGAAAAGCTCGCTCAGGTTAATGAAGTTCCCCAGCGACTTGCCCATCTTCTGCCCGTTCACCGTGATCATGTTGTTGTGTACCCAGTACTTGGCACCGTCGGTGTGGTTGCAGCTGGCCTGGCTCTGGGCAATCTCGCACTCGTGGTGCGGGAACATCAGGTCCAGTCCGCCGCCATGTATGTCAAAATTAGTACCCAAGTATTTGCGGCTCATGGCCGAGCACTCCAGGTGCCATCCCGGGAAGCCATCGCTCCACGGCGAAGGCCAGCGCATGATATGCGACGGCGAAGCTTTTTTCCAGAGCGCAAAGTCCAGTGGCGAGCGCTTTTCGTCGTGCCCTTCTGTTTCGCGGGTGTTGCTCAGCAGGTCTTCTATAATTCTGCCTGACAGCTTGCCATAGTTATGGTCCTTGTTGTATGCCGGCACATCAAAGTAAACAGAGCCATTCACTTCGTAAGCAAAGCCATTTTCCAGAATTTCCTGTATCATCTCTATCTGCTCGATGATGTGGCCTGATGCGCGTGGCTCGATATCCGGAGAAAGCGTGTTCAGTTTTTCAAGGTCGCGGTGGTACACATTGGTATAGTGCTGCACCACTTCCATCGGCTCTATCTGTTGTGCTTTGGCAATTTTCTGGATCTTATCTTCGCCTTCGTCAGCATCGTTCTGCAGGTGGCCCACGTCGGTGATGTTCCGCACGTAACGAACCTTATACCCCTGGTACTTCAGGTAACGGTACAGCACATCGAAGGTAACGGCGCTGCGGGCGTGGCCCAGGTGCGGCTCTCCGTAAACGGTCGGCCCGCACACGTACATCCCCACAAACGGGGCGTGCAGCGGTTCAAACTCCTCTTTCTTTCGCGTCAGCGTATTATACAGGTTCAGTTTCTGTTGCATAGTAACATTAAGTATGGGCCACTAAAAGGCCGTACTTTTAAAATCTCAGCTTCTCAGGCCGATGGTGGTGCAAAACTAAAAATATTGCCCTCCTTCTCCTAACGCTATTCCGTGGCCTTTGGCTGCAGCACATAGGTTGCTGAGATCGGGAAGTGATCTGAAAGGCCCATTTCGTAATGCGTCTGGAAGTTGTAGGCCTCCAGCCCCTGACTGTAGAATTGGTTGTCGATGCGCAGGAAAGGAAGCGGGCCGTTGTAGGTGGCCCCCACCCCATTACCCGCCTTCTCATGCGCGTTCTGCAGCGCCTTCGCCAGCTCGTTGTAAGTATAACTGAAGGGGATGTCGTTGAAGTCTCCACACACAATGACGGGGTAAGGCGATGCCTGCACATGCTCCAGCAACTGCTGCACCTGGGCGGCGCGGGAGATGAAGCCACTCCGCAGGCGCCGCGCCAGGTTGCGGCTTTCCTTCTTAAAGCTTGCCTCGTCGCCTATCGCAGAGTAGGTATTCTCAATGTCCTCCGACTTGATGCTCATCGACTGCAGGTGCACCGCGTAGACCCGCACCGTGTCGCCTTTCACGTTGATGTCGGCCCAGGCGGCCCGGTTGGCGCTCTGTCTATACGAATTATTAAAATGAATTGTGCCCCCTATCAAAATTGGATACTTCGAGAAAATCACAACCCCTAAGTTAGCTTTGACCTTATCTGTTTCAAGTGTAGAAACATACTTATACTTGCCGTAGCGGGTCCCGATGCGGTTAAAGTTATTATACTCCAGTGAGTTAACGCGGCTATAGAACTCCTGCAGGCAGAACACATCGGCCGGGTGCTCGGCCACCCAGTCTATCATGTCGGTAGATACCTGCGGCACGCCCTCCACAATCTTATCGTAGGCATTGAACACGTGCACGTTGTAGCTCATCACCTGCAGCGTCTTGGCGCCCTCCGGCACTTCCTCTCCAAAGTTGATGGTTACCAGGCGGGCGTAGTAGCTCCAGGCAAGCATGAACGCGGAGAGCGGCAGCACCAGCAGCCACGAGCGGCGCAGCACCCAGTAGAGCAGGAACAGGAAATTAAGCACCAGCGCGCCCGGCAGCGAGAAGGCCACAAAGCCAGCTGGCCAGAACGTGCTGGGCGGCACCTGCAGGCACAGCACGCCCACCAGCATCCAGAGCACCACCAGGGTGTTCAGAATGAGCCATACCCGTCTGCGTATATTTTTGAATGTTCCTGCCACAAAAGCAAACTTACGAATTCTGCACCTATCTATTCCAAGCCGCCTCTCATAATATCTGAATATCTGAGAAGCCGTATAAGCACCCATCCGCCCGTGCCGGCACCCTGTAACTATAGGCGAACTAAAATATTGCCCTGCCTGTTATGCTACAAGGCCCGGACTGTCGCGCCTTTGTCGGGAAGAATATTTTTACCCGAATTTGCTTTTCAATATGCCCGTAAATATTTAATACAAGCCATTGGTGCACAATATTTGTGTATATAATGAATTTGTAGTAAATTTGCAGCAATATTTCCAAGGAGCTGAGGGGACACGAAGTCCCCTTCTTTATTTCTTAACCGTTTGTTATGGCACTAACCGCAAAGAATATAAGAGCGATGGCGGAGGCGAGCCTGCCGGAGGGCGAGCTGTTTATCGTAGATGTGGCCGTGTCGGACTCTACGGCCAGGCCAAAGGTTACCGTGCTGGCCGATGGCGAGCAGGGCATCACGATAGACCAGTGTGCTACGCTTAGCCGCCGCATCAGCAAAAAGATAGAGGAGGCATTTGGCGAAGAGTTGAGCTATACGATCGAAGTGAGCTCGCCGGGCGTGGACTTCCCGCTCACGCAGCCCCAGCAGTTTAAGCGCCACACCGGCCGCAGCCTGAAGGTGAAACTGCAGGACGGCACCGAGAAGACAGGCAAGCTGGAGGAAGTGACCGATACCGGCCTTAACCTGGCGGAGGAAGTAAAACAAAAAGGAAAAAAGGTAACGTATGTGCCTGTGCAGATACCCTTCGGGGACATTGTAAAAGCAAATGTTGTAATCTCATTTAAATGATAAGATAATGAACAGTTCAGTCCTGATCGAGTCGTTCGCCGAATTTGCGAAATTCAAGAACATAGACCGCCCGACCATGATGCGCATCCTCGAGGATGTATTCCGCACCATGATCCGCAAAAAGTGGGGCACCGATGAGAACTTCGACATCATCCTCAACGTGGAGAAGGGAGACCTGGAGATCTGGCGCAACCGCGAGATCGTGGACGACAACTCCGAGGACATCTGGGAGACAGACAAGATCAGCCTTACGGATGCCCGTAAGATTGAGCCTGACTTTGAGGTAGGCGAGGAAGTATCGGAGGAGGTGAAGCTGGAGGACTTTGGCCGCCGCGCCGTACTGACAGCCCGCCAGACGCTGATCCAGCGCATCAAGGATATGGAGAAGGAACTGCTGTTCCAAAAGTATAAGGACCTGGTGGGTGAGATCATCTCCGGCGAGGTGTACCAGGTATGGAACCGCGAGGTGCTGCTGCTGGACCAGGAGGAGAACGAGCTGCTGATCCCGAAGGTGGAGCAGATCCCGAAAGACCGTTACCGCAAAGGCGACGTAGTAAGAGCGGTGGTGCAGCGCGTGGAGATCGTGAACGGTAACCCGAAGATCATCCTTTCCCGCACCTCCCCCGCTTTCCTGGAGCGCCTGTTCGAGAACGAGGTGCCGGAGATCTTCGACGGCCTGATCGCCATCAAGAAAATCGTGCGTGAGCCGGGCGAGCGCGCCAAAGTTGCCGTAGAATCCTTTGACGACCGCATCGACCCGGTAGGCGCCTGCGTAGGCATGAAGGGCTCCCGTATCCACAGCATCGTGCGCGAGCTGGAGAACGAGAACATCGACGTGATTAACTTCACCGAGAACCTGGAGCTCTACATTCAGCGTGCCCTTAGCCCGGCTAAGATCAGCAGCATGAAGATAGACGACGAGAACAAGCGCGTATCCGTGTTCCTGAAGCCAGACCAGGTATCCCTGGCCATTGGTAAGGGCGGCCAGAACATCAAGCTGGCCAGCCGTTTGGTGGATATGGAGATCGACGTGTTCCGTGAGTCTGAAAGCTATGAGGAAGACATCAGCCTGGAGGAATTCTCCGATGAGATCGAGGATTGGGTGATCGCAGAACTGCGCCGCATCGGCCTGGACACCGCCAAGAGCGTGCTGGCCGTAACCAAGGAAGACCTGCTGCGCCGCACGGAGCTGGAGGAAGAGACGATTGACGATGTGCTCTCCATACTTCGGGAAGAGTTGGAAGAAGAAGACAATCAATAGTTGTGAGTTGTACTCGGTTAGGCTAATTTTGAAAAAGATTGCGCGGGGCACAGCTTATTCCTTCTAGGTAAGGCAACTATACTTTATAATACGAATAACAAGACAGCATATTAGAACAAAATGGCAGAAGAAAAAACAAGGAGGCTTAAACAGGTTGCGACTACTTTAAACATTGGTACATCCACGATTGTGGATTACCTCTCTGCTAAAGGGTTTGAGGTGGAAAACAAGCCAACCACCAAGATCACGGCAGAGCAGTTCAATATGCTGGCTAAGGAGTTCGCCGCGTCTATGCAAGAAAAGCAGGAGGCGGATGAGATCTATATTGGCAAAAAGCCGCAGAGCAACCAGGTGATAGAGTCGGAGCCTGCCCACGAGCCAAGGAAGGCAAGTGAGCCAGAGGAGGAGATCCTGATTAAGAACGCGAAGAAGCCAGAGGCCCCTGCGGCGCCTAAAAAAGAGGAGCCGGCCGCAGAGCCTGCCGCTAAGTTGCCGGGCATTAAAGTGCTGGGCAAAATTGAGCTGGATGCCAAAGGCAGGCCAGTAGCCAAGCAGCCGGAGCCAAAACCGGAGGCGCCAAAAGCAGAAGAGAAGCCAACTCCGCCTCCGGCTCCTGCCCCAGCCCCGGCACCGGAGGCTCCTAAGGCAGAAGCGCCTGCACAGCCGGCCAAGCCGGTGGAGACACCAAAGGCCGAGGAGCCGGCCAAACAGCCGGAAGCCCCTGCTGCACCAGCCGCGAAAGCACCTGAGGCGCCTGCCACGCCTCAGCAGCCGGAAGCGCCTAAGCAGCAAGAGCAGCCTGCCACGCCTGCCGCCGCGCAACCGGCCGCACCAGCACCAAAAGAGCCTGCCGCAGAGAAGGAGCCACAGCAACCGGCCGCACCTGCAGAGGCAAACAAAGGCACAGAAACAAAAGAAGACATAGAAACGATTACAGCAAAAGCAGACCAGCTAAAAGGTCTTACTGTACTTGGCAAAATCGAGCTGCCAGTAGAGTCGCGCAGAAAAGGCGCCAAGCCCGTTGCCTCGTCCGACGACCGCAAGGGTAAAAAGAAGAAGCGCAAGCGCATTATGGTGGCTACAGAAGGTGGCCAGCCGGCAGCCGGAGGCCAGCAGGGCCCAGGACAGGGCCAGAACCGCCCTATAACGCCGGCCCAGCAGCATGGTGGCCGGCCGGACCGCGGTCCTCGCCCAGGCGGAGGCCCAGGCAAACCGGGCAAAGGCAGACCAGTACGGGCTGAGAAAACCGAGGTTACGGACAAGGAAATCCAGGAGCAGATCAAGGCAACGCTCGCCAAGCTGAGTGGTGGCAAGGGAGCCAGTGGCAACCGCGCCAAGTACCGCCGCGAGAAGCGCTCAGCCATCGCTGATGCGACTGAAGAACGCCGCATGATGGAGGCCGCAGAGTCGAAGACACTGCGCGTAACGGAGTTTGTGTCGGCAAACGACCTGGCGGCCCTGATGGACGTAAGTGTGAACGACGTGATCAAGGTGTGTATGCAACTGGGCATGTTCGTGTCCATCAACCAGCGCCTGGATGCGGAGGCCATCACCATTATTGCGGATGAATTCGGTTACAACGTTGATTTCATCACATCCGAAGAAGAGCAAGGCCTGGAGGACATTGTAGAGGAGAATGAGGAGGACCTGGAAGAGCGTGCCCCGGTGGTGACTATCATGGGTCACGTGGACCACGGTAAGACATCCCTGCTCGACTACATCCGCCGCGCCAACGTGACAGCCGGTGAAGCCGGTGGTATCACACAGCACATTGGTGCCTACAAGGTGAAGACAGAGAGCGGACGAACCATCACGTTCCTGGATACGCCTGGTCACGAGGCCTTTACGGCGATGCGTGCCCGTGGCGCCAAGGTAACGGACGTCGTTATCATTGTGGTAGCTGCCGACGACTCGGTGATGCCGCAGACCAAAGAGGCAATCAACCATGCTCAGGCAGCCGGTGCGCCGATCATCATCGCCCTGAACAAGATAGACAAGCCGACCGCCAACCCGGACAAGGTGCGTGAAGAACTCGCCCAGATGAACATCCTGGTGGAAGAATGGGGCGGCAAGTACCAGTCGCAGGAGGTTTCTGCCAAAACAGGACTCGGTATAGCAGACCTGCTGGAGAAAGTATTGCTGGAGGCCGAATTGCTGGAGCTTAAGGCGAACCCTGAACGCCAGGCTATCGGTACGGTGATTGAGGCGTCGCTGGACAAAGGCCGCGGGTATGTAGCCACTGTGCTGGTACAGACCGGTACCCTGCAGATTGGCGACGTGGTGCTGGCCGGCTCTCACTTCGGTAGAGTAAAAGCCATGACCGACCACCGCGGCAAGAAAATGAAAGAGGCAGGCCCATCTACCCCGATACAGTTGCTGGGTCTGGACGGAGCGCCGCAGGCCGGCGATAAGTTCGTGGTGATGGATTCTGAGCGTGAAGCCAGAGAGATCGCTTCTAACAGATCGCAGGTGCAGCGTGAGCAGAGCCTTCGTACACGCAAGCACATTACCCTGGATGAGATCGGTCGTCGTTTGGCAATCGGTACGTTTAAGGAGCTGAACGTGATCGTGAAAGGTGACGTGGACGGCTCGGTGGAAGCCCTGTCTGACTCGTTGCTGAAGCTTTCTACCAACGAGGTGCAGGTGAACATCATCGGCAAGGGCGTAGGTGCCATCTCTGAGTCTGACGTGCTGCTTGCCTCGGCCTCTGATGCGATCATCATCGGCTTCCAGGTTCGTCCGTCGCTGAACGCGCGCAGGCTGGCAGAACAGGAGCAGATCGACGTGCGCCTGTACTCCATCATCTACGACGCGATAAACGAGGTGAAGGACGCCATGGAAGGCATGCTTGCCCCAACGCTGAAGGAAGAGATCGTGGGTAACGCGGAAGTGCGCGACGTGTTCAAGATCAGCAAGGTGGGTACTATTGCCGGCTGTATGGTGACGGATGGCTCTATCCAACGTAACTCCAAAGTACGCCTGGTACGCGACGGTATTGTGGTGCTGGACGGCGAGATACTTGCCCTGAAACGCTTCAAGGACGACGTGGCTGAGGTAAGACAAGGCTACGAGTGCGGTATCAGCCTGAAAGGCTACAACGACATCCAGGAGGGCGACATTATTGAGGCCTACGTGGAGAAAGAAGTAAAACGCACGCTGTAACTTCAGCGGGAAGTATAAATCAGGGACAGCCCCGGTAGCCACCAGCCGCCGGGGCTGTTTCGTTTTATACCTACTCCCGCCATACTTTATACTTTGGCTATACTTTTATACTTGCTGATTTGTACTTCATAGCTCCTGCTGGCGCAAGCTGAAAGTCCCGGAGCATTTCGGGGCGTCCGCTTGTGCCTTATACTTTATACTTCAGTTTATACTTGCATAGCCGCCGCTTCCGCCCGCTTAAACCAAGCTATACTTTCAAACTCCCGTTCATCCTCCAGCCCCACTTACCTAAAGCTTCATCTCTGGTTTTGGCGCTCTCAAGCCCGAAAGGCTGGGGGTAGGTTCGATAGGTGCAGCTCCACAACCAGGCAAGTATAAAAACGCCTAATTCTTGCTATCGCGTTCCGCCCTATTTTATACTTGCCGCTGCATTCAGTCTAGCTGTAAAGTATAAAGTACCGAGCAGGAAGTATATAAAAACGAAAGGGCTGCCCCTGATGGAACAGCCCTGTATGCTATACTTACGTTGTATGTTCTCCTGAAATGCTAGTTGCTCGGTCCTTTAAGCAGGCCCATGCGCTTTAACCTGCCGCGGTCGCGCTTGCGCTTTTTCATCATCTTCTCTTCCTTCTTCAGGATTTCCTTCATGCGCTTGCTGTTGGCAATCCTCCTTTTGGCAAAGCTGGACCTTGTATCACCCTCATACGTGTTGTAGCGGGCGTCCAGCCCTTCGGCCCGGCGGCCTACGGCATCTACAGAAGCGGCTCTGGTCTCAGCCTTGGCAGTACCCCAGTAGGCATCCTTGCCACTCTCACTGCTCAGCGAGGACTGGGCTTTGGCCTCTGAGAAACAAAGTACAATTCCAAGAGAAAACAACAACAGAAATAGTCTTTTCATAACAGCTTGTTAACGTTTCATGTATACAACGCAAACAGGTGCTAAAAGTATACATTTTTTGCTAAACGCAAAGCGGCGATAGAAAATTCCTGCTATTTAAATTTGTACGATATCCCTATGCCCAGGGTCTGCTTCACCTGCAGGCGGGGGCCCCTACCGTCCGTCTTGTCATCGCCGGAGCGATCCACATCAATCTTCACGTCGTCGTCATAGATCATGTGGGCGAAGAAGCTTGCCGACACCACTTTGTTCACTTTAAAGTTGATGACGTTCTCCCAGTTCAGGTCCACGTTCTCCGGCTCGCGCAGGTAATTGGAGAAAAGGTCGAGCTTCGACTGCAGGTTGATGTTCTTGAACACCTCCTTTTTGTAGCGCACGTTCACGTAGCCCCCAAACTCCCGGCGCAGGTAACTCCCCGTGCCAGGAATCCTGTTCCCCTCGGCATCCTTCCGGGCGGCTTCCACGCCAAAGGCGCCCTTGTCGGCCAGCATCTGGTTGGCTACGACAGTGAACTTGCCCGTAAACGGAGAGATAAACACCGACAGCCGCTCGTTTGGCTTGTAGTCCATACCCAGCGAGGCAAGTATGGACGCCGGAGCAAAGAAGTTAGAGCGCAGGGTGTCGCGGGTGATGGTATAGGTGGGGGTGAGCTGCGTTTTCAGGTTCATCTGCGCCGTGTAGAACCAGCGCTTGGAGGCGCGGTAGCCATACTTCAGGTTCAGCTCCAGCTTGTCATCGCTCTTCTGCACACGCTTGCCCTCCAGCTTCACCAGGCCATAGGTCAGGTCCAGCGAGTTGTTCCAGGTACTTTTTCCCTGCTCGTAGTTAGCGTACAGGTTGGCATTACCCAACACCGACACCGTGTTCTGCCCGCCAGCCGCCCAGTTGGAAAGGCTCACCTGGCTGAAGTTCACGGTCCCCATCCCCCCGAAATCCCAGAGGTTAACCGCTGCGGCGACAGGCAATTTGGCAATGGGGCGCTTGGCAACGGGGGGTATGGCGGGAAGCGTTGTGTTGGCGGGAAACAGGAGCACAGGCCGTTTGAGGGCAGGGGGCACAAGGGCTGGTTGCTGTGCCGCGGCGCTCAGGAAGGAGAAGGCAAGGACAAGGGTAAGAAGAACTGTGAAAAGTCGGTGGGAATGAAAGCGCATGGTAGATAACTATACTTAATCCGATTTGTTAGAAGAAGCGGAGCAAGTATAAACAAGGAGGCTATTCCCCCTGCACTTTCGTCCGCTTGCGGGCGGCAAGCGCCCCGGCTGTTCCGGATTGAACTAAATCCTTATATTTGTGACAAAGAAAATAGATTCTGACAAGAATTGAAACCTAGAACTATGGCAATATACGAAAACCTGCTGCTCGACCAGCAAAACGGCATCCTGTTCATTACCATTAACCGCGCCGACAAACTGAACGCGCTGAACATTGAGACCATCCGGGAGATTAGGAACGCGATGCAGCAGGTGTACGACGATGCCACCATAAAAGGGGCCATTATCACTGGTGCAGGGCCAAAGGCTTTTGTGGCTGGCGCCGACATTACCGAGATAGCCGAGCTGAGCGAGGTGACGGCCCGCAGCTTTGCCGAGCGCGGCCAGGATGTGTTCGCCATGATCGAGCGCAGCAACAAGCCCGTGATTGCCGCGGTAAACGGCTTTGCCCTGGGCGGAGGCTGCGAACTGGCCATGGCCTGCCACCTGCGCGTGGCTTCAGAAAACGCGCGCTTCGGCCAGCCGGAGGTGAACCTGGGCCTGATACCGGGCTATGGCGGCACGCAGCGCCTGACGCAGCTGGTGGGCAAAGGCAAGGCCATGGAACTGATGATGACCGCTGACATGGTGAACGCACAGGACGCGCTGCAGCTTGGCCTGGTAAACCACGTGGTGCCACAGGAGCAACTGCTGGGCAAGTGCGTGGAGATCATGGAGAAGATCATGAGCAAGGCGCCGCTGGCCGTTGGGCTGGTGATAGAGTGCGTGAACGCCGTCTACACGAAAGACGAGGATGGTTACCAGACGGAGGCCAACGCCTTTGCCCGCTGCTGCACCTCCGAGGACTTTGTGGAGGGCACCAGCGCCTTCATAGAGAAGCGCAAGGCCGACTTCACCGGAAACTAAGTATAAAAACAACCTCCCCGACCCCGAAACAGAACGCATGAGTATAGCCAAGAAATTGGTCGGGCAAACTGCTGCCTACGGTTTAAGCAGTATTGTGGGCCGAGCGCTGAATTACCTGCTCGTGCCGGTGTATACCGCCGTTTTCCTGCCGGCGGAGTATGGCGTGGTGTCGTACCTGTACGCCTTCGTGGGCTTCTTCAACATACTTTATACCTATGGTATGGAGACGGCCTTCTTCCGGTTTGCTAACAAGCCGGGGGCCGACCAGCGCAGGCTCTACAACCAGGTGCTCAGCCTCATCATTGGTTCCAGCACCTTGTTTTCGGTCCTGCTTATACTTGCCTCCGGGGCCATCGCCGATTATAAGGATTACTCGCCGCAGGAGCAGAACTACGTTATCTGGCTGGCAATCATACTTGCCATCGATGCCATCGCGGCCATACCCTTTGCCTGGCTCCGGCTGCAGAACAAGGCCGTGAAATTCGCCTCCATCAAACTGGCCAACATACTGATCACGGTGGGCGCCAACCTGTTCTTTCTGGTTGTGTGCCGCAGCATTTACGAGGGGGAGTACCTGCAGGAGCTACGGCCGCTGGTGTCGTATATCTACAACCCGGACCTGGGGATCGGTTACATTTTCCTCATCAACTTGGTGGCCAACGCGCTGCTCATCCCCCTGCTGTGGCGCGAGTTCAGCATCTTCCGGTTTGAGTTTAACAAAGAGCTGCTGCGCCCCATGCTCACGTATGCCTACCCGCTGCTGTTTATGGGCATGGCCGGCATGGTGAACGAGGTGATCGACCGTATACTTTTGGAGGAGTGGCTGCCGGAGGGCTTTTACCCGCAGCACAGCAACGAGGCCGTGGTGGGTATCTACAGCGCCTGCTACAAGCTCTCCATCTTCATGACGCTGGCCATACAGGCCTTCCGCTATGCCGCCGAGCCCTTCTTCTTCTCGCAGGCCCAGGACAAGAACTCCCCCCATACCTTTGCGCTCATCATGAAGTGGTTTGTGATCGTGTGCGCGTTTATCTTTCTCTTTATCTCCGCCAATCTGGAGGACTTTGCCCTGTTTTTGCGCAGCGCGGCTTACCGCGAGGGCATCATGATCGTGCCGGTGCTGCTGCTGGCCAACCTCTTTCTGGGCGTGTACTACAACCTCTCGGTGTGGTTCAAGCTCACGGACAAGACCAAGTATGGCACCTACATCAGTTTCGGCGGCGCGGCCATCACCATACTTTTCAACCTGCTGCTGATACCCGTTATTGGCTATATGGGCTCAGCCATCGCCACGCTTATCTGCTATACAAGTATGGCTGCGGCCAGCTATATACTTGGTAACCGCCACTACCCTATCCCCTACCCGGTAAAAACCATACTGGCTTATGTGGCGCTGGCGGCGGGGCTGGTGTGGCTGGCGTTAGGAGTAGAGATAGAGAACTGGTGGCTGCGCCACGCCTATCACCTGGGCATCTGCGCAGCCTTTCTGGTTGTCGTATGGCTGCGGGAGCGCTCCCGCCTCCTTAAAATTTAATGCTAAATTTAAAGATGATGAACAACAAGAACCTGCCGGTTAACGTCATTAACCAATCAAGGCACGATTTACCGAACTACCAAACCATACATTCCGCCGGCATGGACCTGCGGGCAAACCTGGAGGCGCCCGTTACGTTGAAGCCACTGCAGCGCGCGCTCATCCCAACAGGCCTTTTCATAGAGCTGCCGGAGGGGCACGAGGCGCAGATCCGCCCCAGAAGCGGCCTGGCCTACAAGCACGGCATCTCCATCGTGAACAGCCCGGGCACCATCGATGCCGACTACCGCGGGGAGATAAAAGTACTGCTGGTGAACCTCTCGGATCAGGACTTTGTGGTGGAAGACGGCGAGCGCATCGCCCAGATGGTGGTGGCAACGTATGAGCGCGTGGCGTGGCAGCAGGCCGAAGCCCTCACCGACACCGAGCGCGGCGCAGGCGGCTACGGCAGCACGGGAGTGAAGTAATCGTTGATCGATAATCGTTGCTCGTTAATCGCACAAAGTATAAACCCGGTTAACGAACAACAAATAACGACCAACGAATAACGAGCAACCAGTACCGAAAACCTAATAACTGCAGCAAAGAGCTGTAGGCTCAACATAAAACCTAGATATACAAAAAACAGCTATGAGGATTATTATACCGATGGCCGGAATGGGCAAGCGCATGCGCCCCCACACACTTACAGTTCCCAAACCCCTTATCCCCATCGCGGGCAAGCCGATTGTGCAGCGCCTGGTGGAGGACATCGCCAAAGTATGCCACGAGCCGATTGAGGAGGTGGCCTTCATTATCGGGCACTTCGGAGAGGAAGTGGAGAACGACCTGAGGGAGATCGCCACAAAGATCGGCGCCAAAGGCACTATTGTGTACCAGGAGGAAGCCCTGGGTACGGCACACGCCATACTTTGCGCGAAGGACTCGCTGGAAGGTAAGGTGGTGGTGGCGTTTGCCGACACGCTTTTCAAAGCCGATTTTCAGTTAGACACCAATGCTGACGGAACCATCTGGGTGCAGCGCGTGGAGGACCCGCGCCCATTCGGGGTGATCAAGCTCAACGAGAACAATGAGATCACCGACTTTGTGGAGAAGCCGGAGCACTTTGTATCCGACCTGGCCATTATCGGCATCTACTACTTCCGCGACGGCGCCTACCTGCGCGACGAGCTGCAGTACCTGCTCGACAACGACATCAAGGACAAAGGCGAGTTCCAGCTCACCAACGCCCTGGAGAACATGAAGAACAAGGGCACCCGGTTTATACCTGCCGTTATCTCGGAGTGGCTCGATTGCGGAAATAAAAACGCAACTGTTTATACTAACCAACGCTATTTAGAGTATATAAAGGATGAGGAAGGCCTGGTGGCCTCGTCGGCGAAGCTGGAGAACGCAGTGATTATCCCGCCTGTATACATTGGCGAAAACGCGCAGATCACCAACTCAGTGGTGGGCCCGCATGTTTCCATAGGCAACGGCACAAACGTAACCAACTCCGTGGTGAGCAACTCCATTATTCAGGAGAACACCACCCTTAAAAACGGCAACGTTGCAAACTCAATGCTCGGCAACTTTGTTGTGTACGAGGGGCGTCCGTCTGACCTCAGCCTCGGCGACTACAACACACTTGCGGAGTAACACATGACAACATTCAGAAACTTTATACTTGCCACCTGCTGCCTGGCCCTGCTAGCTACTGGCGAAAGCACGGCGCAATCCTCTAAAAGGAAGAAGAAAGCCAAGGCTAACCAGGAGGCGCCGGCCCCAACCGTACAACAGGTGCCGGCCCCCAGCGAGCGCGACAGGCAGGTAAGCGAGGCGCTGTTTCTGGATGGGATGAGATACTTTATGCTGGAGGACTACCAACAAGCCCTCCAGCTTTTTCAGAAGGCCTACACCGTAACCCCCAACAACGCCGCTTTAAACTATAAGATCGGCGAGACCTACCTGCACCTGAAGGAGCCGAAATCGGCCATGCCCTTTGCCCAGGCAGCTGTAAACCTCGAGAAGAAAAACGCCTATTATTACCTGTTGCTGGCCCAGCTGCACACCGAGCTGCAGCAGTATGACGCTGCCGCACAAGCCTTCAACGCGCTTTTGGCCAACGTCCCCAACTCCAACGAGTACCTCTTTAACCTGGCTGATTTATACTTGTCGCAGTCGCGCTACGAGGATGCGCTGAAGACGTATGACCGCATTGAGAAGGAATTTGGCGATATGGAGCAGTTGCTGGTAAACCGCCAGCAGATATACCTGCGCCAGAAGAACGTGGACAAGGCCATTGCCGAGGGCGAAAAGCTGCTGAAGGCCTACCCCAGCGAGATTCGTTATTACCTGTCGCAGGCAGAGCTGTACAACGCTTCCCGCCGCGCCGACGACGCCATCAATACCCTAAACAAAGCATTGCGCCTGGAGCCGGGGAACCCGTTTGCCCACCTCATGCTCTCTGACCTACACCGCCAGAAAGGCGAGCTGGAGGAGTCGGAGCGGCAGGTGAAAATGGCCTTTGCCAGCAGCGAGCTCGACATCGACACGAAGGTGCGCATTTTGGTGGACTTTATCCGCCAGCTGCCTAACCCGCAGATAGAGCCCGTGGCCCTGGAACTGGTGGACATGACCATCGAAAAGCACCCGGAGGAAGCCAAGGCCTACGCCGTAGCCGCCGACCTGCAGACCATTGTCGGCAAAAAGCAGGCTGCCCGCGACAACTACTTGAAAGCCGTGAAGCTGGATGACTCCCACTTTAAGATCTGGCAGCAGATCGTGCTGCTGGATGCCGAACTGGAGCAGCCGGCTGCCATGGTGAAGCACGCCGAGCAGGCGCTGGAGCTATTCCCGAACCAGGCGGTTTTCTGGTTCTACAGCGGCACCGGCCACCTGATCGAGAAGAATTTCGAGAAGGCCGTAAAGGCCCTGGAGTATGGCAAGCGCCTTTCGGTGGGTGAGCCGGAGTTGGTGATGCAGTTTAACATGCAGTTGGGCGACAGCTACAACTCCCTGAAGGACTACAAGAAATCGGATGCCGCTTACGAGGCTGTGCTGGCGCAGGACGCGAATAACGAGCACGTGCTCAACAATTACAGCTATTTCCTATCGCTGAGGGGCGAGAGCCTGGACAAAGCCCGGCAGATGTCGGAGCGGCTGGTGAAGCAGCACCCGACCAACCCCACTTACCTGGATACCCATGCCTGGGTGCTGTACAAGATGGGCAACTACACCGAGGCCCGCAAGCACCTGGAGCAGGCCGTCGCCATCTCCGACGACGCCACCATCGTGGAACACTACGGCGATGTGCTCTTTAAGCTGGGTAAGCAGGAAGAAGCTGTGAGCCAGTGGCAGAAAGCCAAGCTAAAAGGGGAAGCCTCCGCCTTTATCGACCGAAAGATAAAAGAGAAGAAACTTTATGAGTAAGCAATTATTGCTTTTCGTGTGCGGCCTGCTACTGTTGGCAAGCTGTAAGAAAGATACTGTCCCTACCTCAGCCACCGCCGCTACCACCACCATTGGCGCCGTAAAAGTTGACAACCTCGACTTCTCCTACCTCAGCAGCAAGGGCCAGGTCACCCTCAACGACAGGAACGACAACCTCTCCTCCGGTGTAAGTATACGCATGCAGAAAGACAGCGTGATCTGGGTGTCGGTGCTGCCCGGCCTGGGCATTGAGGCCGCCCGCATGATGCTGACGCAGGACTCGGTATACTTTATGAACCGCCTGAAGAAAGAGTATGCGGCCACCGATTACCGCCTCCTGCGCAGCAAGCTGCAGGTGGATGTGAGTTTCGATGTGCTGCAGGCTATCCTGCTGGGCAACTACCAATCCATGGGCACTGAGAAGGTGATCAGCCTGGAGGACCGCCACCATGTGCAGCAGCAGCGCCAGAACCTCACCCTCGACTATTTCATCAGTGCCCTGAACAACAAGCTGGAGCAGCTTAACGCCAAAGACAATACCACCGGCAACACCATCACGGTAAGGTATAACAACTTCACGCCGATCGGCCAGGTGCCGTTTGCCTACGAGCTGGTGGCACAGGTGCTGCAGCAGGGCCAGGTGTCCGACTTCACCCTGAAGCACAGCCGCGTTACCGTTTCTCAGGAGCCCCTCACTTTTCCGTTTGGCGTGCCAGGCGACTATACCCACCTCAGCTTTAATTAAATCTCCCGCCCCGGTTGGTTCTTCCGTTTTAGAATCACCATATTTGTAAACTGAGAGTAGAAGAACCATACGTTTTGATGAAGGCCCTTTACAGAGTAGCCTTTTTCTTTTTTCTGCTGAGCCTGCCACTGGTTTCTGTGGCGCAAAAAGCAAAGTCCAAGGCGCAGCTGGAGAAGGAGAAAAAGGAAAACCTCACCCGAATAAAAGAAGCAAACCGCATTCTGCAGCAAACCGCCAAGCAGAAGCAGGCTTCCATTGGCCAGCTCAACGCCATCAAGGAGAAGATTACGGTGCAGCAAGGGGTAATCGAGAACATCTCCCGGGAGATCAACCTGCTCGAGTCTGATGTAAAGGAGACCGAGGGCATTGTGGGAGCCCTGCAAAACGACCTGCAAAAGCTGAAGGAAGAATACGCCACCATGGTATACGCTGCCTCCAAGACAGCCAACAGCTACAACAAGCTCATGTTTCTATTCGCCTCCGACTCTTTTAACCAGTTTGTGATGCGCCTGCGCTACCTGCAGCAGTACTCCGAGGCCCGCAAGAAACAGGTGGAGCTGATAAGCAAGGTGCAGGCCGCCCTGAACGGGCAACTGGCCGTGCTGGAGACCAAGCGGGAGCAGAAGCAGCGCCTGCTAAGCAAGCAACTGTCCGAAAACAAGAACCTGAAAGGCCTGCAGCAGCAACAGAGTACCATGATCTCGCGCCTGAGCCAGCAGGAGAGCAGCCTAAAGAAAGAAGTGGCACAGCGGCAGCAGGCCGTCAAGAAACTCGACAACCTGATTGCCGACATTGTGCGCGAGGAAATTGCCCGGGCAGCCAGAGCAGCGCGCGCGGCGGGCAAGGAAACCAGCGGCAGCCCTAACAAGGTAACCCTTACCCCGGAGGCGGCGCTCATTTCCTCCTCCTTCGCCGGAAACAAAGGCCGGCTTGCCTGGCCTGTGGAGCGTGGCTTCATCTCACAGAAGTTTGGCCGCCACAACCACCCGGTGCTCAAAGGCGTGGTAGTAGAGAATCGCGGTGTAGACATACAGACCGCCCAGGGATCCGCCGCCCGCGCCATATTCGAAGGAAAGGTACTCACGGTGGCCTCCGTACCAGGCATGAACAATATTGTGATGGTGCAGCATGGCGAGTACTTTACCGTGTATGCCAAGCTAAAGACGGTAACGGTTAAGCCGGGGCAGGACGTCAAGCTGAAAGACATAATAGGCACCGTGTATACCGACAGCGACGGCACTACCGAGTTGCAGTTTCAGATCTGGAAAAACAGTTCGAACATGAACCCGGAGAGCTGGATAGCCAAGCCCTAACAGCAGGTGCCGCCCAAACGGGCTATAAATCGAAAAAGCCACAGCAAGTGCTGTGGCTTTTCTTTTTGACTCTGCCTCCCCCAGGCAAAGCCATACTTGAATAACTAAAGGCCGTTTGCGTTAAAACCCAGAACAGCACTGTGTAAAAATAAAAAAACACCCCACAGTGCAGGGTGCCTTTCCAAGCTATGAAAACAAACTTAATATTTATATCTATAAGCAGGGCCCTGTGCCGCTGCTGAGATTTCATTCCACTAAATTACAACCCCGTTTATAATAATGCAACACTGAGGCAAAAACTAATTGCAGCACATCAAGCATCTTTGTATAGCTATACTACTATCTAATAACAATGTTTCAGAATTCCCCTCTTTATTTTTGAAACACCCGTTATTGCAATAAAGTTGCACTTGAGGCAAAAAGTTAGCAGCTGCTCCGCTAACCATACTTGTTTGTAGTTGGGCATAACTTACCCTTTACCCAAATGCAGGCATAACAAGTTCTGTACCACGTAAATATTAAATTACAATTATCTTATTACCAATATATTAAGTATAAACACAAAGCACCCTTTTTCCATTTTCGGGACAAAACAGAAACTGTTATTCTAAAATCCGGAAAGCGTAACCTGGAATTTCACTGCCATCCATTCAGCTCGCTAGTGGCTGTTTTATGAATAGTTCTATACTTAATACTTAACTTAAGGCGTTTTAAACTTATCCCGGCTGATGTGGGTTAATTAAAATATTAAACCTAATTTTGTAGCACTACTTTAAACATTAAAGACATGGGTATCACTAACATTTTCTTATTTATCGGAGGCTTGGGCGGCACAGAAGTAATCCTGATCCTGTTCGCTATTCTGTTGCTGTTCGGCGCTAAGCGTATCCCTGAGTTGGCTAAAGGCCTTGGTCGCGGCATTCGTGAGTTTAAAGATGCCACCAAAGAGATCAAGAGCGACATCGAGAATTCGGTGAAAGACGACAGCACCACTACGAAGTAGTCTCTTCCCGCAAAAAGTATAGTTTTTAAGGTAGCATATGTGCCTTAATCTTATTTTCCTCTTCCTGGGAGACCTGGGGGGAGGTGAGGTGATGGTCATCCTGACCGCCATCCTTTTGCTGTTTGGCACAGATAAGCTCCCGAGCATTGCGCGCTCCTTTGGCCGCGGCATCCGGGAGTTTAAAGATGCGACAGACGAGATCAAACACGAGCTAGAGCAATCCATTAAAGACGATCCTAAGTCCAAAAAAGGTTGAGACAGTATAATTCGCTACGCGACATCCGCACAGACATGGCCAATGGCCAGGTTTCGTGCAGGCAACTGACAGAGCAGTACCTTCGCAACATCCAGGCGAAGGCCCAACTAAATGCTTTCCTGGAGGTTTTTGAGGAAGAGGCGCTGGCCCAGGCCGACGCCGTGGACAGGAAACTGGCCGAGGGTCAGGCTGGCAAACTGGCCGGTATGGTGATAGGCATAAAGGACGTGCTAGCCTACGAGGGCCACAGCCTGCAGGCATCCAGCCAGATCCTGAACGGCTTTACCTCGCTTTACACTGCCTCCGCAGTGCAGCGCCTGCTCGCCGAGGACGCCATCATCATTGGCCGCCAGAATTGCGATGAGTTTGCCATGGGTGCCTCGAACGAGAACTCCTCTTTCGGCAATGTGCTGAACGCCGATGACCCTACCCGCGTACCGGGCGGTTCCTCGGGAGGCTCTGCCGTGGCTGTGCAGGCGGATCTTTGCCTGGCTTCTATCGGCTCTGACACGGGTGGCTCGGTGCGCCAGCCAGCGTCATTTTGTGGCGTTATCGGCTTCAAGCCTACGTATTCCCGCATTTCCCGCTATGGCCTCATTGCTTACGCCTCCTCTTTCGACCAGATTGGCCTGATTACAAGGAGCGTGGAGGATGCGGCCCTGCTACTGGAGGTAATGGCCGGCCAGGACGGCATGGACAGCACTGCCAGCCAGCGCGAGGTGCCGGCCTACAGCCAGCTACTACAAACAGACAAAAAGTATAAAATCGGCTACATCCGCGACTGCTTCGAGCGCGAAGGACTGGAGGCAGAGGTAAAAGACGCCATACTTGGCGTAAAGGACATGCTGCGCGATGCGGGCCATGAGGTGGAGGCCGTGGATTTCCCGTACCTGGACTTTATGGTGCCTACCTACTACATCCTCACCACGGCGGAGGCCAGCTCGAACCTGGGCCGCTACGACGGCGTGAAGTATGGCTACCGCTCCGACAACGTAACCGACCTGACATCGCTTTACAAGAAGACCAGGGCGGAGGGCTTTGGTATGGAAGTACAGCGCCGCATTGTGCTGGGAACCTTTGTGCTCAGTGCCGATTATTACGATGCCTATTACACCAAGGCACAGAAGGTGAGACGCCTGATAAAAGAGAAGACTGATGAGTTGCTACAGCAATATGATTTCCTTATATTGCCTACCGCTCCTACTACCGCTTTTAAGATAGGAGAGAATACAGCAAACCCATTGGCCATGTACCTGGCTGACATTTTTACGGTTCAGGCCTCACTTGCAGGCGTGCCAGCCATCTCTATTCCGGTTGGGCGCGATGCCAACGGCCTGTCCATCGGGTTGCAGTTAATGACCCGCTCATTTGAGGAGCCGCAGCTGCTGGCTTTATCAAATTACATCCTGGACAAGATAACCGTTGACGCCTAAACCTTGACATGACTTACAGCAAATTCCTAACATTGCTTGCGGCTATGGCTGGCAGCATCTGCGCGTTTACCGCCAGTGCCTCCGGCCATAGCCGTTTGCTTGAGTCGCCCTTCTCTCCCGGCGACTCTCTGTCCGTTCCAACGGACTCCCTGAGGTCAAAAACCACTGCCACGCTTGCAGACACCAGTAGGCAGATGCTCTCGCCGGAGGAGCTGGCCCTGATGGTGGAGATCGTGCCAAACGAGCCGGATGATGTGATTGCAGACAGGTTAAGTTGCCTGGAATCAGATATCCCGCTGGTGTACAACGACTTTGTAAGGAATTTTATCGATTACTTCACCATCCGCAACCGCAAGTATACGCGCACCATGCTCACGCGTGAGAATGTATACTTTCCGCTGTTCGAGAAGTACCTCAGGAAGCACAACATGCCGGATGAGCTCAAGTACCTGGCCATCGTGGAGTCGGGCCTGAACCCGCTGGCGCAGAGCCCCGTGGGGGCAGCCGGCCTTTGGCAGTTTATGAAGCCCACCGGCCGCGAGTATGGCCTGCACCAAACCCAGTACATCGACGAGCGCCTGGATCCGGAGAAATCCACAGAGGCGGCCATGCTGTTCCTGCGCCGCCTGCACAAGTACTACGGCGACTGGGAACTGGCGCTGGCGGCCTATAACTGCGGCCAGGGCAACGTGAACAAGGCCATCCGCAAGGCGGGCGGCAAGAGGTCCTTCTGGGATATTTTCCCGTACCTGCCCCGCGAGACCAGGGGCTACGTGCCCAGTATGACGGCCGTGCGCTATGCCATGCACTATGCTGGCGAGCACAACATTTTCTCCGACTCTATACTTTACCAGCCCGAGGTGGCTTACCTGGAGGTAACACAGGAACTGGAGTTGGAGAGGCTGGCTGCTGAACTTCACCTCACCCCGGAAGAGCTACTTGCCCTGAACCCGGAGCTAAAGAAAAGCACCATACCCGGCAACAAGTATAAACTGCGCGTTCCCTCCTCCAGGGCTACCTTGCTGGCTACCGCCGAAGACCAAAGCTGTATACTTTTAGCCGCTGCTCCTGCCCCACTCCAGCAAAACACTTTGGCGCAGGCCCCTGTCCTGCTGGCATCGGCCAAGACGGAGGCCCCGGCTGAGAAAGAGACTCCTATAAAAACAACGAAGGTAACGTACACCGTACAGCGCGGCGACAACCTGATCAGCATTGCCAGAAGGCATGACGTAACGGTGGAACAACTGAAGGAATGGAACAACCTGCATAATAGCTATATCACGGCAAACCAGAAACTCCAGATCATGCAGCAGGGCCCGGCCACCACTGCCATACTTGCCTCCAGCAACCAGACCAAGCCTGACTCCAGATCAGCAGTAGAGAAGAAGGAGCTGATCCACCATGTGCAGCCGGGCGATACACTCTGGCAGATCTCACGTAAGTATGACGGCATCAGCGTGGAGCAGATAAAAAAACTGAACAAGCTGAAGTCCAACAACCTGAAGCCAGGCCAGAAACTTATCCTGAGCTAGGACGACGCACCACCCGCTATACCAGGAGCACCTTCCGCACGGAGGGTGCTCTTTGTTTATACTTTTCCGGGCGGGCCCGCAGGTTAAAAAAGCAACATTTTCTATACTCCTGATTCTTGCACCGCTTATCTTTGGAGGCTCGGTTTGGATTAACGGCAAATTCTTATAAAATTAGTAGTTACCCCCTGCTACCGGGGAAAAATCAAAGAGGCGTAGGCAAACCGACACAGCTTACTACTTACAACAACACAACATGATTAAAGTAAACAGAGAGGACGCCCTGAACTACCACATGGACGGAAAGCCCGGGAAGATTGAGGTAGTGCCAACCAAGATGGTGAGTACGCAGCACGACTTAGCGCTGGCCTACTCCCCGGGTGTTGCAGAACCTTGCAAAGAGATTTTCGCCGATAAGGATAATGTGTACAAGTATACTGCCAAGGGCAACCTGGTAGGAGTAATATCGAACGGAACTGCCGTTCTGGGCCTTGGCAACATCGGTCCGGATGCCTCCAAACCGGTGATGGAGGGGAAAGGCGTGCTGTTCAAGAAATTCGCCGGTATCGATGTGTTCGACATTGAGATCGATAGCACCGACCCCGAAGAGTTTATCCGCATCGTAAAATCGCTGGAGCCCACGTTTGGAGGCATCAACCTGGAGGATATCAAGGCGCCGGAGAGCTTCAAGATCGAAAACGCGCTGAAGACGCAGATGAACATCCCGCTGATGCACGACGACCAGCACGGAACCGCCATCATCTCCTCCGCGGCCCTCTTAAACGCACTGGAACTGGTCGGCAAGAAGATCGGCGACGTCAGGATGGTGATCAACGGCGCCGGCGCCGCTGCCATTGCCTGTGCCAAGCTGTACGTGGCCCTGGGTGTGAAGATAGATCACATCGTGATGTTCGACAAGGAGGGCATCATCCGGCCGGAGCGCAACGACCTGGATATCTACCGCGCGCAGTTCGTGACCACACGCAAAATTACCACGCTGGAAGAAGCCATGCAGAACGCCGACGTGTTCGTGGGCCTTTCTGCCGGAAATGTGCTGCCACCGCAGTACGTGCAGCTCATGGCCAACGACCCGATCATATTTGCCCTGGCGAACCCCGACCCGGAGATCCCTTACGAGGTGGCGATGGCCACGCGCGAGGACCTGATCATGGCCACCGGTCGCTCCGACCATCCGAACCAGGTGAACAACGTGCTGGGCTTCCCCTACATCTTCAGGGGGGCGCTGGATGTGCGCGCCACGGAAATAAACGAGGCGATGAAACTGGCCGCCGTGCGTGCGCTGGCGGAACTGGCGAAGGAGCCCATCCCGGAGATCGTGAACAAGGCCTACGGCGACAACACCATCAGTTTCGGACGCTTCTACCTTATCCCAAAACCGCTGGACCCGCGCCTGATCACGACCGTATCACCGGCAGTGGCAAAGGCAGCCATGGAGAGCGGGGTGGCCCGCAAGCCCATTACCGATTGGGAAGCCTATGAGCAGGAACTGAAGGAGCGCATCGGCATCGACCAGAAGCTAATGTCGCGCATTACCACGCAGGCCAAGAAAGACCCGAAAACAGTGGTGTTCGCCGAGGCTGACAATTATAAAATCCTCAAGGCGGCACAGATCGTACAGGAGCAGCGCATTGCCACGCCTATACTTCTGGGCAACCCGGAGCGCATCAAAGCCATCATCCGCGAAAACAACATGGACCTGCACGGGGCGCGCATCATAGACCCGCAGGTGGAGGAGGACAAAAAGAAAGAGTATGCCCAGATCCTTTACCAGAAGCGCCAGCGCAAGGGCATCACGCTGTTTGATGCGCAGCGCCTGATGCGCGACCGCAACTACTTCGGAAGTATGATGCTGCACAACGGCGAGGCGGATGCACTTATCTCCGGCCTTACCCGCGACTATTCCAAAACCATTTCGCCGGCGCTGCAGGTAATTGGCGTGGAAGAAGGTATAAACAAGGTAGCCGGCATGTACATCGTGCTCGGCCAGAAGGAACCCTACTTCTTTGCCGACACCACGGTAACGGTAAATCCTACTGCTGACGAACTGGTGGACATCATCGGCCTGACGACCCGTACCGTGCGCTTCTTTGATACCGAGCCGCGCGTGGCCATGCTTTCGTTCTCCAACTTCGGCTCTGTACGCGGCGATATCCCGGACAAAGGAGCTGAGGCAGTGCGGAAGGCCAAACTGCGCTACCCGGACCTGCTCATAGACGGGGAAATGCAGGCCAACACCGCCCTGAACAAAAACCTGCTCCGCGAGCACTATCCGTTCAGTGAACTGGCCGACAAAGGGGCGAATACCTTGATTTTTCCGACGCTCACCTCAGGAAACATTGCCTACAAGCTGCTGCAGGAAATAGGTGGCGTTGAGGTAATTGGGCCGGTGCTGATGGGCATGCGCAAACCGGTGCATATTCTGCAGTTAGGCTCTTCCATCCGCGACATTGTGAACATGGTGTCCATTGCTGTCGTAGATGCTCAAAACTATAACGATCAACATATATAGATGATAGCCTATATCGATGGCAAGCTGACGCACAAAGATCCAACCTACGTCATTATCGAAGCTAGTGGCGTAGGGTATCAGATCAAGATACCACTTAGCACCTACTCGTCGCTGCCGGCCGGGGAGCGGTGCAAACTGCACACATACCTGCATATCAAGGAGGATGCCCATACCTTGTATGGCTTCACCACGGTGGCTGAGAAAGAGGCGTTCCTGCACCTGATCTCCATCTCCGGCGTTGGGCCGAACACCGGCCTGATGATCCTGTCTTCGCTGTCGGTGGAGGAGATACAGCAGGCCATTGTGCGGGAGGATGTGCGCACCATCCAGCATGTGAAAGGCATAGGCGCCAAAACGGCCCAGCGCATTATACTTGAGTTGAAGGATAAGCTGAAGAAGGAGGTGCTTTTAGGTGATGCTCCCGTCTCTGCTGCGGCACACAATACCAACCGCGCCGAGGCGTTATCAGCACTGGTGACTTTGGGCTTTGCGAAGAACGTTGCAGAGAAAACTTTGGACGCAATCATTAAGCGCGAGGGCGGTGGTCTGAGCGTAGAGGAATTAATTAAGTTTGCGTTGAAATCTTCATAAGAGGGAACATCCTATTTTGATCTGGAAAAGTAAAAAGCATAACCTGCTGCTTGCCACGGTTACTACTGTCTCATTGCTGGCCTGGTGGTCGCGGGCAGAAGGGATACGCGTGCCAGATCAAAAAAGCCTGGATGTTATAGAAAACTTCCTATCCTGGCAGGACACGGTCCGCCAGGACACTGTAAAGTATATTCCAAGCCGCAGGCCTACCTTCACCCCGTCCGACCGGCGTGGAAGCCCGTTTGGCACCCGCAGCAGCACTTCTCCCCTGTTGCTTGGCCAGCCCAGCAACCTGAACCTGAATGTGGAGCTGGACGACAGCCTGCAGCAGTACAACATCACCGAAACCATCGGCGACAGTGTGCTGTACCGTCCGCCGTCTTCCATGTCGATGCGGGAGTACTCGGAGTGGCAGCAGCGGGAGGCCATCCGCAACTACTGGCGCGCCAAATCCGCCGGCCTGGATGGTGAAAGTGTGGTCAGCAGCAACCGCCTGATCCCGAAGCTATACATCAGCCCGGTGTTCGACCGCATCTTCGGGGGCAACTACGTGGATATTCAACCCAACGGCAACGTGTCGCTCAAGTTCGGGGCGCGCTTTAACCGCAATGAGAACCCGACCATACCCCTCAGCCAGCAGCGCACCGGCGACTTCGACTTTGAGCAGAACATCTCCCTGAACCTGGTGGGCAAGATCGGCGAGAAAATGCGCCTCAACTTTAACTGGGACAACAACGCCAACTTCGACTTCGAAAACAACATGAAGCTCGACTACACGGGCTACGAGGAGGAGATCATACGCAAGGTAGAGGCCGGTAACGTGAGCCTGCCGCTCAACAACTCCCTTATAACTGGCGCGCAGAACCTGTTCGGTGTGAAGGCGCAGCTGCAGTTTGGCCGCCTGGGCGTCACCACCATCGCCTCCAGCGTGCGCGGCACCAACGATGAGGTCGTGATCCAGAACGGGGGGCAGAACAAGCCTTTTGAGGTCCGAGTGGATAACTATGACCGTGACCGTCACTTTTACCTGTCGCAGTTCTTCAGGGGGCGCTATGATACTTCTCTCCGGAACCTGCCGCTCGTCAACTCCGGCATCGTGATTCGCCGCGTGGAGCTGTACGTAACGAACAACAACCGCTCTACCGAAAACCTGCGCAACATCGTAGCCTATATGGACCTGGGCGAGGCCGACCCTTACCGTGAGACCTTCGATACCGGCAGGCCCGCCACCGCCCCGGCCGATAACCAAGCCAACTCGCTTTACAGCCGCATCTCCCCACAGAATAGTGCAGCCCGCAGTAACTCGCGTGTGGATGCCTACCTGAAGTCGCTGGGGCTGGAGAAGGGAATTGACTTTGAGCACGTGCGCGCCCGCAGGCTGGAGCCCACAGAGTATAAGTTCAACCCGCAGTTGGGGTATATCTCCCTGAACTCCGCCCTGCTGCCCGACCAAGTGCTGGGTATCGCCTTCGAGTATACCTACAATGGCAAAACGTATCAGGTAGGGGAACTGATGGACGACTACCAGAACCTCGAGTCTGACCAGGTGATCCACATGAAGTTGCTGCGTGCCACCAGCCCTTCGCTCAACTACCCTACCTGGGACCTGATGATGAAGAACGTGTATGCCCTGGATGCCACGCAGATAAACCGCGAGGACTTCAAGCTGCAGGTCGTTTACAAGGATGATGAGACAGGCGTGGACCTGACAAGTATAAAAGAGCCAAGTCCGATCCAGAACATCCCGCTGGTGGAGGTGCTCAACCTCGACAACGTAAACTCGAACAACGATAAGCCAAGCGACGGCAACTTCGACTTCCTGCCCGGCATCACCATCGATACCGAGAGCGGCCGGATATATTTCCCGCAGGTGGAGCCCTTCGGCGATTACCTGGCCAGCAAGTTGGAGGGTTACCCGAACCTGATCGAGCAGTATGTGTTCCAGGAGCTGTATGAGCAGACGCAGACCGATGTGCAGCAGAATAACGTAAAAGCAAAGTTTTACATCAAGGGCAGGGTGCGCTCCACGGCTACCGACGAGATCATGCTGCCGGGCTTCCAGATTGCCGAGGGCTCTGTGGCCGTGTACTCTGGCGGTACGCGGCTGCAGGAGGGCACCGATTACCAGGTATTCTACGACCTGGGCCGCATCAAAGTGCTGAACCCGAGCTACCTGAACTCGGCCAACGACCTGCGCGTGACCTACGAGAAGGCCGAGCTGCTCAACATTCAGCCGCGCACCATGCTGGGCGCCCGCTTCGATTACCGCCTCAACGACGATGTGAACCTGGGCGCTACGGTGCTGCACCTCAACGAGCAGACCTTTATCAACCGCGTCAGTATAGGTGACGAGCCGACGAACAACACCATCTACGGCTTTGATGTGAATCTGCAGAAGGAGTCGCGGATGCTGACGCGCTTTGTGGATGCCATTCCATTGATACAGACCAAGGCTCCCTCGCTGATTACCTTCAGCAGTGAGTTTGCGCAGCTCGTGCCGGCCAAGTCCAAATCCAACGCCAACGAGGACGGTGCTTCCTACTTAGACGACTTTGAGGGAGCTGAGACGCCGTACAGTTTGGGCGGCTTTAACAACAGCACCTGGCGCGTGGCCGCTACCCCTGCCCCGCTTACAACCGGCGAGGGGCTGGAATTCTCCTACAACCGCGCTAAAATGGCCTGGTACACCATCGACCAGATCTTCTACCGCAACAGCAATAACCTGAAACCGGACAACATCACAGATCAGGAACTGGAGAACCATTACGTGCGCCCTGTGCGCAGAACCGAGGTCTTTAAGGGGCGTGATGCGGAGGTTTCTACCAGCTACGAGTATACCTTTGACCTGGCCTACTATCCGCGCGAGCGTGGCCAGTACAACTATAACCCAAACCTGACGCCACAGGGCCTGCTGGCTAATGACCCGCGCAACAACTGGGGCGGTATCAGCCGCGAAATCTCCTTCGATACCGACTTCGACAATGCCAACATCGAGTACATGGAGTTCTGGATGATGGATCCGTTCATGGCGGGCCCTAAAGGCAGAGATGGTGCCTTTGGCGGCAACGTTAACCCCAAGGACCCCGGGCAGCTGGTGCTCAACCTGGGCAACGTATCCGAAGACATCCTGAAAGACAACGAGTACGCCTTTGAGAACGGCCTGCCCGCCGATGCCAGCGATGTGCAGAACCTGGAGACGACCATCTGGGGCCGCGTAACACAGCAGCAGTTCCTCACCGATGCCTTTACGGGCATACCTGGCGGCAGGCAGCGGCAGGACATCGGCCTGGATGGCTTGAATGATGCTGATGAACGCACCCATTTCCAGGACCCTTTTCTAAGCCGCATCCCGGGCGCGCCGCCACAATCCGTTATAGACGACCCATCGGCAGACAATTTTTTCCACCACCTCGATCCGGTGTATGACCAGCAGAACGCAGGCGTGTTGCAGCGCTACAAGAACTTCAACGGCATGGAGAACAACTCGCCGGAGAACAGCCGCTTTGCCAACTACGCCTACCCGGACAAGGAAGACCTGAACGGCGATAACGTCATCACAGACCTGGAACAGTACTATGAGTATAAAATCAACCTGGCGCCGGGACAGCTGGAGGTAGGGCAGAACTATATTGTGGATGCCGTGGAGGGCGAAGGCGGGGCCATGTGGTACCAGTTCCGGGTGCCGGTGCGCCAGCCAACAGGTGCCGTGGGCAATATCAACGGCTTTAAATCGATCCGCTTTATGCGCCTGTACATGACGGGCTTTGCCGATCCGGTGGTGGTGCGTATGGCGCAGTTCCAGTTTGTGGCCAACCAGTGGCGCAAGTTTGAGCAGCCGCTGACCGAAGGGGTGCCCTGCCTTACCTGTACCGACGATGCCCGCAGCTTTACCGTATCGACCGTGAACATCGAGGAGAACGGCCCGAACAACCAGGTGTCTGAAAATAACATCCCCTACGTGGTGCCTCCGGGCATCAACCGCCTCCGCGACTACGCCTCCACCAACGACCGCCGCCAGAACGAGCAGTCGCTGCAGCTGTGCGTGGAAGACCTGAAGGACTCCTTCTCGAAGGCTGTCTTCAAGAACCTCTCCCTGGACCTGCTGGCCTACAAGCAGCTGAAGATGTTCATCCACGCCCAGTCGGATGAGCCGGGTATACGGGACGGGGAGGTGCAGGCTTTTATCCGTATCGGCACAGACTTTACCCAAAACTACTACGAGTACGTGGTGCCGCTCAAGTTCACGCCTCCCGGCAGCAATACAGCAGAATCAGTCTGGCCAACGGAGAACGAGGTCAACATTCCGTTGCAGGAGCTGGTGGATGCCAAGGCAGCACGTAATATCAACGCACCGGGCAGTATCTTTGTACCTTATGAGGTACCCACGGCCGACGGCAAGCTGATCCGCGTGGTAGGTAACCCGGACTTCAGCGAGGTGGAAGGTATCATGATCGGTATCCGCAACCCGTCTGAGGCAAATTCGGATGCCCGCTCACACTCGGCCTGTATCTGGGTGAACGAGCTGCGCGTGACTGACTTTGTGAACCGCACCGGCTGGGCCTCCAACGCCCGCCTGAACGCCAAGCTGGCCGACTTTGCCAACGTAACCGCCACCGGGGGCTATACGACCGTGGGCTTTGGAGGCCTGCAGCAGCCGCTCTCGCTGCGCTCCCGTGAGGATATTGCCCAGTTTGACGTGAGTGCCAACATGGTGCTGGATAAGTTCCTGCCCGAGCAGTGGGGCGTTAAAGTGCCGATGACGGTGCAGTATGGCGTCACCTCGGCCCAGCCGCAGTACGACCCGCTGGACAAGGACATGCCGCTGGAGCAGTCGCTGACCAAATTTAATGAGGACGATGCCCGCGAGGAGTATAAGCAGAAGGTAATTACCCGGGAGACGCGCAGAAGTATAAGCCTGCTGAACGTGCGCAAGGAGCGCACCAACCCGGAGGCCAAAGCGCGTATTTACGATATCGAGAACTTCGCCGTGTCCTATTCCTACTCCGAGCGCATGTTCTCCGACATCGAGACCGACCGCGACTATACCAAGACCTATACCGGCGGCCTGGCCTATACTTTCGATAACACGCCTCGAAGCTACCAGCCTTTTGCCAACAGCGAGAAGCTGAACTCGCCTTACCTGCGCCTGATCAAGGATTTTAACTTCTCGCTGCTGCCAAGCCGCTTCTCGTTCCGCGCGGACCTGAACCGATTCTACAACGAGACATACCTGCAGCGTCCGGACCCGGAAACGCGCTTTGTCACCACGCGTGGCATCGAGCCGGTGTTCCAAAAGTCGTTCTTCTTTAACCGCATCTACGACATGCGCTGGGACCTGACCAAGAGCCTCGCGCTGGACTACACGGCCACCAACCGCTCGGTGGTGGATGAGCCCGATGGACGTATCAACAGCGAAATCGACTCCCTGCAGTACAAGAACAAGACGATACGGGAGAACCTGCTGAGCGGAGGGCGCAACACCAACTTTAACCAGCTCATCGCCCTGAACTATAAACTGCCGCTCGACAAGTTCCCGCTCACGGACTGGCTGAGCGCCGACACCCGCTACGCCACCACCTACATCTGGACGGCCGGCTCCACGGCCCTGAACCAGGATACCACGTTCAGGCTGGGCAACACGGCCGAGAACAGCGTGGAGTTTAGCGTGAACGGCCGTATGGACCTGGTAAAACTCTACAACAAGGTGAAGTTCCTGAAAGCCGTGAACACGCCAACGCCGGCCAAGCCAGCCCAGGCAACAGCTAACGACACGACGGCTGCCAAGGCCCCGTCTCAGATGAAGTTCCTTAGAGGGCTGGCCCGGGTGCTGATGATGACGCGCTCGCTGAACGTAACTTACCTCGAGAACCGTGGCTCTATGCTGCCCGGCTACCTGCCGGAGACAAATCTGTTTGGTTTTGACGATCGTTTTGAGGCCCCCGGCCTGCCGTTTATACTTGGCAAACAGTACGACCTGCACGAGCTCTACAGCCGCATGAACCGCCACGGCTGGTACACCGACAGCAGCCAGTACCTCAACACGCCGTTCAGCGGTATTTTGAGCGAGACCTTTACCGGGCGCGCCAACCTGGAGCCGTTCCGCAACTTTACCGTAACGGTGGATGTGCGCCGCGCCAAGTCTGAGATAGAGGAAGTGTTCTATCGCAAGGAGTTTGATGACTTTGGCAACGTGGGTACCGAAGACCAGCGCCAGAACCCGTTTACCTCCGGCGCGTTCAGCACCTCGTTTATGGCGCTGGGCACCTTGTTCGAGTCTACCGACGATGGCTTGTCTGATGCCTTTGAGCAGTTTATCCGAAACCGCCATGTGGTGCGCGACAAACTGACGGCCGCCAATACCGCCGCTGGCGACTCCGGGTATAGCCTCAACTCGCAGGATGTGTTGCTCAAGTCGTTCCTGTACGCCTACCAGGGCCGTGAGATAAACGGCTACGAGGCCAAGCACGAGGACCCGTTCAGCCGCCTGCCGATTCCGAACTGGAGCGTGACCTACAATGGCCTGGAGCGCCTGCCGCTCTTCCAGAAATGGTTCAGCCAGATCAGCCTGCTACATGCCTATAACTCCAGCTACAACATTACCAGCTACTCCACTTCGCTGGCTTACCAACTGGAGCCGGAGGGCTTCCCGACGCAGAAGAACGAGTTTGGCCGCATCGAGCCATACTTTATCGTGAACCAGCTGACGGTGATTGAGCGCCTGGCGCCGCTGCTGGGCGTTAACTTCCGGACGAAAACAAACCTTACCGGCCGGCTGGAGTATAAATTGGAGCGAAACCTGTCGCTGAACCTGACGAATGCACAGATCACCGAAACGAACGTGAAGGATTACGTGGTAGGCTTCGGCTACACCACCACCAGCTTTAAGCTGCCGTTTACCAACACCACGCTGGACAACGAACTGACCATGCGCATGGACCTGCAGGTACGCGATAACCAGACGGTGCAGCGCGCCATCTCCACCGACAATAATACCGGCGTGGAGCGCAGCCAGAACCAGATAACGAATGGTACACGCCAGTTGCAGCTGCGCCCAACCATAGACTACGTACTGAGCCAGCGGCTTAACCTGCAGTTCTATGTATTGCGCACGGTGTCGGATCCGAAAATATCCACCTCGTTCCGCAACAGTGTCACCGAGGGCGGCGTTCAGTTGCGGGTAAGCCTGCAATAAAGTTTTTGCATTCAGAAAAAGGGCGTATTTTTGAGAAGTAATCTAAAAACACATATCACATGAACCTACCTGAAAACCTAAAGTATACCAAAGACCACGAGTGGGTACGCGTAGAAGGCGACGTAGCTTACGTTGGCATCACTGACTTTGCTCAGAGCGAGCTTGGCGACATCGTTTACGTTGACATCGACACGGTAGACAAGGACATCAACCAGAACGATGTGTTTGGCACAGTAGAGGCCGTTAAGACTGTTTCTGACCTGTTTAGCCCACTGAGCGGCACGGTGCAGGAGTTCAACGCGAAGCTGGAGGACAACCCCGAGCTGGTGAACTCTGATCCTTATGGCGAAGGCTGGATCATTAAAATGTCTATAGGTGACACAAGCCAGGTAGCCGACCTGCTGACAGCTGAAGGTTACCGCGAGGCGATCGGTCAATAACGCTAACGTATAGGAGTAGTTTTGATCCTTCGCTACAACCTATTCACCATTATGTGGGCAGCAGTGATCCTGCTGACGACACTGCTGCCCTCTTCCTCCCTTCCCTCCGCTTTCACTGCCTGGGATCTTCTTTCTTTCGATTCCTTTGCGCACGCTTTTATGTTCTGCGTGCTTTGCTTCCTGATGATCGTGGGCATGTCCAAGCAGTTTACTTACCCCAAACTGCACCGCTACGCTGTCCGCACCAGCCTTCTTATCAGCACCCTCTTCGGTATTTCCATTGAGCTGCTGCAGCACCTCTTTATCAATGGCCGCCAAGGTGATATTATTGATGTACTCGCCAACACCATCGGCTGCCTGCTGGGTATTGTGCTGTTCAAGCTGATTTATGTGTGGTAGTAGGGTGTAAGCAGGTTTCAGCCGCTGTTTATACTTTTCCTTTCGACTTATACTTTTATACTCCCCAACCTCTCTGGCGCAAGTCTTCAGACTTGTGTCCTTTTATGATATCGAGTTTGTAACTCGACTAGCTTGAAAAGCCATACTTATACTTCGGCTATACTTTTTACTTCTGCTGGCGCAAGCGTCCGCTTGTGCCTTTTATACTTTGGCTATACTTTCATAGCCGTTGCTTCCTTCCATTTTTACTAAGCTATCCTTATTAGCTTCCGTTCATCCTCCAGCCTTACAAGCGACTTGTTTCATCTCATACTTTGGTGCTCTCAAGCCCGAGAGGGCTCGTCCTTTGGCATCGCGCTGTGTTCCCTCCTGCCTCCGCTGCGCTACGGCTGCCCTTGACGGGCACCGGATCTCACAAGGCGCTCAACCCAAGGACTGGGTATCAGTTCGATAGCCACAGCTTTTGTCATCTCGAATGAAATGAGAGATCTATTTAGAATTTCGGATAGATCTCTCATTTCATTTGAGATGACAAAAAAGTATAATAAGTGTAGTATTCCCTTCTCCAGAGGGGGGAGATTATACTTTGTAGGGACAGGTCGTGACCTGTCCGAGCGGTACCAGCAGCTATAGAATTTATACTTTGGTTATAGCAGTTACAGAGTTCCCCTCCTGGACTATCGAGAGCGCGAGTTCGAAGGTAGCGAGCGTAGCTCTGAGGGGCAGGGGTGGTTCGACCCGGTACTAGCTCCCTCCCCTGTTCTTAGGGGAGGGCTGGGGTGGGGTGAAACCAGGGCTGGTTGGACCCTTGCTCTCACACTCCGGATTATCCCCTATCTTAGCTCCATGAACAAGCTGTATACTTTCCTCCTCTTGCTCGGCCTGGTTGCCCCTACCCTGCTGCCGGCGCAGGACATGGCGCGGGTACGCCAAACTGTGGACACCCTTACCTCCAAAAGCATGTATGGCCGGGGCTATACTTTTGATGGGGATCTGAAGGCGGCGGAGTATATTAAAAACAGCTTTAAGAAGATGGACCTGAAACCTTTTGCGGGAGATTCATACTTTCAGAAATTCCGTTTTCCGGTGAACCGCATTGTGGAGACGCCGCAGCTGCAGGTAAACGGGCAGGCGCTGGTGCCGGGGCAGGATTTTGTGGCAAATTCCGCTTCCGGCTCGGGGGCAGGAAAGGCCAACGTGCTGCCGCTGGATACGCTCATCTTTAGCGACGCCAAAGCAGCCCAAAGGTTCTTTCGCAAGGATTTCTCTAAAGTAGCCCTGGTATACCCGCAGCGGGAGCAGAAGCGGCTGGCCGGGCTACCGGCGCATTACCAGCAACTGCTGCAGCAGGCAAAAGTGCATATCATACTTCAGCCCAACAACCTGCTCACCACCGTAGCCAGGCAGCAGGAGGTGGTGCCGGTGCTGGAGGTGCTGCAGCGCGCATGGCCGCAGCAGGCGAAGAAAGTATACTTTGAGGTGCTGGCCGACCTGAACCCGCAGCACCAGGCGCAGAACGTGATCGGCTTTATCCGGGGAAGCCAACAGCCGGACTCGGTGCTGGTGTTTACCGCACATTACGACCACCTGGGGAGCCAGGGCAGGGAAGTATACTTCCCAGGGGCGAACGACAACGCCAGCGGCACCGCCATGCTGCTGGAGCTGGCGCAGCACTACAGCCGCCCCGAAAACCAACCCAAGTATAGTATGCTGTTTATCGCCTTTGCCGCCGAAGAGGCCGGTTTGCTCGGCTCCTTCCATTACGTACAAAACCCGCTTTTCCCGCTCAAACAAATTTCCTTCCTTCTGAACCTGGACCTGCTGGGCACCGGCGACGATGGCCTGATGGTGGTGAACGGCCAGGTACATACGCAGGAGTTTGAACTGCTGCAACACCTCAACGGGCAGCACCACTACCTGCCCCAGATCAAGAGCCGGGGCAAGGCCGCCAACTCCGACCACTACCCTTTCTCAGAGGCTGGCGTGCCGGCGTTCTTCTTTTATACTTTGGGCGGAACCGCCGCCTACCACAACCCGCAGGACCACGCCGCCCAGCTGCCGCTCACCAAATCCCCGGAGGTGTTCAGGTTGATAACTGACTTTGCAGAGGAGCTGATGACGACAGAAGCACATTAATCATCAGCCATAAATCTAAAAAGCCGGAGGCGCTGCAACAATGTTACAGCGCCTCCGGCTTTTATACTTGCAAGTTATACTTACAGGATGTTGTTGATCTGCTCTTTTATTTTCTCCAGTTCCTCCTTCATTTCCACCACATGATGCTGAATGGTGGCGTCGTTGGCTTTGGAACCGATGGTGTTGATCTCACGGCCGATCTCCTGCGAGATAAAGCCCAGCTTCTTGCCGGTTGGCTCCGGCAGGTACACCGTCTCCGTGAAGTAGTGCAGGTGGTTTACCAGGCGCACCTTCTCCTCGGCTATGTCCAGCTTCTCCATATAATAGATCATCTCCTGCTCAAAACGGTTCTGGTCAAAATGCTCGGAGGTGGATATCTCCGCCAAGTGGCCACGGATGCGGGTACGGATCTGCTCCATGCGCACCGGGTCATGCTTTTCTATCTCGGACAGCAGGATACGGATGCGGTCGATGTACGACATGATCTCTGCCGTCAGCGCCTTGCCCTCATCGGCCCGGAAGATGTTTATACTTTGCAGCGCCTCCTGCAGCAGCGGCTGCACCAGGCTCCACTCTGCCTCAGCGGTTTCCTCGTCCTGCTCCTCCTGCTGCAGCACCTCGGGCATGTGCAGGGCCAGCCTGAACAGCTCTCCCTTGTCGGCCCTCAGTTGGTCGGCTACCTCGCTCAGGTCGGTGTAGTAGGCCTTCAGCAGCTCCTTGTTCACCGTGTTGCGCGCCTTCTGCGTTTTGTTCTTCGTAAGCTCCACGTTTACGCTCACCTTTCCCCGCACCAGCGCCTTCTGCACCATGTTCCGGATCTCGTACTCCTTGTCGGATAGTACTTTTGGCGTGCGCACGCTCAGGTCCATACTTTTGGAATTGAGCGAGCGGATCTCTACGGAGATACAATACTGGTCGGCATCGAGGCGGGCACTGCCAAAGCCTGTCATGGACTGCAACATAAGCTCTTTATAAAATGATACTTTGGCAAAAGTAGGTATAATTCTTTAAAATTGTGCAGCAAGCGGTGCTAAAGCTGGTTAAAAGCCGTTGCTAATTGTGTGCGGTGCACGTAGAAATTCCTTAACTTTGAACCATGAAATTTGGTGTAGTCGTTTTTCCGGGGTCCAACTGCGACCAAGACCTTGTTGATGCCATAAGCCTTGGCATGGGGCAAGAATGCGTAAAGCTGTGGCACAAAGACCACGATTTGCAAGGATGTGATTTTATACTGCTGCCAGGTGGCTTCTCTTACGGCGACTACCTGCGCTCCGGTGCCATTGCGCGCTTCTCCCCTATTATGCAGGAGGTGGTGCAGCACGCCAACCGCGGCGGCTACGTGATGGGCATCTGCAACGGTTTCCAGATACTGACGGAGGCCGGGCTGCTGCCGGGCGCCCTGCTGCGCAACGCCAACCAGAAGTTTATCTGCGACAACGTGTACATCAGGCCGGTTACCACCAACCTGCTGCCCACGCGCAACCTGGACCTGAAAAAGGCTTATAAAATTCCGGTGGCGCATGGCGAAGGCCGCTACCACGCCGATAAGGAAACGCTGCGCAAGCTGGAGGACAACGACCAGATCATGTTCAAGTACAGCAGCAACATCGCCGACACGCACGACATCTACAACATCAATGGCAGCCTGCTCAACATTGCCGGCGTAAGCAACGAGCAGAAGAACGTGTTCGGCATGATGCCGCACCCGGAGCGCGCCGTGGACCCGGAACTGGGCAACACCGATGGCCGCGCTATTTTTGAGTCTATCCTGAACCTGGTGAACGCCTAGTTTAGCTAAATCATACTTTAAGAGCCAAAAAGCCCCGGTTAAGCAATTAGCCGGGGCTTTTTGGCTTCTATAAAAACAGCCAGCTTCCTTAGGTAAACCAACGCTGCTGGTCTACCTCATGCTTTTAAGCAGAAATTCCATACTTTTGTAGCCCAATAAAAAGACGCTATACCTTATGCCGCTTACCCCGCCTTGATTCTGCCTGGCCAAGTATACTTTTCTGCTGTAACGGCAAATAGCAAGCTGCACCAGCGGCTGTTCTTTTATTTTACCCTATTTTATACTTTAAGAGCGGGTTTCCCAAGGTTTTGGGGGTGTTGATGCCTGTGCCATACTTCCTCTGGTGCAGCATAACAGTTTATAGTTTAGCGCCTTAGGAGGCGTGGCAAGAAAACGTTTGCCCCTGCTGCCCTCACCGTTCCCCGCTCCGATATTTCCCGATCCATACCATGAAGCAATACCTCCGGCTGTTCGACTTCAGCCAAAAAGTCGATTATAAAATTGAGGTGTTGGCGGGCCTCACGGTCGCCATGACCATGATTCCCGAGTCTCTTTCTTTCGCTATACTTGCCGGTTTTCCCCCTTTGGTGGGTCTGTACGCCGCCTTTATCATGGGCTTGGTAACGGCAGTTTTCGGTGGTCGGCCAGGCATGATCTCAGGCGGGGCGGGCGCCACAGCGGTCGTGTTGATCGCCCTGATGCAGTCGCATGGGTTGGAGTATGTGTTTGCGGCCGTGGCGCTGGCTGGTGTTCTGCAGATCCTGGTGGGCTTGTTTAAGCTGGGCAAGTTTATCCGCCTGGTGCCGCAGCCGGTGATGTATGGTTTTGTGAACGGCCTGGCCGTCATCATTTTCATGTCGCAGATGGAGCAGTTTAAGGCCGTGGCTGGCGGGGAGGAAGTATGGTTAACAGGCTCCGCCCTCTGGACCATGCTCGGGCTGGTAGCCTTGACGATCGCCATCATTGTGCTGCTGCCGCGCGTTACCAAAGCTGTTCCGCCATCATTGGTCGCCATTATGGTAGTATTTGGGGTAGTGCTGGGCTTTGGCATCGACACCAAGTTGGTGCAGGACATTGCCGCCGTGAGCGGTAGTCTGCCACCTTTCCATATCCCGCAGGTGCCGCTCACGCTGGAGATGCTGCAGGTTATCTTTCCTTATGCCCTGATCATGGCCGGCGTAGGGCTCACGGAAAGCTTGCTGACGTTGAACCTGGTGGACGAGATTACCGGCACCCGGGGCAATGGCAACCGCGAAAGTATAGCCCAGGGCAGCGCCAACCTGCTGAACGGCTTTTTCTTCGGGATGGGCGGCTGCGCCATGATCGCGCAAACGCTGGTGAACCTCTCGGCTGGGGCCAGGGCGCGTTTGGCGGGTATTGTGGCGGCCCTTACCATACTTGTAATCATACTTGTTGGCGCCCCTGTTATTGAGCAAGTTCCGATGGCGGCGCTGGTAGGGGTAATGGTGATGGTGGCCATTGGCACATTCGAGTGGATCAGCTTCCGGATCATCAACAAAATGCCGAAACAGGATGTGTTTGTAGGCATACTGGTGGCTGTTATCACAATTTGGCTACACAACCTGGCCCTGGCCGTGCTGATTGGGGTCATCATCTCGGCGCTGGTATTTGCCTGGGAAAGTGCCAAGCGCATCAGGGCCAGAAAGTATGTGGATGCAAATGGGGTAAAGCATTATGAGATTTACGGACCGCTGTTTTTCGGCTCTGTTGCAGCCTTTGCCGAGAAGTTTGATGTGCAGAACGACCCACAGGAGGTGATCATTGATTTTAAGGAAAGCCGCGTAGCGGACATGTCGGGCATAGAGGCCCTGAACAAACTGACGGAGCGGTACCAGAAAGCCGGGAAAAAACTGCACCTGAAACACCTGAGCCCGGATTGCCGGCTGCTGCTCAAAAATGCCGCGCAGGTAATTGATGTGAACATCCTGGAAGACCCGCACTATGCCGTGGTTACCGACAAGCTCTCGTAAGGTATAACCGGTGCAAAAGTATAAATCCCGCTGCTGTTCAAAGTATGAATGGCAGCGGGATTTATACTTTATACTTCATATTTGATGGCCCGTTCTCAGAGAAGTATAACAAAGTCTTAGCTATACTTACTTCACCATCTTGTTCACCGCATCGATCATGGTCATCACCTCCCCGGGGTGCTCGCCCACGCGCTCGCCGCGCTGCTTGCCCAGCCGCACGATCACGACGTTCTTTTCCGGTATCATGATCAGGTATTGTCCTAAAATGCCGCGGGCGTAAAAGATATTCTGCCCCTTGTAGTGGGGCATCAGCCACCACTGGTAGCCGTAGAAGTCTACTTTTTTACCGGTAGAGGCGTTGGTGAGGCCGTTGGGGGTGAGCGAGGCTTTGACATACGCCGGCGGCACGATGGTATCGCCGTTCCAGATGCCGTTTTGCAGGTATAGCCGGCCGAGGCGGGCGAAGTCGCGGGCATTGGAGAAGAAGCAGCAGTAGGCCTTTTCGATGCCTGCTGGCTGGTCCACGCTCCACTCCGCGTCCCAGGCAGCGCCCAACGGTTTCCACAGTTTCTCCTCGGCGTACGCGCTCAGGCTTTTGCCGGTGGCCTGTTGCAGCACAAAAGCCAGCACCTGCGTATCGCCGCTTTTGTAGGACCAGCGCTGCCCCGGCGCCTCCTCCACATCCAGCCGCTTGATGAGCTTCTCCAGGTCGGAGCCATAGTAAGCCTCGGTTGTCATGGAAAGGGGGTTGACGTAGGATTCCTCCCAATTCAGGCCAGAGCTCATCCACAGCAGGTGCTTTATCGTGATCCTGGCCTTATCGCCCTTCCGGAAATCAGGCAGAAAATCGCCCACGGGCTGCTCCACGCTTTTAATCTTCCCCTCCTTTATCGCCACACCCACCAGCATGCTCACGATGCTTTTAGCCATCGAGAAAGAGTTGCTCAGCGACTCCCCGGAGTAATCGTCCCAGTATTGTTCGTAAAGTATGGAATCATCCTTCACCACCAGAAACGCCACCGACTCCAGTTCCTTGTGCAGTTGCTTCAGTTCCGATGGCTGCTCTACCCGGTTATACTTCTCTGCCAGCGGCCACGGCTGCCCGGCGGCGGGTGCTGCTATCTCGCGCTGCTCAAAAATAGTGTTATCATCTATATCGGCGAAGTTGTAGACAAGGGCTCTGTACACATAGTTTTTGTCGGCCATGTGTATCCAGGCGGCCAGCAGGCCCAGCAACAGCAGCGTGCCCAGGCCAAAACGTTTGGCTTTGCGGTTCATCCGGTGGTGTGGTTGTCTTTAGAAGTCGTAGCCCAGTGTTACGTAGAACTTAGGGCCTACGCGGTTATCCTCGGCCTCGCCCCAGGCCACGTCCAGCTTGCCGTATACCCCCAGCAGCGTGGTGCGGGCGCCAAAGCCATACCCCACCAGGAAGGGGTTGCGGTAGTTGATCACCGTGATGTCGAACTTGTCCACATTCAGCTGCCCTGTGGAGCCTCCGGTGATACGCGTGTTGATGGAGTTATCGCCCGAGAAGGGGTTGGCGCCGCTGTAGGCAGAACCGGCATCGGCAAAGGCCGTGAGCTGCAGGTTACGGAAAAAGCCGGAGCCAATGGGGCCATTGTACAGGTACTGCACAATGGGAATGCGCAGCTCGGCGTTGGCCAGCAGGTGGTTGCTGCCGCTGCGCACGTTAAAGTTAAAGCCCCGGAGCGGCGTGACGTATTCCAGATAAAACAGGTCGGCCGGTGAATTTACCTGCACGTCGTTCAGCTCTGCCTCATCGTCCTCGTCGGCCAGCAGCCAGTTGTCCATACCGCCGATCAGGAATTTCTTGGCCGAGTTGCCGAAGAACCTGCCGTAGCTCACGTGCGTGGCAAGTATGATCTGGCGGTGAATTTTCAGGTAATGCCGGAAGTCCGCATAAAACTTGTTGAAATCGCCCTGCGAGCCCTCAAAGCCCTTCAAGGCCATAAATCCTACCTTAAAGCGGGTTCCCTCCCGCTGGTTCACGCCCGTGATCACGCTGTTGTCATACACCAGTTCGGCATTGCCTCCCCAGAAAGTCTCCACCGTGTCCGGAATCGAGAAATCGTTCTTAAAGGTAAACCGGGTGCTGACGAACTTTGGCTTCAGGTGCAGGCTGGTGCTATGGCTGAAGGGGAATTTCAACACCGGCGTCAGCTCGTTTTTGGTGAAGTTCACGATAGAGCCGGGCGCGTTCAGGAGGCTTCCGCGCAGCGTGGAGCGCTCAAACTGCACGCCCAGGTCCACGCGGCTGGTCAGGTTCATGTACTCGGCAAAGAAGTTGTTCGTCTCGAAGTCGGTGCGCATAAAGGCCGTGCCCCGGATGCGGTGGTTCTCGAACAGGTCCGCCATCTCCACGCCGGCCACCAGGCCAAAGCCCAGCAACGGGTCGGCATGTACCGAGGTGATGATCTCCTGCACGCTGAAGCGCAGGTCGTAGTCCAGCGGGCCCAATAAGTCTATGCCGTTGCTGCTGCTGCCGGCCCTGCGCACAGGTGCCGTGTTGCGCTTTTGCTGCTGCGCCTGCCGCTGGGCATCGTTAAACTCATAATCCTCTATGTTGATCTCCCCCTCCTCGCGTACAGTGCCCTGTGTGCGTTTCTCCTGCTCCAGCAGCCTGCGGCGCGTGGCAGCGGCAGCGGCCTCCTGCGTGGTGCGGGCGCGGGTCTCCAGTATGATCTGGCGGGAGGTCTTTGGCAGCGCGTCCAGCGTGGAAGCGGCGTAGTTTGGCAGCAGGTATACAAAGCTATTGCCCTCATCGGCGGCCACCACCGCCAGCACATTGGCCGACGGCACGTAATCGTACTGCTCTATACTTTGCACAAAGTTGGTAACCGGCGTGCTGGCGCCGGTGCCCAGGTCGTAGCGGTACACGCTCCGTATGCCGCTTTCCTCGCCCAGGTATACCAGGTTGCCATCGGCAGTGGGGCGCGGTCTTACCTCGCTGGCAATGGAGCTGGTGAGCTGCCGCACGTTGCCGTCCGGCCCCTCCTGCTGCAGCAGGAAGATATCGTAGTTGTTGACTATGCTGTTGAAGTCGGGTTTTGCGGCTGTGGCGGCGGTATCCTGCCAGCGGTTGGAGCTGAAGGCGATGCCTCCGTTATGGTGCAGGTACACCGGATCGATGTCGTCGAAGATGTCGTTCGTGAGTTGTTGCTGCAGCCGCCCATTAGCATTAAGTATGAACAAATCGGTTTGGCCATTGCGCACGGCGCTGATGACGATAGACTGCCCATCTTCTGCGTAGTCCATGCTGTTTACGTGCACGAACTGCTCCAGCGTGGCGGCAGGCGTGGTCAGGTTCTCGTAGAACGGCACAAAGGAATAGCGGTTGCGGGCATCCACCTGGCGCAGCACGATCTTCCCTCTCCTCGACTCTATGAAGCCCAGCTGCGCGTTTGAGCGCCAGGCCAGCACCGGCATGTCGAAGTCCACGCGCTGGTCCAGGTTCTTGTAGCCGGCGCGCCATACCACGCGGTCCTTGCCCGAGCGCACGTCCTGCACAAAAATCTTGAAGATGCCGTTGTCGTTCTTCACGTAGGCCAGCATGGTGCCGTCCGGATTTAGTGTGGGTTTGCCGTAAAAGTGGCCTTCCTTGTTCTTCTTAAACAGCTTGCTCCCCTCCGGCAGCTGCACCAGGGGGCTCTCCGAGCTGGTGTTTATCTGCACGTAGTAGTTGTACCAATCCTGCAGAAAGCGCTTGTAAGGGATGTTCAGGCTGCTGGTTATGCCGATCTCCACGTCGCGGGTGATGCGGGTCAGGTTGAGGATGTTCTGGATGGCAGTGTAGCCGTAGCGCTCGGCAATGTAGTTCCACACGCTCTGGCCGGTAAGCCTGGGGCTCTTGAGGAAAATCTTCTCCGGTTTCGGGGTTCCCTGCTGCTTGAGCAGCATGTCGCGCATGTAGCTGTCCATCTCCAGGCTCCAGCCCTCTGCCGTGTAGGCTGATACCCCGGTGATGAACCACTCAGGCAGGCGCAGCAGGTAGCTGCTCTGCAGGGCCTCCTTCAGGCTGCCGCCATACATCATGTCGTTCATCAGCAGCTCCGTGAGCTGGTAGTTCAGGTCGTGCTTAAATTCTGTTTGGGTGCCTCCGTAAGCGAGTTCAATCTTGCTCTTCATGAACAGCGTTTCGCCGCCGGTCTGGTACTGGTCGTTGTTGAGGCCGATGTTGCTCTGCAGCAGGTCGGAGGGGGAGTTGTAAAGTATGAGCGTGATCTTGGCGTAAGGATAGTAGCCGATGAGGCTGGTGATGCGCTTGAGTTCCCGCTCGGCATACGCCGCTGCGTTTATAGCCCCCTCCTGCCCGCCCTGGTAGAAGTACACGTTAAAGTTCTGGGTGCTGTAGAGCTTCCAGTCGAAGTTCTTATACTGTATCCGGCTTTTGCCAAACGCATCTACATTAGGCTGCGCCTGCACAGCAGAAGCCGCCAGGAGGCAAAGGATGAACAGCGGTAGAAATCTGGAGGTAAGACGCATGCGCTTAAGGTTGCTGGTTCTGTTGGTCTGTATACGCGTAATATAACGATAAATATCTAAAAATGTGTATCTCCGGCATTACCTCCTCTTCGCCGGCCAGGGCGGCGGCAAAACGCTGCGCCAGGTACGGCGCCATCAGCACGCCCTTAGAGCCCATTCCGTTGAACACGCTCAGCTGTTTATACTTGGGATGCGTGCCTGCCAGGGGCCTGCGGTCGCGCACGGCCGGCCGTATGCCTGCCCAATGCCCTGTTACCTTAAACTGCTTTGAAGTGATCTGCCGGAAGCGTTCCGAAAGCTCCTCCTGCCCTTGCGGCGTTGGCTCCTCGTCGGGATTGCGCCAGTCGTAGGTGGCCCCGATGATGAAGCGCCCCGCTCCTTCGGGAACAACGTAAACGGCTTTGTTATAGATGCATTCCGGGCTGAAATTCTGCTCCGCCTGTACCTCCAGCACTTCGCCTTTGGTGGGCTGGATGGGCAACCATTTAAAGTAGGGATTGTGCACCACCTGGTAGCCTTCGCAGAAGATCAATTGATCGGCCGCTATACTTTTATACTTCACCCCGCTCTCCGTTAGCTGCAGCTCGTCCATATCAAACCGCTCGGGCAAGTATAACTCCTGCTTTAGCAGGTCCTCGGTGAGCAGGTCGAGCAGGGCGTACACGTGCAAAAAACCACCCCGCCCGATCATGATGCCGCCAAAGGGATCATCGATGCCCGGCTGGTTTATACTTTGGGTATGCGTGGCCAGGATGTAATCGCCCCAGTTGTCGCCGGCGCTCTTGGCCATCCAGGTGTTTTGCTCTTCTATGGAGGAGAAGATCTTATAGATAGGCTTGTGGAAGAACAGCTGCTGCCCGTAGCGCGCCTCCAGCGCCTCGTAAAAGGCATTGGCGGCAGGTATAAACGCATCAGCCAGCCACGATTTGGCGAAGCGCTTGCCCGCCACCGGGTTCAGCAGACCGGCCGCCACGCGGGAGGCGGAGTTCTCCTTGGGCTCGTCGATCACCAGCACCTTACTGCCACGGCTGCGCAGGGTTTCGGCCAGAATGGCGCCGGCCAGGCCATGGCCCACCACTATAAAATCGTATTTCATAGGGCCAAGGTACGAGATGTACCGCGTAAATTAGTAACTTAGAGGCACGATTTTGCGCATACCCGATCATCAAGAAAAGAAAGCTATGAAGGTTACCTGCCTTACGTTTAACCCCTTTCAGGAGAACACTTACCTGCTGCACGACGACACCCGAGAGTGCGTGGTGGTAGACCCCGGCTGCTACGAGCGGCAGGAGCAGGAGGAGCTGAAAAAGTACATTGCCGACAACAGCCTGAAAGTGGTGCGCCTGCTGAACACCCACTGCCACATCGACCATGTGCTGGGCAACAAGTTTGTGGCTGATACCTACAACGTGGGGCTGGAGATACACCAGGAGGATGAGCAGGTGCTGCGTTCGGTGCCGACCTACGCGGCTAACTATGGCTTTCCGCTGTATGCCGAGCAACTGCCTGCCTCCTACCTGAAGGAAGGCGAAAGTATAAAATTCGGCAACACGGAGCTGGAGGTGCTCTTTACGCCGGGCCACGCACCGGGCCATGTGGTGTTTTATAATCAGGCAGACAAAACCGTGATCGGCGGCGATGTGCTGTTCCGCCAAAGTATAGGCCGCACCGATTTGCCCGGCGGCGACTTCGACACGCTCATCCAAAGTATAAAAACAAAGCTTTTCACGCTGCCCGACGAGGTGACGGTATACCCTGGCCACGGCCCGGAGACCACCATCGGCTACGAGAAAAAGTATAACCCGTTTCTGCGGTAACCCGGCCGCCCTACCTGCTGCATGAAAAAACACATCCCGAACACCATCACCTGCCTTAACCTGTTTTCGGGTTGCCTGGCGCTGTACTTTGCCTTTCAAGGAGAACTGGTTACCACTGCTTACCTGGTGGGCCTGGCCGCCGTGTTCGATTTCTTGGACGGCATGGTGGCCCGCCTGATGCACGCCTACTCCGAAATTGGCAAGCAGCTCGACTCGCTGGCCGACATGGTATCGTTTGGGGTGGTGCCGGGCACGGTGATGTTCATGCTGCTGCAACGCGCTGAGGCTTCTGTGCCGGGCATCCCTGCGGATATACTGCCCTTTTTTGGCTTCCTGATCACGATCTTCTCGGCGCTGCGCCTGGCCAAGTTCAACATCGACACCCGCCAGACCGACTCCTTCATTGGCTTGCCCACACCGGCCTGCACGCTGTTTGTGGCCTCGCTGCCGCTGATTCTCGACACGGAGGGCCTGCTGGCCTTTGAGATCATCCTGAACCCGGTGGTGCTGCTTTCGCTAACGGTTATACTTTCGTTCCTGCTGGTGGCGGAGCTGCCGCTGTTTGCCCTCAAGTTCAAGAACTTTACATGGCAGGATAACGCCGTGCGCTTTATTTTCCTGGGCTTGGCGGTTATCTTGGCAGCTATGCTTAAATTCGCAGCCATACCGCTGATCATTCTGCTGTACGTACTATTGTCTATCATCAAAAAAACATCCCATACATCATGAAATTTGTTGCTGAAATCAACGTAATGCCCCGCCCTGAGTTACTCGACCCACAGGGCAAAGCCGTTCTGCTGGGCCTGGAGCACCTCGGCCTGGACCAGGTAGACGACGTGCGCATTGGCAAGCACATTACCCTGAACCTGGAGGCGGAGACGGAGGAGATTGCCCGCGAGAAGGTGGAGAAAGCCTGTAGCAAGCTGCTGGCCAACCTGATCATGGAGTCTTATACTTTCGAGCTGAAGCAAGTATAGACCCCGCTGTATTCCAACATTTTAGCCGTATCTTTGATGAGGCTATAAGGATGCTGCCTGCCCATACGTTAAAGTAGGGCAGGCAGCATTTCATAATTTATACTTGCTTATGATGTGGCACAAGCGATTGGTTTATGCATGCACCCTTTGTCTGCTTACCTGCCTGACGAACGCTGCCGCACAGACCACTGCCGCCACTTCTTTCTCCGGTAATTCGGTGCTCAGCGAGGGCGAGTGGTACAAACTAGCCGTTACTAAAAGCGGCGTCTACAAGATTGATAAAAGTGTACTGCAGGCGCTCGGCATCTCTCCCCAAAGTATAGATTCCCGGAAAATCCAGCTTTACGGCAACGGCGGCGGCATACTGCCCCAGCCCAACAGCGCCCCCCGCCCCGACGATCTGCAGGAAAACGCCATCACGGTGGTAGGCGAAGAAGACGGTAAGTTTGATGATACCGACTTTATACTTTTCTACGCTCAGGGGCCTCACGCCTGGAAGTATGACGAGGCCGAAAAGCGCTTCCGCCACGCGTATAACGTCTACTCCGACACCGCTTTTTATTTCCTGCGCATCAACCACAGCCCCGGCGCACGCATTGCCACACGCGGGCAGGCAGCAGGGCCAGCCCAAAGTATAACCAGCTACAACGAACGGCTTTTTCATGAGCAGGACCTGAAGAACATGGTGTTCTCGGGCCGGGAGTGGTATGGCGAGGAGTTCAACTCTTTTCAGACGAGCCGTAGCTTCAACTTCCCGGCCTCGGATGTAGTGGCAGGCACGGAGGTGCAGCTGGAAGCGGCGCTGATGGCCAACTCCCCCACCGGTAGCAGCTTTATGGTGCAGCTCAACAACCAAACCCTCGGCACGCAGGACATTGCCGGTCGCGGCACCCAAAAGTATCATCCCGAGGGCATCAACAGCACCAAAACCTATCGTATAAACCAGCAAAGCCTTGGCAACGGCAACGGGTTTACGGCTACGGTCAATTTCAGCCCCGGCGGCAGTTCCACGGCCATGGGCTATTTGAACTACCTGGAGCTGCACTACGAGCGCCAGCTGAAACTCTCCGGTGAGCAAACCGCCTTCCGCTCCATCCAAAGCACAAATCAGCCCGTCAGCCGCTTTGCTATTGCCGATGCGCCTGCCAACGCTACGATTTGGGATGTCACTAACCCGGCCCTACCTGTAAGTCAGCAGCACACCAATGGCAGCTTCAGTACGGCTACTGCTTTGCTGCGCGAGTTTGTGGTGTTCCAGAGTATCAGCAGCAAACCCATCCCCGTGGGCCGTGTGGAAAACCAGAACCTGCACAGCCTCAACCAAAGTGGCTCCCTCGATTTTGTGATCGTGACACACCCGGCTTTCCTGCAGGAGGCGCAGCGGCTGGCCAGCCACCGGGCGCAGCACAGCGGCATGGAGGTGCAGGTGGTGACCACGCAGCAAGTATACAACGAGTTCTCCTCCGGGGCCCAGGACGTTACCGCCATCCGCGACTTTATGCGCATGCTCTACAACCGCAGCGGCAAACCGGAGGGCGATGTGCTGTACCTGCTGCTTTTCGGCGATGCCTCCTACGACTACAAAGACCGCATCCGCAATAACACCAACCTGGTGCCGGTGTATGAGTCCAGGGAGTCGCTGCACCCGATTTCGAGCTATAGCTCTGAGGATTACTTTGGTTTTCTGGATGAGGACGAAGGCGAGTGGGCGGAAAATGCGCAGGGAGATCATTTACTGGACATCGGCATCGGCAGGCTTCCGGCCCGGACAGTAGCAGAGGCAGCTACTATGGTCAGTAAGATCATCAACTATGATAGCCCGAGCCACTTTGGCAGCTGGCGCAGTAGAATAACCTTTGTGGCTGATGATGGCGATTACAACGAGCACCAGAACGACGCCGAGTTCCTGGCCAACTACCTTGTGGCCCATCAACCCAAGTATACCCCCAACAAAGTATACATCGACCTGTACCCCCAGCAGGCTGTGGCCAACGGGCAGCGCGTGCCGGAAGCCTCTGCCGCTTTGGATAAAGCCGTGGAGCAGGGATCGCTGATCACCAACTATACCGGCCACGGCAATGAGGTAAGCTGGGCCTCGGAGCAGGTGCTCACGCTGCCGCAGATCAGTAACTGGAAGAACAAGGATAACCTCACCTTTCTGCTTACCGCCACCTGCGAGTTCGGCCGCTACGACGACCCGGGCCGGCCGTCGGGCGCGGAGCTGGCGCTACTGCATGCCGAAGGGGGCGCAGTTGGCCTGCTCACCACCACCCGCCCGGTGTACTCCAACGGCAACCGCGTGCTCAATCGGAACTTCTACAGTGCCGCCTTTACGCCCATAAACGGGCGCATGCCCCGCCTCGGCGACCTGGTGATGCTGACCAAGAACAACAGTATATTGGCCAATGTAAGCGGCTCCAGGGGCGTAAACAACCGCAACTTCTCCCTCCTCTCCGACCCCTCCATGCAGCTGGCTTACCCGAGCTTGGAGGCCCGGATCACAAGTATAAACGGAAGGGAGGTTACGGCCGACACCCTGAGCGCCTTAGCAAAAGTTACCCTAAAGGGGCAGGTGCAAACCAGTTCCGGCAGCCTGGCCAGCGATTTCTCCGGCACCCTGCACCTGAAAGTATACGAGAAGCCGGCCGTGCTTCAAACATTGGGAGATGAAGGCAGCCCCAAAGTGCCGGTGCAGGTGCGTGAAAGTATACTTTACGATGGCAGGGCCAGCGTGCGGCAGGGTCAGTTTGAGGTAAGCTTTGTCGTGCCGAAGGATATCACCTACCAGTACGGACAGGGAAAGATAAGCCTGTATGCCAGCAACAGCACCCAGGATGCCCTAGGCGCTACCCAGGGAATCGTTATTGGCGGCACGGCAAAAGACGCTGCCATAGACACCACTCCCCCAGGTATCAACCTGTTCATGGATGATGATTCCTTCGTGTCTGGCGGCCTTACCGGCGAGACCACTACGCTGCTGGCCCGGCTATTCGACGAGAGCGGCATCAACACGGCTGGCATTGGCATAGGCCACGAGATTACGGCTGTGCTGGACGAGGAGCAGCATACGCTGGTGGTCCTGAACGATTACTATACTTCTGCGCCGGACAGCTACCAGCAAGGCGAGGTAAGGTATACTTTAAAAGACCTTTCGCCGGGCAGGCACACCATCCGCCTCAAGGCCTGGGATACGCATAACAACTCGTCGGAAGGCTATATAGAATTTTATGTATCTAATGATGCTAATCTTGCGTTAAAGCATGTACTCAACTACCCGAATCCGTTCTCAACAGAAACAACTTTTCTCTTTGACCATAACAGGGGCGGTGATGACCTGGAAGTACAGGTGCAGGTTTACAATATGTCGGGCAAGCTGATGAAGACGCTGCAAACAACCAGCTACAACAGCAAAACGCGCGTAGCAGAAATCTCCTGGAATGGCCGGGATGCGTACAATGATATGCTGACACCGGGCGTTTACATCTATAGAGTTACTGTGCGGTCGTTGCGGGATGGTGCGAAAGCCTCCGATTTTGAGAAACTTATAATTATAAACTAGAACAGTAGTACATATTTTCTATATTTGATATAGTCATCTATACCCTTCCTATGCAGAAAAATAGTAAGATACTGAAGGTAGCCGCGTTTGCGTTCGCCTTTTTTTCAGCGCCTGCTGCGTTCGCGCAATCAACGCCGCCTGCAACAACCACCGGCTCTGATCTGAACGCCGTTACCACCGCGGTTCCTATCCTGACCGTAGGGCCTGATTCCCGCTCGGCAGCTTTAGGCGATGCCGGTGTGGCTGCATCACCCGATGCCAACGCGTCTTACTGGAACCCTGCCAAACTGGGCTTTGTGCAGAACGACCTGAGCGTTTCCTTCTCCTATTCCCCGTGGCTGCGCAACATCGTGGATGACATGTCGCTGAACTACCTGTCGGGCTACAAGAAACTGAATGAGACGTCGGCGCTCTCTGTCTCCCTGATGTACTTCGACCTGGGCGAGATCCAGTTCATAGATGCGCAGCAAAACCCACTGCAGAACTACAACCCGAAAGAGTATGCCGTGGCTGTGTCGTATGGCCAGGCGCTTAGCGAGAACTTCAGCGTTGGTATCTCCGCCCGCTACATTCACTCCAACCTGGCCGGTGATGTGAACGTGAGCGGCAGTAACACGGAGTCGCAGCCGGGCAACACAGCCGCTGTGGATGTGGGCGTATACTACAACAGGGACCTAAGCCAGAACCTGAACCTGGCCCTGGGAGCCAACATCTCCAACATCGGTGGCAAGATCGCCTACTCCGAGGATGAGGATAAAAGTTTCCTGCCCACAAACCTGAAACTGGGAACCGCCATAAAGTATAACCTGGATGCATACAACTCGCTTACCCTGTTGGTTGACGCCAACAAGCTGCTGGTGCCATCGCCTGGTGCAGACACCGACCAAAGCGTGATCGGCGGTATCTTCTCCTCTTTTGGCGATGCGGAAGGCGGTGCCAGCGAAGAATTTAAGGAAGTAAACTTTTCCACGGGGGTGGAGTATTGGTATAATGAGTTGTTCGCAGCGCGTGTGGGTTACTTCTACGAGCACCCGGACAAAGGCGCCCGAAAATACTTCTCGGCCGGTTTGGGCATACGCTACCAGAAGTTTGGCCTGGATGCTGCTTACCTCATCCCGAACGATCAGGGTAACCCGCTCGCCGACACCTGGCGCTTCACACTTGCCCTTAACCTTGAATAGTAAACTAAATATTAAGAATGCTTGATAGAACAAAAGCTCCTGAAACATATGAAATAGATGCCGTTAGTATCCAGATAGCCGAGGTAACACACCTGCGCAATGGAGCCCGACTGCATACTATCAAAAGCGAAACCCAGCCTGTCATCAGGCTGGATTTTGTTTTTAAGGCCGGTAAATGGTTCGAAGAGAAGAAAGGTGCCTCCGACCTGGCAGCAAAGATGCTGCTGGAGGGCTCGCTTAACCATACGGCCAAGCAAATAGCTGACAAAGTAGCGTTCTACGGCGCCTCCTTTGATAACAACCACGGCTACGACCGCACTGAATTCACGCTTTATTGCCTGGCCAAGTATACTTCTGAACTGCTGGCCCTGGTGCTGGACGTGCTGCAGAACCCAGCCTTCCCGGAAGAGGAGTTTAACCTGCTAAAGCAGCGCACCATCCAGTCGCTGAAGGTGCAGCGACAGAAGAATAATTACCTGGCTACTCATAGCTTTACGCAACAAGTATACGGTGGCTCCCATCCTTATACTTTTGGATTTGATGAAGGCGTGCTAGAGGCTATCACCAAAGAGGAGGTAGAGCAGTATTACCGAAACAGGTTTGTATCCCAGGAGTTGGAAGTGTTTGCCTGTGGCGCTATTGATGATCTTCTACAGAAACAGCTGGAGCAAGAAATAGCCGCCTTGCAATTAGAGCCTTCTGCTACTTCAGCAACTGCGCCTGTACCAAGTATAACTGGTGAAGAAAAGTATAAACTTGTACCTATTGCAGATAGTCTGCAGTCTTCTATTCGCATTGGCAGGCGTTTTCCCAAAATAGACCATCCTGATTATCAAAAGCTGCTTGTACTGAACGAAGTGTTCGGCGGATACTTTGGCTCCAGGCTGATGCGCAACATCCGGGAAGATAAGGGCTATACGTATGGTATCCACTCGGTCATCTCCCCAAAAGAGCAGGACAGCCTTTTTTATATAGGCACTGATGTGAACTACGCAGTGACAGACAATACAATAGCAGAGGTCGTAAAGGAAATAAAGCTACTACAACAGGAGGAGATTCCGGCAGAAGAACTCGACACGGTAAAAAACTACATGTTAGGCAAATTCCTTAATGATATTTCTACCATCTTCGACCAGTGCGACAGGTACAAGCGCATCACGCTGCACCAACTCTCTCCGGACCATTACAATAAGTATGTAACTACTGTACGCACCGTGACGGCACCGGAATTACTTGAACTGGCGAATCAATATTATAAGGAAGAGGATCTTTATACAGCTGTTGCTGGAAGAAAGGAATAGAAATATAGCATTTCATGTTACCATACTTGAGGCCCCATCCTTTTAGGTTGGGGCCTTTGCTTTGGCGTCTGTGGCCGGGGCCTTTGGGGGGTGGGGTATAAAAAGAAAAAGGGGCAGCGGGATTTCTCC
>NZ_LVWA01000003.1 GCF_001907195.1 Pontibacter flavimaris
TGAGCGCCTATGCGAGTTTTTCCGGTGACGAACGCTAGTGAGGCAGCCCGAGGCACGAGGGCAGGAAAAGCTCCCAGCGCGATGCCCGAAGGCGAGGCCTCCCGGCCTTGAGGGAGCCAAAGCAAGAAATGAAACGAGCCGCATGTAAGTCTGGAGGATGAACGGGAGCTAGCAAGGATAGCTTGTGTGAAATAACGGGAAGCTGCGGCTAAGGAAGTATGGCCGAAGTATAATTCGAAGTATAAAGTATGGCTCAAGTATAAAAAGGCACAAGCGGACGCTTGCGCCAGAGAAAGCATAAAGTATGGCTTGCGCAAGTATGAAAGTATAGCTAAAGCAAGTATGGCTTTTCAAGCCAGTCGGGGCACAGACTCGACACCTACTGTTAGGACGCAAGTCTGGAGATTTGCGCCAGAAACAGTAGGTATAAAGTATAGCGCAAGTATAAATTCCTTTCCGCTCACCTCCCGGAAGCGAAGCACGGGGGCAGACACGCGCTGTAAAGTTCGCCCCGCAGCTTTTCCCAGGGCTTGCACCAAAGTATAAGTCGAGCCACAATTTACATTTATCAACGCGTTTTTCATGTAAATTACTGAAGTACAGCTTAATAACCTTCTTTTGAAAAAGTATGTATTAGAAACATCTGAAAATTAGTATCACGCAAACCTTGTTTTGTACAATCGGAAGTTGAACATCGAATTTGGCCATGGTTGTGCCTATCTCCCAATACACCTGGAATACTAAACTAAACTTTTACACATCTCAGCTTGCATGAAAATTAAAAAAGTACTTGTTGCCAACCGGGGCGAAATCGCGATCAGGGTGCTGCGTGCGTGCACGGAGCTGAACATTGAGACGGTAGCCATTTATACCTATGAGGACCGCTATTCGCTGCACCGCTACAAAGCCGACGAGGCCTACCAGATCGGCAAGGACAACCAGCCACTGCAACCCTACCTCGACATCGACGGCATCATCCGGATAGCGAAAGAGAACAACGTGGACGCCATTCACCCGGGCTATGGCTTTCTGTCCGAGAACCAGCATTTCTCACAGCGGTGTGCCGACAACGGCATCATCTTCGTCGGACCCAAGCCGCAGGTAATGGCCTCTTTGGGAGATAAGATTGCGGCTAAGAAAGTAGCCGTGAGCTGCGAGGTGCCCGTGATCCAGAGTAGCGACCTCGATCTAAACACCTTTGAGACAGGCCGGGAGGAGGCGCACCGCATTGGATACCCGCTCATGCTGAAGGCGGCTGCCGGCGGTGGCGGCCGGGGTATGCGCGTGATCCGGGACGACGAGCAGCTGGAGAAGGGATTTTTTGAGGCCAGGAACGAGGCGCTGAAAGCCTTCGGCGACGACACGGTTTTCCTGGAGAAGTACGTGGAAAACCCCAAGCACATCGAGGTGCAGATTGTGGCCGATGCATATGGCAACATCACGCACCTTTTTGAGCGGGACTGCTCGGTGCAGCGCCGCTTCCAGAAGGTGGTGGAGGTGGCCCCGGCCATCAGCCTGAACGAGGAAACGCGCCAGAAGCTCTACGATTACGCCATCCGCATCTGCAAGGCCGTCAACTATAATAACGTAGGCACGGTGGAGTTCCTGGTGGAGCCGCACACGGATAAAATCTACTTTATCGAGGTGAACCCGCGCATCCAGGTGGAGCACACGGTCACGGAGATGATCACGGGAATCGACCTGATCAAGACGCAGCTTTACATTGCCGACGGCTACCGGCTGGATGATGAAGAAGTGCTGCTGGGGCCGCAGCATGTGGTGCGCGCCAACGGCGTGGCCATTCAGTGCCGCATCACCACCGAGGATCCGGAGAACGATTTCAAGCCCGACTATGGCACCATCATCGCCTACCGCAGCGCCGGTGGCTTCGGCATCCGCCTCGACCAGGGCAGCGTGTACACGGGCGCCAAGATCAGCCCCTTCTTCGATTCACTGCTGGTAAAAGTATCCACCCATGCGCCTACGCTGGCCCTGGCCGCCAACAAAATGGCGCGCACGCTGGATGAGTTCCGCATCCGGGGCGTGAAGCACAACATGCAGTTCCTGCAGAACATCATCGGGCACCCCACCTTCATCTCCGGCGACGCCACCGTGGACTTTGTGAAGAACCACCCCGGGTTGTTTGTCTTTAAGCAGCGCAAAGACAGGGCTACGAAGATGCTCGCCTACCTGGCTGATGTGATGGTGAACGGCAACCCGGACGTGAAGAAGGTAGATCCGGACAAGGTGCTGCGCAAGCCCTACTTGCATAGTTTCAACACGAACAAAGCTTATGAAAAAGGCACCAAGGACCTGCTGACGGAGCTGGGGCCGGAGGAGTTCTCCAAATGGCTGCGCAACGACCCGCAAATTCACTACACCGACACCACTTTCCGGGATGCGCACCAGTCGCTGCTGGCCACGCGCATGCGCTCATTCGATATGCTCAAGATTGCCGAAGCCTACGCCAAGGACCATCCGCAGATCTTCAGTATGGAAGTATGGGGTGGCGCTACCTTTGATGTGTGCCTGCGCTTTTTGCACGAAGACCCCTGGGACCGGCTGGCCGAGATACGTAAAGCGGTACCGAACATACTCTTGCAGATGCTTATTCGGGGCTCCAACGGGGTGGGGTACAAAGCCTACCCGGACAACCTGATCGAGGCTTTTGTAGAGAAATCCTGGGAGACGGGCGTGGACATTTTCCGCATCTTCGACTCGCTGAACTGGATGAAAAGTATGGAGCCCTGCATCAACTTCGTGCGCAAGCGTACGCAAGGCCTGGCCGAGGGCGCCATCTGCTACACCGGCGACATCCTGAACCCGAAAAAGACAAAGTATACCCTGGACTATTACCTGCAACTGGCCCGGCAACTGGAGGATGCCGGCGCGCACATTCTGGCCGTGAAGGACATGGCCGGCCTGCTGAAGCCTTATGCAGCCTCCGAGCTCATCACGGCGCTGCGCGAGACGGTCAAGCTCCCCATCCATTTGCATACCCACGACACTTCCTCCGTGCAGTCGGCTACCTACCTGAAGGCGATCGAAGCCGGGGTGGATGTGGTGGACGTAGCGCTTGGGGCGATGTCGGGGCTTACCTCGCAGCCTAACTTCAACGCTATGGTGGAGATGATGCGCTTCCAGGAGCGCCACCGTGAGTTCGACCAAAAGAGCCTGAACCAGCACTCGAATTACTGGGAAACGGTGCGTGAGTACTATTACCCGTTCGAGTCGGGACTGAAGGCAGGCACGGCCGAAGTATACCGCCACGAGATTCCGGGAGGGCAGTACTCCAACCTGCGCCCGCAAGCCAACGCACTTGGTTTGGGAGATAAATGGGAGGAGATAAAGGAAACCTACGCCGAGGTGAACCAGCTGTTCGGGGATGTGGTGAAGGTAACGCCCAGCTCTAAAGTGGTGGGGGATATGGCTTTATACTTAGTGTCGAATAATCTGACTACGGTGGATGTGCTGGAGCGGGGCGGGGAGATCTCGTTTCCGGAGTCGGTGCAATCGTTCTTTAAAGGCGAGTTGGGCCAGCCGGTGGGCGGTTTTCCGAAAAAGCTGCAGGAGATCATCCTGAAAGAGGAAAAACCCTTTACCGATCGGCCAAACGAGCACCTGGAGCCAGTAGATTTTGAGACTGCGTTTGGGGCCTTCCAGGAGAAGTTCGGGAAAGAAACGAAGTTCACTGACTTTCTGAGTTACCAGCTCTACCCTAAAGTATACGAGGCCTACCACAAGCACCTGGAGCAGTACGGCGACGTGTCCAAGATCCCGACCAGGCTCTTTTTCTACGGTCTGCAGCCCGGCGAGGAAGCCATCATCGACATTGCGCGCGGCAAGTCCATTGTGGTGAAGCACCAGTCGGTGGGCCATGTGAACGAGGACGGCATGCGCACTGTGTTCTTTAAGCTGAACGGACAGAGCCGCAACATCGACGTGCGCGACCGCTCGGTGAAGGTGGAGCGCGTGGAGCATCAGAAAATAGACAAAAACAACCCGAAACAAATCGGCGCGCCGCTGCAGGGGCTGCTGTCGAAGATACTGGTGGAGAAGGAGCAGAAGGTGAAGAAGAACACGCCGCTTTTCGTGATCGAGGCCATGAAGATGGAGACCACCATCACCGCCGCGGCCGATGCGGAGGTAGCCAGCATCACTTTGCCGGAGGGCGAACTGGTGAACACCGATGATTTGGTACTGACGCTGGCATAAAACTCAGAACATCAATTAGTGCAATCCCTGCAAAGCCAACGCCCGTATAGGAGTTGGCTTTGTTGTCGTAACGGCAAAGTAGCACGTAGGGCAAAGTATAAGCAGGCACCAAGTATAAACCTCCCGCCTTTCCATGCTGCATTCCCATACTATTTAGCTAACTTACACGCCCAACAATCCTGAAAGCGGCTCAAGAACACCTGATGCAGAATTATCAGAACTATAAAGTTGACCTCTCCAATTGCGATAAGGAACCCATCCATATCATCGGAAGAATCCAGCCGCACGGCTTCCTGCTTATCCTGAATAAGAGTACGCTGGAGGTGGAACAGGTAAGCGAGAACCTGGGCCAGTTTCTGCAGGCTGAACCGGCCATACTTTCAGGCAAGCAGCTGGACACCATTATTTCTGCGGAAGAGTATGCAACGCTGGAAAAACAGCTGCGGCAGTATGAGGGGCCACGTATAAAACCGAGGCTGGTGCAGCTGCAGGGTCATCTATACTTCGCTTTCCTCCACGAGTCGCGGGGCAGCCTGGTGCTGGAGTGCGAGCCCTATGCGCAGCCGGCAGCGGGGCAGGAGCTGCTGGAGCAGAACGGGGCATATACTAACTTCCTGGAGAAGCTGGACCAGGAGGGCACGCTGGAGGGACAGGCCCGTTTAACGGCAGCGTTCGTGCAGCAGGCCATCGCCTACGACCACGTCATGCTCTACCGCTTCGATGAGGACTGGCATGGCGAGGTGATCGCTGAAAAAGTTGTGAGCGGCCAGCATTCTTACCTGCACCACCATTTCCCGGCCTCCGACATTCCGGCGCAGGCGCGCGCGCTGCTGCTCCAGAAGCCGGTGCGCCAGATTGCCGATGTGTCGGCGAAGGCGGTTAACATCAAGCCATACTTTAACCCGGCCACCGGGGAGCCATCCAACATCATCCTGTCCGAGTTGCGTAACCCGTCGGAGATCCACCTGGAGTACCTGCAGAACATGGGCGTGCAGGCAACCTTGTCTGTCTCCATTGTCGTGAACGGCAAGCTGTGGGGCATCATCGCCTGCCAGCACAAAGCCCCGCAGTTTGTGAACTACTGGCAACGCCAGCTTTGCCTGAACGTGGCCCAGGCCTTTGCCAACGGTGTGCTGGCGCACCAGGAGCAGCACGACCAGCGGCAACTGGAGGAGCTGCGCCGGCAGGAGGAACAACTGATGCGCCGCCTGATGCAAAGCTCGAACCTGGAAGAGGAACTGCAGGCGCAGAAGCCCGCCATACTTGCCCTGACCGAAGCCAGTGGCCTGGCCCTGCTGCTTGGCGGCAAATGCTACACCCATGGCCTTACGCCCGGAGAGGACGATCTGAAGGCGCTGGCAGACTGGCTCTCCAGGGAAGCTGCCGGAAGCACGTTTCATACGCGCAATTTATCCAGGGAATATCCTGCCGCCGCTGCCATAAGCGGGCCGGCAAGCGGGCTGCTGGCGCTGGAGATCTCCAGGCTCAACAAAGAATACCTTTTATACTTTAAGCCTGAGATTTCTGAAAAACGGATATGGGCCGGAAAGCCGGATAAGGAAACAGAGGAGAAATCACGGCGCATACACCCGCGCAAGTCGTTTGCGCGCTGGGTGCAGGTAATCCGGGGCAAGTCGCTGCCCTGGGGCCTGAACGAGGTAGAGATGGCGCAGACCCTGGTGAAAGACCTGATCTCGGTGGTGCTGCGCAATCAGAAGGAGCACCTGGAGACGCTGAACAAGCAGCTGGTGCAAAGCTCCGGCGTTGTGGCCTCTAAAAACCGCCGCCTGGAGGATTTCGCCCAGATAATAGCCCATAATCTGCGCTCGCCGCTCGGCAACATGAAAGGCCTGCTAAACCATTACCAGGCGCAGCCAACCGAGGAAACGGCAGGGCAGGTGATGCACATGATGGACAAGATGGTGCAGAACATGGCCTCCACGCTGGATGACCTGAACATGATACTGGAGAGCGAGCTGGGCCAGAAACTGGAGCAGCAGACCGTGTACCTGCCGGAAATTATTGAGCGGGAGCTGGAGAACCTGCAGGCCATTATACTTGAGACCGACGCAGAAGTAGAACTGGACCTGAAGGTGCACCAGGTAAAGGCTCCGAAAGTATACCTGGAAAGTATGGCCCACAACCTTATCTCGAATGCCCTGAAGTACAGGTCTTCGGAGCGGCGGCCGCACATCCGGATCAGGTCGTGGCAGGAGGAAGGGCAGATGTGCCTTTCCGTGAAGGATAACGGGCTGGGGCTGAACCTGCAGCGCTACGGGCACAAGATATTTACCCTCTACAACACCTTCCATAAGCACAAAGACGCCAAGGGCCTGGGGCTGTACCTGACCAAGATTCAGGCCGAGGCCTTGGGCGGAGGCATTTCGGTAGAGAGCACTCCCGGCGAGGGCGCTACCTTTCAAGTATGCCTGAAAGTATAAATCAACCTTAACCAGCGGCAGGCCGGGAAAAAGCCATGCTGCCACAACCATATCGTATGTTTATAGCATCCAGCACCTTTACCATCGCCAACGACATGGCGCCCGAAGTAAGAGCAGCCTTCATCAACCGCCCGCACCTGGTAGACAATGCCCCGGGTTTTATCAAAATGAATGTGATGGTGCCTCAGGATAACCCGAACGAGATCTGGCTCCTGACCTACTGGGACGCTGAGGAAAGTTATTTGGTGTGGTACCGGAACCACATGAAGGAGTCGCACGCGGGGATACCCCAGGGCGTGAAACTGGTACCGGGAAAAACCAAGGTGCGTTTTTTTGAGCTGGTAGGAGAGTAGGAGCGTTTTATACGTTAGGCCTATACTTTGCTCTTTCGGATCCCGGGTCCAAAGTATAAAGTATAAAGTATAAAGTATGAGGTATAAAGTATAAAACCCGGGTTGCGATTTACTCATGCAGTGCAGGTGTAAACTTACCTATAACCCCTCTGAAGAGCAGGGCCGTTAAATTCTATCTTAAAGCGCTAATTTCTAACAGTAATGTTGAAGATAGTAAGAACTAGATTCTCCCCTTGAGGGGAGTTAGAGGGGTGTCGGCGTCTGCGTTAGGGCTCTTGTAACTGGCTTTACACCCCTATAGTCCCCTCAAGGGGACAGTTTTCTGTAGACCTTAACGACCCTGCTCCGAGGAGGGGAATCACCTACTCTTTTGCGAAATTCCCCTCCCCGGAGAGGCTGGGGGTGGTTTGATCACGCTAACTTTTGCCTCTACCCAAACCAAAGTATAAACCCGCTGTTAAAGTATAAACCGTAACCGTTTCACGAAGTATAAAGTATACTTGTAAATATGCTGCATGCATACTATTTTTGACGCAGGCGGTTCGGGGACGATGGCAGCCGGTTAATCGTCCTCGTAATCCAGGCCCATCATCTTGTTGTAGGCCTGCTGCAGTTCCGAGAAAGCGTGCATGTTGCCTTCCTGGCGGCTGATGCGCATTCCTTTCTTATAAGTTTGCTCGGCTACATCGTTTTGGCCCAGCTCCTCGTATAGTTTGGCAGCGTGGTAGTAGGTGCCCACGTAGTTCTCGTGCTCGTGCAGCAGTTTTTCATAAAATTCCAGTGCTTTCTTCGGGTTTTCCTTCCGGTATTCGGTGGCTATGGCGTATAGGGTAAATGCGTCGTTAGGGTCGTCTTCCAGAAACTTAAAGAGCTGGGCTAATCTGCTTTCGTTCATTTCGAATTGGCTATATTTTAATTAACTTCGCACAAATCTAAATTTTAAAAGCTAACATTTCTAACCATGAAAATATTAGTTTGCATCAGCAACGTACCGGATACCACATCCAAGATAAACTTTACGGCTGATAATAAGGAATTTGACAAAAACGGTGTGCAGTTCGTCATCAACCCCTGGGATGAGTACGCACTGACCCGCGCCATTGAGCTGAAAGAGGCCAAAGGCGGCACCGTAACTGTATTAAACGTAGGCGAGGCCGATGCCGAGCCAAATATCCGCAAGGCACTGGCCATAGGCGCAGACGATGCCATCCGCGTAAACGCAAAACCAACCGATGCTTTCTTCGTGGCGCAGCAGATCGCTGCCGTGGCTAAGGAAAACAGCTACGACATGATCCTGATGGGCAAGGAGTCGATCGACTTCAACGGCTCGCAGGTGCATGGCATGGTAGGCGAACTGCTGGGCATCCCATCGGTGGTGCCAGCCTTTAAGCTGGACCTGGTGGACGACAGCACGGCCCGCCTGGAGCGCGAGATTGAGGGTGGCAAGGAAGTGGTGGAGGTGAAGCTGCCGTTCGTGGCCAGCGCACAGCAGCCCATGTCCGAGCCCCGCATCCCGAACATGCGCGGCATCATGACGGCCCGTACCAAGCCGCTGGCGGTGAAGGAGCCGGTAGGCGCCGAGGCAAAGGCCGAGTATGTGCACTTCAGCAAGCCTGAGAAGAAAACCGGCGTGAAGATGATCGAGGCTGAGAATGCCGGAGAACTGATAACATTATTGAGAAACGAAGCTAAAGTACTATAACCATGTCTGTATTAGTATTTGTAGAAGGTCTTAACGGAGAGATCAAAAAGTCCTCACTGGAGGCGGCATCGTACGGAAGCCAGGTAGCGCAGCAACTGGGCACTACGGCCACGGCGGTTGCCATTGGCGAGGTGCACGAAGAAGCGCTAACTAAACTGGGTGAGCAGGGCATCAGCAAAGTATTATACGATGCCGACGACCGCCTGAAGCAGTTTGTGGCCGATGCCTATGTAAAAGTAATTGCCAAAGCCGCGCAACAGGAAAGCGCTAAGGTGCTGGTGTTCTCCAACTCCAACATCGGTGCTGCCGTGGGTTCTAAGCTGGCCGTTCGTCTGAACGGTTCGCTGGCTACCAACGTAACGTCGCTGCCGAAAACAGACGGCGGACAGTTTGTGGTAACTCGCGGGGTGTTTTCCGGCAAAGCCTTTGCCGATGTAGCCCTGATCTCTGACGTGAAGATCGTGGCCGTAAAGAAGAACTCCTTCGAGGCTGCCCATAATGCCGGCAATACTGCCACAGTAGAGAAGCTGTCTGCCGAGCTAACCGATGCAGACTTTGCCGCTGCCCCAAAGGAGACAGTGATGCAGGACTCGGACGGTGGCGTACTGCTGCCGGAGGCGGAGATCGTGGTATCAGGCGGTCGTGGCCTGAAAGGGCCGAAGAACTGGCACCTGGTGGAGGATCTGGCCAAAGTTCTTGGCGCCGCCACGGCCTGTTCCAAGCCGGTGTCCGACATGGACTGGAGACCGCACCACGAGCACGTAGGCCAGACAGGCATCACCGTCAGCCCTAACCTGTACATCGCCATCGGCATTTCGGGAGCCATCCAGCACCTGGCCGGGGTTAACTCTTCTAAAGTGATTGTCGTTATTAATAAGGATCCGGAGGCGCCGTTCTTCAAAGCCGCTGATTATGGCATAGTTGGCGACGCATTCGAAATCGTCCCTAAATTAATTGAAGCTGCCAAAGCTTTAGACAAATAGACTTTAGAAGAAAGATACTGTGGATAAAATTCAGTTAGAGATACTCGGCCTTTCCTCCAGCCAGTCGCAGACGGGATCGTTTGCATTGGTTTTGGGAGAGAAAGAGGGAAACAGACGGCTGCCGATCATCATTGGCATGTTTGAGGCGCAGTCCATCGCCATCCAGATAGAGAAGATAAACCCCAACCGCCCGCTCACGCACGATTTATTCAAGTCGTTTGCCGAGGAGCTGGACGTGCGCGTAACGGAGATCATGATCTCGGACCTGAAGGAAGGGGTGTTTTACTCGAAGATCGTGTGCTCCAACGGCACCAAGGAGTTTGAGCTCGACGCCCGCCCTTCTGACGCCATTGCCATCGGCCTGCGCTTCGGCGTGCCGATCTACACGGTGGAGAGTGTGCTCTCGGAGGCCGGCATCATCCTGAGCGACCTGGAAGAGGAGGAGGAGGAAAGCGAGGAAATGACTGTCAAAAGCACTTCTACCGCCGGTTCCGGAACCACCAAGGAGTCGCTGAGCCAAACCTCTGTGGATGAGTTGAACAAGATGCTGAACGACGCGCTTGAGAAAGAGGATTACGAAAAGGCAGCTAAAATACGAGACGAGCTGAATAAACGTAACTGATTTACCTGAAGTATAAGAATCGGAAGGTTCGGTGCCTGGTGGTGCCGAACCTTTTTGTTTTATAAGATATTCGGCTTAATTTTGCCCGATTTTCTCTTTCAACCAAGTATAAATGTTCGATATTCTTAGGGGTGCCGGCGGCCTGTTGGTACTAGTAGGCATAGCTGTTCTTTTCTCAAAAAACAGGAAAGCCATTAACTGGAGGCTGGTAGGCTTTGGGCTCTTACTCCAGATACTTTTTGGTGTGCTGGTAACGCAGGTGCCCCTTGTTGCAGACGCCTTTGCTTTTGTCAGCAAGCTTTTCGTAAAGCTGCTCAGCTTCTCGCAGGCCGGTTCCGAGTTCCTGTTCGGAAACCTGGCCAACCCGGCCGAAAACGGCGGCCTCGGCTTTATCTTCGCCTTCTCGGTGCTACCCACCATTATTTTCTTTTCTACCGTATCGGCTGGTCTATACTACCTGGGCGTGCTCCAGAAGATCGTATTCGGCATTGCCTGGATCATGTCGAAGGGTATGCGCCTGTCAGGTGCCGAGAGCTTGTCTGCGGCGGGTAATATCTTTCTGGGCCAGACGGAGGCGCCGCTGCTGGTGCGCCCGTTCATCAGCCGCATGACGCGCTCCGAGCTGATGTGTTTGATGACCGGCGGCATGGCTACACTGGCTGGTGGTGTGCTGGCGGCCTACGTGGCTTTTCTGGGCGGTAGCGACCCGGCACAGCAGGCTGTTTTTGCGGCCCACCTGCTCACGGCCTCTGTCATGAACGCCCCGGCCGGTATCGTGCTGGCCAAGATCCTGGTGCCGGAAACGGAGCCGGAGAAGATCAACACGCAGCTGGAGGTGAACGAGGAGCAACTGGGGGTGAACCTGGTGGATGCCCTGAGCCGCGGCGCGGCGGATGGCCTTCGGCTGGCCGCCAACGTGGGCGGTATGCTGCTTGCCTTTATCGCAGTTATTGCTCTCCTGAACTATATCCTGATGAAGATTGGGGGCGTAACCGGCCTGAACGAGTTTGTCGTGTCCTCCACCAACGGCCAGTTCAACGGCTTCTCCTTTCAGTACATCCTGGGGCAGATCTTCCGGATTTTCGCCTTTATTATGGGCGTTCCCTGGCAGGATACCCTGCAGGTGGGCAGCCTTTTAGGGCAGAAAACTGCCATTAATGAGTTTGTAGCCTACCTGGACCTGGCCAACATGAAGGCAGCCGGCTCCCTGAGCGACAAAGCGCTGGTGATGTCCACCTATGCACTGGCTGGTTTCTCCAATTTCAGCTCCATCGCCATCCAGATCGGAGGCATTGGAAGTATGGCCCCGAACCAGCAGGGCAACCTGTCGAAGCTGGGCTTCCTGGCCTTACTGGGTGCCTCGCTGGCCTGTATGATGACGGCGACTGTGGCAGGCATGCTGTATGTGCTTTAAGGGCGAAACAAAGTATAAATAGAAGTATAAAGTATAAAAAAGGGCCTCCTGCACTTACCGGCAGGAGGCCCTTTTTTATACTTTAGAACCCAAGTTGCGATGTTTGCGGAAGTACAAACTTATACCTGGCCCTAGGCTTTTCCCTATGGCGCAAGTCTTCGGACTTGTGTTCTATTATGGCATCGGGTTTTCAACCCGACTGGCTTGAAAAGCCATACTTTAGTTGGCTATACTTTTATACTTCAGCTATACCTTATACTTTAATCATACTTATACCTCTCTTAGCCGCTGCTTCCAGCAACTTTAAACAAGCTATACTTATTAGATGCCGTTCATCCTCCAGACTTACAAACCTACTGTTTCATTTCTAGCTTCGGCTCCCTCTAGCCCGGGAGGGCTCCCCGAAATCCTCCGGGGTAAACTCTTTCCCGCATCGCGCTGTGTTCCCTCCTGCGCCAGGGCGCTGCCACTAACGTGGCACCGGATCTCACAAGGCGCTCAACGGAAAGACTGGGATCAGTTCGATAGCCACTGCTATACAACAGGTACCGAGCTCCCTCCCCTGTTTTTAGGGGAGGGTTGGGGTGGGGTGAAATGGAGCCAAGGACTTGGGACTGGTTCGATAGCCTAAGCATTAGCGATGCTATAAGTATAAGTATAAGTATAAGTAGCTTTTATACTTTGTACTTACTTCGCTGTGTTACGGAGTCTTTTGCCGTTCTTCTTCCTCCTCCACTTTCTTGGCGTCGCGCATCAGGCGGTTGGCAAAGATAAACTCGTTCAGCTCCGGCACGTCAGAATCCAGGATGTTATTGCTGGTCCCTTCCCACAGCTTTTTGCCTTCGTAGAGGAACATGATGTTATCACCGATCTCAATCACGGAGTTCATGTCGTGGGTTACCACGATGGTGGTGATGTTATACTCCTCGGTGATCTCCTTTATCAGCCTGTCGATCTTCAGGGCCGTGAGCGGGTCGAGGCCGGAGTTGGGCTCGTCGCAAAAGAGGTAAGTACAGTTCGGGGCGATGGCGCGGGCGATGCCCACGCGCTTTTTCATGCCGCCGCTTAGCTCCGCCGGCATCTTCTTGTTCGTCCCTTCCAGGCCCACCCGCTGCAGGCAGAAGTTCACGCGGTCCATGCGTTCCTGCCGGCTCATATCGGTCAGCATCATCAGCGGGAATTCCACGTTCTCCTCCACGTTCATCGAGTCGAAAAGGGCCGACCCCTGGAACAGCATCCCGATCTTGCGCCGGATTTCCTGCCGGATGTCCAGCTTGTTGTTCGTAAAGTAGGTGCCATCGAAGGTCACACTCCCCAGGTCCGGTTTGATCAGCCCCACAATGCACTTGAGCAGCACGCTCTTGCCGGTGCCGCTGGCGCCCAGCAGCAGGTTGGTCTTGCCAGTCTGGAACACGCCGCTAATGCCGTCCAGCACCACTTTGCCGTTAAAGCTCTTATGTATGTTATGTATCTCAATCATGCAGGGAAAACCGTAAGCGTGAAAATCGGGGTTGCCGGGTTGCAGGCGCTCCTGTAAAGTATAAACGAATCAAAGCAGCATTTGGGCACTTACAAAGTCGGCTATCAGCACGGCAATAACGCTGTGGGTAACGGCGGCGGTGCCAGCCGCGCCAACCTCCAGGGCTCCACCGGAAGTATAATATCCTTTGTAAGAGGAGATGGAGGAGATCAGGAAGGCGAAGATAAAGGACTTGATCAGGGCAAACACCACGTTGTAAGGTATGAAATCGATGCGCAGCCCGGAGATGTACTCCTGCGCGGTGAGCTGGCCGGTTACAGTGCCGGCAATATAGCCGCCCATCAGGCCCAGGAACATGGCAATGATCACCAGCATCGGGAAAACAAGCAGGGCAGCCAGGATCTTGGGCAGCACCAGGTAGGAGGTGGAGTTGATGCCCATCACCTCCAGCGCATCCACCTGCTCGGTTATCTTCATGGTGCCAAGTCCGCCCGCTATGCTGGAGCCCACCTTGCCGGCCAGCACGATAGAGGTAATGGTGGGGGCCAGTTCCAAGATCACCATCTCGCGTACGATGAAGCCGATGGTGGAGCGTGGGATCAGCGCGTTTACCATGTTGTAGGACACCTGCACCGTAGACACCGCGCCTATGAACGTGGACACCAGGGCCACAATGAAAATGGAGTTGATTCCGATTAGTATTGCTTCATCTATGGTGCGTTTAAAAATGATCTTCAGCGGCTCTCCCCGGGTGACGAGGCTTTTCAGGAACAGAAGGTACTTTCCGAAATTCTGCAACATTTTGCGGTGCTCAGGGTTTGAAAACTGGGTAATTGATAGGTTCTAAGGCAAAAATACTGTTAAATACCTATATTACGGATAAAATCGGAAAACATACAAAACGGAGTAGCGCATGCAGCGATATATTTTGGTAACAGGGGGAACAAAAGGCATCGGGAGAGCCATTATTGAGCAATTTGCCAAGGAAGGCTTTCATATCATCACCTGTTCCCGAACTGAAAAGGAGCTTCGGAAACTGAAGCTGGAGATAGAGCAGAACTATACGTTCTCGAAGGTTTTTTACCAGGAGGCCGACCTGAGCGACCGCGACTCCATGAAGCGTTTTATTAAGTATGTGCAGGGCCTGAAGGTGCAAATAGACGTGCTGGTGAACAACAGCGGCCTTTTTATACCCGGCAAAATAACCGAGGAGGACGATGAGGCACTGCCGTTCATGATCAACACCAACCTCTACAGTGCCTATTACATCACCAAGGCATTCGTGCAGGGAATGATCTCGCGCCGGGCAGGCCACATTTTTAATATGTGCTCCACGGCAAGTATCATGGCCTACACCAACGGCGGAGCTTACAGCATCTCCAAATTCGCGATGTACGGCATGAGCAAGGTGCTGCGCGAGGAGTTGAAAGAGCACCATGTGCGCGTTACCTCCATCATCCCGGGGGCCACGCTAACCGCCAGCTGGGAGGGCGTGGACCTGCCACCTGAGCGCTTCGTGAAGGCGGAGGATGTGGCGATGGCCGTATGGGGCGCCTATACGTTATCGGAAAATAGCGTGGTGGAAGAGCTGATCATTCGTCCACAGCTGGGAGACTTGTGAGTTAGAGATTTAGAGAGTTTGGGAGTTAGAGAATTTTGAATGATTGAGTGAATCATAAAGTATAAAGCGTTGAAGTATGGAAGAGGAATTCTATAAAGACCTGTTTTATACTTTTCCAACTTATCACTTCCTTCATTCACTCAATCACTCATGCACGCATTCAAAATCAAACCTATAAAACTATGAACTTAGAGGGAAAAGTAGCGGTGGTGACCGGCGTTAGCAAAGGTATTGGCCTGGCTACCGTTATGGCGCTGCTGGAGAAAGGCGCCATCGTGGTGGGTTGGGGACGTACCGCCCCGGACCTGCAGCACGGGAACTTCCATTTCTTTGAGTGCGATGTGCGCTATAGCGAGTCGGTGCAAAATGCGTTTGACCAGACCATTGCGCGCGTGGGTACGCATGTACAGGTACTGATCAATAATGCCGGCCTGGGCCTGTCCGGTTTGTTTGAGGACATGAGCCTGGACGACTGGCACCTGATGTTCGAGACGAACGTGAATGGTATTTTCTACTGCACGCGGCTGGTGTTGCCGGGCATGAAGGAGCTGGAGGAAGGCCACATCATCAACATATCTTCCATAGCCGGCACCACAGGCATAGAGCAGATGGCGGGCTACTGCGGTACCAAGCACGCCGTACGCGGCATTTCGCATGCGCTCTACAAGGAAGTGCGCAACGATGGTGTGAAGGTGACCTGCATTTACCCGGGCTCAGTGCAGACCAACTTTTTCGACAACATAGACAGCGTGACAGTGAATGAGAACATGATGCGCCCGGAGGATATTGCCTCTACCATTATGCACGCGCTCGAATCGCACCCGAACTACCACCACGTCGATATTGAAGTACGCCCGCTCATGCCGAAAGGAAAACAACGGAAGGGGTAAAGAAGTAATGCATGCGCTTGCTGTTCGCAATTCGTTGTGCGTTATTTGCTATGCGTTTAGGAGTTTTAACGACTTTCTAACTCCTAAACCTTCTAACTTTCTAACTCTCAAGCTTTGTCAGTTGAAGTAAAGAACCTTACGAAAATATACGGTGCCCAACGGGCGGTGGATGATATTTCCTTCACGGTGGAGCAGGGGCAGATTCTGGGTTTTCTGGGTCCGAACGGGGCCGGCAAGTCCACGACCATGAAAATTGCCACCTGCTACCTGCCTCCTTCTGCCGGAACGGTGGTGGTGGCCGGCCACGATGTGGTACAAGACCCGATCGCCGTGCGCCGCAACGTGGGCTACCTGCCCGAGCACAACCCGTTGTACCTGGATATGTATGTGCACGAGTACCTGGCTTTTGTAGCTGCCATATATGGCCTGAAGGGAAAGTATGGAAAAGCGCGTGTGCAGGAGATGGTGGAGCTGTGCGGGCTTACGCTGGAGCAGGGCAAGAAGATTGGCGCTTTATCCAAAGGCTACCGCCAACGGGTGGGGCTGGCGCAGGCGCTGGTGCACGACCCGCAGGTGCTGATACTGGATGAGCCCACCACCGGCCTCGATCCGAACCAGATCGTGGAGATACGCGCCCTTATCCGGCAGATCGGGCAGAACAAAACTGTTATTTTCTCCACTCACATCATGCAGGAAGTAACCGCCATCTGCGACCGCGTGGTGATCATCAATAGGGGGAAGCTCGTTGCCAACAACGACGTGGCCAGCCTCCAGGCTGCCGGCAAAAATGAGAAACTGACGCTGGTGGAGTTTGAGGCACCGGTGGAGGAGGAGACGCTGCAAAGTATACCCGGCGTGGAGCGCGTGGAGCTGGTGCAAAACCATACGTACCGCATTACCTCCAGCAAAGAAGCCGACGTGCGCTCCAACGTGTTCCGGCTGGCCGCTGAGCGCAACTGGCCGCTGGTGGGGCTACGGCAGGAGGAAAGCTCCCTGGAGCAGATTTTCCAGCAACTCACAAAGAATGAATAGTTTGTAATGAATAATCAAGAATGACTAATGAATAATGGTACTAACGCAATCGCTTGTTAATCATTATTCATCAGTCATTACTCATTAGCAAAAGATGCTCGCAATCTTAAAAAAAGAATTTAACGGCTTCCTCAACTCGCTTATCGCCTACATTGTGATAGCGGTGTTTCTGGTGGCCATAGGCATGTTCATGTGGGTGTTCCCGGAGAGCAGTGTGCTGGAGTATGGTTTTGCCGATATGCAGACGCTCTTTGCCATGGCACCCTTTGTATTCCTGTTCCTGATCCCGGCCATTACCATGCGCACCTTTGCCGAGGAGAAGCGGGAGGGTACCATCGAGCTGCTGCTCACCAAGCCCATCACCGACCTGCAGCTTATACTTGGCAAGTACTTCGCGGCGCTGCTGCTGGCCCTTTTTGCGCTGCTGCCCACGCTGCTCTACTATTACTCGGTTTATACCTTGGGCAACCCCCAGGGCAACGTAGACTCCGCCGCCGTGGTAGGCTCCTACCTGGGTTTGATATTTCTGGCAGGCGTTTTTACGGCTATCGGGGTGTTTGCCTCGTCCATTTCCGATAATCAGATCATCTCCTTCGTAATAGCCGTTTTCCTGAGCTACATCATCTACACCGGCTTTGATTTGATCGCCTCCATACCCGTGTGGGGCGGCTACAGCTACTTCATCAGCCAGCTAGGCATCTCCTACCACTACACCGCCATCAGCAAGGGCCTGGTCGATTCGCGGGATGTGCTATACTTTCTCAGCGTGATCGCGATCATGATCTTGGCTACTAAACTCGTGTTGAGGAGCAGAAAATGGTAACGGAGCAGAACAAGAGCAAACGAGGCCGCGATATTCTGACGTTCCTGGCCTCGGTGGCAGGCATCATACTTTTGAACGTACTGGCTGCCAACTATTTCTTCCGCCTCGACCTGACGGAGGACAAGCGCTATACCATAGCTCCGGTAACGAAGCAGATGCTGGGCAACCTGCAGCAGGAGGTGGTGGTGGATGTATACCTGGAGGGCGATTTTCCGGCCGGCTTCAAGCGACTGCAGCAGTCGGTGCGTGAGACGCTGGATGAGTTCCGCATTTACGCCGGCGGCAACCTACGCTACAACTTCATCGACCCTACGGAGATTACGGATGAGCAGCAGCGAAACGAGTTTTATACTTCGCTGGCGCAGAAGGGCATCATGCCCACCAACCTGCGGGCCACCGAGGATGGCAAACAAGTAGAACGCCTGGTGTTTCCGGGCGCCGTGGTCAGGTATAACGGCAAAGAAGCAGCCGTGAACCTGCTGAAGGGCAACCTGGCTGCCTCCTCGGATGAGCGCCTGAACCAGTCGGTGGAGGGCGTGGAGTATGAACTGGCTTCGGCCATCCGAAAGCTGGCGTTCCAGGGCGGCAAGATCATCGGCTATATTGAGGGGCATGGCGAACTGGAGCAGTTGCAGGTAGCAGATCTGGTGGGATCGCTGGGGGAGTACTACCGCGTGGCGCGTGGCGAGCTTGCACAGCTACCAATGGCCTCGCTGGAGAAGCTGGACCTGATCATTGTGGCCAAGCCGGTAAGAGCTTTTTCGGAGGCCGACAAGTATAAAATAGACCAGTTCATCATGAAAGGCGGCAAGGCCGTTTTCTTTGTGGACCCGATGAACGCCAACATGGACAGCGTGGGGGCAGGGGGGATGTTTGCACTGCCTTATAACCTGAACCTCGACGACCTGCTGTTCCGCTACGGCCTGCGCCTCAACCCGAACCTGATCATGGACCTGAACTCGGGCTTTATTCCGTTGGTAACCGGCTACATGGGCGACAAGCCGCAGACCGAGATGGTGAACTGGCGCTTTTACCCCCTGCTCAACAACTTCAGCGAGCACCCCATCACGCGTAACCTCGATGCCGTTTACTCCAGGTTCGTGAGCACGATCGATACCGTGAAAGCCGAGGGCATCCGTAAAACGCCGCTGGTTTATACTTCTACCTACTCCCGCATTATGGAGGCGCCGGTGCCGCTGACGCTGGAGGAAGCCCGTATGGAGGTGAACCCGCAGCAGTACCAGGCTGGGAAGCAGCCGGTGGGATACCTGTTGGAGGGCAAGTTTACCTCCTTGTTCCGCAACCGCCGGGCACCCGAGGGGGTGGATGATGCGCAGGTGCAGGAGCAGGGCGTGGAGACCAAGATTGCTGTTTTCTCGGACGGCGACCTGGTACGCAACGACGTGAACCCAAGAACCGGGCAGGCCTATGAACTGGGTTTTGACAGGTTTAACAACGTAACCTTTGCCAACAAGGAGCTGGCCCTGAATACCATCCACTATTTGCTGGATGCCGAGGGGCTGATAAACGTGCGCAGCAAGGAGATTGCCTTACGGCCGCTGGATAAAGTGCGCGTGCGGGAGGAGAAAACCTACTGGCAACTGCTGAACCTGGTTGCCCCGATCGTGCTGCTGGGCGTGTTTGGCGTAGCGCGTTACTACCTGCGCAAGCGCAAGTATGAGCGCTTTTAAAATTATCTGCCTATAACATAGCCTGCCGCAAAAAAGGAGTGACGAAAGGCTTAGGAGAAAAACGAAATATTTTTAACTTTGCCTAAATAACATTATAGGTATACATAATGAAATTCATCGTCTCTTCCTCTGCTCTCCTGAAGCAGCTATCCAGCATAAATGGTGTGGTAACCAATAACCCGGTTGTACCTATCCTTGAGAACTTCCTCTTCGAGATCAACAACAGCAAGCTCACCATCACAGCCAGCGATCTGGAAACTTCCATGATCACCGAACTGCCGGTGGAGGCGAAGGAGAACGGCCGTATCGCCGCTCCCGCCAAAATCCTGCTGGAGACGCTGAAGAACCTGCCGGACCAGCCGGTAACCTTCACGATTGACGAGGAGACGTATACCATCGAGATCAGCTCCGCCAATGGCCGTTACAAGCTGTCTGGCGAGAACGCTACGGATTTCCCGCGCGTGCCTTCGGTGCAGGGTGGCAACTCGATCGATATTCCTTCTAACGTGCTGGCAAGAGCCATCAACAAGACCATTTTCGCGGTGAGCAACGATGAGCTTCGCCCGGCGATGACGGGTATCTTCGTGCAGCTGCGCAACGAGAACGTTACCTTTGTAGCCACAGACGGCCACCGCCTGCTGCGTTACCGTCGCACCGACGTGGGAACAGCCCAGGAGGCATCCATCATCGTGCCGCGCAAGGCTTTTACACTTCTGAAGTCCACACTACCTTCTGAGGCCACGGCTGTGCGCATGGAGTTCAACCAGTCCAACGCTTTCTTCAGCTTCGACAATATCCGCATGATCTGCCGCCTGATAGACGAGCGCTACCCGGACTATGAGAATGTGATTCCGGTGCAGAACCCGAACAAACTGGTGATTGAGCGGGCCGACCTGCTGAGCTCTGTGAAGCGTATCTCCATTTACTCCAACAAAACCACGCACCAGATTCGCCTGAAGCTGTCTGGCTCTGAGCTGCAGGTTTCTGCCGAGGACCTGGACTTCTCGAACGAGGCGAGCGAGCGCCTGACCTGCGAGTACGACGGGGAGGACATGGAGATTGGTTTCAACGCCAAGTTCCTGATGGAAATGCTGAATAACATCGACTCCGACTCGATCACCTTTGAGCTTTCTACCCCGAACCGTGCCGGTCTGCTGATGCCGATCGTGAACGAGGAAGCGGAGGACGTGCTGATGCTGGTGATGCCGGTAATGCTCAACAACTACGTATAGTATAAGTATACTTATTGATACAGGAAAGGCGGGCCGCAGTGGCTCGCCTTTCCTGTTTTATACTTTGCCATACTTGCAGGAAGCAAGGCGGCTGTTATACTTTCAGGTAGAGCAGCAGCTATTTCACACGCCTTACCTGAATGAACACCGGGAAATGATCGGAGTAGCCGCCTAAGTATACGGTGCCGCTGTAGGTGCTTCTGGGAGCTTCCTTGAACTTGCCCAACGTATACTTTATTGTCACCGGGTCATAGATCTTGGCTGATCCCCGCACATACTCCAGACCCGCCTTCGGGTCTATAAACGATTTGGATACCATCACCTGGTCCAGCATCTGGAAATCGCCGCGGTAGGCATAGCTGCCCAGGCCATTTACAAAGGAGATGAAGTGGGTGTTGAAGAGTTCCTCGTTGTAGGCGGGGTTTGGGCGGCCGGTGGCCTTCAGCGTCTGCTGCAGTACGTCGGAACGCGGCTCCGCGTCGAAGTCTCCCATCACAATGATCTTCGCGTTAGGGTCGGCCTTCTGCTGCTTATCGATCTCCTGGCGCAGGGTGGCCGCGGCTGCCTGCAGGCGGCTCTCATCCTGCCTTCCGCGGCCTGTGCGGCCACGGGGTGGCCAGTGGTTCACATAAATGGTGACCAGTTCGCCCTGCAGCTCCCCCTTTACCTGCAGGATATCCCTGGAAGTATAACCCCGCTCCTTAAAGTTGATCTTGATGTACTGCGTGGAGGTAGGCTTGAAAAACCTTGCTTTGTAAAGCAGGGCGATGTCCAGGCCCTGCTCATCGGCCATGTCGCGGTGGATGACGCTGTAACCGAGCTTGCGCAGGGGGGAGGTGGCCAGCAGGTCGTCGAGCACCTGGCGGTTCTCAATTTCGCCCAGGCCTATAATGGCCGGGCCGTTGTTCCCGCCAATGCCCGCAATAACGGTGGCGATGTTGGTGAGTTTCTTTGCATACCGCTCCTGTGTCCATGCCATTTCTCCGTCCGGGGTGAAGGGATCATCATTGGTTTTCGGGTCATCTTTGGTGTCGAAAAACTTCTCTGTATTGTAAAAGGCAATGGTGTGCAGCCTCCCATTTTTAGACGGTATAGGCAGTTTGGCACATCCGGCAAGGGTGAGGATGGTAAAAAAGAGAAAGAGGGTTTTAAATCCGTGGCGCATCGCGTAACTTTGTGCTGTCATAATTTATAAGCATATTACGAGAACACTATACAATAAAGTTTAAATTGAGCTCATGAAGAAGTCAGAAATATACTTTAGCATTGCCCTGGACGATAACCGCATTCCGGAGGCTATCAGTTGGCGGGCCACGGATGCCGGTGATAAGATACACTTTGCCAAGGCCATCAACATCTCCTTATGGGACCGCGATGAGGCGGGCACGATGAAGATTGACCTCTGGACAAAGGACATGCCCGTGGACGAGATGAAGTACTTCTACATCGATACCATGGGTGCCATGGCACAAAGCATCGCCACTGCCACCAACGATCAGGCCATGGCCCAGAAAATACGCGCGCTCTGCCAGGAACTGAACGAGCACGTGGAGCAGGACCGCCAGAAGAACGATCCGAACGCGGCGAAATAAAATTGCCGCAAAGTATAAAAACAGCGAAGCCGCTTCAGGATCCTGAAGCGGCTTCGCTGTTTTTATACTAGAAATAAACTACTGGAAATGCCTGCAGAACAAATTAGTTTATACTTACCCTCATATCGCCAGCGTCTGCTTTCACGGAAGAGGCTATACTTCCAGCATTTTGGTTGTTGAGCGAGCCCATGAACTTCTGGTCAACAGTGCGGTATACATTTCTATCGCCGAAATAATCGTTGTACTGCACCGTGCTCAGCACGTTTTCAAGGAACATGTCGCGCTCGGCGTACACGTTTTTGCAAAGCTCCTCTACTTTCTGCTGATCGCCGTCAAACTGCTGCTCAATGGCCGTTACCTGCTCCGAAACCTGCAGGTTAATCTCTCTTATTTTCTTAGCTTGATAGTTGTTCAGACGCAGTTGCTTGATCATCTCGTCCGAAAGATGCTGTGCTCTGGCTGTTACCACCGCTTTTGACTTAGCAGACTTATCTCCGGTAGCCTTCGCTGCGAACACACATCCAAACATCATGCAAATCATTACCAATAGCTTTTTCATAATCTTATCTTTTATTATTTTCCTAGTTCTATTTTTGGGTTACTTATACTTACAACGAGGCAAAAAGGGTAAATAATTCCGATCGCTGTAATTATTTTTTTCTACCTGATATAGTGCAGATACCATGCCAAAAAGCCCGTTTAAACCAAATTAAACGGGCTTTTATACTTGTTCTTCAGCTACTTATACTACCATTTGTTCATCCACATCATAGACTCTACAGGAGCGATGGTGCGGTGGTTATACTTGGCGTTTTGCTTCTTGTTGTAATAGTTTTCGATGCCGCCCTTCACCTCAAAGTAGATCAGCTGCCCGATCGGCATGCCGTAGTACACGCGTACTTTCTGCGATACGGAGATCTCCAGCGTCCAGGTGTTGCAGAAGCCCACGTCGCCTTTGCCGGCGGTGGCGTGGATGTCGATGCCCAGGCGGCCAACGCTTGACTTGCCCTCCAGAAAGGGCACGTGGGCGTGCGTCTCGGTATACTCCAGCGTGACGCCTAAGTAGAGCTTGCCCGGCTCCAGCACGAAGCCTTCCTCCGGTATCTCGAAGGTCTCTATCTGGTTGTGCTTGCGGGCGTCCAGCACCTCGTCTTTGTACAGGGCCAGGTAGCGGCCCAGGCGCACGTCGTACGAGTTGGTTCCAAGGCTGGCGCGGTCAAAAGGCTCTACCAGTATGGTGCCCTTCTCCATCTCCTCCAGTATCTGCTTGTCTGATAAAATCATGTTGGTGGGTTGTTAGGATTGTAAAAGTAAGGAGAAGCGTGCTATGTTTCAAGCATTCTAAAGCAAAAGCGGCAGCACTCGTGTCAAGTGCTGCCGCTTTTGCTTTAGCTTCCGAACAGCTTATCCTTGAACAGCTTCCTGAAGCGCCTCGAAGTTAGCCTGCACATACTGCTCCACCAACTCGTTGGTAATGGCTGCGGATACGAACAGCGTCTCGTACTGTGAGGGCGCCAGGTACACGCCGCGCTGCAGCATGGCATTAAAGTAGCGCCCAAACACAGCCGTATCCGATGCCTTGGCCGTATCGAAATCATACACAGGTTGCTCGGTAAAGAAGATACTGAACATGGACCCGACGCGGTTGATGGTATAGTTTAGCCCCAGCTGCTGCATGTTCTGCTGCATCCCTGCCACCATGCTGGCGCTGGTCTGCTCCAGTTGCGTGTATACTTCCGGGTGCTCTTTCAGGTAAGTCAGCATGGCCATACCCGCCGCCATGGCTATCGGGTTACCCGATAGCGTGCCAGCCTGGTATACCGGTCCGGCAGGAGCCACACAGTCCATGATCTCCTTCTTGCCGCCATAGGCCCCCACCGGCATGCCGCCCCCAATGATCTTGCCCATCGTGCTCATATCCGGCTTTACGCCGTATAGCTGCTGGGCGCCGCCCGCCGAAAGCCTGAAGCCGGTCATCACTTCATCGAAGATCAGCACGATGCCTTCTTTGTCGCAGATGCTGCGCAGGCCCTGCAGGAAGCCTTCTGCTGGCGTAACCAGGCCCATGTTGCCCGCCACCGGCTCCAGGATAATAGCCGCGATCTGGCCCTTGTTGGCGTCCACCAGCGCCTGTACGGCTTCCAGGTTATTATAAGGGGCCGTCAGTGTATCGTTGGCGGTGCCCTTGGTCACGCCCGGGCTGTCCGGAACACCCAGCGTAATGGCGCCACTGCCCGCCGAGATCAGGAACGAGTCCCCGTGACCGTGGTAGCAGCCCTCGAACTTGATGATCTTGTCGCGGCCCGTAAAGCCACGCGCCACCCGGATGGCCGACATAGTTGCCTCCGTGCCGGAGTTCACCATGCGCACCTTCTCTATACTTGGCATCATACTTACGATCAGCTCCGCGATCTCCACTTCCTTGCGGGTAGGCGCGCCGAACGACAGGGAGTTAGGAATGGCTTTGGCCACCGCTTCATTCACCACTTCCGCCGCGTGGCCCAGGATCATTGGCCCCCAGGAGTTGATCAGGTCGATGTAGCGGTTGCCGTCCTCATCAAACATGTAGGGCCCTTTGGCAGAAACCATGAAACGCGGGTTACCGCCTACGGCTCTGAAAGCGCGAACAGGGGAGTTTACCCCGCCCGGAATGGAGTGCTGGGCGCGCTGAAACAGTTCTTCGCTTATAGGTGCATGTATCATAAGTATAAAAGTCTTTTGTTAATGTATGTGATTAAAATACCGGGTTCACCACGGTCAGCTCAAGGTTCTCCAGCTTGAGAATAGGGATGTACTGGTTGTCGGGCTGCAGTTGCTGCTTTTGGTCGGTGTAGCCGATGCCGCCGTAAAACACGCCCGGTTGTACGCCTGCCGTAGCCAGCTGCCCGTTAAACTGCGGGCCGTACTGCTTCAGCAGCTGCCCAAAGTAAAACAGCATCTCGTACCCCGCGTAGGCATACTGCGAGGGCGGCAGGTTATACGCTGCTCTATACTTTTCGCGAAAGCTCTTGTTAACAGAGCTCAGCTTATTGACATACTTGGGGCTGATAAAGTATACCTGCAGGTAGTCGAGCTGCTGCAGCGTGATCTGGTTGATGTCGAGCCAGCTCTCGTAGGTAACCAGTGGCAGCTCCGGCGCTTTGCTCTGCAACAGGCTGGTAGCGTTCATGGCAGCGATCATTTTATCAGAGAACACAGCCAGGTGGCCGTTTCCGCTTAATTTTAGCTCTCTGAATGCGGCTGCCGTGGCGGAGGCCTCAGCCGGGTTGAACTTCTTGTAGGCGCTCACCTTACCCCCCAGTTGCAGAAATTGCTGGCGGTAGTAGTTGGCAAAGTCGGTGTCGGCTTTTGTGTTCTCGTAAAGTATAACCGCCGTTTTGGGAGAGAAGTTCTGGTACGCATAAGTAGCTGCCTGCCGTGCCTGCGTGGCTACCGACGACTCAAACAGAAAAACGTTGCTGTTGCCGGCGGCCATCTCCACATCCTGCGACAGCGGGTTGATGACGTTGATGTTGTGCTGGGCGGCATAGCGGGCGGCCACCTTCGCCGTTGTTTTGTACACCGGCCCGATGATCAGGTCCATACTTTGCATCTCGGGCATATCCAGCACGCGCTTCACGCTCAGGGTATCGGCACCGGTATCATAAGTATATAAATTGATATGGATGCCCTGCTGCTGCAGCGAGTCCTGCGCCAGTTTTATACCCGCATACATGTCCGTTATGAACTGGCTCTTGCGGGCCGTGGTGGTGTAGTTCTGGTTCAGCTGGAAGGGGAGGAGCAGCGCCACGTCGTAGCCCTGGTTGCTGAGGGCCTCCTTGCTCAGGTAGCGGTTGCGGTCCAGCTTAAACTCCTGCACCAGGCTCTCCAGCATCTTCCGGTCCTCCGGGCGGTACCATCCTCCAATCAGTTTATCGGCATAGGTCTGCGCCACTACCTTGTCTGAGCCGAAGCGTCGCATCAGCTGCTCATACTGCGGGCGGTCGTTCAGGCGGGACAGGTAGTATCGCTTCAGGCCCTCGGCATCGCCCGCCAGCGGCGTGCCCTGCAGTTCCTGCAGCTTGCTCAGGGCGCGCTCATACTCGTTCTGCTCGAACAGCACGTTAGCCAGCAGGTAAGCGGCATCGGCCATGCCGCCCCAGCGGGGGTGCTTGTTCTGCAACTGTTGCAGCATGTTAGCGGCCTCGCCGGTTTTGCCCGACTTCAGGGCAGCGAGCGCGTACAGGTAAGAAGCCTCCGGGGCATAGGCGCCGCCCTGGCTGGAAAGCGGCAGAAGTTCTGCCATGGCCAGGTCGTAGCGTTGTTGCTGTAGCAGCACCTTGCCATTGCTATAGGTGGTGGCCGGGTCTTGTGTCTGCGCCTGAGCGGGCAGGGCCAGGGCACTCAGCAGCGCGAGGCCTGCTATTTTCTTGCAGATGCTTCTGTTCATACTATCATCATACTTAACGGACAAAAGACAAAGGACAAAAGACGCCGGCTGTTACCTGAAAGTCTTTTATCCTTTGTCTCCTTATTCATTTATCAAAAACTATTCCCACTCAATGGTGGCCGGTGGTTTGGAGCTGATGTCGTACACGACGCGGTTCACGCCTTTTACTTTGTTGATGATCTCGTTCGATACGTCGGCCAGGAACTCGTACGGAAGCCGGCTCCAGTCGGCCGTCATGCCGTCTACGCTTGTCACGGCGCGCAGGGCCACCACGTTCTCATACGTGCGCTCATCGCCCATCACACCCACCGATTGCACCGGGGTAAGTATGGCACCGGCCTGCCATACCTCGTCGTAAAGGCCGGACTTTTTCAGGTTGCTGATAAAAATATGATCTACCTGCTGCAGCACGTGCACTTTCTCCGGCGTGATATCGCCCAGAATACGGATGGCAAGCCCCGGTCCCGGGAACGGGTGGCGGCCAATGATGATGTCGTCGATCTGCAGGGCCTTGCCTACCAAACGAACCTCGTCCTTGAATAGTGCTTTCAGCGGCTCTACTATCTTCAGTTTCATGAAGTCCGGCAAACCGCCCACGTTGTGGTGCGACTTGATGGTGGCAGAAGGCCCTTTCACGCTCACCGACTCGATCACGTCCGGGTAAATGGTGCCCTGCGCCAGCCACTTCACATCCTCGATCTGGTGCGCCTCGTCATCAAATACCTCAATAAACACGCGGCCAATGGCTTTGCGCTTCTGCTCCGGGTCGGTAAGTCCGGCAAGGGCGCTGTAGAACTTCTCCTTCGCATCCACGCCTTTCACGTTCAGGCCCATGTGCTTGTAGGAATCGAGCACGGTTTCGAACTCGTCTTTGCGCAGCAGGCCGTTGTCTACAAAGATGCAGTAAAGGTTTTTGCCGATGGCCTGATGGATGAGCATGGCTGCCACGCTGGAGTCCACGCCGCCTGACAGGCCGAGCACCACTTTATCATTGCCTATCTGCTCCTTCAGCTCAGCCACGGTGGAGTCAATGAACTGCTCCGAGGTCCAGTCCTGCTGGCAGCCGCAGATGTGCACCACAAAGTTGCGCAGCAGGGTCTTGCCCTCGTCGGAATGAGTTACCTCCGGGTGGAACTGAATGCCGTAGGTCTCCTGGTCTTTCAGCTTATAGGCTGCCACGCGCACGCTCTCGGTGCTGGCAATCACCTCGATGTTATCCGGAATCTCTTTGATGGTATCACCGTGCGACATCCATACCACAGAACCCAGCGTGAGTTCTTTCAGCAGGCGGTCGTGGTTGTGCAGTTCGCTCAGGCGGGCGCGGCCATACTCGCGGATGGTGGAGGGGGTAACCTCACCGCCAAACTCGTGGGCCATCAGTTGCGCCCCGTAGCAAACGCCCAGTACCGGTAGCTTGCCCAGGAACTGCTCTAAATTAATGGTGGGGTGTTCAGCGTCGCGAACCGAGCAGGGGCTGCCTGACAGGATAACGCCTTTCACTTCGTCTGTAAGCTCCGGCACATGGTTGTACGGGTGAATCTCACAGTAAACATTAAGCTCGCGAACCCTTCTGGCAATAAGCTGGGTGTACTGAGAGCCGAAATCGAGGATGAGAATTTTTTCTGGCATGTGCAAAGGTAAGGTAGTTTGGGGGTATAAGGCAATTAATTTTGAGGATTACTCAGTTTGGAGCGGAGTGTAAGGGATTGATGGGACTTGCATCTACTTTAGCTCTACTTACGGAAGCTGTATCAGCTTCTGCTACAAAGGCAGGCCTCCCTGCTATACTTTATATTTTCCTGGCGCAAGCGTCCGCTTGTGCCTTATACTTTATACTTCAGTTTATACTTCCCTGAGTTTCTGCTTCCCGTAACTTGAAACTGGCTATCCTTAATAGCTACTACCGATCCTCCAGACTTACATACCTACAGTAGCATCTCTGGCTTTGGCTCCCTCAAGGCCGGGAGGCCTCGCCTTGGGGGTGGGGGCCCTCGACAAGGGCATCGCGCTGGGAGCTTTTCCTTTGCTCCTGCGTCGCAATGTCTCGCTTACGCTCGCCACCGGAAAAACTCGCATAGGCGCTCAACCCAAAGGCTGAGATCAGTTCGATAGCCACTGCCCTAACTGTCATCTCGACCTTCGGGAGAGATCTCTTCAGGATTCCCGATAGATCTTTCGCCCTGCTAGAGATCACAAGGAAAGCAGCAAGTATAAATTCCCCTCCTCGGAGGGGCTAGGGGTGGGTCTATACTTGTAGGGACAGGTCGCGACCTGTCCGCGCTATACCAGCAGCTATGCAACTTATACTTTGGCAGAAGTAATTACAGACTCCCCTCCTTGGCTAAGTCTCGGATCCCGGACTTGTTCCGGGGGAGGGGCAGGGGTGGTTGGACCCGGTGCTGCAATCCTGTCTATACATCCTGCAAATCCTGATTCAAAATTTGTTTCTATCAACCTTTTCACCATCAGCAGGATAAGGCTGGAATCCGTTTGGTGGATTATTTTTTATACTTTGCAATTTGCACTTGATGATATTCTTCGTACTTTTGTAACGGCAAATCGGCACGGCCAGCTCCCGTCGAACTCCCCCAGGGCCGGAAGGCAGCAAGGGTAGATGGTTGTAGCGGCGCGATGTTCGGTTTGCCACTTTTTTTTGCCCCTACCCCAAGGCTCCCACAGCCCGCAAATTTCTCATATTTCTTTCCGGATTCTGGATTAATGCTTTAGCTTTGTAAGTATAACTATAAGCATCTGAACCTATGAAATTCTTTATCGATACGGCAAACCTGCAGGAGATTCAGGAGGCGCATGACCTCGGAGTGCTCGATGGGGTAACTACTAACCCGTCGCTGATGGCGAAGGAGGGGATCTTCGGACACGATAACGTCATCGCACACTACAAGCAAATCTGTGAGATCGTGGACGGCGACATTAGTGCGGAGGTGATTGCCACGGATTTTGACGGAATAGTGCGCGAGGGCGAGTTCCTGGCTGAGCTGCACCCCAACATTGTGGTGAAAGTGCCGATGATCCGCGACGGTGTGAAAGCCATCCGCTACTTCAGCGAGAAAGGCATCAAAACGAACTGTACCTTGGTGTTCTCAGCCGGACAGGCCATTCTGGCCGCCAAAGCGGGCGCAACCTACGTTTCCCCTTTTGTGGGTCGTCTGGATGATGTATCAACGGACGGCATTCAACTGATCGAGCAGATCGTGCAGATCTACGGCAACTATGGCTACCAAACACAAGTGCTGGCCGCCTCTGTGCGCCATGTGATGCACCTGGTGCAGTGCGCCGAGGTGGGGGCCGATGTGGTTACCTGCCCGCTGAGCGTCATCACCGGCCTGCTGAAACACCCGCTCACCGACATCGGGCTGGAGAAATTCCTGTCTGACCACGCCAAAGGGAATAAGTAATGATTAATAAATGATCGAGCAGCAAGTTTTATTACGCATTAATCATTATTAATTATTCATTCCATAATGTATATCATAAAGGTAAAAGGCAAGGCCAAGATTCCAGACTATATCCAGCTCCGCGACGAGAATTTTGTTCTGATAGCCTACTTCAGGGCCGACCGTCCGCTCAAGAACCTGGACAGGTACGGGCTGGAAGGCAAAGAAGAAGCCCTGGCTGCCCTTATCGAGTCGCTTGAGTTCGGCAAACTTCAGAAATTAGACATTTAAGCAGTACCTATGAGTTTTTCCTCTTCGCCGGTGGTCTCGTTGCGCGACGTCACTATTTACCAGGATGTAAATACCATTCTCAGTAACGTGAGCTTTGATGTGGAGAAAGGTGAGTTTGTGTACCTGGTGGGCCGCACGGGAAGCGGTAAAAGCTCGCTTTTGAAAACGCTTTACGCCGATTTGCCCCTGCAGACCGGCAACGCCGCCGTGGCCGACTTCCAGCTGGGCAAGCTGCGCCGCCGGCAGGTTCCGTACCTGCGCCGCAAGGTGGGCATTATTTTCCAGGACTTTCAGCTGCTCTCGGACCGTACGGTGGCGGAGAACCTGGCCTTTGTGCTTAGGGCAACCGGCTGGAGCGATAAATCGAAGCGCAAGCAGCGGATCTCGGAGGTGCTGATGCGTGTGGGCCTGGATGCAGCCGCCAACAAAATGCCGCACCAGCTCTCCGGCGGGGAGCAGCAGCGCGTAGTGGTGGCAAGGGCCCTGCTAAACGAGCCGGTTATACTTTTCGCGGATGAGCCAACCGGCAACCTCGACCCCATGGTAGCCGACGGCATCATGAAGCTTTTCCAGGAGATCAACAAGCATGGTACGGCCGTGCTGATGGCCACGCATAATTATGAGATTATCCAGCGCTACCCGCAGCGTGTGCTCAAGTGCGTAGAGGGCCGCGTGCTGGACTCCAAAGTGGAGGAATTTAACCTGGTGAACGGCTATCAGTAAATGGATATAGTATAAACAGAAAAGCCTCAGCCACATGTTATTGTTGCTGGGGCTTTTCTGTTTGTTGTTTGGCTGTATCCTCTTTCGGTACCACCTCCTGATACTGTTTCTGCGCCTGTTGCACCGTTTTCTTCACCTGCTCTGATACGTCGCCTTCCACCGAGCGGTAGCGGCTGTTGAGGGCGCTCCACCAGCCGGCGATCAGCAGCCAATCGCGGCTTTCATACTTTGCTGCATGCTCCTTTATCCCTGAAACGAAACGGCTATAGGTCGGGCCAATGTTCTCTGCCGTCACTTCGCTCAGGTCATCATCCTCTATATCCAATCCTAAAAGATCTTGTCGCAGCTCGTAGCGGTGGCTGGCGTCCAGAAACTGGTGCTCCCGCGTCTCCAGCGCGTTTTTGAAACGCTGGTCCAGTTGCCCGGCCTCTGCACGCTGCTGTTCTGTCAGGTGCTCCAGGTTCTCCTCCAACTGCACCCTATACCCCTCATGGGCCTGCAGCAGGCTCTCTTTCTCGGTCTGCCAGGTCGTGGAGCTATTTTCGGCAAGGGCCAGAGCACGCAGCTCTGAGTCGCTGAGGCTATCCTGCTCAAACCTGGTGACATAGTTGCGGTAGTTGGCAAGTTCCTGCTCGCCTGCAGCACTCTCAGAGTCTCTGCCGCCACAGGAGCAAAGCAACAATACGCATACCAACAGAATATACTTACATTTATACATTGCTACATAGGTCTTACTGCTTAGGTAAACGGCCCGCTTTAACCGGGGTTGCAAACTACAGATGTGACGACAACTCCTTAGCCGCAAGGGATAAGCTCCGAATTGCCGACCGCAATACCTATCTTTGCCTTACATCACTCCAAAAGAAAAAGCCCATGGAAGATATAAAAATGACCGCCACCAAAGCCCAGTACGCCAAGCTGAAAACCGAACTGGATGCCGCCTTCAGCACCGTGATGAACAGCATGCAGATGGAGGAGGGACCGCAGCAACAGGAGTTTGCCGAAAGTATAGCATCCTACCTGCAAACGCAGCACGCCGTACCCTGCGCCAGCGGAACCGACGCCCTGGAGCTGGCCTTGCTGGCGCTGCAAGTGCCTGCCGGTGCCGAGGTCATTCTCCCGGCCTTCTGCTATGCGGCTTTGCCTGAGGTCATCACGAAGCTAGGGCTAGTCCCTGTTTTTGCTGATGTGGATCCTGAAACTTTTATACTTTCTCCGGCTGCTGCAGAACGGGTGATAACTTCGGCTACCGCTGCCATAGTGCCTGTGCATTTGTTTGGGCAGTGTGCCCCGATGCGGGAATTCACGGAGCTGGCGGCAAAGTATGAACTCTGGCTGGTGGAGGATGTTACCCAGGCGCTGGGTGCAGTGTATGTCGGGCCGGATGAAAAAGCGCAAAAGGCAGGCGCCATCGGGCATATAGGCTATACTTCCTTTTACCCAACCAAACCTTCAGCAGACTCCGGCGAGGGTGGCGCTGTTTTTACCAGCGATGCGGAGCTGGCGGAGCGCCTGCAGCAAATCGTCAGCAACGGCATGGGCGGAAAGTATACTTTCAGCGCACGACTACAGAATATGCAGGCGGCCATGCTGGACGTAAAGATCAGGTACCTGGACGAGTACAACGAGGCGCGGCAGGAGATTGCCCGCTTTTACGACAACGCCTTTGCCGAAACCAAACTGGTGCAGGCCCCGCACCGCGCCTCGTACAGCTCCCATACCTACCAGCAGTATACGATAAAGGTAGCGCCAGCACTGCGCAACGGGTTGCAGCAGCACCTCCACGATAACTACATACCCAGCGCCATTTATTACCCGCAGCCGCTGCACCTGCTGGAAAAGTATACTTCCGGTAAGTATAAACCCGGCGATTTGCCAGTGGCAGAACTGCTGAGCCAGAGCGTCCTGTCGCTGCCCATGCACTCGGAGCTTAAGGAGGACCAGCTGGCTTACGTTTGTCAGCATGTGCTAAGTTATGTTAAGCAGAAAAGTTAGGGAGTTTGGGAGGTAGAGTGTTAGAAAGTTAAAAGTTAGAAAGTTAGAAAGTTATGCCCTCGCTCGCCTCTGGCGAGTGTGCGTAATAGGGTGGCCTCCGGGCCCTTTATACTTTTTGCAGTATTATTAGCGGCGGGACGCCGCCTATTGACGCTCACACTCGCCAGAGGCGAGCGAGAGCGTCAATAGGCGCAAGCCATTCAATTTTAACATAAGAGAACTCGGGAGTTAAAGAACTCTGAATAAGTGAACGAATGAATCCTGTACAGCATTGAATCCTGATTCAGACAACCAGCAACCAGCAATCAAATCTTCCAGCCGGTGATGCCGAAGATCACTTTGCGCAGCCAGGCATTCATTTCGGGGTAGATATTCAGGTTGAGGGCCAGGCCCAGGTAAATGGCCGTGATCAGCAGTGAGCGCGTCAGGATGTCGAGGAAGACGTTGCCGAGGTAGGGCAGCAGGTAAGAGGCGCCCAGCGTGGCCGCCGCGATGGCTGTGATCGCCAAGGCATGCCAGGTAAAGGGCTGGATGTGGTAAATGAACTTCACAAAAAGCAGGCGCGCCAGGTTCATCGTCACCAATGAAAGCATGGAGGCGAAGGCCGCCCCCTCGATGCCGTAGCGCGGAATAAAGTACCAGTTCGTCCAGATGGTCAGGCCGGCCAGCACCACGTTAAAGCCCAGATCCCATTTATACTTGTCGGAGGTGGCCAGGATCGCTCCGTTCAGGCTGGTCGCCAGGTCTACCAAACGGGCAAGCGCCAGGAACAGCACCACATACTTTCCGGCGCGGTAGCTCTCGGGCATAAAATCATACAGGTTGTCAATATTGGCCCAAATGCCGATAAAGAGCAGCAGCCCTACAATCAGATTAATCATGGTGACGTGCTGGTAGAGGGTACCCATCCCTTTCATGTCCCGCTCTTTCCAGAATTCAGCCACCTGCGGATGCGCAATCTTAAGTATGGACCGGCCCGGCACCAGGATAGCGCTCGTTATAAAGAAGGCGGTGGTATAAATGCCGTTATCGGAGAGGCTGTAGGAGGAAATCATCACCTGGTCTACTGTGGTGATGATGGTGGTGGAAATGCTGCCCAGCAAGGTAAAGAAGCCGTAGTAAAACAGCTCGCGGAGCGGAACAATGCGCATCACGGCCAGCGAGGGCTTCAGGTGCAGTTGCTTCAGGTAGATAGTATAGCCCGCCAGCACCAGTGCCCCCACCGAGTTTACCGCAATGTAGAGCAGCACAAAGGTCTGAAACTCCATCACCCCCAAGGCATACACGCTGATGAGCACCGTAGTGAGGAGGCGCAGCAGGAAATCCTGCACAAAGGAGGAAACAATAGTTTTATAGAGCGAGCGCAGGTACGCCATGAACATGTTGAACAGCAGCGTGAACAGCGCCAGCGGGATCAGGTAATAATAGTAATCAATGATGAGCGGCGAGTTCTCGATGTAGTACTCAACCACCAACGGTTTAAAGAGCAGGAAAACAGCCGTGGCAAGTATAAACCCAAGCAGCGGCACCGACAGCAATAGGAACAGGAACCCGTTGTGCTGCTTTTCCGGATCACGGAAGTAGGGAAAGTAGCGCACGCTCATGTTCACAAAGCCCAGGGCCGAGAACTGCGCATACATCACCGAGATAGATAAAAGCAGGCGCGTGAGGCCCACTTCGGTCTCGTCCAGGAAATTGGGGAAGAGCAGCACCGTGTTCACATACCCGATCAGGATGCCGGCATACGAAATGGTGGTGTTCCAGATTCCTTCGCGCTGTAAGGTTCTGCTCATGGGCTACACAGGGTGAACCGCAAAAATAGCAAATCCGGCGTATTAGTTGGTGGTTGTTAGGTATTAGTTATGAGTGAGAACTTCCCTTTGCCACAGCGGCTGCTTCGGCACAAGTATAAAACGTAGAGCCAGCCGATTTTAGCTGCTTTAAGATTTTCTCCAAAACCTCGCGCCAGCCCGGTTCTCCCTTTGGCACAGCATACTCAGTGTAGCGGGAGTAATTCTCGTTGTGCCACAGCAGTGTGAACAGCCCTTTAAATTTCACGACTTCCTGGAGCATCGGCTGTACTTTCTCCAGCGCCTCCCGCGGTGTCAGGTGCATGAAGTTCACGTCGTAAAGCGTGGCATCCATCAGCATCAAGGGGAGCTCCAGAAACGTATGCGCCCTCCGGTTCTGGAAATCGAAAGGATAGAAGGGGTGGCAGTAGGAGTTGCGGAAACCGAAGTGCTCGGAAAAGCCCAGCGTGCTGTCGTAGGCCAGGTTGCTTTGCTGCAGCACCTGCGGCGTGGTTTCGGGTTGGTAGCAGAGGTAGTGGAAGCGGTTGCCCTGGGGCTGCACCGGCAGTTTGCTCCGATCCTGCTTGAGTTGTACCAAATCGTTGGCCGTTCCGAAGCTGCCGTGCAAGGCCACTTCATGCCCGTGCTCCAAGATTTTCTGCATCAGGTGCTGGTACTTGAGCTTGGTGAGGTCATGGTCGGCGTTGGGGTGGCCGTTGTAGCGCTGGTTACTTGGCAAAAAGAAGAAGGTAGCCTTGGCGCCATACTTTTCAGCGGTGGCCATGACCTCGGGCAGGTTGTTCCAGGCATCCTTGCCCACTGCCTTTTGCAGCAGCACCTTTGTCAGGTCCAGCCCTTTGGCGTGGAACAGCAGCTGCCTGCCCGCTACGCGCCAGGCCGAGTGCAGGCGGTCCACATCGCAGGTGAGGCAGGTGGCCAGGCTGTTGTTGCCCCAGTGGTCGTGTTGCAGCGCCACGCCGTACACCCGTTCCATCACCTCGCGCAGTATCGCAAAGTAGTAGTTCACCACAGGTTTGGTAACAAAGTTATACTTTGCCTGCACGCTGGCTTTGTAAGTATAGCGCTTAAAGCGATCACGCTCGGGTCCGTAGTACTCCTGCCAGCCGCTGAGCAGGTAAAAGGCTGAGGCCACGATGTCGTAGTTTATACTTGCCGAACCGTCAGGGTGGTAGGTGATCAGTTCGGCCTGATCGTCCTCCTCAAAAAAGAAAGGCAGTTTCTCCCCGCGCCACTCCTTCCAGAAAACCTGCTGCGGACGAGGACGCTTTTTCTCGAAAAAGCTGCCGCTATACTTCTTGATGGTGATTTTGGCTTCACCGCCTGCGCCGTAGTTAAACGCTAGGTTTTTTGCCTTGGGGTAGAGGAGGTGGAAATGCTGTAAAGTATAGTCGTAGATGTACAAAATGCTTATTTTATGACTTCGAGCCAGCCTTTGTACACTTTTTGGGTGCGGCTGCTAGTTAACTGGTAATAATACACACCAGTCGGTACTTCGGCAGCCGACCAGCTGTTGTCATAACGGTCGGAGTGGTAAACAGATTTTCCCCAGCGGTTAAAAATTTTCAGCTCCAGCGTATTCCCTACCACTCCGTTTACGACAAAGGAATCATTTTTCCCATCGCCATTTGGCGTGATGATGTTGGGGATGATGGGGCATTCATCGCCGGAAACGACAATATCTTTCACATAGGCACAGTTCTCCCGCGTAATGGTAACCGTATAAATGCCTGGTGCGCTAATTTTTATACTTGGTGTTACCTGCCCATTGCTCCAGCTGTAGGTGGCGCCTTCTGTGGTGGCGTCTAACTGCACGGGTTCACGCTCGCAGACAAACGCCTCTCCCGGAAGCAGGATGCCAGGTTCTTCTTCAAACATAACCGTTAGTTCATCTCTTGTCGTACAGCCGCCGGCCGTGGTTACCTCTGCCCAGTAGGTGCCGCTTTTCGTGACCGTAAGTTCTGGGGTCTTGTCTCCGGTGCTCCACACGATCTGCCCATGATCAGGATTTGTAACGCTAAGGGTTGCTGTAGATCCGGCACACACGCTGCCGGGGCCGCTGATGGAGATGGGAGAGGCGGTAACAGGGGTTACGGCAAACTCTCCGTAGTTGGCGGATGAGGTATAAAGCATAAGAGGAGACGCTACCGTGTCAGCTACCTGGCTCCAGGTGCCTGCGGTGTTGTCCTGCCGGCGGAACAGAGCGCCGCCGCAAACCGAGCCAGCCTGCCTGAAGTGTACTTTATACTTCTGCCCCGCCGCACCTACTTTAAACAGGCCAAAGTACTCCTTTACTTTCTCAGGAGATTTGATGCCGTTGGTTGATGCAGGAGGGGACTGGACCGTATACAAATGGAAGCCCTGTACTGCCGGGTCAACACCTGCGACAGAGAAATTAGCCTCGTTGGATACCAACTCCAGAGACGAATCCCATTTTTTGGGGTACCGGTAAACACTTTTGTCGCCTATCGGGGCGCCCGAGGTAACGCCAGCAACAGCCGGTGTCGTGTTCACCAGCCTCCCATTCATTTTTAACGAGCTATGGTCCACCACTACGCCTTCGCTCAGGTTATCTAGCTTTAAATAGGCCACTAGGTCGGCAGCATTGGCAGGGAGCGTGCTGCACATATTTTGCCTTATTTGCTCTTCAGTCAGTGCTTTTTTCCAAATGCGAACCTCGTCCACCTGGCCTTTGTAAAAGTGATTCCCAAGAAAAACATAGTAATAGTTGCCGAGTAAAAGCTTTTCATTGCTGCTTAAGATGGTGTTCGGATAGCCCGTCTCCACCTTGCCTTCTAGCACTCCATCAACATAAATCATCCAGGTACCATTAACTACCACGCCTGCCAGGTGGTGCCAGTTATTGTCTGCTACAATAGTAGAGGAATAACCTGAGCTCCGGTAGTTGCCAGAACCATCTCTGCCTGCTAAACAAGCCTTCCCATTTTGGATGAGTAACTGAAAACCATTCTCAGCGTCCCGGTCATACTTTGTAAGTATGTGGTGGTGCCCGTAAGAATCTGTTCTGACCCAGGCTTCAACAGTAAGCTGGTCAGTGATACCCCTGTTATTATTTCCGAAATCAGCATAGTCATTGATGCCATCCAGCTGTATTGCTCCCTTCGCGCCTTGTGCTTTTAAGGAAGCTGGTAGTAGGGTTGTAGAGATAAGGGAAAATAGGATGGATAAAGCAATAAGTTTGCATGCAGGCATTTTGAGTGGCGTAAATAGAAAATAGAGCGAATCACTTGTTAAATATATTCAGAATTTTCTATTTATGAATAAACTTTGCTATCAGGTTTGTTGCGATGGCTGAGCTTTTGCCGTCATGTGCCGTAGCAACAGTTGCATTATAGTACTGCGCTCTCGCAACCACAGTGGGCTTATCTGCGCGATGCGCCGCGAGTAGCTTCACCATTTCTTCCGGACCTGCCGCGGTATCAATCAAACCATGTTGTATAAAACCGTAATAATCCTCCAACTTGTGCTTCGGGTTGAAATCGTAGAAGATAGACCAGACGTTGAGCAGCACCGCCTCCAGGTGGATGCCGGAGTTACCGCTGATCTGGACGTCGATCTGGCGCAGGTAGTCAAACGTTGGCACCGAGCGGCCATTGGAGAGGCTGATTTGGGGGCTTATACTTTGGAGTTTGCCAAAGTTGCGCGTGTCGCGGGGGTGGGGGCGGACGATGATCTTGAGTTCCGGAAGGTTTGTGGCTAAGGCTTTTACCACTTTCTCCACCTCCGCCACATCATCCATCAAATTACAGCCTATGCCGATGCGTTTTATACTTTGGTTGTGGTTGCGGTATGGGACAAAAGCATCCGCTTTGGGCATGCCGATCAGTTCTACCTTTCCTTCTACCGGCCCGCAGAGTTTATACTTATCCAGCGCATCCTGCCCTTCGAGCAGATTCATATCATACCCCAGCGGCGGGAAAATGGGGCTTACGCTGGCATGCTGGATATAGACTGTTCTAATCCCAGCGGCTTTTGCTGCCAGCAGCATGGCACGCGCATCGGCGTTGTGGTCGTTGGCAAATACGATGGCGGCAGGTTTATACTTTTGCAGTTTGGTTAAGTATACTTCGTAAAAGCCAACGGCATCGTAGAGCACATCTATAAAGCGTTGGGTGCTCAGCTTTTTATACTTTAGAAATGTAAAGTATAGCGGGAAAAACTTGTGGTAGTATAAAATTTTGCGGCGCAACGAAATACGTTCCACCGCCTGGTTATACTTGCCAATGTTCTTGCTCTGGCCCGCCACGAAAACTGCATCCGGCAAACCCTCTTTCAAGAAGTATAAACTGTCGTAATTATTCTGGCTGACCACGTAGAGCCATATTTTGCCATGTAGCTTTTCCGGTTGCTCTACCTTTTTAAACAGATTACCGATCAGGCGCATCACCGTATAACCTGCCATTTTAAGCAGTCGCTTTACAGGTGAGGTAGGGGAAACGGCAGCCTTAGCACTTTCCGGAAGCTTGTAAAACCCCTCCGAGAAGTGCAGGTGAAGGATGTTGCTGTAGAGGGCGTACCATTCTTTCATGGGCTACACCATGTCCCAGGTTAGCGGGGTGCCGGCTTTAATGGCTACTGCGGCAGGCTTTCCGAGCAGTTCTTCGTAGTGCTTGGGCGCCAGGCCCAGGCCCGGACGAATCACCCGGATGTTCTCTTTGGTAAGCGCCTCACCGGCAGCGATGTCTTTTGCTGCATAGACAGAGCGCTTGAACAGGCGGCTTTTCTCCTCTGCGCGCTGCACGCCATACTGCACATGCCCCAGTGCTTGCCACGCCCTTTCCGACTCCACCACCAGCGCCTGCAGTTCCTGCGGCTCCAGCGAAAAAGCGGAATCCACGCCGCCATCGGCCCTTGACAAAGTGAAGTGCTTTTCGATAACCGTTGCGCCCAAGGCCACGGCAGCCACAGCGGCTCCCACGCCCATCGTATGGTCCGATAGGCCCACCTGTACATCAAACAACGCACGCATGTGCGGTATGGTGGCCAGGTTCGTATTTGCTGGGGTAGAAGGATAGGTGCTGGTGCATTTCAAAAGTATAAACCGCTCACAGCCGGCCTTCCGCAGCACGCGGACGGCCTCGTCCAATTCCGTCAGCGTGGCAGCGCCAGTGCTCATGATCACCGGTTTGCCAGTGGCAGCTACTTTGCGCAGTAGCGGGTGATCGGTGTTCTCGAAAGAGGCAATCTTGTAGACCGGTGCCCCCAGTTCTTCCAGAAAATCCACGGCAGATTCATCAAAAGGTGAAGAAAAGGCGATCAGGCCACGTTCTTTGGCCCTGTCGAAGATAGGCTGGTGCCATTCCCAGGGTGTATAGGCCTCTTTGTAGAGGTCGTAAAGCTCGCGGCCTTTCCAGAGCGAATTTTCATCTTCAATGGTAAAGGCACCGGGCAGCGTCATGGTGTCGGCGGTATAGGTCTGCAGTTTGATGGCGTCGGCACCGGCATCGGCGGCGGCATCCACAATGGCCAGCGCACGCTCCAGCGAGTGGTTATGGTTGCCCGACATCTCTGCAATGATGAATGGCTTATGCGTTGGGCCAACCAAACGGCCCGCAATGGTAATATCCTGGATCATGTTATACTTACTTTATACTTTGTGGGCGCAATTCAAACCGATGCGCCTGCGGAAACTTCGGATCGGGCGTACCATAGCTGAAACCTGCTTTCTCGAAGGCTCTCACCGAAGCCTTATTCTCTTTTTGTACCAATCCCTCCACCAGTTCCAGAGCAGGGTTTTGTTGCAGTAATATTGCCACGCCTTTCTGCAGGATCACATGCCCAAGCCCTTTTCCCCTGAAATCGGAGCCGATGAGGTAGCTGATAATGGCTTTTCCATCTCGGAGCTCAAATCGGATGTGGGCGACCGGCACGCCTGCCGCCTCTGCAATATAAAGTTTCGCCTGCTTATCTTCCAGCTTTGTGTACAGCCAGCGGGTGTGGCTCTCTAGAAGTATAGGGTTCGGGTTGAAGGATTGTTTGCGCACTACCGGGTCGTTGGCCCAGTCGTAGAGCAGCAGCAGGTCGTCGGCAGTAGCTTCGCGCATGGATAGGCTTGCCGCCAGTGCCATGTTACGGAACACTTCCCGCAGCCTTTCACCAGACTTACCATCAAAATGCTGGCGCTGGTTTGCAACTATTTGCTCAAATGCACTAGGCAGCTCATCATTTATACTTTGGGGTAGCTGTTCATACTTTTGCGCCAGACCATTTTGAGTCAGGAAAGTATAAAGCCCTTCCTGGTTATCCGCTGTCTGAAGTATAAACAGCAACCCGCCCACGGAAGCATACTCGTAGGCCACGCCGCTGGCAGAGGTGATCGCTATGCCGCAGTCGTGCATTAACCGGCACATCTCCTCGGCGCTTAAATTTTGATGCAGGCGACACGTTGGATTCTGTTGCAGCCAATTCTGCAGGTCGGGCAGGTGCTGGTAGGCACTGCCAACAATTAGCTCTACCTTGTTTATACGTTGGATGCGCTGTAATTCCCTGGCTATTCGTAAGGTATGGTTCTGCGGATCGGCCCCGCCCAGGTTCAGAAACACGCGCACCTCACCGGTAGGGAAAGTCCTTTCTTGTGTGGCTGCCTGCAGAAAAGGAGGACGTAGCAGCGCATACTTCGGACCCAGTAAAAGTTTGGTGTAAGGTGCCGTTTTATACGTTGCCGACTCTACGCCGCCAGCCTGGTTCAGGACGGCATCTGCCACAAAAGTATAACGGTGGATATCGTCGATGCAGAAAAGCGGGCAGCCTTTGCGCTTTATACTTTGCTGGTAGGCTGTGTTAAAGCCATAGCCATCCAGCACCACCAGCACGTCCTCGGCAATATAAGCATCCAACTCATGTATGAATCTTTCTTCGCTGTGGTGGCAGGTCGGAAGTATGATAACGCCTTCGCATGTTTGCCTGATCTGCTGCTGCAATTCGGGGGCAGGTGCCTGTATGGCAAACACGCATTCAAAGTCATGGCGCAGCATTTCGGCCAGGGCCAGCGAGCGAACTACGTGGCCCAATCCAATCTGGCTGTTGCCGTCGGCACGGAAAATGATGCGGGTTTTACCTTCCATAGCCTTACGGGTTTAACAATTGGTACTTGAGCTCGGCCAGTTTCCAGTCTGTCAGGTTGTCGATGTCCTGCACCTCAAGCTCTTCCAGTTCTACAGCGCCAGAGTTTTGGGTGAAAAGGCTTTGCTGCTGCAGAAATCTATCCACGCGAAACCAGTAAAACTGACCGGCATCGTGGTAGGCGGCTGGCAGGTCTTGGGAGCGGCTGGTCAGGTGCTCCGGCCAGTTCATGATGGTCTTTCCTTCCTCCATTTTCAGGCTCCTCCAGATCGGGTAGCTATACTTTACCACCGGGAAAACAGTGTCGTAATTGTTGGCGGTAAGCTGTTCGTAAGCAGCCACCAAAGCGGCCTGCCCCACCAATGGAGCGGTAGGGTAAAGGCAGCAGCCCAGATCGAATTGCCTGCCCGCTTGTTCATACTTTTGCAGTACCTCATTAAGTACGGCAGCAGTGGTGGCGAAGTCGTCGGAAGTTCCGGGAGTTCTCAGAAAAGGTACTTTCGCACCATACTTCACTGCCACGTCCGCGATCTCTGCATCGTCAGTGGAGACCATCACTTCGTCGAACAAACCAGAGTTCAGCGCAGCTTCGATGGAGTAAGCTATGACCGGCTTGCCCAGAAAAGCCCGGATGTTTTTTCTTGGAATCCGCTTGCTGCCTCCCCGGGCCGGTATGATGGCGATTACTTTCACTACCCTACAAACTCTTCCACCTTCTCAATCACGAATTCCTGTTCCTCCTGCGTTAGGCTTGGGTACATGGGCAGGCTCAGGCAGCCGGCATAATAACCTTCAGCCTCGGGATAATCGCCTTTATTGTAGCCCAGGTTGCGGTAGTAGGGCATGGTGTGGGCCGGGATGTAGTGCACCTGCGCGAAAATGTTGTGCTGGCGCAGGTAATCGTAGAGGCCTTTGCGGTCTTCCACCTGAATCACATACAAATGGTACGCGTGGCCGGTTTCTCCCTCGCCATCAAGTGCCTCGGGGCTGGTGCCTAACACAGTAATGCCTTTGTGGTTCTCAAATGCCTTGTCGTATACTTTGGCGATGCCTCTGCGACGGGCAAGGCCGGCCTGAGCGCGGTGCAGCTGCGAGATGCCCAAAGCGCAGAGCATGTCCGGAATGCGGTAGTTGTAGCCCAGTTCCTGCATCTCCATGTACCAGCCACCGTGGTTTTCCTCCATCAGGTCCGGGTCGCGGGTGATGCCGTGGGTGCGCAGTTTGAGCAGTTCCTGGTACAGCTTTTCATTGTTCGTGGTAACCATGCCGCCCTCGCCGGTGGCAATGTGCTTCACCGGGTGGAAAGAGAAGATGGCCAGATCAGCATATGTTCCGTTACCGCACAATTGCTTTTGGCCTTTGCTGTCGATGAAATAGCCTCCGGGCGCGTGGCAGGCATCCTCAATGATCCAGAGGCCGTACTCGTCGGCCAGCTGGCGGTACTCCTCCAGGTTCACGGGATTTCCTGCAAAATCAACAGGGATGATGCCATTATAATACCCTTTGGGTTTGCTCTCCAGCAGCTGGCGCACTTTGTTGATGTCCAGCAGGGCAGTGGCAGGGTCCACATCGGCAAACTCTACGGTGCCGCCGCAGTAGCGCACACAGTTGGCAGAGGCCACAAACGTAATGGGTGTGGTGATGACTCTTGACGCCCCGTTCACACCCAGGGCCATCGTGCACAGGTGCAGCGCTGCCGTGCCGTTGGAGCAGGCTACCGCATACTTGGCGCCTACATAAGCAGCAAATGCCTGCTCGAACGCCAGTACCTTCGGCCCCTGTGTCAGGAAATCGGATTGCAGGGTTTCCACTACCGCCGCAATATCGTCTTCAGTAATGTGCTGGCGACCGTAAGGGATGGGCTTCATGTTTTTAATGAATAATCAAGAATGAGTAATGAATAATATTAAATGTAATAAAATGAGAATTAGTCATTCATCATTAATCATTACACATTAAAACTTGGGTCTACGTGCTGACGGATCTGCTCGCGCAGCTCGTCCACCGTCAGCCACTCGGTATTGGTGCCGGAGTTGTACTTAAAGCCCAGCTCGGTCATTTTGCCGTTGTGGGCTTTGAGGAAATCTTCTGTGCTCCAGATCGGGGTAGACGGAAGTATAACGTAGTACTTTTCCAGTTCCACGGTGTTCAGCGAGTCGGTTTCGGTGATCATCTCTTCGTGCAGTTTTTCTCCCGGACGAATGCCCACCACCTCCTGCTCGCAGTCAGGGCCGATGGCCTCAGCTACGTCGGTGATGCGGTAAGAAGGGATTTTTGGAACGAAGATTTCGCCTCCCCAGTGTTTATCCAGGGCATGGAATACCATCTCAACGCCTTCCTCCAGCGAGATGTTAAAACGGGTCATGTCGGGGTGGGTGATGGGCAGTACGCCATCGGCACGTTTCTTCAGAAAGAACGGCACCACGGAGCCCCTGGAACCGATCACGTTGCCGTAACGGACCACTGAGAAGCGGATATCGCGCTTGCCGCGCATGTTGTTGGCAGCCACAAAAAGCTTGTCAGAGCACAATTTGGTAGCACCATACAGGTTAATCGGCGCGGCGGCCTTGTCGGTAGAGAGCGCTACTACATCTTTTACCCCGCAGTCCAGCGCGGCGTTTATCACGTTCTCGGCACCTAATACGTTGGTTTTGATGCACTCCATGGGGTTATACTCGGCGGCTGGCACCTGCTTGAGGGCAGCGGCGTGTACAATAATATCGATGCCTTCGCAGGCGCGCTTGAAGCGGTCTCCATCGCGCACATCGCCAATAAAATAACGGATGGAATTATACTTGCTGTGGGGGAAAACCTGTGACATTTCGAACTGTTTCAGCTCGTCGCGGGAGTAAATCACCACTCTTCGCACGTTCGGGAAGCGGGCGTACACCATCTCCACGAATTTCTTTCCGAACGAGCCCGTGCCGCCCGTAACCAATATAGCCTTGTTGTTAAGGTCTAATGCCATCCTACGTTTTTTGCTTTATACTTTGGGTGCAAAATGGTCACCCAATCCTGCTGCAAGATACTTATTTTAACGGAAGGGTGCACGGGTAGAAGTGTCCGGAATTATACTTAAAAAGAGTACCGGCTTTGGTTGAGTCGCCGTCTCCCGGGATGTTTATACTTGGCAGCGTTCTGCCTGACCCAGCGAGAAGTATAACAAGTATTAAATATACAAACGATACTCTCACTAACTCAATGGCGAAGTGGGACTATGCCAGAGATGACAGGATGTGGCAGATTACTTCTTCACCAGCTTCCTGATTACCTTCGCCAGTTCCTCCGTCAGCGCCTCGCGCGAGAAGCGGGAGTGGTTGATGTAGGGCAAATCCAGGTTGGGGTTGATCTTCCAGGCCTTGCTCCACTGGTTCATGTGGTCCAGCATCAGGTCGTAGGCGGTGTAGTGGAACAGGCGGCCCGCTCCGCACTCGTCGATGATGCGGTCCATGTCGGAGTGCACCGGCCCGAGCGCGATAATGGGCTTATTGGAGGCCAGGTATTCGAACAGCTTGCCCGGTACGTTGGCGTACACGTTCTCCACGTCGGCGATGGCCAGGAACAGCACGGTACTCTCCATCATGTACTTAATGGCCTCCTGGTGCGGCACGTACGGTATAAACTCCGTGATGCCCAGCACACCGGCTTTCTCAATCCGCTTCTTCATCCCCTCCGACACCTTGCCCACGAAGCGCAGCTTGTAATTGATCTCGCTGTGTACCGTCAGCATGTGGGCCAGCACCTTCAGAAATACATCGATGTTATACTGCTCGGTGATGGTGCCCGTGTAGGTGATGATGAACTCGTTTTTCGGAGGATTGCTTTGATACACGAAATCGGCTCCGTCGTAACCATTCGGAATCACGTGAATCTTGCGGCCGTCTATACTTGCCGGCTTGTTCAGGAAAAGGCGTTTGGTGTCCTCACTTGTCACGATCACGGCATCCGCCTGCTCCAGCACCTGCCGCTCATACTTTTCGTCCAGCCGTTTGGCAAGGGGCGTGTGGTACAACTGGTCGTAGTAGTGGATATTGGTCCAGGGGTCGCGCAGATCGGCTACCCAGGGCAGGTTATACTTTTGTTTCAGCTTCAGGCCAATGAGCTGCGTGGAATGCGGCGGGCTGGTGGTAAGGATAGCTTTATACTTGCCGCCCCGCAACAACTCGTCTGCCTTGCGTATAGCATGCTTGTTCCAGCCCACGCGGGCGTCAGGAATAAACAGGTTGCCACGCACAAACTTGAACAGCTTATCTACCAGCGTGTCTTTTGACTGCTGGTTGGCAAAACCGCTGTAGGGGATCTCCTTCTTGCCGGAAAGTTTTTTGTAGTACTCGAAGGGCTCTGAGGTGGCGGTGCGATAAACCTGCAGCCCCTCGGGAACTTCCTGGGAGAAGGTTTCATCCAGGAGCGGGTAGGAGGCCTGTTTCTCGTCCACCGTGAGCACGGTTGGGTGCACGCCAAACTGGGGCATGTATTTACAGAATTTCAGCCCACGCTGCACGCCCGGCCCACCGGAGGGCGGCCAGTAATAGGAAATGTAGAGTATATCGGTTTGGTCAGTTTCTTTCAAGGCAATAGGCACAATGCATTCGTTGTCAAATATAGGGAATTAATCATTCCGATAATGGCTTTACGCGCCCGAAAAGCTGCTGTTGTCTTTATACTTCTGAGACAGGAAAAACCGTCCGGGCCGATGCCGTACAATAAAGTAGTAAGTTTTCCTGATAATCCGTATTTTTGTAGGTAAATCCAGAAAAGAACATGTTCGATAATTTAAGTAACAAGTTAGACCGCGCCTTTAAAACGCTGAAAGGCCAGGGAAGCATTACCGAGATAAACGTAGCCGCCACCATCAAAGAGGTGCGCCGCGCCCTGGTGGATGCCGACGTAAACTATAAAGTTGCCAAAACTGTCACCGACAACATCAAGGAGAAGGCTCTTGGCCGTGACGTGCTCATCGCCGTGTCGCCGGGCCAGCTGATGGTGAAGATCATGCACGAGGAGCTGACCGAGCTGATGGGCGGCGAGAAGCAGGACATCAACCTGAAGGGCGAACCGGCCATTATCCTCATCTCCGGTCTGCAGGGATCTGGTAAAACCACCTTCACGGGCAAGCTGGCCAATTACATCAAAAAACAGGGTCGTTCTGTGATGGTGGCTGCCTGCGACGTGTACCGCCCAGCGGCGAGTAACCAGCTGCAGGTGCTGGCCGAGCAGGTGGGCGTGGAGGCCTATACCGAGCCGGAGAATAAGAACCCGGTGCAGATTGCCCTCAACGCCGTAGAGCACGCCCGGAAAACGCATAAGAAAGTCGTGATCATCGACACCGCCGGCCGTTTGGCCGTGGACGAGGCGATGATGAAAGAAATAGCCGAGATCAAAGCGGCCGTGAAGCCAACCGAAACCCTGTTTGTGGTGGATTCCATGACGGGCCAGGATGCAGTGAACACGGCCAAGACCTTTAACGAGCGCATTAACTTCGATGGCGTGGTGCTGACCAAGCTGGACGGTGACTCGCGTGGTGGTGCGGCCCTTTCGATTCGTGCCGTGGTGGAGAAACCGATCAAGTTTATCTCTACCGGTGAGAAAATGGAGGCGCTGGACCTGTTCTACCCGGACCGTATGGCGCAGCGTATCCTGGGCATGGGCGACGTGATCTCACTGGTGGAGCGCGCGCAGCAGGCCTTCGACGAGGATGAAGCCAAGCGCATCAACCAAAAGATCCGCAAGAACCAGTTCAACTTCGATGACTTCCTCACGCAGCTGGAGCAGATCAAGAAAATGGGCGACATCAAGGACCTGGTAGGCATGATACCGGGCGTTGGCAAGGCCCTGAAGGATGTGGAGATCGATGAGAACGCCTTCAAGCCGATCGAGGCCATCATCAAGTCGATGACGCCGCAGGAGCGCGAGAACCCGGATATGATCAGCGGCAGCCGCCGTGCCCGCATTGCCAAAGGCAGCGGCACCGACATCACGCAGGTAAACAACCTGATGAAGCAGTTCAACGACATGCGCAAGATGATGCGCTCGATGAACAAGATGTCCGGCAAGCGCGGCGGCCTCGGCAACCTGGCCAACATGATGAAGCAGCGCTAGCCCTCAGCCAAAGGACTGTTTAACAAAAGACAAATGAGCTGCTCCGTGTAGAAGCCGGGCAGCAAAATAAAAACCGCTGGTTATACCCTCAAAAGTATGGCCAGCGGTTTTATTATACTTCTAAAGTATAACCTGTCGTTTTTTAGCACTTCATCTCAAAGTATAAAGTATACCTTAACTCTCTAACTCTCTAACTCTCTAACTCAGTAAGGCTGCTTGTCTTCCTTCTGCTCCCAGGCCTCAAAAGCCTTCCGGGCTTCCTCGGGCAGGAGCTGCACCATCGGGATGCGGCGCTGGTCTATGGGCTTTTCCAGCTCTTCGTAAATAAAGGAATCGTCGAAGCCGATGCGGGCGGCGTCTTCGTGGCGGTTGCCAAAGTATACTTTGCTCAGCCTGGCCCAGTAAATCGCGCCCAGGCACATAGGGCAGGGCTGGGAACTGGCGTACATCTCGCAGTCGGAGAGGTCGTGCGTGCCCAGGGCTTGGGTTGCCGCCCGGATGGCCTCCATCTCGGCGTGCGCGGTGGGATCGTGGGTGTGCAGCACCTTATTATAGCCGCGGGACACAATGACGCCGTTGCGCACGATCACCGCCCCGAAAGGCCCGCCGTAGCCCTCCCGCATTTTCTCGATCGAAAGGCTGATCGCCTCCCGCATAAACTCCTCTTGTCTTGCTTCGGTATTTCTCATTTTTCTAGCAACGCTTGCACGCAAAATCCTCGTCTTGCGTAAGTTAACTTGTGTAAGCCAATTAAGCTGATCTATGTTAGCAACACTGATTTTGTTCCTCACTCTTACTGCAAACCCGCCTCCAAAGTTTGGCCCTGTTTCTCCAGCTTTCCAGGTGCAGCAGGCAGATACCGTGGCCATGCTCTCCAAAACTTGGGCGTTGCGTGAGCAGTTTTATGCTCATAGAGGAGAGCTGGAGCCGGTGCAGCCACACGAAAAAGCAGAACTGACCTTTCGGACCAATGGTACCTATACCTTAACCCGTCATTATGGAGTTCAGGATGCGGGGAGCACAGAGGAAGGGCGGTGGGAACTGGATGCCTCCAGCGGGGCGATACGTATGCAGACAAGGCAGGTGGATGGCCGGTCTATACTTAGCACGATGCTGCCGCGCTGGGAGGTCAGGGAGCTGACCGATACTAAACTGGTGCTGCGGTTTATGGCGTTGAGCGGCCAGTGCCTGGTGCTGGAGGCCAAAAGTAAATAGCTTATACTTCACTTGTGCGGTATTAATGCATACTCGAAGTATAAGCTATTGCAGTCGGTGCCCCTGTGGGCGATGCTGGCGGGTGAAGCGCTAGAAGTATAAATATCCTTATACTTTTATTTTCTATAATTTTGTTCCTGTTCTTTCTTACGCACCACTAAGGAGAGGGTTGTAATCTTTTTAAGTTCCTGTTTTTGCCTGCTGTCTTGTGCATGCCATAAGCTACGGTTTATGATAGTGAATACTCGGCGTTGATTTTTAATATCTTATATAGGTAATTTTCCGTACAGAAGGACACAACCTTACTAAACCAGCGATAAAACATGAAGAGGATATTTCGAATTCTAACACCATTACTTTTCACTACATGCCTGCTAATGGTAATGAGCTCCTGTTCCGCTACCAAGGAGCAGCAGGTAGAAGATGATCTGGGGGATTTCAGGGCCTGGGTGAGCAATGCCACCTCCAACGCAGCCGATCGTACGGAGGAGGACTGGAAGCGTGCCCGCGAGGACTTTAAGATCCGCACGGAGGAGCTGGACCGCAAGCAGGAGAACTTCTCCTCCGAACTGCAGCAGGACTACCAGAGTCTGAAGCAGGAGTTTCAGGATGCCGACGAGGAGTACCAGCGCAGTTTAACCGGCGAGGGTCTGGCGGAGTGGGAGCAAAGCCTGCTGGGGCAGTGGGCCGACGCCGACAGCATCGACGAAAACAACGTGCGGGAAGTATACATTACCTTCATGGAAAATGTGCGGGCGCAGAAAGAGAACTGGACCAACGAGGACTGGGAAATGGCCAAGCAGGTGCTAGATAAGCTAAACGAGCGCAAAAACGAGATCAGCGGCAACATCCCAACGGATTCGGAGGTGAAGATAAAGGCCCTTCAGATGGAATTCCACACCCTCGAGACAGCCGCCGATCTGTAAGGAACGCCTCACACGATGATGCGGCCCTCACGGGCATCCCCATAAAGTATGGATTTCCCAAGGCTGTGCCTGTGCCCTGACAGCCAGGCAAGTATGGCGTCCAGTTGGTGCCAGTTTTGGAGCGGCTGCTGGAAGTTATAGGGGAGCAGACCCTGCAGCATTTCCGCGTAAGCCGGAAGGGCGGCGGGGTCTTTTTTGTATCCCTGTAGTTGGGGCAGCAACAACCGAACCGCCTCGGTAGGGTATGTCTCCAGCAGAGCTATCCCGCTGGCGGCGAGCTGTGTCCTTAGTCTTATCGCGCGTGCCGTTAACCCGCCAATAAACATCGGCGACATGGCCTGCACCTCGCGATCGGCCTGGCGGTAAAAGAAGTCGGAGTCCGGTGTATAAGCCTCCATGCTGTAGACTTTGGGGAGCGTGAGCGGCGCATCGATGTACACCACCTGCGGCTTCAGCCGAAGAACCAGGTCGCGCAGCCATGCATCGGCATCTTTCCCCTTTTCGCTCTGCCATACCTGCAGCACACCCTGCTGCACCATGGCCGCGGTAGTGGTGCCGGCCAGCTTCGAGCCATAATCCACCCCCAGATGATGATCTTCCATACCAATACTTTTTACCTGCTGCCGTACCAGGCTTTATACTTTGGGAGGAGGATGCGGGTTATACTTTGGTTGAGGGAGCGCCCCGCAATTGTGTGGAAATACTGAAGTACGGGTGGGAGGTGGTGATGGGGATAACCTGTTTTCTATCACAGGTGCTAACGTTCTAACTCAGAGGAATTAATTATAGAACTTTCATCGGTTGTCTTTAACATCAAAGTATAACCTATACTGCAGAAGTATAAAAGAAATTACTTTACCAGAACCTCTTTCTGAGCCTGTAAAATACGTTTGTGGTGGATGAAATGGTCCTGCAAAAAGGTGAGGGTCTGGCTGATGGTGAGGTAGCCGGTAATCGGGTGCTTGAATACGCCTTTGTCCAGCAACTGCGGGGGGAAGCCGGTCAGTTCATCCTCCAGCTCAAAGCGGGCCTTGTCCCACTGCTGGCGCAGCTCCGGCAGGTGGCAGGTCTCGGGCACCGAAGCCACCAGCGGCGGTGCTTTGAACTTGCGGCCCGAGTGCAGGGCCAGCTTGAGTAGCAGCGCCTTGGCCTCCTGCGCCATGCTTATATCTTGCAGTTCCTCCTGCCGCTGCAGCTTATAGCGTATGTTGTTCAGGGCGCGTTCTTCCACCACGACCATGTGCGCCACATGCTGGTTGATGCTCCACTTGCCCGGGGCAGGGAATGCATTCAGCTGGTTATCGTCCAGGCCGGCCAACTCGTCCAGCAGGCGGTTCCTCAGTTCTTCCAGGCGCAGGTATTTGGCTTCCAGTTTCGGATTCATAAGCAGGTTTTAGCTGAGTGCATTTGCTGACAGGGCAACTTCGTTCAAAAACAGATGTTAAAGCTACAGAAGTTCGTCACATATGCAATATAGCGACGCCTTAATTTAATGTAAACTCCTGATGCCTTGAATTTTGAATGCATCGGTTTATACTTTATCATACGATAAGTATAAAACCTGTTGGTGCGGGAGCTGATTGTTCCGAAATTGCACCATAGAACCATACATACGCATGAAAAATGACCCGATAGGCACGGCTGTGCTGGATTATATGGCCGGTGCCGAAGACGCTGAGGTGATAGTGGAAAGTAACCTGACGGAGGAGGATGTGATTCCGGTTTATTACCTTTTCCGCACGGAAGCGGAAATGCCGGAGCTAGAGCAACAGGCCCTGGACGCCTGCCGCGGAGCCGTGCTGGACGTGGGTGCGGGTGCCGGCTGCCATACCCTGGCACTGCAGCAGCGCGGGGTAAACGCCACGGCGCTGGACGTGTCGGCAGGGGCCGTGGAGGCTATGCGGCGGCAGGGGATAAGGCAGGTGCTGCACCAGGATGTTTATAAATTGGAGGGCGCTAAGTATGATACCCTGCTGATGCTGATGAATGGCATCGGCCTTGCGGGCTCGCTGCCGGGGCTGGACCGGTTCCTGGAGCACGCCAAAACGCTGCTTGCACCGGGCGGACAGATCCTGTTGGAGTCAGCCGACATCCTGTACATGTATGAGGAAGAGGACGGCTCGGTGATACTGGACCTGAACGCCGGCTATTACGGCGAGGTAAAGTACAACATGAAGTATAAAGAGCAGGAAAGCGGCTGGTTCGACTGGCTCTTCATCGATGCGGCCATCCTGGAGGATTACGCGCTACGGCACGGGTATACGTTTGAGGTCCTGCAGCAGGGTGATGCAGGGAATTACCTGGCCCGGCTGGAGCTGGAGGGGTAGCAGCAGGGGTATCGTAGTTTTGAAAGTGCCGTACATAGGAGCTTACACCTCTTTAGCAACAGGTAAAAAGCTTTTAGGCACATGAACGAAAAGTTAAAACTGGGCTGGACCCTGACCAAGCGCACCTTCAAGAAGTTCAGCGAGGACCGGCCGCTCGACTGGGCCGCCATCATCGGGTTTTATACAATTTTCTCCCTGCCTGCCGTGCTCATCATCACGCTGCGCATCGCTGGCGCTGCCTTTGGCGATGAGGCGGTGCAGGGTGAGCTTTCCAGTCAGATTGGCGGCATCATTGGCCAGGGCGGGGCAAAGCAGGTGCAGAATATCATCGAGAACGCCGACCGCTCCGCCTCCACCACCATCGGCACTATCATTGGCGTCTCCACCATGATCTTTTCCGCCACCACGGTGTTCGTCGCACTGCAGGACTCCCTGAACGCCATGTGGGAGGTGAAGGCGAAGGCGGAGCTGGGCTGGGTAAAGCTGGTGGTGGATAGGGTGCTCTCGCTGGCGATGGTGGTGAGCCTGGGCTTTCTGCTGCTGGTGTCGCTATCGATAGACGTGGTGATGGGCCTGGTGAACGAGTTTCTGCGGCAGGAGCTGTCCGGCATTGCCGTTTACCTCATTACGGTGGGCAATGTGGTCATCTCCATACTTATCAGCATCATCATCTTCGCAGCCATCTTTAAGGTGCTCCCCGATGCCAAGATCCGCTGGCCCAATGTATGGGTGGGTGCCACGGTGACGGCCATACTTTTCGTGCTGGGCAAATTCGTTCTCAACATCTACTTCCAGCACGACCCGCTGGCTGATACCTACGGCGCCGCCGGCTCGCTGGTCCTCATCCTGGTGTGGGTGTACTATACTTCTGTGATCTTTCTGCTGGGGGCCGAGTTTACACAAGTATATTCCCAGGTGAAGGACCGCGGTATCCGCCCACAGGACAATGCCGTGAAAGTGAAAGTGAAGGAAGTGGAGAAAAAAGAGTGAGGCAATGCCCGGCGCTAAGCCCAAAAGTATAAACCGACAGAAGAAGCAGCCGCCACAAAGTATAAAAGAAAGTATAAAGCCGCAGGCTAGGGCTGTGCGAGCAGCGGCTCATCCAAATAAAGCAGCCCCGGTACTTTAATGGTGCCGGGGCTGGTTATAGACTAAGTAAAGCGATCCTTACTTCACGAACCTCAGTTCAGCATTTACGGGCTTGCCCCCGGTGAAGGCTTGGATCAGCCTTGGGTCTACACCAATGATATCCCCCAACAGGTTCAGGTTATCGACGTTGATGGTGGTGGTCAGGTCCATGTTGTCCATTGTCAGGCGCTCGATGTTCATCTCGCCCAGGTTTTCCAGCGATACCTTTGTCTCGTCGGCGTTGAACTCCCAGTTGCCGTTGTAGGTCTGCTCCTGCCCATTAGCCTGGAAGACGGCGGTGTACGTGTTGTCTTCCCGTACCGTGAGGCGGAGCGTCTGAAACGTATTGGCGTTCTCACCCACTCCCGGGATCAGGGCCACATCGATGCTGTTGAGCAGCACTTTGTCGCCTTTCCACTCGCCCGATGTAATAAACTCTGTATTAGTGGGTTCGGGTTGGCCGTCATCATCGTCATCGCAGGAGATGAGCAGGTTCAGGGACAGGAAGAGGGTAAGGTAGAGTAAAAAGTTTTTAGAGCGCATAGTGTTAACTTGTGAAGGGTCATATAATAAGCAAGTAATACACTATAATAGCGCAGGAATCAGCAAATGGTTAGGCAAAACCAAGTATAAATTTTCATGGAAGTCAGCCTGTGTTACATGATGTTCACTTCCGGGCTCAGTTGTATCCCAAACCTCTCCTTCACCGAGGCAATGACCTCAAAAGCCAGCTTGCGGATGTCCTCGCCTTTGGCCCCGCCGTAGTTTACCAGCACCAGCGCCTGGTTCCTGTGCACGCCGTAGTTGCCGATCACCTTGCCCTTCCAGCCGCACTGCTCGATCAGCCAGCCCGCCGGCACTTTTACGGTTGTTTCGGAGACCGGGTAGGAGGGGATAGCGGGGTAAAGTTTTTGCAGTTCCTCGTACTGGCTTAGCGGAATTTCCGGGTTTTTGAAGAAGCTGCCCGCATTGCCGATCTGCTTTGGGTCCGGGAGCTTGCTCTGGCGGATGTGGCAAACGGCGGCGCTTACGTGGTGAATATTGGGCTCCTGTACCTGCATCTCCTCCAGTGTGGTTTTAATGGCGCCATAGGAGGTGTTGAGGGTATGCTGCTTGTGCAGCTTGAAAACCACGTGCGTGACAATGTACTGCCCTTTCAGCTCGTTCTTGAAAACGCTCTCCCGGTACCCAAAGCGGCACGCCTCGTTATCGAATACACGCACTTCGCCCGTCTCCATGTGCACCGCCTCCAGCTCCTGAAACACGTCTTTCAGCTCCACGCCGTAAGCGCCGATGTTCTGCAGCGGCGCGGCGCCCACTGTGCCCGGTATCAGCGAAAGGTTCTCCACACCGCCCAGGTTCATGTTCAGGGTGTGCAGCACAAATGCATGCCATACTTCGCCGCCGCCGGCTTTCAGGTATACATGCGCCTCATCTTCCCCGATCTTACGGATGCCCTTTATTCCGTTCAGCAGCACCACCCCCTCAAAATCCTTTGTAAACAGCAGGTTGCTGCCGCCGCCAAGTATAAGTTTGGGCTCCTGCCTCAGCTCTGGCAGCCGTAGCAGCTCCTGCAACTCCTCTACCGTGTCGAAGCGGGCAAAGAGGCGGGCTTTTACGTCGATGCCAAAGGTGTTGTAAGGCTTTAAGGGAAAATCGGTCTGCAGTCTCATAAGCGGGTTATTTGCGGTAAAGATAACTTTAGTAGTTAAGAGTTAAAAGTTAAGAGTGATGAGTTGGGGAGCATATAATATGGTTAAACGTTAGTAGAACGCAGCGTACAAGTCTATTGTACTGCTGATAGTTGTCTGAACGCTAAAAGTGAACAAGCGAGACTCTTAACTTTTAACCCTCAACTCTTAACTCTTCCCGCTATCTTTGCACCGGATAAAGTATAACGTATGGCGAAGAAGACACCGACCGAAAATTTTAATATCATCGTGACCACGCTCTCCGGCCTGGAGGAGGTGCTGGCGGAGGAGCTACAAGCGCTGGACATGGAGTTTGTGAAGGTGGGCAACCGCGCCGTGTCCTGCTCCGGCAACATGCGCCAGCTCTACGAGGCCAACCTGTGGTGCCGTACCGCTATCCGCATACTCAAGCCCATCCGCCAGTTCAAGGCCCTCGATGAGAAAAGCCTGTACGAGCAGGTGCAGAAAACCGACTGGACCGGGATAATGGACCTGAGCATGACCTTCGCCATTGACGCGGTGGTGAGCCATTCTACTTTCGAGCACTCGCTCTACGTGTCGCAGCTGACGAAAGACGCCATTGTGGACCAGTTTCGGGCAAAGACCGGGGAGCGGCCGTCTGTGGACAGGATCCGCCCGGATGTGCGCCTGAACCTGCACATGCACGACAACGTGGTCACGCTTTCGCTCGATTCTTCCGGCGACTCGCTGCACCGCCGCGGCTACCGCCTGCAAACCAACGTGGCGCCCCTGAACGAGGTGCTTGCCGCGGGCATCATCGCTTTGTCTGGCTGGGATAAAAAATCTCCTTTCATTGATCCGATGTGCGGCTCCGGCACGTTCCTGATAGAAGCCGCGCTGATGGCGCAGAACATGGCCCCGGGGCTTTTCCGCCGCGACCCCTTTGGCTTTGAGAAGTGGAAGGACTACAACGAGCAGCTCTTCGAGCTGGTTTGGAATACCGCAGAGGCAAAAGCAAAGAGCGCCCCGCAGGCGCAGATCATCGGCTACGACCTGGACGAAGACTACGTGGAAGCCGCCCGGAATAATATTGAAAACGCCGGCCTTGAAAGTATGATCCGGGTGGAGCAGGCAAACTTTTTCGAGACGCAGGCGCCCGAAGGGCATGGCGTGGTGGTAATGAACCCGCCTTATAACGAGCGCATTCAGTCCGACGACATCAACCTGCTCTACAAGCAGATAGGTGACACGCTGAAGCAAAGCTACCAGGGTTATGATGCCTTTGTGTTTACCGGTAACCTGGAGGCCGCTAAAAATGTGGGTTTGCGCACTTCACGCCGCGTGCCGCTTTACAATGGCTCCATTGAGTGCCGCCTGCTCAAGTATGAATTGTACCGTGGCTCCAGAAGAGGCGTGACGGAGGAAGAATAACGAATGTATAGAAACGAAAAGAGCACCTGTTGCAGGTGCTCTTTTCGTTTGATTTATACTTTAAGCTAGGCCTTTTTCTTTGGCGCGGCCTTTTTAGCGGTCGTTGCCTTCTTGGCTGTGGCTTTCTTCGCCTTGGCGGCTGGCTTCTTGGCAGCGGCGGGCTTATCGGCATCCGCCTTTTTCTTAAAGCCGCCGCGTGTTTTCTTCTCCGGCGTCGCCTCCGCCAAGTCGATGCATTCCTGCAGCGTCAGCTCGCTCGGCTCCTTGCCCTTGGGTATCTTCACGTTCTTCTTACCGGCCACAATGTAGGGGCCGTAGCGGCCGTTTAGCACCTGGATGTCCGGGTTCTCAGGGAACGTCTTGATCACTTTCTCCGCATCGGCCTTGCGCTTCGCCTCAATCAGGGCAACTGCTTCCTCAGCCGTTACTTTGAGCGGGTCCAGCGTCTTGGGCAGGGAGTAGAACTTGCTGTTGTGGCTGATGTAGGGACCGAAGCGGCCGATGGCGGCCTTCATTTCCTTCTCCTCATACACCCCCACAATGCGGGGCAGCTTAAACAGTTCCAGCGCGTCCTCCAGCGCCAGGCTCTCGATAAACTGGCCTTTGCGCAGGCTGGCATACACGGGTTTCTCGCCCGTTTCCTCGTTCTCCTCACCCAACTGCACATACGGACCGTAGCGCCCCAGCTTGGCGATGATCGTTTTGCCTGTCACCGGGTCAGTGCCCAGCTCGCGCGCGCCGGAAACATCAGCCCTGGAAACATTCTCGCTCGACTCGATGCGCTCGTGGAATTTCTGGTAGAACTGATCCAGCATGTTCTCCCACTCCTTCGTGCCCTGCGCGATCTCGTCAAACTCAGCCTCCACGCGTGCCGTGAAGGAGTAGTCGATCACGTTCGGGAAGTGCTCCACCAAGAAGTCGTTCACCACCATGGCCGTATCCGTGGGGAAGAGCTTGGCCTTCTCGGCACCCGTAATTTCGGTTTTGGTCTGGGTGGTGATATTGTCGCCTTTCAGCGTAAGCACTTGGAAATTACGTTCCTTGCCTTCGCGGCTGTCTTTCTCCACGTAGCCACGCTTCTGGATGGTGGAGATGGTAGGGGCGTAGGTAGACGGGCGCCCGATGCCCATTTCCTCCAATTTCTTCACCAGGCTGGCCTCCGTGTAGCGGGCCGGCGGACGGCTGTAGCGCTGCGTGGCCAGCATCTGGCGCAGGTTTATACTTTGCCCGATGCGCAGCGGCGGCAGCATGCCCTTCACATCCTCGTCAGCGCCCTCCTCCTCATCGTCTTTCGACTCAATGTATACTTTCAGGAAGCCCTCAAACTTGATCACCTCGCCGGTTGCCAGTAATTTCTGGTCCGGTTGCGTGGAGATGCCGATGGTAACGGTGGTTTTCTCAATCTCCGCGTCAGCCATTTGGGAGGCGATGGCGCGTTTCCAGATCAGTTCATACAGGCGCTGCTCGTTGCGGTCGCTGCTGGCAGTAAGCTGCGAAAAATCGGTCGGGCGGATGGCTTCGTGCGCTTCCTGTGCAGATGCCGATTTTGTTTTGAAACGGCGCGTCTTTACATATTTCTCCCCGAAAGAATTCTGAATAGCATTAGATGCACCTTGTATTGCCTCTTCCGATAAATTTACGGAGTCAGTACGCATGTAAGAAATTTTACCGGCTTCGTACAGGCGTTGCGCAACAGTCATGGTTTGGGCCACCGAGAAGTATAGCTTGCGGCTGGCTTCCTGCTGCAGGGTAGAGGTCGTGAACGGCGGGGCAGGGCTTCGCTTGAGCGGCTTCTGCTCCAGGTTCTCGATGGTATAGGCGGCACCGATACACTGCTGCAGGAAAGCCTGCGCCTCATCCTCTGTCTTGAACTTCTGCGGAAGCTCCGCCTCCAGCGTGCGTCCCTCCACATCAAAGTTAGCTGTGATCCGGAACGTGGCTTCTGCTTTGTGGCGCTCAATCTCGCGCTCGCGCTCCACCACCAGGCGCACGGCCACCGACTGCACGCGGCCGGCGGAAAGCCCGGTCTTGATCTTCTTCCAGAGCACCGGCGACAGCTCGAAACCAACCAGGCGGTCAAGTATGCGGCGTGCCTGCTGGGCGTTTACCAGGTCCATGTCGATGCCGCGCGGGGTGCTGATGGCATTGAGGATGGCGTTTTTGGTGATCTCCCGGAAGACGATGCGGCGTGTCTTGCTATCGTTCAGGTTCAGGGCCTCGGTCAGGTGCCACGAAATGGCTTCTCCCTCGCGGTCGTCGTCCGATGCGAGCCAGACTACCTCGGCCTCTTTGGCCAGCTTGCGCAGTTGCGCCACCACCTCCCGCTTATCACTGGAGATGACGTAAGTAGGCTTGAACCCGTGTGCAATGTCGATGGCGTTATTGTCTTTAGGCAAATCGCGCACGTGGCCGAAGCTGGACTTCACAATAAAGTCTTTCCCTAAATATCCCTCTATCGTTTTTGCCTTGGCAGGCGACTCTACTATGACTAAGTTTTTTATCATCCTTTAGATTTACAGGCAAACAAGGCCAATATTTGCCCAAAGTTCAAATTTTTTTTTCAACAATTACAACCTCATCCGTATAACAGGGGTTTAACTACGCGTGAAAAGCCAGCTGGCCCCGCGCCGGACCGGTGCTATACCTATACGTTCACCTGACAGAATCTATGCAAAGAATTGTACTTCTCTGCCGCCATGCCGAAGCGTATGACCCATTTCCGCTTCAGCCTGACTTTGAACGGGAGCTTACCCCGCTTGGCCAGCAGCAGGCCCGGAATGCCGGAAAATGGCTGCGTGAAAAATTTTCGAAAGTCGATGCGATTCTGGCCAGTCCGGCCAACAGGGCCAATGCTACGGCCCGCCTAATTGCCGGCCGCTTATACTTTGGCGAGGAGCAGATTACCTACGACCCCGACCTGTATAACGCCCGCGAAAGATTCCTGATCAAAAGCCTGGGCGAGCTGCCCGACCATGTGAAGCAGGTGCTGCTGGTGGCCCATAACCCCGGCATCACCCGCCTGGCCCGCGAATTAACCGATGAGCTGCAGCTTGGCTACCTGGAGCCCGCCAACGTGGTGGCGGTGGTTCTGGAGCTAAAGCAGTGGCAGGAAATCCATGTCACCACCGGCCTGCTGCTGGACCACTATAAAGGCTAAAGGACATTTTCTTTCGCCCCGGCATACTTTCAAATCATACTTTATTTCTATAGTTTAGTGGCATAACTGATACTCTACCTGCTATACAGCACCCTTAACACCAACCCGATGAAGACTAATGTGGTGGCCGTGATCAACCAGAAAGGCGGCACTGGCAAAACAACTACAACCATAAACCTGGGCAGCGCGCTCAGCAAGCTGGGCAAAAAAGTGCTCCTCCTGGACCTTGACCCGCAAAGCAATCTTTCCTACTCCCTGGCTGTTACCAACCCGTCCGCCACGCTGGCCGACGTTTTCCAGGGCGACAAAAGTATAAATGAGGTAATGGTAGAGAAGAACGGACTTTGGGTGGTGCCTGGTTCCAATGAGTTGGTAGATATTGAAATCTCCCTGGTGACGCAGCCGGAACGGGAGAAGTTCCTGCAATCCATACTTGCCCAGGCCAAAGGCTTCGATTTTATACTGATAGACTGTCCGCCCTCGCTGTCGGTGCTGACCCTGAACGCCCTCACAGCGGCGCAGGAGGTGCTTATACCTTTGCAGATGGAAGTGCTCACGCTGCAGGGGCTCGACCAGATCATGAATACGGTGCAAAAGGTAAAAAAAGCTTTCAACGCAAAACTTAAAATCAAAGGAATCGTAGTGGTGATGTTTGATGTGCGCCGCAAGCTGAGTCTGGAGGTTCTGGAGTACCTGCAGGAGAACGTGAAGGAGAAGATTTTCCGCAGCCAGATCCGCATGAACGTGAAACTGGCAGAGGCCCCCTCATTCGGGAAAAGCGTGCTGGATTACGATGCATCGTCGTACGGAGCCCGCGACTACACAGCGCTGGCAGCGGAATACCTGGAAGCCTAGAAGATAAAGGTTCGCTGAAACCGCGTAATTTCATACTTTTATAGTAAATTGCACTACTTGTACACCTGTTGCTGTGCTGCCGCACGCTGCCAAAATGTAGTTCCGGCGCCGCAAAGAGGTTAGCAGATATCCTATTCCAACCAAACGAATTATGGCCTTAGGTAAAAACTTGAAGTTGAGTAAAGAGAAGCTCATCAGTGACGTAGAAGCCAAACAAGAGAACAAGTCCGCTCCCCGGGCAAAGGCTGAGAAAGGAGGCGCCACCACTTCCGTGGCAGAGGCTCCTGCCAAGCCTGCAGCCCCGGCAACTGCAATGGACCAGCCGGCCGAACCCGCCAAGCCTGGGGCAGACAAACCCGCCGCAGCCAAAAAGCAGCGACAGGGCAAGCTGCCAAGCAACCCCGACTATATAAGCGATCAACTGAACCGGGTGCTGTACGCCCTCGATGCCTTTAAGAAGGGTGACGTATCGGTGCGTCTCACCAAACAGAACGACGACATCTTTGCCGATATAGCCGAAGCCTATAATTCGATGGTGGAGATGATTGGCGGTGTAGGTGGCGAGGTGTCGCGTATCTCGAAAGTAGCCGGTGTGGAGGGTAATCTGAAAGCCCGTGCCTCCGCCGAGAATGCCTCCGGTTTCTGGAAGGACATGATCAACAACATCAACGGCCTGGTGGATTCTATCGCGGTGCCGGTTCTTGAGGTAGGCAAGGTACTGAAGAATATCTCCCGCGGAAACCTGGACGAAACGTTCCAGATTCCGGTATCCGGAGACTTCAAGGTGATGGCCGAGACCATTAACCGCACCATCGATAACCTGAACCTGTTTGCCGGGGAAGTAACCCGCGTGGCCCTTGAGGTGGGTACCGAAGGACGCCTCGGCGGCCAGGCATCCGTGCCGAACGTAGCCGGTGTGTGGAAGGACCTGACCGACAACGTGAACACGATGGCCTCCAACCTGACTTTCCAGGTGCGTGACATTGCCAACGTAGCAACGGCGGTGGCGAAAGGTGACCTGACCCAGAAGGTATCGGTGGATGTAAAAGGAGAACTGAGTGAACTGAAGGAGAACATCAACCGCATGGTGGACTCCCTGAACATATTTGCCGGTGAGGTAACCCGCGTGGCCCGCGAAGTGGGTACAGAGGGACGCCTGGGCGGCCAGGCGAAAGTGCCGAACGTGGGTGGTGTATGGAAGGACCTGACCGACAACGTGAACACGATGGCCTCCAACCTGACCTCTCAGATGCGTGACATTGCCAACGTATCTACTGCCGTTGCCAAAGGCGACCTGACGCAGAAGATCACGGTGAACGTGCGTGGTGAGATGGCTGAGTTGAAGGAGAACATCAACCAAATGGTGGACTCGCTCAACATCTTTGCCGGGGAGGTAACCCGCGTGGCCCGCGAGGTGGGTACGGAGGGTAAACTAGGCGGCCAGGCCAATGTGCCAAGAGTAGAAGGAACCTGGAAAGAACTGACCGATAATGTGAACCTGATGGCGGGTAACCTGACTTCTCAGGTGCGCGACATTGCCAACGTAGCTACCGCGGTGGCCAAGGGTGATTTGACCCAAAAGGTGTCGGTGGACGTGAAAGGCGAATTGGGTGAGCTGAAGGATATCCTGAATGAAATGGTGGACCGACTGAATGTGTTTGGCGCGGAAGTAACCCGCGTAGCACGTGAGGTGGGAACAGAAGGTATACTGGGTGGACAGGCCAACGTGCCGAACGTGGCCGGTATCTGGAAAGAGTTGACCGACAACGTGAACTCCATGGCCTCCAACCTGACGCTGCAGGTGCGCGACATTGCGAACGTAGCAACGGCAGTGGCCAAGGGCGATTTGAGCCAGAAGATTACGGTAAATGTAAAAGGTGAGCTTGCCGACCTGAAGGAGAACCTGAACCAGATGGTGGACTCGCTCAACATCTTTGCTGATGAAGTAACTCGTGTGGCCCGCGAAGTGGGTACAGAGGGTAAGCTGGGTGGCCAGGCGAATGTGCCGAATGTTGGCGGAACCTGGAAAAACCTGACAGATAACGTAAACACAATGGCTTCCAACCTGACCTCTCAGGTGCGCGACATCGCGAATGTATCTACTGCCGTTGCGAAGGGAGACCTGACGCAGAAAGTATCGGTGGACGTGAAAGGGGAGATGGCCGAGCTGAAAGAGAACATCAACCGCATGGTGGACTCGCTCAACATTTTTGCAGGAGAGGTAACAAGAGTGGCCTTGGAAGTAGGTACGGAAGGGCGCCTGGGCGGCCAGGCCAACGTGCCGAACGTAGCCGGGGTATGGAAAGATCTGACAGACAACGTAAATATCATGGCCTCCAACCTGACAACGCAGGTGCGGGGTATAGCTAAGGTGGCTACCGCGGTAGCTAAAGGCGACCTGAGCCAGAAAATCACCGTGGAGGCGCGCGGCGAGCTCCTTGATTTGAAGGAGAACCTGAACCAGATGGTGGACTCGCTCAATATTTTTGGTGATGAGGTAACCCGCGTGGCCAGAGAAGTAGGAACTGAGGGTAAATTGGGCGGCCAGGCCAATGTGCCAAACGTGGGCGGAACCTGGAAAGACCTGACCGATAACGTAAACTACATGGCCAGTAACCTGACCTCTCAGGTACGAGATATTGCCAAAGTAGCCACCGCGGTGGCGAAAGGCGATTTGAGCCAGAAGATTACCGTGGAGGCCCGTGGCGAGCTCCTTGATTTGAAGGAGAACCTGAATCAGATGGTGGACTCGCTCAACATCTTTGCCGACGAGGTAACCCGCGTGGCCCGTGAGGTGGGTACGGAAGGTCGCCTCGGTGGGCAGGCCAACGTGCCGAAAGTACGTGGTACCTGGAAGGAGTTGACCGATAACGTGAACACCATGGCCTCCAACCTGACACTGCAGGTGCGCGACATCGCCAAAGTGGCCACGGCAGTAGCGAAAGGCGACCTGACCCAGAAAGTATCCGTGGATGTGAAGGGTGAGTTGAATGAGCTGAAGGAGAACATGAACCGCATGGTGGACTCCCTGAACATCTTTGCCGGGGAGGTAACAAGAGTGGCGCTGGAAGTAGGTACGGAAGGACGCCTGGGCGGCCAGGCCAACGTACCAAACGTGGCCGGGGTGTGGAAAGACCTGACTGACAACGTAAACACGATGGCCTCGAACCTCACAACGCAGGTGCGTGGTATTGTGAAAGTAGTAACCGCGGTGTCGAAAGGTGACCTGACGCAGAAGCTGATGCTGCAGGCGAAGGGAGAGATGGCTGACCTGGCTGACACGATCAATACCATGGTGGTTGACCTGAACCGCCTGGCCGGCGAGGTTTCGCGTGTGGCCAGGGTGGCGGGTGTGGAAGGAAAACTGACCGAACGCGCTACCCTGCAGGGTGTGGGCGGAAGCTGGAAAGAACTGGTAGACACGCTGAACGACCTGCTGGAGTCCATCGTAACGCCGGTGCTGGATGTATCACGCGTGGTACGTGCCATCTCCGAGGGTGATCTGACTCAGAAGGTAGAGGCCCAAACCGCCGGAGATATTCTGGATATGGCCAACGCGCTGAACCTTGCCGTTGACAACCTGAACGCCCTTCTTGGGGAGATCAACGATTCCTCTTTGGTGGTAGGCTCTTCCTCTGAGGAAATGGCTGGCAAAGGGCTGGAGATGAACAAGGTAACGCTGGATGTGGCGCTTGCCATGCAGCAGATGGCCGAGGGTGCGCAGAACCAGGCCCTCAAGACAGACCAGGCCTTTAAACTGATCGAGGAGATCATGAAGGCGACCAAGGAAACGGCTAACCGTGCCGAGGTGGTGAATAAGTCGGCCCTTCTTGGTGAGGAAAGCTCCCAGATCGGTCTGAAGACAGTGGCAGAAGTGGTGAAGAATATGGAGGAAATCTCCAGCTCGGCAGCTCTTACGTCGAAAACGATTGAAGTACTGAGCACACGCTCGCAGGAGATATCAAAATCACTTGGTGTAATCACTGACATTGCCTCTCAGACAAACCTGCTGGCCCTGAACGCTGCCATTGAAGCGGCCCGCGCCGGCGAGGCTGGTCGTGGTTTTGCCGTGGTAGCCGAGGAGATCAGGAAGCTGGCCGAGGGATCGCGTAAATCAGCCAGTGAGATTGCCACGCTGGTAGAGGATGTGAAAAAAGACACTGCCTCAGCCGCAACAGCTATCTCTACCATGGAGGGACGTGTATTGAAAGGAAAGAATGCCACATTTGAGGCTTCCGGAGCCTTTAAGAACATTGCTGCCTCCAGTGGTGAGACGCTCCGCACCGCGCAGGACATCCTTACCGCTACAGAAGTACAGAAAACGACGATCGGGGATGTGGTGAAGTATGTGGAGGAAGTGGTGGCCATTGCCGAGCAAACGGCCTCCGGCACGCAGCAGGTAGCCAGCACGGCCAAGCAACTCTCGGGTTCGATGCAGGAACTGACCTCATCGTCTCAGAACCTGAATGATATTGCGGCAGACCTGCAGGTAAGTATCTCTGCCTTCAAGCTGATTGACGGCAACCTGGTTTTTAACGAGCGAAAGGCCTTGATGGCCTCCATCCCGACAAATAACCAGCGCAAGCAAAGAAATCAGACTGGTAATAAAAGAGTGGCAACGGACTCGCCACGCAAAATTAATGACACCATGAGACTGGGAGACGGCAAGAAGAATTAATGGGAAAGGAAGTAAAATCTCTAAAGAAGACGACTATGCCTGAACCTGCCGATGCGCAGCCAGTGGCTGCTAAGGCTGAGCCTACTACAGAAAAACAGGACAGCACCACATCGGAGACTGTCCGCGAGCAGGTAAACACCGAAATGGTGCACCTCATCGTGTTCAGGCTGGGCACCGAGGAATATGCCATCAGAATAGACCAGGTGAAGGAGGTAACGGTGACCCCCGGTATCACCCGCATGCCCCGCACGCCGGACTTTGTGAAAGGCGTGGCCAATATCCGTGGGGATATCATCGCTATCATCGACCTGGAGAAGCGCTTTAACATCAGGCCAAATCCTGAGAAGGCCGAACTGACGACAAGTTATACGTTGGTGGTGGAGGCTGACGACTACAGCATCGGGGTGGATGTGAAGGAGGTGCCGCAGTCGCTGAACCTGGCGCTGACCAAAATAGACAAAGCCCCCTCGTTCCTGCAGGATGTGAGCGTAAGCGAGAACTTTATCGAAGGCATCGCCAAAACCGACAACAGGCTCATCATTGTGCTGGATATGCACAAGATCCTGACACAGGACGAGGTGAGCCAACTGCCGAACTTATAATATCTGAAACTATACTTTACTAAGTATGAAAAGAATACTGATTGTTGATGACTCCTTCTACATGCGCACGATGCTGAAGAACATGCTGACTGATGCAGGCTACGAGATTGTGGGGGAGGCGCCGAACGGGCAAACGGCATTGGAGCTGGCCCGCGAGACAAAGCCTGACCTCATCACGCTGGACGTGATCCTGCCGGATAACACAGGCCTGGAGGTGCTGAAGGGCATCCGCGCAGAGCAGCCGGAGCAGAAAGTGATTATCGTGAGCGCCGTAGGCCAGGAGGTTATCGTGAACGAGGCTATGGAGTATGGCGCCAAGTCCTACATCGTGAAGCCTTTCTCGGAAGAGAATGTGCTGGAGGTGGTAAGCAAAGTGCTCGCCGGCGAGCCGACTAAGTAGCAGGCGGCATTGCGGAGGAAGGGAGTGCTTCAGAGTTTAAGGAGTGGAGGAGAAAGATACAATGTTGCGTGTGCTGATTGCGGATAGCTCTAGCTATTCCAGGATGGTGTTGCAGGATATTATTGGGTCTGCACCTGGCGTGCAGATAACGGATTTGGCAGCCGATGGGGACGAGCTCCTGAAGTCGTTGAAAGCGAATAGGGCCGAACTGGTGGTGCTGGACCACGACCTGCCGAAGAACGGAAACCTGCTTGCTTTGAAGCGCATCTTTGGCGAGGTGCCTGTGCCGGTGCTCCTGTTGCTGCAGCAGGAGCAGCTGACCCTTGAACTACTGAAGCAGGCTGTGGAACTAGGCGTTTACGGCGTGGTACTGAAACCCGGGAAGAGCCGCTACTATACCAATTACAGAAGTATAGCCCGGGAGGTGCTGCAGAAAGTAATGGCAGTGCGGCAAAGCAATCTGCATGATGCACAGCTCCGCTATGAGGTGCTGCAACAGGAGGTAGTAGAGTGGAATGAAACGCCAGCTGCCCTTTCTGCAAAGGCCACATCCGAAACCGTGATCGTGATCGGTGCCTCTACAGGGGGCACCCAGGCCGTGGAGCACATCGTCAGGCAACTCTCGCCGGATCTGGAGGCAACGGTGCTGGTGGCATTGCACCTGCCGCAAAGTTTTACCCGCACCTATGCCGAAAGGCTGCAGGCGCAGACGCCCCTGAAAGTGGTGGAAGGCCGCAGAGGCCTGAAGCTAAAGCCTGGGAAAGTGATTGTGGCGCCGGGAGGAAGGAACATGGTGGTGCAGACGGTGATGGGAAACAGGGCGAACCTGATGATTGCCTTCTCGGATGAGAAAACATCGCTTTTCGACCAGCCCTCCATAGACCTGCTCATGCAGTCTGTGGCGCGCAGCTCGGTAAGGCAGGTGGTTGGGGTGATCCTGACAGGCATGGGAAAAGACGGCACAGCGGGTGCCGCTCATATCAAAGCATGCGGAGGCATTGTGGTGGCGCAGGATGAGGAAACCTCCACCATTTTCGGAATGGCTAAATCTGCCATCGAAAGCGGATATATAAACGAAGTACTGCCATTGCAGGAAATTCCGGTTTTCCTGAACAAGTATGTGGCAGGGCAGCAGGTCAGTACAACTGACGGTACATATGAAATCGAGAGAACAGGAGTATAAAGAAATATTTATAGCCGAGGCCTTAGAGTATTTTGATGCACTCAACAGGCATATCAGCACACTGGAACGAGAGCCGGAGAGCGAAGAGACGCTGGCCGAGATCTTCCGGCTGCTGCATAACCTGAAGGCTAACTCCAAGGCGATCGGGTACCTGCAGATCTCGGACGTGTCGCACAAGCTGGAGACGGCCTTTAGCCTTATCCGCAACAAGGAGCTCTCGTTCAGCGATGAGGTGGTGAAGGTGCTGTTCGATGGCATCGACCTGCTCGGGGAGCTGATCCATAACGTGGACAACCCAGGTTATGGCGAGCCGGACCCTTTGCTGCTGCGCAACCTCGACATCATTGTGGAGAACCTCTCCGACAGTACCATCGAGCTGGCCAAGGTACAGAAGTATAACACTTCTAAAAACCTGGCACTTTCTGAACTGATATACATTCAGATCAAGAAGCTGGACCACATGATGAACCTGGTGGGGGAGTTGATGATAGACCGCGACCGCGTTCTCTCCATCAGCCGCGAGTTGAATAATGATGAGCTGAAAAACGTGAGCTCGCACCTGTACCGCATCACCGAGGAGCTGCAGTACAGCGTGATGGACGCGCGTCTGGTAAACATCGGGTCGCTGTTTAACAAGTTTCCGCGCATTGTGCGGGACGTGGCCTCCGCCGAGGGAAAGCAGGTGAACCTGGAGCTGCAGGGCCATGACATACAGATAGACCGGAACATCCTGCAGATTATGGCGGACTCGCTGCTGCACCTGGTACGCAATGCCATCACACATGGCCTGGAGAAGCCCGAGGAGCGCGAGACAAAAGGCAAGAGCAGGGTGGGCGTGCTGCGGCTGACGGCACAGAGCGACCGCGAGAACGTGCTGCTCCGGCTGCAGGACGACGGCAGGGGCATTGACCTGAAGCTGGTGAAGCGCGCGGCAGTGGAGAAGCAGCTTATCTCCGCAGATGCAGCGCGGGGCATGGCAGACAATGAGGTGCTGTCACTGTTGTTTGAGCCGGGCTTCTCCACGGCAAGGGAGGTAACAGAGTTTTCCGGTCGCGGCGTAGGGCTGGATGTGGTGAAGAACGCCATCGATTCCATCGGAGGCCGTATCAATGTAAGCTCGGAGAAGGGGAAAGGCACCACCTTCAGCCTGCAATTGCCTTCATCCATTGCGGTAAAAGGCGCACTGCTGTTCGAGGTGGACAGCATATACTTTGCCATCCCGCTCATACACACCGACCAGGTAGTGTCGCTGGACAAGGATGAGCTGCACGAGGTTGGCGGCGTGCTTATTGCCAACCTGCAAGGGGAGACCGTTACGGTAGTTTACCTGAACGAGCTTTTGAATGCCCCGGAGGGAGAAATGGACCTCGGTGACAAGAGCCGGCTGAAAGGACAGGTGCAGAACATCATCATCGTGTCTTACAACAACAGGAAGCTCGGCCTGATTGTAGATAAACTTTACCGGCAGCAGGACATAGTGGTGAAACCGCTAAGCAAGCCGCTGGACCAGATAGATATTTATGGAGGCGTTACGCTGTTAGGCACCGGCAAAGTATGTTTGGTGCTGGATGTGCCGGCGATTACGCGCTACTTTGTACATAGAAAGCAGGTTTGAGGCGATGGGTAAATCAATTACAAACGAGACAACTATGATGATGGAAGCTCAGATTTCAGAGTTAGAGAGAGATATTATCAAAGAGATACTTAATATTGGACTGGCGCGTGCCGCCGACTCTTTTGCAGCCATTGCCAAAGACAGGGTGTTGCTGAAAGTGCCCGATATTAAGCTGATAGATGTGAAAGAGCTTCTGGGGCTGGTATCCGAGTACGAGGACTCGCACATTATCATACAATCAGATATCAAGGGAGACTTTAATGGCGCCACGCTGATGCTTTTCTCCGATGACCACGTTGTTCGCCTCTCGCAGGTGTGCCTGGGCATGGAGGAGGTGCCGAAAGGGGAACTATCGGTTATGCAGGAGTCGCTGCTGCTGGAGATCAGCAATATTATTACCGGCGCGCTTGTCACTCAGATGGCCAACATCCTGAAGGCCAGTATCTATGGCTCGCCCCCCAAGGCGCCGAAAGGCTACATTGCAGACTCGCTGAAGGATATCCTGGTGCAGCACCCGCTGTTTCAGCCGCTCGTGTTCACCGTCATCACCCGCTTTACCCATAACTCCAGAAGCGTGGAGTTGCCGCTGCTGCTGTTTTTCGACTCCAAGACGTTTTTGCACATCATCGAGATCATCCGAAACTTTGACCTGGGCAAAACCAATCTGATGGAAACCGACTGAGGCGCATTGCAGTAGTGTAGCCTATCTTTTATGGGAAGCCATACTTTATAAGTATAAGTATAAGTATAAGTATAAGTATAAGTATAAGTATAAGTCGCTGCACAACCAATGTGAAGTTATACTTCCAGCATGCCACAGCCAAAACAACGACTCAGCAAGTATGAGATAACCGGTTACATCCTGATCCTGACAGGAGCGGTGGTGCTGGTGTGGGGCACGATAAAATTTAACCTCGCCGAAGAGCTTTACCTCGACCCTGCCGACCGGGAAGGGGTTTTCGGGCAGTACGGCGAGTTCATTGGCGGCATTGTCGGGTCGCTGTGGGCGCTGGCCGGCGTGTTTCTTTTCTTTGCCACGCTCACCTACCAGAAACGGGAGTTTGAGCTGCAGCGCTTCGAGCTGCACAAGACGCAGAAGATCTTTCAGCAGCAGAATTTCTCCACCCTCTACATCAGCTTCATCCAGAAGCACAACGACATCATCAACTCCCTGGTCGCCTACGACATCAACAAAAGCGACTGGCGCGGGTCTAACTTTTTTGTCTTCTTTCAGGAGAAGGTGCTCACCTCCTATGTGCAGAAAACACGCGCCCTGGAGCCGCACGAAAAAACAGCGGTGGCCCTGCAGCAACTTTTCCGGGATTACTTCACCTACCACTTTTCCTTTTACCAAAACTCCCTTGGCCCCTACCTCAAGAACCTGAGCGTGCTCTTTAAGCTCATCCAAAAGTATAGATCCGAAACCCAGGACCAGGGCGAGTACTACAGCTTCATCACCAAGGCCAACTTCACGCAGGCGGAGCTGTTCCTGATCTACCACGTGGCGCGGTTTCAGCTGCTCAAGGAGTTCGCTGCCATCGATAATGCCTTTGACATGTTCGAGGACATGGCCGAGGAGCATAAGGTAGAGTACCTGGTGGAGCAGGAGCTGCCGGTGAAATAGCCCGCCCGGCACCTGCCACTGCCTGATGGCAGCAAACACCGTAAATTATTAACCCTTTGACGGGCAGCGAAGTATAACCTTGTGCCCATGTTTCACCTTTGATAATAGAGCCGGATTTCGTTTTTTTGCACCCTTATCATTTTTTTAACCTTCCATCCCCATTGATGAACGCTTTAGGCAGACACATTTTAGTTGAATTTTACGATTGCTCGCCGGAACTGATGAACGACGTTGTTCACATCGAGAACAGTATGGTAGCCGCTGCCGAAACAGCCGGTGCCACCGTCATCAACAGCACGTTCCACCACTTTTCGCCCTATGGCGTTTCCGGCGTGGTGGTGATTCAGGAAAGCCACCTGGCTATCCATACCTGGCCGGAGTACGGCTATGCCGCCGTAGACCTTTTTACTTGCGGCGACTCTGTGGATCCCTGGGTATCTTATATGTACCTGAAAGAAGCCTTCGAGTCCGGGCACGGTTCGTCCATGGAGCTGCGTCGGGGTCAACTGGGCTTGCTCAAGCGCAATGATTTTAGCCTGGAGCAGCTGCGCGATGTGTCTCCGAAGCCGCAAGAGGAGGCGGGCACCATTACCCGGGATGTGTGGTTTACGGAGCGCGACGAGAACATCGCCTTGTCGCTAAAGCATACGGGCAAGCAACTTTACAAAAAAGACTCGCCGTACCAGCGCGTGGAGGTGATCGAGACGCTGGCCTACGGCAACCTGCTGACGCTGGACGGCATGGTGATGTGCACACAGAAGGATGAGTACGTGTACCACGAGATGATCACGCACGTGCCCATGATGAGCCACAGCAAAGCCAGGCGCGCCCTGGTCATCGGTGGCGGCGACGGCGGCACGGTGCGCGAGCTGCTGCGCTACGAGCAACTGGAGGAGGTGACGCTGGTGGAGATAGACGAGTTGGTGATCGAGGCCTGCAAACTGCACCTGCCCGAAACCGCCGTTTCCTTTGACAACCCGCGCCTGAACCTGCTGGTGGAAGATGGCATCAAGTACATCAACGCGTGTGAGGACGGCCGCTACGACCTGATCATTGTGGATTCTGCCGACCCGGTAGGGCCGGGGGAGGGCCTGTTCACGGCGGAATTCTACAGCCAGGTGCACCGCTGCCTGACGCCGGACGGGGTGATGATCACGCAATCGGAGTCGCCGCGCTTTAACAGTGCTGTGTTTGTGGAGATCTACGACACGTACAAGCAGATTTTTGGAGAAAATAAGGTGCATTGCTACCTGGCAGCCATCCCGACATACCCGACTGGTACCTGGAGCTTCTCGTATTCATCCAAAGGAAACTCCACCCCGCTGAACTTTGATCGTGCGGCGGCAGCCCGATTCTCGAGGGAGCAGGGCCTGAAGTACTACAACGAAGAAATACATGCGGCTGCCTTTGCATTGCCTAACTTTGTGAAAGAGCTGCTGAGCAGTGGCTCGCAGCAAGCAATAGAAGCATACTCAGCTGAAAGAACTCATGACTAGCAAAGAACAGAAAATACAGAATTTCGACCCGAACGGCGTGGGCGATAGCAGTGGCAATCTTTTTGGCCTGCCATTCACCGTGGAAGAGTCGGAGGTGGTGATCATACCGATGCCCTGGGAGGTAACGGTATCCTACAGCGCGGGCACGGCGCAAGGCCCACAGGCCATTAAAGATGCCTCTCCGCAGCTCGACCTGTTTGAGCCAGGTATAAAGGATGCCTGGAAACTGGGCGTGGCCATGGAAGACGTCTCCATGGAGTGGGCAGCGACAAGTGAGGCCCTACGCGACAAGGCAGAGGCCTACATTAACTGGCTGGAGGCCGGAAGCCCGGAGGTGGGCAGAGGTGAGTTTGAGCACCTGCCCGCCGAGGTAACGGCCAAAGGGGAGGAGCTGCTGGCATGGCTGAATCAAAAATCCCTGGCATACTTAGAGCAGGGCAAACTGGTAGGCGTACTGGGCGGCGACCACAGCACCCCGCTGGGACTGATGCATGCGCTGGCCGAGAAGCACGAGGAATTCGGCATTCTGCAGGTAGACGCACACGCCGACCTGCGTGACGCGTATGAGGGTTTTGAGTTCTCGCATGCGTCCATCATGTTTAACGCCCTGAAGCTGCCGCAGGTGAAGAAGCTGGTGCAGGTCGGCATCCGCGATATTTGCCAGGCAGAGGCGGAACTGGCGGAGCAGTCCAACGGCCGTGTGACCATTTTCTACGACGCCACCCTGAAGGAGAACCTGTATGCCGGCGACAGTTGGAAAAAGGAGTGCAAGAAAATCATCGCACAGCTGCCCCAGAAAGTATACATCAGCTTTGACATCGACGGCCTGGACCCGAAACTTTGTCCGGCCACAGGCACGCCTGTTCCGGGAGGGCTGGAGTTTGAGCAGGCGGTGTACCTGATCAAGCAGTTGGTGAAATCCGGCCGCGAGATCATCGGCTTCGACCTGTGCGAGGTGGCCCCCGGTGAGAGCGAGTGGAACGGCAACGTGGGCGCCCGCCTGCTGATGAAGCTGGTGAACTGGATGGCTGTGTCGCAGCAGCGACTGGAGGCGCAGTTTTAGACAAACACCAAAGTATAAGTTTATACTTTTTAGAGCGCCCGCAGCAGCCGTTGCGGGCGCTCTTTTTATACTTTAGGCAAGAGCCATACTTTATACTTCTGATTCCGTATGTATAGCGCAACAGCTATAACCTGTTTAATCTATATTTAACAAAAGATATAAAACTATGGGATTCATCATTAAACTTCTCCTAACCGGTGCTGCGGCCATGTTAGCCGCATATGTGTTGCCTGGCGTGTCGATAGACGGTTTCCTGACGGCGCTTATACTGGCGCTGGTGCTGGCGGTGCTGAACGCCATCGTGCGGCCTATTCTTGTATTTCTCACCATTCCCGTTACCATACTTACGCTGGGTCTTTTCCTGCTCGTCATCAACGCCGTCATCATACTTCTGGCCGATTATTTGATCGCCGGTTTTGCCGTGGATGGCTTTATCTGGGCGCTGCTGTTTAGTTTGGTGCTTTCTGTTATCACGGCCATTTTGGATATGATCTTCTAAAGTTTGGGCTAAGTATAGCTTAAGCCTGCTGCAGCCAGTTCTGGCAAGCCTCGGCGCACTCGCGGCAGGCGTCGGCGCACTTCTGGCAATGGTCGTGCTGGTGCTTGCGGCACTCCTCTTCGCATTGGCGGCAGATCTCAATGCACTCCTTCATCACGTGCTTGGCATGCGGCGAGTTGCGAGCCACAAACTGTGCCGTCAGCAAACAGATATCGGCGCAGTCGCGGTCTGTCATGATACACTTCACCATCATTTTCACGTCGTCTTCCTGCAGGCACAAAGTGGCACAGGTTTCGCAGGCGGTCATGCACTTTACCAGCACATGCTCCAGGTTGTTGGTTATCTCTGATTTCATAGCTTAAACTTTTTATGTATGGTTAAAGGTACGACAGCAGGCTTCTATGGTTCTGCAAGTCTTAAATGCAGCTTGCTTTCTCGTAATTACGTGCCATTATGGTTATCTTTGGATTATAATGAACACAAGCGAAGCAGGTAGACCCCTGTGTCGGAGATTATAATTATGGCGACGATACGAGAGGCGAGAGAGGCCCTGAAATTATATTTTGGATACGAGCAGTTCCGCCCCATGCAGGAGCAGATCATTGAGGGGGTGCTGCAGGGCAAGGATGTGGTGGTGCTGATGCCGACGGGCGGCGGAAAATCCGTGTGCTACCAGGTGCCGGCGGTGGTGCAGCCGGGAATGTGCGTGGTTGTCTCACCGCTGATTGCGCTGATGAAGGACCAGGTGGAGGCGCTGCTGGCAAACGGCATCCCGGCGGCCTACATCAACAGCTCCCAGAGCGCCGAGCAGCAGTACGTGATCGAGAACCAGTGCCTGGAAGGGAAGCTGAAGCTGCTCTACGTATCGCCTGAGAAACTGCTTTCCTCCGGCTTCCTGGCCTTCCTGCGCCGCATAAAAGTATCGCTCTTTGCCGTGGATGAGGCGCACTGTATTTCCTCCTGGGGCCACGATTTCCGCCCGGAGTACACCCAGCTGAAGGCCCTGAAGCAGCAGTTCCCGGATATTCCCGTCATCGCCCTCACCGCCACCGCCGACAGGCTGACGCAGAAAGACATTCAGGAGCAACTGTACCTGCGCAATCCTCAAGTATACCTTTCCTCTTTCGACAGGCCCAACATCAACCTGATGGTGAAGCCCGGCCGCGACCGGTTCAACAAGATCACGGAGTTCCTCTCTAAAAGGCCAAACCAGCCGGGTATCATCTACTGCCTCAGCCGCAAAGCCACGGAATCGCTTGCCGATAAGCTCAAGCGCAGCGGCTTCAACGCCACTTTTTACCATGCTGGCATGTCGGCCAATGCCCGGGCTAAGGCGCAGGAGGAGTTCCTGAACGATGACGTGCAGATCGTTTGCGCTACCATTGCCTTTGGGATGGGCATCGATAAATCGAATGTGCGCTGGGTGATTCATTACAACCTGCCAAAGAACATTGAAGGATATTACCAGGAGATCGGGCGTGCCGGGCGCGATGGGTCCAAGTCGGATGCGCTGCTGTTTTACAGTTATGCCGACGTGATGAGCATGCGCAGTATGCTGCAGGACAACCAGAACGAGACACAGACGGAGCTGCAGCTTGTAAAGCTGGAGCGTATGCAGCAGTTCGCCGAGGCCGCCGCCTGCCGTCGGCGCATATTGCTGCAGTACTTCGGCGAGACCATGCCCCAAGACTGCGGCAACTGCGATATCTGCCGCAACCCGCCCACCCGCTTCGACGGAACCGTGATCGCCCAGAAAGCCCTTTCCGCCATTGCCCGCACGCAGGAGCGCGCCAACATGAGCCTGCTGGTGGATGTGCTGCGTGGCGCCCGCAACGCGCAGGTGCTACAGGGTGGATTTGATAAAGTGAAAACCTACGGCGCCGGCCGTGACATCAGCACCCTGGATTGGAACCGTTACCTGCACCAACTGCTGAACGAGGGGCTGATCGAGATGGCCTACGACCAGGGCTATACCTTGAAACTGACGGAGCAGAGCAAGCAGGTGCTGTTTGAGGGACGCAGGGTGCAGCTCGTGAAGTTTGAGGAAGTGAAGCAGGAGGAGCCCGCTGTGAAAGCCCGCCCGAAGCGCGAGCTGATCAAAGACGCGCTGTTCGAAAAGCTGCGCACGCTCCGCAAAAGCCTGGCCGACGAGTACGGGGTGCCGCCCTACGTGGTCTTTACCGACGCCACCCTGCAGGAGATGGCTGCCGAGCGCCCGACGAATAAGATCGCGATGCTAGCCATATCCGGTGTGGGTGCCCAGAAGTATGAGCGCTACGGCGATGCTTTCATCACCGAGATCATCGACTTTATAAACGAGGAACAGAATAAAGGCAACAAGCTGAAAGGCGCCACGCACCTGGCAACGCTGGAGCTCCTGCAGCAAGGCTACAGCGTGGAGCTGATTGCCAAAGAACGAAACCTGAACCCGGTGACGGTGTTTTCGCACCTGGCCACGCTCTTTGAGCAGGGGTATCCGGTTGATTTGGAGCGGTATGTGAGCCGGGCAGAGTATAAAGTCATTGCCAAGGCTATTGCCAAGCTGGGGGTGGATGCTAAGCTAAAGGACATATTTGAATTGCTGAACGAAGCTTACGCTTACTATAAGATCCGGCTGTCCATCTCAATCTTTAAAAAGGAAAACGCCTGGTAGGCAGGGAAGCAAAGTATAAACTTAGGCAAAGTATAACAAGTATAAAACAGGAAGGCCGCCCATACGTGGGCGGCCTTCCTGTTTTATACTTGTTATTACTGGATGCTTACTTTACAGAGGCAACCGGATCCGGCGTGCTGTCTTTGTCGCCGGTGATAATCCCTTGGCTTAGTACCTCGCCACGCAGGGCAAGTATACCCGCTACGTGCGGAGCAGCCATGGAAGTACCGTAGTGGCCGCTAGAGAAGCTTCCGGACTTATTTGTGGCCGTCACGTTCACGCCCGGGGCCGCGAAGTCCACGCCCGCACCGAAGTTAGAGGAAGACCACAGTTTGTTGTAGCTGTCGATGGCGGATATGGTGTATACGCCTGGTGCGTTCACGCGGGCTGGCGATGTGCCGGAGCAGTCTACCGCGCTGTTGCCGGCCGCGATGGCAAAGAGGATACCGTTGGCGGCTGCCGTCATCACGGCGTTATCCAACGTGGAGGAGATGCCGCTACCCAGGCTCATGTTTACCACATCACCCGGTTTGCCGTTTCTGTTCACGTGGTTTACTGCAGATATTGCTCTGGATACCGTGCCGGCACCAGCATCGTCGAACACGCGCAGGGCAATGATCGTCGCGTTGGAGGCTACGCCTAGCATTCCCGATCCGTTGTTTTTGGCGCCGATAACACCGGCTACCGAAGTGCCATGGCCATAACCATCCTCAATTGACGGGTTGCCGTAGATAAAGGAGAAGCTTCTTGCGGTGTCCACGTTCAGGTCGGCATGGTCCGTGTCTATGCCGGAGTCGATGATCCATACTGTTTTTCCAGTACCGTCGCCGTAGCCTACGCGCTCAATGTTCCAGGCCACTGTCTCGCCTGCAAGCGGTGTGATTGAGTTATAAGCGGGAGCTGGCTCTGTCGGCACAGGCGCTGTAGGAGCCGGTTCAGATGGCGCAGGCTCTGTCGGAGTTGGTTCTGCAGGTGCAGGCTCCGTTGGTTCCGGGTCAGTAGGAACTGGCTCTGTAGGTGCCGGCTCTACTGGAGTAGGGTCGGTTGGGGCAGGGTCGGTAGGGGCCGGTTCGGTTTTGTTCTTACCATTGCCCTTGCCGTTGCTGGTTTTGGTAGATCCGTCGTCCGTTTTGTTGTTTCCCTTGCCTTTTGTGGCGGTATCCGTTACGGTCTTCCACTTTGGTGCAAGCGCAATAATGCGGTCCTGCTCCACATAAGCTACGTCAGGGTTTTTGCGAATTGCATCCAGCTGCTCCGCGCTGAGACGCGCCGCGAAACCGTTCACAACTCCTTCATATACCTGCGAGACATCCTTCGCGTCTACCCTGGAAGTGTTCAGCACACGCTCACGCTGCTTGGCAGCGTCTACTTTCGTGGCTTTCAGGCCCTGGCTTTCGCCGGAGCCAAGGCTCGTGCCGCCATTTTTGAAAACAACGATGTACTGGCCCTCGATGGCCTGCCCGTTCTGCGATGAGAAGGCAGCCTGTGGCTCATTGAACTGGTCTTGGATGAATTCCTCTTGCTGGCATCCTGTCAGGGAGACAGCAGTGGCAAATGCTGCCAACGCAACGGAGCGCCGCAGGGTTAAACTTCTGATCATAGCTAAAAGTTGAAAAGTAATGGGGTAATAATTTAGTTAATAATAAAACCTTTATATTTTGATGTCGTAACCTGTGCTGTATTAGAAAAGTTCACTATTACCCATTGTTCTAAAAGAAGTTTTAACCATCGCGCTGTGTAATGTGCAATTATAGGCAAAAGGAGGCCTGGCTGCAGATAATTGCCGCTTTGGTTATAGAAAGGATCCTTTGTGATAGGACTATTCTGTATTATTTTAAATGATCAGGAGAAGTAGTAGTGTTACAAATTCAATATCCCACCTTAAGTATAAATTCAATTTATGCTGTAAAAGTCAGGCATAAATAAATAAAATCAAAATATTAGCAAGGTGATGAATCTATAAAAAATAATACTTTTACAATAAGTATGAATTTTGTTAGAATTGTGACAGTTTATCACTATTTCAGATTAATTTTAATCTAACTATACTTTAGTAATTCTGCTAAAATAATTAGTATTTTTGCTAAAGTATACTTACTTTTACACGCGTGCAGCTAAAGTATGGCCGCCGTCCGGTAATTTAAAGGAGCTATTATGCAGTTGGTTACATCTAATTTAAGACACTTGCGCAAACATGCCAGCCTGACACAGGCGCAGTTGGCCGAGAAGCTGGAGATCAAGCGCTCTTTGGTGGGCGCTTACGAGGAGGGAAGGGCAGAGCCGAAACTGAGTACGCTGATTAACGTGGCCAGGTTCTTTGATGTATCCCTCGATGACCTTATTACCCGCGATCTGGTGCATGAGGCACCGGCCGGGTCAGCAAATGGGGCAGGCCGTGTTAACGGTGGCAACCTGCGTGTGCTGGCTATCACTGTGGACCAGGAGGAGAAGGAGAATATTGAGTTGGTTCCGTATAAGGCCAGCGCCGGCTACCTGAACGGCTATGCCGATGCTGAGTTCATAGAGGAGCTGCCACGTTTCCGGTTGCCTATGCTGGGCACAGGCGGCACGTACCGTGCCTTTGAGATCAGCGGCGACTCTATGCTGCCGATCGCCTCCGGCACCGTTATCGTGGGCCGGTTTATAGAAGACTGGAGTCAGATAAAAGACGGTACGCCATGTATCATCGTAAGCCAGAAAGAAGGGGTGGTATTCAAGCGTCTCTTCAATAAGATTCAGGAGGCCGCTACCTTGCGCCTGCATTCCGATAATCCCGTTTACTCACCCTACGAGGTGCACGTAGAAGACGTGGTGGAGATCTGGGAAGCAAGATCCTACATCAGCTCCACCTTCCCGATCGCAGACCTTTCGCTGGATAAACTCACCAGCATTGTGCTCGATCTGCAAAAAGACGTACAGAAACTCAAGAAGGCAGAGTAATTCCCTTTAGTAGAGTTTATACTTTAAGCCTGAAGCCGTGCCTGCACGGCTTCAGGCTTTTTTGTGCCCCTAGCCGTTGATTTAAGGCAATTGCTAACAACAAATTAGCTATATCCGTAAAGCCTTAGCAGATAGGGTGCTGCCTTGGCGCCTCGTATACGTACGCACTTTAGCAAACCGGAACTATGATAAAACTGATACCTGCCTCAGAGCAACACAATGCCAGAGTAGGGGACTGGCTGGAGTCTCGCTACCTCTTTTCTTTTGCTGATTACTACGACCCATCCAATATACAGTTCGGGCCTCTGCGCGCGTTAAACCATGAGTGGATTAAAGGCCGCAACGGCTTTCCGCAGCATCCGCACGCCGAAATGGAAGTAGTGACCGTGGTTATGGACGGGGAACTGACGCATAAGGACAGCCTGAACAATGAGGTGGTGCTGAAAGCCGGCGACGTGCAGCGCATGACGTCCGGCACCGGCTTTACCCATTCCGAGACCAACGATACCGACAATGACACGGAGCTCCTGCAGCTCTGGTTTCTGCCAAACAAACGCGGCCTGGCCCCATCCTACGAGAACATGAACGTGGATTTCCTGGACGCCAAGGACAAACTGATACCGGTGGTAACAGGCCAGAAGGTGCTCGAGAATGTGCCGTTCATCAACTCAAACTCCACGGTATACTACGGCCACGTGAGCCAGGGCGAGGGGATAGACTTCAAGACGTTCAAGATCCGGAAAACGCTGGTGTATGTGCTGAGCGGCTCCATGCTGATCAACAACGTGGAAGCCGACCGAAACGACCAAGTGCGCCTGGAGAGCCAGGATATTGTGAGCCTGCACGGCAATGCCGAGGCCACCTTTATACTTGTGGACGTGCCGGCCACCGAAGTGAACTACTGATTTTATACTTCAAAACCAAAGTATGAAGCAAGAGCCGCTCAAATAGGGCGGCTCTTGCTATTGTAGTAAAGTGCTAAATTTTTACTCGCTTTTAAGAGAAACCACCGGGTTGGCCAGTGCCGCCTGCACAGCCTTAGTGCCCATGGTCAGCAGCGCGATCAGGAGCGTGGCAATCCCGGCCAGCACGAAGGGCCAGTAGCCAATGCTGATGCGGTAGGTAAAGTCCTCTAGCCATAGGCTGATGATGTAATAGGCAATCGGCGCAGCAAGTATAAAGGCGATAAGTACCAGTTTCACGAACTCCTTCGAAAACAGCGAGGCAATGCTAAACACGGAGGCACCCATCACCTTGCGGATGCCTACCTCTTTGGTGCGCTGCGCCGCCATAAAGGCCACCAACCCATAGAGCCCAATGCACCCAATAAGTATGGCAATGAAGGAAAAGATCTTGAACAGCTTGCTCTGGCGCGCCTCCTCCTGGTAAAAGTTGGCGATGGTCTCATCCAGAAACTCATAGCTGAATACATCATCCGGGTAGGCCATGTTCCATACTTTCTCCAGGTGAGCAAGCGCCTCCTGCTTCCGGCTCATGTCAATCCGGGCATTCAGGTACAGGTAGTCCGCTTTGGAGGTAAAAAGTATGATCGGGTCGATGGGGCGGTGCAGGGAGGTTTGGTGAAAGTCTTCCACCACGCCGACTATGGATGCCTTATACTCCCGCCCAATCCGGATGGTCTTGCCGATAGCCTCAGCGGGGCTTTCGATGCCGAGCTTGCGGCGCATCGTCTCGTTTATCATCACGGACGCGGAATCAGTGTTAGCATAGCCCCGGCCGGCCGCCAGCTTCATGTCAAACAGGCTGAGGTAATCCGCATCAGCAAACTTAAGGTTCGCCTCAAACGGGGCGTCCTCGCTGGAGTTGTTATAGGAGAAGTTGGATCCCCAGGTAAAGTTGGAGGAGGGTGGCGCGCCTGCGAAACTCACTTGGCGCACCGCAGAATTGTTGAGCAGTTCATCGCGCAGGGGCTGTATTTTCTCCCCGGCCTGGTTTGGCAGTAGAATGGTGACCACGGCGTCTTTGTTAAACCCCAGCGATTTGGTCCTAAAGAAGTTCATCTGCTCGTTTACCAGGATGGTGCAGATAATGAGCACCTGGCAAATGGTGAACTGCAGCACCACCAGGGCCTGCCGGATGGGCAAGCCGGCCACTTGCTGCGTGTTAATGCGGCTTTTCAGGGCGGCAATCGGCTGGAAGTTCGCCAAGATCATGGCCGGGTAAATACCGGCAAACAGCGTGACCAGCACCACCTCCGCCGCCAGGAAAAACAGGATCACCGGGTCTTCAAACAGGCTGAAGCTTATTTCCAGTTCCAGCAGGCTGTTGAGGTAAGGCAGGGCCAGCTCCGTAAGTATAACCGAGCAGAAGGTAGCCAACAGCGTAATCAGGAACGTCTCGCCGATGAACTGCAGCACCAGCTGGCTCTTGCTGCTGCCCAGCACCTTGCGTACGCCCACCTCCTTGGCGCGCTTCACGGCCTGCGCGGTAGCCAGGTTCACGAAGTTGATGCAGGCCACCAGCACCATGAAAATGCCCACCAGCGCCATCGACCAGATGACCTCTTTGGCGATGGTGCGTTGCCCGAAGTTGCCCAGCAAGGAATTAAAGTGCAGGTCGTTGAGGGGTTGCAGCACAAAGCTTTCTTCCTCTCTTCCCTTCTTCTCCCGGTGGCGCTGCACAAAAGCTGCTATTTCTGCCTGCTTGGCCTCTGCCGATATCCCCTCCGGCAGCACAGCATAAAGCTGAAAGTTGCTGGTCAGCATGTTATAGTTGTCCGTCTCAAACTTCGTATAGTTTTGGAAGGTGGGGTAGGAGATCAGCATGGAGAACGGGAAGTCTGAGTTGGAGGGCGGGTCCGGCATCACGGCGCTTACCTTCAGCGTCACGATGTTGTTAAATCTGATCAACTTGCCCACGGCGTTGCCTTCGGGAAAATACTTGTCGGCTACGCGCTGCGTCAGCACCACGTTGTTCGGTTCTGCCAGCGCCGGGCGCGGGTCAATCGGGCCTGTCTCAAAATCGAACACATCAAAGTACTCCGGCTCCACAAAGGCAATGGGCTTCTCCTCCCGGAAGCGCCGTTGCACCCCCTTGTCCTGGCCTAAAACATTGATCTGAGCTGTCTCCTCGCTGTAAACGATCGTCGTTTTCTCCATACCCAGGTTGTCGTTGCTGCGGAGCAGTTTGGGTATCGGGAATCGGATGCCGGTGTGCTGCTGCTCGCCCTCGGCGGTTTTGTAATAGGTGGTTAGCCGGTAAATGCGGTCGGCCTTGCTGTGAAAGGTGTTGTAGCTCAACTCATACTTTATCACCAGGAAAAGCAGGATGCTGCAGGTAATGCCCAGCGTGAGGCCCGCGATGTTGAGCAGGCTGTAGCTCTTGTTGCGGAGCAGCGCGCGGAAGGCGGTAAGGAAGTACAGTTTAAACATAGTTTTACAAGTATAAAGGTAGCCAGGTATGCTATTGACCCGGCCCAAAGTATGGCAGGCCCCTGTTGCTATAGCCAAGCGCTGTGCCAAAGCTAAAAAACCGCCTGGGTGGAAGTACAGGCAAGTATAGCTTATCAACTATGTCCGGTGCCGGACACTTTCTGTCCAACAGCGGACAGCCAGCAGTATACTTTTCACCTTATTTCCATTAAATTAGATGAATGTAAGGCTGGCACAGTATTTTTATACTTGGGTAAGTATAGCTTTCAGACATTCACCCACTCACGCATTCAGAATTATACTATGGAAGAACAAAACCTGGGCCGCATCCTGGTGATAGATGATAACGAGGACGTGCTGTTCTCCGCCAAAATGCTCCTGAAGCGCCACGCCCGGGAGGTGGTGATGGAGAAGAACCCCAAGAAGATCCCGTTCCTGCTCTCCAACGAGGAGTTCGACCTGATCCTGCTGGACATGAACTTCAGCCAGGACATTACCAGCGGACAAGAGGGGTTTTATTGGCTCAAAGAGATCCTCAAGTATGACCCCTCGGCCGTGGTGGTGATGATAACCGCCTACGGTGATGTGGAGATGGCGGTGCGGGCGCTAAAGGAGGGAGCCACCGACTTTGTGCTGAAACCCTGGCAGAACGAGAAGCTGATCGCCACCTTGTCGTCTGCGGCCAGGCTGCGCCACTCCTATAAGGAAGTGAGCCAGCTGAAAGCAGTCAACCGCGCCCTCAGCTCACAGCTCAGCACCGGAAAAGACATCATCCAGGGCGAGAGTAAGGCCATGCGCCAGCTATTCTCCATCATTGATAAAGTGGCGAAAACGGATGCCGATATATTGTTGCTGGGCGAGAACGGAACCGGCAAGGAAGTCATTGCCCGCACCCTGCACGAGCGTTCCTCCCGCGCCGACAAGATCTTTGTGACGGTGGACATGGGCGCTGTCACCGAATCGCTGTTCGAGAGTGAGTTGTTCGGCCATAAAAAGGGGGCGTTTACCGATGCCAAGGAAGATAGAATAGGCAGGATCGAGGCGGCTAGCGGCGGTACCCTGTTTCTGGATGAGATCGGCAACCTGTCGCCGGCCATGCAGGCCAAACTGCTCACGGTGCTGCAACGGCGCGAGATCATCCGGGTGGGCACGAACAAACCCATACCTGTAGACGTGCGGCTGATCTGCGCCACTAACATGCCGCTGAAGGAGATGGTGCAGCGCGGGGAGTTTCGTCAGGACCTGCTTTACCGCATCAACACCGTGGAGCTGCACCTGCCGCCCCTGCGCGAGCGCCTGGAGGACGTGACGCTTTTTGCCTCGCATTTCCTGCAGGAATACGCCCAGAAGTATAAACAGCCCGTTAAGCGGTTGGGCGAGACGGCGCTGGCCCGCTTGCGCCGCTACAGCTGGCCGGGTAACGTGCGCGAGCTGCAGCATGCGCTGGAGCGGGCCTCCATTATGAGCGACAACCGCGAGCTGCAGGCCGAGGATTTCTTCTTTCTGTCCGAGGAACAGTCTCCTGCCGCGCCGGCCGTTACCGCCCAAACCCTGGACCTGGACGACCTGGAGCGGGAGGCGGTGCAGCGGGCCCTGCAGAAGCACGAGGGCAACATCTCCAAGGCCGCCAAGGAACTGGGCCTTAGCCGTGGCGCGCTGTACCGAAGACTGGAAAAGTATGAGCTATAGGCACTACAAACTGCAGCTCCTGCTGCGCGTGCTGCTGCTGGCGGCGTCTGTCTTTGTCTTTGCCCGGATCGAGTTCAGGCAGGAGTATAGCGGCACGCTGCTGGGGCTGGGGCTTTTTATACTTTTGCAGGTAGGGCTGCTGATGCACTACATGGAGCGTTCCAACCGGCTTATCCTCCGCTTTCTCAACTCTATTAAGTATGACGACTTTACTGAGCAGTTTCATGTGGGCCCTGAGGGGAAAACGCAGCAGGAGCTGGCACAAAGGCTAAATGATGTAATGGCCAAGTTCCGGGAAGTGCGGGCGGAGAAGGAGGCACACCTGCAGTACTTCGAGATGATCGTGCAGCACATTGGCATAGGCATCATTACCTATAAACCCGACGGAAGTATACTTTTGCTTAACAACGCGGCTAAAAAGCTACTGCAGGTGGGGCAGCTGCGGCGGGTGCAGGAACTGGAGCAGGTAAGTCCGAAGCTGGCGCTGGGGCTGCAGCAACTGGAGAGTGGTGATAAAGTACTGGTGCCGGTGCGGCAGGAGGGGGAGCAGGCTCACCTGTCGGTGCACGTTATGGAGCTGTCGCTGCTGGGGGACAGGGTGCGGCTGGCCTCGCTGCAGAACATCCAGCGCGAGCTGGAGGAGAAGGAGATGGAGGCCTGGGGTAAGTTGATCCGGGTGCTGACGCATGAGATCATGAACTCGGTGACGCCCATCTCGTCGCTCTCAGCCAGCGCCTGCGAAGAGATCCATGCCTACACCGATACGGAGGCCGAGGAGATAACCCTGCTGCGCGAGGAACTCCAGGATATTGGCCAGTGCCTGCAGACCATCAGCCGTCGCTCCGAAGGCCTCATCCGCTTTGTGAACGAGTTCCGTAATTTGACCACCATCTCAGTGCCGCAGATCTCCCGTTTTGATGTGGGGGAGCTGTTGCAGGAGATAAGGCTGTTGCTGCGCGAGCAGCTCTTACGGCAGCAGGTGCGGTTGCTGGTCGAGGCCCCGCGCGAGAACATGCTCCTCTCCGCCGACAGAAGTATGGTGGAGCAGGTGCTGATCAACCTGGTGAAAAACGCCACAGAGGCCGCGCACGAGCAGCCGGATGGCCAGATAAAGGTACGCGCCTCCCTGGATGAACGCAGCCGCATCACGATCTCGGTTTCGGATAACGGGCCGGGGATGACGGAAGAAGCCATGGCCAAGATCTTCATCCCGTTTTACAGCACCAAGAAAACCGGCTCGGGCATTGGCCTCAGCCTTTCGCGCCAGATGATGCGCCTGCACAAAGGCACGATCTCCGTGCAGTCTGAGCTGGGGCAGGGTACTACTTTCGTGCTGCGCTTTTAAATTTCTTCAGCCAGCGCACACCTTACTTAGAAGGATCAGGTTATACTTAAGAGATGGCGTAATGCTAGTGTGCGAGTTATACTTTATACTTCCTTAAACCTTTCTGCAGCCCTACCTTATACTATACTATCATCTCTAAAGTATAACCTATGAGCGTAACGGAAAAAGAGGGCTTCGTAACCGTGTACACCGACAGCAGCGCCCCCCTGGTGGCCCACATCAGCGTCGGTATAGATACCATGACCATCGATGAGTCGGGCGTGGCCGCAGGTATAAAGGAGGGCGCGGACCCCTATGATTACATTCTGGCCGCCCTCGGGTCCTGCACCGTTATTACGCTGCACATGTACGCGCAGCGGAAAGGCTGGCCGCTGGAGCGGGCCGAGGTGCGGCTGCGGCACGAGCGCGTTCACGCCGTGGACTGCACCCAATGCGATGAGAAGGAGGCCAAACTCAATCATGTTACGAAGCATCTCCGGCTCACCGGCAACCTTACCGGGGAGCAACGCGATCGCCTGAAGGTAATCTCCACCAAGTGCCCCGTACAGAAAACGTTGGTAGCCGGGTTATCCGTGGAAACGCACCTGATGGAAGCGTAGAGGCTGGTGAAGTATAAATCTGCCATACCGCTGCCTGTTTTGGCCCAGGTTTATACTTTTTAGCTATATTCGTTCTGATAACCACGCGGCTGTGCTGCAGAGTATGGCCTTACCAGACGAAAATGCTGAAAAGATCAACTTATACGTACCTGCTTGCCGGAGCGCTGGCAGTGGGCACCGTGGCCTGCGTGCCGATAGAGCAGCAGGTGCAGAGCAGCAACGCCACGCAATCGCAGCTGCGCTACGAGGATTTTGTGTACGATGAAAGTATACAATCGGTGCAGGCGTATGTGGCCACCGGCTTTGAGGAGGAGGTGCTGGAGCCGCCTGTAGTGCCGATAAATCAAACCAAGCCTATCATACTGGAGTTTGACCGCCTGAACGCTGCGCCTAACCGCCTGCAGGCCAAGCTCATCCATTGCGACGCCAACTGGAAACCCTCCACCCTCAGCGATTCGCAGTTCCTCAACGATTTTAACGAGTTCTTTATCACCGACGCGCAGAACTCGGTGAGCACCCGCGTGAACTATGTGCATTATACCTTCAGGGTGCCGCGCGTGAAGCTGAGCGGCAACTACCTGCTGGTGGTGCAGGAAGAGGGGGGAAAGCTGTTGCTTACGCAGCGTTTCATGGTGTACCAGGAGTTGGTTACGGTGGCGTCCAAACTGGGGGCTTCGCTTGGTCCGCAGGGCCGGGAGACACGCCAGCCGGTGGAATTTAATGTGTTCTATGCGGATTATGAACTGGTGAATCCTGCTGCCGAGGTGAAGGCCGTGATGCGGCAGAACTTCCGCTGGGATAATGCCAAACGCCTTGCCCGCCCTACCTACATACATGATGCGCAGCGGAGGCTGGAGTACGTTTTCTTTGAGCCAAGCCAGCTATTTAAAGGCCTGAGTGAGTTCCGCGCCTTTGATACGCGCAGCCTGGACTATAAAGGCGTTGGCGTGGATGAAATTGACCTGCAGCAGAACCCGGCGCTCGTTTTCCTGCAAACCGACAAAAGCCGCAGCGGTCTAGCCTACAGCCAGGACCCGGACATCAACGGGAAGCGCATTTTCGGCAACCGCCAGTACGGCAACGGCGATGTGAACGGGGATTATACCTGGGTTGACTTTGAGCTGCAGGTATCAGACAAGGTGCCCGGCGAAGTATACCTGCAAGGCGACCTGACCAACTGGCGCCAGACAGAGGAAGCCAAGCTTACCTTCGATGCCGAGCGGCAGGCGTATACCGGCCGCATGCTGCTCAAACAGGGCTACTACAACTACTATTATACTTTAAAATCCGGTACTGCCGCCCCGGACGACAGCTACTTTGAGGGCAGCCACTTCGAGACCGGCAACGACTACGACATCCTGATCTACTACCGCCCGCCCGGCTCCCGCGCCGACCTGCTGATCGGGTATGACCGGTTATACTTTAACAGGAAGTAGTTGATGCTCTAGTGCAGATAAGCGTATGTTTTCGTTTAGCCAGTAGTTGGCACCAATTATGAATAATAGCAGCATGATTAAGAAAGTACATCTTGGCTTATTAGCAATCATTCTTCTCAATCTGTTACTTTATAGTGTGTTCGACCTTGGCATTAATAATGCAATAATGTTCCTTGTCAGGGTGCTTATGTATGCATCAGGAGTACTATTGTTCTTCATCACAATCAAAAATAGAAGCGCTATAACTTTCTATTCGTCTTTGTATATACTTTCGCCACTTGTTGTGTTTTTCTCATGGTTAGCTGACGGTATCTTAGGTGCTTTAGTAGGCTCTATGTTCTTCGCTTTCTTGGCTCCACCTAACAACGTCGTGCAGAATGATAAATACCAACTCAGAAGCCAGTTCACAGGATTTTTGGGTGGTTGTTGCTCGTACAGCCTGTATGAAACTAAACTTTCTCTATTTGAAAAGAAGATAGGCGAGTTTAGGGCGGAGCGCACTTCAAACGAAATAGCGGATTTAGAAATTTACGGCGGACGAGCAGTAGTGTACTATAAAGAAGAACCAACTGACTCTACCTTGATTCAGATAAAATAAAAGATGACCTCTGCCAACAAGACCTATAGTGCATAAACGCACCATAGCCAAACATATTTGGTGTTGATTGTAATAAACGATCCACGAGTATTTAACAGATGATCAGAATCTTTTTACTTCTAATTCTAATCTTTTCAACGACGCTAACCTTTGGTCAGGTAAGCAGGCAGGAAAAGAAAGATGGTAGCAAGCCTTTTATACTTGGACTGATTGATGAAATCCACTCAAAGGAACTCGCCGAAAAAAGAATTTTAAATATTTACCTTCCAGAAGGATACAGCCAGAAGGATACGGTACGATATCCTGTTATTTATTTGCTGGATGGTTCGGCAGACGAGGATTTTATTCATGTAGTTGGCCTCGTGCAATTCAACAGTTTTGAATGGATAAACCAGGTTCCCAAGTCTATTGTTGTGGGCATCGCTACTGTCGACAGGAGAAGAGACTTCACATTCCCGACTAGCATAGAAGAAGATCGAAAGAGATATCCCACTACAGGTCATTCCGATAAATTTATCGCGTTTTTAGAAACTGAACTGCAGCCATATATAGAGAAGAAGTATAAAACGAACGGTTCTAAAACGATTATCGGGCAATCATTGGGCGGACTTTTAATAACAGAGATCTTATTTAAGAAACCAACTTTATTCAATAAGTACGTGATCATCAGCCCGAGCCTGTGGTGGGACAATGGTTCTTTGCTTGATCAAAAGTTCAAGATTCCGGAAGGCGGCTTTACCCAACAGACCGATGTTTATATTGGTGTCGGTAAGGAAGGGCTTACACCAACTGCTATTCCCAGGGTAATGGAAGTAGATGCAAATTTACTGGCAGAGAAACTAAAAGAGACAAAGAGCAAAAGCATAAACGTGTACTTTGACTATCTGCCTCAGGAAGACCATGCCACCATCATGCATCAAGCTGTTTCTAATTCGTTTAAGTTACTATACCCGAAGGGGCACAAAGAATAAAATGTAAGAGCGGCCAGTAGATCAGTACAACAAACCGCTAATACGGCACAGGCCTGCCTCGTCCATATCCTGTGCCAGCACCGTTGAAATGGCTATTCCGGTACAGAAGAATTCATTACTACATCAATTGAGCACTTAAGTTACATGAGAAAGATAGTTTTAGATTTAGCCATAACCCTCGACGGCTTTATAGAAGGTCCAAACGGAGAAGTTGACTGGTGCATTATGGACGATGATATGGACTTTGAGGGCTTTCTGGCAAGTATAGACACCATTTTCTACGGCAGGGTCAGCTATGATATGTGGGGGAACTATAAGCCCGGCGCAGATGCAAGCGAAACAGAGCAAGCTCTTTGGGAAGGGGTGCATTCTAAAAAGAAAGTCGTTTTCTCCAGCCAGTGGCGGCAGGACAGTGTTGTCTACTATAACGCTACTTTTATTACCTCTGATATAGCTGCTAAGGTTGCTGAAATCAAACAACAGGCCGAAAAGGATATCTGGTTGTATGGGGGAGCAAAGCTCATTACAACATTCAACCAGCTTGGGCTAATTGACGTTTACCGCATTTCCGTTCACCCCACTATTCTGGGAGCAGGCAAGCCCCTGTTTCAGAACCTGACGCAGCGGACAAACCTCGGATTACAGGAAGTAAACAAATTCAGGTCCGGAGTGGTGCAACTTATCTATGAGCAAAAAATACAAGTGCCGAATAGGTAAAACAGGATTTAAAGCCCTGGCTGATATACTTTATACTCATCAGTTCTCTTAAAAGGGAGATGGAAGTTAACGACAGCAACGGTAATACACTCCACGATGGCGACTCTGTGCAATTGGTCCAAGACCTGAAAGTAAAAGGCAGGTCGGCCATACTTAGGAGCGGTAGTATAATTAACAACATCCGACTGACTGACAGCGTTATGGAGGTAGAAGGTCGTATTGGGAACAGGCGTGTGCGTTTGAAGACGGTCTACCTCCGGAAAGTATAACCGAGGTTTAATCAAAAGAAAAAGGCAGGTATAACACCTGCCTTTTCTGTATTTATACTTTATACTTTGCCTTACACGTTGAAGCGGAAGTGCATGATGTCGCCGTCCTGCACTACGTATTCTTTGCCTTCCACGGCCATTTTACCGGCCTCTTTGATTTTTGCCTCAGACTTATACTCCTGGTAATCCTTCAGTTTGATCACCTCGGCGCGGATGAAGCCTTTCTCAAAGTCAGAGTGGATCACGCCGGCCGCCTGCGGCGCTTTCCAGCCTTTCTCAATCGTCCAGGCGCGTACTTCCTTCACGCCGGCGGTAAAGTAGGTGATCAGGTTCAGTAGATCATAAGAGGCGCGGATCAGCTTGTTCAACCCGGATTCCTTCAGGCCATACTCAGAAAGAAACATCTCCTTTTCCTCCTCGTCCGTCAGCTCGGCTATCTGGGCCTCGATGGAGGCGGAGATCAGTACCACCTGCGCGTTCTCATCCTTCACGTGCTCGGCCAGTGCTTTGGAATACTGGTTGCCTTCAATCATGGAGTTCTCATCCACGTTGGCAGCGTAGATCACAGGCTTGGCCGTGAGCAGCTTCAGGTCTTCCACAGCCTCCAGGTCGTCCTCGTTCACATCCAGGCTGCGGGCGTTCAGGCCGGCCTCCAGGTGGTTTTTATACTTCTCGAGGCTCGCCAGTTCTTTCTTTGCCTTGGCATCGCCAGACTTGGCAGAGCGCACCACCTTCAGGATCTTCTTATCAACCGACTCCAGGTCTTTCAACTGCAGCTCCGTGTCGATGATATCCTTGTCGGCAATCGGGTTTACCTTGCCGTCCACGTGCACGATGTTCTCGTCTTCAAAGCAGCGCACCACGTGTATGATGGCGTCTACCTCACGGATGTTGGCCAGGAATTTATTGCCCAGACCTTCGCCTTTGCTGGCTCCTTTTACCAGGCCGGCAATGTCCACAAACTCGATTACCGTTGGCAGCACGCGCTCCGGGTTTACCAGTTCCTCCAGTACCTGCAGGCGCTCGTCGGGCACCGTGATCACGCCCACGTTTGGCTCGATGGTACAGAAAGGATAGTTGGCAGACTCTGCCTTGGCGTTAGAAATAGCGTTGAACAGGGTAGACTTGCCAACATTTGGCAGGCCCACAATACCGCATCGTAGTCCCATTTATACTTTTAGTCTTTATTTTCAGGCCGCAAATATACAATAATTTAGCCAGCTTTGCTTGTCTTGCGCGCCTAAATGAGGGCTGCGGCGCGGCAGGGGAGAAAAGAAAAAGCCCGCGGCAGTGCAGCGGGCTTCAGGTATACTTTATAAGTGGCGGGAGAGGGTTATTCCCACTTCAGTTCTTCATCAAAAGGAGCCTCTTCGCCTTCTTTCACCGGGTTTTCCAGTGCGGCCAGGGCCTCTTCGGTCAAAAGTTCGGATTTAACGTGGTCTATCGTTTCCTGCAGCGCGTCCATGAATTTCAGAAAATCTTCTTTGTAGAGGAAGATCTTGTGTTTCTCGTAAGAGAAGCTGTCTTCTTTGAACTTGCGCTTGCTCTCCGTGATGGTCACGTAGAAGTCGTTAGATCGAGTTGACTTCACATCAAAGAAATACGTTCGCTTCCCGGCCCTTACTCTCTGGGAATAAATTTCTGCTTTTTCGTTGTTCTCTTCCACCGTTAATTAGACGTTAAATTCAACCTTGAGAACCTAAAAGTAATATATAGTTCTGATATATAAAAGTATTCAAATTTAAAATTTGCCTAAAATATTTTAATCCTATATTTGTAGCCGGACCAACTATAAAATACTATGAATCTCTATTCAGTAGTATTGATCTTCCTTCTTTCGTTCTCTTCGGGGTTAGCCGAGTACGCGGCAGACGGAAAAGCATCCTACTATGCCGACCGTTTCCATGGCCAGCGCACCGCCAACGGCGAGCGTTACGACAAGGCCCTGATGACTGCCGCCCACGCCACGCTTCCGTTTGACACACGCGTGGAGGTGACCAACCTGAAGAACGGCAAAACCGTAGTAGTGCGCATCAATGACCGCATGGCCGCCAGCCGCCACCGCGTCATAGACCTCTCCAGGGCCGCCGCCACTGCGTTGGATATGGTACGCGATGGAACAGTTGCCGTAAGTATAAAAGAGGTTACACCGGAGGCACAACAAGAATCCCCTTTCGCCGTTTCAGAGGCAGAGGTCCAGCCAAAGCAGTAACCATGAAAAAGCCCCTTTCCCTTGCCGATGTACAGAAGTTCGAGAACATGGAGTTTCTGGCAAAGCAACTGGTGGAGGGCTTCATCACCGGGCTGCACCAGTCGCCCTACCACGGGTTCTCGGTGGAGTTCTCCGAGCACCGCCTCTACAACAACGGCGAGAGCACCCGCCACATCGACTGGAAAGTATACGCCCGTACCGACAAGCTGTTTATAAAGCGCTACGAGGAGGAAACCAACCTGCGCTGCCATATCCTACTGGACGTATCACCCTCCATGTACTACCCGCTGGAGGATAACGGGAAAATTACCTTCTCCGCCCTCTGCGCCGCCGCCCTCGCCACCCTTTTGCGCAAGCAGCGTGATGCCGTGGGCCTGGTAACGTTTTCGGATAAGATCGAGCAGCAGACGCCGGTGCGCTCCACCGCCTCCCATCTCCATACTTTGCTTTTAATCCTGCAGCAGCAACTGGAGCAGAAGCCCACAGCAAATGATACCAACGTGGCCGAGGTGGTGCACCTTATCGCGCAGCAGATCCCGAAACGCTCGCTGGTGGTTATTTTCAGCGATATGCTGAGCCGCGTGGAGGACATGGACGCTATTTTCGCCGCGCTACAGCACCTGAAGCACCAGCACCATGAGGTGCTTCTTTTCCATGTGATGGACCGCAAAACAGAGGAAGAGTTTGATTTTGCCGAGCGCCCCTACGTGTTTGTGGATGTGGAGACAGGGCAGGAGCTGAAGCTGCAGCCCTCGCAGGTGCGCGAGCACTACCGCGCCGCCGTAGAAAAGTATAAAAGGGAACTCAGCCTCAAGTGCGGCCAGTATAAAATCGATTTTGTACCCGTGGATATCAGCGAGCCCTTCGATAAGGTGCTGTACTCTTACCTGGTGAAGCGGGCAAAAGGGCGTTAGACATTTAACAATTATCAATTAACAACGTTGGCAGGGACTGATAATTGATAAATGTTAACTGATAAATGTATCAGTTTCCTTCCCGGTCATAGGCGTGTACCCGCACATCGTTGGTGGTCAAGTCCTTTGTTTCCGGGCCGAAGGTTAGCTCGTTGCCGCGCTCCGTGTCGTAAACACGCGTATACTTTTTCCAACCTTTTACAGAGGAACTATCTGTTATTTCGTCTTCGCCAAGCCCGCCGTAAATCTTTACAAGTATACTTTCCTGCACATCTCCTGTAAGTATAAACGCATCGTCACCGGCCAGGCCGTGAAGTATGATTTCCTCTGTTTCGCCTCTCCGGAAGGTTCGTTTATACAGCTGCTTTCCGGGAATACCACCAGCAGCAGGACGGGATACGCTGACCTCTACCTGCTCATTATCCATTCTTGTTACCCTGAATTCCTCTGCATCGTCAGAGCCGGCAATGGTAACTTTTTTGGCCAGCAGTTCATACATCTTTTTGGCTGCCTCCGGAAGCAGGTTGCGGCGGCTTTTCAGGTTCTGGCTTATTTCGGAGCCCACTAAAGTATAAACAGGTGGGGGCAGTTTCTGCACAGCCTCGTTAATCACTGCATCAGTCAGTTGCTGCTGCATGTCTGTGGCGATACGTTGCCAGTCCTTCAGGGGCAGCTCGTTGAGCAGGCGCTGATCTATAAAGGCAGCGTTTATCATATAGGCCTTCACGTCGCTGAAGTCATCGTCATAAGTATGGAGCTTGCGCGCCAGTAGCTTACTTGTGGCGATGGAAGGAATCAGGCCGTCGCCCATTTCCAGAAATACCTGGTCGCGGTCTTTGGGGATAGGGTAAAAAACGGTGTCGGTGCCCTGTGTTGCCACGGCCCAGTCCCACTGCCCTTTATGGCGGTCCCAGTCTCCAATAACCAGGTCGAGCAGGCGTGCGCGGGCAAATGCCTGCTGGTTGAAGTGGTACCTGTTACTTAGAAACCGCTTCCGCAGCGCATCTTCCGAGTCCTCAAAGTCAATCACGTTGGCAGCAAAGGCAGGGGTGATATCGGCAGGCGTTTCATACTTTTCCTCCAACATAAACACTTTTCCCTGCACCTGCTGGCTGTATTCACCAAACAGGGAATCATCTGCAGCCACGTAGTATAAGTGTGGGTTGGCATAATACACACCCACGGCTTGGGCCAGTCGCGGCACTACCAGACTCCCAAAGGGGTTGGCGGCAGAGGTCTGGTCTCGCAGAATATCAGTGACAAAAGTACTTTGCCAGAATTTGCTTACCACCTCCTTGGGGTCTTTATCGATAGAGCGGAAAGCATAGAGCCGGCCTTGCCTGTCTTGTAATTCGAAACTGGTGGTCTGGTAGCCGCCGCCTTTTTTCACGACCTGCATGCCGCCGTTCGCGGTGTCTAACCTGAAAACGGGTAGTTTCACCGGCGTTGTCCAAAGCTGGCGGTGATGGTCTCCCCAGAAAAACCGGTGAAAGCCGCTGCGGTCGTAGTGGCGCCCAAGTATAACCCAGGCACTGTCCGGACCGGCAGCGGCTTCCCCGTTTAATTCTTCTTCCGTAGCCAGGGCGTCATGCTGGAAAAAATCCTCGTTTGCGCAGCTGCTTAGCAGCAAACCGCAAAACAGCACCATCGCCACTCGCTTCATGTAGTTTAGTTAAGAGTGATGAGTTAAAAGTTAATAGTTATGAGTTTAAGTTGTTAGTGATACGAATGGTGAATGAGCCACTTTTAACTCATAACTCTCAACTTTTAACTAAATAAGCTATTTATTTTCGGTGTAGTACTGCATCAACCCGCTGGTAGAGCTGTCGTGAGGGGAGGATTTGCCCTGCAGCAGTTCGCCCTCGATGGCGCCGGCCAGTTGCTTGCCCAGCTCCACGCCCCACTGGTCGAAGCTGTAAATATTCCAGATCACGCCCTGCACGAAGGTTTTGTGTTCATACATGGCCACCAGACTGCCCAGTTCAAAGGGCGTCAGCTTCTTCATCATGATGGAAGTGGTGGGCTTGTTGCCCTCGAACAGCTTGTGCGGCAGCAACTGCTCCAATTCGTCGCCCTTCATGCCTTTCTGCGTCAGTTCCTCGCGTACCTCCTCGGCGTTCTTGCCCTTCATCAGTGCCTCGGTCTGGGCAAAGAAGTTAGACAGCAGCAGTGGATGGTGGTTTCCAATTGGGTTCTGGCTCTCTGCCGGGGCAATAAAATCGCAGGGAATGAGGATAGTGCCCTGGTGGATGAGCTGGAAGAAGGAGTGCTGGCTATTGGTGCCTGCCGCGCCCCACACCACCGGCTGGGTCTGGTAGTCCACGCGTTTGCCGTTGCGGTCGGTGTTTTTGCCGTTGCTCTCCATCATTAGCTGCTGCAGGTACTCGGGCAGCAGGCGCAGGTACTGGTCGTAAGGAAGTATGGCGTGGGTCTGGCAGCCGAAGAAGTTGGTGTACCAGATGCTCAGCAGCGCCATCAGCACCGGAATATTTTTCTCTAAAGGCTCCTGGCGAAAGTGCTTGTCCATCGACTCCGCGCCGCGCAGCAGTTCTTCAAATTTATCATAGCCCAACGCGCAGGCCACAGACAAACCAATAGCCGACCAGAGTGAGAAGCGGCCGCCCACCCAATCCCAGAAGCGGAAAGCGTTTTCCTGGGCGATACCGAATTTCGTTACCGCCTCAATATTGGTAGAAAGAGCCACGAAGTGCTTCTTGATGTGCTCACGGTCCACAGCCTTGTGCAGGAACCAGCCGCGTGCCGTTTCCGCATTGGTGATGGTCTCTTTGGTGGTAAAAGTCTTAGAGGCGATGATGAACAATGTGGTTTCGGGGTCCAGGCGGCGCAGTACTTCGGTGGCGTCGGTGCCGTCCACGTTGGAGATAAAGTATACTTCCAGGTCCGGCTGCTGGTACTTCTTCAGCGCCTCCACCACCATCTTCGGACCCAGGTCGGAGCCACCGATGCCGATGTTCACAATACTTTGGATGCGCTTGCCGGTGTAGCCGGTCCACTCGCCGCTGTGCAGTTTGTTACAGAACGTACGCATCTGCTCCTGCACCTGGCGCACTTCCTGCAGGGCGTTCTCGCCCTCTACTTCCAGGCTTTCGTCGGAGAAATTACGAAGGGCAGTGTGCAGTACAGCGCGGTTTTCGGTGGCGTTTATTTTCTCGCCGGTAAACATACTTTCGATGGCACCCGGCACGTCCATTTCCCGGGCCAGCTGCACGAGCAACCGAAGCGTTTCCTCGCTGATGCGGTTTTTGGAGAGGTCGTAAATGGTCTCGTTCAGATGGAAGGTGAACTTGTTGAAACGAGCAGGGTCCTGTGCAAAAAGGTCGCGCAGGTGCTGTGGCTGCACCGTTTTAAAATGCTCCTGCAGGTTTTTCCAGGCTTCGGTTTTGGTAGGCGAGTAGTTTTTCAGCATCGTATGTTTTTCAGAGTTATTTCGGCTCCCGGGCTCCCTTACTTCGATTTGGTATACCAGGTTTCGGCCAGTTCGGTTTTCACGTATAAAGTCTGGCAAGTCAAAGGCTGCCGTTCCAAAGTTAGAAAATAAATGCAATGTGCCTACGTGCTGGCTGTGCGCTCTAATATCAAATCGCTGCCCGCTGCGTAGGTAAGGGGGTCCTGTAAGGTGATGCAGGAATCAGACGATGGCGCGATTACTGTACGGTGGCCACGACAGGTAGACATCACTTTATACTTTAAAAGCTATGAACATGGAAGAGAGAAAAGAAGATATGCCCCATAAGCCCGGAAAGAAAAAAGGAATACTGCACGAAGACGGGGGAAAGCGCACCCCTCCGGAGCCGACAGGCTACGTAACCGGCGGCGATACGCCCGCCACGCGGCCGGAGCAGGGGCCGGATGTGCCGCCACAGGAGCGCACCCAGGGCATCCCGTAGTCCAGGCCACGAATCCAACCGTCCACAGCAAGCGGCATAATGGCGAGTGACAGGAAACTTGCTTGCCGCAGCGTCAGCCCGAAGGAATCGTGGTGCCTTGCATCCTGCGCATGAGCATTGTGGTGTTGGGGCTAACGCCGGCCGTTTTCTCCTTTTTCCTGCCGCAGGGCGAGGGCACAGCACGCACCGCTGCGTTCCTTGTTATCTCCAGGACACAGGTATTCAACATGTTCAACATGCGCGCGCTGGAGTATTCTGTCTTCGAGATCGGGATAGTTTAGCAACAGGTGCGTGAACATTGCCTTTTCCGGATTTGGTTACCATTTTCCTGCTGTCCAGCCTTATAATTTGGGCGGCTGAGCCCTATAAATGGATTATCCGCCAAAAATATGCTGCACTGCGCCCGGCAACGTATAAAATATGGTATGTAGACTTCCTCAGGTGCTGGAACAGTGTTGCAACCACAAGAAAAAGACGGTGAACTAATGCAATTTAATAGCCGTAGATGCTGTAACTATGAGGGCAGGTTCCTATATTTGATGACCAAAAAAAGTACTGGCAGCGGCACATTGTCCGTAGTTTTTGCATGCGGCTGTGCCTGTTCCCGCTGTAGACTATATTAGGGTCCGGGATCATCGCCTTAGCCTTTACGGCGCCGCAGATCCCTAACTGCCTGAGAACTAGAAGTGAAAACCTATCAAGCGATTTATACTTATGAGTGATCTGAGTAACCTTATACGAGAGAGAAACATCAAAGCCCTCATTCTGGACATGGATGGCGTGATTACGAACACGGCCGGGTTGCATGCCGAAGCATGGAAAAAACTCTGCGACTCGTTCCTGCGCCAGCGCAGCGAGCAGGACGGAAAGCCTTACCAGCCATTCGACCTGAAGGAGGATTACCAGGCCTATGTGCACGACGTGCCCCGCTTTGACGCGATGCGCAACTTCATGGCCTCGCGCGGCATCACACTGCCCGAAGGCACGCCCAGCGATAGCGTAGGTAATAACACCCTCATCGGCCTGGGGGAGCGCAAGGACTACTACTTCCATGAGTTGCTGAAGCAGAATGGGGTGGTGGTGTTTGATGACGCCGTAAAGTACGTGAAAGAGCAGCAGCAGGATGGCATGAAAACAGCCATTGTTTCAGGGAGCCGCAGCTGCCTGACCATACTTCGCCGCGCCGGACTGGAGAAGCTTTTTGAAGTGCGCGTAGACAAGGTAGTGGCCAACGAACTGAAGCTGAAGAGCAAGCCCTCCCCGGACATTTACCTGGAGGCCGCCCGCAGGCTTGGTGTTAACCCGGAAGAGACAGCCGTTTTTGAAGATACCGCCGCAGGTGTAGAAGGCGCCAAAGCCGGAGGATTTGGGCTGGTAGTGGGCGTAGATCGAAGCTTTGTGCAGGAAAGGCTCGAAGCCAAGGGCGCCGATACCGTTATCAAAGGCTTTGCCGCTGAGCTGAAGGCGAAGGCTGCCCCGTCACTGGACGTATAAAGTATACCATACTTCTAACAATCACCGCAAGAGCGCCTCTTTCAAAAGAAGAGGCGCTCTTGCTTTTCGGCCCTGGCGGCACGTATATAAAGTATGGCCATAACTTAAAGCGCTAAACTATAGTATGATTTTCCTGAAAGGGTAACCCTGTAAACGTAAACGCATGCCGCCGCATAACCTGTTCTTTTTACTGGAAAGCAAACAGATCAAGGCCCTCATCTTTGACCTCGATGGGGTGATTACCCAGACGGCACGGGTGCACGCCCACGCCTGGAAGCGCATGTTCGATGACTACTTGCGGCAGCGCGGGCAGCGGGAGGGGAAAGTATACGAGCCGCTAAGTATAGCCACCGACTACCGCCGCTACATCGATGGCATTCCGCGCTACGACGGGGTGCGTAATTTCCTTCTATCCCGAAGTATAAGCCTGCCCGAAGGAACCCCGACCGATGCGCCCGGCAAAGAAACCGTGGCAGGGCTCGGCAACCTGAAGAATTCATACTTCCACGAGTTACTGCAGCAAGGTGGGGTAGAAGTATATTCTGACACGGTAGCTTTTATTAAGGTGATGCGGCAACGGGGATATCGCACAGCGGTCATCTCGGCCAGCAAAAACTGCCAGGCCATACTTGCGGCGGCCGGTTTAGAGGCGCTATTTGAGGTACGGGTGGACGGCGTGCTGGCGGCGGAACTGAGGCTGAAGGGCAAGCCGGACCCGGCCATTTTCCTGGAGGCAGCCCGGCGGCTGGAAGTAGAACCGGCGGAGGCAGCTGTTTTCGAGGATGCTCTGGCCGGTGTGGAGGCAGGCAAGGCAGGCGGCTTTGCCTTGGTGGTGGGCGTGGACCGGACAGGCCAGGCAGAAGAGTTAAGTGAACATGGCGCCGATGTGGTGCTGCAAACAATACCAAATCCTACTATGAAGAACCCTAATCCCAACCAGGTACAGAAACAGGACGGCAAAAATCTCCCGTCAGCCCTTCACAATATAAAGGAGCTGCTGCAGGGCAAAACACCCGCTGTATTTCTGGATTACGACGGCTGCCTCACCCACATCGTGAAAGACCCGGACAAGGCCATACTTTCGGAAGGCATGCGCAGCACCCTGCAGCAACTGGCGGAGGTATGTCCGGTGGCGGTGGTGAGCGGCCGCGACCGGGCGAACGTTGAAAAACTGGTGCAGCTGAAAAACTTATACTATGCGGGCTCCCATGGTTTTGATATCTCCGGACCAAATAACATGCACACCGAGCCGGGCGGGGCTGCCGCCGCCATTCCTGCCTTAGACAAGGCGCAGGCGGAACTCAACGAACGCCTGAAAGAGGTGGAAGGGGCGCTGGTGGAGCGGAAGCGCTATGCCATTGCCGTGCATTACCGTAACGTGGCGGAGGATCAGGTGAGCCAGGTGCTGGAGGTGGCAAACGATGTCCTCTCAAAGTATAAAGAACTCAAGCCCGGTCCGGGGAAGAAAGTCCTCGAGCTCAAGCCCAACCTAGACTGGCACAAGGGCAAAGCAGTGTATTGGCTGCTGGAGGAACTCCACCTGAACAAGCCCGGCATCATCCCGCTCTACATTGGCGATGACCTGACGGACGAAGATGCCTTTGCCGCGCTGCAGGGCCAGGGCGTGAGCATTCTGGTAGGGGAACACGACGAACAAACTGCCGCCGGGTACAGGCTGGAGAGCGTCGAAGAAGTACAGGTCTTTCTGGAAGCGCTCACGCATCAACTAAAAAAAGAATAAGCTTATGCAGGAGTGGGACATGACCTACGACAGCTGGGAGCCCGAACAGCAGTTGCTGCGCGAGGCGCTCTGCACCCTCGGGAACGGTTACTTCGCCACGCGCGGGGCCTTTGAGGAGGCATCTGCTGAGCGGGGAATCCATTACCCGGGCACTTACCTGGCTGGTGGTTATAACCGCTTAACCTCCGAGATTGCCGGGAAGAACATAGAGAATGAGGATCTGGTGAACTGGCCCAATTGGCTGCCGCTCACCTTTCGGCACCCCGGAGGAGAATGGTTCGATATCCGGAAGGTGGAGTTGATTGCTTTCCGGCAGGAGCTGGACATGCGGCAAGGCCTCCTGCAGCGCCGCCTGCACTTCCGCGACAAGCAGGATCGGGAAACGTTGCTGGTAAGCAGACGCTTTGTAAGTATGGCCAACAAGCATGTGACGGCGCTGCAATGGGAGCTTACCCCGCTAAACTGGTCTGGTGCGGTGGAGGTGGCGGCCGCCCTGGACGGACGGGTGACGAACAGTGGCGTGGAGCGCTACAGTGCCCTGCAGAGCCAGCATTTAGCGCCTGTTCAACAGGGACGTCACAATGGGGAAACAATATTTCTGGAAGTACAGACCGTGCAATCCCGGCTGGTGATGGCGCAGGCGGCCCGGTTGAGGGCTTACAGGGACTCCAAGCCAGTTGACCTGCAGCTTGAGGTGCGACTGGAAGAAGGCTACGCGGCGCAGCAGTTTACTTTGCAGCTCGAGCAGAACAAACCCGTGGTGATGGAGAAGATAGTGCAGGTGCATACCTCCCGCGACCAGGCCATCACGGAGCCCCTGCAGGAAGCGTGCAAGAACATTGAGCGGCAGGGCACTTTCGGGCATTTGCTGGAAAGGCATGCATTGGCCTGGCAACGGCTCTGGAACCGTTGTGACTTCGAAACCTCCTGCAACGAGAAAACGCAGGGCATACTTCGCCTGCATATCTTCCACCTCTTGCAAACCGTCTCGGCCAATACCGTGGGGTTTGATGTGGGCGTGCCCGCCCGCGGGCTGCACGGAGAGGCCTACAGGGGCCATATTTTTTGGGATGAGCTGTTCATCTTCCCTTTCCTGAACCTGCGCCTGCCCGAATTAACCCGAGAGTTGCTGCTCTACCGCTTCCGCCGCCTGCCCGAAGCCCGCTATGCCGCCACGCAAGCCGGTTACCGGGGCGCCATGTTCCCCTGGCAGAGCGGCAGCAACGGCCGGGAGGAAAGCCAGGTAATCCACCTAAACCCCCAGTCGGGCCGTTGGCTGCCGGACAATACTTTCCTGCAGCGGCACATCAGCGCAGCCGTCGCATACAATGTATGGCAGTATTATCAGGCCACCGATGACATGGGGTTCATGACCTTCGTGGGTGGCGAGCTGATCTTCGATATTGCGCAGTTCTGGTCCTCCATCGCCACGTTCAATCCGGAGCGCGGGCGCTACGAGATCCGGAACGTGGTAGGCCCCGACGAGTACCACACGGAATACCCTGACTCCGATGAGCCGGGCCTCAACAACAATGCCTATACTAACGTGATGGCGGTGTGGGTGATACAGGTAGCGTTGAAGCTCTTCGACATCCTGGACGATGCGCGGGTAAAGGAGCTGTGCCAGAAACTAAGTATAACGGCAGAGGATCAGGCACGCTGGCGCGACATCGCCGCCAAAATGTATATTCCCTTTATCGACGATAGCGGCATCATCGCGCAGTTTGAGGGTTATGAGCGCCTGGCGGAGTTTCCCTGGGAGGCGTACCGTGAAAAGTATGGAGAAGCCATGCGCCTGGACCGCATCCTGGAGAGCGAGGGAGACAACGTGAACAAGTATAAAGCCAGCAAGCAGGCGGACGTGCTCATGCTCTTTTACCTGTTTTCCTCAAAGGAGCTCTTAGATATTTTTGAACGGCTGCAGTATGACTTTAGTCCCGCATGCATACTTGAAAATATCGCCTATTACGAACAACGCACCTCGCATGGTTCCACCTTAAGTAAGATTGTGCATGCCTGGGTGCTGGCCCGCTCCGACCGCAGGAAGGCCTGGCACAGTTTCCAGGTAGCCCTGGTAAGCGATGTGGAGGACATTCAGGGGGGCACCACGGCGGAGGGGATTCACCTGGGGGCCATGGCCGGCACCGTGGACCTGGTGCAGCGTGGTTTCATGGGGCTGGAGATCCGGGACGAGGTGCTTTGGCTGGACCCGGTGCTGCCGGAGGAGCTTGGCTGCCTGAACTTTCACGTCCGGTACCGCAGCCATTGGATCTCCATCCGCCTTACCCAGCATACCATGCGCGTTTCTTTCGACAGGAGCTGGTCCAAGGAGGTGCGGATAGGCGTGCAGGGCCAGGTGTATACGTTCAAAACGGGCGAGCAGCGCGAGTTCACCCTAATGAACTAAGCGGTTCATACTTTATACTTGCGTTTATACTTATGAGCGATATCATCACCATCACCCTGAACCCTGCCCTGGATAAAAGCACGCACGTGGCGCAGGTCCTGCCCGAGAAGAAGCTACGCTGCGAAACGCCTGTTTATGAGCCTGGCGGAGGCGGCATTAACGTGTCGCGGGCGCTGAAGAAGCTGGGCGGCGGCTCCTGCGCCTGGATGTTGGTGGGCGGACCCTCTGGGGAGCGTATTTGTGAGCTGCTGAAGGAGGAGGGCGTGGACTTCAGGGCGATCCAAACTAAAAACTGGACCCGCGAGAACCTGATGGTGATGGAGGATAACTCCGGCAACCAGTACCGCTTCGGCATGCCCGGCCCCGAAGTATACAAGCAGGAGTGGCGGCAGTGCCTGGACGACCTGGAGAAGCTGCCGGAGGAGAAGACCCCGAAGTATGTGGTGGCCAGCGGCAGCCTTCCGGCAGGCGTTCCGGATGATTTTTACAAGCAACTGGCGGAGGTGGCCCACCAAAGGAAGTTCAGGCTGATCGTGGATACGTCCGGAGAGGCGCTGATGAAGGCGGCAGGGGAGGGCGTATACTTGCTGAAGCCGAACCTGGGGGAGTTGGCGGCCCTGGCAGGAAAAGAGAAAATATCGGCCATGGAGCAGGAGGAGATCGCCCGGCAGGTGCTGGATGAGGGAAAGTGCCAGGTGCTGGTGGTGTCGCTGGGACCGCGCGGAGCCATGCTGGCCTCTCATGAAGGTATTACGTATGTCGTGCCGCCCACCATGCCGCAGCAAAGTGCCGTGGGAGCCGGCGATAGTATGGTGGCCGGGATGGTGCTCAGGTTGCTGCACGGTGCAAGCTTGGAGGATATGGTGCGCTACGGCGTGGCAGCCGGTACTGCCGCCACCATGACACCCGGCTCTGAGCTTTGCAGGAAAGAGGACACCGAGAAGATCTACCAGTGGCTGCTGGAGCACAAGAAGCGGGCATAAAAAAAGTATGGCGAGGTTGTCGCCTCGCCATACTTTAGAATTATGAATTGCGGTTGTTCGCGTTCAGGTCTGTGAAGGCCTCCTTCAAACGGGCGATAAACGTTTTCTCGCCTTCGCGCAGCCAAACGCGCGGGTCGTAGTACTTCTTGTTCGGAGAATCCTCCCCGTCCGGGCTGCCGATCTGGCTTTGCAGGTAGCCTTTCTTGCTTTCGTAGTAATCGCGGATACCTTCCCAGAACGCCCACTGCATGTCCGTGTCAATATTCATCTTGATGGCGCCGTACTCGATCGCCTCCGTAATCTGGTGCTTCTCGGAGCCGGAGCCGCCATGGAACACGAAGTGCACCGGGTTAGGGCCCGTGCCAAATTTCTCCTGGATGTAGTCCTGCGAGTTTTTCAGGATATCAGGGCGCAGCTCCACGTTACCCGGCTTGTACACACCGTGCACGTTTCCGAAAGCAGCCGCAATGGTAAAGCGCGAGCTCACTTTATTCAGCTCCTCGTAGGCATAGGCCACTTCATCCGGTTGTGTGTATAGTCGGGAGCTGTCCACGCCTGTATTGTCCACGCCGTCTTCCTCGCCGCCGGTTACGCCCAGCTCTATCTCCACGGTCATGCCCAGGCGGTCCATGCGTCTGAAGTATGTGGCGCAGGTCTCAATGTTCTCTTTGATCTCTTCCTCTGAGAGGTCCAGCATATGCGAGCTGTAGAGCGGCTTGCCGTGCTGCGCAAAGAATTTCTCGCCGGCGTCCAGCAGCCCGTCAATCCAGGGAAGCAGCTTTTTGGCGGCATGGTCGGTATGCAGCACCACAGGCACGCCGTACGCCTCGGCCATCAGGTGCACGTGCTGGGCGCCGGAGATAGCGCCGGCGATGGCGGCTTTCTGCGCGTCGTTACTCAGGCCTTTGCCCGCAAAGAACTGCGCCCCGCCATGCGAGAACTGGATGATCACCGGTGAGTTGACGGCCTTTGCCGTCTCCAGCACCGCGTTTATGGAGTTGGTGCCGATCACGTTCACGGCAGGAAGTGCGAAGTTATTTTCGTTCGCATACTTAAACAGCTCTGTCACTTCATCGCCGTACAGTACGCCCGGTCTGAATCTTGTTTTTGTTTCGTTCACAGAATTATTCTTAAATATTGATTAATCGAGGGTATAGTTTGATTAGCTATGCTACTTATACTTTAGCGACTTGAAGTTAGGAGGTTTTGCTGTAAATGCAAACCCGGACGCGGCGCAGCGGCAACTTAATCAAACACCAGCACCTTATCCTTGTGCTTGCCGCGCATGTAGTTGCGGATAATCTGCTGCACGTCCTTGTTATCATTGTAGCGCTTTACGGCCCCCTTAAAGTCCTCCAGGGCGCTGGCCGAGAACGTATCGTCCACAAAGCCGAAGCCCAGGTACGTGCCGTGTTCCACCACCACCACCGAGCGCTCGCCGGGCTCGCGGCCTCTGCCAAGTATAACGAAGCTGTTGTGCTCGTAGGTAAACGACTCGATGGCCTCCTCCACGCGCTTGTTATACTCCTCAGGATTTTCCTTGCCAATACAGGCACCGCTGCATTGGTGCACCTGGTAATCGAAACAGGCGCCGTTGGTCTTGTACAGGTCGCAGAGTTTCTGGCACAGGTTAAACTTGGCCACTTTGTGGAACAGGAATCCCTTTGCCTTGAAGTGGTTCGAGAGCGCGATGATCGGCGTCATGCTGACATTGTCGGCTTTGTCCACGCTGCTGTAAGTAAGGCGCTTGTAACCGTTATCATCCTCGTACACGTAAATACCGGTGTTAAACACGCTGCGGCGCTGCTGCCGGTTGTAGTGCGGCTTCATGCGCTTTATCTCCGCCGACTCAAACAGCAGCGACACCAGCTCGTTGCCCATCAGCTCATAGGTGATGTCGGTGATGTTGTTCTTGAAGTCCAGTGATTTGCGGCTCTTGTAATCGATGTTGAAGTGCTGGATAATGCGCTTCTTGATGTTTATACTTTTACCGACATAAATTACTTCCCCCGCCTCGTTGTGGAAGTAGTACACCCCCGGCACCATCGGCAGTGCATCCACCTTCTCTTTGCTGATGGCAGGCGGCAGCAACGAGGTCTTGATCTCCTGTTTCAGCACCTGCGTGGTGTGCTCGGCGGCCATGTGCATGTTACCGTCCACCACCGGCCGGTTCAGCTTAATCAGCCTGTCGAAAAGTATGGCCGTGGCCTCAGCATCGCCGATGGCGCGGTGGCGCTGGCTTAGCGGAATGTCTATACTTTGACAGAGCTTGCCCAGGCTGTAGGAGGGCAGCCCGGGAATCAGCGCACGGCTCAGGCGCACGGTGCAAAGCGTCTTGCGCTGAAAGGTAAAGCCCAGGTCGGCAAACTCCTTTTTCATAAAAGAGTAATCGAAGCGCACGTTGTGGGCTACGAACACCTTGCCCTCGGTAAACTCCACAATTTCCTTGGCCACTTCGTAGAACTTTGGCGCGTCCAGCACCATGTCGTCCTTTATTCCGGTAAGCTGTGTGATGAAGTAGGGGATGGGGCGCTCCGGGTTAATAAGCGTATGGTATTTGTCTACGATCTTCTCCCCGTCGTGTATGAAAATGGCAATCTCGGTGATCTTGTCCTGGTGGGGCTGGCCGCCGGTTGTCTCAATATCTACTATCGCGTACAAGTTGCTCTGGTTTAGGATGTGTTCATCGGAGGCCGCGGCATGCGCTGCAGGCCCTTCTTCTAAACCAAAATTATTAGTAATCCGTTTCAAATCGCTTGTGTTGCTGTATAGCGGCAAAGGAGGTTAGCAAAAGATCAGTCGTTTATGTCTTTCTTGCCGCGCCAGATGCCGTTCACGATCTCCTCGAGCCAGTTCCGCACCCGCCCCTTCTTCCTCGGCTTCAGCTCGTCCATGTCCGCCATCAAAAACCCGATCGGCTGCAGCGGCTCGTACACATCAAAGATCACCTTCATCATGGCGATGATCGGGATGGAGAGGATCATGCCGGCTGCACCCCATACCTCGCCGCCTACCAACAGGGCAAGTATGGCCGCAAAGGGGTTCAGGCTCACCTTCGATCCCACCACAAACGGCGTGATGAAGTTGCCCTCCAGGAACTGCACGAACATGAATACGATCACCACCAGCACGGCGTCCAGCAGGTTGCCGGTGGTGGCCAGCGTAAACAGGGCCGGGAGCGAGGCCCCTATAAGTATACCAATGTAGGGGATAATGGTCAGGATGGAGGCGAAGACGCCAAAGAAGATAGCATACTTGACGCCAAGTATGAGCAGTCCCGCCGAGTTCAGCAGCGCCACGACCACAATCACAATCATCAGCCCCGAAATATAGCTCTGCACCACATGCTGAATATTGGTGACGGTCTGGATGACGCCGCTACGCTTGTCCTTGGCCACAAATTTGAACATGAATTGCTCCAGGTGGTCGCGGTAGTAGAGCAGCAGGAAAACGAAGATCGGCACCAGGGTAAGGATGGTGATGGCGCCCGTGGTGATGGAGATGGTGCTGCCCAGGAACGTGGTGGTGAAATCCTGCAGGCCGCCGAGGGCATTCTGGATGAGCTCGGACTTGTTTGGCGGCGCGATGCCGAAGTTCTCGACGAAGAAATTCTGCCCCTTCACGATCAGCTTCTGCATATTCTGGCCGATCGAGTCCAGCTCGGAGGTAAGGCTAACCAGTTGCATGCTCAGAAACCAGACCACCAGGCTCAGGATAACGATGACGAGCAGGATGCTGGTAAGTATGGCCAGGGGCCTGGGGAAGCGCAGCTTTTTCTCCAGATCGCGGGTGAGGGGGAGTAGCAGCAGCGCAAACAGCAGCCCGAAGGCCAGCGGCATCAGCACAGCCTTGAACTGCTGCAATGTATAGATCAGCAGGACGAGGCCCAAAAGTATAACCGTGTACTTAAAGTATGATGGTAGCTTTATTTCCATTTAACGTGTCCGACTCATTTGATTTCTCCCGCCAACCCCTACTTTTGCCACTCAAAAATAAGCAAATGTCGCGCGTTAAAGCATATAATTATTAATATATTAATTTGCTAACAAAGTTAGTATAAAAAGGATAGGAAATACTACTGATTTGCTGAACCAGCTCTTAAATTATACTGTTAGGAAGAAGTATCAAATATAAATGCGAACTGGATTGGCTAACAAAATTAGTAAAACAGGGAAAGACTTATTAAATTTAGCCTCGGGTAGGAACTATTCGGTTGCATCTAATCTTCTATATTTTCCTATCTTTCGCGGTGATATTACCCATCAAACTACACTTACGCTTACAAAATGGCAGAGTTAGAGCATAATTACAACGAAGACAGCATCCGCTCCCTTGAGCCGCGCGAGCACATCAGGCTGCGCCCCGGTATGTACATCGGCAAGCTTGGCGACGGCTCTTCGGCAGACGACGGCATTTACATTTTGGTAAAGGAGGTGATCGACAACTCCATCGACGAACACGTGATGGGTTTCGGTAAGACCATCGAGGTGAAGATCTCCGACCACAAGGTGCAGGTGCGCGACTACGGCCGCGGCATTCCGTTGGGCAAGGTGATCGACTGCGTGAGCAAGATCAACACCGGTGGTAAGTATGACAGCAAGGCTTTCCAGAAATCGGTTGGCTTGAATGGCGTGGGTACCAAGGCGGTGAACGCCCTCTCCAGCCACTTCCGCATCCAGTCGGTGCGCGACGGCAAAATGAAGGCCGCTGAATTTGAGAAAGGCGTGCTGGTGGAGGATTTTGAGGTACAGGAATCAACCCAGCGCAACGGCACGCTCACCACCTTCACCCCGGACGACAGCATCTTCAAGAACTTCCAGTTCAACCCCGATTACCTGGAGAAGCAGATCTGGAACTACGTGTACCTGAACGCCGGACTTACCATCAACTTCAACGGCAAGAAATTCTACTCCGAGAACGGCCTGCTGGACCTGCTCCGTAACAAGGCCGATGAGGAAAGCATGCGCTACCCGATCATCCACCTGAAAGGGGAGGACATCGAGCTTGCCCTGACTCACGGAAACGAGTACGGCGAGGAATACTACTCGTTTGTGAACGGCCAGTACACCACTATGGGCGGCACGCACCTGGCGGCCTTCCGCGAGGCGGTGGTAAAGACCGTGCGCGATTTTTACAAGAAAGACTACGATGCCACCGATATCCGTGGCTCTATCATTGGCGCCATCTCGATCCGGGTGCAGGAGCCGGTGTTTGAGTCGCAGACCAAAACCAAGCTGGGCTCTATAGAGATGGGGCCGGAGGGGCCAGCTGTGCGCGCCTTTATCAATGATTTTGTGAAGGAGCACCTGGACAATTACCTGCACAAGAACCCCACTACGGCTGAGGCGCTGAAGCGGCGCATAGAGCAGAGCGAGCGCGAGCGCAAGGACATGGCCGGCGTGAAGAAGCTGGCCAACCAGCGCGCCAAGAAGGCTAACCTGCACAACCGTAAGCTCCGTGACTGCCGCCTGCACTTTAACGAAGACAAGCACGAGAATTCCCTGCTGTCTACCCTTTTTATCACTGAGGGCGACTCGGCGAGCGGATCCATCACCAAGTCGCGCAACGTGGACGTGGAGGCGGTGTTCAGCTTGCGTGGTAAGCCGCTGAACTGCTACGGCATGAAAAAGAAAGTGGTGTACGAGAACGAGGAGTTTAACCTGCTGCAGCACGCCCTCAACATCGAGGAAGGCCTGGAGAACCTGCGCTACAACCGCGTAGTGATCGCCACCGACGCCGACGTGGACGGCATGCACATTCGCCTGCTGCTGCTCACTTTCTTCCTGCAGTTCTTCCCGGACCTGGTACGCAACGGGCACGTGTTTATACTGGAGACGCCGCTCTTCCGCGTGCGCAACAAGAAGGAGACAATCTATTGCTACAACGAGACTGAGAAGCAGGAGGCCATCAACAAGCTTGGCAAGAAGCCGGAGATCACCCGCTTCAAAGGTTTGGGAGAGATCTCTCCGGATGAGTTCGGGAAGTTTATCGGCGAGAACATCAAGCTCAAGCCGGTTATCCTGCAGAAGGATACCACCATACAGAAGATGCTGAACTACTACATGGGCAAGAACACGCCCGACCGGCAGCAGTTCATCATCGAGAACCTGAAGATTGAAAAAGATATAGTAGAGGAAGTATATGCATAACGACGAGCTGAACAACGAAGAATTAGAGCAAAACGAGGCGCAGGAGGTGGAGTTTACGGACGGGGAGGAAATCATCCATAACATTACGCCCGTATCCGGCCTCTATGAAAACTGGTTCCTCGAGTATGCCTCTTATGTTATTCTGGAGCGTGCGGTGCCAGCCATTGAGGACGGTCTGAAGCCGGTGCAGCGCCGCATCCTGCACGCCATGCGCGAGATGGACGACGGCCGCTTCAACAAGGTGGCCAACGTGATCGGGCAGACCATGCAGTACCACCCGCACGGCGACGCTTCGATTGGCGACGCGATGGTGAACCTGGGCCAGAAGGACTTGCTGATAGAGACGCAGGGTAACTGGGGCGATGTGCGCACCGGCGACAGCGCGGCGGCCGCCCGATACATTGAGGCGCGCCTCTCGAAGTTTGCGCTGGATGTGGTGTTTAACCCGCAGACCACGCTTTGGCAGCTAAGCTACGACGGCCGTAAGAACGAGCCGGTGACGCTGCCCGTTAAATTCCCGCTCCTACTGGCGCAGGGTGTGGAGGGCATTGCCGTAGGCTTATCCACGAAGATCATGCCGCACAACTTTAAGGAGCTGATCAAGGCCTCTATTGATGTGCTCAAAGGCCGTAGTATCAACTTGCTGCCCGACTTTTTGACCGGCGGCCAGGTGGACGTGACCAATTATAACGGTGGCCAGCGCGGCGGCAGGATCCGTGTGCGCGCCACGATCGAGAAGGTCGACAAGACCATGCTCATCATCCGGGATGTGCCGTACGGCATTACCACTACCGGCTTGATGGAGTCGATCGTGAAGGCCAGCGAGAACAACAAGATCAAGATCAAGAAGGTGGTGGATAACACCGCTGCGGACGTGGAGATACAGGTGCACCTACCGGCGGGGGTATCGCCTGACCTGACCATGGATGCGCTTTACGCCTTCACCGACTGCGAGGTGGCTATTTCTCCCAATGCTTGCGTGATCATTGATGACAAGCCGCACTTCATGGATGTGAATGAGCTGCTGCGTATCTCTACTTTCAAAACAGTGGACCTGCTGAAGCGGGAGCTGGAGATCCGCAAAGGCGAGCTGGAGGACAAATGGCACTACTCCTCCCTGGAGAAGATCTTTATCGAAAACCGCATTTACCGCGATATAGAGGAGTGTGAGACCTGGGAGGCGGTGCTGAACGCCATCGACAGGGGCCTGGACCCCTACAAGCACCTGCTGCGCCGCGAAGTGAGCGAGGAAGATATCATTCGCCTGACCGAGATCAAGATCAAGCGCATCTCCAAGTATGACTCCTTTAAAGCCGATGAGTACATCCACAAGCTGGAGGAGGAAATGGCTGAGGTGGATGACAACCTGGCGAACCTGATCCGCTATGCCATCGCATACTTTGAGGGACTACTGAAGAAGTATGGCCAAGGCAGGGACCGCCGCACACAGGTCAAAACCTTCGATGTGATCAACGCGCAGAACGTGGCCATTGCCAACCAGAAACTATACATGAACGCCAAAGACGGCTTCATTGGCACCAGCCTGCGCAAAGATGAGTTCGTATGCGACTGCTCCGACATGGACGACATCATTGTGTTCCGCAAGGATGGTAAGTTTATGGTGACGAAAGTAGCCGAGAAAACCTTTGTGGGTAAGGACATCCTGCTGGCGGGCGTGTACAACAAGAACGACGAGCACATGGTGTACAACATGATTTACCTGGATGGTAAGTCAGGCGTGTCCTATGCCAAGCGTTTCTCTGTCAAGTCGATCACCCGCGACAAGGAGTACGACCTGACCAAGGGCAACAAAGGCTCCAAAGTACATTACCTTACCGCCAACCCGAACTCAGAGTCGGAGGTGGTGACGGTGTCGCTCTCGCCGAACGCATCGGCCCGAAACAAGGTGCTTGACTTCGATTTTGCGGAACTGATGATCAAGGGCAAGGGCTCCAACGGCAATATCGTGACGAAGTACCCGGTGAAGAAGGTGGTGCAGAAAAGCCTGGGCGAGTCCACGCTGGGTGGCCGTGAGATCTTCTACGACGAGGTGATTGGAAGGCTGAACACCGAGGGACGTGGCCGTTACCTGGGCTCGTTCAATACCGACGACTCCATACTTGCCGTTTATGAAGACGGTACTTACGAACTGACGTCGTTTGACCTGGCCAACCACTATACCGTGGAGAAGCTGAAGGTGCTGCAGAAGTTTGATCCGGAGCTGGTGATTTCGGCCATCTATTACGAAGGAGATAATAAAATATATTACGTCAAGCGTTTCAAGGTAGAGACGACAACAATTGGTAAGCGCTTCTTCTTTATCCCGGAGACAAAGAACTCCCGTCTGGAAGCCGTTTCCACGCATCCCGCGCCGCTGGCCAGCATCAAGTTCAAGCGGTCTATACGTGGTGAGCGTGAAAGCGAGAAGCTGCTGCTGAACGAGTTCATCGATGTGAAAGGCTGGAAAGCTTTGGGTAACAAGCTCAACTATTACAAGATCTACGAGGCGGATGTGCCGAAGATGCTGGAGGTGGAGCACTCGGAGGATAACAAGCCGCAAGCTAAAAAAGCAGCTAAAAGAGAGCCGGTAGCGTTGCCTTCCCAACTGAAGGAACTGGCCGAGGAGGCGGCGAAGGCAAGCGGTACCCAACCTCTGCCTGCTGACACCGTAGAAGTTGATGTAGAGGCTGATAAGGCAAAGAAGGCGCTGAAGGAGAAGAGACAGCTTGATATCTTCTAATTTCTCTCCCGAAGCCTTGCTAAAGTCGCTGACACATGGTAGTTTACGGGAGTGGAAATTTTTATGAAGAGATATTTAAAGGCTGCTATACTTGTTTGTGCACTCTGTGCTGCCTCCCCGGCAAACGCCGGGGCAGACAGCGGTGCCTCAGGCAATACCGAGCTGATGAAGCGCGCGGAGCAGCTTTTGAATGACTACAAAGAGAGCGAGGCCCTGCGTCTGTACGAACAGGTGCTGACCGATTCTCCCGAGAATTACACTGCCCTGTGTAAGGCCAGTTTCCTGCATGCCCGCATTGGCGACAGGTTCCTGGACGAAACCCGTAAGCTGGAGCACTTCTCCAAAGCGAAGGCGTACGCCCTGCAGGCCTACGAGTTGCAGCCGGAGGACGCTGAGGCGAACTACGCCATGGCGGTGGCCTTAGGTGCCCAGGCGATGGTTGCCGGACCGAAAGAGCGTCTAGCAGGCATACACCAGATGAAATCGTTTGTGGATGCCGCGCTGGCCGACAATAGCCAGCATGCAGGAGCCTGGCATATACTTGGGCGTTGGTACTTTAAAATGGCCAACCTCAATTTCGCAGAAAAGGCAGCTACAAAGATGTTCTTCGGGGGCGTTTGCGGAGAGGCCACGAACGAAAGCGCCGCTGAGGCCATCGAAAAAGCCATAGCCTACGAGCCGAACAATATTCAGTATTACTACGACCTTGCCTGCGTCTACAAAGAGATGAAAAACACCGCCGCCTGTACCAGCACCCTGCAAAAGGCGCTGACGCTGACGCTCGAAACGAAAGAGGAGTTGGAGCTTAGCAGGCGATGCAGCATCATGTTGCAGCAGCAACAGAAGATCTAGTAAGGTGTAAAAAGTATGAAAAGCCTGCTCCCCAATCGGTGGCAGGCTTTTTGTTTTTCATGTGCGGCACGCTTCCTGTCCCGGATGTGTTTCTATTTGGGTAAAATGTCTTAATTTAGCGCATGCAAAGTATAAAAGCCCTTTTGCAGAAGTATAAATAACCGGTATAAGATGCGGATTTCGAGTTTGGTGCTGTTGATGTTATCGGTTACGCTGGGTGCCTGTACGTTGGAAGAAGGCAACAAGGAGCAGATGGTGAACCTGCAGGAGGTAAAGGATGACCCTGCGGCGCAGCTGCAGAACCTGAACGCTGCGTTGGAGAACTCGAAGCGCGATGGCAGTCTTTATGCCCGCAGGGCAGTGGTGCTGCTGCAGAACGGGGAACTGGAAAAGGCCCTAGAGGATGCCGAGGAGGCCGTGAAGTTAATGAAGAATGAACCGGCCAGCCTTTTTGTGAAGGCGCAGGTGCTCCGTGCCATGGGCCGGTCGGAAGAAGCCCTGCCGCTAGCGCTGACGGCTGAGCGGAACTCCTTCCAGCGCTCCTCCCTGTATGTACTGCTGGGGGAGTTATACTTGCAGCGAAAAGAGTACGAGCAGGCAATGGCTTACATCCTGAAAGCGCAAGAGCTTTCCCCGGCTGATGAGTTTGCCTACTACTATAAAGGCCGTGTGCAGGAGGCAACCGGCGATTCGGCAAGCGCGGTGCGCAACTATAAACTGGCGCTGGAGCAATCTCCCAACTTTATGCAGCCGCAGCGCGAACTGGCCGCGCTATTGATTGACAGGGGCGAGCATGCCGCCGCCAGGCCATACTTGCTGGAGGCCATGCACCAGGCCCCCAAAGACGCCAAGTTATGGTACAACCGGGGGCTGCTATACCAGGCGGAGCAGAAACGCGACAGTGCCATGCTGGCTTATAACAGAGCTGTAAGTATAAATGATACCCTCTCGGATGCGCATTACAGGCTGGGCGTGCATCAGCTTGTCATCGGCAACAGTGACGAGGCGCTGGAGCACCTGGAGAAGATTTACAAAGTATACCGGTCGGATAGGGAGTACCTGGAACGGTTGGCCACGGCCTATGAGCGAACCGGCCTGAACACCAAAGCACTCTCGACTTACCAGCGGCTTCTAGCGGTAGACCCGACGGCTACGTATGTTAAGCGGTCCATCTCCCGGTTAAAGTATAAAATTGCAAGACCAATACCTGATAGTGCAGCTGTACGCCTACAGGAACAGATAGAAAGATAAACCACTATGATCAACATCACACTGCCAGATGGCTCGGTGCGCCAATATGAAAGCGGCGTTAACAGCCTTGAGATTGCACAGAGCATCAGCGAAGGCCTAGCTCGTAACGTGCTTGCTGCCAAAGTAAACGGCTCGGTATGGGACGCCACGCGCCCCATCAGCGAGGATGCGACGGTGCAGCTGCTCACCTGGAACGATGACGAGGGCAAGAACACCTTCTGGCACTCCTCGGCCCACTTGCTGGCAGAAGCCTTGGAGGACATGTACCCGGACGTGAAGTTCGGCATCGGGCCTCCGGTGGAGAACGGCTTTTACTATGACGTGGACCTGGGCGAGCACCACTTGTCTCAGGAAGATATCGCGGAGCTGGAGCAGAAGATGCTGGAGCTGGCGCGCCAGAAGAACGAGTACAAGCGCAGCGAAGTCTCCAAGGCCGATGCCATTGATTACTTTACAAAGAAAGGCGACGAGTACAAGCTGGACCTGATCAAGGACCTGGAGGACGGAAGCATCACCTTCTACGAGCAGGGTTCCTTCGTGGACCTTTGCCGTGGGCCGCACATTCCGAATACGGGCTTCATCAAGGCGGCCAAGATCATGAACATCGCAGGGGCCTACTGGCGCGGCGATGAGAAGAACAAGCAGCTGACCCGTATCTATGGCGTGACGTTCCCGAAGCAGAAGGAGCTGACCGAGTACCTGGAGCGCCTGGAGGAGGCCAAGAAACGCGACCACCGCAAGCTGGGCAAGGAACTGGAGCTGTTTGCCTTCTCTGAGAAGGTAGGGATGGGCCTGCCGCTGTGGCTGCCCAAAGGCACGCTGCTGCGCGAGCGACTGGAGCAGTTCATGCGCAAGGCGCAGATAAAGGCCGGCTACCAGCCGGTGGTAACGCCGCACATTGGCAGCAAAGAGCTTTACGTTACCTCGGGCCACTACGAGAAGTATGGCGCCGACTCATTCCAGCCCATCAAGACGCCGAACGAGAACGAGGAGTTCCTGCTTAAGCCCATGAACTGCCCGCACCATTGCGAGATCTACAAAACACGCCCACGTTCCTACAAAGAGCTTCCGGTGCGCTTTGCCGAGTTCGGTACTGTTTACCGTTACGAGCAGAGCGGGGAATTGCACGGCCTGACCCGCGTACGCGGCTTTACGCAGGACGACGCCCACATCTTCTGCCGCCCGGACCAGGTGAAGGAAGAGTTCATCAAGGTGATCGACCTGGTGTTGTACGTGTTCAAGGCTTTGGGCTTTGATGACTATACTGCCCAGATCTCCCTGCGCGACCCGGAGAACAAGTCCAAGTACATCGGCACCGACGAAGTATGGGAGAAAGCGGAAAGTGCCATTATAGAGGCTGCCGCGGAGAAAGGACTGCGCACTGTAACCGAACTGGGCGAGGCTGCGTTTTACGGACCTAAGCTCGACTTTATGGTGAAGGATGCCCTTGGCCGTAAGTGGCAGCTGGGAACTATTCAGGTGGATTATAACTTACCAGAGAGGTTCCAGTTGGAGTATATCGGTGCTGATAACCAGAAGCACCGTCCGGTGATGATCCACCGCGCGCCTTTCGGCTCCCTGGAGCGTTTTGTGGCCGTGCTCATCGAGCATTGCGGCGGCAACTTCCCGCTGTGGCTGAGCCCGGAGCAGATAGCCATACTTCCCATCTCGGAGAAGTACCACGACTATGCCCAGCAAGTATACGAGCGCCTGCAGCTCGACGACATCAGAGGTTCTGTAGACAACCGTGATGAGAAGATCGGCCGCAAGATTCGAGACGCGGAGGTGCGCAAGGTGCCATACATGCTGATCGTAGGGGAGAAGGAGCAGGAGAACGGTGCGGTATCAGTGAGAAGGCACGGCGAAGGTGACCTCGGCTCCATGGCGATCGAGGAGTTCAGTACGTTCTTTCAGGGCAAAATCGCCGAAATGCTGAACAATTAAGGAGATAAATTTCTTTTTTGATAGATAAGTTGCGATATTCGCAACCTAATTGTAGAATTAAAACTAAGGAGGTACAACTATAGCTACGCAAAACAGGCGCTACATCCCACGCGGAAAGGTGGAGGAGCCATACAAAGTCAATGATAAAATAACTGCCAGAGAGGTCAGGCTAGTTGGTGACAATGTTGAGCAAGGAGTATACTCAACCCGAGATGCTCAAAAGATGGCTAATGAGCAAAATCTTGACCTGGTTGAGATTTCGCCAACAGCCACCCCCCCCGTATGCCGCGTCATCGACTATTCCAAGTTCAAGTACGAACAGAAGAAAAAGACGAGGGAGTTGAAGGCAAAACAGCAGAAGGTGGTGATCAAGGAGATCCGTTTCGGCCCTAACACAGATGACCACGACTTCGAGTTTAAGCTGAAGCATGCCAAAGGTTTCCTGGAGAGCGGCTACAAGATCAAGTCGTACGTGCACTTCGTGGGCAGATCCATCGTGTTTAAGGAACGCGGCGAGATCCTGTTGCTGAAGTTTGCGCAGGCGCTGGAGGATCTGGCTAAAGTTGAGCAACTGCCGAAGCTGGAGGGGAAACGCATGTTCCTGATACTGGCTCCGAAGGCTGCTCCGGTGAAGAAGTAATTTTTTTCAATTAATTATATACTCATGCCAAAAGTAAAAACCAAATCTGGTGCAAAGAAGCGTTTTTCTTTGACAGGTACTGGCAAGATTAAGCGTAAGCACGCTTACAAGAGCCACATCCTGACGAAGAAGACGACAAAGCAGAAGCGTAATTTGACGCACATCGGCCTTGTTAGCAAAGCCGACGAAGCAAACGTTAAATTCATGCTGAAAATCTAATTCTCCCGCAGAATTAGTTTAGGTTAATTATTAGTACGAACCCGGTACCTGGTTTAACAAAGATTCTTCAGAATCACCAGTTGCCAAAACTTTACACAAAATGCCAAGATCGGTCAATGTCGTAGCAGCACGACACAGAAGAAAAAAAGTAATGAAAATGGCCAAAGGTTACTTTGGCCGTCGCAAGAATGTTTGGACAGTTGCGAAAAACGCGGTAGAAAAAGGTCTGCAGTATGCTTACCGCGATAGAAAAGCGAAGAAGAGAGACTTCAGAGCGTTGTGGATTCAGCGTATCAACGCCGGTGCACGCGAGCATGGCTTGTCTTACTCTGCTCTGATGGGCGGCCTGAAGAAGGCAAACATCGACCTGAACCGCAAAGTACTTGCTGACCTGGCGATGAACCACCCTGAGGCTTTCAAGAGTATCGTTGACAAAGTAAAGTAATTTACCTTTAGATATAAGACAGAAGGGCTTAGCGTAATGCTAAGCCCTTTTTGTTTTTATACTCTTGTATAATCGCATAGCACAAGTATAGACATAGCGCACATATCGCCATAAATATTGCGCCCGCACAATTTGAAAATCAATGATGCCTACGGCCTTGGTTTTTGCTTTATACTTCGAGGCAAGCTTCGGCTTGTGTGTTTTAACACTCTTTCTCATAGGCGCTTATTGCTGCAAGTATAAATTCCCGCCTCTTCAGATAGGAAGAATGCTTTTGCAGTACTGAATCCAACCACCCCTGCCCCTCCTTGGGTTGAGCGCCTTGTAGATTTACGGTTTCGCTTTAGCGAAATTGCGGAGACCGCAGGTCAAGCAAAGGAAATGTACACAGCGCGATGCCCGAGGACGAGCCCTCTCGGGCTTGAGAGCACCAAAGCCGGAAGTGCAACGATAGGCTTGTAAGTCTATAGGATCATCGCAAGCTAGCAAGTATAGCTTGTGTCTAACAGCGGGAAGCAGCGGCTAAGAAAGTATAAGCTGGCAAGTATAAAGTATAGCAGTAAGTATAAATCAAGTATAAAAAGGCACAAGCGGATGCTTGCGCCAGCAGTAGTTATATAAGTATAAACAGTTTTGTAAGCCTAGCCTTCACGGATATGGAGATCCGCAGCAGAGGGATTCAGGACGGGGAAGTCCGGAACAGCAAAAGTATAAATCCCCTGGAGCATAAGTTTATACTTTAGCTCCAGGGGATTTATACTTATACTTCAACTCGCTTCATACTTATCTTGTCCTGTTTCTGCGCCAGTTTGAGTTGTTCTTTTCCGCTGTAGGGGCAGCGGCGTCTGCGGCGGCTGGCTTTTTCTTGTTCATCAACATGGCTGCCAGGGCTGCAGCCACTTCGTCGGCTCCCTCGTCTGGCTTTCTTTCCAGCACTTCCGGGCTGAAGTAGCGGTCGATAAACTTCGTGTCGAAGTTACCGCTTACAAAGGCCTCGTGCTGTAGCACGTAAGCACCGAAGGGGAGGGTGGTTTCGATACCTGTGATCTGGTATTCGGAAATGGCGCGCAGCATCTTGGCAATAGCCTCCTGCCTGTCCTTCCCAAATGTCACCAGCTTGGCAATCATCGGGTCATAGTAGATCGGGATTTCCATGCCCTGCTCAAAGCCATCGTCCACGCGCACGCCCAGGCCCTGTGGCCTTCTATAGGTTTCCAGCTTGCCAATATCCGGCAGGAAATTATTGGCCGGGTCTTCGGCGTAAACACGTAGCTCCAGGGAATGGCCGTTTATCTTCAGGTCTTCCTGCTTAAAGCCCAGGGGATTTCCTTCTGCAATCAGGATCTGCTCCTTCACCAGGTCCAGGCCGGTTATCTGCTCTGTTACCGGGTGCTCTACCTGCAGGCGGGTGTTCATTTCCAGGAAGTAGAAGTTCTGGTGCTCATCCAGCAGGAATTCCACCGTGCCGGCGCCAACATAGTTACAAGCCTTTGCCACGTTCACGGCGTTGCGGCCCATTTCCTCGCGCAGGGCAGGGGTAAGGATAGCAGAAGGTGCTTCCTCAATCACTTTCTGGTGGCGGCGTTGTATGGAGCATTCCCGCTCAAACAAATGCACGATGTTACCGTGGGTATCGCCCAGCACCTGAATCTCGATGTGGCGCGGCGAGCCGATATACTTCTCGATAAATACGGAGCCATCGCCGAAGGCGGAGGTAGCCTCGCTAACCGCCAGCTGCATCTGTTCCTCAAAAACCTCGGCGCTCTCCACCACGCGCATCCCTTTCCCGCCGCCGCCGGCACTTGCTTTTATAAGGATGGGAAAGCCCACCTGCCGGGCGATCTGTTTTGCCTCCTCCACATCGGTGATGGCCTCCTCGGTGCCGGGCACCATCGGAATGTTATACTTTGCAACAGCAGCCTTGGCTGCCAGCTTGCTGCCCATCAACTCAATCGCCTCCGGCGAGGGGCCGATAAAGATCAGCCCCGCCTCCTGAACAGCCTTAGCGAAACCAGCGTTCTCAGATAAAAAACCATAGCCCGGGTGGATAGCATCTACACCTAAATCCCTGCAAACCTGGATAATCACATCGCCGCGCAGGTATGACTCGCTCGACTTAGGCCCGCCCACGCAAACCGCCTCATCTGCAAAACGCACGTGAAGGGCATTACGGTCGGCTTCGCTGTATACGGCTACGGTTCTGATACCCATCTCTTTAGCTGTTCGCATCACGCGCAGGGCAATCTCGCCACGGTTGGCCACCAGAATCTTATTGATTTTTCTCATGCAGGAGCTATGGTTTATTTTACATCAAAGAAAAGCTTTTGAGGGCAAAGTTAAAAATGCCTTGTTTAAAAATGAGAATTACAGTATAGGCCAACAATTGTATATGAGATGAATAAACCATAACTTTGCGCTGCATTAAACCTTATTGCAACTGATAAGGAATTTTGGCAATTACATCAGAAATTATCCCGATAACCTAATTATTACTCAAGTGGATTTATTCGAAAAGTTGTTGACCAACAGAGGTCCGTTAGGCAGCCACTCACACTACGCGCATGGCTATTTCACATTCCCTAAACTGGAGGGTGAAATAGGGCCGCGTATGAAGTTCAGAGGAAAGGATGTGCTAACGTGGAGCCTTAACAACTACCTGGGGCTGGCGAACCATCCTGAGGTACGCAAGGCTGATGCTGAAGCTGCCGCAGAGTGGGGAATGGCGACGCCGATGGGCGCGCGCATCATGTCTGGCAACACCAACCTGCACGAGCAGCTGGAGTCTGAGCTGGCCGACTTTGTGAAGAAAGAAGACGCAATGCTGCTGAACTTCGGTTACCAGGGCGTACTTTCTATTATAGATGCGATGGTTGACCGCCACGATGTGATTGTATACGATGCCGAGTCTCATGCCTGTATTATAGATGGCGTGCGCCTGCACCAGGGCAAGCGCTTTGTGTATGGCCACAACGATATGGAGAGCCTGGAGAAGCAGCTGGAGCGTGCAACACGTTGGGCTGAGAACACCGGTGGTGCCATTCTGGTGATCACAGAGGGTGTTTTTGGTATGTCCGGTAACCTGGGCAAGCTGCGTGAGGTTGTGGCCCTGAAGGAGAAATTCAGCTTCCGCCTGCTGGTGGATGATGCCCACGGCTTCGGTACGATGGGAGCTACTGGCGCCGGTACAGGAGAACACTTGGGTATACAGGATGGTATCGACGTATATTTCTCTACATTCGCCAAGTCGATGGCCAGCATTGGTGCCTTCGTGGCCTCCAATGAGCAGGTGGTGGAGTACCTTCGCTACAACATGCGTTCACAGATCTTCGCTAAGTCTTTGCCGATGCCGCTGGTAGTGGGTGCCATTAAGCGCCTGGAGCTGCTGCGCACCAAGCCAGAGCTGAAGGACAAGCTGTGGGAGGTGGTACACGCCCTGCAGAGCGGCCTGCGCGAGAAAGGGTTCAACATCGGTACAACCGAGTCGCCGGTAACGCCGGTGTTCCTGAACGGCCAAATCCCGGACGCGACACAGCTGACGCTGGACCTGCGCGAGAATTTCAGCATTTTCTGCTCTATCGTGGTTTACCCGGTAGTGCCTAAGGATGTGATCATGTTGCGCCTTATCCCAACGGCAGCTCACACGCTGGCAGATGTGGAAGAGACAATCAATGCCTTTGAGAAAATTGCACAAAAGCTAGACAAGGGTCTGTACTCCACACCGGCAGTTACGGCTTAACAGCTCATAGGGGCTTATATTAAAATTCCCTAATCTTTGCTTGTTTGTAACAAATGTGTATATTAGAGCTATAAATTTAAATGTTTCACTATAACAATTGCTCTAATGAACAACAACTTTAGCAAACTGAAGGACTTAGTTATGTCACTGGAAGGCGACTTCGAAAAGTTCTACGAAAAAGGCAATGCAGCTGCTGGTACGCGCGTACGTAAGGGCATGCAGGATCTGAAGAACATGGCTCAGGACATCCGTAAGGAAGTTCAGGACACAAAAAACAGCACTGCTGACAAGAAGTAAGCTTCAGACAGACTGAATAAAACAGAAAAGGAGACCGATTTCGGTCTCCTTTTCTGTTTTAAGTAATTGGTAGTCAGTTAGTTGACTGATACGAGGTAATAGTTCTTCTTTCCTTTCTGCACCACCAGGTACTTGCCCTGCAGCAATTCAAAGTTAACAGCCTCATCGGCGTTCTGCACCTTCTGGCGGTTCACGCTAACGCCACCGTTCTTAATCATGCGGCGCGCCTCTCCCTTCGATTCGAAGACCTGGCCTCCGGTTAACTCAGAAAGCAAATCCGTAACCGTTTCGGCGCTGGCATAGTCTGCTTGGCTTACCGCTATCTGGGGCACGCCCTCGAACACAGAGAGCAGCATATCCTCTTTCAGGCCTTTTAAGGTCGCAAAATCGCCTTTTCCAAATAAAATTTCGGAGGCATCTACAGCCGCCAGGAAGTCATCCTCGGAATGCACGCGAATTGTAACATCTTTAGCAAGGGCTTTCTGCAGTAAACGCAGGTGGGGGGCCTGTTTGTGCTCTTCTGTTATCTTTTCGATCTCGTCCTGCGGCAGCAAAGTATAAACCTTTATCAGCTTCTCCGCCTCCTCATCCGAAAGGTTCAGCCAGAACTGGTAGAACTTGTAGGGAGAGGTCAGGTTCGGGTCGAGCCATACGTTGCCGCCCTCAGACTTGCCAAATTTGGTGCCATCTGCTTTTGTCACCAGCTTGCCCACCAGCGCATAGGCTTTGCCGCCATCCATGCGTCGGATCAGCTCAGTGCCGGTGGTGATGTTGCCCCACTGGTCGGAGGCGCCCATCTGTATTTTAACCCCTTTGTTTTTATAGAGGTGGTAGTAGTCGTAGCCCTGGATGAGCTGGTAAGCGAACTCGGTGTAGGAGAGGCCCTCGGCGCGGTCGCCATCCTCGTCGGCATTGATGCGCTTCTTCACAGAGTCTTTGCTCATCATGTAGTTCACGGTGATATGCTTGCCCACATCGCGCAGGAAGCCCAGGAAGTTGAAGTCCTTGAACCAGTCGTAGTTGTTCACGATCTCGGCTGAGTTAGCACCGCAGTTAAAGTCCAGGAATTTCTCGAGTTGCTTTTTGATGCCTTCCTGGTTCTCACGCAGCGTGGTCTCATCCAGTAGGTTACGTTCTGCCGATTTGCCGGAAGGGTCACCGATCATACCGGTGGCACCGCCAACCAGGGCCAACGGTTTATGGCCAGCGCGCTGCAGGTGCACCAGCAGCATAATGGTGGCCAGGTTGCCAATGTGCAGCGATTTGGCTGTTGGGTCGAAGCCGATGTAGCCGGACGTCATGCCTGATGCTAATTGCTCTTCTGTACCCGGCATGAAATCATGGAGCATGCCTCTCCAACGCAGTTCTTCAATAAGATTCATCTGTACCTTCATTCATCTGTTCGGGGCAAAGATAAAAAAGAGTTGGCAGATTGGGGCGGGGAAGTATAGAAAGGGTGAAGGATTGGAGGAGGGTTATTTAGATTTTACTATATTAGAGGATAAAAAACTACCGGAGTTATAAGTATCTACGGAATACTCCAGACATATTGCAGATAAAAGGAATAGGCTTCCGTTTATACTATAGTTGTATAAAAGCTAAAGTATGAAAAAGCGCACCAAGATTATTTTATCATTATCGGTAGGCTTGGTCCTCTTGTTCTGCGGCTTTATTTATCTCTCATTCCATACCATGGAAATAGAAGATCATTACGGAGATCTTCAGCAATTCTACTATCAATCAAAGGATGAAGACATAATTCTCAATCACGACAATAAGAAGTTTGGAATTATTGAGAAAGACACAAGAAGAATCCGCATAGTTGATACTAGAAACGAAAAGGTTGACCTTTATAATTGGGTCTATATCTACGATGACTTTCAAGAATCAAAGATTGAAGTGTTTAGGCCTGACAGCAAAATTGATCTAGCGAGAATGAATTATGAAGAAGTTGTTAGCTTGATTCAGAAAAACGAAATGGAGCTGATAATTAAGAATTAAGCCTTTATACAACAAAAGCTATAGTGCATAAACGCACCATAGCCCAACACGATGAGTAAATTGATAAAAAATGAAATTAATCAAAACAATCATCATCCTACTTCTACTAACTGGATGCAATACCACGGTTAATACAACTCCAGTCTTAATTACAGAAGAAAAGCAACCAGATTATGCATTGTTGAGAACAGAACTTGAAGAAATTTATGATATAGACCAAAATATCAGAAACATAGATTGGGATACCTTAAGCAGCCCTGAAGCAAGTATAGCTTATTCTATGAAAATGATGGCTATTGATTCAGTTAACCAGACTAGGATCTTACCTATAATTGAGCAGTATGGGTGGCTGCCGAAAAGCAATATTGGTGAAAAAGCCGCCGACGGCATATTTTTAGTAGTGCAGCATTCCAACCTTAGAACGATAGAGAAGTATCTTCCTCAGATGGAAGCGTTAGTACGGGAAGGAGAGGCAGATGCTTTGGATGCGGCAATGATGCGGGATAGATTACTGAGTTTCCAAGGCAAAAAGCAGATTTACGGCACCCAAGCGAACAACATGGTTCGCGGTGACGGGAGCATTGTTATTTGGCCCATAGAAGATGCGGAAAATGTAAATAAACGCAGGAAAGAGGTTGGTTTTACAACAACAGTTGAAGAGAACGCTAAAAGACTTAGGGCTGCATATGATCCAAATGAAAAATTGCCGAAAAAGAACAACAATGCTCAACATTAGCTAAAACGCTTTTTAGCACAACCGTTAGCCATAAAATGTAATTATGAAACAAGCTATAATCATTGCATTCTTCTTGATTTCGACAGTTTCGATTGCGTTTGCAGTTGAAGGAACTCTCGAGTTGATCATCAAACCAGAGTATAAAAGTGCTGTTACTTTGTATAATAAGCCAAATGGTAAAATTGTAGCTTCTGTCAAGCATGATTTTGAAGAAGAAGACTATCTGACATTTAGTGCTTCAAACCAAACCTCTGATTTCTTTTATGGCACATTAGAATACTCTATATCTGGTAAGAAATTGAAGGGATGGGTAAAAAAAGGTAAGCACATTGGGACATACGCAAGAAATTACGAACCAGGAAAGCCTTTAAAGCTTATGTCTAGTGCAAGTGTAGATTCAAAGGTTAATGCAATTGTTCCAGCGTGGACCAATCAGTTTTATCAGGTTACTGCTTTTGATAAAAAGTGGGCTTATGTGAATGTGCTTTGCAAGGGGCAGGTTAAGCAGGGTTGGCTATCGCCAGAAATGCAATGTGCTAACCCTTATACTACTTGCAATTAAAAGAAGAAATTCTTCGGCTAACCCTGCATAGGCTCCATGCTTGGCTTCGGCTCGCACATCGTCTATACCACCTGCTACAACCTCCCCAACTCCTCCGCAATCTTCCTGTTCCACTGCTCCTGCACCACCTTGTTCAGCCCGTGCTGCGTTTCGGTGTCATATTGGTCCTGTAGTTGGTTCATCTCCCGGAACGATTCGATGTAGTGGTACTGGATGATGCTGTTGTAGTCCTCCACCGACAGGATCTCCGGTGTGATCTTCTTTTTAAATCGCTCGGCCACCAGCTTCACCAGGTCAAAATGCTTCTGCTCGTGGTTCAGGCTGTAGTCGTTGCGCGAGTCGGGCTTTACCCAGGAGGAGCTTTGCAGCACGTATACTTTCATGTCGAGGTAGAGGTGCAGTTCGCCGTTCACCACCTCGCTGCGGCCCTCATAGGCAAAGCCCGGGAAAACGGCCGCGGCAAACTTGCTGGGCTTGGAGGGACCGCCGGTAAAGTCGTTCCAGTTAAGCGGGCGTTTGGGCGAGTAGAAAACCGTATCCGCAGCGGCGGGTACGCTGTAGTCTGTAAAGATAACTTTTATACTTTTGGCCAGGCGCGGGTTGGTGTTTGCGTTCTCCTCCATCCACTTGTTAAAGTAGGCCAATGCACCTGTAAGCGACTGGCGCAGCGCCGGCTCCACGGCCTCTACCTGGCTGGCCGGCCTGTTGTAACGGATGCCGCCTTTATACTCTGTCAGAGGTATAATCTCGCCATCTCCCTGCAGTTCAAATTTCATGGCGGTTACGGCCTGGCCCTGTACGCGCCCATTTTCGCCAGGCTTTTCCTTCACTTCAAACTCCCTTAACGTGATGATGATAGGGCGCAGCTTTTTATTAGCAGGAATGCCTTTGCTAATATACTGCTGCACGGCCTGTAAGCCACCTCCTTGCAGGTCTGTAGGTACTGTGGTTGTAACGAGAGCTTTGCCTGGGGCAGGCGCAGGAATGATATGGGCCACAGCCTTTTTGTCGGCACGCGCATCCACCACGCCGGCTACGTAAAATTCCTTAGCCGAAAAGGGTAGCGACTCGTATTTAAGCACGATCGGTGCCACACCTGCGTCGGGCCTGACAGCCGACAGCATACTTACCAGCAGCAACACCAGCAGCGACCAAAGGGCTACCTGTTTCGCAAACCTTCTGCTACGCTCGGCAGCGCGGCCATTTTTATCTGAAAATATCATGGAAGTATAGATAAGCCAGCCTGCACCATACTTGTTTAAACGGGTGTGTATGGCTGTGTGGTATAAAACACGCCTGCCCGCTTTTGAGTTCTCTGATTGCCTGCGCCAATATTCCTTGGTTTATACTTTGTGTTTCGGGGGGATGCCTTAAATTTGTAGTAGCGGGGCTACAAGTATAAATTGCCCTGCTTCGTATCCGCTACACCCACATCCCCATGGCCCACACACCCGAAGGTATTTTAGAGCAACTAAAGCAAAGGCAGTTTGCCCCGGTATACTTCCTGCAGGGCGAGGAGCCCTACTACATCGATACCATTGCCGGTTATATCGAGGAGCACGCGCTTCAGGAGCACGAGAAAGGCTTTAACCAGGTGGTGCTGTATGGCAAGGATGTGGATATGTCGCAGGTGCTGCTGCAGGCCAAGCGCTTCCCGATGATGTCGGAGCGGTCGGTGGTGATCGTGAAGGAGGCACAAAGTATACTTGATATTGAGAAAGAGGAGGGGATGAAGCAACTGGAGGGGTACCTGCAGCATCCGCTCCAGTCTACCATCCTTGTTTTCTGCTACAAGCACAAATCGCTGGACGGGCGCAAGGCGCTGGCCAAGGCGGTGCAGCAGCATGCGGTGCTGCTCACCACCAAAAAGCTCTACGACAACCAGGTGCCTACCTGGGTAACCGGTTATCTCAAGAGTAAGGGCATGAAGGCGACGCAGCAGGCAGTGCAGCTGCTGGCGGAGTATATCGGCTCCGACCTCTCCCGGCTGGCCAACGAGATCGACAAGCTGCTGATCAACCTGAAGCCGGGCGCTACCGTGGATGAGGGGCTGGTGCAGGAGAACGTGGGTATCAGCAAGGAATACAACATCTTCGAGCTGCAGGCGGCCCTCATCGCCCGCGATGCGTTGAAGGCCAACCGCATCATTTATTACTTCGAGGCCAACCCTAAGAACAACCCACTCATTCCCAACCTGACGATGCTCTTCACCTTTTTTACTAAAATCCTGACGCTGCACGCGCAGGCCGATAAGTCGGAGGCGGGGCTAAGGAAGAGCCTGGGCAACCAAGCCTGGAAGGTGAAGGATTACGTGCAGGCCATGCGCGTGTACCCCTTGCCGCGCTGCGTTGATATCATCCACTACATCCGGGTGGCCGACCTGCAGGTGAAAGGGATAACCGGCGGCGATAGGAGCGAGGCCGATATACTGCGCGAGCTGGTTTTTAAGGTGCTGCACCCGGTGCCGCGTGCGCTGGCTTCTTAGGCTTTATTTTTCCACAGGCACAATAAATTGGCGCTCCGGCCATTGTTATAGAGGTTTTGCTATACTTTGCGGGGCCATACTTATAAAATGAGCAAAGGCCGTGGTGGCTTTCTAAAAATTACTAACTTTGAGTGAGGCAGTATGGGCAGCGGCATTCCACCGTGTTGTTATACTTGCTCCTTTAATCAGCATAAAACGACGTGCCCCGCTGGGGCGAACAGGCAAATATGAAGATAGCTTACAAAATAGCACTGGCATCGGTACTGACAGGCGGCTCCCATGTGGTGGTGGCGCAGCACACGCAGGCTTTCACCTCCGAGGAGCGATACTTTCATGAAGGCGTGGAGCTTTTTGACCGTGCCAAGTATGGCTCGGCGCAGGAGGCCTTTAAAAAGTACATCGACCTGATCGGCAACGACGCCAGGACAGCCGACGCGCAGTATTATTATGCCCTGAGTGGCCTGTACCTGTTGCACCCGGATGCCGAGCAGCTGGTGCTGAACTTCGCCCGCAAATACCCGACGCACCCCAAGACGGCGCTGGCTAACTATGAACTGGGCATCTACTACTTCGAGCAGAAGGATTACAAGAAGGCCGTGGAACTGCTGAAGGATGCGCCCACGCACCTGCTAAGTATAAAGCAGAACAAGGAGCTGGAGTTCAAGCTGGGTTACTCGTACTTCGCAACCAAAGACTTCGACAACGCCAAGATCTGGTTCGACAAGAACAAAACAACCGGTTTCCGGGAGGATGACCACCGCTTTGCCTATGCCTCTAACTACTACGCCGGCTACATCTCGTACCGCAAGGGCGATTACGCCGCTGCCAAGGAGGACCTGAAGATCGCCGAAAAGAATGAGGCCTACGCCCGGATCGTGCCCTACATGGTAACCGAGATCCTCTACAAGGAGAAGGATATCTTCGAGGTGATCCGGTATGGCGAGGCGGCCCTGGCCAAAAAGCCGGAGGTGCAGCAGCGCGATGAGATAGCCTTGTTGGTGGGCGATGCCTATTACCAGCGCGCCGAGTACGAAACCGCCGAGAAATACTTCAGCCAGTACGCCAAGGGCAAACGTTCCCTGGAGCCGGTGGTGCAGTACAAAATCGCTTTCACCGATTACAAGAACAACAACTACAAGAACGCCATTGCCAACTTTAAGCCGGTGGCGCTCAAGAAGGACTCGCTGGGCCAGAATGCGGCCTACTACCTGGGCCTGAGTTATCTGAAGGAAAACAACAAGCAGTTCGCCCTCACCGCCTTCGACCAGGCGCGCAAAAACGACCATGACAAGTCCGTAACCGAGGCGGCCACGCTAAAGTATGCGCAGGTGAACTTTGACCTGGGCAACTTCCGCGAAGTGATCAACTCGCTTTCCGATTTCACCACCAAGTATCCGAAGTCGGCCGAGGCGGAGGAGGCCGACCGCCTGCTGAGCGAGTCATACTTTGGCTCTAACGACTATGCCGCCGCCATCCGCCACATAGAGGCCATGGAGAAGAAAAGCTGGCGCATTTTGCAAACCTACCAGCGCGTAACGTACTTCCACGGCGTAAACCTGTTCAACGACAGCAAGTTTCCACAGGCCGTGGCCATGCTCGATAAATCGCTGCAGTACCCGTACGACAAGGAGGTGACTTCCGCCAGCCATTTTGTGAAAGGGGAGGCCTACTCCATCGGGCAGCGCTACAACGATGCGATCAACAGCTATGCCGCCGTGTTTCGCACCGCGCCCAACACCAAGGCTGATTATTACATCAAGTCGCGCTACGGCATTGGTTACGCCTACTTCAACACAAAGGAGTATGAGAAAGCCCTGACGCACTTTAAGGCTTACCTGGACAACGTGCAGCCGAGCAATCCGAACTACAACGACGCCACGGTTCGACTGGCCGACACTTACTATGTGAGCAAGAACTACAACGAGGCGCTGCGCTTATATGAGCGCGTTATCGGCAGCAGTTCCCCGGACCGTGACTATGCCATGTTCCAGAAGGGGGTGGTGCTGAGTATTCTGAGTCAGAATGAGCGGGCCAAAGATGCACTGCTTGATCTGCTCAACAACTTCAAGACCTCCCGCTTCCGCGACGATGCCATGTACCAGTATGCCGTGATCGATTTCGAGTCGGGTAACTACCAGGCGGCAGTGCAGGGCTTTACCAGGCTGATCGACGGAATGCCGGACAGCCGCCTGGTGCCGAACGCGCTGCAGAAGCGTGGTCTGGCTTACTCCAACCTGCGCCGCAACGACCTGGCCATTGCAGACCAGCAGCGCGTGCTCGACGAGTTCCCGGAATCGAAAGTTGCCAGCGGGGCCCTTTACAGCCTGCAGGAAGTGCTGGGCCAGGAGAACCGCAGCAGCGAGTTCGACAAGTATGTAGACCGTTACAAGTCTGCCAACCCGGAGAGCGATGCGTTGGAAAGTATAGAATTTGAGGCTGCTAAGACCCTGTACTTTAACCAAAACTATAAGGAAGCAGCTGCGAAACTGGAGAACTACATCAAGTCCTATCCGAAGAGCAGCTTCCTGCCGGATGCCCGCTACTACCTGGCCGATTCCTACCTGCGCAGCGACAGAAAGCAGGAGGGCGTGAAGGTGATGAAGCAAGTGGTGCAGGAGAACCGCTCTGAGTTCGTGAACCGCGCCATCCAGCGCGTGGCCGACCTGGAGTTTGAGGTACAGAACTATCCGGAGGCCATCAAATACTATAGCCGCCTGCGTGACCTGGCCACCAACCGCAAGGAGCAGCAGACCGCCTTGCTGGGCCTGATGCAGAGTTATTACCGCACCAACGACTACGCCGCTACCAAGCGCGTGGCCGGCGAGCTCATCAGCCAGGGCAACGCCTCTCTGAACGCGTACAACTCTGCACTTTTATTTAAGGCGAAGGCTACTCTGGCCCAGGGCAATATGGCGCAGGCTTTAACGGAGCTGCGTGAAACAACTGCTTCAGCCAGCGACGTTCATGGGGCGGAGGCGCACTACCTGATCTCCGAGACGCTTTATAAGCAGAAGAAAAACCAGGAGGCGCTCGACCATGCCTTTGAGTTCAGCAACAAGTATGGCAACTACGATTTCTGGCTGGGTAAAACCTTCCTGTTGATCTCCGATTTGTATGTAGCTCAGAACGAGATGTTCCAGGCGCGTGCCACGCTGAACTCCATCATCGAGAATGCGCCAAACCAGGAGATCGTGGCGGAGGCGAAGCAGAAACTGACGAAACTGGACGGGGGCAAAGCGCAGCAGGCGCAGCCGCAGAACCTGCAACAGCAGAAGGCCGATACCACGCTTATCCTCGAACCGGTAGATACGACCGGCCAGCAGAACTAATCAGAATTTGGGATTTAGAAGAGAAGCATCACCATGAAAAATAAAGTAAGATTAGCATCACTTGCCATTGTGCTGAGCGTAGGGTATAGCTACCTGAACACGGCGCAGGCGCAGACCCAGGGATGGTCCGAAGGCGGAAAGCTGGAGGATGCTGAGGTTGTGGTGGAAAAGAACCGCGTGATCGAGTTGCCGCAGGCTGCCCGTAACTATGAGAAATTCCGCATTAACCCGCCCGAGATAGCTGACCGTAACGTGCGCTACCGTTTCTCGGATTATCGCCTGCCTGACCAGGACGTGGACCTGCAACTGAAGGTACTGACCATAAAGCAGGACGAACTGAACAAGCTGTACGGGAATTACCTGAAGGCTGGGCTGGGCAACTATGGCTCTTTATACTTAAAAGGCTACTTCCATAACAAGCGGAGCAAGGACGCCAGCATTGGCGCCAACGTGAGCCATGTTTCCTCTTCGCGCGGCCCGGTGGATAAGGCTAACTCGGCTGTCTCGCAGTCTGACATTGGCCTGCACGGGGAACGTTACCTACAGGGCCTGACAATTGGAGGAGACCTGAAGTATGGCCGGGAGAAGCGTTACTTCTACGGTTATGAGCCAGTGGAGGGAGTGGACGTGGAGCGCGATAGCATCAAGCAAGTCTTTAACAGAATTCACGCGCAGGGCTTCTTCCATAACCAGAACTCTAATTCGCCCTTCCTGTACAGAACCAACGCCCGCTTCCGGTATATCAACGACAACTATGATATGAACGAAAGCAACTTTGCCGTGGACTTCCGCAGCGAGTACGGCATTGACGATGTTTCTGCTTTCAAGGTGGATGCCGACCTGTCGGTATTGTCGCACAAGGACTCTGCTGATGTGAGCCGCGGCCTGTTTAAGCTTACCGCTGCCTACGAGCGCCAGTTCGAGGTCGTGCGCCTGACCATTGGCGCGCGCGTGGCCTATACCGGAGACGAGGTGAACGATGCCCGCCAGATGAACGTGTACCCGATGGTGCGCGTGGGGCTGGAGCCGATCAAAGGTAACCTGTTGATCTACGGCGGGATAGGGGGTGACCTTGAAAGAACCACTTTATACGAGCTGACGCAGGAGAATCCTTACCTGGCCCCGAATGTGCAGGTGGCTGACGTGAACAAGGGACTGGAGATTTACGGTGGCTTCCAGGCGAATATCGCGAACTACGTGCACCTGAACGGCCGCGTGGCTTACCAGAATTTCCGCAATCTATACTTCTACAACAACTCTGCGGCAGACCCCTCCAAGTTTGAGCTGCTGTATGATGATGGAGTGACGAATGTTTTTAATATTTTTGGTGAAGCCTCCTTCAACTATTCGGATGAAGTGCGCCTTGGATTAAAGGCTGATTATAATAGCTATAACACGGCCAGCTTAGAGCAGCCCTTCCACCGTCCGGAGCTGATGGCAAGTGTTTATGCCACCTACAACTTCTATGACAAGATTCTCTTTAATTCAGAACTTTATTATATTGGGGATTCATTTGGCCGTATCACCCTTGCGGACGGAACCACTGAGTTGCGACAAGCCGATTCTATCGTGGACCTGAACCTGAAGGCGGACTACAAGTTCACCAACAATTTTACGGTGTTCCTGATGGCCAATAACCTGTTTGGGAAAAAGTATGAGCGTTTCGTAAATTACCCGAACAAAAGTATAAACCTTATAGGAGGCGTCACTTACTCATTCTAAACATTGCTTATGGTTGAGAAGCACATCAAGTCACTGCTGTATGATCACGACTGTGTCATCATCCCGGAATTTGGCGGGTTGATAGCTCGGTATGTGCCTGCCTGTATCAATCCGGTAAAGCACACGCTCTCGCCGCCATCCAAGAAGATCGCCTTTAACGAGAAACTGGTGCTCAACGATGGGCTGCTGATCAGCACCATCGCGCACTACAACCGCATCACAAAAGACGAGGCGCAGCAGCGCGTGGCGGAGTTTGTGCATAAAGCAAAATCTGATCTGCAGCAGGAGAAGCGCTTCGAGCTGAGCGATATCGGCATCTTCCGGTATAATGCCGAGCGCCGCCTGGTGTTTGAGCATACCGAGGCAGATAACATGCTGGAGGAAAGCTTTGGACTGCCCGAGCTCTCTGCCAGACCTGTGAAGGTGCAGGAGCCGGCCGTGCTACGAACACTTATAAGAGAGCGCCAGCAGGAGTTGGTAGAGGAGAAGCAGCCGCTGCGCCGCCGCATAAAGCGGGCTTACAACCTGGCCGCCGGATTGGCGCTGGCCGGCTTGTCGGTTTCCGCCTTCTACTTCCTCTCACTGCAGGACAATTATAACCTGAGCAGCCTCAGTCCGGTGGCTGCCTTCACCTCTACAGGATTTTCTAACCCGGCGGTGGCAGAGCCCAACCGCTACACAGCCGATTATGTGCCCTTTACCGAGGAGGAGCGCACCGGCTATTACGCGCAGCTGCTACCAACTGCCATAGAGGCCCAGGAAGGAAACGAGTTCGATCCTGCTGGAACAAGTATAGCTTCAGGTGTTGTGGTGGATGGTTTTGAATCAGAGGAAGTTGTGCAGGAAGCAACGGCTCCTGCTGAGGTGGTGGAGGAAGCAGCCCCTGCCCATATAATTTATACGAAAGACGGGCGTTCTTACCTTATATCGGGCGGCTATGCCCGCCTGGAGAACGCTGAGCATTATCGCGAGACATTATTGGAGGCAGGGCACGAAGAGGTGAATATTCTGCTGCCGCAGCCCGGCAGCAGGCTGTTCCGCGTAGCACTGGCTGATTTTGAAACGCCGGAGGAGGCGCAGGAGGCCCTGAACAATTACAAACAGAAATTCGGAGAAACACTTTGGGTACTTAATAATTAACATGACATCACTCTTATTACAAATCACGACTACGGCTACAGCCGACACGACCGCAGCACTGGCAGAGGGGACTGAAGCTGCAGCAGAAACATCTGTTTCGCTTTTAGATTTGGCCATGAATGGCGGGTGGGCCATGATTCCGCTCGCCCTTTTATCGCTTGTGGGCATCTATATCTTTGTGGAGCGCTACCTGACGCTTAAGAAAGCAGCCAAGAACCCGGAGGGCTTCAACGACCGCATCAAAAGCATGGTACTGGCCGGAGATATCAACGGCGCAAAAATGATGTGTGCCCAAGCGAACACCCCTGTTTCCAGAATGATCTCCAAGGGTATTACCCGTATTGGGCACCCGCTTAAGAACATCGAGACATCAATTGAGAACCAGGGTAAGATCGAGATCAGCAAGCTGGAGAAAAACCTTGCCGGCCTTGCCACTGTAGCCGGTGCCGCCCCGATGCTGGGCTTCCTGGGTACGGTAACAGGTATGATCGGCGCCTTTATTGCCATCGCACAGGCGGAGGGATCCGTTAGCCCCAAACTGCTGTCAAGCGGTATCTATGAGGCCATGGTAACGACGGCAACTGGCTTGATCATTGGTCTTCCGGCTTACGTGGGTTACAATTACCTGGTGTCAAAAATCGACAGCATCGTGCACAGCATGGAGTACTCCTCAATCGAGTTCCTTGATCTTTTACAAGAACCACAGCTTTAAGAATGAATTTTCGCTCTAAAAACAGGATAAACGCAGAGTTCAGCATGTCGTCGATGACGGACATCATCTTCCTGTTGCTGATTTTCTTCATGCTGACGTCAAGCTTTGTTACGCCTTCAGGGCTGCCAGTCAGCTTGCCTTCCAGCCAGTCTTCTGACATTGTGATGCAAAAGATCAGTGTGACTATCACCGAGGACCTGGAGTATTACCTGAACGAGAAGCCAATCGCCCTGGATGACATCGAGCCGCAACTGACCGCGCTGCTGCAGCAGGGGGGAACAGAGAAGGGGGCCGTGGTGTTACATGTGGACAAGAGCGTGCCGGTGGAGCACCTGGTAAAGGTGGCGGGCATAGCCAAGAACCTGAATGCAAGTGTGACGCTGGCCACTGTGCCATCTGAATAAGAACGTAACTATGTCGATCGCCCTTACAAAGGAAGAAGAGAAAAATAAACGTGTCGCCGCTGGTGTCAGCGTTGCGGTGCATTTGCTTATACTTCTTTTCCTGATTTACATGCTGGCATGGCGTGCGCCAGACCCACCCGCGCCGGAAATGGGTATTGAGCTTAACTTCGGCATGGATAACGTAGGCAGCGGCGATGTGCAGACAAAAGCCACCCCGAACGAGTCGAAGAACGTGGAGGACAGCAAGCCTGCGCCTACGCAGCCAGACCCTGAGCCCGAACCACAGCCTGAGCCAACCCCGCAGCCTACACCTCCGGCGCAACCCGTGGAAACACCTAAAGTAACCACTACCACCGCGCCAGAGCCCGTTTCGGTGAAAGAGGAGGTGAAGCCTGTTCCAAAACCGCAGCCTAAGAAGGAAGAGGTGAAAAAGCCGGAGCCTAAACCCGAGCCGCCGAAAGAGGAAGTGGTGAAGAAGGAGCCGGAGAAACCCAAGTCACTTTACCCGGGCCAGCCCACCAACAGCACCGGTACCGGTAAGAACGGCACGTCCGATGCTGCCACGGGCAACAACAACGGCGACGACACTGGTAAAGTAGGCGATAAAGGAGACCCTGCGGGAGATGTGAACGCCAAAGCCCTTTACGGCAAGGCGGGCGGCGGAGCCGGAGGCTCACTCAACATGCCGGGCTGGCGTTACGATATTGAGCCGAGGCGCGACCCTTACACGAATGAAACCGGAATTATCCGTTTCAGGATCAAGATCGATTCTGACGGAAACCTTGTAAACGTGGAGCGTATCGAAAGTACGGTTTCGCCGCAGGTAGAGAAGTGGTACCGTGACCAGTTGTATAAGACAACGTTTAGCCGCACGGGCTCGGGCGCCACTACCGTTAGTTTCACCGGTGAGGTGACGTTCAGAATCACGTCCCGCTAACTCTTACTTTCTATAGATGACCTATCAGGAGTGTCTTGATTACCTATACCAGCAATTGCCGATGTACCAACGCATCGGCAATGCTGCTTTTAAGAAGAGCCTGGATAATATCATAGCCCTCTGCGAAGCCATGGGGCAGCCACAGCACCAGTTTAAGAGCATACACGTGGCGGGCACCAACGGAAAGGGCAGCAGCTCGCATATGCTGGCAGCGGTGCTGCAGGAGGCGGGCTACAAAACCGGACTCTATACTTCTCCTCATCTTAAATCTTTCACAGAGCGCGTACGCGTAAACGGTCAGGAGCTGCCGCAGGAATACCTTATCGGTTTTGTAGAGCAGCACAGGCAGCTGTTCGAAAGTATAAAGCCATCCTTCTTTGAGATGACGGTGGCGCTGGCATTTTCATACTTTGCCGAGGAGCAGGTGGACGTGGCGGTGATAGAGGTGGGACTGGGTGGCCGCCTGGACTCTACCAACATCATCACGCCGGAAGTGTCGCTCATCACCAATATCAGCCTTGACCACCAAAGTATGCTGGGCGATACGATTCCTGCCATTGCAGGGGAGAAAGCCGGCATCATCAAAGCAAAGGTGCCCGCCGTGATCAGTATGCGACAACCCGAGGCGGCGGAGGTGTTTGTAGCAAAAGCGGCTGAGGTGGGCGCGCCTTTATACTTTGCGCAGGACTATTATACATTGGAGTTAACCGAAAGCAGCCTTGAGCGGCAGGTGTTCCAGGTTTTCCGGGATGGCCGTTTATACTTGCGGGACCTGGAACTGGACCTGGCGGGCACCTACCAGAAGTATAACCTGCCGGGCGTGCTACAAACCTTGGCGGTGCTGCAGGATCTGAAAGGCTTTATTATACCTGAAGCGGCTGTGCGGAGGGGACTTGCTAACGCCAAAAGTATAACCGGCCTGAAGGGACGCTGGCAGGTGCTGCAGCAGAAGCCACTCACCATCTGTGATACCGGCCACAACGAGGACGGCATCCGGCAGATACTGCAGGGGCTGGAGCAGTTGATGCCAAAGCAGGTGCACATGGTCTTTGGGGCCGTGAATGATAAGGATGTAACGAAGATACTGCAGCTGCTGCCCCCGAAGTATAAGTATTACTTCTGCCAGGCCCACATCCCCAGGGCGCTGCCGGTTAAGGAACTGCTGCAACAGGCTGAGGCGGTGGGGCTACGGGGAGCGGCTTATACTACCGTGTCGGAAGCCATTGCGGCGGCCAGGGCAAATGCGGCCCCGGATGAGGTTATTTTTATCGGAGGTAGTACCTTTGTGGTCGCAGAGATTGAAGAACTATAGGAATGGGAAGATCTAAACTAGCAAAATTTGCCGCCATCGCGGAGCGTGAGAATGTAATTGAACCAGGGAATGAGCTGTACGGCCAATTAGTTGATAAATGGCGGGAGCTGCATTTCGAGAATGATAACCCGATCGTTTTGGAGGTAGGCTGCGGCCGTGGGGAGTACACGGTGGGAATGGCGCGCCTGTTCCCGGAGAAGAACTTCATCGGCTCTGACATAAAGGGAGCCCGCCTGTGGAAGGGAAGCACCCTGGCAGAGGAGGAGGAACTGGAGAACGTCACCTTCCTGAGAACCTTCATTGAGAACATCACCGAGAACTTTGCCGAGAACGAGGTGGATGAGATCTGGATCACGTTCCCGGACCCGCGCCCCCGCGACCGCGACATCAAGCGGCGCCTCACATCGCCGCGCTTCCTGGACCTATATGAGCACATCGTGAAGCCCGGTGGCATCATCCATTTGAAAACTGATAACGGACCACTATACGACTATACTTTAGAAGTGCTGCAGGAGCGCCAGGTAAAGAGCCTTATCCATACTTCGGATCTCTACAATTCTGACCTGCAGGAGCACACCATGGGCATCCACACGACCTATGAAAAGCGCTACCTGGCCGAGGGAGTCAAAATAAAGTACCTGCAGTACAAGGTGAGTTAGAGAGTTGTGGAGTTAGAGAGTTTAGGAGTTGGGGAGTTAGGGAGTTAGAGAGTTAAAGGGTTTTGGATAGTATGGGGCGGACTAAGTATAAAGTATAGCCCTAAACTTTTTTTTGCATAAAAGAATCGGCCTAACGAAGTATAAATTCGTTAGGCCGATTCGTTTATGTGCTTTTTTCCAGGAGAGAAAAGTATAGTGAAACATTTAACTACTAAACTCTCTAACTCCCCAACTCTTTAACTCCCTAGCTTTCCTCGATTTCCTCGAAAATGTCGGCCAACTCGTCGAAGTCCTTAAGGCCGGGCTTAATTTCGTGGCCCCCGGTCAGTCCGATTCCCATGGGTTTGATCGTTTTCAGCACCTCGTTGATATTTCCTTTGTCGACTCCGAAGCCGATGTATACATTAAATTTCTCCGAAAGGTCAGCCAGGAAACGGGAGTTGGTCTCGTCGATCGTCTCGAAGTCGTCGGAAAAGATAATAAAGGAGTGCACGAAAGGAGAGTAGAGCTCCATCATCTCCAACAGCTCACTCTGGACGGTGTCTTTGTTAATGAATACTTTCTGGATGACGGGGCGGCTGATCTCCTCGATCTCATCGATCAGGTAGGGCACGTCGAGCTGAATGAGGTCCAGGTTGAACTCGTCTGCCATTTCATTGATCAGGTCTGGCCTTGCGCGCAGAAACTCGCCCGCAGTTTGCACGCCGGACACCCATCCCATGATTTCCTTTAGCGTTTGGGCTTGCACACGCCCCGGGTCGTCCAGTTTCAGGTTAAAGCCGATCACATCCACTCCCATGCCAGCGCAGTAGCGGGCATCGCTCAGGTTGTTTATTCCGTTTACTATCACTGAGGTACGTAAGCCCATAGTAAGTTATGCTTTATGATTTTTACTCGTTTTAAACATATTTTTCTGTTGTTCAAAGTAAACGCGATTTTTCATCACCGCCAACCTTTTTCGTTTTTTTCGGGCGCTATTTATACTTTGGTACCGCAGCCCCGGCAGAAATTAGAACCTGAATCTTTATAACTGTGTTGTTGTTGCTATATTTGTATCAAATAGTTAATTTTTTAAATCGATATACATTTTTTATATAGATGAGTACAAAAGCAAGGGTACTGGTGGCAATGAGCGGCGGCATCGATAGTTCGGTGGCGGCCGTGATGCTGCACGAGCAAGGCTACGAGGTAGTGGGGATGACCATGAAAACCTGGGATTACGCCTCCAGCGGCGCCAGCAAGAAGGAGACAGGCTGCTGCTCGCTCGATTCCATCAACGATGCCCGTAGCATCGCCGTTCAACTGGGTTTCCCACATTATATCATAGACATCAGAGAAGAGTTTGGTGACTTTGTGATCAACCATTTCACGGATGAGTACCTGGCGGGTCGTACGCCAAACCCATGCGTACTTTGCAATACGCACATTAAATGGGATGCCCTGCTGCGCCGCGCCGACCAGCTGGGCTGCGAGTTTATTGCTACGGGTCACTATGCCAACCTGCGCCAGGAAAACGGCCGTTACGTGATATCAAAAGGGTTGGACGAGAGCAAGGACCAGTCGTATGCGCTTTGGGGAATCTCGCAGGAGAGTCTGAGCCGCACCATGTTCCCGCTGGGCAACCTGCACAAGACTGAGATACGCGAGATGGCGCGGGAACGTGGCTTTACCGAGCTGGTGAACAAGCCGGAGTCTTACGAGATCTGCTTTATCCCGGATAATGATTACCGTGGTTTTCTGAAGCGCCGTGTAGAGGGGCTGGAGGAGCGTGTCGCCGGCGGCGAGTTTGTGCTGGAGGACGGCACCGTGGTTGGAAAGCATGAGGGGTACCCATTCTATACTATTGGACAGCGCAAAGGCCTGGGCATTGCCTTGGGATTCCCGGCTTATGTCACGCGCATTGAGAAGGATAGCAACCGCGTAATATTGGGCAACTACGACGATCTGGCCAAAAACGCCATGACGGTGGGCAAGCTGAACATGTCCAAGTATGAGCACCTGATCGGGCAGCCGATCCCGACGGTTACCAAAGTGCGCTACAACGATCCGGGCACGGAGGCCATTGTTGAGCAGGTGGGGGATAAAATGAAGGTGCATTTCCTGAGTGGCGTGCATGCCATTGCCCCGGGCCAGGCGGCTGTTTTCTACGAAGGAAACGACGTGGTGGGCGGCGGCTGGATCGAGTCGAACTATAACTCTGAGTTTAACCTGAACGTGTTGCAATAATGAGAAGAGCCCTGTTGCTTTTGGTGGTTCTGGCTGGCCTTGTTGCCGCCTGTGAGGACAAGTACAAGGACCCGGACCCAAAAGTGATGGGCTACGACTACTACCCGCTGGAAGTGGGCGACTGGCGCATTTATGATATAATGGACATCCGTTATATGAGCGATGTAGGCGATACCACCCGTTTCCAGCTGAGAGAGCGTGTGGATACAACTTTCTACGACCAAACCAACACGCTCAATTATAAGATCATCCGTTCGGTGCGCGCCAACGAGAATACCCCGTGGGTGGATGACTCGGTGATGACTGTTATCAAGTCTACCACTAGCCTGATGCTCACACAGCATAACATTAAGCATGTCAAACTTGTATTTCCTATTAATAATGGAAAGAATTGGTTAGGAGATGCTTTTAACCAAAATAATATTGGACGCAGCTTTGATCCGGATTCAATGAAGCGCTCTGAATATTATAATAGTAAAGACACTTATAGCTATACTAATGTTGGTGACCCTCTAACACTTAATGGTAAGAAGTATGAAAATACGTTAACTGTTATACAAGGCTTACCTATTGAAACTTGGATTGGTTTGGATGATCGTAAGGAGATATATGCTAAGAATGTGGGTATGGTTTATAAACAGCATATTCGAATCGTGTATTGCAATGAATCAAAGTCTGAAAGTTGTCCATATGGCGACCGTTACAAGTTATATGGCCACGAACGTCACGAAAAACTGATCTCCCACGGAAAAGAATAACTATGCGCCCGCTGCTCCTCTTTGCCTGCCTGCTGCTGTTCCTGCCTGTTCTGGCGCAGGAGCCTGGTAACACAGAGGGAGAGGAGCAGAAGCGTTTAGTATACTTTACCGATAAAAACGGCACCCCTTTTTCCCTTTCCGAGCCGTTGGAATACTTGTCCCCCCAAGCCCTGCAGCGGCGCAAGCGGCAGAGCATCCCCCTAATTTCCCGCGACCTTCCCGTAAACCCAGCCTATGTAGCCAGCCTGAAAGCGACAGGCGTAACCGTCTGGTATACTTCGCGCTGGTTTAATGCGGCGGTGGTGCAATGCTCCGAAGAGGAGCTGCAGCAAGTGGAGGAACTGCCATTTGTAAAAAGCACTCAAACCTTAAATAGAATTTCACAAACCGGAACGCTGCAGCAACGTGCGGTACAAAGTATAAAACCAGTGTCTGTTGCGGCTGCCGCGTACTTTCCTACCCCTGAAGCAGAGGATTACGGATTGGCACACCACCAGGCGGATATGCTGGGAGCTGATGAACTGCACCAGGACGGTTACAACGGCGCGGGCATGACCATTGCTGTGTTCGATGCGGGGTTCCCGGAGGTCGATAAGCTGCCCGCTTTTGCTCATCTCTTCGAGAACAACCACTTGAAAGGCTCCTTTGACTTTGTGCAGAAGCAGGCCAATGCGTTGGTGGCGGATGCACATGGCACGGCGGTGCTGTCCACCATGGCTGCCTACGCGCCCGGTAGTATGATTGGAACAGCCTACGGCGCTAATTACCTGCTGCTGCGCACTGAAGATGCTTCCTCTGAGCACAACATCGAAGAGGTTAACTGGCTGCTTGCCGCCGAGTATGCCGACAGCGCCGGTGCCGATGTTATTAATTCCTCCCTAGGCTATACCTTGTTCGATGCGCCTTCCCAAAGCTATACCTACCAGGACATGGACGGCAACACCTCGCTGGTGACCAGGGCAGCCGACCTGGCTGCTGCCACCGGTATGCTGGTGGTGGTAAGCGCCGGAAACGAAGGCAATAAAAAATGGCGCTTCGTGTCTGCCCCTGCCGATGCCGATTCGGTACTGGCAGTGGGCGCCGTAGATTCGCTGGGCATGAAGGCAATATTCAGTTCTTTTGGCCCGACTGCCGATGGACGCGTAAAGCCGGATGTGGTGGCGCTGGGGCAGGGGGCATACTTTATACTTCCGAACGGTAATTTGGCGCAGGGAAACGGCACCTCCTTTGCCGGACCGATCATGGCCGGTTTTGCTGCCAGTCTGTGGCAGGCAAATCCGTTTAAAACCAATTTAGAGTTGATCGAGATGCTCCGCAGCAGCGGCAGCAACGCCGAAAATCCTGACAACAACATCGGCTACGGCATCCCTGGTTACAGCCGCACCCTTACAGCGGTACCGGGCCTGGCTAATGACGAAACGTTGTACATCACAAACCCGGTTAGCCGCGATCCTATTATACTTTACCTGGGGCAGGAGTGGCTAAAGCAACAGGTGGAGGTGCAGGTGCTGGACGCGACGGGCAAGCAGGTGTATCGCCAAAGTATAGCGCAGGCGCAGGCGGAGCAGCCGCTACAACTAGAGCCACAAACAATGCGTAGCGGTTTATACCTGTGCCGCATCCGGTCTGGCAGTAAAGTAGCCACGCTTCGGTTCGTGAAGCTGTAGTTTGGCTTTCAGCATATAAATCCCCATTTTGTCTTATAATTAAATTTACCTTTGCAGGTATGAGACCAATCATTGCCCCATCTGTATTAGCCTCTGATTTTGCCAATCTGCAGTCGGAGGTGGAGATGCTCAACAACAGCCAGGCCGACTGGCTGCACATCGACATCATGGACGGCCGTTTTGTGCCGAACATTTCCTTTGGTTTTCCGGTGTTAGAGGCTATCGGGCACCACGCCCAGAAGCCGCTGGACGTGCACCTGATGATCGTGGAGCCGGAGCTGTACATTGAGCGTTTCAGGGAGGCAGGCGCCGATACCATTTCGGTGCACCTGGAGGCCTGCCGCCACCTGCACCGCACGGTGCAGCAGATAAAGGCAACCGGAGCCAAGGCGGGTATCGCCCTAAACCCGCATACTTCGGTGCAGTTGCTGGAGGATGTGGTGGCGGACGCGGACCTGATATGCCTGATGTCGGTGAACCCGGGCTTCGGCGGGCAGAAGTTTATCGAGAACACCTACCGCAAGATCGAGGCGATGAAGAACCTGATCATCCAGCGTAACTCGCAGGCGCTGATCGAGATTGATGGGGGCGTGAACCTGGACAACGCGCCGCTGCTCCTGGAGAAAGGGGCCGACGTGCTGGTGGCGGGCAGCTTTGTGTTCTCTTCCGCAGATCCCATGCAGACGATCGTTGACCTGAAATCATCCAAATAAAATCCTGCGCCCCTGATGCTGAGATACCTATCGGTGTGGTTCCTGATGCTAATGCCCCTCGGTGTTGCTGCACAGCAGGCGAAATTAACTGGCAAGGTGCTGAACCGGCAGCAGGAGCCGCTGGAACTGGCTACGGTGGCGGTAAAAGGCACTTCAGTAGGCACGCGAACCAATGCGGCCGGCGAGTTTATACTTGCTGTTCCGGCGCAGAGCGAGGTGGTGCTCCTGGTGCGCTACCTGGGCTACAAAGAGCAGGAGCAGACGCTGCAGCTGCTGCCTGGCGAGACAAAAACGCTGCAATTTATACTTGAGCCGGACCCCCAAAAGCTGCAGACGGTGGATGTACGCGGCAAGCAGGATGACGCGCGGGAGCAGGTAAGCGTCACCACGCTGGACCCACGCGATGCCAGTAACCTGCCTTCTGCCTTCGGGGATTTCAACAAGGTGCTGGTGACGCTTCCCGGCGTATCGAGCAATAACGAGCTTTCCAGCACGTACTCTGTGCGCGGCGGCAACTACGACGAGAACCTGGTCTACGTCAACAACATCGAGATTTACCGGCCTTTCCTGATATCCTCGGCACAGCAGGAGGGGCTTTCTTTTGTCAATCCAGATCTGGTGGGAGACATCCAGTTCTCCTCGGGAGGCTGGCAGCCCAAGTATGGCGATAAGCTTTCATCAGTACTGAATATAAAGTATAAACAACCCACCGAATTCGCCGCCTCTGTGAGTGGCGGGCTCACGGGTGGCACATTGCACCTGGAGTCAGCCTCGAAGAGCAAGAAGATATCCTACCTGTTTGGCGCGCGCCACAAAAACGGCCAGTACATTTTGCGCGGTTTGCAGACCGATGGCAAGTATAACCCCATCTTCACCGATGCACAGGCCTATGTGCATGTCGACCTGACAAAAGACTCGCTTGACCGCGGCCGCACCACGCTGGGTATACTTGCCAGCTACGCCAATAACGATTTCAGGGTAGAGCCGGAATCTCAGGTGACGACTTTTGGAACAAGCAACACGCCGCTTCGCCTCTTCATTGGGTTTGATGGGCAGGAGCGGATGGAATATGCCACTTACCAGGCAGGTCTCAATCTTACCCATCGGTTCAGCGCGTTTTATACGTCGGAGTTTATACTTTCGGGCGTGCACTCCAGGGAGCGGGAGTTCCGGGATGTGGAGGCCGGCTACCGCCTGTGCGATGTGGACACTAACGGTGACGGCATCGGCGACTGCCAGCAGGAGCGGGGCGTTGGCAGTACCTTCAGCCACGCGCGCAATGCCCTGCTGGCGCGTATGTTGGCCGCGGAACTGCGCAACACCTGGCGCATCAGCCAGCGCAGCAACCTGCAGTTCGGGGCAAAGGTCGGGTCCGAGAATATTGAGGACCAGCTGCAGGAGTATGGCTTTTCCGATTCCGCCGACTACGTAACGCAGGATTTCTACCTCAGCTCCCAGCTCAACCTGAACACCTTGCGCTACAGCGGCTACCTGCAGCATACTTTCGAGCTGGATTCCCTTAAGACAATTACCTACGGCCTGCGCGCCACGTACTGGGACTACAATGGGGAACTGAACATTTCGCCGCGCGTTCAGTATTCGTTCATCACGCGCCATAACCCGAACCTTTCCTTCAAGACGGCCCTCGGTTTATACTTTCAGCCTCCATTCTACCGCGAGCTCCGCGATTTTAACGGCGTGCTGAACCCGGAACTGAAGGCACAGCGGGCCATACACGCCATTTTGGGCAGCGATTACCTGTTCCAGGCCTGGGGGCGCGACTTCAAGTTAACTGCCGAGGCCTATTATAAATGGATGACCAACGTGGTGCCCTACGACCTGGACAACGTGCGCCTACGCTATTACGCCAAAAACAATGCAAAAGCCTACGCCGCCGGTTTCGATGTGCGCGTGAACGGGGAATTTATACCTGGGGCAGAGTCGTGGCTGAGCCTGGGCCTGTTATCAACCAAGGAGAATGTGGAAGGCGACTCTGTATCGGTTTTCAATGCGCAGGGCGAGCGGATAAATATGGAGGAGCAGGGCTTTATACGTCGACCAACGGACCAACTGCTGAACGTGGGCGTCTTCTTCCAGGACCACCTGCCCGATAACCCGACGGTGCGCATGTACCTGAACCTGGTGTATGGCAGCGGCCTGCCATTCGGTCCGCCGCGCCAGCCTGAGTACCGCAATGCATTCGAGGGTCGCTCCTACAAACGCATCGATATTGGTTTCTCGAAGGTAATTGTGGTGGAGAGCGATGTGGTGAAGCGCCGGAAACTGGGACTGGAGAGCCTGTGGGTGGGCCTGGAAGTGCTAAACCTGATAGATGCCAGGAACTGGGTGTCCTACAACTATGTGCGCGACGTGAACAGTGTGACCTACGCCGTACCGAACTACCTGACGGGCAGGCGGCTGAATGTGAGGTTCGTGGCCAAGTTCTGACACCCGTCCTACTTTTGGCAAAGTATATCGATGACTATAAAATAAGGGAAGCCGGTTCACAGCTTCCCTTATACTTTCACGCAAGTTTATACTTTTAGCGGCGCTTCTTCCACTCGCTGTAGGCCGTTTCTATCTGGCTGGCATACGTTTTATAGCTCTCCGGCTCCGAGGTGCCCAGCTCCATCGCCTTTGCCGACAGCGAGGCGGCCATCTGATACTCTTTATTATAAGCGTAAAGCTTAGCCTTGATCCAATTGTTGTAGAAGTTCTCCTTAATGGCGATAGACTTGTTGATCCACTGCAGGGCTTTTTCATGGTGCTCCTTGCGCGGCAGCATGTATTCGGCACACTGCGCCCAGGTATACCAATCGTCGCTGGCGGCGTTGGCCAGCGCGTAGTTAATGTTCTCCAGCGCCTTCTTCTCTATATCCGTCTCGATGCTCAGCGATATTTTAGTGTTTTCCCATGCCAGGTTCAGATTAGCTTTGTTGGTGCTGATGTCGGAGAAGGAGAACTGCATTGTCTCCACAAACTCGCTTGTCTGGGAGGGCTTTACCTCCAGGTAGGCGACGTCATCCAGCTCATTATATCCCTCCAAACCCCAAAGGGTGGTATCCTTGTTGAGTACTACCTGCCACAGGGAGTCACTCTGCGGGAAAATGAAGAAAGAGTAAGTCCCGGCGGGCACCCGCTCGTTGTTTAAAAATAACTCATCCTGAAATGTAACCAGTGTGGCCTCGTTTGCACCCGCGCGCCACATTTGCCCATAGGGCACCAGATCACCGAAAACCTTACGCCCCCTAACACTTGGTGCATGGTAGTTTACGGTCACGTCAGTCAGGCCTATGGTCTGGCGCAGCAAGGCTGGCGGGCTGGCCTGTGGCAGTCGTACCTGCGCCAGAGTGCTGCTTGCCTCCAGCAGAAGCAGGATAGATAGTATAAAAAGACTTAGTAGGCTTCTTCTCATGGTAGTCAGGTTATTATAAGGAGCTTCTCCGAGCTGATCTTTATACCGAAAAAACTATGCCAATGCTACAAATGCATCTTCAGAAACAGCGTGCAAAGCTAAGAAAATTAAGTATAGTTCATTATTTATTTCAGGCTATGCAGATGGCAACGCAACAGGTCAGGATTTCAGACAATTTCGCATTGAGCAACTCATTGACTCCCAGTGAGTTAATCACTAAAAATATGTATATAAAAAATAAATATTATTTTAATACAACATATCTAATCAATTTCTGTATAAGTTTACGTCTAATTATACTTTCCGACTTAACTTTTAAACTATTTGATGCTGGCAGCGGCAGCTTGCAAGCAGTAATAACCTGGATGGGCATTGAGCAATGTCCTTTTCAAGTAACTATGCTTCCTGGTGAAGGACATTAGCACCTATTGTTCCTCCCTTTCACGGGAATATTCATTTTTAACCCTTAACCTATATGAATGTAACACTTTTACTAAAACAGATGGCTAAATGGCGTATGCTATACATGATAGCTATTTTAGCCGCATTCTCCTTTGTAGGCGCTAAAGCCTTTGATAACTATGCGCCTACCGTCATGTCTGATAAGGACGACTACGTTCCAGGGGAAGTAGCCATCATAACAGGGTATGGTTGGACGCAGGACAGCTTAGTGGATGTGCACCTCGAGGAAACCCCAGCACACGACCATCATCATGGGTATCATGACACCAGAGTAAATCCTGATGGCTCCTGGAGTATTGAGTATCCGATTGAGGATCGGCATTTGGGGGTTGCTTTCAAAGTAATCGTAGATGGCAAACAGACAGGTTATCAGGCCTTTACATATTTTACGGATGCTCCGACATTGACCTCTATTTCTCCATCTACAGGCCCAACAACTGGGGGCACAGCAGTAACACTTACAGGAACAGGTTATATTGCCTCGGCTTCTTCTATTACTGTTAAATTTGGTAATGTAGCCGTTCCAGGAACACGTGTTAACAACACTACAGTTAGTGCTATTGCACCTACTCAATCAGCAGGAACGGTAGACATTTCGATAACTGTTGTTGCACCAGGTGGGAATAATTCTGGTACTGCTACATTAGAAGATGCTTTTACATATGTAGCTCCTTGTACAACACCTGTTACACCTGAAGTAACGGTTGTAAATAATTGCGATGGCACTTCAACCTTATCTACAACAGCTGCCGGCTCACTTTTGTGGAGTACAGGCGATACGGCCTCTTCCATTACAGTATCAGCTGCTGGAACTTACACCGTAACGACAACCGTAACAGGTGGCTGTACAAGCGCGGCTGGCTCAGGCACTGCAGCTCCTAAGTCTGCTCCAGTTGCTCCGGTAGTTATAGTAATTGACAATTGCGACGGCACTTCGACACTTTCTACTGATGCTGCAGGCACGCTAGCTTGGAGCACCGGCGAAAGCACGTCTTCTATCACAGTATCCACTGCTGGCACTTACACTATAACAACAACGGTGAACGGCTGTACAAGCGCGGCTGGTTCAGGCACTGCAGCTCCTAAAACAGCTCCAGCCACACCTACAGTAAGTGTTGAGTCTGGCACCACAGTGTGCCCGGGTAATACTGTAATCCTAACATCTTCCTCTGCTAATGGAAATCAATGGTATAAAGATAATGTAGCGATCAGTGGGGCAACAAATCAGTCCTTTACAGCAAGTGAGAGTGGTTCCTATACTGTTATGGAGACTTCAAATGGATGTTCTTCTGCTGCATCTGAGGCAGTTATAGTAACGGTAGAGGACAAGACAGCTCCGGACGTACCAACTTTGGCTGACGCAACTGGCGAGTGCTCGGTAAGCGTAGCAGCGCCAACCACAACTGACAATTGCACTGGCACCATTACCGGCACCACTTCTGATCCAACCACCTATACTGAACAGGGTACTTATACCATTACCTGGAGCTTCAGCGATGGCAATGGCAATACGTCTACGGCCACCCAGCGCGTGATCGTAAGAGATGTGACAGCTCCGATACTGACAGCTGCTGCAGCTCAGGAGGTAGAGCTGGGCGCCGCGTGTTCCGTAACTATACCAGATGTAACAGGCACAGCCACCGATAACTGTAGAAGCGTAACTATCACACAAAGCCCTATGGCAGGTAGCGTTGTTACGGCTACCGATGGTCAGCAGATCCAGGTTACTGTTACTGCCACTGATGCCGCCGGTAACACTGATGTGGAGGAAGTGGTGCTGACGGCACAGGACAGTACCGCACCGTTAGCACCTGCTACCATAGCTGCAGCCACTGGTGAATGCGCTGTAACTGTTACTGAAATTCCTACCGTTGAAGATAATTGTGGCGGCACTATTACCGGCACTACGGATGATCCGCTGACTTATTCGCAGCAGGGTAAGTATGAAATTACCTGGTCCTTCAACGACGGAAACGGTAACGTCTCAACTGCTGTTCAAGAGGTGATTGTAGCGGACGTAACGGCGCCAGTACAGCCAACCTTGGCTGACGCAACCGGCGAATGTTCTGTAACCGTAGCAGCCCCAACTACTACTGATAACTGTGCGGGCACCGTCACTGGCACGACTGTAGACCCTACAACCTACGAAGAGCAGGGAACCTATACGATCACCTGGACCTTTGATGATGGTAATGACAACATTACTACAGCTACACAGCGGGTAATTGTGGATGACGAGACAGCGCCCGTAATCGCAGTTGCTGAGCCTGTAACTGCCCCGGCAGATCCCGGCCAATGTGGGGCTACACTCTCCATTACTGCCCCGGGAGTTACAGACAACTGCGAAGCAGGACCTGCCACCGGAACACGTCATGACGGTGCGGCTTTAGACGCGCCATATCCGGTAGGTACCACTACGATTACCTGGAATGCTACAGATCCCAATGGCAACCAAGCCGCTGCCGTGACACAAACAGTAACTGTTTCCGATACGCAGGCGCCCACTATAACGGCTCAGGCTGATGTTGAAGTAGCAGCAGACGCTTCCTGTCAGGCAGCCAATGTGGAGCTTGGCACACCAACTACAGCAGACAACTGCTCAGTGGCTTCCGTGACCAACAATGCCCCTGCAACATTCCCGCTGGGAGAGACAGAAGTAATATGGACGGTGAGGGACGCAGCAGGCTTGACGGCTACTGCTATGCAGCTAGTAAAAGTAGTGGACGAATCTGCCCCTATACTTACTGCAGCAGCTGATCAGGAGGTGGCTTTGGGAGCAGCGTGTACTATCATCATACCTGATGTAAGAGGCACCGCCACCGATAATTGTTCTGCTGCGACTATAACCCAATCTCCCGCCGCAGGTACAGCCGTAGCAGCAACCGACGGTGAGACCATCACCGTTCTGGTAACGGCTACCGATGCAGCCGGCAATACGGCCACTCATGAAGTGGTGCTGACAGCTCAGGACGAGACGGCTCCTGTTGTTACTGCGGCAGCCAACCAGGCAGCTGGCACAGACAATGGAACCTGTACGGCTACCATGGCTATACCTGATGCTGCTTTCAGTGACAACTGCGCTGGTAGCCAGCTAAACTGGGAGATGTCTGGTGCAACAACAGGCAATGGCCAGGGGCAGGTAGGAACTTATACTTTCAACAAAGGCGTGACCACCATTACATATACTGCCACGGACGCAGCAGGTAATACAGCTACGGACCAATTGCTGGTAACTGTAACAGACGATGATGCGCCAGTGCTTACTGTTCCGGCTAACATGGTAGTTCAAACACAGCCCGATAAGTGTGGCGCTGCAGTGAATTACGAAGTAACAGCTTCTGACAACTGCTCTTCTCTTAGCCCGGAAATGACTGCGGGCTTTGCCTCAGGTGCTACCTTCCCTGTGGGAACGACCACTGTTACTTACAAAGCCACTGATGAGGCTGGAAACACGTCTATCCAAAGCTTCACGGTAACGGTTGAGAACGAGGCACCATCGAACTTAGTGGTAACCGGCCCGGTTTCTCCTATTCAACTTGGCTCTGAGGTAACCTTAACGGCAACTTTTGACGATGAGAACATTGCAACAGCCGCCTGGGATTGGGGCAATGGAAGTACAACTACGCAGGCCATTAGCGGTTCCCCAATTTCAGCTACGTACAAGTATCCGCAACCTGGTGTATACTCTGTCATGCTGACAGTTACAGATTATTGTGGCGAGCGTATTTCTACTCCCTATAATTATGTTGTAGTCTATGATCCTAACGGTGGCTTTGTTACCGGGGGAGGATGGATTGATTCTCCTGTAGGTGCAATGAAAGATGAAAAGTATGGTGTGACAGGAAGAGCCAATTTCGGATTCAATGCGAAGTATAAGAATGGCAAGAACAGTACTACGGAGGTAGAGGGCCACACTAACTTCCAGTTCACGGCCGGAGACCTTCACTTCTCAAGCTTCGAGCACGAAGACATGTCTTTGGTGATAGCTGGTAAGAAAGCCACCTACACCGGCTACGGAACTGTTAATGGCTCCGGAATACATAGGTTCAGGGTCATTGCGATCGACGGTAGCGCCAATGGTGACAACGGGCCCGATGAATTCAGGATTAAGATCTGGGGTAATGGCTCTAACAGCGATGCCGATGTTATCTATGATAACCAACGTGGTATTGCAGAGAGCTCAGATCTGGCTACGGCTCTCGGTGGTGGCTCGATAGTCATCCACAAGGAGAAAACTATGGCTACAGTCTCGACTACCAAGAAACTCGTAGCCGATGCGGCTGTACTGCCAGTGAAACCTGGCCGCTTCCTGAACTACCCGAACCCGTACACCGACAGAATCACCATCGCCTTCTCCTTCGAGCAGGAGGAGCGTTTTGCGCTGGAAGTATACGATGTGCGTGGAGCCATTGTAAAGAAGGTGCAGGCCGGTGTTGCCGAGGCAGGTAAGCTTTATGAGGTCGAGTTCTCTGGAGGGAATCTGCCGGAAGGCGTATACTTTGCTCGCCTGGTAAGCTCATCAGGCGTGAAGACGATTAAGATGGTGCTGAAGAAGTAAGTCTGCACATACAGTTTTTTATGAGGCAATAGCCGGTAGCAACCACGTTACCGGCTATTGCTTTTTCGGGTTTGGGTACTTTGGGCATGACGGATGGCGGAGCAGGTGCCTGGAGGGTAAAAATTCTTTAAAAAAATTTAACCAGATTCCAGACCCTGTAGTATTGCTTTAACCAACTTCTTATGTGGCTGTATATGATACTTCTAAGCAGTATGCATGCAGCTATACATCAACAATACATTAGATTTGCGCTATTTTCGTTCACTAAAAAACGGCAACATTTTATTTTAGCGGGGGTATAGTAACCAAAATACCATGTGTTACTGTGGCTTGGTATCATTTCTAAACCATAGTATAGCGACTTACTAATTATGATTGTTTGCAGATTTATTTTACAGAAGCTGATCAGGCTTATAGCAGAGTAAGCAGGTTATCAGTTTAATGGCTACTGAGTTTTATACTTGTAGCATGGCTTTCACCCTTAATTCAGATTTTAGGTTCTCCTTTATTTTTATTTGAGCACAAAACACCTTTACTTTGTGCCAGGTACATGAGCATCGTCTATTCCTATAGCGCCCCTCTTATTAGCCGGACAACGCCTGTTGCCCCGGCTGCGCATGTACATTTCCATCACATCCACCATTCCTCGTAAGAGGAACCCTATAACCATATTGCCCCCGACGGGCTTTGCCCCGTATTATACTTTGCCCCAGGCAGGGTATATAAGCTTGTTTTCCATATTATACTTTCACGATACCTTACAGAATGCTACGAATAGCCATCCAGAAATCGGGGAGGCTGAGCGAAGAGTCGCTTAACCTGATCCGCGAGTGCGGCATTTCTTTTGTCAATAGCTCCCTCAAACTCAAGACAGAGTGCACAAACTTTCCGCTCGAGATCCTCTTTCTCCGCGACGATGACATACCCGGTTACGTGGCCGACGGCGTGGCCGATATCGGCATTGTGGGCCAGAACGTGCTGGTGGAGGAAGGCAAAGAGGAGCTGACGGTGGAGAAACTGGGCTTCTCGAAATGCCGCCTGTCGCTGGCTGTGCCCAAGAGCGACGAGTATACTTCCATCCACGACCTCAACGGCAAGAACATTGCCACCTCATACCCTAACCTGCTAAAGGCCTTTCTGGATGCTCAGGGTGTGCAGGCCCAAATCCATACCATCAGCGGCTCCGTGGAGATAGCACCAAGTATAGGATTGGCCGAGGCCATCTGCGACATCGTGAGCTCGGGCAGTACGCTGATCAGCAACGGGCTGAAGGAGGTAGAGCGCGTGTTCAAGTCGGAGGCCGTGCTAATCGCAAGCCCGGAGTTGAGCCCGGAGAAGCGCGGGGTGCTGGAGAAACTGCTGTTCCGCATCCAGGCCGTGCAGCGGGCGCGCAAGGCCAAATACATATTATTAAACTCCCCGGACGATAAGATTGAGGAGATCAGCCGGCTGTTGCCAAGTATAAAAGCGCCGACGGTGCTGCCGCTGGCCGAGGAAGGCTGGAGCTCGCTACATTCGGTGGTGAACGAGGATGACTTCTGGGAGATCATCGAGAAAATAAAGGCCGCCGGGGCGCAGGGCATTCTGGTGGTTCCAATCGAAAAAATGATTATCTAAGCATATGCGCAAGATCATAAACCCGGCACCCGACACGTGGGCAGCGCTGGTAAAGCGCCCGACCAAGAACCTGACGGAGCTGGAGCCGGGCATTCTGGAAACGCTCCGGCTGGTGGAGGAGCAGGGCGACGCGGCCTTGCTGCAGCTGGCCCAGAAGTATGATGGGGTACAACTCCAAAGTCTGCTGGCTACCGGTGTGGAAATCGAGGCGGCCGAGGCTAAAGTGTCGCAGGAGTTGAAAGAGGCCATATTGCAGGCTTACAGCAATATACAGCTTTTTCATACGCAGCAGGCCGAGCCGGTAAGGCAGGTAGAAACCATGAGTGGGGTGAGCTGCTGGCGCAAGAGCGTGGCCATTGAGAAAGTAGGGTTATACATTCCCGGAGGCACGGCACCTCTGTTTTCCACCTTGCTGATGCTGGGCGTACCGGCCCGAATTGCAGGCTGCCGGGAAGTCATACTTTGCACGCCGCCTGCCAAAGACGGCAGCATCCACCCGGCCATACTTTACACCGCCTCCTTACTGGGCATCACCCACATCGTGAAAGCCGGTGGCGCGCAAGCCATTGCCGCCATGGCCTTTGGCACGGAGAGTGTGCCGGCAGTGTATAAAATCTTTGGTCCAGGGAATCAGTATGTCACCGTGGCCAAGCAGCTTGTAAGTAAGACTGGCGTGGCGATCGACCTGCCTGCCGGGCCTTCGGAGGTGCTGGTGATGGCTGATGAAAGTGCCAACCCGGCTTTCGTGGCTGCCGATCTGCTCTCGCAGGCTGAGCATGGGGCCGACTCGCAGGTAGTGCTGCTAACCACTTCGGAAGAGGTGCTGCAGCAGGTGGAGCAGGAGCTGGAGGCGCAGCTAAGCGTGCTGCCGCGCAGGGAGTTTGCCGCCCAGGCGCTGAAAAACAGTCTGGGCATTATTCTTGGCAGCCGACAGGAGATGCTGGAATTCTCGAACCTCTACGCACCGGAACACCTTATACTTTCTATTTCTGATTTCGAAGTGCTGCTGGATGGCATTACCAATGCGGGCTCTGTCTTCCTGGGCCACTACAGCCCGGAGTCTGCCGGCGACTACGCTTCCGGCACCAATCATACCTTGCCCACCAATGGCAACGCCCGTGCCTACAGCGGCGTGTCGCTCGACAGCTTTGTGAAGAAAATCACCTTCCAGTACATTACCCGCGAGGGGCTGCAAAACATCGGCAAGACCATCGAAACCATGGCTGAGGCCGAAGGGCTGGAGGCCCACAAAAATGCCGTAAGTATACGCCTTAAAGAACTAAACCGTGTTTAACCTGAACGATATCATTCGCCCGAACGTGCTGAAGATGAAGGCCTACTCATCGGCCCGCGACGAATTTAAAGGCAGCGCCAGCGTGTTTCTGGATGCCAACGAAAATAGCCTCGGCAGCCTGGCCGGCGACAAGTATAACCGCTACCCTGATCCGCATCAACGAAAACTGAAGGCCCGCATCGCGGAGATCAAAAGTGTGCAGCCGGAGCAGATTTTCCTGGGCAACGGCTCGGACGAGGCCATCGACCTGCTGTTCCGGATGGTGTGCCGCCCTGGCCAGGACAGCATGCTGCACCTGCCGCCCACCTATGGCATGTATGAGGTATCGGCCAACCTGAACGAGGTGGCCCTGCAGGCGGTGCAACTGACGGAGGATTTCCAGATTCCGGTGGAGGAGGTGCTCATCAACCTAAAACCTACCACGAAGATCATCTTCATTTGCTCGCCCAACAACCCAACGGGCAATTTAATTGAGCCTGAAAGTATAAGTGAGCTGCTGCGCGCCTTTAAGGGTTTGGTGGTCGTGGATGAGGCTTACATTGATTTTGCCGATGCCCGCAGCTGGACTTCCCGCCTGCAGGAGTTTCCCAACCTGGTGGTGCTGCAGACTTTCTCCAAGGCCTGGGGAATGGCCGGTCTACGGCTGGGCTTGGCTTTCGCCTCTCCGGAAATCATCGCTGTTTTGGATAAAATAAAGCCACCTTACAACATCAACGAAGCCACGCAGGAGCTGGCGCTTCAGGCGCTGGAGCGGGAGGAGGCGCTGAAAGACATGATCGAGGAGATCGTGCAGGAGCGCGAACTACTGCTGGAAGCGCTGCCGGATATGCCTTCCGTAGAGCATGTGTACCCATCTGATGCCAACTTTATACTTGTTAAAGTAACAGATCCAAACGGCATGTATAAATACCTGCTGGATAAAGGGATTGTGGTACGCAACCGTTCCTCCTTACCGGGCTGCGAAGGCTGCCTGCGCATCTCCGTTGGCACCCTGGAGGAGAACCAGCAGCTGCTACAAGCGATAGCAGAATATAACTAAATGCGTAGCACGTATCTCGTATCACATAGCAAGACTCAAGTAAAGTTGATTTCCCTAAGTCGTGATACCTGATACGTGCTACATGATACGTAAAAGATGAAAAAAGCACTTTTTATAGACCGCGACGGTACCATACTGGTAGAGCCGCCAACTGATTTCCAGGTAGACTCTTTTGAGAAGTTTGCCTTCCTACCCAAGTCCATCACCAACCTGGCCCGCATTTACCGGGAAATGGACTATGAGTTCGTGATGGTGACGAACCAGGATGGATTGGGCACCGACTCCTACCCAGAGCATACCTTCTGGCCCTACCAGAACAAGATGCTGGAGATACTGGAGAGCGAAGGCATCACGTTTGCCGAGATTCTGATAGACAGGAGCTTTGAGCACGAGGGGCTGGAGACACGCAAGCCGGGCATCGGCATGATGCAGAATTACCTTGCCGGAGAGTATGACCTGGCCAGCAGCTACGTGATCGGTGACAGGCAGACGGACGTGAAACTGGCGCAGAACCTGGGGGCAAAAGCCATTTTTATCGGGGATTCAACAGCAGCTGGCGCAGCCCTCAGCACTACCGACTGGGATGACATTTATACTTTCCTGAAGCAGCAGCGCACCGGCCGGACAGCCAACGTTTGCCGTAGCACCTCCGAAACCGATGTGCAGGTAGACCTGAACCTGGACGGATCGGGCAAAATGAACATCAGTACCGGCCTCGGCTTTTTCGACCACATGCTGGAGCAGGTAGCCCGGCACGCCAGGATCGACCTAAGTATAAAAGTAAAAGGCGATCTGCACATCGATGAGCACCATACCATAGAGGACACTGGTCTGGCCCTGGGCGAGGCTTTTGCGCAGGCATTAGGGGATAAGCGCGGCATCAGCCGCTACGGCTTTTTTATACTTCCGATGGATGAAACGCTGGCGCAGGTCGCCATCGACTTCAGCGGTCGCCCCTGGGCGGTTTGGAAGGGTGAGTTCAAGCGCGAAAAAGTAGGGGATATGCCCACCGAAATGTTCTTCCACTTCTTCAAATCCTTTTCAGACGCGGCCAGGGCTAATCTGAATATCAAAGTGGAGGGCGAGAACGAGCACCATAAGATAGAGGCGATCTTTAAAGGCTTTGCGCGTGCCATACGTATGGCCGTGGAGCGGAACCTGCACGATACCTCCATCCCTAGCACGAAGGGCGTACTTTAAAAATGCCTGAAACGAAGAGAGGCGCCAACATAACTGTAGCGCCTCTCTTTGTTTATACTTTCCGGGTTTTATACTTTGTTTATACTTTCAGCAGGTTAAGCATGCGATCTCAGCCAGTCCTTGGCCGGGGCGATGTCATCAAAAACCTTGATGTAGTCCGGGAATTCCGCAAGTTTTATACTTTTATCGACTGAGAGTCTGCTGAAAACGCTTGGTGAGTATACCCAGGCGAAAACCTGCAGCCCGTTCTCGCGCATCCTCGGGAACCAGTCTGAAGCCACCCATCCGGCTGCCGTAGACCACTGCCCCTCCACGTGCGTGTTATCGTTCAGAATCCGGAAGCAGGCCTTTTCCTTCATCAGTACCAGCAGTTTCTCGCATCCTGCTACCACCGACTCATAGTTCTGGTAACCACGCCAGTTGGCGTAGATCCACTCTTCTACCGGGTTAAATTCTATGGCAATGGAAGCATCTCTGTACAACAGTTCAGTGCGCGTTCTTCTCATAAGGATTTATAAGCGTTTTGGCGGAAGGGCTACAAAGGAAGCACCATAAAGGGAAGAATTCAAATTAAACCTGCTTTTCCTTTTCTTCTGCCACACCTACAGTATAAGGCGGCAGCAATTCTCCGGTATCCGGCCCCACCAGGTATAGATAACAGGAATCAATTGTGAATGTTGCAGAAAATCAATAGCTTAGTCTTTACCCCTGCGGTATGGGGCTATTTATTGCATTGTTTAAAGATGCCCTTGCAGGCTTAATTCCTGGTTGGGGTATCCGTAGTTATGAAGTATTTCCTTTCGCTGTTTTTCTGCCTTTCCTTTTTTGGATCACCTATTACTGCATTTTCTACCCCAGACAGCACAACGGTGGACGCGCGCGCTGGTGCAGCCGAGAAGCTGGCCGCATTGGTACGCTACGAGACTGTCTCCGCTACTGATCCTGCACAATTCAAGTATGCTGAGTTTGAGAAGCTGCACGCGTATTTAGCGAAGGCATTTCCGCTGGTGCATGAGCGGCTGCAGGTGGAGGTGATCAACAGCTACAGCTTGCTATATACCTGGGCGGGGCAGGATAAGCACCTGAAACCTATCCTCTTTAGTGCCCACACCGATGTGGTGCCTGTGGAGGCTGCCTCTGCCGCGGCGTGGCAGGAGCAGCCGTTTGCAGGTAAAGTAAAGGAGGGCTACGTGTGGGGCCGCGGCACCATGGATGACAAGTATAGGGTGATCGCTATGCTGGAGGCGGTGGAGCGGTTGCTGAAGCAGGGGCATGAGCCTGAGCGCACTTTGTACCTTGCCTTCGGCCATGATGAGGAAATCGGGGGCGAGGAGGGAGCCGGCAAGATTGCCCAGCACCTGGAGCAGCAGGGCGTGCAACTGGAGGCGGTTTTTGATGAGGGACTGGCCATTGCGGAGGGCGTGGTGCCTGGTATACAGGAGCCGCTGGCGCTGGTGGGTACCGCCGCCAAGGGCAGTCTGAACCTGCTTTTGACGGTAAACGGCGGCGGGGGCCACTCCTCCGCGCCTCCCGCTGAAACAACCATCGGGATTCTGAGCAGCGCGATACAGCGGCTGCACGAGAACCCTTTTAGGCCTCGGCTGACAGCCACTACCCGCGCCTCGCTGGAGATCTTGACGGAGCGGATGGGCGGCAAGTATAGATTTGCCATGCGGCACTATGGTTTGTTCAAGGGTAGGATTCTGAAAAAGCTGTCTGAAGATCGCGCCACAGATGTATTGATCCGGACCAAGCTGGTGCCAACCGTAATCTCGGGAGGAGAAAAGTCCAATGTATTGCCGCGCCAGGCCACGGCCTTGCTCAACGTGCGTATCCTGAGTGGGGAGGACGAGCAAACCGTGCTGCGGCATGTGCGCCAAGCCATACAGGATGAGCGTGTGCAGATAGAGCGGCAGGGCGAATACACACCCCCTTCGCCGGTTACAGCCACGGACACCTGGATTTTCGTGGCCCTCAAAGCTACCATACTGGAAACGTTTCCGGATGTGCTCGTGGTGCCGGCACTTTTTCCGGGAGGCACCGACGCGAAGCACTACACCAACCTCACGTCCAATATCTTCAGGTTCGCGCCGCAGACCGTTACACGCGAGAGTGCCCAGCTGATTCATAATGTAAATGAGCGGTTGTCGGTGGAAGTACTGGAGCAGAGCATCAGCTTCTATGGCACCCTGATACGGAACACCTGCGGCAGCACGGCGTTGGAGCAGTTGGCGGATAATGACGAATCCATACTTGGTGCCGAGTAAAAATTAATTCGGGATATAGTTTGCTTTTGTTCCTTCAGCCTTTACATTTGCAACACAGGGAACGGGAATTTCCCTTTTCTCTAAAAAGATAAAACATACAGTGATTCAAAATATTCATACAGCATGGTGGTGGCACGTTACAGGAAGTATCGTGAACAGCTATTCTGTGCCAAGTATGAAGTAACATATAAAGCATTAAATCCAAAGGTATAAAAGGCCTGCTGTTCACGAGAATGGCAGGCCTTTTTGTTTTCAGCATCTTAAATAACTATGACAAAGTATAAACTCCGCACCACGTACAAGCAACTCCTGGCCGACACGCTGACGCCGGTGAGCGTGTACCTGAAGCTGCGCGACAAGTTCCCCAACAGCATCCTGCTCGAAAGCTCCGACTACCACGGCGCTGAGAACAGCTTCTCCTACATCTGCTGCAACCCGATGGCAAGTATAAAAGCTGAGGATGAGGTGCTGACCGAAACCTTCCCAGACGGATCAGTCAGAACAACAGCCATCACGAAAGAAACAGACGTGCCGGGCCTGCTGGCCAGCTTCTCGAAAAGCTTTGAAGTGGAGGAGAACAAGCAGTTTAACTTCATCCACAACGGCTTGTTTGGCTATATGAGTTATGATGCCGTGCGCTACTATGAGGACATTGCCATTACCAGGAAAGAAGGCCGCGCCAGCATTCCGGATTTATACTATGCCGTGTACCGCCACATCATCGCCATCAACCACTTCACCAACCAGGCCTATATTTTTGCGCACAACTATAACCAGGGCGAGGATGATGGCATAGCCCAGCTGGAGGCGATCCTGAACAGCCGCAACATTCCTAGCTTTACTTTCAAAACCACCGGCCTGGAGGAGCATAATATTTCAGGGCAGGAATTCCTGAAGAATATTGCCAAGGCCAAAGAACACTGTTTCCGGGGTGATGTGTTCCAACTGGTGTTATCGCGTCGCTTTGCACAGGGCTTCCAGGGAGATGAGTTTAACGTCTACCGCGCCCTGCGCTCCATCAACCCTTCGCCATACCTGTTCTACTTCGACTACGGCAGCTTTAAGATCTTCGGTTCCTCGCCGGAGGCGCAGCTGGTGATCAAAGACCAGAAGGCGAGCATCTTTCCGATTGCGGGCACGTTCCGCAGAACGGGCGACGATGCTGCAGACGCCGCGCTGGCGGAGAAACTGCTGGCCGACCCGAAGGAAAATGCAGAGCACGTAATGCTGGTGGACCTGGCCCGCAACGATCTGAGCCGCAACGGCCACAGCGTGGAGGTGGAGACTTTCCGCGAAATTCAGTTCTACTCCCATGTGATTCACCTGGTATCCAAAGTAACGGGCACGCTGCACAACCAGGAGGATGCCCTGAAAATGGTGGCCAGCACCTTTCCGGCCGGTACACTCTCCGGGGCGCCCAAGTACAAGGCCATGCAGCTCATCGATAGGTATGAAACTACCAACCGCAACTTCTACGGCGGCTGCATCGGCTTCCTCGACTTCAACGGCAACTTCAACAGCGCCATTATGATCCGCTCGTTTCTGAGCAAAGACTATAAACTCTACTTCCAGGCAGGTGCCGGCATTGTGGCGGCCTCTGACCCGGAGAGCGAACTGCAGGAAGTAGACAATAAACTGATGGCGCTGCGCCGCGCCCTGGATCTGGCCCAAAACATCAACTGATATGAACGTACTCGTAATCGACAACTACGACTCCTTTACCTATAACCTGGTGCACCTGCTGCAGGAAATGGGGGCTACCGTCACGGTGCGCCGCAACGACAAAACCACGCTCGAAGAGGTAGGGCAGTATGAAAAGATTATGCTCTCGCCAGGCCCGGGCATTCCGGACGAAGCGGGACTGCTGAAAGAAATTATCCGCACGTATGGCTCCAGCAAAGACCTGTTTGGCGTGTGCCTCGGCCATCAAGCCATAGGGGAAGTGTATGGCGGTAAGCTTTTCAATAGCAGTGAAGTATGGCATGGCGTAGCCACGCCGGTACAGGTGATATGTGAGGAAGAGCCACTTTTTGACGGGTTGCCAAAGGAGTTTGAAATCGGCCGCTATCACTCCTGGCTGGTAGGAGAGGATTTGCCCGAATGCCTGGTCGCCACGGCCGTGGACGAGCAGGGCCGCATCATGGCACTACGCCACAAGGCCCACAAGGTGCGCGGCGTGCAGTTTCACCCCGAGTCAGTGCTGACAAAGTATGGCCGCGAGATGATTAAGAACTGGTTACTTAGTTAAGGGCTGATAGTTAAAGTTAAGAGTCGTGTTACGTGTGTCGTGATACCTGTTACTAAGAAATGAAATGAAAGAAATACTAAACCACTTATTCGAACATAAAACCCTGACCAAGGAGCAGGCGCGGGAGGTGCTGGCCGATATCACCAAAGGCAAGTATAACCAGAGCCAGGTATCCTGCTTTCTGACTGTGTTTATGATGCGCAGCATCACGGTGGAGGAGCTCGAAGGCTTCCGCGACGCGCTGCTGGAGCTTTGCCACCGCGTGGACCTGGAGGCTTACAACCCGATTGACCTCTGTGGCACGGGCGGCGACGGAAAGGATACCTTTAATATCTCTACGCTATCGTCCTTTGTAGTTGCAGCTAATGGCGTGGCCGTGGCCAAGCACGGCAACTATGGCGTGTCCTCGTCCTGCGGCTCTTCGAATGTGCTTGAGGCGCTGGGCATTAAGTTTACGACTGATACAGATGCCTTGGAGCGCAGCATTGAGAAGTATAACATCTGCTTTCTGCACGCGCCGCTCTTCCACCCGGCGATGAAAAGCGTGGGGCCGATACGGAAAGATTTGGGCGTGAAAACCTTCTTCAATATGCTGGGGCCTATGGTGAACCCGGCTTTTCCAAAGCGCCAACTCGTGGGGGTATTTAGCTTGGAACTGGCGCGTATGTACGGCTATCTGTACCAACAGACCGACACCCGCTATACCATACTCCATACTTTGGATGGCTACGACGAGATATCGCTGACAAGTCCGTTTAAAGTAATTTCGGACAGGCAGGAGGTATTGCTGGATGCCAAGGCGCTCGGTTTGCCTACCCTGACACAAGAGCAAATTAAAGGGGGCGGAAGTATCGCATCAGCTGCCGAGATCTTCCTGAAGGTGCTGAAAGGAGAGGGCACGGAGGCCCAGACGGCCGTAGTATCAGCTAATGCTGCTATGGCCTTGCAATGTGCGCGTCCGGAGCTGGCGCTGCAGGAAGCGGTAAGTATAGCCAAAGAAACACTTGAATCCGGAAAGGCTTATCAATTGTTTAACAGCCTGGTAAACGATCAGAAAATGGTGGAGGCGTAAGACCTCCCCCTGCCCCCTCCTAAAAACAGGAGGGGGTAAATAAGAGTTATCACTCTTATACTTATTGTTGTATTTGAGTAGTGCTGGCCCTATCAAATAAATTAGACAAGTCGCTTTCTCAACACCCCCTCCTGTTTTTAGGAGGGGGTAAGGGGGGAGGTTAAATAAAGAAAACATGAACATACTCGAACAAATCATCGCCACCAAGTATAAGGAAGTAGCCGAACGTAAAGAGCTCTATCCGGTGAAGCTGCTGGAGAAGAGTTTATACTTTGAAACGCCTTGCATCTCCCTGGAGCGGTACCTGCTGCGCGCTGACAAGAGCGGTATCATTGCCGAAATCAAGCGCAAGTCACCTTCCAAAGGCGATATCAACCCTTATGTGTCGGTGGAGCGCACCTCTGTTAGCTACATGCAGGCGGGCGCCTCGGCGCTGTCGGTGCTGACGGACGGGCCATACTTTGGCGGCAAGAACGAAGACCTGCTGACGGCGCGCAAGTATAATTACTGTCCGATTCTGCGCAAGGATTTTACGGTGGATGAATACCAGATCGTGGAGGCGAAGTCGATTGGGGCAGATGTTATCCTTTTGATTGCCGCCGCGCTGGAGCCTGCGCGCCTGAAGCAGCTGGCAGGTTTTGCCCGCTCGTTGGGGCTGGAAGTGCTGCTGGAAGTGCACAACCTGGAAGAACTGCAGCAAACCCTCTGCGACGAGGTAACGGTGGTGGGCGTGAATAACCGTAACCTGAAGGACTTCGTGACGGACGTGAACACCTCGCTGGAGCTGGCCAACCACATTCCGAGCGGCATTACCAAAATTTCGGAAAGCGGCATCAGCAAACCCGAAACCCTGGTTACGCTTCGAGAGGCGGGTTATAACGGCTTTCTGATTGGGGAGACCTTTATGCAGAACAGCCGCCCGGGCCAGTCTGCCGCCGCTTTCATCAAAGAGTTTAAGCAACTTCTGGCGCAACCTGCTATAGTTTAGAGTTAAGAGTTAAAAGATAAGAGTGGTGAAAATTAAAGTATGTGGCATGCGCGATCCGGAGAACATCCGGCAGGTGGCGGCTCTCCGGCCCGATTACATGGGCTTCATCTTCTACGAAGGCTCTAAGCGCTTTGCGGAAGGGCACATCACCCCGGAACTTCTGGCCGAGCTGCCAGCAAGTATAAAAAAGACCGGTGTGTTTGTGAACGCTACTCCGGAAAGTATAAAAACCACTGTGCAGAAGTATAAACTCGACGCGGTACAGCTGCACGGAAAGGAGTCGCCCAGACAATGCGCTGAGGTTAAGGCGCTGGGCGTGGAGGTGATCAAGGTGTTTTCAATGGACGGTAAGTTCCTTTTTGAGAACACACTGCTCTACGAGTCCTGTGCCGATTACTTTCTTTTTGACACCAAAGGGCAGGAGTACGGCGGCAACGGCATCCCCTTCGATTGGGAACTGCTCAAAGGCTATCTCTCCCCAAAGCCATACTTCCTGAGCGGCGGCCTGAACCTGGAGAACATCAAACACCTGGATGAAGTACGTCCACAGCCCTTCGGCATCGATGTAAACAGCGGCTTTGAACAAGAGCCGGGACTGAAGAAGGTCGAGGAATTGAAGAAGCTTTTTGAGCTGATCCGAAGTTAATAATGGCGCAAGCGTCCGCTTGTGCCGACGATACTGAAAAATGGCAGCACAAGCGGACGCTTGCGCTATGATATAGAATAAAAAGACTCAAACTACATGAGCTATCACGTTAACGAAAAAGGATTTTACGGCAAGTTCGGCGGGGCTTACGTCCCCGAGATGCTGTACCCCAATGTGGAGGAGCTGCGGCAAAACTACCTGCGCATCATCCAGGAACCGGACTTTCAGCAGGAGCTGCAGGCGCTGTTAAAGGATTATGTAGGACGCCCATCGCCTTTATACTTTGCACCGCGCCTTTCCCAGAAGTATAATACCAAAGTATACCTCAAGCGTGAGGACCTGAACCATACCGGCGCCCACAAGATCAACAACACCATCGGACAGGTTTTGCTGGCCAAGCGACTGGGCAAAAAGCGTATTATTGCCGAGACGGGTGCCGGCCAGCATGGCGTGGCCACGGCTACGGTGTGTGCGCTAATGGGGCTGGAGTGCATCGTGTACATGGGCGAGATCGACATCGAGCGCCAGGCACCGAACGTAGCCCGCATGAAGATGCTGGGTGCGCAGGTCGTGGCAGCCATCAGCGGAAGTAAAACATTAAAGGACGCTACCAACGAGGCTATCCGTGACTGGATTAACAACCCGGAAGATACCTACTACATCATTGGCTCAGTAGTGGGGCCGCACCCGTACCCGGACATGGTGGCCCGTTTCCAGGCGGTGATATCCGAGGAGATTCGGGCGCAGTTGCGGGAGAAGGAAGGTACTGAGTTGCCAACTTTTGTAGTAGCCTGCGTGGGCGGCGGCAGCAACGCGGCGGGTGCTTTTTACCACTACCTCGATGAGCCGGAAGTACAGTTGGTGGCCGTAGAGGCAGCGGGCAAAGGAGTTCATTCCGGTGAGTCGGCGGCTACTTCTATACTTGGTAAGGACGGTATCATCCATGGCAGCCGTACCTTGCTCATGCAGACCGAGGACGGACAGATCACAGAACCCTACTCTATCTCGGCAGGATTAGATTACCCGGGTGTTGGTCCGCTGCACGCACACTTGTTTGAGAGCGGCCGTGCCCACTTCGAGAACGCCACCGACGAAGAGGCCCTGCAAGCCGTGCTGGAGCTAACCCGGTTAGAAGGCATTATTCCGGCCCTGGAGAGTGCGCACGCGCTGGCAGTGCTGGAGCGGCTAAAGGCCAAACCGGACGATATCGTGGTGATCAACCTGTCCGGCCGCGGCGACAAAGATTTATCTACCTACCTAAAGCATTTTCACTTCGATGAAAAATAGAATCAAAAGCCTGTTTGCACAGAAGCCGAAGGGTATACTTTCGGTATACTTCACAGCAGGCTTTCCCAACCTGAACGATACCGAATCGGTTATACTTGAGCTGGAGAAAAATGGCGTAGACCTGCTGGAGATCGGTATGCCTTTTTCCGATCCGTTGGCCGATGGGCCTACCATACAAGCCAGCAGCACTGTGGCCCTAAAGAACGGTATGACCATTTCAAAGCTGTTTGAGCAATTGCAGGACATCCGCCAGAAAACACAGATTCCGCTGGTGCTGATGGGCTACCTGAACCCGGTGATGCAATACGGGGTGGAACGATTTTGCCAGAAAGCCGCTGAGGTGGGTGTGGATGGCATCATCCTTCCGGACCTGCCCCTGCACCAGTATGTGGAGGAGTTCAAGGAGCTGTTCGAGAAGTATAACCTGAGCAAGGTATTCCTCATCACGCCACAAACCCCGGAGGCGCGCATCCGCGAGATTGACAGCCACAGCAATGGCTTTATTTACATGGTATCGTCAGCGTCCACTACGGGTAAAACGGTGGGGCTGGCCGAGCAAAGCCAGGTATACTTTCAGCGCGTGGCAGGCATGCAGCTGCAGCACCCGGGCGTGATTGGTTTCGGCATCCATGATAAAGGCACGTTCGAGGCAGCTTGTAAACATGCCAGCGGAGCCATCATCGGCAGTGCTTTCGTGAAGGCGCTGCAGCGGGAGGGAAGCCTCTCGGAAAATATTAAATCATTCATCGAAAGCATCAAAAACTAATATGATTATACAACTGCAGCAAGGAATTCCGGCGGAGCTGAAAGAAAACATTCTGAAGCAGGTGCAGGAAATCGGCTACAAAGCCAACGAAGTGGTTACGCAGCAGGCGCACTACCTGGTGGCCATCGGCAAAAAGGAGTTCGACATACGCCAGATCGGGCAACTGCCAGGCGTGGCCGACATTCATCGCGTGTCGGAAGAGTATAAGCTGATTTCGCGCAGGTGGCGCGTGAATCCTACCGTTATTGATCTAGGTGACGGGGTGACGGTTGGCGAAGGCAATTTCAGCATCATGGCTGGTCCGTGCTCGATCGAGGGCGAGGAGCAGATTGAAAAAGTAGTGGCGCATCTGGTGGAGAATAACGTGAAGATCATGCGCGGCGGCGTGTTCAAACCGCGTAGCTCGCCTTATGCCTTCCGCGGCCTGGGGATAGATGGCCTGAAGACGTTCCACCGCATCTGCCGCGAGAACGGCATCAAAATTATTACCGAGGTAATGCAGGTGTCGCAGATAGAGGAGATGATCGATTACGTGGATGTATTCCAGGTGGGAGCCCGCAACAGCCAGAACTTTAACCTGTTGGATGCCTTAGGCGAGGCGCAGAAACCGGTGCTCCTGAAACGGGGCATTTCCGGCACCCTGGAAGAATTACTGCAGGCAGCCGAGTACATCTTCTCGAACGGCAACGAAAAGATCATGCTCTGCGAGCGCGGTATCCGTGGCTACGAAAAAGCCTACCGCAACATCCTCGACCTGAATGCAGTGCCGGTGCTGAAAGAGAAAACCCACCTGCCGGTGATCGTGGACCCGTCGCATGGCATCGGCCTGCGCGATTATGTAGCCAGTATGGCTTTAGCATCGGTGATGGCCGGAGCGGACGGCGTGATCTTCGAAACGCATTATACGCCGGAAAAGGCTTTCTCCGATGGGCAGCAGACGCTGAATTTCCAGGAATCTGAGCGGTTGATTAAGCAGATGCGCCAGGCTTATGCGTTAAGGGAGAGTTTCTAGAATTCGTTATTGGTTGATCGTTATTCGTTGCTCGAATACTATTCCCATGGCGCGAGCGTCCTCGCTTGTGTTTGGCTATAGTTTGCGCCTCTGGCCCAGTAGATCGCAGATCCACTTTTATAGTAAGCCACGGATTGCAAATCCGCGCCAGCAAAAGAAATTTCCTTTTCTGACAATAAAGAAAAAGCCCGGTACTCCATTGTTCCGGGCTTTTATACTTTAGTTTCGTGCCGTTGTTGGTGTTATCACCGACAACCAAGCCGGTTTGTTTAACTTCAACAAGGAAACTCATTCAATTTAGAGGCTTGGTACTGTTGGTATTTGAATTTGCCTCATTGCTAACGTGTGGTTGTTGGTGATAACACCAACAACGGCTACAAATTTAGAAGAAGTCCCCCTTTGAAGGGGGAGGGGGATGTTTATCATGCAGGAGTAAACACCCCTCTTGACCTATGGTCGCAAGTTTCGAACTCTCGTTCTCACTTGTCCTCAAGGGGACAATTCCTTACTTGACAAGAAACAAAAAGCCCGGTGCAACACTGCACCGGGCTTTTATTCGTTAGTTTACTTCTTTGTTCAGTGTTTCGTCGAGCCATTTGAAGAACTCACTCTGCCACACAATCGCATTTTGCGGCTGTAGCACCCAGTGGTTCTCATCCGGCAAGTATAACAGGCGGCTCTTGATGCCTTTGAGCTGTGCCAGTTGGAAAGCCTGCAAGCCCTGCTCTATGCCAACGCGGAAATCCTGCCCGCCCTGTACGATCAGGATCGGCGTGTCCCATTTGCTGGCGTACTCGCTTGGGTTGAACTCCTTGTAGCTCTGCGGCGACTTAGTATCCCAGTAGGGGCCTTTCAGCTCGTTGTTGGCAAAGAACATTTCTTCGGTAGTACCATACCAGCTGCGCATGTCAAACAAGCCGTCGTGGGCGATAAAGGTTTTAAAGCGGCCCTCGTGCAAACCAGCCAGCATGAACACCGAATAACCACCGTAGCTGGCACCAATGGCACCTAAATTATCCTTATCTACATAAGCTTCTTTGGCTACATCGTCAATGGCAGACAGGTAATCGCGGATAGGCTGGCCGCCCCAGTCGCCGCTGATCTGGCGGTTCCACTCTTCGCCGTGGCCCGGCATGCCGCGACGGTTTGGCGCCACCACAATATAACCCTGTGCCGCGATGAGTTGCAGGTTCCAACGGTAAGAGTAAAACTGCGTTAAAGCCGATTGCGGTCCACCCTGGCAGTACAAGAGGGTAGGGTATTTCTTGTTTGGGTCGAAATTAGGCGGATACACTACCCACGAAAAAAGGTCTTTGCCATCACTGGCTTTGGTAATGCGCGGCTCTACTTTGCTCATGGCAAGCTTCGAGTATACTTCGTCATTTACCTTCGTGAGCTGCGTCAGCTTACCCGATTTTGGCTCCAAACGGTAAAGCTCCGGCGCGTGGTTCATGTCGTTGCGCGACACGATCAGGTTGTTGCCGGCTTGCCCCACGATGCCGTTCACGTCGAACTGTCCTTTGGTCACCTGCTTTATACTTTTAGCCGCGAACTTGTCCAGGTTTTTGGGAAGCGAAACGTCGAAAACTTGGATCGTGCCTTTGGTAGGGGCTACAAACCAGATCTTTTTGCCGTCGTGGCTCCACTCAAAGGAGTTGATTGTCTCGTCCCAGTCTTTGGTCAGGTTATACTTTTTACCGGAATTGGTGTCAAGTATGATCAGCTCATTCTGATCGGCTTCGTTGCCGTCTTCATCCATCTGCAACCAGGCCAATTTAGAACCGTCGGCACTGTAAAGTGGTTGCGTGTCGTAGCCCTTGTTGTCCTCGGTCAGGTTTGTGGTCTTGCGGCTGGCGATGTCGAAGCGGTAAATGTCGGTGTTGGTGCTCACGGCGTACTCCTTGCCATACTTTTTCTTGCTCACATAAAGTATAGCCTTGCTGTCCGGCGTCCATATCATGTCTTCCTTACCGCCAAAAGGCATCTGTGGCGTATCATAAGGCTCGCCTGGCATAATGTCTACCGGCGTGCCTACTTTACCATCAGCGTAAGGAGCAAAGAAAACGTGCTGAAATTTACCGTCCTCCCAGGTGTCCCAGTGGCGGTAGTTCAGGTCGTCGTACACGTAGGCATCTGATTTTTTGAGTTCCGGATACTTGTCAGTGCTGTGTACCTCCTTTACTTCCACTTCGCGGGAGAAGAGCAGGTGCTTGCCGTCCGGTGAGAAGCGCACGTTGCTCAGGCCGCCTTGCACGTTGGTGAGCTGCTTGGGCTCGCCTTTGCCGCCGGTTAGCTGCCATAGCTGGCCCTTGTGCAGGTACACGATGTTGCCGGTCGTCTTATCTATATGCACCACGCTCTCGCCGCCCTTGGTAGAAGTGATTTGCGTTGGCTGGCCACCTGTTACAGGAATGGCGTAGAGGTTGCGCTCCCCGCTGTTCTCATCCATGTTGATGTAGGTCACGCCATATAGCACCGACTTACCGTCTGGTGTTACCGTCTCGGCAGAAACACGGCCCAGTTTCCAGAGCAGTTCCGGGGTCATGCGCTGTTGTGCCTGCGCCATTGTCACGGCAAACACCCCAGCAAGTATAAGTATCTTTTTCATACTTCAAATTTAAGCCAATTGCTGATATTCTGAAATGAAGTATAACGTATAGTCCGCGAAGAAATAGTGATTGTGTTATGGTTTTATACTTTGCCCGCCGTATATTTGCAGCAATGAAAGGCACCATGGCTCATATGCACCATCACCATGCACGAAGCAACAGTTTCGGAGCCGTACGCCTATGAATTTGACAGTAGTTTAATTGCTATACATTTTCAAAAGCCTGACTCCGAGACGAGTCAGGCTTTTTTGTTTTAGATCAGGATTTGCAGGATTATAAGATTGGCAGGATTTATACTTTAGCACTGATTCATAATTCATCATTATTCATTCGTAATTTTAAAAGATGAACCTGGTTATAGTTGATTACAAAGCCGGAAACGTGCAGTCGGTGCAGTTTGCGCTGGAGCGGCTGGGCGTGCAGGCCACCTTAAGCGCGGATGCCGAGACGATCAAGGCGGCGGACAAGGTGATTTTTCCGGGGGTGGGGCAGGCGGCCTCGGCGATGACGCAGCTAAAAGCCCGCAACCTGGACAAACTGCTGCCCACGCTGGAGCAGCCTTTCTTTGGTGTTTGCCTGGGCATGCAATTGCTCTGCCAGCACTCCGAAGAAGGCAACACTGACCTGCTCAACATCATTCCGCTGCCGGTAAAGCACTTTGAAACCGATTTAAAGGTGCCGCACATGGGTTGGAATCAATTGGAAAACTTACAGACACCATTATTTGAGGGGCTGCAGGAACAAGAGTATGTCTACTATGTGCACAGCTATTACGTGCCGGTAAGTGCGTATACCATCGCCCAGACCTCTTACCCGGAGCCCTTTTCAGCAGCTCTGCAGTATAAAAACTTCTACGCCGCGCAGTTTCACCCCGAAAAAAGCGGCGCTGCCGGTTCACAGATACTTAAAAACTTCCTTGCCTTATGATGGAAATTATCCCTGCCATAGACATAATCGGCGGCCAGTGCGTGCGCCTGACTGAAGGCGATTTCGCACGGCAAACCACCTACGACAGCAATCCGCTGGAGGTAGCCAAGCGCTTTGAGGCCAGTGGCATCAAGCGCCTGCACCTGGTAGACCTGGACGGAGCCCGTGCCCGCAAGCCGGTGAATCTGGGCGTGCTGGAAAGTATAGCCTCGAACACCAACCTCACCATCGACTTTGGCGGCGGCTTGCAGTCGGATGAAGCAGTGAAACAGGCGTTTGACGCAGGCGCAACGCAAATCACAGCTGGAAGCATCGCCGTTCGCGAGCCGGAAACAGTGAAAAGTTGGCTTTTAAAGTATGGGGCGGATAAGATCATCATCGGAGCCGATTTCAAGGGCACCAACATCGCCATCTCCGCCTGGACCGAAGAAAGCAAATTCCCGCTGCAGGATTTCATCTCGGGCTATGTGCAGACAGGGGCCCAGCTGTTTATCTGCACTGACGTGAGCAAAGACGGCAAACTGCAAGGGCCATCCCTCAACACCTACCGCCACCTGAAACTGACGCAACCGGCAGCCGGCATTATTGCCAGTGGCGGCGTAACCACCGTGGATGACCTGGAGCAATTGCAGGAGATCGGCGTTGCAGGAGCCATCATTGGGAAAGCCATTTACGAAGGCACTATCAGTTTAAAAGACTTAGAACGATTTATATGCTAACCAAGCGCATTATTCCCTGCCTGGATATTAAAGACGGCCGCACCGTAAAAGGAGTGCAGTTCGAGAACATCCGCGATGCCGGAGACCCTGTGGAGCTGGCAAAATGGTACGCCCGGCAAGGCGCCGATGAGTTGGTGTTTCTGGACATCACTGCCACCAACGAAGGCCGCAAGACATTTGCAGAGTTAGTGCGCGACATTGCCCGCCACATCGACATACCCTTTACCGTGGGTGGTGGCATCAGCTCCGTCGCCGATGTGGAGGTGCTGCTGCAAAACGGGGCCGATAAAGTATCTGTGAATTCATCCGCCATCAAAAACCCACAACTGGTTGCGGAACTGGCCAGGTACTTTGGCAGCCAATGCGTGACCGTGGCCATCGATACCAAGTATAAAGAAGCCACTGGCTGGAAAGTATACACCCGTGCCGGAACGATAGAAACCGAACACCAAACCGTTGACTGGGCCAAGCAAGTGGTGGACTTAGGTGCCGGGGAGATCCTGCTGACAAGTATGAACAACGACGGGACTAAAGCAGGTTTCGCGCTGGATATTACTAGTGAGGTGGCCCATGCTGTTACCGTGCCGGTGATTGCCTCGGGCGGTGCCGGAAGTATGGCGCACTTTGCTGATGCCTTTCTGAAGGCAAATGCGGATGCAGCCCTGGCCGCCAGTTTATTTCACTTTAGAGAACTGGCCATTCCGGACCTGAAGCAGTACCTGAAGCAGCAGGGCGTGGCGGTGCGGATTTAATTTTAATGCGTGGATGACTTATTGAGCGAATGAGTAACTCCTCAACTCTCTAACCTTCTAACCTTCTAACTATGTTAGATTTCGATAAAGCCGGCGGCCTAGTGCCTGCCGTGATACAGGATAACCAAACCGGCCAGGTGCTGATGCTGGGCTACATGAACCAGGCGGCGCTGGACAAAACGCGGCAGCAGGGACTCGTCACTTTCTTCTCGCGCTCCAAAAACCGCCTCTGGACCAAAGGCGAAACCTCCGGCCATACCTTAGAAGTGGTCAGTATTGCCGAAGACTGTGATAATGATTCCCTGCTGATCAAGGTAAAGCCGAACGGGCCCACCTGCCACACCGGCAGCACCAGTTGCTTTGGCGAGGAAGAGACGGCTGAAAGAGTGAAAGCCTTTCAGTTTATCGCGCAGCTGGAGCAGGTAATTCAGGAGCGCAAAGCCCATCCGGTGGAAGGCTCTTATACCAATTTCCTGCTTGACAAAGGCGTGAACAAGATCGCCCAGAAAGTGGGGGAGGAAGCCGTTGAAACTGTTATCGATGCCGTAGCCGGCAAGCTGGACACCATGAAAGGCGAAGCGGCTGATCTGCTGTATCACCTGCTGGTGCTTTTGGCTGCCACAGGTTTGGAGCTCAAAGATGTGGTGGCGGTGCTGCAGGAGCGCCATCAGAAAAAGTAACCGGAAGCAAAGTTATGAAAGCAGCCATAGGTATACGTTTACACCTATGCTGCTTTTGCTTTCAGTGGCTTTCGATAAAACTACGGATCGCGTCCGCCACTTCACCGCCGCGCTCTTCCTGCACAAAATGGCCGGCTTTATACTTTATTACTTTTGCCTCCGGAAACTCCTGCTCCCAGGTAGCCAGCAAGTGCAGCGGCAGCAGCTTATCCTTCTCGCCCCAAAGTATAAGCTTGTTTATACTTCGTAGCCTCTCGCGTTGCTGCCACAGCTCCGCAAAGTATGGCCCGGAGTCGTGCAGGGCTTTGGCAAATTGCCAGGTTCCCTGGCGGCTGGCGGCGGTGGAGAGGGGCTTCTGGTAGTGTCGTTTGATGTCCTTTGTCAGGTGCTTGCCTTCGTGGTAGCCCTGTGGCAGGAGCACCTTAGCCGAAAAGCCTAGCTGCAAGTATAGAAACCTGCCTACGCCACCGGCCATAAAGCGGCTGATCTTCATCATGCTGCTTTCTGCTGCCAGGCCCCACATCCAGGTGTTCAGGATCACGAGGTTTTTTACGTTCTCAGGGTGCCGCAACGCATACCGCAGTCCTACCGGCCCTCCAAAGTCATGCACCACCAGTGTGATGTTCTTTAGCTGCAGGTGGTTGATGAGCTGTTCCAGGTTATCGGCGTGTGCTTCCGGCGTATAGGCAAGAGCAGCAGGCTTCTCAGACAAGCCAAAACCCAGATGATCCGGGGCGATGCAGCGGTAGGCACGGCTAAGGGATTTTATTTGCTGCCGCCACACAAATGACCAGGTGGGGGTGCCATGCACAAACACAATCGGATCGCCGGCGCCTTCGTCCACGTAATGCATTTTCCCTGCCGGCAGATCCAACGTATGGTGTGCAAACGGGTACAGGATACGGTCGATCCATTTCGGGGAGTTCATAGTTTCCTTGATTGAGTGGTTTGTTAATCCTGCCGTGCGAAAGTAGGGCTAAGGTACGGCCGCATCGACTTATTACTATACTTTTTTCATGGCCGAAAGTATAAAAATCTTCCTCTTTGTAAGTTAAGATCGAATATTTACGCGCCACGCGTCGGCTGCACCTTAAATTATGCGTATGGTATGCAAAAACTGTGTATACATGCGAGACAACCCCGATAAAAGTTCTATAAAGGCAAGAAGATGGCTAAAGGCAGCAGCCTGGGTGGTGGGCGTGGCCGTCTTTCTCTTCGTAGGGCTTTTCTTCTTCACGATCTGGATGCAGCACAGGCTGGAACGCATGGTGGCAGCGCAGTCTAAGGGCGTGTACCGCCTGCACCTGCACGGCCTGGAAACCTCGCCCTTTCTCGGCAGCCTCTCCGTGGACAGTTTAATTCTGAAGCCGGACCACGAAAGGTGGCAGCAACTGAGCAAGCAGGGGCAAAAGGTGCCGCGCACCTTGCTGGAGCTTCGCACCGGAACGATAAACCTGCGGAAGCTGAGCTATACCAGGGCCTTTTTAAAACAGGAGGTGCGGCTCGACGAGCTGGTGGTGCAGCAGCCAACATTGCTGCTGTCGGTGATGCAGGCGGATACCACGCCAGCGCACCAGCCACTGCACGAAACAGCCGAAGGGTTTCTTCAGGGGCTGGCTATCGGGAAGATTAACGTGCGGCAGGCAAACCTCTACTACCGCGATGGCACTGCTCCCGATACGCTCTTCTCCCTTAGGAGCTTCCAGCTTGCCGTAGATGACTTCAGGCTCGATAGCGCATCTTTCCTGGCAAAAGGAAGGGCCTATTACGGGAAGAAGTATAAGCTGGCTGGCGCAAACGCTCATGTCCTCTTCCCGGATGAGTTCTACAAACTCAGCACCGATTCCATCAACGTGGATACACAGGCAGGTGAGCTGTTGCTGCAAAGTATAAAAATAGTGCCCCTGGCTGAACCGGCCGCGATGGCGCGTGCCAAAGGAGAGGCCGTCACGCACCAGGAGGCGGAGGCCGCGCAGGTATGGCTAAAGGGGATAGACTTCGGGGAGCATTCCCGCCACAACACCGTCCGGGTGAAGTACGCCCTGCTGCAAAGCCCTACGCTCACGGCTTTCAAGGATAAGCAGAACTTTCAGGATAAAGGAAGGAAGAAGCTGCCGCACGAACTGGTGCAAAGTATAAAAACGCCTTTTCTGATCGACTCGCTGGAGTTGAAGAGCGGCTATATCCGTTACGCGGAGCTGGTGCCGGAGGCTGCGGAGCGGGGGCATATCACCTTTCATCACCTTAACGCCGGCTTCAGCAATATATCCAACATAAAGGGGCAGGTGACAAGGGAGAAGCCCACTATCGTTAAAGCAAGCACGAAGGTGATGGACAGGGCACTGCTGGAGGTAACCATACGCCTGCCGCTGCTCGATGAAAACGGCTTTCATACGTTGGAGGGAACGATTGGGGAAACGAACCTGCAGATGCTGAACCCTATCCTCATGCCAACCGGGTTTGTCAGGGTGGAGAGCGGCCATGTAACCCGCGGAAAGTTCAGGGTGGAGCTAAATAAGGCGCAGGCAAACGGCAGCATGCACCTGCATTACAACAACCTGAAGCTGGATCTGCTCACCAAGGGCACGGGCGGGGAACAGAGTTTCGGTAAAAAGGTGCTCTCGAAAGTGGCCGACAAGGTAGCGATAAAAGACAGCAATCCCAGCAAGGGCGAGAAGCCGCGGCAAGGCACGATCACCGTTACCAGGGACCCGGGGAAGTCTGTTTTCAGCTACTGGAAAGATTGCCTGAGCAGCGGATTTATGTCAAGTATGGGATTGGAGGGGATGGCTGAGCAATAGCTTGAAGTATAAAGGCGTATCAGTCTATTATGTAGCGGGGTATGTTCAGTGGAAGGCGCGTGAGCAGCTCATAGTTCAGCTGCGTGCTTAGCTCCCCAAACGAGGCCACGGTTATACTTTCCTTGCCCTGCCTGCCCAGCAGCACCACCTCGTCGTCTTTTTCTACATCCGGAATGTCCGTTACGTCCACCATCATCACGTTCATATTCACATTACCAACCACGGCCGCGCGCGTGCCCTTTATCAATACCTGCCCCTGGTTACTGAGGGAACGGCTGTAGCCCCAGGCGTAGCCCACGGGCACAATGGCCAGTACCATATCGCGCGGCGCCTGAAACGAGGTGCCGTAGCCAATATACTCGCCCTGCGGCACGCTTTTGAGGCTCATGATGCGGCTCTTCCAGTTAATCAGGCGCTGCAGCGGGTCTTTTTTCTCCTGCTGCCGGCTGATGTACCGGCTATACGTCTCGGGGCTGGGCCAGAGGCCATACTGCATGATGCCCACGCGCACCATGTCCATGCGGGTCTCGGGGTAGGAGATCATGGCGGCAGAGCAAGCCGTGTGGCGTTGCCTGGGCAGGTGCCCGGCCTGCTGCAAACGCGCTACCTGCCGGTAATACTTTTGCAGCTGGCGCAGCACCCGCTCATGGTTCTGCATGCTCTCTGCGCCCGCAAAATGGGTGCAGATGCCCTGCAGTTCTACCTCGGATCGGTGGCTGGCGAGAAATGCCTCCGCGCGGGCCAGCGCGGCTTTGTCGAAACCGGTGCGGTTCATGCCCGTCTCCAGTTCCAGGTGTATTTTGGCGCTTTTCCCCAGCTTTCTGGCCATGGCCGAGGCTTCCTGCAGCCTATCCAGCTCGAACACGAAAAACTCCATGTCGTGCCGAATGGCCCACTCCAGCTCCGGGTTGTCCAGGTAGCCCATGATCAGGATAGTGGCGGGCTGAGGGATGTTTTTGAGCAGGCGGTCAGCCTCATCGGCACTGAAGACGGAGAAATGGTTGATGCCACAGGCCTGCGCCAGCGGGGCAAACTGCTCGATGCCATGGCCATAGGCATTCCCTTTTACCACCGATGAAAACTGAACGTCAGGGCCAATTTCGCGTCGGATGAAATCGATGTTGTTTTGAAGTGCTGATTTACTTATCTCGATGTAAGAGCTGTGAAGCATAAGTTCTTATGGCTGGAGGATCTGCTGCATGATTTCGTAAAACAAGGCGGACCCTGTGGGGATGAGCGCATCGGGAAAATCATAGTTGGCGTGGTGCAGCTGCGGGTGCGCGGTGCCGGCACCAAGCCCGAAAATCGCCCCTTTATACTTTGCCGTAAAATGCCCGAAGTCCTCGGACCACCTGAACGGCTGTACGCTCTCCTGCATCTCCAGTTGCAACTTTTCCGCCGCCTGCCGCACCAGCTGCACCGCATCCTTATCATTTACCGTTGCCGCAAATTCTTCCACAAAATTGATTTTATACTTGAGGCAATACTTTTCGGCAGCTGCTTGTACCTGCTGTGCCGCCATTTCCTTCAGTTTTTGCAGGTCACGGGTTTGGAAGGCCCGGAGGGTGGACATCACGGTGCCGAAACTGGGGTTCGTGCCAAAGGCCACTTCGCCTAGCCGGGCATGTATCACTGTCAGCAGCGTGAGGTCCTGGAAAAGTGTTTTCTGGCGGATGATCTGGTGGAAGGCAAGTATGATTTCGGCCATCGCCTCGCCGGGGTTCAGTCCGTTTTCTGGCTCGGCGGCATGCGAGGGGTGCCCCTGCAGTTCTACAACCATACCGGTGGAGGCGGCGGCAAAGGCGTTTTCCCTCACGACCACCTGGTGCAGCGGGTAGCCCGGCAAATTGTGCAGCGCAAACACGTAATCGGGCTGCAGCTGCTGGAGCCGTTCGTCCTGAAGCATCTCACGGGCGCCCGCACCCGTTTCCTCCGCCGGCTGGAAAAGCAGGACCACTCGGCCTTTGGCCGGTTTATTGGCGTGCAGCAGGCTGGCCAGCCCGGCTAAAATGGCCATGTGCCCGTCGTGGCCGCACAGGTGAGCTTTTCCCGCTACTTCTGAAGTATACTTTAAATCCGGGTTTTCCTCCGGAATGGGCAGGGCGTCCAGCTCACTACGGAAAAGTATGGTAGGGCCCGTTGTTGGATCAGCACCCTCAAACACGGCCACTACGCCTGTGCCGCCCACCTGCGTCAGTATGGAGCTGGGTTTATACTTTTCCAGAAAGGACACAATGCGCCTGGCTGTAGCGGTTTCGGCTCCGGATAACTCGGGGTACCGGTGCAGGGTCTGGCGCAGTTGAATGAGGTCGGGCAGGTCTTGGAGTTGTGGGTGCTGCATGGCAGTTCGCTTTTACCTTAAGTAGGGTAAGATACGAAATCCATGGCTGAGGTTTATACTTTTAGCAGTTGCCGCCAGTCTTATAGGCTCCATAAGTATAAACCATACTAGCAGCCTTTCTCTTCAAAAAGCAGCGGCAAGTACGGTTTACTTCCGTTGCAGATCGCCCTTCAGCAGGTCTATCACCTGCTCCATCACCTGTATAACCAAAGCAATATCAGCTTTCACCTGCGGCCGGAATTCCAGGTTTTTCGCATCGCCCTCTATCCGGAGCACTGCTTCTTTCACCTGTAAAACACGCAGGGTGTCTATGGTGGACTTCAGTTTATGGGCCGCTGCACTTACCCCATTCCAATCCTGTGCATCGCGCTTTTGCTGCATGTCTGCGAGCGTGGCCGGCACCGTCTCCACGATCAGCCGCTTGCTGCGCCGCATGAACTCCTCGTTGCCGCGGGCAATCTTCTCCAGCATCGCCAGGTCGTAGAGGGGCTCATTGGCTATACTTGCTGTGCCTACCGCTGTTGCTCCCGGCTGTGAGTCCTGCTGCTTGCGGTGGGGTAGGAGCGCCTCGATCTTCCGGAACAGCTTATCCTCCTCAAAGGGCTTGGAAATATAGTCGTTCATCCCTGCGGCCAGGTACTTCTCCGCGTCCCCCTTCAGGGCATTGGCCGTCAGGGCAATGATCGGAACGGCTGCGTGTTGCTCCTCAGATAGTTTCCTGATTTCCTGCGTGGCATCTATGCCGCTCATTTCCGGCATCTGTATATCCATCAGGATCACGTCATAGAGGCGCTGTGTGGCCATCTCCACCGCCTCCCTGCCGTTGCGTGCCACCTCCACCTGCGCGCTCCAACTTTCCAGAATCGCCTGCGCCAGGAAAATGTTGATCTCGTTGTCTTCTGCCAACAGTACCTTTATCTCGCCCATGCTGCTGAAGTCGGGCTCTTCCTCCTGCAACTCCGGCTGCTCCACTGCCGATATCGGGAAGGAAAGTATAAACCGGAACGTGCTGCCCTCATTTTCCTTGCTCTCCACCCAAAGGTGCCCGTGCTGCATTTCAATCAGAGTTTTGCAGATGCTGAGGCCAAGGCCCGTGCCGCCGTACTTGCGCGTGGTGCTGGAGTAGGCCTGGCTAAAGCCCTCGAATATGTAGTCGAGTTTGGATGGCGGGATGCCGATGCCTGTGTCTGTTACCGCAAACTCCACGGTCAGCTGGTCCTGCTGCTCCTCCAGCACCTGGCAGCTCAGTGTAACGCCGCCTTCCTCGGTAAACTTGATCGCGTTGCTCAGGAGGTTGAGCAGCACCTGGTTCAGCCGGTACGGGTCGCCCACCACGGTCGGGTAACTCTGTTGGGCTGCCCTGAGGGTATAGGCAATTTCCTTCTCCTCCGCCTTATAGATGAAGGTCTGGAAGGCGTGCTGCACGGTTTCGCTCAGGTTGAAGGGGATTTCCTCCAGTTCCAGTTTGCCTGCCTCAATCTTAGCGATGTCCAGGATGTCGTTGATGATGACAAGGAGATTCTCTGCGGACTGGCGGATAATATTCAGGTAATTCTGCTGGCCCTCATCCAACTCTGTTTTCCGCAGGAGGGTAGCCATGCCCAGAATACCGTTCATCGGCGTTCGTATCTCATGGCTCATGTTGGCCATAAAGTTCTCCTTTACACGTGCCGACTCCTCTGCCGCCTCCTTGGCCCGCAACAGTTCCTGCTCTGTCCGCATGCGGTCGGTAATGTCCTGGGCAATGGCGATGATGTACGGTGCCAGGTTCGGTTCCTCCACCTTATAGTTTTTATAATACAGGTAGCGCACCTCTTTCTCCTTGTTCAGGATCGTCAGGACGCCATCCACCAGGCTCCGGGTGCCGAACTGCTGCAGGTAAAGTATAAACCCTTCCTCGCTCTGCCTGGGGAAGAACTCCAGTAGGCTGTGGCCAACCATTTCTTCGGCCGTGTAGCCCAGCATGTTGAGCAGGTACGGGTTCACCGATTGGATCACGCCGCTCAGATCGTGGGTGCAGATGAAGGCCGGACTGTAGTTGATCAGGTCGCGGTACCTTTTCTCGCTATGCCGCAGGGCCACTTCCGATTCGCGCCGATGGGTGATATCGTGGAGCGCTGACTGAAGCTTCACCGGCTCTCCCTGCTCGTTCAGGATGGGGCGTATGTTGGCCTCTACCCAAATTTTCGAGCCGTCCCGGCGGATCAGGCGGTACTGCAGCGTGGTGTTCTGCTTCTGCTCAAAGGCATCTTGCACAACTTGCGCACCTACTGCCGCTACATCCTCCGGGGGAATGAACTCACTGGGGTGCCGCTGCAGCACTTCTTCCTGGGTATACCCCAGCATTTCCTCCACGGCCTTGGAGACGTAGATAATGCTGCCGTCCAGGTTGTGCAGGCTCACGATGTCCTTGGAGTTTTCCGACAGCAGGCGGTGCTGTTCTTCGCTTGCCTTCAGGCGGCTGTCGGCCAGGCGCTGCTCCGTAACGTTGGTAGAAATCCCCAACACGTTCACCTTCCCATCGCTGGTAATGAGCGGCTTTTTCACCGTATCGAACCACATGGTTTCTCCGGTTATACTTGTGTGGCGCTCCTCCACCCTTATTTCGCGGTGCTCGGCAATTACCTGGCGATCAGTTTCAAAGTATGAGTCGGATTCAATTTTATTGTGATGGATATCAGCGTTGTTATACCCCAGCACTTCATGCAACGGTTTATCAAATAGCCTGGCAAACTCCTGGTTTGCCAGCACGATGTTGCCTTCCGCATCCTTCACGTAAATCAGGCTGGGGCTTGCGTCGAGCACCTGCCGGATGAACTCGTTCTTCTCCCTTACTTCCTGCGCCGCCTTTCTTTCATCAGTTATATCCCGGATTATGGTCAGTACCTCTGTGTCGTTATACTTGAGGATGCGTCCCTCGTAGTGGCGGAGCCCGTCCGGCAGATCAAGCTCGTAATCTACCCGCTCGTACCACCCGGTGCTGATCACCTTGGCTATCAAATCCATAAACCTTGAGGCGAGCTCAGCCGGCAGCAGCTGGTAAATGTTGTTGCCGATCACCTGCTCTTTGGGCACGAGCAGGTGCTTCTGCGCCTCATTTTTCATGTCGAGGTAATCACCCTGCGCATCAATGATGAACATCAGGTCGGGTATGGCGGCAAGTATGGCGCGGTTCTTCGCCTCACTGGCTACGATCTCTTCCTGAGCGCGGCGCAGGTCCGTAATGTTCAATCCGTGGCTAATGATCAGCTCCACTTCTTCCTGGGGGCTTAACACTGGGTTTAACCTGCGCAGGAAATAGGATTTCTTGCCCCCGCTGTGGGTGAGCTGCTCCTCGAACTCCACGCTGCTTTTGGTGTCCAGCACCCGCTGGAGGTGCTGGCTACGTTGCTTCATGCGTGCCGGCGGGATGTTGCGTAGGATGCTGTAATCCTCATTCGTCTTCCCGATTATCCAGCGGCGCAATTCACTATCGCCTACGGCAGCAGGATTCACGAAGAGGTACTGCAGCTTGTTGTTATATACGGCCACATCCGAGGGGATATGGTTGAGGATGGACTCATAGAACTCCTTCTGGTGACGCAACTCGTAGCTCTGCTGGCGTAGCTGCGTTACGTCCTCGGCCGACCCGATGACCAGCTGAACCTGCCCATCGTCTTTGCGCCTGTACACGCTCTCGCGGCAGAAAATATTCTTTACGCTTCTGCCCTTGGTCCGGACCAGGTACTCTACTTCCAGCACCTCGCCGTCACGTGCGCCCCGCATCCGCTGTGTATGCTCCTCTATTCTGTACTGGTGCTCGGGTACGACGATGTTAGTGAATATCTGCCCCTCCATCTCGGCTATATCCATTACGCTATAGCCCAGCACAGTCATGATCTGTTCGTTAATGTAGATGCACCTATCTTCTTCTAAATGATAGATATATACAATATTGGGGATGGTGTGCGCAATGTTCCGCAGCAGGCTCTGACTTTCGGACAGCGCCGTTTCCGCCTTCCGCCGTTCCGTAAAATCGGTCATGTACAGGTTAAAGTACCCTCTTCTGGGCACCGGGTAGAAAAGCACATGGTAGTAGCGGCCGGAGATGCAGACATCGAAAGAGGCTGGCCTGTTCCCGCGCTTCCTTTCAATGCGCCGGATGTGCATCAGTAGCAACCGTCGGAGGCCCTGCTCTCGCAGCCTGATCACGCTAAACATGAAGTCCTGCGCAGCCAGGTTAGCCGAAAGAATCTCTCCCGAGAAGCTTAGCCGGAATACAGGACTTGGGTACTCGTCCTGTACCTCGGCCTGCATCTTTTGCCAGTCTGGCTCAGGTGCCGCAACCGGAAAAGGGGTCTGGGGTTCCTGCAAGTAAGCGTGCTGCCTCTGCAACTGTTCCAGCGCATGCAGCCGGGACTGGGCCAAATCCTCAGCGGCTCTACGGGCGTTTCTTTCCTCCTCTAGCTGCTGGAGCAGCTCTGCTTTACTTAGCATATAAAATGAATTGTTGCCATACCGAAAGCCCGTTTGAAAACGCCAGCCATACTTTATGTTCTGCTTTATAAAATTGAGCTCAGTGTCTTGTGCCAGAGAGCGTTTATACTTTGTGGAATCAGTAAGGCAGCTTTCTGGAAAGTATGAAACTTAGCTGCTGCAGTGAAGGACATACCCGCGATGCTACCTCGTCACCAGTTCATTGTTCTGGATCATGCGGTAGATGGTGGACTTGCCGATATCCAGCTTATCGGCTACCAGCAGCACATTGCCTTCGTACTTGTCGAGGAAGCGCTGGATGATTTCGGTGGTATACTCGCGCAGCGGGCGTTCTTTTGACAGGAAGTCCCTTTCGCTATTATTGGCAGCCAGGTTTATGTCGTGGGCCTCTATCATACTTTCATCTGCCATCACCACGGCCAGTTCCACCACAGCCCTTAGCTCGCGCACGTTACCGGGAAAGGCGTGGGAGAGGAGCTTCTCCTGCGCCTCCGCCGTGAGCGTTTTCCGGCCCAGGCCGTTCTCTTTGGCGAAGGCGTCTATAAAGTACTTGGCCAGCACCAGGATGTCGGCTCCCCGGTTGCGCAGGGGCGGCAGCTGAATGGGCAGGCCCAGCAGGCGGTAGTACAGGTCCTCCCGGAAATTCCCCTTCTTCACTTCCTCGGCCAGGTCTTTGTGGGTGGCCACTATAATGCGGGCATCCACGGGCACAACGGCGTTACCGCCTACGCGCGTTATCTCTTTCTCCTGCAGCACACGGAGCAGCTTGGCTTGCAGGCTGATATCCAGCTCCCCGATCTCATCGAGGAAGATAGTGCCTTTGTTGGCCTCCTCAAACTTGCCCAGCCTGCGGGCCACGGCTCCGGTAAAAGCGCCCTTCTCATGCCCGAAAAGCTCGCTTTCTATCAACTCGCGGGGTATGGCGGCCACATTCACCGTGACGTATGGCATTTTCTTTTTGGCACTGTTGTAATGGATGGCTTTGGCCACAAGTTCTTTGCCCGTGCCCGTTTCCCCGCTGATGGAGACGGTGATGTTGGTTTTGGCAGCCTTTCCCATCATGGTGAACACCCGCTTCATGGCGTCGCTGTTGCCGATGATGAAGTTGCTGAAGTCATACTTCAGGACAATCTCTTCCCGCAGCTGGTCAATCTCCTTGCGGAGCGACACATTCTCGCGGATCTTGTTCACCGTGTTCCAGAGGCGTTCCGGCGTGTCCTCGTCCTTCACAATGTAATCGTAGGCGCCCTTTTTGAGCAGGTCTACCGCCGTAGCCACGTCTTTCTGTCCGGAGATAATGACAATCTGAGTGTCGGGGCTCTGCTCTTTTATCTTGTTAAGCACCTCCGCGCCGTTTTTATCGGGCAGAGAATAATCGAGGGTGATCACGTTGGGGCGCTCGTGCAGGTTGCTGAGGCAGTCTTTGGCAGCGTGGAACTTCCTTAGCTCATAGTCGGGGTTGAGGGACAGATGATACTCCAGCAGCTCGCTATACCACACATCGTCATCAAGTATAAAAATCTTAAAAGGGGCGTTCTTCATCTTCCTCGCGGGTAGTAGCAGGCCATTCCGTATAAAGATAGCATGTTCGTATTAGTTAAAATTTATAACCGACGAGGCTTCTCTCCTGGTAAGGCAATTTGGGCTCTAAGTAATTGAATTCTACATTCTTTTACAACTATGGCCGAATTTTCATGTAGTGGTTTGGGCGCTGCCGCTCCGAAAAAAACTCATACTTTCTCAGCCCTTTTGATCGGGTGCTGTTTTATCGTTTTCAGAGGACGGGGCAAAGTATAAAAAGCCTCTTCCCCTGGAGTAGCATACAGGAAAAGAGGCTCATACTTTAGGTGCTATACTTTAGGTGTGGATGGGTTGGTATTTGGCGCGCATGAACATGAAGATGCCGTAACAGATGAGTCCAAGCGCCACCGCCCCAAGTATAAAAGAACCGTACGAAGCGTTCTCCAGGAACTGAAATGCCGCCTTGTTGCCACCGGCCTCCGATGAACTGGATTTAAGGGCCGCCTGCAGGAAAAGGTAGCCAATTATCAGCCAAACGATGCCACGGGCCATGTAACCCAGCTTTCCGGCGCGAATCATCTGGTGCTCCACTTCATGCTTTAAGCCACCGGACTGCACCTCTTTTTTATACTTTTCCGAGTACCCGTAATAGATCTGGTAAATTCCAGCTATGAGCGTGCCAACGGCCAGCAGGCCCACCAGCCATTGGCCGAAGGGCTGCTCCAGCAACTTGGCGGCCAGCGTCTGGCGGGAGTCGCCGCCACTGCCGCTACTGTTGCCGAGCACCATGCGCGCGGCTAGTACGGCAAAGCTGCCATATACCAGGCCACTGAAGATATACCGCAGCCGCTTGGCGACACCCTTGGCATCGGAGCCCTTGTCCTCGGTGTCTCTGACGGCCTGGATAAAGCGCCAGATGGCATAGCAGAGCAGCCCGAGTGCGATTAGGCCCAGCAGGATGTTTCCGGCGGGCATATCCTGTATGGTTCTGAAGATCCCGGAGCGTTCGGTGTTTTCGGTCGACTGCCCGCCAATTTCAAAGGCGGCCATGAATGCCAGGATCCCCAGCAGGCAATAAACAACGCCCTTAGCGGAAAGCCCGAATCGGGCAAAGGTCTCGACCCACTTCGGGGGCGGGCTCGGAACGTAAGATGATACATCTGCCATTGTATGAGTTGTTAGGTTTAACTGCTTTTTTCTTTCCCATACACGGATAAAGCGCAAACTTTGTTGTTGCCATACTTGCCAGCCGCAACTATTGGAACCCATTATTTCTTTTGTCCGGGTTTAGGATGATCTAAACTAATAGGCTGATTTTGGGGTATGGAGAGCCTGGGGGTAACCAGAATGTACCCGGCTGCCACTGCGCAGTTATACTTTTTACTATATTTGTCTGGTTGGGCAGCTTGTTTCTATACTTTCGCTGCACAGCTTAATCGGTCCGAATCATACTTCTGAACTATGAAAAGATTGCTTTTTGCCAGTTTGCTGCTAGGCATTATGTCCCTGCCTTCCTGTGTTACCACCTCCGCATCGTTGGGTGCAAAATCTATCAAGGCTCCTTATGCTGCCAGCCTTCGGCAGGCAAAGACCTATGCCTGGTATCAGCCCTCTCCGCCCGCCGAGGCTGAGTACCTGAAAGGATATAAGGCATCCCTGCACCAAAGCATGGTAAAGGCTGTGGAGCGGGAAATGCAGGAGCGGGGTTATACCAAGGTTGAGCAGAACCCGGATGTGCTGGTGGCCTACGATGTGAGTGTGTCGGTGCCGGTGGAGAAGGATAAGCCCGAGAATTTTGCGGAAGGCTTTGGCTACAGCTACGGCTACATGAGCGGCTACCGCTACGACTATGGCCATGCCGACATGCCCGGTTACCGCAGCGTGGACCTGTTCAAGGAGGGCACCCTGATCATCGACCTGATTAACCCGCGATCGAAGATGCTGCTCTGGCGCGGCTGGGCCGAGGGGGCCATCAATCACAACGCCGGTTCAGGCGCGGTGCAGAAAAAGGTAGAAGAGGTGCTGGAGCAGCTGTAGTTTATACTTTCTTCCGAGGCACGCAATTCTTTTATTCTTTGATATAGTTACTGAAGCGTAACACGTCCGACGGCTTGCCGACCACATACACCAGGTCGCCCCGCTGAAGCTGTGTGTCTGCATTGATGTCAAGTATAGTCTGCTCCATTCTTTTGATCGCTACCACCGTGATGGCAAACCTGTTCCGAATATTCGACTCAAGCAGTGGCTTGCCGACTATGTCTGGTTCTTTGGTGAAGATACGCAGGGAGGCCACCTCGATGTCAGGCAGGTCCACGCTGAGCGTTGCCATGCCCAGGTTGCGGTTAGTGTTCAGGCTCCGGAGCATTTCGTAGTTATCGGCCCGGATGTTCTGCGTGAAAGCCTCAATCTCGTCACGCGGCATCAGGTATTTATTCAGGGTGCGGGTAAAGATCTCTATACTTGTCTCAAACTCCTCCGGTATCACCTCATCTGCCCCAAGCCTGTAGTTCTCCTCCATTTCCTGCAGAAAGCGGGTGCGCACGATGATGTGTGCTTTACCAGAAATCTCCCGGATAGTGGTGATGATGCGCTTGGTGGCCTCAGGGTCTGAGATGGCTATCACCACCACTCTGGCTTTATGTATATTGATGTGCGTCAGGATCATGGGGTGAACGGCGTCTCCGTAGACAATGGGTTCTCCTTTTTTCCCCTCGTGCTTAACTGTTGCGGCGTTCAGCTCCACTATCACATAGGGAATCCTGGCATACCTGGCGGCTTTGGCTACGTTCCGTCCGTTTATACCGAAGCCGATAATAATGATGTGGTCATCCAGATCAGCGCGCAGGTCGCCGTGTGCGGCCTTGGGTTGCGTAGCGAAGGGCATCGGCTCCTGCTTCGTTGCAAAAGGGGAGGCGATCCTATCCGCCAGTTTTGGGGAGGCGCCCACCACAAAGGGGGTAAGGGCCATGGTCAGCAGCGACACGGACAGAAAGTACTGGTACGTTTCCGGCGACAGTAGGCCCGTGCTTATGCCCGTTTTAGAAAGTATGAACGCAAACTCCCCCACCTGAAAAAGCGAAAGTCCCACCAATAGCGACACCCGCAGCGGATACTGCAGAATGCGGGCAGCCAGGGTAGCCACCATGCCCTTCAGCAGAAATGTGAGCAAGGTGAACAGCAGGACTATGGGCAGGTGCTGCAGCAGAAAGTTAAAGTCGAGCAGCATACCGATCGATACGAAGAAGAAGCTTGTGAAAATCTCGCGAAAGGGCAGGATGTTGCTGGTGGCCTGGTGGCTATACTCTGACTCTGAAATAATGATACCCGCCATAAAGGCACCCAAGGCCAGAGAGAGGCCAAGGCTGGAGGTAAGCCAGGTTACGGCAAAGCAGATGACCACGATACTTAGTATAAAGAGCTCCTTGCTTTTGGTTTTTGCCACCTGGTACAGCAGGCGCGGCACCAGGTAGCGCGCGCTTATCAGTACAAACACAATCACGAAGGCGCCCTTCAAGGCCATTAGAAGCAGCGCCGTGGCTATGTTCTCTGAGCCTCCAGCCATCAGCGGGGTCAGCAACATCATAGGAACGACGACAATATCCTGGAAAATCAGAATGCCAAGCACCACGCGCCCCTGCGGACTATTTAGCTCGCCGCTGTCCTGGAGTAGCCTTAATACGATGGCCGTACTGCTCAGCGCAATCAGGAAGCCCATAAAAACGGCCTCTCCCCAGCTATACCGAAGGATTACCATTACCAGCGCCACCAATCCTATCGTGGCCAGCACCTGTGTGGTGCCGCCAAGCAGCACCGTGCGCTTTATGATGGCCAACTGCTTCAACGAGAACTCCATACCGATGATAAAGAGCAGCAGAATCACACCTATCTCAGCCAGGATCTCAATATTGTTGGAATTGGCGACAAGGCTAAGCCCATGTGGGCCGGCAATTACTCCGGTAGCCAGAAAGCCAAGTAGCGTGGGCAGTTTAAAGCGCTGGAAAAGCAGAATGACAATTACCGATAGGCCAAGGATAATGACTGTATCTGAAAGTAAAGGTGTCTCCATATCAAGCGTTGCTTCGTGATGTTGGTGTACTAAAGCAGGTACTGGCCTATGATGCTTTCAGAAAGTATATCGTCTTGTTTCAGCTAATGTCCTGGTCTACCTACGACCTTCCCACTCGGCGTAGAATTGCTCCAGGAATCCTTCCATGTACTGGTGGCGCTGCTGCGCTATTTCTCGGGCAGAGGCAGTGTGCATGCGTTCTTTCAGGAGCAAAAGCTTTTCGTAGAAGTGGTTGATGGTGGGGGCGCTGCTGCCCTTGTACGCCTCGAATGATTCGTGCAGCTCGGGTTTTATGCCTGGGTTATACATTTCGCGGTTCCGGTGCCCGCCATAGGCAAAGGTGCGGGCAACACCAATGGCGCCAATGGCATCGAGACGGTCAGCGTCCTGCACTATCTTTCCCTCCAGTGTGGGCATGGCCGAGGAGGTGCCGGCCCCTTTAAAGGAAAGGTCCCGAATGATGCTGCAGACATGGCAAATCACCTCTTCCGGCACCTGTTGTTGCTCGAGCCATTCCCTTGCTATGCGCGGACCCACGGTCTCATCCCCGTCATGGAATTTATGGTCGCCCACATCATGCAGCAGCGCGGCCAACTCCACCACGTATACATTGGCTTTCTCTGATGCGGCAATGTTCTTGGCGTTATTCCACACCCGCAGCACATGCCACCAGTCATGCCCCGTTCCCTCGCCGGACATGAGCTCCCGCACATACTTTTCTGCTGCGCTTATAGTTTCTCTGTTACACATGGCTACCTTTATACTTTATCAGCTTAAAGCTAATGAAAATCTTAAACCTGACGAAGTATGGAATAAGGGGCTTTATACTTCCACCTCTTCCCTTGGTTTTGTCTCTAAACTATGAACCTTCAGCTGTCCTTCCAGCAGGTCGGCCCAGGTCTCTAAGTATAGCACCACGTCGTCGCGCAGGTTATGTTTCAGGTGCCGGCAGTGCTGCGGCAACCGGGCTGTTACAGACGGATCAGAGAGCGTTTCCAGGTGCGCCAGGTCCTCCCGGGTAATGCCCATGTCCCGCATCTGGTCGATGATTTCATCCAGCGGCAGGCCACTCTGCGGGCAGTAGTCGCGCAGCTGCTCGCGCCAATCGCCGTAGCGCCACATGGCCGCGCCATGTATCTGGCCCTTAGAATTCCGGGTGATGGTTTGGGCCAGGTGGCCGCAGTTGCAGCTGCCCATGTGCCCCCATTCATACCTTGCGCCCCCGCGCAGCCTTCCGGCGGTTTCGCGCAGAGCCTCTAGCAGCACTATAGAACTTCTTGCCATGGTTTGGATGCCATAATGGTGAATAAAGTATAGGTGCCGGATGGGGCAGGGAGGAATTAAGCCAGGCCTCCCTTTTAATACCCATCATCAATTTGTTCCTTTGTAGTATATCCGTTAGAAATGGTCAAATGTTCAGGTTTCTTTTAAGATTGATGTTGCTTAAATCCCTTTCTGAGCACGCCCTTTACACAATTTATACTTTCGCGGTGCTGCTTCTTTTATACTTTGCCCCACACGCCGCACAGGGCCAGATCCTCAACATTGAGCGTTCCCGCGTGGATCCTGATTCGGCGGGGTACTTCACGGGCACAGGAGGACTTAGCTTTTCTATGTTTAACCGGAATGCTGGCAAGGACAACCCCAACAACTACCTGCAGCTCACTTTTAACGGCGATTTGGCTTATATCTCTGAGAAACACAGTTACCTGCTGCTCAATTACTACAATTACCTGCTCGTCAACTACGACTCTGAGGAACTCCGTAACACTGTAGCCAGCACGGGCTACTCGCACTTCCGTGTGAATTTCATGCGCAAGAAGCGACTGTCTTACGAGCTTTTCGCCCAGACGCAGGCCGATAAGGCGCGGGGGCTCGAGTTCCGCACGTTGGCCGGGGGAGGAGTCCGGTACCGTGTGCTCCGGAGCCAAAATAGCAGTCTATACGTTGGAACAGGCTTTATGCACGAGCACGAGGAGTGGGAGAATCCCGAACTGGAACAGCGGCTGATTGCGGCCAACTTGCTCAAATCCACAAACTACGTAAGCGGCAAGGTAAAGCTTAACGAGCAGGTAAGCACAGAGGGCATCGTGTACTACCAGTTCGGGTATGATGATGCCATCAGCAGGCTCCGCAACCGGGTAAGCGGGGATGTGACGCTGCAGGTACGGCTCACTAACAAGTTCTCCTTTAAGACCAACTTCAGCTGTGTTTACGAAGATGAGCCGATTGTTCCAGTTACCAGGTTTGTGTATGCTATTTCGAACGGCATACAGGTGCAGTTTTAAGCGCGGAAACTAAATTTAATTGTAGTTAATTCTGCTTACTCCCGCAATATTTTCATAATTTTACCATTTGAGTCGATAGAACTCATAAAATAAAATAACCAGTGGGTTCATTTTAATTAGCAAGGAATAACATAACTGATGCGCAAAACCCTTATCGCATGGTGGTTCGTACTTGGCATGGCAATGTTTGCCTCCTGCGTTCCACAGAAAAAGCTCCTCCTGTTGCAGGAGAACCCCGAGGTGAAGGACCAGGGCGAGGCAGACGAGCTTTTAAAGACTTTTGACCTCAAAAAACCAGTTTATACCCTCAGAGCAGGCGATGTGCTGTCGCTACGGGTACAGACCACCACCCCGCAGGAGTATGACTTCCTGAGTGCCGGTACCACCACTTTCGGTGCCACAGACCCTGTGTTAGATGGTTATACGATTGATGAGGCAGGAGATATCCTGCTTCCGGTAGTGGGCAAAGTCCGTCTTGGGGGGCTCTCTATGCCGGATGCCCGCATAGCCGTTACCGATGCACTGAAGCCTTACCTGGCGAACCCAACCGTAAACCTCCGCCTGCTCACCTTCCGCTACACCATCGTAGGAGAGGTGGGTCGCCAGGGCCAGTTCACGACTTACCAGGATAATATCAACATGATGGAGGCCATTGCCACGGCAGGCGGATTGAATCCTTATGCTAACCGGGGCGAGATTAAGCTTATTCGCTACGAGGAAGGGAAGGCTAAGATGTATGCTTTCAGCCTGCTGGATGAGGATATGCTGGCCATGAACAATTTTTACCTGCAGCCGGATGATATGATTGTGGTTGACCCGCTTCCGGCCAAGTTCATCCGCGAAAATGTACTAGGGACTTTCTCACTGGGCTTTGGCATAATTGCCTCCGCAGTTCTTCTTTTCACCAGACTCTCAAGATAACTATCTAAGTTGGAATCTACTTTTAATCCCGAAGAAAACAGCTTCATTGATTTTAAAGCGCTCTTAAACGCGGCCATCTCCAAATGGTACCTGTTCGTTTTAGGCGCTGTTATAGCTCTGTCTGCTGCCTATCTGATCAACCGGTACACCGTGCCCGAGTACGAGGTTTCCTCTTCTGTCATGTTTTCGGGCGAGGCTAACAATGGCGCTGCCGCTGCACTCCTGTTTGGAAATGAGATGTTTAAGGGCACGCAGGGCCTTACCAATGAGTCAATCTTATTGAAGACGAAATCGCTGGCGCGCAAGACGCTGGATAAGCTTGATTTTCAGGTAAGCTATTACATAAAAGGCAATGTGTTGCTCTTAGAGGCCTATAAAGGCGATGCCCCCATACACGTGGTGTTTGACTCTGCTGCGGCAGACATTCCGTACAATGTCATGTTCAAGATTGCTCTGCTTGATGAAGGAAATTATACCTTGTCTTCTGAGAATTTAGGCTGGAACGCCAAGGTTGCCGACAAGACGTATAAATTCGGGCAGTCTTACCTGATAGATGGCTTTGCTTTTACGATAGAGTTACTGAAGCCGGAGCCTTTCTCCGGAAATGAGGTCATGTTTTCCATTAACAAGCTGGATGACTTGGCGAAGCAGTACGCTTCCAGTCTTTCAGTTGCACCTTATGGGGGCGATGCCTCTGCTCTGGTAATGACGGTGGCGGGTACGACCCCTAAAAAGGATGTTGATTACCTGAACGCTCACATGGAGACTTACAGGCAGAACAACCTGGATATCAAGAACGCCAAGGCTATCGGAACCCTTAATTTCATCGATCTTCAGCTACAGCAAATCGGGGATTCCCTGTATTTCATAGAGTCGAGGCTGGAGGAGTTTAAGCAGCGTAACGCCGCCATGGATCTTAGTGCCGCAGGCGCCAAGGTGGCCGGTGAGTTAGAGGCTCTGGAGCAGCGGAAAGCGGAATTGCTGCTAACTGCCCGTTACTACGATTACTTATCCACCTACCTTAGCAAGGAAAATCCAGAGGAAGTGATTCAGGCGCCGGCTACTTTGGGCGTAAGCGATCCGGTATTGAACGCCCTGGTGACCCAACTCGTGACGCTACAAACAGAGCTAAGTGTCGCCTCTACCGGTCAGGGACAGGAGAACCCCGGCATCAAGATCAAGCGCCAGCAACTGAATGAGGTAAGGGCCTCGTTGTTGGAGAACCTGAACAGTTTGAAAGACGCGAATCAGATCGGCTTGCGCAACTTGGATCAGCGGATAAACGTGGCTGCGGCGGAGATGCAAAAGCTTCCTTCCTCTGAGCGGCAATTGATCAATATCCAGCGCCTCTATAGCTTAAGTGAGAACCTGTACGTTTTCCTGATGGAGAAGCGCACTGAGGCCGGTATCTCTAAGGCCGCCAATACTTCTGATATCACGATTTTGAGAGAGGCGTCTGTGAGCAAGCAAACAGCCCCGCTGCCGCTCCGCAACTATGGGATTGCGCTTGCCATTGGCTTGGGCCTTCCGTTTGCCTTTATATTTATAAAGGAACTGATGAACAATAAGATCCATACGGTGGAGGATATTGCTAAGTACACGGCGCTGCCTTTGCTGGGTCTTGTCGGCCATAATAAAAAGGAGGACAACCTGCTCGCTAACCTGAGCCCGAAATCGGCCTTGGCAGAAGCGTTCCGGACAGTGCGCTCAAACCTGCGCTATATGACTGGCGTGACGGATACGGCTTCGGAAGGAGGAAAGATAATCGTGATTACTTCTTCCATAAGCGGGGAGGGAAAAACATTCTCTGCCAAGAACCTGGCTTACATTATCTCTATCTCCGGGGAGCGGACGCTGCTGGTTAATGCAGATATGCGGAAGCCGAACAATAATTCTGACCTGGGCGTGAGCAGCAGCATGGGCCTGAGCAATTACCTGGCAGGGCATATTTCCATGGAGGAGGTGATTCACACAACCATCCAGGAAAACCTACACGTGCTTCCTTCCGGCGACATTCCGCCAAACCCTTCAGAACTGCTGTTGAGTAACCGTATGTCGGATCTTATTGTGGAGTTGAAGAAGCGCTATGATTACATCATCATGGATACGCCGCCGGTGGGTATACTTTCAGACGGCCTGGAACTGATGCAGATATCAGACGCTAACGTCTTCATGGTGCGCCAGGACTATACGATAAAGGACTTCATAAAAAATGTGCAGTTGCAGCATGAGTCGGGAAAGATTCGTAACACAGCCATACTTTTCAATGACGTTGATTATAAGAAGCTAAACTATGGTTATGGCTACGGTTACGGCTACGGTTATGGTTATTATGCTGAAGATAACGAAACAAAGTCTTGGTGGAAACGAATAAGGGGGTAATTCTCCTTATTCGTTATTATACCTTTCGTCAAATACTTTATGCATAAAGATTCTAAAATATACGTGGCGGGCCATAGAGGAATGGTCGGCTCCGCCATCGTGCGCAAGCTCGAGCAAGAGGGCTTCACCCATATCATCACCCGCACATCCAGCGAACTGGACCTGAGAAGCCAACAGGCGGTGGAGGACTTCTTTGAAGAGGAGCAGCCAGAATTTGTATTCCTTGCCGCCGCTAAAGTAGGGGGCATACAGGCCAATAACACCTTCCGCGCCGATTTCCTCTACGACAACCTCATGATCGAGGCCAACATCATCCATGCGGCACACAAGTATGGCGTGGAGAAGCTCATGTTCCTGGGCTCCTCCTGCATCTACCCGAAGCTGGCGCCCCAGCCGCTGAAGGAAGAGTACCTGCTGACAGGTCCGCTGGAGCAGACCAACGAGCCCTACGCCATCGCCAAGATAGCCGGCATCAAGCTCTGCGAGGCTTACCACGACCAGTACGGCTGCAACTTCATCAGCGTGATGCCCACCAACCTCTACGGCTACAACGACAACTACGACCTGAATAACTCCCACGTGCTGCCGGCGCTTATCCGCAAGTTCCATGAGGCGAAGGAGAATGGCGCCAACACCGTGACCGTGTGGGGCACCGGCAACCCGCGCCGTGAGTTCCTTTTTGCCGACGACCTGGCCGAGGCTTGCCTCTACCTGATGGAGCACTACAATGGCAGGGAACTGGTAAACGTCGGTACAGGGGAGGACATCACCATAAAAGAACTGGCGTTACTGATAAAAGACGTGGTGGGGTTTGAGGGAGAGATGCAGTTTGATACTTCTAAACCGGATGGCACGCCCCGTAAGCTAATGGACGTTTCTAAATTGCATTCCATTGGCTTTAAGCACTCTACAGATTTAGAGGAAGGAATCTCGCTCGCCTACGAAGATTTTAAGAACAAAATCGTGGAAGTATAGTATACATACCCGTTTACTATAACACTTCACATCACTTATTTCAAACCCTTTACATAATGAAAACTGCCCTTATCACTGGTGTAACCGGTCAGGATGGAGCCTACCTGGCGGAGTTACTTCTTAGCAAAGGATACAAGGTGCACGGCATCAAGCGCCGTAGCTCCAGCTTTAATACAGACCGCATCGACCACCTCTACCAGGACCCGCACGAGAAGAACATCAACTTCAAGCTGCACTACGGTGACCTGACTGACTCCACCAACCTTATCCGCATCATACAGGAGACACAGCCGGACGAGATCTACAACCTGGCCGCCATGAGCCACGTGAAAGTGAGCTTCGACACGCCCGAGTACACGGCCAATGCCGACGGACTGGGCACGTTGCGCATCCTGGAGGCGATCCGCATCCTGGGTCTGACCAAGAAAACCAAAGTATACCAGGCATCCACTTCTGAGCTGTATGGCCTGGTGCAGGCGGTGCCGCAGTCGGAGACGACGCCGTTCTACCCACGCTCGCCTTACGCCGTGGCCAAACTCTACGGCTACTGGATCACGGTGAACTACCGCGAGGCCTACGGCATGTACGCCTGCAACGGCATTCTGTTTAACCACGAGTCGCCGCTAAGAGGCGAGACTTTCGTGACACGCAAAATTACGCGCGCCGCCGCCCGCATCGGCATGGGCCTGCAGGACAAGCTGTACCTGGGTAACATGGACGCCAAGCGCGACTGGGGCCACGCCAAGGATTACGTGGAGGCCATGTGGCGCATCCTGCAGCAGGACGAGCCGGAGGACTACGTGATCGCCACGGGCGTGACCACAACGGTGCGTGATTTCGTGAAGATGGCTTTCGCGGAGCTGGGCATCGAGATCGAGTTCAGGGGAGAAGGAGTGGAGGAGAAAGGCTACGTGGCCGCCTGCAAGAACCCGGATTACCAACTGGACCTGGGCCGTGAGGTAGTGAGCGTTGATGCAAACTACTTCAGACCAACCGAGGTGGAACTGCTGATAGGCGACGCGACAAAGGCGAAGGAGAAACTGGGCTGGACGCCGAAGTATGACCTGCCTGCACTGGTAAAGGACATGATGGAGGCCGATATCGAGCTCTTCAAGCGCGACAGCTACCTGGTAGAAGGCGGGCACAAAGTATACAACTACCACGAGCTTCAGTAGCAAGTATAAATATACTTATAAAGTATGAAAGGCCGGTTGCGTTGTTGCAGCCGGCCTTTTCGTTTATACTTCACAAAAGTATAGGCAATAAAAAAAGAGCTCGCGTACTAACACGAGCTCCCTAAGAGAGCGGTCTGGACGGGACTCGAACCCGCGACCTCCGCCGTGACAGGGCGGCATTCTAACCAACTGAACTACCAGACCAAAATTCTTGAAAACGAAGAGCCTTCTGCTCCTTTACTAAAACCGCAGTTTTAATGCTGCGGTCTGGACGGGACTCGAACCCGCGACCTCCGCCGTGACAGGGCGGCATTCTAACCAACTGAACTACCAGACCAAAATTCTTGAAAATGAAGAGCCTTCTGCTCCTTTACTAAAACCGCAGTTTTAAGCTGCGGTCTGGACGGGACTCGAACCCGCGACCTCCGCCGTGACAGGGCGGCATTCTAACCAACTGAACTACCAGACCGTTTGTCTTCTCCTTAACTTTGAGGGTTAAAGTGATGCAAAGGTATGTTTCCGGATTTAAATCTGCAAGTCCAAAGCATCATTTCAGGGCTATATTTTAAGCGCTGTTGGCGAACCGCTTCATTTACAGCTTAATTAATTTTAATGTTAAGTATAAATTGCCTCTTGTGCTGCGTGCATTGGTGGAAAATCTTAAATTTGTGTCACTCAACACAAGCTACGAACTTATGCTTTTAGATTTCGAACAGCCCATTGCTGCCCTGGAGGGCAAACTGCAGGAGATGAAAAAACTGGCCGATGAGAGCCAGGTTGATGTATCGGAGGCGGTTAAGGCTCTGGAGGAGAAAATCAGGACACTTAAAAAAGAGACATACGCCAACCTTACCCGTTGGCAGCGCGTGCAGCTTTCGCGCCACCCGGACAGGCCCTATACCCTGGATTACATCCACGGCATCACCGATAAGTTTGTAGAACTGCACGGCGACCGCACCGTGAGTGACGATAAGGCCATGGTAGGCGGTTTTGGTGAGGTAGACGGACGCAGCGTGATGTTCATTGGGCAGCAGAAGGGCCGTAACACCAAGCAGCGCCAGTTGCGCAATTTCGGCATGGCCAACCCAGAGGGTTACCGTAAGGCCCTTCGGATGATGAAGATGGCCGAGAAATTCAACAAGCCAGTTGTAACGTTCATTGATACGCCGGGAGCGTTTCCGGGCTTGGAGGCCGAGGAGCGGGGACAAGGGGAAGCCATAGCCCGCAACCTGAAGGAAATGTTCATGCTGAAGGTGCCGGTTATCTGTGTCATCATTGGCGAGGGAGCCTCCGGCGGCGCGCTGGGCATCGCCATTGGCGACCGCGTGATGATGCTGGAGAACACCTGGTACTCCGTTATCTCCCCGGAATCCTGCTCTTCCATACTTTGGCGCAGCTGGAACTACAAGGAGCAGGCGGCAGAAGCGCTGAAGCTTACTGCTACCGATATGCTGCAGAACAAGCTCATCGATGGCATCATCAAAGAACCGCTCGGGGGGGCGCATCTTAACCCGAACAAGATGATGGCGACCCTGAAGAAGGAAATCGTCCGATTGCTGGATGAACTCGGAACCATGGATCCTGAGGAACGTATTATGGAGCGCATCGATAAGTTCTCTAACATGGGCGTTGTGCTGGAAGCATAACCTGACATCAGAAACAAACAGAAATGAATTAGGGGCGAGAGCAGCAGTTCTTTACCCTAATTCATTTTTATTTTAAGCCTGACTGCTCCTTTAAAAGTATAAACCCTTACCCACATACCGCGAAATGAAACTACACGTAATCGACACTGGATTTTTTAAACTGGACGGCGGAGCCATGTTCGGCGTGGTGCCAAAATCGCTTTGGCAGCGCACCAACCCCGCTGATGAGAACAACTTGTGCACGTGGGCCATGCGCTGTCTGCTGGTAGAGGATGGAGACAGACTGATTCTGATAGACAACGGGATCGGGGACAAGCAGGACGCCAGGTTCTTCAGCCACTATTACCTGCACGGTGACGCTACGCTACTGGGCTCGCTGAAAGCGGCAGGCTTTTCACCGGAGGATGTCACGGATATGTTCCTGACGCACCTGCACTTTGACCATTGCGGGGGCGGGGTAAAGTATAAAAACGGCGATGGCGACCTGGAACTGGTATTCCCGAATGCCACCTACTGGTCTAACGGCGACCACTGGGAGTGGGCAACCAAGCCGAACGCACGGGAGAAGGCCTCTTTCCTGAAGGAGAACATACTTCCGATGCAGGAGAGTGGTCAGCTTAAATTCATCAATCCCACGGCGGCTTCGCCTATTCCGCAGTTCGAAATCTTTTATGCAGACGGGCATACGGACAAAATGATGGTGCCGGTCATGACGTATAAGGGCCGCAAAATTGCGTATATGGCCGACCTGTTGCCTTCCGTAGGGCATATCCCGCTGCCCTATGTGATGGGTTATGATACTCGCCCCCTGCTGACGCTGGACGAGAAGGCTCACTTCCTGAATCGGGCCGCTGATGAGGACATGGTGCTTTTCTTAGAGCATGATGCCGTAAACCAGTGCTGCACCGTGCAGCACACAGAAAAGGGCGTCCGCCTGAAGGAGACTTTTAGCCTTTCGGATCTATAGGATGCGTGTAGGGCTGGCTTTATCTGGCGGCGGGGCCAGAGGCATTGCGCACCTGGGCGTGCTGAAGGCGCTGGACGAGCAGGGAGTGAAGGTAAGTATGATTTCGGGGGTTAGTTCCGGGGCTATCGCCGGCGTGTTTTATGCTTACGGGTATCCCCCTGCGGAAATCCTTAAACTGATCAGGGAACTCAGCGTTTTTCAGGTGATGCGCCCGGTTTTCGGAAAAAGAGGACTGCTGCACCTGGAGGAGGTGGAGAAGCTATACAATAAATACCTGGGCCCCCATCTGACGTTTGAAGAGCTGAAAATACCGGTGGTCGTGAGTGCCACCGAAATGAATGAAGGCGTTACGGCCTACTTCTCTTCCGGCGAGGTGATCAAGCCGCTGCTCGCTTCCTCGGCCGTCCCCATACTTTACCAGCCCATCCTGTTTAACGGGAAAACGCTGAACGATGGCGGTCTGCTCAATAATTTGCCCATCGAGCCGTTATACGGTAACTGCGACGTGAAAATCGCCGTTCACGTAAACCCTATCAACCACCAGGCGCAGGTAACATCGCTGACAGGTATGGTAGAGCGCACGGTCATGCTGGCCATCTATAACAACGTAAAGCTGCGCTTAAATCAATGTGACCTGTTTCTGGAGCCCAAAGAACTTAAGTCGTATCGCTTAACGAGTTTTCGGAAGGCGGATGAGATTTTTGAGGTAGGATACCGCTACACCATGCACATGGAACGGCATATTCGGAGACTGGTAAATAAGCAATAAATTATTTGATAAAATAAATATACTTTAATGTATATCTCCTTATGGTTTTATCGTAAAGGGGTGGAGGATGGAGTTGAACAAACCATGAAAAGATTAAGACTTGTTGTATTGCTGTCTTTGATTTCTGTTGCCGCGCTGGCACAGGAAAACAAGAGCTTCATGTGGAAAGCAAAAGTGAAGCATGGCTCTATTTTAATCGGCGGAAACCTGGACGCTGCCATCCAGAAAACGACGCGGGAACTGAACCAGCCGCTCGGGCCGGAGGAGGGCACAAACATCCTGGCCAACCTTAACTTTAAAGGCGGCTACTTCCTCATTCATGACCTGGCCATCGGTCTGGATCTGGGCATCAGCCATGAGAGTCACATGGTCTCGGTGGAGGGTGCCAAGCAGACTTTCAGGAGGACCTACCTGCTGGGAGGTCCCTTTACACGTTACTACCTCGACAGCGGACTTTTCGGTGAACTGGCATTGAAGGGCGGCTTGCTAAACTTTTCGACAGGCGCTAAAACCGATATCGCGCAGGGAACACTAGGTGTAGGGTATGCTATCTTCGTGAACGAGAAAATAGCCGTGGAGCCCATGCTATCCTTCCGGTATACCAGGGAGTGGCAGGGCAACGACGCCAATGTATCTTTTGGCCCTATGATCGGCGTAGGCATACAGGCCTATCTGTGGCGCAGAACATCCCAAACTATCAAAGAGGCCTTGTAAAAACGCGCGGAAGTGCGTAACTATACGTCCCTATACTTTCAAAGTAGGCGAGCTCAGGCTTTTGCCTACTTTTATACTTTACACCCCTTACTATACATGATCGGAAAGTTTATCTCCAAGCTGTTTTTTAAAGCAACAGGCTGGAAACTAAATGGGACGCTGGCGCCGCAGGACAGGCGATGCGTGATGGTGGCAGCCCCACACACCAGCAACTGGGATTTCGTTTATGCCCGCGCGGCATTTTTTATGATGGATGCGCCCATCCGGTATACTATCAAGAAAGAATTTATGAAATTCCCCTTTGGCCCGATCCTGAAAGCGATCGGGGCCCTGCCCATCGATCGTTCCCGAAATACACGCATGGTGGATGCCATGATCCGTATTTTTGAGGAGACACCCGGAGATATGTGCGTGATGGTAACGCCTGAGGGCACCAGAAAATACCAACCGCGCTGGCGACGCGGATTCTACCATGTGGCCATGGGGGCGAAAGTGCCCATTGTGCTGGGCTACCTGGACTACGCCAAGAAAGAAGCTGGCATTGGCCCAACCATTATTCCGTCAGGCGATGTGGAGGCCGATATTGAGAAGATCATGGCTTTTTACCGTACCAAAACAGGCAAGTACCCGGAGCAGGGGGTTAGATAGGCATTCTATACTTTAGACTTTAGTTAGCCCGGATTTATACTTTGTAAACAAAGAGAGCCGCTATGCTGTAGCGGCTCTCTCTGATTTATACTTGTAGCGGGTGCTGCTAGGCAATCTGCCGGAGGTCCACAGGTATAACCCGGGAGATGCCCGCCTCGATCATGGTGATGCCGTACATGACGTCTGTAGAGGACATGGTGCGCTTGTTGTGCGTCACCACAATGAACTGCGACTCGTTCGAGAACTTGCGGATGATGTTGTTGAACTTGTCGATGTTGGCATCATCCAGCGGGGCATCCACCTCGTCGAAAATACAGAACGGCGCCGGCTTGAGTAGGTAAATGGCAAACAGCAGCGAAATGGCCGTCAGCGTTTTCTCGCCGCCTGATAGTTGGTTGATCGTGAGCGGACGCTTGCCTTTTGGCTGTGCCATGATCTCGATTTTTGCCTCCAGCGGGTTTTTCGGGTCGGAGATCACCAGGTCGCAGTTGTCCTCCTCTGTAAACAGGCTGCGGAAAACATGCTTAAAGTTGTCTTTGATCTGGTTAAAGGAGTACATGAACTTCTCCTTTGCCACCGTGTCAATCTCGTTGATGGTGTCGATGAGGGCGTTCTTGGCGTTCACCAGGTCGTTGCGCTGCTCAGTGATGAACTTCTCGCGCTCCTCTATTTCGGCATACGCCTCGGCGGCCATGGCATTTACCGGACCCATTTTATCCAGCTGCGAGCGCACGGATGCGATATGCTCACTCAGTTCCTCACTTGAAAGCGGAATCAGCAGTTCCTCCTCCGGCACAGGGCTGGCAAAATCCTCATCTGAAATATTGAACTCCGCAGCGAGGCGCTCTTTTATGGCTACCAGCTTTAGCTGTGTATCGTTTTTGGCCTGCTGCATGCGCATCAGCAACTCGTCGGAGTTCTGGCGCTTGCGCTGCATCTCGCGTATACTTTTCTCTTTCTCGTCCAGATCGCCGCGCAGCGTGAAGTACTCCTTCTCGATCTCCTCCAGTTCGGTAGCATACTCCCCGCGCGCCTCATTCATGCTTTCCAAAACTTCCTGGTTGTCAAGTATAAATTCCTCCGCCTCCGCGATTTCCTGCTCCGATTTTACCAGTTCCTGCTTCAGCCCCTCAATGCGCTCCTGGTTCGTCTCCACCGCTTTCTGCTTGTAGCTGATCTCCTGCTGCAAACTGGCGAAGCGGTTCTTGAGCTGGTGAAACTGGATATTCTCCTGGTTATACCGGCCGGAGATAACCGTGATCTGCTCTTGCTGGCGCTCCAGGTTAGAAGTATAGACCGCTGTTTCCTCCTCCAGGCGCTGCAGTTCCTTCCTGTCGGCCTCGGCCTGCGGCGATACTTCCATACTTTGCTCGCGCAGTTCCAGCAGGCGCTCGTGCAGCTCGTCGCGCTTCTGGTCGAAGTTGCGGATGTTCTGCTGGTGCTGCTCGTGTTTGATGCGTACGGTGAGTAGTTCCTGCTGCAGTTTGCTTACCTCTTTCTCCAGCCCTTTAATTGTCTCCTTCTCCGACTCGCTTTTATAATTCTGCAGGATCTGGTTCTGGGTGTTGATGCGGCTTTGCAGCAATTCTACCTGCTGCTGCAGCTCAGCTACTTCCTCGGCCAGTTTCTCCAGGTTCTGCTTGCGGCCTAGTCGGTTGCCGTCAAACACGCCCACGGAGCCACCCGTCAGGCTCAGCGGCTTACGGATGGCGCTACCGTCTTTCAGAATGATGGTTTTATACTCGCTGCCGTACAGTTCTTCCTCCGCATCCTCAGTAATGTAGACATTGCGGAGCATGTACTTGAGCAGGCTGCTATACTTCTTCTCCGCCGACACCATCTCATACGCGGCCTCCAGGTTGCTCTCGCTAAACGTAGCGGAAGGCTCCAGTTCCTCTATCTCCGAAAGTATAATAAAGTTGGCGCGGCCCTTGTTTTCTTCTTTCAACAGCGCCACGGCATCCACGGCATCCTGCAGCTCGTCCACTACAAAGTAGTTCATGTACTGCTCCAGGTAGCTTTCGATAAGGCCTTTATACTCAGGCTTGCATACAAGTATGTCAGAGAGGAGGGGGGCGGGCTTGCTCCAGGTCTCGGTCTTGCTCAAAAACTTGATCGCCTCCGGAAATCCCTCCATATTCTCCACCAGCGATTTGGTGAGGTTATATTGGTTCTGCCTGGAGTCCAGGGTGCGGTTTAGCTCCACCAGCTGCCCTTTCAGGTCCACAATGGTAGCCTCTGTGGTTTCTATACTTTGCTGGAGCGTTTCCTCTTTGGCCTGCAGGCGCACCAACTCTGAGGTGCTTTCCTCCAGCACCAGCTGCGCCTCCTGCAACTGGTCCTGCAGCATACGCCCATCTTCGTCGGCAGTCAGTTGCTGCTGTTGCAGGCGCTCCAGTTCCTGGTTGATGTTCTGTATCTGTACCTGGTTAATCTCCAGCGATTTGCTCAGTTGGTATACTTCGTTCTGCTTGGACTTTTGCTGCTGCACCAGCTCCTGGTAGGTTTCCTGCAGTGTGGCCTTTTGCTCGTTTGCCTCCTGCAGCTGCTCCTTCATGGCGGCTACCTGCTCCTCGGCCTCTGCAAAATTGTCCTGTACCTGCAGCAGCTCATCGCGCAGCTCCAGTATACTTTCCTGGGTGTGCTCCACGTTGGCGGTGTCCTGGCTGATCTGCTGGCGCAGCTGGTGCAGGCGCTCTTTCAGGTAGGTGCTGCGCTCAGACTTTAACTTGATATCGTTCTCCAGCTGCCTCAGTTTGGCCGTTTGCACCTGCATGGTGCGCTGCATTTCCGAGAGCCTTTCCTGTGTGTCTTTCAGTTCCTCTTTCTGCCCGGCAATGGCCTCCTCGGCTTCCGATACTACCGCAATGTAGTTTTCTTTCAGCGATGCCTCCTGCTGCACGTCCTGCTCGAGGCGCTCCAGGGTTTGCTGGTATTGGGAGATGTTGCGGCGGGCGAACTCCAGGCTGTGCTTCTTGTAGTCGTCCTTCAGGCTGAAGTACTTCACGGCCTGCTTTGCCTGGCGCTCCAGCGTTTTCATGTTCTTGCCGATCTCGTGCAGCAAATCCTCCACGCGCTCCAGGTCAGCATCGGTCTCCTCCAGCTTCTTCAGCGTCTGCTTTTTGCGCACGCGGAACTTAGAGATGCCGGCAGCCTCCTCAAACAGCAAACGGCGGGAGTTTTCCTTGTCGTTCAGGATCTCATCCACCATTTTGAGCTCAATAATCGCATAGCTGTCGGAACCGATACCGGTGTCCAGGAAAAGCTCGTTGATATCCTTCAGGCGGCAAGTGACGCCGTTCAGCATGTACTCGCTCTCGCCGGTGCGGTAGTACTTGCGCGTTACGGTTACCTGGGAGTACTCGGTGGGCAAGATGCCTTTGTTGTTGTCGAAGGTGATGGAGACTTCGGCCATCTGCACCGGCTTGCGTGTCTTGGAGCCGTTGAAGATCACGTTTTCCATCTTGTCGGAGCGGAGGTTGCGTGTTTTCTGCTCGCCCAGCACCCAGCGGATGGCATCCACGATGTTGGACTTGCCGCAGCCGTTCGGCCCAACAATGCCCGTAATCCCGTTATCGAAGTTGATGACGACGCGGTCGCCAAAGCTCTTAAACCCTTTAATCTCTAATTTTGAAACTTGCATTCGCGTGTGGCGGAAACTCTATGTTCTATCTTCAAAAATAAGACTATAATTTGAATAATGCCCTCTTGCAAATTTAAAGAGATGTTATAGCTCATATAGTGCAAGCGGTCCGCTTTTCCAGTGCAATTGCTTTTGGCCCGCAGCCTCGAGAATATGCTCGTACTCGCCGGGTTGGTGAAAGGAGGGGTTATGGTTTAAGTTATGGTTGATCAGGAGCAGCTGAACGTTTTGTCCTGCTGTACTATCTGCCTCGGAGTAACGTATAAAGGAGATCGAATCAGTCGGCTGGTATCCAAGGAAATAATTTCTGCTATGGAAGAGGTAATCCGGCACCACCACAACTAATGGCTTGGATGCAGGTTTCTGTTGTAGAATTTCGATGACCTGCTGATGTTCCTGGTAAAAAAGTATTTTGTCTTTCAGGATGAAGTATAGCCAGGGCAAGGTCAATAGCATTCAAGGCTGTTGGAATAGTAAACACCTTCGTGAGCGCCAAAAAAGAACAGGATGGCTAATGCCAGTACAAAGTAGAGGGTGTAACGGACTACTTTGGCATCCTGGGTAACTTTGCGTTCTGTTAGTGGCATAAAACAAAGATGGGCGTTTTTAAGTGAAATTCACTATATTTGATTAACACACAAAAACAATGGACGACTTTAAGATAGTAATATACATCCTTGCCGCCGTGGCTTACTTTGTGCTAACGCAGTGGCGGAAGGCTTTTAAGGGAGGGCCGGAAGCGGAGGAGGAGGAACCGGAGCCACGAAGGAATCGCCCGCACCATCCGCTTAAACCTGCTACCTCGTTTGAGGATATTTTGCGGGAGCTGCAGCCAAAATTGGAGCAAGCACGGCAGCAGGGGCAGGAGGTAGTGCAGCAGGCAAAGGAGCGTACACGCGAATTGGCACAGCCAGCGATGGTTCCTGCTGCGGAGGCCGTCCCAAAATATAGAAACTATGACGAGATGGCCCCGAAAGTTTTGTCCTGGGAGAAAAAGGCAGAGGCAATAGAGGCAGCAAAGCAGTCGAGCTTGCGCAGGAAGGCTAGTTTTACGGCCTACGAGCAGCCGCGCAAGCCAACCGCCAATCTTTTCGCCGAGATGCTCCGTAATCCCGCCACCGCCCGCGACGCAGTTATACTTTCGGAGATCTTTAACAGGAGGTATACCTAAGGGATGACAGCAGGACGAACATTTTATCGTCTAAGAAAGTATGGAGCGGATTCAGTGGCGGCAAGGCTAACGTTTATACTTGCGCTCCTTTCAAGGCTTTACTCCTGCGTCAGCGCGAAGGTAAGGATGTTGGCGCCCATGCGCAGGGCCTGCTGGCGGATAGGCTCGGGATCGTTGTAGATTTCCTGGTCTTCCCAACCATTTCCCAGGTCAGTTTCATACGTGTAAAAACACACCAGCCGCCCTTCATACAGTATCCCAAAGCCTTGCGGCGGCTTGTTATCATGCTCGTGTATTTTGGGTAACCCGTCCGTAAATTTATACTTCTGCCGGTAGATAGGATGGTCGAAAGGCAGCTCCACAAAATCAAGCTCCGGAAACACCTTCTTCATTTCCTTTCTGATAAACTGATCAAGCCCGTAGTTGTCGTCGATGTGCAGGAAGCCGCCGGCCAGCAGGTAGGTGCGCAGGTTCTGCGCCTCTGCCGCTGAGAACGACACGTTTCCGTGGCCGGTCATGTGCACGAACGGGTAAGAGAACAGCTCCGGGCTCCCGACTTCGACCACATCCTCCTCAGCGGCCATGTTCATGTTCAGGTTCTGGTTACAGAAGCGGATCAGGTTTGGCAGGGATGTTTTATTGGCGTACCAGTCGCCGCCGCCGTTATACTTCAGCTTCGCTATTTTAAAACTGTGCATTTGCGCCATACTTGTGGTAAGGCCAGCCAGCAGGAAGAGGCATAGGAGCAGGGGGCGTTTCATGCTTTTATAACGGGGCAAAGATGTCGTGGAGTACGTTTAATGTATGGCAGGCCACCAAAGCGGCGGTTTCGGTGCGCAGGCGGCTCCGGCCGAGCGTAACCGGCCTTACGCCTGCCTGGTAGGCCGCTGCTATCTCGCCCGTAGAGAAGTCTCCCTCCGGGCCGATCAGGATGCAGTGCGGCTCCCCATGCCTGTAGTAATCCTTTATACTTTTAGTGGCATCATCTTCTAAATGAGCGATAAATGTGTTTTCAGGTATGGCCTTTTGGATGAAACGGTGAAAGGGAGTCATGTCGTTGAGCAGGGGAAGGTAGCCTTTCTTCGACTGCTTCATGGCGCTGACAGCAATTTTCTCCAGCCGGTCCAGGCGCAGGTTGCGGCGCTCGGAGTGCTCGCACAGCAAAAAAGTGATCTCACTCACACCAATCTCCACAGCCTTCTCCATAAACCACTCCATTCGGTCCAGGTTCTTGGTCGGGGCCACCGCAATGTGCGCTGTATAGGGTAGCTTGCCATACTCCAACTGCTTGTTTATGATCTGCAGCTGGCAGCGTTTCTGGTGCGCCTCCTGGATGATAGCCGTATACATGCCCCCCACACCATCAATCAAGTAAACCGTATCGCCGTGACTTAGCCGCAGCACGCGCGTGCAATGCTTCGACTCCTCCTCATTCAAAGTATAAATTTCGTGGGTAATATCCGGGGTGTAAAACAGGTGCACGTTACTGGAATCGTTTTAAGGATGTACTGATAATGCGGGAGCTCTCGCTTTCCGCACTAAATAAGTATACGAAAGTATAAAATTTACGCTGAACCTGCATACGGAATTAAAAAAGCCCCTCCACCTTAGGCAGAGGGGCTCTTCATACTTCATACTTTTTACTTAGTTGATGGACACCTCTACCTGAGGCGCACCCGCCAGGATCTCGTCGTTGGCGTAGTCCGCATACTTCTGGAAGTTCTTTACAAATTTAGACGCGAGCTCTGTTGCCTTGGCATCGTAGGCTTCCTTGCTAGCCCAGGTGTTGCGTGGGGTCAGGATCTCCTCGGGCACGTTAGGGCAGGAGTTCGGTATCTCCACGCCAAAAATCGGGTGCTTGGTGTACTGCACGTTGTTCAAGTCGCCGTTCAGTGCAGCCGTGATCATGGCGCGCGTGTAAGGCAGCTTCATGCGGTGGCCGATGCCGTAGGGCCCGCCTGTCCAGCCGGTGTTCACCAGCCACACGTTCACGTTGTTCTCCTCCATTTTCTTGCCCAGCATCTCGGCATACTTGGTGGGGTGCAGTGGCAGGAAGGCAGCGCCAAAGCAGGCAGAGAAAGTCGTTTGCGGCTCCGTTATGCCCACCTCGGTGCCCGCTACCTTTGCCGTGTAGCCGGAGATGAAGTGGTACATCGCCTGGCTGGCGTTCAGCCGGGAGATAGGAGGCAGCACGCCAAAGGCATCTGCCGTCAGGAAAAAGATGTTCCTGGGGATACCCGCCCTGGAGGGCTCCACAGCGTTATCTATAAAGTTGATAGGGTAGGCGGTACGGGTGTTCTCGGTTACCGAGCTGTTGGTATAGTCTACGGTGCGGGTGCCGGGGACGAAGCGGGTATTCTCCACGATGGAGCCGAACCTGATGGCGTCCCAGATCTGCGGTTCCTTCTCGCGCGACAGGTCGATCACTTTGGCGTAGCAGCCGCCCTCGAAGTTAAACACGCTGTCCTCCGTCCAGCCATGCTCGTCGTCTCCGATAAGGCCGCGGTTCGGGTCAGCGGAGAGCGTGGTTTTGCCTGTTCCGGACAAACCGAAGAAAATAGCCGTGTCGCCATCTTTGCCTACGTTGGCAGAGCAGTGCATGGAGAGGATGTTCTTCTCGTGGGGAAGGGTATAGTTGAGCACACTGAAAATGCCCTTCTTTATCTCGCCGGCATAGCCTGTGCCTCCAAGCAGAATGATGTTCTTGCTAAAGTTGATGATGGCGAAGTTGCTCTGGCGTGTGCCGTCCACAGCTGGGTCAGCCTCAAACTCTGGGGCGCATATGATCGTGAAGTCCGGTGTATGGCTTTGAAGTTCCTCCCGGGTTAAGCGCAGGAACATGTTATTGCAGAAGAGGTTGTGCCAGGCCTGGGTATTTACAACGCGCAGGTTCAGGCGGTAGTCCGGGTGAGCACCGGCATAGGCATCGCGCACATACAGTTTCTTGTCCTTGAGAAAGTCCGTCATCTTGGCGTGAAGCCTGTCGAACTTCTCCTCTTCGAAGGGAATGTTGATGTCCCCCCACCAAACGGAGTCCTCTGTTTTGGCGTCCTTTACAATAAAGCGGTCTTTTGGCGAGCGGCCGGTGAATTTGCCGGTATCGCACATCAGGGCTCCCTTGTCTGTGAGCATGCCTTCGCCGTTCTGAATAGCTTCCTCCACCAACTCAGCAGGAGAAAGGTTCCAGAGCACCTCCTTTGCCTCCTTTATGCCGATACTCTCGAGACCTACTGCGTTAGATTTATCTCCAGATTCTTTCATTGAAAATTATGGGTTTGATTGAAATGATAGGTTTGTCGCAATTATGGTACAAAAATAGAAAAAAATGTATATTCTAATAGGGGTAAGTATCTTTTTAAGTGTTTACTCACACTCCTCCGGCCAACAAACTTTTCTGTATACTTCTATAAAGAAGAAGCCATAGGTAATTCTCAGTTGCTGACTTACGCCTTTAAGTATGGAATTACTTGTGCATCAGCATACTATATGATACTCACCGTTCATGTAAGCTTCTTTAGCAGAGAAGAGGTATAGTACCGTTTACTACGCGTCAGCTTAAGGTGAGTTTAGCCGATGGTCAGAAAATAAACGCCCCGTATCCGTATATAGTATAGTTTATATTTAAGCGCATTTCTAAGTGCTTTTCGTATAGTATACTATGATTTTGTTGTGCTTGTTTGTGCTTTGGCCCTGATAATGAGGCCGGAGTAACGCCAGGTTCTCACGAAACTCGTGGGCAAGGCGCCCGCAGAAGGCGCCTACCCGGGCTTTAGGCTGCCTTTTGCTGCAATACAGGAGGAAGGTTAAATTTGTATAACTCATAATTGAGTCGTATTTTTAATCTTACGATTGCGCTAAACCGTTAAAAAATAACAACCAATTTATGTCGAATCCTCAGAATATCTCCGGAGGGAGAGCGCCGAGTTTCATGGATAAACAAGGCACACTGTTCGGTCACCCTAAAGGCCTGATGGTACTGTTTTTTACCGAAATGTGGGAACGCTTCAGCTATTATGGCATGCGGGGCATTTTGGTGCTGTTTCTTGTGTCCAACACAAAAGGGGGATATGGCTGGACAGACGAGCAGGCATTGGAGCTTTACGGAACCTATACCATGTTCGTTTACCTCATGTCCATACCGGGGGGTATTCTGGCGGATAAGTTCTTAGGGCAGAAAAAGGCCGTTATTTTAGGCGGTTTCACGCTGGTGGCTGGCCACTTTCTGATGGCGTACCCGCCGGAGTGGGCCTTTTACACGGCATTGGTGCTCATTGTGTTGGGTACCGGCCTGCTGAAGCCTAACATCTCTACCATGGTGGGTGGCCTGTACAGGGAAGGCGATAGCCGCCGCGACTCCGGTTTCACCATCTTCTACATGGGTATTAACCTGGGTGCCCTGCTTGCCTCCCTTATCGTGGGTTATGTGGGCGAGGTATATGGCTGGCACTATGGCTTTAGCCTTGCCGGCTTTGGTATGGTGCTGGGGCAGGCCGTTTTTATCTGGGGCCGCAAGTACCTGACCGGCGTAGGCAACCTGGAGAAAAATGAAAAGGATGAGGACCGGATTTTCACCAAGGATCAGCACGGCGCCCCGGTTGCCACCGGCTTTATGGGCTTCAACAAGCAGGAGTGGGACCGAATCTTCGTTATCCTGATCTCCTTTATCATTGTGCTGGTGTTCTGGGCCTCGTTTGAGCAGGCCGGAGGCTTGATGAACCTGTTTGCCAAACAATACACGGACCGCGTCGTACTTGGCTGGGAAGTCCCTACTGCCTGGCTACAGGGCCTTAACTCCTTCTTCATTCTGACCTTGGGTGGCATTGCGGCCGCTGTCTGGGTGGCCTTGGCGAAGCGCGGCATAAACCTGCCTTCCATCTTTAAAATGGGCTTGGGTACTTCTATCCTGGGTATCGGCTTTATCTTCATGGTGTTTGCCTCGCTGCAGCGCTCTTCTTCCCCGGACGGGCTTTCCTCGCTGCACTGGCTGGTATTTGCCTACATGTTCCATACTATCGGTGAGTTGGCCCTGTCTCCGGTTTCGCTTTCGTTCATTACCAAGGTGGCGCCCAAGCGTATCGTGGCTTCCATGATGGGTTTATACTTTGCCGTAACGGGCCTGGCGAATAAACTGGCCTCCTTGATCGGTATCTGGGCTGTGCGTCTGGGCGAACTGGAGGTTTTTATGTACATCGCCGGCTTCACTATTTTCCTGGGTATCGTGCTGATGGTGCTGACCAAGCGCATCAACAAACTGTCGCATGGTATGGAGGATAAGCGGATGGATGAGCAGCAGGCCCAGACCGGCCAGCTGCTGGAGGCTGAGGTAAGCTAATCCATACTTTACAACTATACTTAAAAAGCCCCTGACGCGAAACCGTCAGGGGCTTTTTTATGATTAAGTTTATACTTGTGCCGGCAGGAGAGAAACTTTCGACATTATACTTGTGTTCTTCCCAGGATTTATATTTTTAGCCAATTCATACTTTTAGTCAATGTTTTTTCATGTTCGTGCGCGGCAGTTCGTGTTGCCGCTGCTGCTGGGCTTTACTGCTGTGGCCTGCAAAACCGTAACCGAGGTTGCCCCCAAAGTAGCCGAGGAGCCCGCCACGGTCTATACCATTAAGAAGGGAGCCCATTACTCAGACAAGAACAACGTTCGGAAACTTACCACCAGCCGCATCCGCTTTGAGGTTACTTTCGACAGCACGGCCATTTATACTTCCGTGAAGCCCAACAACCAGGCAGACATCAACAAGCTTTACGGGCTGTCGGACTGCAACACCAGCCACCATACCAACAGCGCGCGCTTCGGCTGGCGTTGGTACAACAACCGCCTGGAGGTGCTGGCCTATACTTACTTAAACAAGAAGTGGGAATACAAACTGCTGGGATCCGTTCCTCTCGGACAGAAAGTTGCGCTTGAGCTGCGCATGGAGGAGGGCAACTATGTTTTTGAAATGCTGGGGAAGGAGGTGGACATGCCGCGCGCCTGTAACGGAGCGGCAGAGGGTTATCAGCTGTACCCATACTTCGGCGGCGACGAAACTGCTCCCCACGACATCACGATCCGTATCAAAGATCTGAAGTAAAGTATAGCCTTATACATTTTATACTTCCGTAGCGCCTGTTAAAAGCAAAAAGCCCTGCGCCATAATAGGCGCAGGGCTTTTATACTTTAGGTGCGGGGGCTGATTACATCATGCCGCCCATGCCACCCATGCCACCTGGCATAGCTGGGGCACCCTTATCTTCCTCTGGCTCCTCAGAAACCACGCACTCTGTCGTCAGCAGCAGGCCAGCGATAGAAGCGGCGTTCTCCAGGGCAAGACGCGTAACTTTGGTTGGGTCGATGATACCGGCCGCAAACATGTTCTCATACTTATTGTCGCGGGCGTTGTAACCGTAATCAGTCTTGCCTTCGCGCACAGCCTGTACCACTACAGAGCCCTCGCCGCCAGCGTTGGAAACGATGGTTCTCAGCGGAGCCTCCAGGGCAGTTTTGATGATGCTTACACCTGTCTGCTCATCGGCATTGTAAACGTCGATGTTGTTCAGGGCATCCAGCGCACGGATCAAGGCAACGCCACCACCGGCCACGATACCTTCCTCAACGGCAGCACGCGTAGCGTGCAGGGCATCGTCCACGCGGTCTTTCTTCTCTTTCATCTCCACCTCCGTAGAAGCACCGATGTAAAGGATAGCTACACCGCCAGACAGCTTAGCCAGGCGCTCCTGCAGCTTCTCTCTGTCGTAGTCAGATGTAGTGGACTCCATCTGCGACTTGATCTGGTTGATGCGCGCTACGATATCATCTTTCGTGCCGGCACCGTTCACCAGCGTCGTATTGTCTTTGTCGATGATCACTTTCTCCGCCTGACCCAGGTAATCGATCGTAGCGTTCTCCAGTTTGTAACCGCGCTCCTCAGAGATCACCGTGCCGCCTGTCAGGATAGCAATATCCTCCAGCATGGCTTTTCTTCTGTCACCAAATCCAGGGGCCTTCACAGCAGCGATTTTCAGGGAACCGCGCAGTTTGTTTACTACCAGCGTGGCAAGCGCCTCACCGTCCACGTCTTCTGCAACGATCACCAGGCCTTTACCAGTCTGAACAACCTGCTCCAGCACTGGCAGCAGCTCCTTCATAGTAGAAACTTTCTTGTCGTAGATCAGGATGTACGGGTTGTCAAAGTCAGCTTCCATTTTCTCCGCGTTCGTCACGAAGTATGGAGACAGGTAACCGCGGTCGAACTGCATACCTTCCACCGTCTTCACTTCAGTTTCCGTGCCTTTTGCCTCTTCTACCGTAATCACACCGTCTTTACCAACTTTGTCCATCGCGTCAGCGATCATTTTACCGATTTCCGGGTCGTTGTTGGCAGAGATGGTACCTACCTGCGCGATTTCAGAAGAGTTGTCGATCGTCTTGGACTGCGACTTCAGGTTCGCCACCACCGCGTCAACGGCTTTGTCGATACCGCGCTTCAGGTCCATTGGGTTGGCGCCTGCCGCCACGTTCTTAATACCGGCCGTGTAGATCGCCTGGGCCAGAACTGTGGCAGTGGTTGTTCCGTCACCCGCCTGGTCAGCTGTCTTGGAGGCAACCTCTTTTACCAGCTGTGCGCCCATATTTTCGATAGGATCTTTCAGTTCGATCTCTTTCGCTACAGACACACCGTCCTTGGTGATGGTCGGTGCTCCAAATTTCTTATCGATGATTACGTTGCGGCCTTTAGGGCCCAGGGTTACTTTAACAGCATTTGCCAGTTTATCAACGCCAGATTTAATCTTCGCGCGTGCATCGGCATCAAATGTGATGTTTTTAGCCATAGTTATAATTTTTTACTAATTGGGTTAACTGATTGGATAAAATAAGATTAAAGAACTGCCAGGATGTCTGACTCACGCATGATCAGGTAATCGTTACCATCCACGGAGATCTCGGTACCGGCATACTTGCCATACAACACAGTGTCGCCTACGCTTACCTGTGGCTTCATCAGGGCACCTTGCTCCGATACTTTGCCTTCACCAACGGCTACCACCTCACCACGTTGAGGTTTCTCTTTAGCAGTGTCAGGGATAATGATACCAGATTTGGTCTTTTCTTCTGCTGCAGCCGGAGCCACAATCACTCTGTCTGCTAATGGTTTGATGTTGATTGACATAGTTCTTGATTATTTATAAGTTATGTTTATTGTTTAAGATTCTACAATAACACCTGAGCTTTATCATTTCCTATGCCAATAAGCAGAAGGTGCCATTTTAAGCCAATTTTTCAGATTTTAACGCTGGAACGTCTGCCAGGTTGATCATTTCCTGCCACCATCCGGAACTTTTTTGTAAATCTGTCATACTTTGGCTGGCAGGCGCAAAATAAAAAAGCCGGCCTTTAGCAGGACCGGCTTAACCCACAGGGGGAGAGTTGTCTGTTATTCTTGCGTTGCAGTATCTACCATTGTTGGTATTTCGCCTGCGCCAGGGATAGCGGCAGTCGTGTCAGCGCCTGGAAGCGCTCCGGCAGGGGCTGCTGGCATCTGTGACTGACGCGCACGCTCCTCGTTCACGCTGCGCACGGTGCCTTCACCTGTGCTGCTAAGCATGTGCGTACCCAAAGTAAGCACCACCAGCGCAATGGCAAATCCCCAGGTTAGTTTCTCGAGCAGGTCGCCGGTGCGCTTCACGCCCATTAGCTGGCTGGTGCTACCGCCAAACTGGCTGGATAGGCCGCCTCCCTTCGGATTCTGAGCAAGTACAACCAATACGAGCAGCACGCAGATAAAGATAATGATACTAATAAGGGCGATATACATGTTAGCTTAAGTTTTGTAATTTTTCAATCTGTTCGGCAAAGTAACTCTTTTTTTCCGGACTTTTCAAAATGAGTTGCTCATATATTTTAATGGCTTTTTTCACTTTGCCTTGCTGCAGGAAGATGTTTGCCAGGCTCTCGGAGGCCATCCCGCGCTTTATTTTAGAACTTTTGAGGGACAGGTCCTCCTGCGGCTCCGGTTTAAGCCTGATGTTGTTCAGCGTCTTAAGCCGCGGGTTAATCTTCAGGAACTGGTCGATAATGTCCTGCTGCCCATGCAGCGCAGGTCCGGCCGTGTCTTCCTGCTGTACCAGGTCATGGGTTTTGCTGTACTCCAGGATCAGCTCCGGATGGAAGCCGGCAGGCTTAGGCCGCGTCAGCTCATTCTCCTCTTTCAGTTGCAGCGCCTCGCCCATACGGCTCGAGGCCATCCAGTAGCCCAACACATCCTGCCGGTACATGTCCTCTATTGCATCAAAGGCATACTTCACCTCCGTCTCCTCAGGGGCAGTCGCCTCTTCTATGGAAGTATGAGCAGCCGCTTCCTCTGCCTCCTCGGTGCTATAGTATAGGTGGGCCGCTGCGGCCGCCTCTGCCGCTATAATACTGGCAAGGTCTTCCTCAGGCTGGTATACTTCCGGCTCCTGCTTGGCGGGTAGGGCCAGAGGGGGAGTGGGGGCTTCTGGTGCCTGGGGATCAACGTCCGGTTTCTGGGCCAGCAGGTCGGTAAAGGAGGGACTGAGGCTTTTGATCGTCAGGAGCAGGGCCAGTTCAGAGTTCAGTTTCTCCATCGGCTGCTCCAGCATATTGCCGGCCGGTAGGTCGGAAACTGTCCTCTCAGCAGCTCCTTCGTCAAGAGTAGTTTCTTCTACATCTGCTGGAGGTATACTTTGCTGCTCCTCAGCTATATTTTGCTCTGCCGATACTGCCTCAGCTGTTTCTATTTGATCATCCGCCGTGGCTATACTTGCTACAGGGCCAGTATCTTCTTCAGCGATAAATTCCTCTAAAACAGGTGTCTTATCTTGCTCTACCTCGGGTGATGCTGTAAGTGGGGCAGGAGCGATGGGCTGTGCCGTCGCATTTTTTTCTTCAACAGACGCTTCGTCGAACACCGGCTCGGCTACCGGCGAAGTATAAATGATGCGCTTGAGCAGCTGGCGGTTGGTCGCGTAGGCTGAGGCACGGCGCAGGCGCTGGGTTGAGAGCATGCTGCCTTTGTCGTAGGCTGATTTGGCTAACAACAGGTGTGCTGTCTGGCAATACGGAAAAGTGGCCGCCACCTTCTCCAGCTCTTCGGTTTGCTGGTCGGAAATGGTGGCTGCTTGCTGAATGAGTTGTAGAAAAGCCGATTTATTCATGTGGACCTGTTTCTGTTAATAACGGCATTACCAGTCTGCCACGGTTTTGTTGAACACATCCACCACCAGTTGCTCCGACATCTGCTCGATCTGCGCGGTTGAGAGCTGGGTCACATCCACGTTCTGCGGAAAATCCTGCGAAATGGTGAATGTCCTTTCGAAGTCCTTCTCCGGCTGCTTCACGTTGGCAAAGCGAATCTGCAGGCCCAGCGTCAGTCGGTTAAGGGAGGCGATGTCCTGCTGCCCCTCGCGCTGAATGGCCGCCGGCGAGTAGGTAAAGCTAACGATCTGACCGGCTATTTGCAAGTCGCCCTCGCCCTGCACAATGGCCAGGTTGGTGTTGCGGCGGTAGTAGTCCTTCAGGTTGTCGGTTACCACCTGCGTCAGGTTAGAAGGGCCCTCGCCGGTGCTGTTTTCGATGTTCTGGATGGAGATGGTCCGGATGTCCGGCGACAGGTTGGTGCCGGTAAAAGAGTAAATGCCGCAGCCGCCGCTTACAAACAGCAGCAAAAGCAGCAGATGGCTGAGCAAACGGGTTTTAGTCTTCAATGTCATACTGCTTTAGTTTGCGGTACAGGGTGCGCTCCGAGATGCCCAGGTCCTGGGCGGCATACTTGCGCTTGTTGTTGTGCTTCTTCAGCGCCTTCAGGATCATTTCCCGCTCTTTATCCTCTAAAGATAAACTTTCTTCCTCGGTTTCGTGCGGGATGTCCTCTACTTTATCATCCTCATACTCCTGCGGCTGGCTCTGTTTGATGGGCAGGTAATAAGGCTCCGCCTGTACAGGCTCCTGCTTATAGGATCGCCCGTTGTACTGTGGCTTCTCCATGTTCTCGAACAGTTGGCTGTGCTCGCGCAGCAAATCCTCGTCCTTGGGTTGATGCGCCAGCATGTTAAACACCAGTTTCTTCAACTCCGACATATCACGGCGCATATCGAACAGTACCTTGTACAACAGGTCACGCTCCGAAATAGGTCCCTCTGATGCATTTTCACGGGCCAGCACGGCCGGCAGCGAGGTGCTAGTTTCGCGGGGCAGGTAGTGGCGCAGCTTCTCGGCGCCAATCTCGCGGTCGTATTCCAGCACGGAGATCTGCTCCACGATATTTTTTAGCTGGCGGATGTTACCCGGCCAGCGGTAAGCCAGCAGTTCTTTTACCGCATCGGGCGTCAGGTAGATGGCCTGCACTTTATACTTCTCCGAGAAATCGGCGGCAAATTTTCGAAACAGCAGGTGAATGTCGTCGCCGCGGTCGCGCAGGGCCGGGACAGAGATCGGCACGGTGTTGAGGCGGTAATACAAGTCCTCCCGGAAGATTCCCTTCTCCACGGCCTTTAGCAGGTTCACGTTCGTGGCCGCCACCACACGCACATCGGTTTTCTGTACTTTAGAGGAGCCTACCTTGATAAACTCACCATTCTCCAGCACGCGCAACAGGCGGGCCTGCGTTCCCAGGGGCATCTCACCAATCTCATCCAGGAAGATCGTGCCGCCGTCCGTTACCTCAAAGTATCCCTTGCGGGCTTCCTGAGCGCCTGTAAAAGAGCCTTTCTCATGACCAAATAATTCTGAATCGATCGTGCCCTCCGGGATGGCGCCGCAGTTGATGGCGATAAACTGGCCGTGCTTGCGCGGACTGAGCTGGTGGATGATCTTGGAAAAAGACTCCTTTCCGCTGCCGCTCTCCCCGGTAATCAGCACGGTCATCTCGGTGGGGGCCACCTGCGCCGCCACCTGGATGGCATAGTTCAGCAAGGGCGAGTTACCAATGATGCCGAAGCGCTGTTTTATACTTTGTATATCGATCGTGCGCATTATTTAAATTTGAAGATAAGAAGATTTGGAAATTTGAAGATGAGGTGATGTGAAGATGTGACCTGCATTTCTCACATCCTCACATCACCAAAACTCCAAATCTAATCCACCGCCTCCCCGAAAAGTGTGCCTACTGAGCAGTCATGCACCAGCACGTTCACGTAGTCGCCTTTCCTGTAATGCTTCCTGTCGAAGATCACCACCTTGTTCTGGTCGTTACGGCCGCTCAGCTGCTCGTCTGATTTCTTGGACGGGCCCTCTACCAGCACCTTATGCACCTTGCCCACGTCGCGCTTGTTGCGCGCCAGCGAGGTTTCACGCTGCTTCTCGATGATCTCTGCCAGACGTCTTTTCTTCACCTCCAGCGGAATATCGTCTTCCAGTTTTCGGGCGGCCAGTGTGCCCGGGCGCTCCGAGTAAAAAAACATGTAGGAGTAATCGTATTGCACGTAGTCCATCAGCGAAAGCGTGTCCTGGTGCTCTTCCTCAGTTTCGGTGCAGAATCCGGCGATCATATCCGAAGAAATGCCGCAGTCCTCTCCAAGTATACTTCGGATGGCATCCACGCGGTTGATGTACCAGGCCCGGTCGTAGGTGCGGTTCATAAGTTCCAACACGCGGGAGTTGCCGCTTTGCGCCGGCAGGTGGATGTATTTACAGATGTTGTCATACTTCTTCATGGTATGCAGCACCTCGTCGGTAATATCCTTAGGGTGGGAGGTGGAGAAGCGCACGCGCAGATCAGGAGATAGCAAAGCCACCATTTCCAGCAGCTGCGCGAAATTCACTTTCTCTGTGCCGTCGGCTGACTCCCATTTGTAGGAGTCCACGTTCTGGCCCAGCAGCGTCACTTCCTTATAGCCCTGCGCTACCAGTGCCTCCGCCTCACGCACAATGGAATGGGCATCGCGGCTGCGCTCACGGCCGCGCGTAAACGGCACCACGCAGAACGAGCACATGTTGTCGCATCCGCGCATGATGGAGATAAAGGCACTCACGCCGTTGCTGTTCAGGCGGATCGGGTTGATGTCGGCATAGGTCTCCTCGCGCGATAGCAGCACGTTCACGGCTTTCTGGCCTCCGTCCACCTCGTTGATCAGGTTGGGCAGGTCGCGGTAGGCGTCCGGGCCTACCACCATGTCCACAATCTTCTCTTCCTCCAGCAAGGATTTTTTCAGGCGCTCAGCCATACAGCCAAGGATGCCGATCATCATCTCCGGCTTCTTCTTTTTATAGTAATTGATCTGGCCCAGGCGGTTGCGCACCGTCTGCTCGGCCTTCTCCCGGATGGAGCAGGTGTTGAGGAAAACAAGGTCAGCCTGCGCAATGTCTGCCGTGGTGTCAAATCCCTGCTCAAACATGATCGACGACACGATCTCACTGTCCGAGAAGTTCATCGCGCAGCCGTAGCTCTCGATGTACAGCTTCCGTGTTTTGCCGGTGTTGGTTTCTTTCGTTACCTGTGTATCGCAGGCAGCGGCTTGCTCCGGCGTGCGGTTATCTATAAAATCTAAGTCTATTATTGGATCCATGGTTACTCAATTACAGCTGCAAATATACTATAATGTTCTCAAAAGCGTGACAGAATGGCAGAGAGAAGTGTTTAGTAATTAATAATGAAGAGTGAATAATGAATAATAAGTTGATTTTGAAGTAGAATCCTGTTTTTAGTTTTCTGAATAGGCCTGCCCGTTATATTATTAACAATCCCACCCAAGACATTATTCATTGCTGATTATTCATTAGAAAGCACCTGCAGCATCGCCTGTGCCTTCAGCAGGCACTCGGCATACTCTTGGTTGGGATCTGAATCGTAGGTGATGGCGCTGCCCACCATAAAACTGAGGTAGCCGTTGCCGGCATTATACTGTATGCTCCGGATCACGACGTTAAAATCGCCGTCGCCGTTAGGTTTGATGTAGCCGAAGGCGCCGGAGTAGAGCCCACGCCGGGTGTCTTCCAGCTCCTCAATCAAATGCATGGCGCTGATCTTGGGGGCGCCTGTCATACTTCCCATCGGAAAAGCGCCGATCAGCGCGTCCACCAGGTCTTTATCCGGCCTCAGTTCTCCCACCACCGTCGAGATCATCTGCGACACCTGCCGGAAGCCGTAAATCCCGAACATTTCTTCCACGTGCACGGTTCCGGTGGCGCAGGAGCGGCTCAGGTCGTTACGCACCAGGTCCACGATCATCATATTTTCGGCCAGCTCCTTTTCATCGTGCCGCAGCTGCTGCAGCAGCAATAGGTCCTCCTCCGGTGTAAGTCCCCGGCGGATGGTGCCTTTTATCGGCTGTGAGATGAGTTTTTGGCCTTCCTTTTTCAGGAAACGCTCCGGTGAGGCGCAAAGCAGGTACTTGTCGTGCAGTTTCAGGTAGCCGGAAAAGGGAGTAGGAGAAGCCTCATTCAGGGCCAGGTACAGGGGCAGTGGCTGCAGCTTCACCTGCTCGGCGTAAAACTCCATGCAATAATTCAACTCATACACATTGCCCTCCAGGATGTGCTGCTGCACTTGCTCCACCTGCCGGATGTGTTTTTCCTTAGATACCCGCTGCTGCAGTTTTATACCTTGCGGAGAAGCTGGGGCAGGAGTGGGCATAGCAAGTATGGATGCAAGTATAGTATCGGCGTTATCAGCTGAAGTATACATACTTATACTTGCGAAGTTAAAGTACAAGCATACTTCCGGCTCAAAAAATGTCAACAGTGGGAAGCCCAGGTTGTCGTGGTTTTGGCTGCTCAGGCGCTCGGTCTGGTTCTTGAGGTCGTAGCCCAGGTAGCCGCAGAGCAGCGGGTGCTGCTGCAGTTGAAGGTGCAGGCTCTCATAAGCATTTTCTTCCTGCAACTGCAGCACCTCGCCACCCGAAACGGCCAGCATGTGCTCAAAACCGTTATGCGGGTAAGGGATGTCGTTGGATGTATAGTAGGCCGCCAGCGGATGGCTGTCGGCCCAGGCCAAGGCCTTCAGCCTGAACTCCGCCATACTTTGCGGCAAGTCTTGTAGCGGTATCTCTTTTCTGAACATGGTAAACTTACATGGCCGACAGCGCCAGTTTGGCCTTGGCGTCGATACTGTTTTTATACGCGTGGTGCTTGTAGCTGAGCGCCTGTTTGAAGTATGACCTGGCCTTCGCGGGCTGCTGCAGCTCCTGGTAAATATATCCGGCCTGCAGGGAGGCGCTGGGGGCAAAGTATAGATCGGTGCCCTCGCTCAGGCGGATGGCCTTTTGGTAAAGCGGCAGCGCCTGCTGCAGCGAATCGGTGCCGTGGTAGATACGGGCCTTGCGGTAATAGTACTCTGCCTGCACGGCTTGGGGCGTCGCAGCACTTACCTGTAGCTGCTGCAGTTCCTGCAGCGCCTCCTGGTAGTAGCCGCCGTCGGAGTGCAGCCGCGCCTGCATCAGCGGTTTCACCAGCGGCTCCTGTTCTTGGGCAAAGCTGGCGGCGTAACGGTCTTCCTCGCTTTCTTCAACCCCTACCTGCGCAATCTGCTGGAAGTGCCATTGTGCCTGGGATTTATGATTGCTCAGCGCGTATGCGAGGTATAGTTTGTAGTTGGCCGATTTAAGGTAATGCTGCCCCCGGTGCAGCCTCAGGAACTGCCGGTTCTCCTGTATAGAACTGGGGTAATCCGCCCGGAACAAGTATAGATCAGCGGCCATGTGGTGCAGGTACGGGAATGACAGGTATGATTTGCCTTGCGGACGACGGAGGTATACTTGCAGCGCCTCGTCGCTGGCCTGCGTTTTCTTGAGCAGGTGCATGGCCACAAACTGGAACAGCAGGTTGTCCTGCTGGCTTCGGGCCAAAGCCTTTACCTGGCCCAGCGCCTGTTTCTCCTTACCGGGCTCCGTCAGGTGCAGTATAACGGCGTGCAGCAGCCGCGCCTCCTGGTAGAAGGGGTTCTTCCTGTCCGTGGACTGCTGTAGGTTGGCCATGCCCTGGGGTATACTTCCTTTCAGACCGATGATGTTCAGGAACCATTTATACTTGTCCGGCACCGATCCTACCAGCACCTGTAGCACCCCCAAATTCTTTTTATTCGGGAGGAAGTCGGGATACTTATCCGCGTTTTCGGTGTACTGCAGGTAGGCCTTCCGGAAGTCCCAGGCGGCGGATAAGCGGTTGCCAAATAAGAGCTTAGACATAGCTGCCTGAAGCCTGACTTCTGCCTGGGCGTAGCGCGTCCATACTTCCTGCTGCGGCAACTCCGTTAGCTTCTCCAGCCGTTCTTCCTGCGCGGCTAACAGCTGTTCATACTTGCCCGCGTCCTGTTGCACGCATAGCTCCAGGAAGTCGGCATAGTTGGCGAGCAGCAGGGTGCCGGCATTGTTTTGGGGCAGATGAGGGAGCAGCGTGCGGCCATGGTTCACTTTCAGTTTCAGCAGTTCCCCGTAAACAGCCTTTTGTTGCGGGGAAAAGCCAGGAGCGGCCACCAAAGTATGGCTCAGCAGCCAGCATAGCAGCAACAAAAAAAGAGGATGGGGTTTAGCCATCCTCTTTCGTTTTGTATGCAAGCGAAATACGCTCAAGATTGATACAACTTAGAACACACGAAGCTCCACACCTGCCAGAATACGGCCGCAGTGCTCGCAAACGATGATCTTCTTCTGTGCCGCAATGTCAGCCTGGCGCTGTGGCGGAACCGTGTTAAAGCAACCACCGCAGGCATCACGCTTCACGGAAACCACGGCAAGGCCGTTGCGCACGTTCTTGCGGATCCGGTTGTAGGCGCTCAGCAGGCGATCTTCCACACCGGAAGCGGCAGACTGGCGATCATCCTCCAGTTTTTTCTCTTCTTCCTGGCTTTCGGCCACGATCTGCTCTAACTCCTTCTGCTTGTTCTCCAGGTCCTTGCGGCGCTCCTCGAGGCGGTGCTTAGTGTCCTCAATTTCAGAGATCTTCTGCTCGATCTGGAAATGAGCCTCTTTTATTTTTTTCTCAGAGATCTGGATCTCCAGTTTCTGCAGTTCAACTTCTTTGGTGATGGCGTCGTACTCGCGGTTGTTGCGAACGTTCTGCTGCTGCTCCTCATACTTGCGGATCAGGTTTTCGGAGTCTTTGATGGCTTGCTTGCGCTGCGCGATCGAGTCGTTCAGGCCGGCCACTTCATCATCAAACTTACGAACCCTTACCTCATAGCCCTCAATCTCATCTTCCAGATCCTGAACTTCCTCAGGCAGGTCTCCTCTAACTCTTTTAATTTCATCAAGCTGTGAATCGATGCTTTGAAGCTTTGACAGTGCTTCCAGTTTGCTGGCTACAGTACTTTCCATGTATTAAAAAGTGTATCTGACGGGGTTAGTGTTTACTTCCGATATTAAGACTGCAAAATTAGGAAAAGTTTTTGAAATAGCGTCATAAAATATCTCCTTTGTGTATACCTCGCTTTCGTAATGGCCTATATCGGCGATCATCAGGCGGCCCTCGGCGTCAAAGAACTCGTGGTACTTCACATCGCCTGTTAACAGGGCGTCAGCTCCCTGTCGCAGCGCGTCCTTGATCAAGAAGCTGCCCGCACCGCCGCAAACCGCCACACGCTTCACTTTTTTACTCCCGATGGAAGTATAACGCAAGCCCTGCAGGCTCATTTTCTCTTTTAAATATGTTAGAAACTGCTCTTCCGCCAGTTCCTGCTCCAGTTCGCCTATCATGCCAATGCCTACTTCCTGGTTCTGGTTCTCGAGGTTGTAGAGGTAATGGGCCACCTCCTCATATGGATGCGCCTGTTGCAGTGCTGCCATGATCTTACCCTGCAACACCGCCGGGAACAGCAACTCCAGGCGGTTTTCCTGCACCTGCTCCGGTTGGTTGGCACTGCCAATGGTGGGGGCCGCCTGCTCGGAAGGGGTGAAGCGGCCAGTACCGGTCACACTGAAGCTGCAGCCGCTGTAGGCGCCGATGTTGCCAGCCCCGGCCTGGTGCAGCGCCGCCAGCACCTTCTCCGTGTGCTCCACCGGTACAAAGGTTACCAACTGCATCAAGGTGGAAGGCTTATTGACCAGGATGCGCTGCTGCTGCAGTCCTAACTTATTGGCGATTTTGGTGTTCACGCCATGCAGCACGTTATCCAGGTTGGTATGGCTTGCGTAGATGGCAATGTTGTTTTGGATGGCTTTGATGATGGTACGCTCCACGTAGCTGCGTCCGGTCAGCTGCTTGAGCCCTTTAAAGATCACCGGGTGATGGGCTACTACTAAGTTGCATCCTTTGGCAATGGCCTCTTCCAAAACTGCCTCGGTGCAGTCGAGCGTTACCAGCACGCCAGTGACTTCCGCGTTGGCGTCGCCGGTTTGCAGGCCGGCGTTATCATAGCTTTCCTGGTAGCGGAGCGGGGCCAGTTGCTCCAGCAGGCTGGTTACTTCGTGTATTTTTGCCATAGTTTCTCTCTTTCGTTCTGTCGTTTGCGAAGGCACGTTAAAATTAACGTAATTTGCACGCGTTACAAAACCATGCACAACTATCTGCACATACCGCTCTGGCCATTCTCGCAGCTTTACGGGGGCATTATGCGGCTGCGCAACCTGGGTTACGACAAGGGGCTGCTCCCCTCGCGGCAATTTGACCTGCCCGTTATCGCCGTGGGCAATCTGACAGTTGGGGGAACGGGGAAAACGCCCCACGTGGAGTACCTGATGCGCCTGCTGCAGTCCTACAAGGTAGCCACCCTCAGCCGCGGTTACAAGCGCCAAAGTAAGGGATTTATACTTGCTGATGCTTCTTCCACCGCGGCCATACTTGGGGACGAACCGTTTCAATATCATGCTGATTTTAAAGACGTTAATGTGGCTGTGTGCGAGGATCGGGTGAAGGGCTTGGAGCAGCTGCAACAGCTGGTGCCGGAGCTGGAGGTGGTGGTACTGGACGACGCCATGCAGCACCGCCCGGTGCAGCCATCGCTCAACCTGCTGATCACCGACTATAACCGCCCGTTTTACAAAGACTACGTGCTACCGGCCGGAAGGCTCCGGGAGCCGAGAAGTGGGGCAAAGCGGGCTGATGCCGTGATCGTGAGTAAATGTCTGCAAAGTATAAGTACAAAGGAACGGGAGCAGATGGTGGGGCAGGTGCAGCGCTATACTTCTCCCGGCACGCCTGTCTTTTTCTCTACTTTTGCCTACGCAGATCCCGTATCAATCGGGAAAGCAGCGGCACCGACCAAAAACGCAGTCCTGCTGACGGGCATTGCCAATGCGGAGCCGCTGAAAAACTACCTCAGCAGCCAGGGCTATACCTTGCTGCGGCATTTATCGTATCCGGATCATCACCTTTATACTTCTGATAACCTGAAGGAACTGAAGGAACTGCTGCAGCAACCAGGTTATGCGGGCGCCACTGTCCTGACCACCCGCAAAGACGCCGTTAAACTGACCGATGCCGGACTGCTGCCGCTCACGCTGGCATTGCCTATCTTTTTTGTGCCGATTGAAGTACAGTTTATAGCAGAAGGGGAGAAATTCGACCAATTGGTGCTGCAGCACGTGCAAAGCCGGCTATAGACCTGAGACTGCGTAATTCCGTTAATAATTCACTATTTTTGAAGCGTGAAAAGAAAACTATCCGCCTTTATACTTTTAGTGCTGAGCCTGCTGCTGGTAGACACGGATGCCTTTGCCCAGATCATAGATGACACGACCAAAGCGATTTACGGCCCCAAGACGGTTCTAAAGCTTTACGAGCAGGACGTGCTGGAGGGGCGCTATACGGCGGTGCCCATTGACACCACGCTGGACAACCTGCACAACGAGCGCTACTGGTATAACGACACGGCTTTTTACCAGCACCTGGGTAACATTGGCACAGCCTCGACGCCTATGCTTTTTCGCGCGCCCGACAAGATCGGCGTGCGCCTGGGTAAAAACATCTTCGACCGCTACGCCTACGATCCGCACAAGATAAACTACTACGACACGCGCTCTCCCTACACGCACCTGAAGTATGTACAAGGCGGCAACGGCGAGCAGGTGTTCGAAGTGCTGCATACCCGTAACATCAACCCCCATTGGAACTTCGGCCTCGCCTACCAGATCCTTTCCGCTGACCAGCAGATAGGGCCGGGCTCGCAGGGCCGCTCCAAAGGCATACTGGATAACCAGGCGATAAAGGCTTTTACGCACTACCGCTCCGAAAACGAAAAGTATGACCTGTTCTTCAACTATAATTTTATGAAGGTGGAGCAGATCGAAACGGGCGGGATCGATACCACCAGTACCAGCGCCATCGAGTTTGAGCGCTTCGAGGAGGCGCCGGTGTACCTGACACAGGCCTCCAATGAGGAGTCGCGCAACAACCTGCACCTGACGCAGATCTACCGCCTGGCCAAGGAAAACCTGAAAGTATACCATACCCTGGACTACTACCGCCAGCGCAATGAATTCGTGGATGACGCTATCCCTGCCACTTTAATTGGGGATAAACAACCTAATCCCATTAGGGGAGAAAAACCGGATTCCACCTTTAAAGGAACTACCTATCTGTACCCCACATTCAGGTACAGCACGGGCCGCACGAGCGATGCCACGCAGTATAAAGAGCTCGAAAATACCTTTGGCCTGACGGGTAACAACAAGCTCTCGTCTTACAAGGCGTATATAAAGCTCCGAAACACAGGTATCACCTACAGCGCCATCGATTCGATTGATACTGCCTCCCAAATTCCTGACTCGCTGCTGGCAGCAGGAAACGTTTTTAAGACGGTTAGTTCTAGCGGTAATAACGACCAGGTATTCATTGGCGGCGACATCAGGCTGTTTTACAAGGAACTGGCCGAGTTGACAGGTGTGGCGGAGTACCAACTAGCCGGTGATTACCGCATTAAAGGTATGGCCAGGATAGGAGGGGCCTATGGCTCGCTGGAGCGCATGTCGTTTTCGCAGTCCCTGGTGCAGCGCTTCATGCTGAGTAATCATTATACCTGGCTGCATGACCGTGACAATATCGTGATTAATCGTATCGGGGCTGGTTTGCATCAGAAAATAGGCAAGCGGCAGCACATAAAGCTGGATGGGCATTTCACGAAAGTAGAACGCTGGGTATATTTTAACGAAGAAGCTTTGCCGGCACAGGCCACCGGCGACCAGGACTTCTGGGGTGTCAGTGTAGCGCATAAGATAAACTTTGGCCCGCTGCACTTCGATAATTATGTCGCCTACCACAACACCGATGAGGCCAACTACATACGCATTCCGGATTGGCTGGTGGAGTCGAAGGTATACTTGCAGGGGCCGCTGTTCCGCAATGCCTTGTTCCTGCAGGTTGGGGTGCAGGGCACGTATGCGTCTGCCTACTATGGCTATGGCTACATGCCGGTAACGCAGCAGTTCTTTGTCCAGGATGCTTATACGGTGCAGGGCTACCCGGTAGCCGAGGTTTTCCTGAACGCCGATATCAAAACGGTGAATGTGTTCCTGAAAATGAGCCATATCAACCAGGGCTTGTCAGATCCCTATTACTTCCAGACGCCTCTCTACCCGGGCATGCGCCGCAGCTTTGTGTTCGGCCTCACCTGGAGGTTTTTCGATTGATAATTGCTGATTGTTAATTGCTAGTTGCTGATTGTTCGGTATGGCTGCGGAAATTAGATATCTGGAGGTGAGCCTATACTTCCTGCCTGAGGAGGACTTATACTTGCGGCAAGGTGCAGCGTATCGCGGTGCCGGCGCAGGTGGAGAAACACCTTTTTTCCGCACGTTAGCACATCCACTCATTCACTCATTCAAAATTAAACACCTATGTCTGCCACTCAACCTACCAAAACCATACTTCGCCTGGAGCTGCCCACCGACCCGCGCTGGGTGAACATTGCCGAGAAGAACATTGAGGAGATCCTGGTGGACCATGCCTATTGCGAGCAAAAAGCCGCCACTTCCGGCATTTCGCTCATCGTTAAGTATCCGGACAAAGAACGACTGGTGGAAGAGATGACGGAATTAGTGGCTGAGGAGTGGAGCCATTTTGAGCGCGTGCTGGAGCAGCTGAAGAAACGCGGCTTCGGACTGGGCCGCAACCGCCCGGATGAGTATGTGGTGGAGCTGACCAAGCACATCCGGAAGGGAAACAAGCGCGAGCGCCAACTCATGGACCACCTGCTGGTAAATGCCCTGATCGAGGCGCGCAGCTGCGAGCGCTTTAAACTGCTTTGGAAGAACATTCAGGACGAGGAGCTGCAGAAGTTCTACTACGAGCTGATGGTATCAGAGGCCGGGCACTACGTCAGCTTCGTGAAGCTGGCCAAGGAGTACATGCCCGCCGAGGAGGTGGACGCCCGCCTGAAGGAGCTCCTCGCCATCGAAGCCAACATCATCCGCAACCTGGAGCCACGCCCTGACAGGATGCACTAAGTATAGTTTAAAGTTAAGAGTTATGAGTTATCAGGTCACTTTTAACTCATAATTCTCAACTCTTAACTAACCATCACGTTTTCTGCTTCTTCTTTTTGGCTGCCGGGAAGAGGATGTTGTTGAGGATGAGGCGGTAGCCGGGGGAATTTGGGAATAGAGCTAAGTCAGTGGGGTCTTCGCCCACCAGGTGCTGGTAGTCTTCCGGGTCGTGGCCGCCGTAGAAGGTCCAGGTGCCGCGCGCATAGGTGCCGTGCATGTAGCGTATCTCGCCCAGTTCCTTGTTCTCGCCCATCACCACCACCTCCGGCTTCACCAGGCTTTTGCGAAACGCGGTGGTCTGGCCCATAAAACCCTTGATGGTCTTCACGTGGTTCTGAGTGAGCATGGTAGGAATGGGATCCCACTTGGCGGAGAAGGTAAATAGCTGGAAATAGTCGTTCGCCTCGCTTACCGGGCGCTCCTGCGGCTGCATGTCGATGTCGGAGTACTCATACTCCAGCGGGTTGCGCGATATCCTGAAATCCTGGAACGCGAAGGTTTTGCTGTAGTCCAGCTTGCTCTGCGCATTCGGGTCGGTGGCATCCCCATCGAACATAGCCTCCACAATGTCCACGTCTTCAGCGGCCAGGGCAATGTCGTAGGTGTCGGTGGCGGAGCACATGGCAAACAGGAAGCCGCCGCCCGCCGTGAAGTCCTTGATCTTGTTGACCACCGCCATCTTCAGCTGCGACACCTTCGCAAAGCCCAGCTCCTTGGCCGATTCTTCTGACTCGCGCTGCTGCTCCTGATACCAGGGGTAGTGGCGGTAGCTGGCGTAGAACTTGCCATACTGGCCGGTAAAGTCCTCGTGGTGCAGGTGGAGCCAGTCATACTTTGGCAGCTGCTCCTGCACAATCTCCTTGTCGTAGATCACGTCATAGGGTATTTCCGCGTAGGTCAGTACCAGCGTCACGGCATCATCCCAGGGCATTTTGGATTTTGGGGAGTATACCGCCACTTTGGGCACCTTCTCCAGCTTCATGATGTCCATGTTCGCCTCCGGGGCGCCGATCTCCGTCAGGATGCCGTTGTACTGTGCGTCTGAGATCACCGTGTAGCTCACGCCACGCACGATCAGCTCGTTCTCCAGTTGCGGCATGTGGTTAAAGGCGAAGCTTCCGCCGCGGTAATTCAACAGCCAGTCCACGGGCACGTTCTGGCCCAGCACCCAATAAGCGATGCCATACGACTTCAAATGGTCTTTCTGCGCCTCGTCCATCGGCACCAGGATGGTGCTGGCCAGGGCCGGAACGAAAAACGCCAGGAAACAAAGTATGAGTGCGGTGGTGCGGAAAAACATCTGGTTTGTCTTTAAAAAGTAATCAACTGTATAAAAGTGGTTCTTTTTTCAGAAAATGCCACTATCTTAGAAGCAGCGTGGCCATTTTTATACTAAACGTAAAAGATACCAAAAGCGCGCGTCTTTTCAGCCGATGAACCTAGTCGAAAATATTTTAGAGGGCCTCCGGTCCATTCAAAGCAACCTGCTCCGCACCGTGCTCACGGGCCTGATCATCTCTATCGGTATCATGTCGCTGGTAGGCATCCTTACGGCGGTGGATGGCATGAAGCACTCCCTCACGCAGACTTTCTCTAACCTGGGCGCCAACTCCTTCGATATCCGCAGGAAAGGGATGAACAACCGCGGGAGCCAGGGAGGCCGCGTGGAGAAAGTATACCCCAACATTAGCTATGAGCAGGCCATGCAATATAAAAGCCACATGCGAGACGAGGCCCGCGTCAGCCTTTCTGCCTTTGTATCGGGTGCCACGGTGGTGAAGAGCGAGACGGAGAAAACCAACCCCAACATCAGCGTGGTGGGGGCGGATGAGAACTACATGCTCAACAACAACCTGAACCTGGCAAAGGGGCGCGATTTCTCCACGTTTGAGCAGGAGCAGGGCACCAATGTGGCCATCATCGGCAGCGAACTGGCCACAACGCTCTTCAAGAACAAAGACGCCATCGGCGAATACATCTCCTTCCTGGGCCGCAGGTTCAAGATCGTGGGCCAGATGGAGAAAGCGGGCAGCAGCATGGGCGGCGGCAGCGACAGGCGCATCCTCATACCCCTGGAAACCGGCCGCCAGATTCCCCGCACCGGCAACGCGCAGCTGAACTACGATATAAAAACAGCCATTTTCCGGGCAGATGAACTGAACTATGTGATGGGGGAGGCCACGGGCACCATGCGTAACATTCGCCAGGACGGGCTCGGGCAGGAGGACTCCTTTGAGATCCGCCGTTCGGACTCCCTGGTGCAGAGCCTGGATGAGATATCGGGCTACCTGAAGATTGGCGGCGGCGTGATAGGCTTTATCACCTTGCTGGGCGCTTCCGTCGGCCTGATGAACATCATGATGGTGTCGGTGAACGAGCGTACCCGGGAGATCGGGGTGCGTAAGGCGATGGGGGCAACTTCTTTCCAGATCCGCCAGCAATTCCTGATCGAGGCCATCGTGATCTGCTTGCTGGGTGGCCTGGCAGGTATTCTTCTGGGAATCCTGATGGGCAATGGCATTGCCTCGCTCATTGCCGAAGGGAGTGGGTTCTTTGTGCCGTGGTTATGGGTGTTTGTCGGCCTGACGATCTGCGTGCTGGTTGGCGTCATTTCCGGCTACTACCCGGCCTATAAGGCGTCCAAGCTGGATCCGATCGAGTCGTTAAGGTATGAGTAGGCTTTCCAGCCACATCACAATGATGTAGTTGAGGTACAGAAGTATAAACACGCTCTTCTTGAGGGGACTTCACGTATAAACGAAAGAGCCTGTAGCAATGAAGCTACAGGCTCTTTCGTTTATACGTATCAGAAGCTTACTTCTTCTTCTCTTCAGTCTTTTTCTTGTCAGCCTCGGCTTTCTCAGACTCGTAGTTCTTGTTCAGGGCTGATACCACGCTGGTGGTGATGTCCAGGGTAGAGTCGCCGTAGAGGATGGCGCTGTTGCCACGCTGGTAGGTCAGCACCATTTTGTAGCCTTCTTCGTTGCTCAGCTGCTTCAGGTATTCCTCCACGCGGTCGTAGATCTTCTTCATTTCCTCCGATTCCTCGGTCATCAGCTCGTTACCGGAGCTCTGCTGCAGGGCCTGCAGTTGTTGCTGCTTTTGCATCAGGCGCTGCTCAGTGGCCTGTGCCTGCTGCTGCGTCATGCCGCCGGCGTTCTGCTGGAAGCGCTGCACTTCCTTCTGAAATGACTCAGCCTGGGTGCGCAGGTCTTTCTCTTTCTGCTCGGCTTTGGACTGCAGGCGGGTGCGCACATCCTTAAAGTATTCGTAGTTGGCCAGCAGGGAATCGGAGTTCACGTACACGATATCCGGAGTTGCAACGGTTGTCTCTGTGTCGGCAGAAGCGGCGGTGGTGCCATTGGTGGGTTTCTGGTTGCAGGCCACCATCATGGCGGAAGCGGCAGCCAACCCTAAGGTCATTTTTAAAACTTTCACGCTTTATCTTAATTTGTTTAGTTGGAAGATTTCGCAGCTTAAATATAAACCATTTCTCAGGCAAAAACCTAATGCCGGAGCACCTCCTGGAAAGTTTCCTCTGCTTCCATGAGTCCCTGCACATCTATATGGGTCAGGCGCACATGTTTTGTCTCGTTAATCAGCACCGGATCATACTTGGCCACCACGCGCACGTAGTTTTCCGTCCAGCCTTCCATTTTGCCGTCCTTCACGTCGTCCTCAAACAGCACCGTAAACTCGCTGCCGATGTTCTGCTCGTAGAAATGACGCTTCTTCTTCTCCGAAAGGATGCGCAGCATGTCGGCGCGGCGGTTGCGGTCCTTTATACTTACCTTGCCCTCCATATCCGGGGCCAGTGTGTTCTCGCGCTCCGAGTACGGGAACACGTGCAGGTAGCTCACGTCCAGTCCGTTAAGGAAGTTATACGTCTCTTTGAAGTCTTCCTCCGTCTCGCCCGGGAAGCCCACGATCACATCTACCCCAATGCAGCAGTGCGGCATCAGCGACTTGATCTTGGCCACGCGGTCGGCGTAGAGCTCGCGCAGGTAGCGGCGGCGCATGAGTTTCAGGATCTTGTTGGAGCCCGACTGCAGCGGAATGTGGAAGTGCGGCATGAAGCGTTTGCTATCAGCCACAAACGCGATGATGTCGTCTTTGAGCAGGTTAGGCTCGATGGAGGAGATACGGAAACGGTCGATACCCGCCACCTTGTCCAGTTCCTGCACCAGGTCAAAAAAGGTTTCCACGCGCTCCCCGTCCTGCAAGCCAAAGTCGCCGGTGTTCACGCCTGTCAGCACAATTTCCTTTACCCCGGATGCAGCTATTTCCTGTGCCGATTTCACCACGTTTTCGATGCTGTCGGAGCGGCTGTTGCCACGCGCCAGCGGAATGGTGCAGAAGGAGCAGGAGTAGTCGCAACCGTCCTGAACCTTCAGGAAAGTGCGTGTGCGGTCGCCGAAAGAGTAGGAATTATGGAAGGTATTGGCCTCCGAGATAGGGCTGGCGAAGATCTGCGGCTTGTCTTTCTTTTCGAACGTCTCCAGGATGTCCATCAGCTGGAATTTCTCGGCGGCGCCGAGCACGGCATCCACCCCCGGAATCTCGGAGATTTCTTTCGGCTTGAGCTGGGCATAGCAACCCAGAATGGTAATGAACGCGTCCGGCGAGTGCTTGAGGGCCTCTTTCACGATCTTGCGGCATTTCTTGTCGGCGTTATCGGTTACTGAGCAGGTATTGATAACGTAGATGTCCGGTTTATCGGTAAACTCCACCTTCTCAAAACCCCGCTCCTGGAAAATACGCCCGATGGTGCTGGTTTCGGAGTAGTTAAGCTTACATCCTAAAGTATAAAAAGCGACTTTCTTCTTCATAATCAGGGGGCAAAGGTACAAAAATTATTAATTTGGAGATGGGGTGAGGTGGAGATTTGGAATTTTGAAGCTGTGGTAATTCTTTACTGTGTTACGACAGGGGTGTAATGGTCAGTTAACGTATGGCTTAGGTCTTTTGAGAAGCAACTCCTTCTGCTCTTTCATGAGGTTAGTGCTCGGGATTCCTGAGGTTATACGTTATACTTATACTGTATACTTTTAATGGTCTCCAAAGTATAACGCCATCCTTTTATCCCCTGATCCATACTTTATACTTTGCATCTGGCAATAGATTACCGCATACGCGCATCAAACATCCAGGTACAACGCATATTTTCAAATCTACACTTCTTCGAATCTCCAAATCCAAAACTACTTCCCCACAAAATCCTCAAAAGATGCCTGCATATAGGCCTGGCCATACTTCAGCTGCTCTTCCGTGACGCCTTCCTCCCTGATAATTGGCTGCTTCGCCGTGTTATCGAAGGCAAGAACACCCGCCGGGGTGACGTAGCCGAAGCCGTCGTTAAAGATGTAAAACGCGAAAGGGGAGGAGGTTGGTGCCAGCAGGTTACGGCTCCACTGAAAATCCTGGTGCGGCAGTTGTAGTTGCGCCAGCAGGGTGGCGGCAATGTCGGACTGGCTGCCGATGCCGTCCACGGTAATTCCTCCTTTTGCCAAGGCGCCGCCTGTAAGTATAAACGGAATCCTGAACTTGCCGGGGGCATGGTTCGGGTCGTTGCCGGGCAGGCGGTGGCCATGGTCGGCGGCGAGCACTACCAAGGTATGCTGCCACCAATCCTGCTGCTTTGCTTCCTCTATAAACTTGCCTAAAGCCCAGTCGGTGTAATACACGCTATTACGGAACTGCGCCTCCTCATCGGTTCCCGGGAATTTGGCCGGTATCGGGATCTCGAAGGGCTCGTGGCTGCTCAAAGTATAAACCGTGCTGAAAAACGGCTGCTTTTCCTCTTTCAGGTCCTGCTGCACGCGCGCAAACAGCACGTGGTCGTGAGCGCCCCACTTGGAGTTATAGGTGCTGGGGTCGAAATCATACTTGTCTATCAGCCTGTCGTAGCCGCCGTTGCGCAGGTATGACTTGATGTTGGCGAACTCGAGTTCACCGCCATAGTAATAGCTGGTGCTGTACCCCTGCGCCTCGAACACCTGGCTTAGCTGCGGCAGCTTCTCCGTTTTCTTCGGGTACTTTATAATAGAGGTGGTGGTTTGCACAGGGTAGCCGCTCAGCAAGGCCACCATGCCTTTCTCGCTGCGGTCGCCGGAGGCGTAGATGTTGGTGAAGTTTATACCTTCGGCAGCCAGCTTGTCCAGGTTGGGTGTTACGCCCTTCTCGCCGCCCAGGCTTCCCACGAACTTGGCCGTATAACTCTCCAGAATGATAAACAGCACGTTGGGTTGCTGCACGCGCAGTAGCTGCTCGGCTGAGTCTGTGGCAACGGCCGCATACAATTCCCGCACCAGCGCCTGCGCCTCCTCTTCCGGCATATACTTGTAGGGGTTGCTGGTCGACTCCTCATACTTGAGCAGGGCGTGCATCAGGTTCCAGGGCATGTTCAGGCCGGCGTGGTTGGCAAAGGGCTTGTCCGAGAAGTATACCACGCTCTGGTTGATGGGGATCTGCTGCCAACCGCCCCGCAACGGCAGCACCAGCAGGGCAGCGAAAACAAGCGACGCACCAGCCAGCAACCACCTGTTCGGCGCCAATTTATACTTTGTCAGATCAAAAAAACGTCTGTACACAAAAATAAAGGCCACGGAGATTGAAAGGGTTACCAGGAAAAGGATGAACAGGGGCGCCGTAGCGGCAGAGGCAGCCATTTCGGCCGGCGAGTTCAGGTACTGCAGGGGAGAGGCGTCCAGCCGGAAGCCCCAATGGCTGTAGAGTTCCAGATCCACGGTGAGCAGCGTGGAGAGCAGCGCCAAAAGTATAAACGTATAGTAGCGGATGATTTTAGCCACCTGCAGCCGCTGCCACAGGCTGGCCAGCAGCAACAGCAGGAACGGCAGTATACTGAGGTAAGCCGCAAAGGAGGCATCGAGCCGGAGGCCATACAGAAAAGTATAAAATACTTCGGAGGAGGTGAGCTCAGCGCTGCGGTCGAGGTGATAAAAAAGAAAAATGGCCCTGGCTACGATGAAGTATAGCATCCAGAACAAGAAGTATAAGGGCTGGAAGAAGATGCGGTTTTTCACAGCGCAAATATAAAGTATAAGTCAGCCCTACCATAACAGAATATTTCAGGCGATAGTTCTAGGGCTATAACAGGAGGGTCTTGTTTTCAGGGGTAATGTTGGTAAAGTATGACATAAACCTAAAACTGCCTTTGCTACGAAGGGGGTATCCATTAAATTAAGAGTTTATTTTCAGAAATGGGTTTAAAAAAATAGGGGTGTCTGCATGATTCGTGAATTTTGTTTCTATATTTGAAGCGTCATTTCATACCAACCCCCATACCCCATGGCAATTCTTCGATTCAAAGCGCTGGAGCAGGCCAGTGAGCACAAACCTGGAGAGGTGGAGCAACCATCTCAGATTATCTCAGAGTATTTCGGTGAGAACGTCTTCGGTAATGGCGCCCTGCGTTCCACCATGTCCACTGAGAACTACAAGCGCCTGCAGCGCACCATCGAGGCAGGCGAGAAGGTAGACCGTGAACTTGCCGATGCCGTGGCTGCCGCCATGAAGACCTGGGCCATGAGCAAGGGGGCTACGCACTACACGCACTGGTTCCAGCCCCTCACAGGCGCCACAGCCGAGAAGCACGACTCCTTTTTCGACCTTTCCGGTGATGGAGAAGCTATCGAGACCTTTAAGGGCAGCGCGCTGGTGCAGCAGGAGCCGGACGCCTCCTCTTTCCCGAGCGGCGGCATCCGCAACACCTTCGAGGCCCGCGGCTACAGTGCCTGGGATCCATCTTCCCCGGCCTTCCTGATTGAGAACGCGGGCACCCGCACCCTTTGTATCCCGACCATCTTTGTGGCCTACACAGGCGAGGCACTCGACTATAAAACGCCCCTGCTTAAATCGCTGAAACTGCTGAACGACGCCGCCGTGCCGGTTTGCCAGTACTTCGATAAAGACGTAACCAGGGTAAACACGACCCTGGGTATTGAGCAGGAATACTTCCTGGTGGACAAGTCGCTGTACGAGGCGCGCCCGGACCTGGTGATTGCCGGCCGCACTGTTTTCGGCCACTCCCCGGCCAAGGGCCAGCAGCTGGAGGACCACTATTTCGGCAGCATCCCGAGCCGGGTGCACGCCTATATGGTTGATTTTGAGAAAACGGCCCTGAAACTGGGGATTCCACTGAGGACACGCCACAACGAGGTGGCCCCGAACCAGTACGAGTGTGCGCCTACCTTTGAGGACGCCAACCTGGCAGTAGACCACAACCAGCTGCTGATGGACATCATGAACCGGGTAGCGGAAAGACACAATTTTAAAGTGCTGCTGCATGAGAAACCCTTTAAAGGCGTGAACGGCAGCGGCAAGCACAATAACTGGGCGATGAGCACCAACACAGGCGTAAACCTGCTGAGCCCGGGCAAAAGACCAAAGGAGAACCTGCAGTTCCTCACCTTCTTCATCAACACCATTAAAGCCGCCTTTACCCACGCCGACCTGCTGCGCGCAAGTATAGCCTCCGCCAGCAATGACCACCGCCTGGGTGCTAACGAGGCGCCGCCGGCCATCATGTCCGTGTTTATCGGGCAGCAGCTGACGGCGGTGCTGGATGAGTTTGAGCGCACCTCCAAGGTGCCGATGGAAAAGGGCGACAACATGTACCTGAAACTGGGTATCGACCGCATCCCGGAGGTACTCCGCGATAACACCGACCGTAACCGTACTTCTCCGTTCGCCTTTACGGGCAATAAATTCGAGTTCCGTGCGGTAGGTTCTTCCGCCAACTCATCCTCTCCTATGACGGTGCTGAACACCATTGTGGCCGATCAGCTGCTGGAGTTCCGTAAGTCGGTGGATGAGCTGATCGAGACAGGCATGAAGAAGGAATTGGCTATCATCCAGATACTACGCGAGTACGTGGCCGCCTCCAAGGCCATCCGTTTCGAAGGAAACGGTTACTCTCAGGAGTGGGAGCAGGAAGCGGAGGGCCGTGGGCTATCCAATGTCAAGTCAACACCGCTTGCCCTGGATGTGTACAGCCGACAGGACGTGAAGGAGGTGTTTGCCCGGCACGGCATCTTTACCGAGGTGGAGCTGGAAGCGCGCCACGAGATTCTGCTGGAAGACTACGTAAAGAAGATCCAGATCGAGTCGCGCATTATGGGCGACCTGGCCATGAACCACGTTATCCCAACGGCTATCGCTTACCAGAACAAGCTCATCGCCAATGTACGCGGCCTGAAGGAGCTGGGGCTGGAGGATGAGTATACCCAGAGCACGATCGAGGGCATCAAGAAAATGTCCGGCTACATCAGCTCGCTACAGAAAAATGTGCGCGACATGGTGAATTCCCGTAAGGTAGCCAACAAGATAGAGGACGCCCGGGAGCGCGCCATCATGTACAACGAGCAGGTGCTGAGCTACTTCGACCCGATCCGTTACAGCGTGGACAAGCTGGAACTGATGGTGGACGACGAGGACTGGCCACTGGTGAAGTACCGCGAGCTGCTGTTCCGCCACTAAGCGTATTTTATTATATTAAGGTTGATAAGCAAGGGCATCCGTCAGGGATGCCTTTGTTGCTTTAGGGCCGCACCCTCCGAAGAAGCTCGCCAGCCACCTGGGCAAGTATGATCGGGAGCAGCACAATGACCAAACCCACGGCGATCACCTTGCGCAGGCCCAGGCGCATGATCAGTTTGCCAATCACTCTGTCGCGCAGCTCGTGGTAAATAAACTGGCCGGCCTTTGTCATGGGTTTGCCTTTCAGCACTTCCTGTACCTCGCGCCAGTTGCCGCGCTCTATCTGGTGGCGCAGGTACTGCAGCACGGTATCCTTGGTAATGTAGAAGGCCAGGGTCATCTGCTCTTGTCGCAGCTGGCCCCAGCGCTGCAGCTGTTGCAGCTTCGGCCAGGAATTCCGGGGTATGAACTGGTGCATATAGATCATGGGGATGAGGGTGTTCCATAGTACTACGTAAAAATCCCCGGCCAGGAGGGAAAACACGCAGCTGGCATAGAGGAGAATTTCTTCACAGGCTGGAATGTGATCTATACCTTTCCGTTGCTTTAAGCGGGCTCTAGTTTCTGGTATAAAGTATAAACCACTGGCCATACTTGAAAAGAGCTCCGGAAGCGGGGGCATGCGCGGAAAATTCCGTATTTTGCCGATTGAACAAAGCAGCCTTTACTTTAGTTAAAGATACGCATGAATTGTCAACTGGAACATACAATGAATTCTTACAGCCCCAGCCTGGTAGCGTATAAGCGCCGCAAAACACGCGTGGTAAATATTGGCGGCGTGCCGATGGGCGGCGATTACCCGATCCGCGTGCAGTCGATGACTACCGTGGATACCATGGATACTGAAGGCTCGGTGGAGCAGTGCATCCGCATGATCGAGGCGGGCTGTGAGTACATCCGCATCACGGCGCCAAGTATGAAGGAGGCCGAAAACCTGCAACTCATTAAAGGGGAGCTGCGCCGGCGCGGCTACAACGTGCCCCTTGTTGCCGACATTCACTTTACCCCGAACGCCGCCGAGGTGGCTGCCCGCATCGTGGAGAAGGTGCGCGTGAACCCGGGCAACTATGCCGACAAGAAGAAATTTGAGGTCATCGCCTATAACGACGAAACCTACCAGGCAGAGCTGGACAGAATCCGGAAGCGCTTTGTGCCGCTGGTGCGCATCTGCAAGGAGCACGGCACGGCCATGCGCATCGGCACTAATCATGGTTCCCTGTCCGACCGCATCCTGAGCCGCTACGGCGACACGCCGCTGGGCATGGTGGAGAGTGCGCTGGAGTTTATCCGTATCTGCGAGGACGAGGACTACTATGACATCGTTATCTCGATGAAAGCCTCTAACACGCAGGTGATGGTGCAGGCCTACCGTTTGCTGGTGCAGAAGCTGGAGGAAGAAGGATTGCAGCCTTACCCGCTGCACCTGGGCGTAACTGAGGCCGGGGAGGCTGAGGATGGCCGCATTAAGTCGGCCGTGGGCATTGGCACCCTGCTGGAGGATGGACTGGGCGATACTGTGCGCGTTTCCCTGACGGAGGCTCCGGAGGCCGAGGCCCCTGTGGCGCAGGCCCTGATCGATCGTTATACTTATCGGGCCGAGAAGGCGCAGCCCATCAAGCCTATCTGCAACAACCCGATCAACCCGTTCCGGTATCACCGCCGCGAGACGGTGGAGGTGGAGAACCAGGGCGGGCTGAACGTGCCGCGCGTAGTGGCCGACCTGAGCCGCCTGCAAGACATAAAGTATGCCGACCTGAAAGCCGTGGGACATCTGTACTCCATGCTGCTCGACAAGTTCAACATGAACGACCTGGGTGCCGACTACATATACACCGGTGATACCCCGATCTCCTTTATGCTGCCAAACGGACTGAAGGAGATCGTGAACCACGCTGCCTGGCTACAGGCGGCGCAGCGCGAGGATCGCCATCCGCTGCTGCGCGCCGAAGTATACCTGAGCAAGGCCGAGCGACACTCCAGGCTGAACTTTATACTTGCCAACGTGCACGATATCACCCCGGAACTGATGGAGGCGCTCAAGCAGGACAAAACCGCCGTGCTGGTACTGCACACGCAGAACGAGCATGCCATGCCGGAATTGCGCAAGTGCTTTATACGCCTGATGAACAACGGGGTGCAGACGCCCTGCATCATTAAGCGTGAATATGGCCAACTGACCACGGACCAGGTACAACTGTATGCCGCCACAGATGTGGGCGGGCTGCTGATCGATGGCTTAGGCGATGGCGTGCTGCTGAGCACGGAGCTGCTACCGGAACAGGAGAAGCAGGAGGAACTGCAGACCATCGATGCACTCAACAAGCTAGGGTTCGGCATATTGCAAGCCGCCCGCACACGCATGAGCAAAACCGAGTACATCAGCTGCCCCAGCTGCGGCCGCACCCTGTTCGACCTGCAGGAGACCACCGCCATGATCCGCAAGCGCACTGACCACTTGAAAGGAATAAAGATCGGCATTATGGGCTGCATCGTGAACGGCCCCGGCGAGATGGCTGACGCAGACTATGGGTATGTGGGCGTGGGCAAGGACAAGATCGCGCTGTACCGGGGGCAGACGGTGGTGAAGAAATCGGTGCCTGCGGACCGTGCCGTGGACGAGCTGATCGAGTTGATACGCGAGGACAACCGCTGGATAGAGCCGGTGCGGCTGGAGGAGGAAGTATAAATTTTCGCTTCCGCCCTTCTCCAATCCAAGTATAAACCTAAACAAGAACACCTGCACAAGAGCGTCGGACACGGCAATTCATACTTTTCCCCTACATCCAAAACACCAATGTATTATGAAAAAGGGACTTTTTAACCTGTCGGAGGTGGCCACTTATTTCTTTCGGAAAAAGGACCCCAGCCGCAAATCCAACTTTAACCTGCGCGCCATGCACACCATCAACAAGGTATCCATCCTGATGTTCCTGGCGGCCATGATCTACTTCATCATCAAGCACATCTGAGCGGCATGAACATAGAGGAGTTTAGGGAGTATTGCCTGGCGAAGGCAGGAACGACCGAGGAAACGCCTTTTGACGAGGACACGCTGGTGTTTAAGGTATGCGGTAAGATGTTTGCCATGTGCAGTATTGCGGACTACGCGAAAGGCATAAACCTGAAATGTGAGCCGGAGCGGTCGGTGGAACTACGCGAGCAGTACCCGCAGGTGAAGCCTGGTTACCACATGAATAAACTGCACTGGAACACGGTGCTGCCGGAGGCAGGCTTGCCTGATACCCTGCTGAAGCAGTGGACCGACGATTCATACCTGCTGGTGGCTGGCAAACTGAAGAAAGCGCTGCGGCAGGAACTGGGCCTGGATAGCCTATGAAAAGAAGTATAAAAATCGGGTAGGGGGATTTAAGCTATAAACAGCTTATAGTCAATGTGGTTACATTGATGTTGTGAGACAGAGTAGCGATTCCTCGGTATAATTTCATCTTAAATAACGTTTTTACTATTTATTTATTGTGTTAGGGGTTTATCAATTGAGATTTTTTTCTTATAATTGGTAAAACTCACCTTAACACAAATATGAACCTTAACAATCAACTTAGCATCGGCGCCTTCCGGAATGAGTGGCAAAAGGCAAGTATGAGCCTGCTTTATACCTGTGGCTTCCTTAGCAACGGGTACGAGAGCTTCTTTAAGAAGCACAATGTTACCAGCCAGCAGTATAACGCGTTGCGCATTTTGAGAGATCAATTCCCCAAGCCTGTTTCCACCTCCTTTCTGCGCGAGAAAATGCTGGACAAGATGTCCGACGCCTCCCGCCTGGTGAGCCGCCTGAACGCCAAAGGCTACGTAACCGTCACACAGAACCCAACGGATAAGCGCCTGGTGAATATCCTTATCTCCAGCGAGGGCTTATCCATTCTCTCGGGCATTGACAAGGAGCTGTACCTGCTGGATGCCCTGCTGCAGGGCCTTACGGAGGAGGAAGCCGCCACCCTGGTGGAACTGCTCTACAAAGTGCGTGAATCCATTACCAACACCGAAGAGAGAATGGCTTCTGTAGAAGTCGCTACGGCATAATATAACACCTGAACTTTACTAACCTTACTCACCTTAAGCAAACAGCGAGGTGACAGAAGAGGCCCCGCGCTTTCTCCTGTCACCTCGCTGCTTTTAGGGCTATGCCTGTGCTCCGGTCAAAATGGCCTTGGAGCAATTCTGTAACTGCCGTAGGAAGTGTGGCTATACTTTAGGTGGAGCTTTTCCGGTTAAAAGTATAGCAAGGCTGTCAGGCGAGATTTTCTTTTCCTGTAACATTCCCCGCCCTTGTTCGCGGGGCACCGGCTGAAAAAACGAGAAGCCGCCCAGCTGTGGGGAGCTGCAGCGGCTTCTGGCTTAGTTAGTTGGTATATGGGGATAGTTTATACTACCACGTTGATGATTTTGTTAGGCACGATGATAATTTTCTTCGGTGCTTTACCTTCGAAAAACTTCGTTACCTGCTCATCAGCCAGTACCGCCTTCTCCATTTCCTCGCGCGGTGCATCCAGGGCAAACGTCATTTTAGAACGAGTCTTGCCGTTGACCGATACCGGGTACTCAAAGGTGTTCTCCACCAGGTATTCCTCCTTAAACTCCGGGAAGGTGGCATGGCTTATACTTTCCGAGTGCCCCAGTTTCTGCCAGATCTCCTCCGTAATATGTGGCGCGTAAGAAGATAAAAGTATGGTTAAGGGTGCCAGTATCGCACGCTTTTTTGTCTTTAGCTGGCTCAACTCATTCACGCAGATCATAAAGGTTGGTACCGATGTGTTGAACGAGAAGCGCTCGATATCTTCCTCCACCTTTCGGATCGTTTTATGGAGCACCTTGAGCTCTTCTGCCGTAGGCTGCTCATCGGTTACCTGCAGGTTTCCCTCTTTGTCGAAGAACAGCTTCCAGTACTTTTTCAGGAATTTGTGGACGCCGTCCATGCCGTTGGTATTCCAGGGCTTGAACTGCTCCAGCGGCCCCAGGAACATCTCGTACATACGCAGTGTATCGGCGCCCATTTTCTCTACCAGGTCATCCGGGTTCACCACGTTATACTTGGATTTCGACATCTTCTCGATCTCCACGCCCACGTTATACTTTCCATCCTCGAGTATAAACTCCGCATCGGCATTCTCCGGTCTCCAGTTCTTGAAGGCTTCCAGGTCCAGCACATCGTTCTCCACGATGTTCACATCCACGTGCAACGGAGAAGTCTCGTACTGCTCTTTCAAACCAAAAGAAACATACTTGTTGGTGCCGTTGATGCGGTACACGAAGTTAGAGCGGCCTTGGATCATGCCTTGGTTGATGAGCTTTTTGAACGGCTCCTGTTCCACCACTACGCCCAGGTCGTACATGAACTTGTTCCAGAAGCGGGAGTAGAGCAAGTGGCCCGTCGCGTGCTCCGAACCGCCTATGTACAAGTCCACGCTGCGCCAGTATTCGATGATGTCCTTATCGGCAAAGGCTTTGTCGTTCTGCGGGTCCATGTAGCGGTACCAGTACCAGCTGCTGCCCGCCCAGCCCGGCATCGTGCTCAGTTCATACTCATACTTGCCGTTATACTTCCAGTCCAGGGCCCGGCCCAGTGGCGGTTCCCCGGTCTCGGTGGGCAGGTAAGCATCGATCTTTGGCAGCTCCAGCGGCAACTCTTCTTCTTTGATCAGGTGCGGCACACCGTCTTTATAGTATACCGGCACCGGCTCGCCCCAGTAGCGCTGGCGGCTGAACACGGCATCGCGCATGCGGTACTGCGTGCGGCCTTTGCCAACGCCCAGTTCCTCAGCCCTGGCTATGCCTGCCTTTATTGCTTCTTTCACCTCCAGCCCGTTCAGGAAACCGGAGTTGATGATCTTACCTTCTTTGCCGGCGTAGGCTTCTTCGGCTATATTGCCGCCTTCCACTACCTGCGGAATCGGCAGGCCGAAGTGCCTGGCAAAGGCATAGTCGCGGCTATCGTGGCCCGGAACCGCCATCACGGCACCGGTGCCATAACCGGCCAGCACGTAATCGGCAATCCAGATCTGCACTTTATCCCCGGAAAGCGGGTTAATGGCATAAGCACCCGTAAACACGCCGCTCACGGTCTTCACGTCCGTCATGCGCTCGCGCTCCGAACGGTTTTTGGCCACGTTCACGTACTCTTCCACCGCCGCGCGCTGCGCATCCGTCGTAATTTGCTCCACCAGCTCATGCTCCGGTGCCAGCACCACAAACGATACCCCGAAAATCGTGTCGATACGGGTGGTAAATACTTTGATCTTATCTTCAGCACCTTCAATGGCAAAGTCCAGCTCAGCACCAACGGACTTGCCGATCCAGTTGCGCTGCATTTCCTTTACCGGCTCCGGCCAGTCTATACTTTCCAGTCCCTGCAGCAGGCGCTCGGCATAGGCCGTGATGCGCATCATCCACTGGCGCATTTTCTTGCGCTCTACCGGGTAGCCGCCGCGCTCCGACACGCCGCCCACCACTTCGTCGTTGGCCAGCACCGTGCCCAGGGCAGGGCACCAGTTCACCACGGCTTCGGCCACGTAAGTAAGCCTGTACTTCAGCAGCATCTCTGATTTCTGCTGCTCGTTAAAGTTATTCCAGTCCACTGAGGAGAAGGCCGGGGTGTCTTCATCGCAGGCAGCGTTTACCTGTTCGTTTCCACTCAGCTCGAAAACCCGCACCAATGCATCAATCGGCTCGGCCTTGTCGGTGCTGTAGTTGTAGTAGCTGTTGAACAGCTGCATGAAGATCCACTGCGTCCACTTGTAGTAGTTCGGCTCTGAGGTACGGATCTCGCGTTCCCAGTCGTAGGAGAAGCCGATGTTCTTCAGCTGCTCCACATAGCGCTTGATGTTCTCCTCGGTGGTGATGGCCGGGTGCTGCCCGGTTTGGATGGCGTACTGCTCAGCGGGCAGGCCAAAAGCGTCGAAACCCATGGGGTGGAGCACGTTGAAGCCTTTCAGGCGCTTGTAGCGGCTCACGATATCAGAGGCGATATAGCCGAGCGGGTGGCCCACATGCAGCCCGGCCCCGGAAGGGTAGGGGAACATGTCCAGGGCGTAATACTTGGGCTTATCGCTGGTGGCGGTGGCTTTAAACGTCTGGTTTTCTTCCCAGTAACGCTGCCACTTCTTCTCAATCTGATTGAAATTATACTCTGACATAGTTTATCGTGTGTTCGCTTCTATCTTACTTTAAACGCTAAGTTAATTGTTAATTGTTGGATTGTTAAATTGCTGCATGGCTAAAATGTAAAGCCGGCAGCGCCAGAGCAGTTTTGTGGAATGATTTTTCCATCGGGATAGAATGTTAGGGTTATGGTCCTTGTAGTACTGGGCCACCCCACCCCAGCCCTCCCCTAAGAACAGGGGAGGGGGCTTTGCGGTAACGAATCCAACCACCCCTACCCCTCTTGTCTAAGGAGGGGAATTTCACCTCTCCCCAGCCCTCTCCTAAAAACAGGAGAGGGAGCTCGGTTCCTGTTGCATAGCCGGTGCTATCGAATCTGATCCCAGTCCTTGGGTTGAGCGCCTTGTGAGATCCGGTGCTCAACTTGTTGAGCAGCCGCAGCGCAGCGAAGGCAGGAGGGAACACAGCGCGATGCCAAAGGACGAGCCCTCTCGGGCTTGAGAGCACCAAAGTCGGAAATGAAACGGTAGGTTTGTGGGAACTAGAGGATCAGCGGTGTTTTGAAAGTATAGCTAGGTTTAAGTGAAAGGAAGCGGAGGCAATGAAGTATAAACCAGCAAGTATAGCCAAAGCAACTATGGCTTTTCAAGCCAGTCAAGTCAGAGACTCGACACCACTCTAAGTCACAAGTCTGGAGACTTGCGCCAGAGAAAAGCAAGTATAAAGAATGGCTGAGGCTAAAATGAAATTGAAAGCATAGCTCTAAACCCTTCTAAAAACCACTCCACCGCCTTTAAAACCGTAAAACAACGTATAAATCCTCCAAACCCCTACCTTTGCGCCATGGAACAGAAGAAACACGACCTCCTCGATATCATCCACCTGATCTACGTGATGGACCCGATGTGCTCCTGGTGCTATGGTTTTGCACCTGTTATAAAGCAGTTGATGGAAGAGCAGGAGGGAAAGATGCAGTTCAAGCTGGTGATGGGCGGCCTGCGCCCCGGCACCGAGCAGCCGCTGGAAGAGCAGATGAAGGCAGGCATCAAGCAGCACTGGCAGGACGTGGAGAAGATAACGGAGCAGCCCTTCGATTATACTTTCTTTGAGCGCACGGATTTTGTGTACGATACCGAGCCGGGCTGCCGGGCCGTGGTCACGATGCGCTACCTCAGGCCGGAGCACGAGTTCGGCATGGCCGGTGCGGTGCAGCGTGCCTTCTATGCCAGGAACAACGATGTAACCAGGCCCGAGGTGCTAGCCAGTATTGCCTCCACCTTTGGTGTGGCGGAGGAGACTTTCCTAGAGAAGTACGAGACAGAGGAGATGAAGGAGAAAACGCAGCAGGACTTCACCATTGCCCGCCACCTGCAGGCCACGGCGTTCCCGAGTTTATACTTGCTGAACGGCACCAGCATCCACCTCATCAGCCGCGGCTACCGCCCCTACGATGGCATGAAGGCGCACCTGGATCGTGTGCTGCAGCAACTGGCGCCAGAGCAGCCGTAATTTGGACTAAGCAAGAAGCCTGCCTCCCAGAGGTTCTGTCATGAAACGTCACCGCGAATCCTTCGGCTTTTGCCAAGTCACTAAAAAGCGCCTGCCCCTGCACCTGCTGGTGCCGGGTAACACCATTCGCCCGGGCTTGCTCAAGCTGCTAAAAGTTGATTTCCCGGAATTGGACGAGGATAAGTATGTGTCCGTGGGGGTGTTGGCGAAGTACCGCAAGCTCTACCTGGAGCAGCTGCTGCGGCAGGAAGTGGGCGAACTGACGGAACTGGAGGAGGAGGTGATGCAAAGTATAAACCAGCAGGAGCTGCTCTCCAGCAATGTGGAGGAGCAACTGGAGGAACATGTAAGCCTCGGCGACCGGATGGCCGACCATATCGCCAGCTTCGGTGGCAGCTGGACCTTTATCACCATCTTTTTCTCATTCCTGCTGCTTTGGATGGCGGTAAACGTATACCTGCTGGCCACGCGCCCCTTCGACCCGTACCCGTTCATCCTGCTCAACCTCATTCTCTCCTGCCTGGCTGCCATACAGGCGCCCATTATCATGATGAGCCAGAACAGGCAGGAAGCCAAGGACCGCCTGCGTTCCGAGCACGACTACAAGGTAAACCTGAAGGCCGAGTTGGAAATAAGGCTGCTGCACGAGAAAATTGACCACCTGCTAATGCAACAGAACCAGCAAATGGTGGAGATTCAGCAACTGCAACTCGACCTGCTGGAAGAGATCATGGAGCAGTTCAAGAAGAAAAATCACACAAAATAAGTTGTGAACCCTTTAACCGTAGTTGCCTTTGTTGGCTTCTCAGGACAGCTGGTTTTGCCGGTAACGGGTGCGGGCCATGTAGTTATACTTGCGCTGGCCATTTTTGGGGAAGCGTACTCAGATAGTTTGCCCTGGCTTTCTTCGGTGCCTCTCCCGGCAGACAATTACAAAATCAGCACATTATTCGGTTCTTAAATATCGGTGGTAGTATCTGTGTGATGCTGCTTGGGTAGGCGGGGATGTTCTAAAGTTGAGCTTTTGCCAACACATGTTCCAAAGGATCTTCTCCGTTCCAGGTGCCCTGGCTGCTGATGAGTTTAAACCTGGCAAAGAGCTCCTCGCTGTACCAGTTCTCGGAGCGGGTGCGGCGCATCACCTCCTGGTGCAGCGGGTTTTTATACGCATAGGCCATCATCGCCTCCCCCGACTCCCACACGCTGAAGGTAGCCTGGCGTACCAGCGGCAGCTCGCCCAAGCCAATGGAGCACAGCAGGCCGTCAGCGGCATCCAACGCCATACTTGCCTGCGGCACAAAGCGCCAGAAGTTGGGCAAGGCCCGCCAGTTTATACTTGCCCGCGTCAGTACGACTATGGGGCCGCTCTCATACTTTTCAGCGAGAGCGGGAGCGAAGGGCTCCACGCCGTCCCACCGGCCATGCGACTGGAAAGGCAGCAGTTTCACCGTCCATACTTCGTCGGTGTGATTTTTATACTCCCCCATCAGGCCGGAATCCTGCAAAAAGGCATCGGCAGCGGCTTCGCTCTCCCAGGTGCAGAGCAGGCCATACCTTCTGAAATTGGGTTTGATGCTGAAGCCCTTGCCGTGCCCGCTGCCCAGCAGCTTGAAAAACTTCAGCCCCGGCACCTGCTGCAGCTTCGGCCCGGAGGTGCCCATCTGCGCCAGCCCCCACCGAATGTGGCCGCTGCGGATACCGAAAAGGGTGAGGGTGGTGAGGCGGGGGGAGGTGGCGTTCATGCAGTTATCAGTAATGCTTAAAGATATAGTTTTTAGTTGCTCTCAAAAAAAACACCTGCCAAAACATTATGTCCGGCAGGTGCTGCAGAGAAATTTCATAAGTATACTATAAATTGATCTTCTTGTTTTCGCCCCCTTTGGCTGGCTCGCCGGTAATGGCTGCCTTGGCCATGCCAAATAACGTCACCATGGTATTGCTCGGTGTGTCCCAGTACTCTGCTTTGTCAATCCTCACGCGGATCAGGCCGATGTTCTTGTCTTCTTTGCCCTCCGGGAACCAGGCCTTCATGTCGGAGCTCCAGAGCTCGTTTATCTTCTGCTGGTCGCGCAGCAGCTGTGCCTTACCCGAGATAGACACGTACAGGTTGTCGTCCGGGTTGGCATAGCTCAGGTTAACATGGGCGTCGTGCTTTATTTCGTGCGACTTGCCAGACTCGTAGCCGGTAAAGAACCAGATGTCGCCATCCGCCTCCGCCTGCTGGTTTTTCATGGGGCGGCTTCGCAGTGTGCCGTCATCATCCACGGTGGTCATCATGGCAATCTTCACGTCTTTTATTTTGTCCAGGAGCTTCCTGAGATTTTCCTTGGTGTTTGGGTCGTTTTGCATAGCTGTATATCTTGTTTGTGTTTGATTACGCGGCGCTGTAGCCTAGGGTTTATACTTTGCCCGCTGCAACCAACGCCACCCAGAAGCCGCTAAAACAATAGGCGGAGTAGCCGGTTTATACTTTTCACCTAACCCTTCCTCACCCTTTGAACTACCTGGCACACATCTACCTCTCCGGCAACGACAATGAGCTACTGGTGGGTAATTTTATGGCGGATGCCGTGAAGGGCAGGCAGGCCGAGCTGTACGCACCCGGCATCGCCAAAGGCATCCGCCTGCACCGCCTCATCGATACCTACACCGACACCCACCCGGTGGTGGCCGAGACAAAAGCCCGCCTCCGCCCGAAGTATAAAAAATTCTCCCCGGTTGTTGCCGACATGTATTATGATCATTTCCTGGCCCGCAATTTCAGTGCCTATGCCGGCGAGCCCCTACCTGATTTTGTACAGAAGGCCTATACCTTGATCGGACAGCACCACCACGTGCTGCCACCGCGCATGCAGCACCTATTTGAATACATGCAGCGGCAGAACTGGCTGGAGTCTTACGCCGAAGTGGAGGGGATAGGGCAGGCGCTGCAGGGCATGAGCCGCCGCACCACCTTTGCCTCGGGTATGGAAACGGCGGCCGAGGAGCTGGTGGAGCAGTATGATTTATACTTTGCCGACTTCCAGGTTTTCTTCCCGGAACTGGAGCGGTACGTGGCAGGGGTGAGGGAGGAGTTGTGAGTATCTTTACTTTTCAGGTCTGTAACTAACCTTGGAGAAAGTCAATCGCCTCCTCGTCCTTGAGCATTAGCTTACCGAAATTGTGAAAGAGCAAATACAAGACATGGATTATTCAGGACAATCCGGCTGCATTCCCTCTTTTACGCTACAACTAAAGAGGGGCGGCAGAAAATATCCTGCCGCCCCTCTCTTTATACTTTCAGCGTTTATACTTTTTAGTGATGCACACCGCCTTCGCCGTGCACGTGGCCGTGCGAAAGCTCGTCCGGCGTGGCTTCGCGGATGCTCTCCACCTTGCCTTTAAAGTATAGCTCCTTGCCCGCCAGCGGGTGGTTGAAGTCCATCTTTACCGTGTCAGCCGTTACTTCCACCACGCGGCCCTGCAGCTGGTTGCCCTCGCTGTCGGTCATGGGGATGTAGTTGCCGATCTCCAGCATATCCTCCGGCACGGCGCCCTCTACCTCAAAGGCATTCTTCGGGAGGTCAACCACTGCGTTCTCGTCCTGTCCGCCGTAACCTTCCTCGGCATCCAGTTTAAAGTCAAAGGAATCGCCAACCGACAAGCCATCCAGCTTTTCCTCGAACTGCTCCGGAAGGCCGCTCAAGCCATAGATGAATACCATCGGCTGTTCTTTATCGGCTGTTTCTATCAGGCTTGGTTCGCCTTGCTCGTCCATAATGCGCAGTTCATAGGTGAGCGAGACTACTTTGTTTTTCTCAATCTTCATGTCTTATTGTTTAGTTTTCGAGTTTTGAAAGGTAATAATTTATATCCATACCTCTAAACCCCGTCCAATGTTTAGGGGTTTTACTCCATTAGCTCCTGCAGCTCCCAGGCGCTGCGGTAGGCGTTTATACTTTCTACGTAAGCCAGGAACGAAGCGTAGAACGGGTGCTGGCCAAGGGTAGCGCTGTCGCCCACGATCACCATTTTCTTCTTCGCACGCGTCATGCCCACATTCATGCGGCGGATGTCTGCCAGGAAACCGATCTCGCCCTGCTCGTTGCTGCGCGTCATGCTGATGTAGATGATGTCGCGCTCTTGCCCCTGGAAACTGTCCACGGTGCCTACTGACAGGTGCCGCAGCTGCCGCAGCTCATGCAGCTTCGGCATGTGCTCCACGCGGTCCTCCAGGTAATTGATCTGGGCGCGGTAAGGGGCGATAACGCCAATGCGCAGGTGCTCCACTTCCTCGTCGGCGTGGCTGTAGTCTTTCAGCAGGTGCGCCAGGTGGTTGAGCAGCAGGTTGGCCTCGTCGGGGTTGGCCGAGCTGCTGCTTTCCGGCGTTTCCGCCTCGTTGTAGCCACACCCGGCCGTATCCACAAACTCCACGGCCAGGCCCGGCGCAAAGTGCGGGCTATACTCGTGCAAATCGCTGCTGTGCACGCTCTCGTGCGCCATCAGCTCGCCATTATAAAACTGCTGGTTCGAGAACTCCATGATGTGGTGGTGCATGCGGTACTGCGTCTTCAGCATCACCGAAACATCCTGCTGCCGCTCGATGCACTTCTCGAAAAGCGTCTTGCCCAGGCCTTTCTGCTCGGCCAGGAACGATTTTACTGTGGGCGGCAGCTGGCAATGGTCACCGGCCAGTACCACGCGCTTTGCTCTTGAAATCGGGATCCAACAGGCCGGCTCCAGCGCCTGTGCCGCCTCGTCTATGAACACGGTGTCGTACTCCAGGTGGCGAATGGCTTTGTTGGCCGCGCCTACCAGGGTGCAGGTGATCACCTGCACATGGTTGAGCAGGTCCTCAGTGATGTACTCCTCCACCCGGTCGGCCTCGTCGAGCAGCCGCTTGCTTTCCATTTTGTAGAGTTGCCGCTGCGCCCGCTCCTCATGCCCGAACTTGCGCTTAAACTGGAAAGCCATGCGCTTGTACTCCTCGGCCGTTTTGCGGTAATCCTTCAGGGTTTTATAGGATCGGTGTGCCATTACCTGCGCGTCCAGCGTATGCTCCAGCAGCACATCCGACACGCGCGAGGGGTTGCCGATGCGGATCACGTTCACGCCCTCGTTGGCTAACTTTTCGGTAAGTAGATCCACAGCGGTATTGGAGGGGGCCGTTACGAGCAGGCGCTTCTGCGTTTTAAGGGTAGTCAGGATGGCCTGCACCAGGGTGGTGGTTTTGCCTGTGCCCGGAGGACCGTGGATGATGGCCACATCCTTAGCCTGCACGATCCGGCGCACCGCCTCGTTCTGCGAGGGGTTCAGTGACGGGATCTCGTCCAGGGTGGCATCGCTGAACTGGGCGGGCACATCGCCTAAAAGGATATCCCGGAGCTCCGCCAGACGGTTTTTGTACGCCTCGAGCACCTTCTTCATGGCGATCTCCATCTCGCGGTAGCTCATCTCGTCAAAGGTGAGGTCGATGCCCAGGCGGCCATCCTCTACCCAGTCCGGCAGGTCTTCCTTGTTGGTGGCCAGCTGCACCTTGTTGCGTTTCAGGCCCACGATCACGCCGTTTATACTTTGGCGCTCGCCGCTGTTGCTGAAAAGGGCAGCCGTTTTACCCACCTGGAACAGGTGCAGCTGGTCGCGGTCCTTGGTGCGCTCCAGCTCTACCACTACTTTGTTGCCGAAGCCAATTTCCTCCTTGGAGATGGTGACCGGGTACCAGCAGAAACCCATGGCCTTGCGCTCGGCAATGGTGCTTTTCAGGCTCTTGATCTTGTATTGCTGGCGGTCCTCTTCCTGTTCTATTTTGAGCAGGTCCTGTACCTGCTTCAGTTCTAATAATATGTCGCTCATGTATATCAACAAGAAAGGCTGGGCGTTTTGCCCCAGCCTTTATACTTTAGTTCCCTTTATGCGGATGCTTTCCGCGAAATTGCTTTGTAGCAGCAGCAGCAAGTATAACACATCCATACCCGTTAAGATTCATGCATGCCCCGGCAAAGTATACATCATACTTTCTTTTTCTTGCGTGATTTGGAGCTGGCCTTGTTGAGGCGCACCTGCAGGAAAACAGCGTACATCAGCAGTAAAAAGGCGCCCACCGCCAGCACCGAGATCACCTTGTCTTTGCCGTACTTTAGGTCGTAGGTGGCCTTTACCTGTGTCTGCAGCTCCGCCATTTCGCGGTCTTTCTTACGCAGGGTGCTCTCCAGCGTTTTCACCTCGCTCTTCAGGCTGCTAATCTGCTTCTCGAAGTTGCGCTGATCCTCCAGGCTGAGCTTGCCCTCGCGCTTGCTTTGCACCGTGTTCTGCGCGTACTGCCGCAGGCTGTTCTCCTTCACGGCACCTACCAGCTCGGTGTCCAGGTTAATGATCTTCTTGAGCGTTTCGATCACGTTGAGCAAATCCTTCTTGGATTGGGTGCCCCAGAAGCTGCTGTTTTGCTGTTTATAATACTGATACTCCAGTATCAGCTGCTCCCGCTCGCTCATCAAGCGCGTCAACTTATCCTCTGCCTGCACCTTTGCTTCCTGCGCCTGTGCCCCCACAAACCAGAGGCTCAACACCACCAACGTAAATAGCTTTTTCATCATCACTCTGTATTCTTAACCCACAATTTACACGCAAATATGGTCATCCTTATTGGATCAGGCCCAATTTATTTTTTCGTAAGGCAGTAGAAACAAGGCACCGGCGGCAAATCCTGGGAAGCCAAAAAACCACCGCCAAAGCCGGTTGCTGCCACATAAACCCCGCCGCTACCAAAGAAAGCAAGTCGTGCAGCTCCGGGAGGTTGCCGCCCAGGCCCGGGCTGCAAAAAGTATAAAAGCGCAGTAGTTGCAAGGAGAAACTGTCCTCACTTTTTGCCAGCTTTAGCTGCAGGCTGCAGCCATTTGGATTACCCTGAACTTTGGGCTTTTTCTTCCTGCAGGCGAATCACATTTTTCCTATCTTTATCCCTCCACAAAAATAGCAACCACGCATGAAGCAATATTTAGACCTGATGCAGCACATCCTGGACACCGGGGTAAGGAAAGAAGACCGCACCGGCACCGGCACCCTGAGCGTGTTCGGCTACCAGATGCGCTTCGATCTGCAGCAGGGGTTCCCGCTCGTCACCACCAAGAAAGTGCACCTGCGCTCCATCATCCATGAGCTGCTCTGGTTTTTGAAAGGCGATACCAACATCCAGTACCTGAAAGAGAACGGGGTGAGCATCTGGGATGAGTGGGCGGATGCGAACGGCGACCTGGGCCCGGTATACGGCTCGCAGTGGCGCAACTGGCCCACGCCCGACGGCCGCCACATCGACCAGATCACACAGGTGGTAAACCAGCTGAAGCACAATCCCGACTCGCGCCGCATCATTGTGAGCGCCTGGAACGTGGCCGAGATAGAGCACATGAAACTGCCGCCCTGCCACGCTTTTTTCCAGTTTTACGTGGCCGAGGGCAAACTCTCCTGTCAGCTCTACCAGCGCTCCGCCGATGTGTTTCTGGGCGTGCCGTTCAACATCGCCTCGTACGCTTTGCTGGTGCTGATGATGGCGCAGGTAACAGGACTGGAGCCGGGCGAGTTTATCTGGACCGGCGGCGATACCCACCTCTACCTCAACCACCTGGAGCAAACGCAGCTGCAGCTAAGCCGCGCGCCGCGCGAGCTGCCGCAGATGAAGCTGAACCCTGCCGTGCAGGATATCTTTGGGTTTAGGTTTGAGGACTTTGAGCTGGTGAACTATAACCCGCATCCGGGTATAAAGGCGCCTGTGGCGGTGTAGGTTTCAGTCGGGTACGGATAATTTGCGTATGTATGTCGGTTATTATCCTTTCCACCTAATCTTAACACCATGAAACTGAAACCCATACTTGCCCTGGCCTTTCTGCTTGCCTTTGTGCAGGTGCAGGCGCAGCAGCTAACGCCCCCGGACACGCTCAAGACCAGTGGCGGGCCTTTGTTGATACAGCCCATCACGCACGGTACGCTGGCGCTGACCTATAAGGCCAAAACCATCTATGTGGACCCATACGGTGGAGCGGATCTTTTTAAAGGGCTACCCGAGCCAGACCTGATCCTGATCACCGACATCCATGGCGACCACCTGGATACGGCCACCCTGGGTGCCCTCAATACGGAGAAAGTAAGGCTGGTAGTGCCGCGTGCGGTGGCGGAGATGCTGCCGGAGAAGTATAAGCAGCAGCTGGTGATACTTGACAATGGCGGGCAAAGCATGCAGCAGGGCATCAACATACTTGCCATGCCCATGTATAACCTGCCCGACACTGCCGGTGCCTTCCATCCAAAGGGGAGGGGCAATGGCTATGTGCTGCAGCTGGGCGATAAGCGCGTCTACATATCAGGTGATACCGAGGGTATACCCGAGATGCGGCGGCTGGAGGACATCGACGTGGCTTTTGTAAGTATGAACCTGCCCTACACCATGGAAGTGGATCAGGCCGCCGATGCCGTGCTGGAGTTTCAGCCAAAAATTGTGTACCCGTACCATTACCGCGGCCAGAACGGCCTCAGCGATGTGGAGAAATTCAAGCAGTTGGTAGGGGCAAAGAACAAGAACATTGAGGTACGCCTGAAGGAATGGTACCCGAATAAGTAAGTATACTTTAGTGAAACCAGAAAAGCACAGGCCGTAAAGTCTGTGCTTTTCTGGTATTTATACATTGGGTGGCGCTAGGGGTTTGTGGACCACAGGCCGGCCTCTTTCACAAACACACGGCGGTTGAGCTTGAGGTGGGCGACGATGAACTCGGCAAAGTCCTCCGGCTGCATCACGCGCTCAGGGTTGCCGTCGGTCAGCTTCAGTTCGATGGCCATGTCGGTGGCGACGGTGCTGGGCGTGAGGGTGGAGACACGGATATTGTGCTTGCGCACCTCCTGCATCAGCGATTCCGACATCCCGATCAGGCCGAACTTGGAGGCACTGTAGGCACTGGTTACGGGGGCGCCTTTCTGCCCGGCGGTGGAGGAGATGTTAATGATGTCTCCCGTTTGCCGCTCGATCATCTCGGGCAGCACGGCGCGCGTAACGTAGTAGGGGCCCAGCAAATTCACTTTAATAATGCTTTCCCATTTCTCCGGCTCCAGCTCCAGGAACTTGGCAAAGGCCCCCACGCCGGCATTGTTGATCAGGATATCAAGCGGGCCCAGCTGTTCGCGTGCATCCGCCACAGCCTTATCCACAGCGTTTATATCCGTCACATCAGCCGTTACGACAGCCGCTTTCACACCTTTTGCCTTCACTTCCTGGGCCACTTGCTCCAGTTGAGCCGTGGTGCGCGCCATCAGAGCCACGTTTACGCCTTCAGCGGCCAGTGCCAGGGCAATGGCCCGGCCAATGCCTTTGCCGGCACCAGTTACCAACGCGTTCTTTCCTTTTAGTGATTCCATACTTTTATGTTGAGGTTTATTGCTCCAATTACAAGTTCATCACCCAAAATGTTTTAAAACCGGGCCCTATAAAGTATATAAATGGATGCTCCGGCAAAGCGACAGGATGGAAGTATGGGTTTACTTAAGTGGAATAATTTATACTTGCAGATGAAGCATTTTATACTTGCAGCCCCGCGCGAAGCTGGGCCACAAACGCTTCATTTTGGCTCAGTTCCGATCCGTTTATACTTGCGATGGCGCGGATGCCCGTCACGTTGGCGGCGAAAACGGCGTCGGCTTGCCGCAGCTGCTCCGGCGCCAGCAGCACCTGCTGCGTTTTTATACTTTGTGAATGGCACCAGGCCAGTATATTCCGGCGCAGGATGCCGTTCACGCAGCCGGAGCTAAGGGCAGGAGTATAGAGTATGTTCTCCTTCACCCAAAAGATGTTGGAGGAAATGAGCTCAGCCACCTGGCCATTCCGGTCCAGCAGCAGCATGTCGTCTTGCTGCTGTGCCTGTTTCTCCAGCCCGGCCAGCACATACAAAGGCGCGTTGGGACCTTTAATGTGCGAAAGGGAAGTATAATACGTGTGGCTGTTCTGGCATATACCGATGTGCAGCGGCTGTTGGGAAGCGGGCGTAGCCGGCACTATACTTGCCAGCCAGTTCACCTGACTCGTTTGTGGGGTGTACAGCCCGGCGCCGGCACGCCATACTTTCAATTTTAAGCGGCCATACGTTTCGGCTCTTTGCTGGCGGGCCAGCTGCAGCAGTTTATCCTCCAAGTAGGGCTCCTGAAAGTATGCCGGAAGCTCCAGTCGCAGGGCCTCGGCCGCCTCGCGCATGCGCTCGCGGTGCTGCTCCCAGAAGCGGATGTGCCCGTTTACAAGTATGGCTGTCTCAAAGAAGCCGTCATTATACTGAAAAGCCCTGTCGGAAAGGGGCAGGTGGCAGTCAGACTCCCGGAGAAACGCATCGTTATAAAGTATGAACAAGACGCCGTTGCTTTAGTTAAGGTATTAAATTTAAGTTATCTGCCGGAGACTTGTGCATTTGATTTAGAAAAAACCGCCCTGCTGGCATCACGTACTATAAAGTATAAATCCTTCTCTTATGATTACCAGGAACTTACTCTTTCTTTTTGCCGCCCTTTTTTGCTTTATAGCCTGCTCCGAGGCAAACACCTCCGACCGCATGCAACTGACGGGCAGCGATGCGCTGGCGCAGGAGGAGGATACCGTGGGACTGCCAAGCGCTGTTTTTGCCGGCGGCTGTTTCTGGTGCACCGAGGCCTATTTCGAAAGGTTGAAGGGCGTGAAGGCCGTTATCTCAGGCTACTCGGGCGGCAAGGAGAAAAAACCGACCTACCGGCAGGTCAGCTCCGGCCTTTCCGACCACGCCGAGGCGGTGCAGGTTTACTATAATCCGAGCCAGATCACGTACCAGGAGCTGCTGGAGGTGTTCTTCGCCACCCACGACCCCACCACCCTTAACCGCCAGGGCCCTGATGTGGGCAAGCAGTACCGCTCCATCGTGTTCTACAAAACGCCGGAGGAGAAAAAACAGGCGGAGGCCTATATAAAGCAACTGGAGGAGGCAGGCACCTACAAGAACAAGATCGTCACGCATGTGCAGCCCCTGGATAAATTCTGGATCGCTGAGGAGTACCACCAGGACTATTACCGCCGCAACCCACAGGACCCTTACGTGGTATCGGTGGCCAGGCCGAAGGTGCGGAAGTTTGAGGATAATTACCGGAGCAAGCTCAAGCGGGAATATATAGAATAGACGATTAAGTATATCTATTTTAATGCCGCGCACGTAGTAGAGGCAAGTTTATATTTTCCAACATAACATAAAACTATGGGATTTATTATTGATTTACTCGTTAGCGCCGGCGTGATACTGCTGCTGGCTTATATCTTGCCGAGCGTGCACGTGAAGAGCTTCTGGACCGCGCTCTGGGTAGCCTTCCTGATCGGTATCTTCAACGCCACCATCGGTTGGATTCTGGGCGGACTGCTGAACCTGGTGTCGTTCTTCCTGCTGGAGGCGATCGTCAGCATCATCGTGACGGCCCTTATGATCAAGCTAGTGGATAAGCTGGTAGGCAATTTTAAGGTAGACGGGTTCCTGCCCGCCATCATCATTGCCGTTGCCACCGCGCTGGCGCTTTACCTGGTAGGCATGGCCCGCGGTGAGGACGATGGCGAATATTCGCTGCTGCAGCAGAAAGAGCAGCCAAAAACGGAGTATGTTGCCGTAGCGTAGCTAGAAAGCAAACATATAAAAAGCCTGTGCCGCCGCGTGTGGCACAGGCTTTTTTTCTCCTGAAAGAATAAACGGCACCTGCACGGCCTTCACCAATTGCCCGTGCCGGAGGGTCAGCTATACGTTACCCGGCGCTTTTCCCGGCTGCTTTGCATGGCCAGCTCGATCACTTTTATCGAATTGCGCGCCTGCTCGGGCTTTACCACCAACTCCTCATGGCCAAGTATGGCTTTGTATACGTTCTGATACAGGCCGCTGTAGTCACCCCTCCCGGATTCGATTTTGCCCTTGAAATGCAGCCCCTGCACGGTAGTGTTCAGGGTGCCCCAGTTCTGCTCGGGCTCTACGCCCCAATCCGGCGTATCGGCCGGGAAGCGCCCGGCCTTCAGGTGCTCCTCCTGCACATCCATGCCATACTTTACAAAGGAGCCCTCAGTGCCATGAAGTATAAAATGCGGACCCGGCTCGCGCACCAGCATGCCGGCTTTCAAAATGGCTTTCATACTTTTGTAGTGGAGCACCACCTCAAAATAGTCCGTCACCTGCGAGAGTTCACGCTGCACCTGCACGTCGGCGTATACTTCCAGCGGCTCGCCGAACAAGTATAAAGCCTGGTCGATGAGGTGGGCGCCCAGGTCGTAAAGGATGCCGGCGCCGGGCAGGGCCTCCTCTTTCCAGGTGTTGGGCTTTATCTCATTGCGATATCGGTCGAAGTGGGCCTCATACTCCACCAGCCTGCCCAGCAGCCCCGCCTGCACCACCTGCTGCACCGTTTTAAAGTCGGAGTCCCAGCGGCGGTTCTGGTACACCGTCAGCACTTTCTGCTTTTCTTTGGCCAGCAAAATCAATTCTTCTGCCTCGGTGCTGGTGATGGTAAAGGGCTTGTCTACCAGCACATGCTTGCCGGCCTGCAGCGCGGCCTTGGCCAGTGGGTAGTGGGTGGGGTTTGCCGTGGCGATCACCACCAGGTCTATACTTTTATCGCTGAAAACATCTTCTTCGCTCGGCACGACCTCAGCCTCTGGGAAACGGGTGCGAGCCAAGGCTATACTTTCTTCCCGGTTGGCTTTTATCTTTTTCAGGCGGAGGCCCGGCACGTTCGAAATAAATGGAGCGTGAAAAGTTCTTCCGGCCATTCCGAAGCCCAGCAGGCCTACATTTATGGGTTGATTCATGTTGTTTCAGGTTCAATTTTAGCGAAGCCCCGGCAGAAGCAAGCCAAGGGTATGTGTTCATCCAGACGCCATGGTGGCATCCGCGTAAACAATACTTGTCCTTTTAAAGGGAAATTAAGTTTCACCTACAAGATACTAAACTACAGATGAAAAAAAGAAAGCTAGGAAAACAAGGATTGGAAGTGTCGGCGCTTGGATTGGGCTGCATGGGCATGTCCGACTTCTATTCCAACCGCGATGACAATGAATCCATCGCCACCATTCACTTGGCGCTGGAACTGGGCGTTAACTTCCTGGACACTGCCGACATGTATGGTGTGGGTGCCAATGAGGAGCTGGTGGGCAAGGCCATTGCCGATCGGCGCGACCAGGTGATCCTTGCCACAAAGTTTGGGAATATGCGCGGGAAAGACGGTAGCTTCCTGGGCGTGAACGGCAAACCGGAGTATGTCAGGCAAGCCTGCGAAGCCAGCCTGAAGCGCCTCGGCGTGGAGACCATTGATCTTTACTACCAGCACCGGGTGGATAAAAACACACCGATTGAGGACACAGTTGGAGCTATGGCCGACCTGGTTAAAGAAGGCAAGGTGCGGTACCTGGGCCTGTCGGAGGCGGGGGTAGAAACGATTAAAAAAGCGCACAAAGTACACCCGATCACGGCGCTGCAAACAGAGTACTCACTTTGGAGCCGCGATGTGGAAGACCAGATCCTGCCTGCCTGTCGGGAGCTGGGCATTGGTTTTGTCCCTTATAGTCCGCTTGGCAGGGGATTCCTGACGGGACAGTTTAAGAAATTTGAGGATCTGGCAGAAGACGATTACCGGAGGCAGTCGCCGCGCTTTCAAGGCGAGAACTTCCAGAAAAACCTGGACCTGGTGCAGAAGATAGAGGAGTTGGCCTCGCAGAAAGGCTGCACCCCATCGCAGCTGGCACTGGCCTGGCTGCTGGCGCAAGGAGAGGACCTGGTGCCGATTCCGGGAACCAAGCGCCGCAAATACCTCGAGGAAAACGTGAAGGCACTGGACGTGAAGCTCACGCAGGCGGAACTACAGCAGATTGATACCATCGCGCCAAAAGGCGTGGCCGCCGGTGGCCGATACCAGGAGGAGCAGATGAAGGCGGTGAATGTGTGATCATAGCCTATATAAACGGAGCAGCCCAGCATATAAGCTTGCTCCGTTTTTAGGCATCATGCTTCGAAGCTATCTCTTCTTCCTCCACTTCCAGCCGCTCCGTCTCCGTAACAATACGGCTCAAATCAGTCAGGATACTGCCCATGTCCTGAAGTACGGGCAGTGCCGTGACATGCGTCAGGGTTTCGAGACTACGTGCCTGTTCGCGCCGTGCCGCCCGTACGGACGCGCTTAGTCTATCCGTTTTCTCTTCCGATGGATGAACAATCGTTTTGCCGAAAGCACTGATGCACGCCGCGGTAGCCTTCAGGGAAAGTATAAGCTGCTCCTTTCCTGCATAATCGCTTTGGAAGGTGTTGTTCAGTTGCAGATCCGCCAGGCTTCTGCGGATGCCCCGGATCTGAATCATGATGCTGTGGAGTCGCCTGCTGTCTGAAGCCAGGCGGCTTAGCTTTTCGCGCCTGTGGGTGAGCAAGGGATTATACTTGAGGCTTTGCTCGGCCAGCTCCAGCGACTTGCGGCATTCCAGGGCTGCTTTTGTTAGTGCATTGACTTCGGTCCGGCCTGTTTTCAGGCGGGTGCCTGTATTGTTGAGCAAGTCACTCAGCCCGCTGAGGGTTGTGGCGGCCATTTTATTAAATGTTCTTATACTTTTCTCCACATCCGGGATGGCATCGGTCGGGATGATAAGCGCATTGATCAGCAAGGCGATTCCTGAACCGAGCACCGTCTCGATCACGCGCTCATAGGCATAGCCCGAATCAACCTGGCCAAAAGCAAGCACCAGCAGCGAGCTGACCGCCACCTGCGAGATAATCTGCGGGTTCATCTTGAAAGCCTGGGCAATGCCCATCCCCAGCAGGATGATAAAGAAAATGGACACCGTGTTCACCTGGAACCAGTGCCCCAGGAGCATACTCAAAAGCACGCCGCCAATAATTCCGATAATGCGCTGCGAAGCCTTGTTTACCGAGTCAGCCACTGTCACCTGAACCGTGATGATAGCGGAAACCGGCGCAAAGTATGGATACGCAGCGTTTAGCATGCTGGAGGCTATAAACCAGGAAAGCGCAGCGGCCAGCGCTGTCTTGGCGATTTGCAGCGTGAGCCCGAATCTTTCCAGTATTGCTATGATCTTCTTCACACAAGATTGCTATTTCTACAACAGGATAAGCATGGTTTTATACTTCGCTACCGCGCGCAAATTCCCCTGTAGGCGCACCACTGGCACACGTCCAGGTCTTTCGTTTTCCGGATCGGCTCCTCGGGGTCCAGCATGCGGCGCACAAAATCGGTGAGGATGGCTTCCGATGTTGCCACAAACCCAGAGGATTCAGCTGCAGCATGACTGTTTGAAAAGGGAAGATCAGAAAGCAGCACGCCAGCATCCAGGTTGCGGAAGGAGAGGATACCAGATTTCGGATTTATACTTTGCGCTAGGATGTGGCCGGCGTTGCGAAGTATGGTTTCGGGTTGCTCCTCCAGCACCCGCTTGAGCACATACTCGTAGAGCCACAGCTGGCGCGCTTTATCATACTTGCGGTCGGACAGAAAATGCAGCTCCACGTCCTCCGGCTTGATGCGCAACTGGTTCTGCTCTACTTTTCCGGTTTTGTAGTCGATCACGCGCAGTTCGTTCCCGGTCAGGTCGATGCGGTCGGCTTTACCCGCAACGCGCACATTTACCACCTCATCGCCCACCTGCACCGGAAGTATGGTGGCCAGCGTTTCCTCGAGGCGCAGCACGTACAGCGGCAGCTCGTCCGAACTTTTCAGCTTTTGCAGGTATTTCTCCAGCACTTCTACGGCCACTTTAAAGAGCAGGTAGTTCATGCCCCGCTCCGGTTTGGCGCCCCGTGTTACCTTACTAAACTCCTGCTTCACCTTCTCCGGCAGCGCCTGCAGCATTTGCGTCACATGTTCGGCAAGTATAGGCTCACCGCTTTGCTCGTGTGGACGGAAGAAATCCTCCAGCACCTGGTGCACGATGGTACCGAACTGGTCAGCGCCGAGTTGTTCCTCCACCTGGTCCATCTCCTGCATTTTGGCGATGCGGGTAAAGTAGTATTGCAGCGAGCAGTTGATGTACATGTTCAGGTGCGAAGGGTAGAGGCCGCGCTCCAACTCCTGCCGCAGCTGGGCAAGAATCTCCGGCGACTTGGGCACCACGATGTCCTCCTCGTATTGCCGCATCTCCTGCTGCTCCACCGCCGCAATCATGTCGCGGAAGGTGATCTTGGGGTTACGCAGCGCTAAATCGTTCTGCAGCTGAAGTATAAACCGGCTCTTCTCGCCGGAGCCGTAGGTGTCGGAGGGTAGGACGTAGAGCAGGTTGATCTTTTTAGCGCGCTGCAACAGGCGGTAAAAGTTGTAGGCCATAGCCCCTTCGGTCTCTGAGTAAGTGGGCAGGCCAAACTCGCGCAGCACGTCGTACGGCATCAGGCTCTCCTGCCGCTTGGGCGCCGGCAGCACGTTCTCGTTCACCGAAAGTATAATAAGGTTCTCGAAGTCGAGCGCGCGCGTTTCGAGCATACCCATAATTTGTACTTCGGAGATCGGTTCTCCGCTAAACGGCAGGCGCGTTTGCCCGATCAGCTCATACAAAAACTTGCGGAAGCTGCGCACCGAAATCTTGTGCTCGCGGCAGTCGAAAATCGTATCGAGGCGCTTGACCAAAGTATAAAAGATGTAGAGGTACTCCGTCTCAATGCTGTTGCGGCCGTGCGTGTACACCTGGCGCAGCAACTCGATGAGCTCGTACATCGCCACGATAATATCGTCGCAGTCGCGCCAGGTACGGAACAGCGTTTCGAAAAGCGGGTGGTGCTGGCTCAGGTCGATGAGCTCCTGCGCCGTGATGAGCACCCGGTTCTCCTGCACCATTTTATCCAGCACCTGCTGGATCATCCCATGATATCGGGCCTGCTCCGGGTCATCGTTTAAAGCGAGTTCATAGCGCCGGATGAAAGGGTGGGTGAGCAGCTTTGTCACGCTCAGGTGGTGGTACTGGTATACTTTATAGCCCGAGCTCTGCAGTTGCGTGACACCCGTCAGGTGTACTTCAAAGAGCAAATCGATGAGGTTAAAAAGCGGCGTACCCCGGAAACTGAGGCCCATGGTCACGTTATAAGTGGGCACATCTTCCGGAATGGAGTGCAGCACCGGCAGCAACAGTGTTTCGTCGGGCAGCACGATGGCGGTCTGCGCATGCGGGTTCTGCTCGCGTATCTCCTGCAGCAGTTGCCCGGCCAGCTTGCCCTGCATACTCGCGTTTGCTACGCCGATCACGTTGATTTCCTTCTCGTCCGTTAAGAGTAAGTTTTGTTGCCAGCGCCACTCCGGTAAATTCCAGGTGCTTTTATACTTGCGCAGGAAACTTCCGGCGCGGTTGCTCAGGCCCTGCTCGTCCATGTAAAAATCATCGGTATCAAACAGCACTTCGGCCTTCTCATGCTTTAATAGGGTACGGATGATCTTCTCTTCGGAGCTGGTCAGGCTGTTGAGGCCGATGAAGATGAACTGGTGGCACGTGCTTTCCTTGGCTATTTTATCGATATCCCTGGCAACCTTCCGAAAAGCCATACCTGTATAGGCCTGCTTGTTCTCCAGCAGGCGCTTTTGCAGGTTGTGGTACGTCTTCTCGATGTTGTCCCAGAGGCTGAAATATTTTTTAAGGGTAGGAGAGAGCTCTTTGCCCAAAAACTTCGGATCCCAGCGCTCCAGCGCCTTCGCCTCACCCAGGTACTCAAACAGCTTCTTCGTGTCCACCAGGTTCTGGTCGATGCGGCTGAAGTCCTCCAGCAGGGTACCGGCCCAGGTCACGAAGTTGTCGAAGTCGAGTTTGGGATCCTGCTCGCGCATGAGGTCGAAGAGTTCCAGCTGCAGGTTAATCGGCTCCAGTACTTCGGTTTTGGAGAGACTGCGGATAAAGTCCTCCATCGCATACACCTCCGGCGACCAGATCGGCTCCGGCGACGCCTGTGCCAGCGCAGTTTTAAAGAAAAAGCTCGCACGCCGCGACGGCAGCACGATGCATAGGTCGCTGATGTGCTCTTTATACTTCTCGTAAACGTATTTGGCCGTTAGCTCCAGAAAGGTTTGCACGGATGGAATGTTGAATGGGTGAATGAGCGATTGAGTGAATTTCCTTTATTGTCATTCTGGAAGAGTCCTGGTTCTAGTAGTTAAGGTCTTAAAACTTGCCAGCAAGATCCTTTCAGGATGACAGAAGTAAGATATTAAGGATTAATGAGAATGAGCAGCATTACATTCAGCAGCCCAGCGGTAAGCGCAATAGCAAAAGGCAACATAACTTTATAGCGTTCACTATAGCTCCTACTTTTAAAAGGTATAGCAGATGCTAGTGCGGCTATGATGCACCCTAAGCCAATTAGCATCAGCAGTTGTACAAAGGTATCCACAGCTAAAACCATAACAGACGGACCAGAAGTAATGTATGCTTTATCAAGTATAAGATTTACCGCTACCAGCAAAGCAGCGACGATCTATCCGACTCTGATTAACTTTTGCATAGTTATGTTTGCCTTAATGTATAGAAGTATGCCTATGTCCTTTCGGCTCATCTGGCAGCAGAAAGGGGTTGTAGGCGATCTCCCACAGGTTTTCATCCGGATCGGAGATGTAGCTGCTATAGCCGCCCCAGAAAACCTTCTCGGGGCGTTTTACTACCGTAGCACCTTTCTCCTCCAGTTGTGCCACCAGCTCATCCACCTCCTGCTCCGAGCGCACATTGTAGGCCAGCGAGAACTTCTTGAAGCCGCTGCCTTCCGGAGGAACACCTGCATCGTCAGCCAAGGACTCCTGCGGGAAAAGGGCCAGCTGCATGCCGTTCAATTGAAAGAAGACAATGCCTTCAGAGTCGTTCTCCGTAGGTTGCCAGCCAAAAACGTTCTGGTAAAATTCCCTGGCGCGCTGCAGGTTTCGTACCCCTAAGGTGATGAGCGTTAATCTTTGTTCCATGGTTACCTCCCCCTTGCCCCCTCCTAAAAACAGGAGGGGGTGTTAAGGTTTTTATTTATTTTATACTTGTATTTTATATTTCACCCTCCCCTGTTTTTAGGGGAGGGCCGGGGTGGGGTTAAAACATCCCCAACTGCTCTGCCTTCTTACCGCCGTATTGCCACTCCAGCACCTGCTCCGTTTCGAAATAAAAGAGGATGCATTTTACGTTTTGATACCCCAACTGCCGGAAGCGTACGGCGTAATGGTCCAGTTTATACTTGTGTTCCCGCTCGGGTGGCGGCGTCTTAAACTCTAGCAGTACCACGGCCTCTCCGTCGAACACGATGCGGTCGGGTTTGTAGAGGTAGGCGCGGGCGTCGAGCACTTCCTTCTCATGCTCTACTACCACTTTGTTGGTAAAGTAGCGGCTGAGTTTGGGGTGGTGCAGCACCTGTGTCAGCTTTTGCTTAAGGTCTGGCTTTTCGCGCTCGCTGATGATGCCTTCGTAGCCCATCTGGCGCAGCACCTTGTCCAGCTCCGGGGCAAAGGCGATGCGGGCCAGGGCATAGTGCAGTTTGCGGTTCTGCTGGCGCTGCACGGTCTGCGTTTCGAAGTCGAACACGTTGTTGGCGTGCTGCTTTATCTTCAGGCGCTGCTCCCAGTCGGCAGAGGTCAGGTGGTCAAGGAAGTAGGCTTTCTCGTCGGTGGGGCGATGATTTATACTTTGCGGCCTGCCTTGCGCCAGTTGGTAGCAATGCTGGCCGAATGTCCACAGCTCTTTGTGTGCCAAGTAGCGGTATAATATATGACTCACGTTTTTGGCCTGCCCGTCCAGCTTCGGCGCCTTGCGCTCCTCCAGCAGGTCTTTGGCATTGCCGATCAAGTATAATCTGTCGATTGGGCGGGTGAGGGCCACGTAGAGCATGTTCAGGTTCTCGATGAAGGTTTTCTCGATCTCGGTGCTGTACTGTTTGGCCAGCGTCGTATTCTCCAGTTTAGAACTTATGTTAACTGCCACGCTGCGCAACTTGCCTGTCACACTTACCTCCTCGGGCAAAGCGCTCCACATGAGCGAGCCCCGCTTCGGCTCGGTGCTCCAGTCGGCAAACGGGATGATGACGATCGGGTAGGCCAGGCCCTTGGACTTGTGGATGCTGGTGATGGTGACGGCGTCGCGGTCCTTGGGCGTATTTATACTTAGTTTCTCCTTCTGCACATCCCAGTAAGCCAGGAAGTTATTAAGGTTGTTGCTGTGCTTTAGGCTATACTCGAGCACCAAGTCCAGGAAGCGGAAAAGGTACTCGCTCTCGTTGTTCTTGCCCAGCAAATCAAAAATGCGGATCAGCTTCTCCGTCAGCTCATAAATAGAGAGGTTGCCCGTTTCGCGCTCCTGCACCTCAAAACCGAACACGCGCAGCTGGCCGAAGAACGATTGGTTCTCCTTATCGTTGGCAATGTCGGCAATGGTCTTAGTCATCTCCACATCCGGAATCACGCCCAGCGATACTTTGCAGACCAGGTACAGCGCCTCTGATTTAGCCAGCGAATCGTTGGGGCGGTTGAAGACCCGGAACATGGCAATGATCAGGTTGATGACCTCGGCAAACTGCAGCGAGAGCGAGTCCTGGGAGATGATGTCATACTTGCGTTCTTTCAGAAACTTGGCAATGAGCTTGCTCTTCTGGTTGGTACGGCAAAGTATGGCGATGTCTTTCAGAGTATAGCCTTCGGCCAGTGCCTGTTGCACCAGCTGCAGTACCATATTCAGCGTACTCTCGTCGTAGGTCAGTAGCTCTTTGTGCTGATAACCCGCATAGAATTCCTCCGTGCGCTCGCAGCGGTTCAAATCATACTTGTAGTTGAGGTCATCGTCGTGGGTGAACAGGATCTGGATATGGCCGCTGCTTTTGTCGCTGCCCGTAGGTACCTGCTGGGCAAAGTCCTTGTCGTAGATGGACGTGAACATACCGAATTCCGGGTGCTCCTGGGAGATGAAGGTAAAGAGCTCGTTGTTGAAGTCGATGATCTCGGAGCGGCTGCGGTAATTAACGCTCAGGTTCTGCGGCTGCAGCGCCTGGTCCACCGATTCATAGCGCTCGCGAATGAGCGGGCCATGGCGGCGGTTTTCGTAAAGTTGGCGCGTGGAGTTTTTATACAGGTGCAGAATCTGCTCCATCTCGCCGCCGCGCCAGCGATAGATCGCCTGCTTGGCATCACCTACCACCATACTAAAATGTCCCGAGGCCAGGGCGTTGTCTACCAGCGGCAAGAGGTTGTTCCATTGCAGCACCGAAGTGTCCTGAAATTCATCGATCAGGATGTGTTTATACTTCTCGCCCAGGCGCTCATAAATAAACGGCACCGGCTCTTTGAGTACAATATCGATGATGCGCTTGTTAAACTCGGAGATATGGACCGTATTCTTGTCGAGCTTGATTTCCTGCAGGCATTTTTCCAGCTCGTTTAGCAAGGATACTTTATAGAGATGCGGCACTACTTGTTGCACCAGCGTAAAAGTGGCGGCATACTGTTCTTTTATACTTTCAATGTGGTAGTATAAATCGGTAAGCGGCTGCTTTATACTTTCGATCTGCGCCTTGGCGTAAGCAGAGGCCTTGCCGGCATACCACTTATCGTCCTCAATCGTCTGGCGGGCGTAGTTGTTGCCATAGTTCAGGTCCACTGACTTGAGCCAGGTGTTGAAGTAGGACCAGATGCCCCGGGTGCTTTGGTAGAGGTCGGCAGGGGAGACGTCGGCCTGCTCGAAGAGCTGCAGGGCCTGCTGCGCCGCCTCCTGCACCGTTTCGGCCACCTGTTGCTGTACTAAGTATAACTGCTCGCGCACCTGCTTAAAGTCCTCCAGGCTCAGCTGCTGCAGGTCGGTGATGGCCTCATATACTTGTTCGTTTAATAAATTGCGGGCAAAGTCCATCAAATCGTCGGGCAATAGGGTCCAGCTTTTACCTTCGCGGGCCTTCTCCAGCGCATACTGCTCCAGCGTCTGGGAGAGCAGGTCGTCCTTTGAGTCCGTCACCTTGTCCAGCAACAGCGACACGGCCGTGCTGAGCAAGGTATTGGAGTCCAGGTCCACCTCAAAGTTCTGCGGGATGTTCAGTTCGCGCGTAAAGGCCTGCACGATCCTGTTCACGAAGCTGTCGATCGTGCTCACACTGAATTCGGAGTAGTTGTAGAGTATCTGGCGGAACAGTATAGCCGCGCGTTTCCGTACCTCCTCCACGTCCAGCTGCTCTTCAGGATACTCTGCCTGCAGTTCTTCGGTGATCTGGCGCAACAGGTTCTCGCTTTTCTGCTGCTCTTTCTCCGTAATTCCTTTGTCGTTAAAGTTGCGAAGCGCGCCAAGTATACGCTCCTTCATTTCGGCAGCGGCATCATTGGTGAAGGTTATGGCCAGAATGCCGCGGTAATAATCCGGGTCTGCCGTATGCAGGGCCAATTTCAGGTATTCTTTCGTCAGGTTATAGGTTTTGCCCGAGCCGGCAGAGGAGGAGTATATCTTAAAAACGGATGGCATGGCAGTGGTAGCTATACTTTAAAGATACAGTTTTGCCGGCTCTTCCTTCTAACATCTGGCTGAAAATATTGGCAGCCGAGTGATAAGTATAAGGGATACAACAGGATAAGAAAAAAGGCCCCTGCCCATTTCGGAGCAGAGGCCTGATATCGTTTTAGTAAGCTGTGTTTAGCCGGCGTATACCAGTTCGCCTTTTGCTTCGGTGGCAACCGACGCGAAGTCCTTCACACACACGTGGTACATGATGCGGGCCATGGAGAGGGAATAGTCGGTAATGAGGCAACGCTGCTGCTCGGAACTCATCAATACTTTGCTGGAGCCCAGGTTAAATTTGTTCAGCTCAATCACCTCATCGAAGTTCTGGCGCAGCGTTTTCAGGGCCTTAAACGAGGGCTCGTTATAGTACAGCGGAATAACCTGGCAAACAGCATAACTTCCTTTCCTGCGCTCCTGTGCAATCAGCTCGCAAAGCTGCTCTACATTCGTGCGGTCCACATCCGAGAGAATCACATAGAACACGTTGCGGCGGTCGGTGTTCAGGGCCTTGGCAGGTACGCCGCCCAGCAGCATGTTGCGGCTTATCTTGGCGCCTTTGTGGAATGTTTCGTCCTTGAGGATCTTGTTGTGGATTTTGAATGCCAGCGCACCTGACGCGATGAGGTTAAAATCCTTGCCTTTTGTTGAGATTTTGGAGAAGTGCAGCATAATGAAAAGAATAAGAGGTTAGGGATATTTTTGATATATTTTTGTAAGTATCTTCCTGAATCTTCTGGGAAAGCATATAAGTGCTTGAAAGCTATGGTTATAGCTCCTAGGAGGTTCCTTTATTCAAAATTTTAATACTATCAGTGCAATTCAGTGTGGTAAGCATAAGGACTCAGCTGGCTAAAGAGGCGGTAAGACTTCGGCTTGTGTGAGTATATTACGCGGTCCAAGTAAAATTAATTCATTGTAAAGTATAATCTGTGGTGAGTATACTTATTCTGCGAGTAAATATACTGTTTTAACGTGTCGGCATTCCCGTAGTTGCCTTTATTCCATATTTATTTTAAAATAAGCCGTAATATATCATTAAAATTTAAGTATACATATTTAAACTATTAATTTAAGTAAATGGGTTGATTATGAGGGTTAAAGGAGGAAATAGAGATGCAATTAAGATATAATGGTAATTTTCGGAAGGGAGTAGCAAATATCAATTAGATTAAGTACCTTTGCAGCTTGATTTGGATTCGGTCTGATTTACAGATAACTGGTTACTACACTGTTGGCTAGCATAGTTGTTTTTTATTTGTCGCTCTCTTAAGTGCAGAGAATGGTTGATTAGCAGACTGCCTCCAGATGTATCAGTTATAAAAAATTAGATGAACAAAATCAGATTTGAAGAGCTTCCGCTTTCGCCGGAAGTGCAGCGTGCCATCGCTGACATGGGTTTCGAAGAAGCCTCCCCCATCCAGACACAAGCAATCCCGGTTGTTTTAGAAGGAAAAGACATCATCGGCCAGGCCCAGACCGGCACTGGCAAAACCGCCGCTTTCGGCATCCCAACCATTGAAACCATTGACCCGAATGACCGACGTGTGCAGGCACTTATCCTGTGCCCTACGCGTGAGCTGGCCATTCAGGTATCCGGAGAGATCCAGAAACTGGCAAAGTATAAGACAGGCATCAGCGTGGTGCCGATCTACGGTGGCCAGAGCTATGACCGCCAGCTGCGCGCCCTCAAGCAGGGGGTTCAGATCGTGATCGGTACGCCCGGTCGTGTAATGGACCACATCAACCGCGGCACCCTGGTGCTGGACGGTGTGAAGAAAATCATACTTGACGAGGCGGACGAAATGCTTGACATGGGCTTCCGCGAGGATATTGAGTATGTGCTGGAGCGCATTCCGGAAAACCGTCAGACCATCTTCTTCTCGGCCACTATGTCGAAGCCGATCATGGAGATGACCAAGCGTTACCAGACAGACCCTGTGCTCGTGAAAGTGGTGCACCAGGAGTTGACCGTAACCAACATCGACCAGGCTTATTTTGAAGTACGCAACAGCGCCAAGCAGGAAGTTCTTTCCCGTTTGCTGGACATGTATAACATGAAATCCGTCATCATCTTCTGTAACACGAAGCGTATGGTGGATGACCTGGTAAGCGGCCTGCAGGCCCGTGGCTATTTCTCCGACGCCCTGCACGGCGACCTGAACCAGAACCAGCGCACAGCCGTGATGAACAAGTTCCGAAACGGAACGCTGGAGATACTGGTGGCTACAGACGTGGCCGCCCGTGGACTGGACGTAGAAAACGTAGAGGCCGTATTCAATTACGATCTGCCGCAGGACGAGGAATCTTATGTGCACCGCATTGGCCGTACCGGCCGTGCCGGCAAGTCCGGCAAGGCGTTCTCCTTTGTGGGAGGACGTTCAGACGGTTACAAGCTGAAGGACATCATGCGCTATACCAAGGCCAAGATCGTGCTTCAGCAGGTGCCTAGCCTGGAGGACGTGAACGAGATCCGCACCAACATCTTCTTCGATAAAGTGAAGGAAGTGCTGGACAAAGGCCAACTGGCCAAGCATGTTGCCCGTATTGAGCGTTTCGTGAACGAAACGGATGGGTATACGCCCCTTGACGTAGCGGCAGCCCTGCTCAAGATGAACCTGAAGGAGCAGAAGGTGAAGGAAAAAGGAGCCGAGGCGGAAAAAGGCCTGGGAGCTACCAAAGAGGGCATGGACCGCCTGTTCATCACCATCGGCAAGAAAGACCGTGTGCACCCGCGCGACCTGATCGACCTGCTGGCGCAGAACTCCAGCATTCCGGAAGGACGTGTAGGCGATATTGACCTGTACGACAAGTTCAGCTTTGTGGAAGTGCCCACCGAGTATACCGCAGAGATCGTGGAGAGCATCGGACGCGTGGAGTACGATGGCCGTTTGGTGATCGTGGAGAAATCGCAGAAGAAAGGCTCGGGCCCGAAAGAAGGCGGCGAGGACTTTGGCTTTGGAGGCGGCGGCGACCGTGACCGGGACAGAGGCGGCCGCAGAAGCGGAGGCTTCCGGGGTGAAGGCGGCGGCGGATTCCGTGGCGGCGATCGTGACCGAGGTGGAGACCGCGGAGGTTACGGTGGTGATCGCGGTGGTTTCAGAGACCGTCGTAGCGGCGGTGGCGGTGGAGATCGTGACGGTGATAGAAGAGGTGGCGGCGGATTCCGTAAAAGAAGATTTTAATCTTGTTCTTTCTGAAACACTGCCAATTATGGCACGTATATATTAAAGTAATCAGCGCAAGAAGTTTAAACTTCCGAGCTTGAAGAAAGGGCCGACTTGAAACGTCGGCCCTTTTGATTTAAAAAAGTTTGAAAACGGCATAACCTTTCCGTAATACTGCCGTTAAAAGAGTATCATAAAAAGGTTGGAAGATTAAGCTAACTGTTCACGCAGTTAGATACGATAAGGGTAACATCAGACGGATGCTACCCTTATTGTTTTTTCAGGCTATACTTTAGAATCTCTGATATAGGTGAAGTCCATTATTCCGTCACTGTAGTATGCATATTCCTGCCCTTGTAGTATGTGGCCGCCCGTACCACCGTCGGATCTTGAATCCCATTTAGCTCACGGTACCTGTCGTACAAGTCAGGCTATCTCTAACGTTGGTGTTCTTTGCTGTTTCTGGGACAACAAAATCTGTCATTTGCCCGGAATTCGTTTACCTGTCCACGGTCATTGAAAAAGAACTCGCCGTTTACCGTAATACCCGCGTCTGTTATACTTGCCCTTACACTGCTGGCACCGGCCTTTTGCCATACTATCTGGTTATGCAGAAATGCTGCCGGGCGCAAGGGTGTTTCGGCCAGATGTATAACCAGTGATGCTTCCGGTTTTAAGCAAAACGAAAAGTGGGAAGCATAAAAAAGGAGCCTCTAAAGGCTCCTTTTTTATGCTTTTATGCTATAATCAGCGTATAGCTTATCCCTTTGCGGCATCGCGCAGAGTGCGGATGTGGTCATGGGCATGCTTTACATCCTTGTACTGCTGCTCAATAATCTGCTTTAGGTGGGCTGGCAGGTCCTTCTCCAGCGCCTCTTTATAGGCTTTTACCGCATAGTCCTCGCCGCGCTCGCACTCCTCCAGCACCCGCACCCTGTCTTTGGAGGACAGGGCAGACTTCAGGTCTATCCAGGCGCGGTGGATAGTGCCTTCAATAGAGCTGGACTCCTCATCGGTATGGCCCATTTGGTGCAGCTGGTCCTGCAGTTCTGTGATCATGCTGTCGCGCTGCACGGCATACTTGCGGAACAAATCTTTCAGGTCCTGATCCTCAACGTCCTCAGAGGCGGTCTTATAGCCCTTGGCTCCGTCTTTGCAGCGCTCTATCAGGTGGTGTACAGTAGAATGTACTTCTTTATTAATTTCCATAGTTTTATCGGTTTTGATCTAATATGCATTCATACTGATATGGAAGTGCTTTGGTTGCCAATTCTGATAACCCAATGAAATTTAAGCCATTGCAATGCCTGCCAGGTAGCCGGTGGTCCAGGCGGCCTGGAAGTTGAAGCCGCCCGTGATGCCGTCCACATCAAGCACCTCGCCGGCAAAGTATAAACCCGGCTGCACGCGGCTTTCCATAGTTTTCATGTTCACCTCCATCAGGTCCACGCCCCCGCAGGTCACAAACTCCTCTTTAAAGGTGGTTTTGCCGTTTACCGCCACCGGCATGCGTAGCAGCGCCTCCACCAGCTTGTTGGTGCTCTTGGCGGGAAGCTCCGCCCAACGCACCTGCTCCGGCACCTCAGCCAACCGGGTAAGGCCCTGCCAGAGGCGTTGCGGAAGCCCGAAAAGGGGGTTAGTGGCTACGTTTTTCTTAGGGTGCGCCTGCCTGAACTGTTGCAGCTCCTCCCGCAGGCGCTCTTCGGTATGCTCCGGCAGCCACTGGATAAGGGCCGTAAACGTATATTGCTGCTCGTAAAAATGCCGGGCGCCCCAAGCGGATAATTTCAGGACCGCCGGGCCGGAATACCCCCAGTGGGTGATGAGCAGCGGCCCCTCATACTCCAGTTTCTGGCCGGCAATGCGTACCCGCGCGTGCGGCACCGCCACACCCTGCAAATCTTTCAGGGGAGAGGAAGGCACATTGAAGGTGAACAGCGACGGCACGGGCTCCTGAATGGTATGCCCTAACTGGCGAAGCCAGTCATAGCCCTGACTTTTGGGGTTTCCGCCGGTGCTCACCAGTACTTTGTCTGCTTTTATACTTTCGCCACTGCCGAGCTGAAGTATAAAGTATGTCTGCCCCGCTTCCTGCACGGGTTTTATACTTTCCACGGCGGCACCGGTTCTTATCTGCACTCCGGCTTTACGGGCTTGCTGCAGCAGGCAGTCCACAATGGTTTCGGAACTATCGGTAACCGGGAACATGCGTCCATCTGCCTCGGCCTTCAGCTTTACGCCACGCCGGGCAAACCAGTCCACCGTCTCGCGGGCACCGAATACTTTGAACGCCTCTTTCAGTTGCTTCGCCCCGCGCGGGTAGAACTGCGCGAAAACGGTGGGCACAAAGCAGTGGTGGGTAACATTGCAGCGTCCCCCGCCCGAAACGCGCACCTTCGAGAGCAGCTTGGTCGTTTTCTCCAGCAGCAGCACCTTTGCCTGCGGGTTTGCCTCCGCACTTGTTATCGCTCCAAAAAAACCAGCGGCCCCGCCACCTATTACAACTATGTCCATTACAAGATCTGTAGTTTACTGACCGTTGCCTGTTGTTGCAAATAGGAGAGAGACGCATCGTTTTGCGACTCCGCCAGCAGTGCGTTTTAACAGAAATAACTACTCCAACAATCAGCAATCAACTCTTAACGATCAGCTACAAAGCTACGAAAAGAAAGCCATCGGCTCAGGGTGTACAAAAGTATAAGACAGCTCGTCCTTTAATTTCTGGCTGTTGATGAGCTTGAACCGGGTCTCCGTCATGTCCTGGAACTCAGGAGGCGCCAGTCCCAAGGCCACGGAAGTGGAAGTATAAAAATCCCTGCGACGTGGGTGCTCGTCGGCGCAGGCGTTGTATACTTTGCCCCAGCGCTCCTGCTCAATAATGCGGTAGAGGATGTTCACGCAGTCGTCCCGGTGGATGAGGTTTACCGGCGCGTCCCCGTCCGGCACGTTCTTCTTGCCTGCCAGCCAGCGCCCGGGTTGCCGGTTGCCGCCCACCAAACCAGCGAAACGCACAATGGTCGTTACCCAGTCCTCCCGGTCCTGAATCAGTTGCTCCGCCTGCAGCAGCATGTTTTTGGGCTCCAGCTCCTCGGTAAAGCTAATATCTTCCTCAGTTACCACGCGGTTCAGGTCCTGGTACACAGAGGTGGAGGAAACGAACAGGATGCGGCTCACCGGCGAATCCAGCAGGAACCTGAGCAGCAGCTGCATCTGGCTCATGTAGGCCTCTCCGCCGTCGGAGCGCAGGTGCGGCGGGATGTTGAGTACAAGCACGTCCGTATCCAGGAAATCCTCCAGCGCGGGCTTGTCCAGCAAATCGCTGCCCAGGTCCAGCAGGTAAGGCTGTATGTCCTTCTCCAGCAGCACCTCAATTTTTTCGGGGGTGGTGGTCGAGCCCTTCACCGAGTACCCTTGCTGCAGCAGCCGCTCCGCCAGGGGCATGCCCAGCCAGCCGCAGCCCATGATGCTGATCGTCCGTTTGTCCTCCATGTTATCGTCTTCTTTTATACTTCCACAACATTACGCAGACCGATTGGTTTAGAATGGCAATACTCCTGCTTAAAGTGGCACAAAGTAAAGTATAAATGCGCTATGACGTGACAATAATCGGCTCTGGGGTTGGGTCGCTGACGGCAGCGGCCCTGCTGGCGAAGCGCGGGCTGAGGGTTTGTGTGCTGGAGCAGGCCAAATACCCGGGCGGGTGTGCCTCCTCCTACAAGCGCCAGGGCTACTGGTTCGAGACAGGCGCCACCACGCTGGTGGGGCTGGACGCGCACATGCCGCTGCGCTATCTGCTGGATGAGACAGGTATAAACGTGCCCGTGCAGCGGCTGGAGCCGCCCATGCAGGTGCACCTGCCCGATGGCCAAACCGTGACCCGTTATGGCAACCTGGAGCAATGGATTACAGAAGCCGAGCGGGTGTTTGGCACGTATAACCAGCGCGCGTTCTGGGAGCATTGCTACAAGGTTAGCCAGCAAGTATGGCGAACCTCGCTGCAGCAACAGAGCTTTCCTTTCTCTAATTTAGAGGATGTGCTGCTATCGGGGCTACGTGCCAGGCCCGGTCAGCTAATGCTGCTGCCCAAGGCGTTCCGGACGATGGAGGAGGTGCTGCGAAAGTATGACCTGCTACAGAACCAGCTGTTCGTGGATTTCGTGAACGAGCAGCTGCTGATAACGGCCCAAAGCTATTTGCCGGAGGTGAACGAGCTTTTCGGCGCCACGGCCCTGTGCTATACGTTGTACAACAACTACTATGTGCCCGGCGGTTTGATAAATCTGGTAAAGCCACTGGAGCAGTTTATACTTTCCAAAGACTCGATCATCAAGTATGGCCGGGAGGTGATGCTGGTAAAAAGTTTAAGGGATGGCTACCGGCTGGAAACGAACAGAGGCAGTATCAGCAGCCGGTTTATGATTTCCGGCATCCCGCTAATCAACACACTCCAGCTTTTTAAAGAGGAGCAGATGCAACAGCGGCTGAAACCCTACGTGCTGGAGAGCGGGCAGCTGAACGGTGCTTTTACCATGTCGCTGGTACTGCGGGCGGAAGAGGCAAAGCAGGTGCTGCACCACCAGCTGCACGTGCCGGAGGGGCTGCCCGAGATCGGAAGCAAAAGCATTTTCATCAGCTTTAGCCACCCAGAGGATAAATTGAGGGCGCCGGAAGGAGAAATGGTGGCAAGTATAAGCACGCACGTGCACCATCCGCAGCAATGCATCATCCAAAACAAAACGGCTTTAGAGCAGGCCATACTTCAGGTGCTGGTGCAGCGGGGCCTTTTCAAGCGGGAAAGTATAATTCGGGTGCAATCGGCCACACCGGGCGGCTGGATCTTCTGGACCAAACGGGCGTACGGCGCAGTGGGCGGCTACCCGCAGTACCGCCACATCAAGCCCTGGCAAATGAAAGATGCCCGCCTGGACCACCGCGGCGCCTACCTCTGCGGCGACACCGTCTATCCGGGGCAGGGCATTCCGGGCGTTTGCCTGAGCGGGATCATCGCAACGAACAAGCTGCTCCAGGACCACTATTAGCCGCCGCTATTCCTCCTTTATACTTGCCTCATCCTGAATAAACATGGTGCGCAGGCCGGCGTAGTTCCCATCCTCCGCTTTGCCCAGAATGTAGGCCTCCGTTCCGATCTGCGTGATGCTGTACACTTTCACGTCCTGCAGCAGGCGCAGCAGGGTTTCGGTTAAACGCCTGTATGCGGCTTGCCCGTCGGGGGTACTTTTTCTCACGTCAGAATCCACGCCTTGCATCTGGCTAAGAAATTCCTCCAGCGTATGCACCTTCACAGCCATGCCGGATGGTTTGCCGGCATGCTCCACCACGTCTTCGGGCCTTAGCTGCCGGCCCTGCGGCTGCTCCAAATAAACAAACTCAAACGGTGCCTCAATTTCGCTTTGCATCAGCAGCCCATCCACGGCTTGCATCAGCTCTTTCTGCAATTGCTCTTTGTTCATTTCCCTTAATTTTCGAACTTGATAAGTATGAGTGCCAGGCTATACTTATCTTTAGTGTGATTCGGTTACGTATAGCCGCATAACCTTAAACGATAGACCTATGATTAAAGCTGAACCAATGCTGAGAGAAGGCGCCCTGAAAGGCAAGACCATCATCGTGACGGGTGGGGGCACGGGACTGGGCCGTTCGATGGTGAAATATTTCCTGGAGCTCGGTGCCAACGCCGTTATCTGCAGCCGCAAACTGGAGGTGCTGGAGCAGACTGCCAAAGAACTGGAGGAAGAGACCGGAGGCACCGTTTTGCCCATTGCCTGCGATGTGCGCAAGTATAACGAAATAGAGGCCATGCTGCAGGTCACACTCGATAAGTTCGGCAGGGTGGATGTGCTGGTGAACAATGCAGCCGGCAACTTTGTGAGCCCCACCGAGCGCCTGAGCCACAAAGCCTTTGACGTGGTAACCGACATCGTGCTGAAAGGAAGCTACAACTGCACCCTGGCTTTGGGCAAGCATTGGATTGAGCAGCAGCAGGAGGCGACCATCCTAAACATCGTGACCACTTACGCCTGGACGGGTTCCGGCTACGTGGTGCCGTCGGCCTGTGCCAAGGCGGGTGTGCTGGCCATGACGCGCTCGCTGGCTTCGGAGTGGGCCAAGTACGGTATCCGCTCCAATGCCATTGCCCCGGGTCCGTTCCCAACCGAGGGCGCCTGGACCCGCCTGTTCCCCAAGCAGCTGGCTGACAAGCTGGACCCGGTAAAACGTATCCCGGTGGGCCGCTTTGGCGAGCACCAGGAGCTGGCAAACCTGGCTGCCTATTTAGTTTCTGACTACGCAGCCTTTGTAAATGGCGAGGTGGTAACGATAGACGGGGGCGAGTGGCTTTACGGAGCCGGCGAGTTCAACGCCTTCGATCAGATTCCGCAGGAGATGTGGGATGCCATGGAGAAGCAGATGCGCGGAAAAGGACAGTAAATATTTCCTGTGATAGTATAAAAAAGCGCCTCTGCAAGTATGGCAGAGGCGCTTTTTGTTGTTTTCCTGTGGTTATACTTTTAGCATCATTTCCCATCATTTTTCGCCAGAAAATCCGGCGTGATACTGAGCATCAGGTAGGCCCACTGGCCGCGGTCTTCTTTTGCTGCGGCTGGCGCCTTCACCAGTTTCAGGTTATCAGTCGCAAAAATGGTGGCGTAACCGGCTTCCAGGCTCACGTTTTTGAAGATGCTGTAGTTTACCACGAAATCTATTTCCGTTCCGAATCGCCTGCCGGATGGTTTCAGGTGGGGGAGCGCCTCGCTCGGTGCTAGGCTGTTGGCAGCGTAAAATTCGTGCAGGTCCAGGGTAAGGAGCAGTTTATCGCTGGTTTTATACTTGTTGCGGATGAAGTAATCCACCAGTCCGGGGGAGCGGGTTGGGTTGCCCTCCATTCCAAAAGCATCGGCCACGTAAAAGTAATCCAGAAAGCCCCAGAACTTGTGCGGCGTGCCATACAGCGGGTCGAAGCGGTGGTTCACCTTGCTTTGCTTGCTTGTGTTATTGCCGGAAAGGAAATCAAAGCCGGGATTGATAGTGAACTTTCCGGAAGTATAAGCGGCATCCATCGTGAGGTTGTAGGCATCCAGGCTATGGCCGAGGCGGTCGTTGTTGCCCTGGTAATAGGCCGCGGCGTTCAGGCTTAGGTTGCCTGATAAATTAGCGAATAAGGCGCCGCCTATAGTTACCCGGCTATTCACGCCTTCCTTGAAAGTAGTGGTGCCCTCCACGGTTTCCGTCTTCTGGAAATCATCTTTAAACACCAGCATACTCAGTTTACCAAAGCTGCCCGTTCTGGCAACGTAGCCGTACTGCATACTTTTATATTGCATGCCGATGCCGTTGGTACCCGGTGCCACCGGCACGGCCGGTATACTTTGGTAGATGTTGCCGGACTTGCCCGGGGTGTCTTTGCCGTGGTTCTGGTTAAAGGCAAAACCGGCATCCGCCACCCAACCCTTATGGCTGAACTTTAGCACCACCGCATCGTGGCGCCTGGCCTGTTGCAGCCAGTCCAGGTTGCCCAGCAGCCTGGAGTCGTCATACATAATTTCCTGGCGTCCGGCTTTTATACTTAGATGATCCACTTTTATACTTGAGGAATCGCTAAGGATCACCTCGCCCCAGGCCTGGTGCAGGAACAACTTGCCGCCCTCCAGATTGCTGATGGTGGATTGATCGGCGCCCCACACTCGAACATCCTGCCCCGAGATAAAAAAGCGGTAGCGATCCGTGCTGTAACTCAGGTTCAGGCGGGTGCGCTGGCTCGTAAAAACGCTGGCTTTGGTGTCAGACGTTGGCAAAGTGCCTTGCCCGTCGCGCAACTCAGTGCGGGTGCGGAGCTGCCCGGTAAAGGAGAGCTGCGCCGAAGCAGTATGCTGCAGCAGTAGAATACCGGCCCCTGACAGCAGGAGCGCGCGGAGTAGACGTTTTTTCATAAGCGATGCGTTTGAGAGGGCTTTCATACTGTCGATCGGTTGGGCCGCCGCTTACATACTTTGCAGTTGCGCTTCTATACTTTTCACGGTCTCGTCCGGGTCTCTGCCGAGGCCTTCCTGCTGGTAGATGATCTCACCCTGCGCACTCAGCACTGAGATGATGTTTGAGTGGGCAATGTCGCCGTTCGGGGATTTTTTATACTTCATGTTCAGCAGCACCGCCAGTTCCTGGATGCTCTCGTCGTTACTGGTCAGCAGTTGCCAGCGATTAGGGTCCAGCTTATTCTCCAGAGCAAATTCCTGTAGCTTCTCGGGCGTGTCGTTGGCCGGGTCCATGGTTACCAGCACAATGCCCACCTCGTTTTTATACTTGTCGATGCCCGCCTCAATGCGCTTCAGGTCGGCCACGATGCGGGGGCAGGTATAGGTGCAGCTCGTGTACATCATCGCCACCAGTTGCACTTTGCCCTGCAGGTCGGCCAGTTGTATTGTTTCATTTTCCTCGGTTTGCCATTCTGATTCCAGTTGGTACAGCGACATGTCGCCTAGTTCGGCGGCTGGTAAAGCCTGTATGGCCTGTTCCGGCGCATGGTGCGCAGCGTGGGCATCAGTGGTTTCGGGTTGGCTGCAGCCGCTGCTCAGGGCTAGGCCAAGTATAAAAGAGAAGGGTAGAAGACGTTTCATGTTTTTTAGAAGAAGGGTGTATACCAAGTATAAATCAAATCTTATAAACTCTGCGCGCAGCGGAAGCCGAGGTTAGAGACCGTGTAGTTTGCCTTCAGGCTGGAGCGGAAGGCGTAGCGCATAAAGGCCACGTAGTTTTTGGTATCCTTTGCCCCGCTGGAGCCCGAGCCACAGAACAGCTGCCGGTCCAGGCTGGCATTCGCCCTGGATTCGCCGATGAGCAGCGAGGAGTTGAAATCCTGTGTCCATTCCCACACCAGCCCAATCATGCCATACAGGCCATAGTAGTTTCTAAAGCTTTGCTGCACGGGCGGCAGGTAAGTGGGGTTTGGCTGGCTGTACCATTCTATACTTCGCTGATAGAATTTCTCGTCGTTGGCGGCGTTGGCCTTTGTCTCGCTGGCCAGGGCGGCGTATTCCCATTCCTCCACGGTGGCCAGGCGCTTGCCCTGGCACGCACAGTAGGCTTTGGCCGCAAACCACGACACGCTCACCACCGGGCTGTTTTGCAGTTGGTCTGCCGCGGCCCCTATACTTAAATCCCCGTTCCAGCCCCTGAGGTAGTTCGCGTCCGCGAAGAGCTTTTTTACCGCTGACTTGCGCCACTGCGGGTTTTCCTTCACGAAGCGGAGGTACTGGGCATTGGTGACCGGGTAGGCATCCAGCGCAAAGCTTTTCACCTTAACCGCTGCGGAATCTCCCCCGTAGAGGGGCACAAAAGCTCCGCCCTTTACCAACACCATATCCTGGGGCAGGGGCTTCTGTGCCTGCGCTTTAAAGCTGATTCCCATCAACAGTAACAAAACGATCAGTCTGTAAAGCATCTCTCTGGGGTTTAAGGGTTAGTGCTTGTAATTATCTTTAGCTTTCTTCACCTGGTCCGGTGTCACCTCGCCGCCTTTGTTGCTCCAGTTGTTCATCACGAAGGTCATCACGTTGGCAATTTCCTCGTCTGAAAGCTTGAGCTTAGGCATGGTGCTGTTGTAGAGCTCGCCGTTCACTTTAATCTGCCCTTCCAGGCCGTGGGCTACCACCCCGATGGCCCTGTCCACGTCGGCGTTCAGGTAATCAGACTTGGCAAGCGGAGGGAAGGCACCTTTTATACCTTGTCCTTCGGCCTGGTGGCAGGCCTGGCAGTTCTGGGCGTACAGGGTTTTACCCAATTCCAGGCGCATATCCTTGCTGGAGGCGATGGCTGCCTTAGGCGCTCCTGCCGATGGCATCTCCTGCACGGTAGAGCCCTCCGGCTGGTAGATTTTCTGCACGATCTGTCCGGAATAGATCTTCTTGTCTTCGGTGCCTTCTACTTTCAGCATGCCCAGCGCGCCCTTGTTGAAAGCCCGGAAGATGGAGTGGTCCACCAGCACGTAGTTGCCCGGTACATCGGCTTTGAACTCTGTGATGGCAGTGCCACCGGCTGGCACCAGCGTTGTCTGGATGTTCTCGATGGCTGTGGAGCCACCCTCGTCGTATACTTTGTCGAAGATCTCGCCGATCACGTGGAAGGAAGAAATCAGGTTGGGGCCACCGTTACCCACGAACAGGCGCACGGTTTCGCCTACTTTGGCTGTCAGGGCATTATCGCCGGTCAGGGCTCCCACTGAGCCGTTGAACACCACATAGGAGGGGTTCTCGTCCAGGGCTTTCTGCATATCGAAAGGCTGCAGGCCAGGCGCCCCGAAATCGCCCTTTGTATAGAAGTCGCCCTGCATCACGTAGTACTCCTTGTCAACCTTAGGCAGCCCTTCCTCCGGCTCCACAAGTATAAGGCCGTACATACCGTTGGCAATGTGCATGCCCACTGGGGCCGTGGCGCAATGGTAAACATACAAGCCGGGGTTGAGCGCCTTAAACTTGAAAACCGTTTCGTGGCCAGGAGCGGTAAAGGTAGAGGCAGCGCCACCGCCCGGGCCGGTAACGGCGTGCAGGTCGATGTTGTGCGGGTTTTTGCTGTCAGGGTGGTTCATCAGGTGGAACTCCACCTCGTCGTTCTGGCGGATACGGATGAATTTGCCCGGTACCGAGCCGCCGAATGTCCAGAAAGTATAATCCACGCCATCCGCCATTTTCTTCACCACCTCCGTCACCTCCAGGCGCACCACCACCTTGGCGGCATGGCTGCGTGTGATAGGAGCCGGCACTTTAGGTGCATCCGTCAGTTCCGCCTCCACGGTGGGAAGCTCTTTCGGTATGGCATCATCGGTTTTAGCCGCAGTTTCCGCGTGCGAGGATTGCGTACTGCAGGAGCTAAGGATGCCCATACTGTACAGGCCCAGGCCAAGTAGCACTACTGTTTTTTTGAGTGTAGACCTTTTCATACTTGTGTTGTTTAGAAGATTTCTTATGCTAAATAAATACCTCTTTCTCTTCTAATTCATGACAGCTGTCATGCCGCCGGATGACTTTTGTCACCCGGGTACAAAAAGGGCTTAAGCAGGAATATTTTAGTGTTTTAAAGTATGATACTGCAGGGCCATACTTCAGGCCACGCGAAAAAAAAACAGCCCCGGCTTAGATGAGCCGGGGCTGTTTGATGGAATCCGAAACTATCCGGATGATTTAGGAATGAGGATTCACGTAGGTAGGATCGCCGCCTTCCTCATCGTCAGGCCGGTAGTCTGCGTTCGCACGTAACTCCTCCAGGCCTTTTTTGCCGTAAGCGATTCTGGTTATCACCACGTACAGCACCGGCACCACGAAGATGGCCAGGAACGTTGCCGCCAACATGCCACCGATTACCACCCACCCGATCGTTTGACGGGATACGGCACCGGCACCAGAGGCCATGACAAGAGGCGTCACGCCAAGTATAAAGGCCAGTGATGTCATGATAATAGGGCGCAGACGCAGTTTCACTGCCTCTATGGTCGCCTCAATCAGCTCCATGCCCCGATCCACACGCTCCTTGGCGAATTCCACAATCAGAATGGCGTTTTTGGCAGCCAGACCGATCAATGTGATCATACCTACCTGGGCATACACGTTATTGTCCAGCTTGGGCAGGAGCGTCAGGGCAAGTATAGCCCCAAACATTCCCAGCGGAATGGCAAAAAGGATGGAGAACGGCACGGACCAACTCTCGTACAGGGCCGCCAGTAACAGCAACACCAGCAGTATGGAAAGCGCGAAGATGTAGATGGTCGTACTTCCGGCTGCCTGCTCCTCACGGCTCAGGCCCGTAAACTCGTAGCCATACCCGGCCGGCAGCACCTGTGCCGCCACTTCCTCCAGGGCCTGCAGCGCCTGGCCGGAGCTATAGCCTGGTGCTGCGCTGCCGTTGATATCCACGGAGCGGAACAGGTTGTAATGCGAAATCACAGCGGCTCTTTCCTCTACCTCAGCGGTTACGAGTGCGCTCAGCGGAACTGACTGGCCCTGGCGGTTCATCACGTAATACTGCTTCAGGCTCTCGATGTCCATCCTGAAAGCGGTATCGGCCTGCGCCACCACCCGGAAGTTACGGCCGTAGCGCGTAAAGTCGTTCACGTAGCGGCTACCCATGTAAGTGGAAAGAGTAGCGTACACATCAGATACGCTTACGCCAAGCTTTTTGGCTTTCTCGCGGTCAACCTCTACGTGGTAGCCCGGGGTCCGGGTGTTGAAGAAGCTGTAGGCCATGGCAATCTCCGGACGGGCATTCGCCGCCCCCAAGAACTGCCCCATCACCTGCTCCAGCTCCTGGGTAGAGCCTGCCTGGCGCTGCTGCAGCACGAAGGTAAAACCACCCGAGGCACCCAGACCAGGAATGGCAGGCGGCGCCACCACGATCACATTCGCTTCCTTGATGGTGGCAAACTTCTGCTGCATCGTGGCCATTACGCCTGCCAGTTGGTCAGCCTTATCCTTACGGTCCTCCCAAGGGTGCAACTGTATGAAGAAAGTACCGCTGTTAGACTTGAAGGAGAAGTTGATGGCGTTCAGGCCGGAGATGGCGGTATAGTTCTTCACAGCCGGTACCTCCGTCATCATTTCCCCCATCTGGCCCAAAACAGCTTCCGTTCTGCTCTTGGAGGCACCCTCAGGCAGCTCTACTGACACAAACAGACGGCCCTCATCCTCTGTAGGAATAAAGCCCGATGGCTTGGTCATGAACATGCCGGTGGTACCCGCATACAGCAGGACGAGCAGGATAAGCACCAGCGGCGTAGCCTTGATCGACTTGCGCACACCTCTGGAGTAGGACTCCGTGGTGCGGCCAAACCAGTTGTTGAAGCGGTAGAAGAACTTGTTGATGCCTTTGGAGCTCTTGTTCACGTTCATCGGCTTCAGCATCAGCGAACAGAGCGCCGGTGTGAGCGTAAGCGCCACAAAGGCAGAGATCAATACAGAGATTGCAATGGTGATGGCAAACTGCTGGTACAGGCGCCCTACGATGCCCGGAATAAAGCCTACAGGAATAAACACCGCAGCAAGTATAAGCGCAATGGCAATTACCGGTGCCGTGATCTCTTTCATGGCCTTGCGTGTCGCGTCCCTGGCCGATAGCCCCTCGTGGTCCATGTTGTGCTGCACCGCTTCCACCACCACAATGGCGTCATCCACCACAATACCAATGGAGAGCACGAAACCGAACAATGTCAGCGTGTTAATGGTGAAGTCCAGCGGGATAAAGAAGATGAAGGTACCAATAATAGAAACCGGAATGGCCAGGATCGGTACCAGCGTCGCCCGCCAGCTTTGCAGAAACAGGAATACCACAATAATCACAAGTATGAGCGCCTCCACCAGGGTGCGCACCACCTCGTTGATGGATGCCTCTACCACCGACACCGACTCAAACGATACTATGTAGTCCAGATCGGCAGGGAAGGAAACTTTAATCTCATCCAGCGCAGCATAAATGCCTTCAGCTGTCTCCAGGGCATTACTACCAGGAGCCTGGTAGATCAGCATCATGGTGGCCGGGTTGCCGTTAATCGTGGCGCCCCTGTTGTAGTCAAAACGACCGAACTCTATGCGGGCAATGTCGCGCAGGTATACCAGTGAGCCATCTGCCGGGTTGGTCCGCACGATGATGTTGCCAAACTCCTCCTGCGTCTGTAGGCGGCCGGTTACCGTGATGGGGTATTGGAAAGACTGGGAATCATACTGCGGGGCGGATCCTACGGTACCAGCGCCCACCTGCAGGTTTTGCTCCTGAATGGAGGCGATCACCTCACTTGTACCAATGTTGTACTGCGCCAGCTTGTCGGGCTGCAGCCACAGGCGCATACTGAAGTCCTGGCCAATGGAGAAAATATCCCCCACACCCTTCACGCGCATCAGGGCATCCCGCACATAAATGTTGGTATAGTTGTCCAGGTACTCCACGTCGTGGGTACGGTTGGGCGAGTACATACCAATCACCATCATGATGCTCGGGTTACGCTTACGCACAGTTACGCCCAGGCGGCGCACATCCTCCGGCAGGGCCGGCTCCGCGATACTGGCCCGGTTCTGCACGTCCAGGGTGGCAATGTCGATGTCGGTCCCTACCTCGAAGGTTACCGTCATGCTCAGCATGCCGTTGGTGTTGGTAGAGGTAATGTAGGCCATGCCCGGCGAGCCGTTAATCTGCGTCTCCAACGGTGTGGCGATGATCTGCTCGATCGTCTGGGCATCAGCGCCCGTGTAGGTGGCCGATACGGCTACCGTAGGAGGGGAGATGTCCGGATACTGCGTGACAGGCAAATTCATCATGGCCAGCGTACCCACCAGAACGATCACAATCGAGATCACCATGGCGGTGACGGGCCGTCTTATAAAAACATCTGATATCATCTTACTATTCTAAATCTCCTCTAAATTGATAGAAATTATTTCTGGCTGGAGGCCTGCGGCTGTTGCTGTGGCTCACCCACCTGTACTTTGGCGCCCTGGCGCAGGCGCTGCACGCCTTCTGTAACGATTTGCTGCCCTTCTTTCAGGCCTTCGCGTACCACGATGCTGCTCTTAAAACGCGTGCCCAGCTGCACGTTCTGCTGCACTACGGAGTCGCCCTGCACCACATACACGTAGAACTCCCCAAGCTGCTCCGTCACGGCCTTGTGAGGGATCACCAGCTGATCGCCAATGTCCTGGTTCAGCACATTCAGTGATACCGTCATGCCCGGGATCAGCTGCTCGTCCGGGTTCGGGAACTGTACCCTCACCGTGGTGGTACCCGACTGGCGGCCAATGGCCCTGTCGATGGCAAGCAGCTTGCCATTGTGCGGGTACTGCTCTCCGTTGTTCAGGGTGATGGTAAAGAGGGAGTCTGGCTGGTTGCCCTGCTGCATCCGGTTGAAGCGGCCAATCTCCTGCTCGTTTATCACGATATCCACGGCAATCGGATCAGTGGAGGAGATGGTGTTGAGCAAGGGTTGTCCCGGCGATACCTGAGCTCCCACCCGTACCTGCGAGATGCCAATATTGCCATCGAAGGGGGCATTGATAACGGAATAACCCAGGTCGGTGGAAACGCTGCGCACCTGCGCCTGCGCTGAGGCAACTTGTGCCTTAGCAGTTTGCACCTCCGTGCGGGCATAATCCAGCTGTTGCTTGGCGATCGCATCGCGCTCTGCCAGGCGCTCGTAACGCTCCAGATCTTTCTGCACCCGGGCCAGGTTGGCCTCGGCACTTGCCAGGTTGGCCCGCGCCTGCTGGTAGGAAGCCTGGTATTTGCTGCGGTCTATCTCATAGAGCTTCTGGCCCCGCTTTACACGCTGCCCGTCCTGCACATAGATATCGGTGATGTAGCCCGAAACCTGCGGGCGGAGCTGCACTTCCTGCAGCGCGGTAACCGTACCGGGGTACGTATCCTTTCCTGTGACGCTTTGTTCCGAAACCTTGATAGTATTTACCGGTACGGCCATGGCGGCCGGGTTCATCTGCTGCTGTCCGGCTTTATCACCGCCGCACGACATAAGTATAGTTGGGCTGATGACGGCCGCGGCCAGCCATACGTATTTCCTCTTCATTCTCTTTTTCTCTGATTGTTATTGATTGATATCTATGTTGCCTATGGCGCGCTGGTAGTCCAGCTTGCTGGCCAGCAGGTTGTAAAGGGCGTTGTAGTAGTTGATCTGCGTGGCACGCAGCTCGCTTTCAGCTACCACCAGGTCCACATAAGCCTTCACGCCTTCGTCGTATTGCAGCTTTATGATGTCGTACACCTCCTGAGCCATCTCCAGGTTACTCTGCAGCGTGCGCCAATCGGTGTAGTCGGCTTTATAGTTGGCAAGCGATGCCTGGTACTCGGTGTTGATGGCTTTGCGGGTATCCTCAATAGCCACATCTAAGCGCTCTTCCTGCAGCTTGGCGATCTTAATTCCCTGTAGCCTTCTGGTCCCCTGAAAGATAGGAATAGAAACACGCAGCCCTACGGTAGAGGTGGGGTAGGCCGCGCTGTAGAGGTCCGCGAACTGATCGTTGAAGTATAACCAGTTATAGTTGATATAGGCAGAGACAGTCGGCAGGAGGCTCCACTTATTATAGGCTGTGTTCAGCTCCAGCAACTGGCGCTGGGTCTGCAACTGCTGCAGTTCAATACGGTTGGCAAATTCAATCACCTCAGTGGTATCGACCAGCACAGCCTGCTCCATCCGGTCATATTCATACACCAGTTCCACATCCTTCTCGATCGGGAAACCCATTAGCTGCTTCAGGTAGGCTTCCTTGGCCTTGATGGCTTCCGCAGCGCGCTTGATGTCGCTACGAATGTTAGCCAGCGTGATGGCTGCTCGCTGGTAGTCGGTCTTGTCTACCAGGCCAACGTCGTAGCGGCTGCGGGCATCGTTATACTGCTTTTCCTGGCGAACCAGGTTCACATGCAGGATGCGGTGCTGTTCCTGGGTGAGCAGTATATCATAAAAGGCTTTGCTCACATCCACTACCGTGTTTATCTTGGTATTGGTGATCTCCTGGTCCAGTTGCTGGCGGGTAAAGCGGGCAGCCTTTGAAGCCAGAAGCAGTTCGCTGTTAAACAGGTTCTGGGTCGCCTCCAGCAGCAGGTTAGAATTGTATTTTCTGCCAATTGTGAGGGTCTGGTCGCCGAACGGCTGCTGCTGCAGCTTGATGTTGTGCGCACCGGCAAAGGAGGCGTTTACCTGTGGGTACCAGCCAGAAAGATTCGATCTGATCTCTCTGTCGCCAATGGCCTTGTCTATGAGGGCTTGTTCCACGGCGGCCCTGTTCTCGAGCGCATAGTCCACGCACTGCTCCAGCGTAAGGCTCTCGGAGGCAGCCCCGCTGTTCTGGGCCAGCGCAAGGGCTGGGCTTAGCAGGCAGCCCAGGAGCAATGGTTTTATTTTCTTAATTAATCTCATGTAGGTAGTTGAAATACGTGGTGTTGGTAATAGTAGCTGGGGGATAGTGGAGGCGCTTGCCGGCAAGCGGGCCACTCAGGTGCTCATTCCTTTTTTTCATAGTTTGGCAGAAATTTGATGATGCGTTTTAATGTCATAAAGTATAAAGGTATAAGAATTGCATTTCTTTGCTGAGGGGGTGGCTGTAAGTAAGGCGGCCTCACCTGCTACTCATCCCATCCCAGAGAATTTGCGGGATCTGCTTTAACTCGTCTTCCTCCAGCACAAATCGGCCAGCAGAGTAAATTTTAACGGTTGAAATAATATTGGCGTGGGCAAGTGTACCGAGGATCTTTGGACTTAGCGGCTTAAGGCGCCCTTCGCTTATGCCCCGTTCAAAAAAACCAAACAGGTGCTTGTGGAACTCGCTTTTACTCGATTCGCCAACGCAGGTATTGTATGGAGAATTTATAAACTGCTCAAAAAACATGAGCACGTTGGGGTTCTGGCTGTAATACTCGTAAAGGCCATACCAGATATTAAAGAAGCACTGCTGAAAAGGCACCTTTGCTGAGTCTTCGCGTTTCAGCACCGAGATGATCTGATCTCGGATGTAATAGAAGAGCTCAATGATCAGTTCCTGCTTGCCCTCAAAGTAATGGTAAATGGTGCCAGCCGCTACGCCCGCCCTCTTGGCTACCAGGCTCATGGGCGTACCGTGGAAGCCATTCTCCCGCACCAGTTCCAGGGTGCTCTCAAAAATGGCTTTCTTCTTATCAGCTATTGGCTCCATGAGGGAAATTGTATTGAACATTCATTCGGTTTACAAAAATAAAGCAGTTGGTGCAGGCAGAAAATATTAATTACATGAACTTATAACTAAAGTATGATTCCTGCGCCTTTTTCTGTTCCTGTTACTTCAAACCGGCTATAGTCCGACAGGTTTAAAAAAAACTAAGATTGTTTCTCCAGCAGGCGCTCCATCCAGAAGATCAGGAAAAGCGCGACCAGGTTGATGCCCACGAATTTCTGTCCCATATCCTCGCCGAAGCTGAAGTGGAAGGAGGAAAGGGCGAGACGGAACTTGAAGATCCACCCGCCGACCATATCCACGCCCACGCCAATACGCAGGCCCGCCACAAACTGAAAAGCCCAGGCGCCAAAACTGAAGTACACCACCTGCAGCACCTGGTTTACGAGTGACAGCTTGAGGCCCCGCCGTGGGTTTAGGAACAGCATGCGGCCGCAAAGTATGGAGAACACGTACAGCAACCCCGCCAAAATGCTGAAGCGCAGCACCTGCTGGCTTACGGTAAGCTCACCACCAAACAGGACCAACAGCAAGAGGACAATTCCTAAAAAGCCTCCCGCAATCTGGTATATGGCAATGGCTTTGATCTGGTTACTTTTACGCAAGGGGCTCAGAAACTACTGGTTAGGCGCAGCTACATTTGTTGTAGCTACAAAAGTCTGGCAAAAGTACGAAAATTTAATTTCTGAAGCAGGCGCAGGGGTGATTTATAAGACGAAGAGCGGCAGGAGCAAGACAAAAAGTGGCCAGGAAAGTATGAATGGCAGGGAGCTTATACTTTCCCTGCCATCAAGAAGACGGGGCAGGGAAAGTATGGCGGGGGCATCAACCGCCGTTAGCGCGGAAGACCCGCAGGAAATTCTCGCCCAGGATCTTTTTCACGTCTGCCTCGCTGTAGCCGCGTGCTAAAAGCGCTTTGGTCACGTTCGGGAAATCCTGCACGCCATCCAGCTCCTGCGGGGCGGAGGTAATGCCGTCGAAGTCGGAGCCGAGACCAACGTAGTCTACGCCTACCAGTTTAACGATATGGTCAACATGATCGATTAGAACGGAGAGAGGGGGCCGTATGTGCTTGACCTCAGCCGGATACGTTTCCGCCAAATGATCCATAACTGCATCGTTAGACCAACCTGCTGCTTTTAAGGAGTCAGATTCAGGCTTATGAGTATCGGTAAAGTTTTTGAGCCGTGTCCTGAATTCCGAATCCAGAAAGTCGGAGAAGAAATTTAAATGGATGACACCACCGTTCCTGGCCACGGCTTTTATCTGCTTATCCGTCAGGTTGCGCGACACCGGGTTTATCTGATGCACGCAGCTGTGCGATACAAGTACGGGTTTTTTCGTAGTAGCCATCACGTCCCAGAAGGTCTGCTCGCCCACATGGCTCAGGTCTACCAGCATGCCCAGCTCGTTCATGCGTTTCACCACCTGCTTGCCGAACTTAGAGAGCCCCTGTTTGGATTTGGGCATTTTACCGGAAGTCTCGTCGGCGGCAGAGGAGGCCCAGGGAGTGGAGTTATTCCAGGTGAGGGTGAGGTAACGGGTGCCGCGGTTGTAGAGCTGTTCGAGTTTCTGCAGGTCGTTGTCGATCATGTGGCCGCCTTCTACGCCAATCAGCGCAGCCATTTTGCCCTCCCGCACGGCCTGTTCTATCCCAGCCACATTGGTAGCCAGCAACAGCTTATCCGGGTTTCGCTGCACGATGGCCTCCAGCGAGTCGATCTGCTGCATGGCATAGGCGAAGTTGCCGGTCTCATCACTCCAAACGGAGAAGAACTGCGCATCCACGCCCCCTTCCTTGAAGCGCGCCAGGTCCGAATGTGTGCGCCCACGAAGGTCCTGGCTGATGTCCAGGCCTTCCATCACTGAGATCAGCACATCGTTATGCGTATCAATCAGAATGGCTTCCTGGTGTATTTGCCTGTAGTCCTGCGCGGCTAGGGTATGGCTACCGAATGCGAGGCCCAGGGCCGCGGATATACTTAGGTAAAGGTGCTTCTTTCTCATGGGCGAGGGGTGTGGTTTATACTTCCGGTCGGGCAGTCTTTGCTGCGCTTGCCGGAGGATGATCCTTTAAATATACTGGTTTTTGCTGAAATGCCTAGGTGCTTGGGATAAAGTATACTTTCCGACAGGTCTGGCTAAAGTATATAAAGTATAAACTGAGCTGATTTTTCCAGTACCTGCTCCGGCGCCCTCTACAAGTATAAATTCTTCTTTTGTAGGAATAGGAGTGGAGGTCATGAAAAGTATAAATCAGACATCACGTCTGTGAAGATAGCACGGACCCAGCCGAATAAAAAAATCCCCACCCGTAGCGACAGGTGGGGATTTTATACTTTATACTTTGAAAAGCTTAAGCCTCAACCTCGGCTTTTTCTTTTTTCTTCTTTTTCTTCAGCTCTTTTTCCAGCTTCTTTTTCTCTTTCTTGGAGAGCTCTGTTTCCGGTTGCTGTTGCTTGCGGGCGTCTACCTGCGGCAGGCCGGAAGTATCATCTGTCACCAGCGTCATTTCCTCTACCAGGTGCGTGGCGCCGGCAAATTTGTCTACGATAAAGAGCATGTAGCGCACATCCACCGAAATATTGCGTACCTGGTCCGGGTTGTAGACGATGTCGCTCATGGTGCCTTCCCAGTTACGGTCGAAGTTGGTGCCGATCAGCTGGCCGTTGGCGTTGATGATCGGGGAGCCGGAGTTTCCGCCCGTGGTGTGGTTGGAGGCGATAAAGCACACCGGCATCTGTCCGTTTACACCATAAGGGCCGTAGTCTTTTTTCTCGTACAATTCACGCAGTTTGGCCGGGATGGCATAGTCTTCGGCTACACCGGAAGCGGCTTTCTCCATCACGCCTTCCAGCGTAGTATAGTACGTATAAATTACGCCATCCACCGGTTTGTAGGGCTCCACTTTGCCATAGGCTACACGCAAGGTGGAGTTAGCATCCGGATAGAAGTTTTTGTCGCTCTGCATCTGGCGCAGGCCGGCCACATACTTGCGGTAAAGCAGGTTCAGGTTATCGTTTACCGAAGTATAGGTTGGCATGACCTTGGCGCTATAGTAGTCTGCCACGCTGCCGGCCAGCTCAAAGGCAGGGTCGTTTTTGATGGCGTCCTTTCCTTGTCTCGCCTCAGCCAGTACCTTTTTCACACCGGCTTCGGAAACAAAGGCCGACTTGGCAAAAACGTCTTCGGCATACTTGGTGAAGTCTTCTTTATACTTGCTGCGCACCGTTTTAAAGATCTCCGGATGCAGCTTTTGGTCGATGTTGTGGTAGTACAGGCTTAACAGCGCGGCAAACACCTTCTTATCCGATGGTGCGTGGTAGTCTTTAAAGTAACCGGCCGCGTAAGTTTCCAGCTTCGCTACCTGCGCATTGATATCGCTCTGAGGGGCCTTCTTGGCCAGCAAAGCCTGCAGCGTAGTAAAGTTGTTGGCCAGTTTTACGATCTCCACGCCGAAGGCTGCCTCGTTAATGTAGTCGCGGGAGATGGTGATGCCGTCGAGCGCCTTGTTGTTCTGGGCAAAATCAGCCAGAAGGCTGCCATACTCTTGCTGGCGCGTTGGGTCGGCGGCTACCCACTGGGCAAACTGCTGCTCTAGCTTTTGCTTTTCCTCAATAGCGTTGGCCTTGCGGATGCCGCGGTTCTCACCGATCCACTTTTTCCAGGCGTTGGCGATGCTGGCATACTTGGCTGCATACTTGATGCGCACCTCGTCTGAAGCCTTCATGTCCTTGTCCAGGATGTTGAGCTTGGTTTCGCGGATGTTGATCTTGTGCGGGTTAGACACCTCGTAGATCTCCTGCACGGCCTGCGAGGTGAGGTACTCGTTGGTACGGCCGGGGAATCCGAACACCATCGTAAAATCATTTTCCTTAATACCGCTCAGAGAAATAGGCAGGTGGTGCTTGGGCTTGTAGGGCTTGTTCTCCGGCGAGTATTCGGCTGGCTCGTTGTTGGGCCCGGCGTAAATACGGAACAGCGAAAAATCGCCGGTATGGCGGGGCCACATCCAGTTATCCGTATCACCGCCAAATTTACCAATGGAAGAAGGCGGAGCACCTACCAGGCGGATGTCTTTGAACGTCTCGGTGATGTACATGTAGTACTCGTTGCCGTAGAAGAAGGGGCGGATCACAGCATTGTAATGGGTACCGGCCGTAGCTTCCTGGCCTACTCTGGCGATGTTGCGCTGCACCATGGCCTCACGCTCCGCCTCGGTCTTGGCCGCCTCGGTACCTGTCAGGATCTGTTTTGTCACATCCTCCATGCGCACGATAAACGTGGCGGTCAGACCCGGGTTGGGCAGTTCCTGCTCCCGCGTTTTGGCCCAGAAGCCGTCGGTCAGGTAATCGTTCTTGACAGAGGAGTGTTGCTGGATCTGGCCGTAACCGCAGTGGTGGTTAGTGAGCAGCAGGCCTTCCGGTGAGATCATCTCGCCGGTACAAAAGCCCCCGAACGAAACAATGGCATCCTTCAGGCTCGATTGGTTGACGCTGTAGATGTCCTCGGCTGTGAGCTTCATGCCTTTGTCCTGCATCTGGGCTTCGTTGAGCTGTTTGAGCAGCATGGGCAGCCACATGCCCTCATCGGGCCGGGCTGTGGAAATGCCGATGCTCAGCAAAATAGCCGCAAAAAAAGATACTATGCGTTTACTGATCATGTGAAAAGTATAGGTTGGTTATTGTTTTTAGCGCCTAAAGATAGCTAATTCCGGCCGCAGATGCAGGGCTTTTATCTGCTGGAGGCAGACAGGATAGTAAAAAGAGTGAGCCAAGGAAGGTAGTGAAAGTATAACACTATTCTAAACTAAGAGTAAAGGCAAAAGAGCGCTAGACAAATGACAAAAGACTTTTAACGTATAGATCATACCCGTTCGGGTAGCAATCTCCAGGTATCCCTCCGTTATACTTTAAGCTTATCTTGTTCTCATACTGATAAGGAGAAACAAAAAGCACCCTGTAGCACAGGATGCTTTTCATAAGGCGTGTAATCGGCGCAATTAATTATACTTTCATCCGCTGCAATCAGAAGCGGCCGATGTTCTCGTAGCTGGTCTGTGTCTCCCACTCACGGTATTTGGAGATCTCCTTGCTGAAGGCATCCACAAACCATGCCATCAGGCTGATGTCGTCCATCAAACCGATGATGGGAATAAAATCCGGAATGATGTCCAGCGGCGTAACCAGGTAGAGCAGCACAGCCACCCCAATCATCATCGATTTTTTAGAAATGTCCCGGTAATCCCCCCTTACATAAGCCCTTACCATCCGCATAAAGGTCATCATCAGTTGCTTCAGCTGCTGGAAGCCGCTCTCGCCGCTGTCTACATCCACCATTTTGTTGTATGCCGTGGTCAGCAGCAACCCGATCTTCATGGGCTTGGAAAGCAAGGCTCCGGCCTTGCCGGTAAACCTCCTGAAAATGGGGTTCTGGGAGTACTTAAATCCTTTCTGTATCCAATCTTGTAGCATATAGCATCTTCTATTTAATATCTTTTAATCCACTGTACGTGTAAGGGCCGCTAAAAGCTGCCTGAATGCAGGCTGACAGCCGCCAGAGGCTGCCTACGCAAAAAAATATTTCAGGCGACGCGGCTTGTTTTGTTCAAAGATGCTTCTTAAAATTGATGCGGGATTGCCTGCCAATAATACAAGCCCTACCGCCTCAACCCTACTTTATGAAACTGCTCAGAATTGTGCTGCTTGCGCTGCCCGTAAGTGCGGCCGTCCTACTTGGTGCCTCACATTTTTTGCCCGCCGAAATAGATGTACAACAGGCAGTTTTCCTGCAGCAACCGCCGGAGGAAGTATACCCTTACCTGAACAATCCCACTGAATGGCAACGCTGGAGCGTGTTGAACAAGCAGCACGACCCAAGTATGATCCACCTCTACGGCGGGCCACTGCAAGGCAAGGGCGCGCGCCTGCAGTGGAGCGGCGACAGAATAGGCGATGGCCAGCTCCTCTTCACGGAAAGCATTCAGCCTGGTACCATCGCCTACAGGCAGTCGCAGCCCGGCGACACCTCCGCCATACTTGGTATATTTACCCTGCAAGCCCATAAAGGAGGCACCCAAGTGGTATGGCGGCAGCAAACGGCGCTAAGGCAAACTCCTTTGGCTAAGCTGCAGGGCGTGCTGCAAAAGTATAAAATGCGGACAGAAGCCGAAAAGGGACTTCAGGGACTGCAGAAACTATTGGGAGTTAGAAAGTTAAAGAGTTAGAGAGTTTGGGAGTTTAGGAGTTAAAGAGTTTATATTAACTTTTGATTTTATACTTCTCCTTACAAGTAAAAGGCCTGGCTGTACTTCACAGCCAGGCCTTTTACTTGTAAGGAGACTTTTAACTCTCTAACTCCTAAACTCTCTAACTCCCATACTTACAACAGTTCGTTTGCCAGGTTTGCCAGCTCAGACCGCTCGCCTTTCTGCAGCGTAATATGCGCATAAAGCGGGTGGTTCCGGGCACGGTCGATGAGGTAGGAGAGGCCGTTGCTTTGCGAGTCGAGGTAGGGGGTGTCGATCTGGTAAATATCGCCTGTAAAGATGATCTTGGTGTTCTCGCCGGCCCTGGAGATGATCGTTTTTACCTCGTGGGGCGTCAGGTTCTGTGCCTCATCTACTATAAAGATGATGTTCGAGAGGCTGCGCCCCCGGATGTAGGCCAGCGGCGTGATCATCAGTTTCTCCAACTCCACCATCTCCTTCAGCCGCTGGTACTCCTTGCTTGTCTCGGGGTACTGGTTCTGGATGTACTTGAGGTTGTCCCAGAGCGGCTCCATGTACGGGTTCAGCTTCGATTTGATGTCGCCGGGCAGGTAGCCGATGTCTTTGTTGCTGAGCGGCACCACCGGGCGGGCCAGGTAAATCTGCTTGTAGTCGCGGCGCTGCTCCAGGGCACTGGCAAGCGCCAGCAGTGTTTTCCCGGTACCGGCCACCCCCTGAACGCTTATCAGCTTGATGTGCGGGCTCATGAGGGCGTGCAGGGCGAAGGTCTGCTCGGCGTTGCGCGGCTTTACACCGTAGGCCGACTGCTTATCCACCCGCTCCAGCCGCTTCTCCGCAATGTTATAGTAGGCCAGCACGGAATTCTTAAAGCTCTTGAGCACAAAGAAGTGGTTGTCCTTGGGCGGGTTTGGCAGCGCCTTTTCCGCATCACAGAAGCCTTGCTCGTAGAGTTCGTTCACCAGGTTGGCCGGCACATCCTCCACGGTATCGCAACCGGTGTAGAGGTCGGCCACGTCCTGTATCTTACCGGTCTCATAATCCTCCGAGATGATGTTCAGGGCCCGGGCCTTCAGGCGCAGGTTAATGTCTTTGGTTACGAGCACCACGCGGTGCTGCGGCTTTTGCTGCTGCAGCGTGAGGGCCGAGTTCAGGATGTGGTGATCATTCTTGTCACCGAAGATATTCACGGCATCCACCCCTGAGGTCGAGTTGTTCATCAGCACCTTAAAGCTGCCCTTGTTGCGGCCGTTCAGCGGGATCCAGTCCTGCAGCCTGTTCTCGGAGGAGAGTTTATCGATGAAGCGGATGAACTCGCGGGCCTCGAAGTTCTTGATGTCGTTGCCTTTCTTGAAGTTATCGAGTTCCTCCAGCACCGTGATGGGTATGGCCACGTCGTGCTCCTGGAAGTTCCGGATGGCGCTGTGGTCATAGAGGATAACCGAGGTGTCCAGCACAAAGATCTTCTTGGTGTCTGCGTCTTTTATTTTAGCCTGTGCGGCCTTTGCCTTAGTGGGTTTGGTGATGCCGTTATCGGCGGGTTTGGTGATGCTTTTGCTGGTAGCGCCAGCGGTTTTGGTTTCGGGAGATGCTTTGGGCATAAGCGAAAGGGTTAGGGTGAAACCTTGTTTTGTACGTCTGCGAGGCGCTGCTTTCGGGGCAGCTTTATACTTGTTTACGTGAGAAATCCGGCCGCGGCCGACGCGCTGGCACCGCCACGTGTGCTGCTCTTCATACTTACTCGCAACTATAAATTTAAATCGTACTATATAGTTCTGAATCTAAGCAATTTATACTTTAAAATCATATAACTAATTGTTTAGTTATCCGTAAAAAAATTTATACTTTGTTCAGAAGGATCTCATCAAAGTATAAAATTTATGGTGGTAATACGACTATGGCCTTTCATCTTGACCGTGTTTATACTTGTGGCGCTGCCTTTTGCGGCGGTGGGGCAGGAGAGGGAGACGAAAGCAGACAAGCCAAAGAAACAGGGCATGCTTTTCTGGAAGATCAACCGGTATGACAGGCAGGACCGCTACCACGGCCGCTGGAAAGTATACTTGGGGGATGAGAGGACCGTGATCCGGAACGGGCGTTTCAGGCACGGGGCCGAGGTGGGGAAATGGAAATACTATTATCCCAGCGGGACCCGCTACATGGTGGAGAAGTATAACCGCCGCAACAATATCATCGAGGTGCAGAAGTTTCATGAGAACGGCAACCTCGCCCGGCAGGGCACGGCCCGCATCATCCGCAGCACGTTTAAAGACCATTACTACTGGTTCGGCGACTGGCAGGTATATGATGCGCAGGGAAATTACTCGTATACAGAAACCTACCAAAGCGGGAATCTGGTCGGCAGCACGAAAGGGAAGTAGTTAAGCGTAATTTATACTTGCATCGGCTGTTTTAATAGAATTCTGTAACCGGCCACGAGCAGCAATCGGAGGCTACACCAACGTATAAAAATCCTCTTTCTCCTTGTCGTGCAGGAGCAGGTAGCCGTGGATGACCAGCTTCACCAGCGTGCGGTAGGCCCGCCGCTCGGAGAGGTTGGCCAGCTTCATGAACTGGCGCAGCGTGATGCGCGGATGCAGTCGCAGGTACGCCAGCACGGCTTCCTCGTGGCGGTTGAGCGGGAGCGGCTCGAAGGGCTCGGGAGCCTGCTGCAGGGCCTTGTTCACCATTTTGCTGGTTTGCACGCTGGTGTCGTTCACGCGTACATAGCCGCGCCAGTCGTCGTCTTTTAGCTTGGCGAAATGTGGCTTGCGGGCACTTTCAGGCACCGTCACCTTCAGCACCACCCGGTCGTCCTGCTCCACCTCCTCGTACTGCAGCGTCACGGGCGGGTCGCAGTAGAAGTCTGCGGCAAGCTGCAGGGTGTGCTTCTCCTCCTCCGGGTCTATCCCGATCACGTAACCGTTGTCCTTCACGCCAACCAGTATCACGCCGCCGCGCGTGTTGGCAAACGACACTATGGTTCTGGCGATTTTCTCGGGTTTGGTGACGCGCTGCTTGAAGTCAACGCTGTCGTTTTCGCCTTCCCAGATCAGGCGCTGTAGCTCGTCCATAGTAGTAGGGTGGGTGCTTACAAGTATAAACCAGGAATTGATTCTAAAGTTGCTGCCAGGCTAACGTTGAACCCGATGCAGCAGAAAATCATACTTATCTTTTTAGCTTAACGCTCGCCTCACTCTTTAAAACAAAAAGCGAGCCTGTTGGGGCTCGCTTCCGGAATATTTATAGGCAGGAACTGCTTTGCTTAGAAAGGCAGGTCGTTGTCGGCATCGCTGCTGTAGAACGAGGGGGCGTCTTGCTGCGGGGCAGCTGCACCGGCACCACCGTTGAAGCCATTCGCCGCAGGCTCCAGCCTCCAGGCCTGCAGGTTGGTGAAGTACATGGTTTGGCCATTCTTGGTGAAAGGCTTGCCGGAGAGGTTAAAGGTTACCTTCACCTCGTCGCCGTTCTTGTAGGAGTCCAGCAGGTTGCACTTGTCCTGCGTCAGCTGAAACTTGCAGTACTGCGTGTAAGAACCGTCCGGAATCTCCAGCACGAACTCGCGCTTCTTGAACTTGTCGCTGATCTGTTGCTCCTCAAAGACCTCGTACAGCTTACCTTGGATATCAAAAGACATAATAAATAAGTTAATTTAGTTGTTTTACGCTAGACAAAGATAACGATTTTTCCCCGGAATTGGGTCCATTATTTCACCTCTCTGATACAAAAAAATCAGACGGAAAGGTCGAAATCAAACAGCCTCCGCGCAAACGGCGTAGAGGAAGCTACAACGTATAAAAGTATAAACAACATGCAGAAAACAGCGATTGCCATACACGGCGGGGCCGGCACCATTACACGGGCCAGCCTGACGGCGGAGCAGGAGAAGGCGTACAGGGCAGCTCTGAAAGAGGCCGTGGAGGCAGGGCACCAGGTGCTGGAGCAGGGTGGTACGGCGCTGGAGGCGGTGGAGCTGGCGGTGGTACACCTGGAGGACACGCCGCTCTTCAACGCCGGTCGTGGGTCTGTGTTCACCAAGGAAGGGAAGCATGAGATGGACGCGGCCATCATGTGCGGCAAAACGCTGGAGGCTGGCGCCGTGGCCGGCGTTCGAAGTATAAAAAATCCTGTGAAGCTGGCAACCGCCATCATGGAACACTCCGACCACGTGATGCTGAGTGGCTACGGGGCCGAGGAGTTCGCGCTGAGCTACGGGCTGGAGCTGGCGCCGGAGTCATACTTCTTCGACAAGTATAGATATGAGCAGTGGAGCGAGGTGCGCGACTCTGACATCTTTATGCTGGACCACACCGAGCAGCGCGACGAGAAGTTCGGGACGGTGGGCGCCGTGGCCGTGGACCAGGCGGGCAATGTGGCTGCGGCAACCTCCACGGGCGGCATGACAAACAAACGCTACAACCGCATCGGCGACACGCCCATCATCGGGTCGGGCACCTACGCCAACAACAAAACCTGCGCCATCTCCTGCACCGGCCACGGCGAATTTTTCATGCGCGCGGTGGTGGCCTACGATGTCTCCTGCCTGATGGAATATAAAGGCTATACTTTGCAGCAGGCCTGTGAGGAAGTGGTGATGCAAAAGCTGGTGGCCTTTGGCGGCGAGGGCGGGCTGATCGCTCTGACTGCGGCAGGAGAAATCGCCATGCCCTTCAACTCGGAGGGGATGTACCGCGCCAGCAAGTCCGCACAGCAGGAGACCTTTGTCGGGATTTACAAAGCGTAGCGGGAGGCGTCCATTTATACTTTTTATACTTTGTGCTAAGCCAAAAATTCTTTCAGCTGCCCGAAATGGGTAATGCGGGGAGAGATGTTGCCGTGAGCGGTGTCATCTTTGGCGTACAGCACCGTGCCTAGCCCCAACTCGCGCCCCGCCTTCAGTTCCGACTCCGGGTCGTCACCGATAACCAGCACTTCGGAGGCAGCATACTTGTAGCGCTCCACGATACTCCGGAAAACATCTTTTTTCGTCAGGTCCGACTTGCTGGGGTCCACAATGTGCACTTCTGCAAAGTCGTTCCTCAGGTTTAGTTTTTCTACCTTACTCTCCTGCATGTTGGTGTAGCCCGTGGTCACCAGGAATTTCTGCTGCGGCAGCGCCTGCAACTCCTTGTAGTCCTCAAAAGGAGGGATGTCCTTTTCATACTTTAAATTCCGGAGTATCTCGTCGCCCTGCTGCTTTAGCTGCTCACTGAATTTATACTTTTTAGCCACCTTCTGAAAAGGGATGCGCATCATGTCCTGTTCTACGGCATCCAGGTCTCCCTCATACTCCCCACTTTCCTCCAGCACGTCAAAGAAGGGCTTGAAAAGTTCTTCACCGATAGATGGTACAGGATAAATGGTATTGTCGAGGTCGATGATCAATGCTTTTATGGCCATACTTTAACAGGGATTGCGGGTGATTCAGTTGATTTATACTTGCTGTAAATTTTATACTTTGCGGAGGCAGAATTAATCTTTTAGCTCCTCTCGTTACTGGTTAAGCTCCTGCAGCTGGGTGTGCCGGAGATCCTCTCTGCTCTTGTAGAAGACCCGGGCGTTGATGTCGTAGAGATTGCCCTTGGCCAGCACATGCATGAGCATATGGTTGATGGCAACGGGCCTACCAGGCTCCACCTCATTGATATTGGTATACTTTACCTCGTGCCCATCCACGATCACCACCAGGTTCGAGCCGATGGTCTCGATCTTGTGGCCTTCGGTGATAAGTACGCCCGTATCTTCCCCCAAGCCGATGCCAATGGTTTTCGGGTGCGTCACCACGGCCTCCATCAGGCGGCCAAAGCGCCCGCGGATCACAAAGTGCGTGTCAATGATCACACTTTGGATCAGGTTCAGCCCCCGGCCCATCTTCACGGCGCCGCGCAGCAACGATTCGGGGGCACTGCCGCCCTTGATCATTTCCTTCGACATGGCCATGGCCCCTGCGCTGGTGCCGGCAATTATGAACTCCTCGTGCTGGTAGCGGTGCTTGAGGATGTCGAGCAGTTCGGTGTCCAGGAACATGCGGGTAATGCGCGACTGGTCTCCGCCGCTGAACATAATGCCGTCGCACACGCGTACGCGCTCGATAAATTCCCGATTGAGGGCATCCTCCTCCGTTCGTATGTGCATCAGCTGCACATTATCTACGCCAAGAATTCCAAAGGCGCTGGTGTAGCGCTCGCCCACCTCCTCCGGAATCATGGACGCGGTAGTCACCACCTCGATGTGCGGGTTTTTAACGGGGATCTCCTTTAGGAAACGCTTCAGTATACCCAGTTCAAAAAAGTCGAGGTAGTACTTCTTTTTTGACTTGGGATTCGGGTAACTGCCTTTGTCTTCGTTTCCGCCTACTGCAATCAGTTTTCCTTTGGGTTTGTCCACGGGTGATGTTGTCGGTTTAAGTTATCGGTTATGTCCTCTGTTTCGGCAGCACAAACCTGTACTGGTACAGTATGATTACCGCTTTCCTGCAAATTCGTTTCACTTTGCCCAAAGTAACCTGTGCTTAGCTGCCCCAAATGCCGGAATATCTTGTGGTTTCTATCTAGCTATATATGATAAGTTATATTGATTATTGCGGTAACTGGTTAATTCAAGGCGTTGGCAAATAAAAAATGATATCCTTAAACCCGACCCGGATGACACCGTATAGTAGGTCTGTAACAAGCAAATTGCTTATTCCATTTAACGCGTAACCTTTCCAAGCTATGAAACTAAACAACTTAAAGGATCTTCTGATCCACGAACTGAAAGACATCTATAACGCAGAGCAGCAGATTACAAAGGCACTGCCCAAAATGATGAAGGCTACTTCCTCCGATACCCTGAAGAAGGCGTTTGAGGAGCACCTGATGGTAACCGAAAAGCAGATCGAGCGTCTGGAGAAAGTATTCGAACTGATGGGCGAGAAAGCCAAAGGGGAGAAGTGCAAGGCCATGGAAGGTATCATCCGTGAAGCCGACTCGATGATGGACGAACGAGCAGACGCCGCCGTGATGGATGCCGCCCTGATCGCCTCCGCACAGCGTGTAGAGCACTACGAGATAGCCGCTTACGGTACCGTTTGTACCTATGCCAAGCAACTGGGAATGAATGACGTGCTCAAGCTCCTGCACCAGACGCTGGAAGAGGAGAAAATGACAGACGAGAAACTGACTATGATTGCCGAGAAATCCATTAATATAAAGGCTGAACGATAATTTTTAAAGACACGCAGGAAGGCTCTGTACCTTCACCTGGCTCCACCGAGCGGGTCAGAAGGTCACAGAGCTTTTCGTTTTTAAGGACCATAAAAAAAGCGGCTGCCATACTTTGGCAGCCGCTTTTGCTTTAAGGTGAGAGTAGGTTGATTTATTTCAGCATCTCGTCGAGCGTGACGGTGGACACGGCATGGTAGTTCGGGCGCGCCTTGGCGTAAATGGCCAGTGCCTTCTGCTTGCCTTCCGGCGTGGCGGCCAGCGCCTTGTAGATCGGCACCAGGAACTTGCGGCGACCAACATTCGTCAGGAACGTTTCTAGCGCCTGGTCCGCAGTGGTGTAGTTATTCTGGATGGCGTGGATAAACCAGGCCGCCAGCACCTCGGAGTTACCGGAATTGGTGAAGTTAAAGGCCTTGTCCAGCTCGGCCATCTGCTGCTGGCTCATACCATCCGGCAGCATGCGTATAAAGTGCAGCCACTCGTGGCTAGACCAGTCCTTGGTGTTCAGTTGGGCGGCAGGTTTTCCGCTTTTCCAGCTTTGGAAGGCTTCTTCTACCTGGGCAAAGCGCATGCTTGTGGGCGCTTCAAAACCATCCGGCAGGCCCGGTGAGAAAACCCATCCTTCAATGTTGATCTGCTCGGCAAGCTGCTCATCGCCCTTGATCAGTTCGGTACGCAGGAAGTTCAGGAATTTGTCGGTATCGGTGCTCTGGAAAGCGAAGGTGTTGAAGTACTTGTTCAGGAAAGCATCAAACTTCTCGCGACCCACCGCTTTCTCGATGTTCTGCAAAAAGAAGTTGCCCTTCTCATAGGCGATGTCGGTCAGTCCCTCGTCCGGGTCACGGCCTTCCAGGTCCAGCTTCAGGCGGGTATCCTCGCTGTCGGCGCCCAGGTCGTTGAGGGTGTTCTGCAAGTCCTGGTAGCCAAGCACGTTCAGCATGTCGGCATAGTCTTTCCCGTACACCTCCTCCATAATGCGGCGCTCAAAGTATACGGTGAAGCCCTCGTTCAGCCAGAAGTCATCCCAGGTGCCGTTGGTGACCAGGTTCCCGCTCCAGCTATGCGCCAGCTCATGCGCGATCAGGCTGGTGAGGGAGCGGTCCTTGGCCAGCACGGTAGGCGTTACAAAGGTCAGGCGCGGGTTCTCCATACCGCCAAACGGGAAGGACGGAGGCAGCACGAGCAGGTCGTAGCGGTACCATCTATACTTGCCGTAGAGCTTTTCGGCCGCCTCCAGCATCTTGTCCATCTCAGCAAACTCGTAAGTGGCCGCTTTAATGGTAGCCGGCTCGGCATAGATACCGGTCTGCGGACCGATCTTCTCGAACACCAGGTCGCCCACCGACAGTGCCATCAGGTACGAGGGGATCGGCTGCTTCATCTCAAAAGTATAAACGCCCGAATCATTTTTCTCCACCGGGTTCTCCGCGCTCATCACAGCCAGCAGTTCCTTCGGCACTTTTACCTTGGCGCTGTACGTGATGCGGATGCCGGGGCTGTCCTGGATCGGAATCCAGGTGCGGGCAAGTATGGCCTGCGACTGCGTGAACAGGAAGGGGTGCTTCTTGCCGGCTGTCTGCTGCGGGCTGAGCCACTGCAGGGCGGCGGCATCGGGCGATGTTTTATACTTTATGGTTACCTTCTTCGTGTCGGGCTTGATGGTGACCGTGAGCGGACGGCCCAGGAATTCCTTCTCATCGCCGAGCTCAAAGTTGGTCTCCTCCATGTTATCGCCCAGGTATACTTTCTCTATCTGCAGACCGCGCGTGTCAAAAATGATCTGGTCGGTTCCTGTTTTGTTCTCGATGAGGTAGGACGCGGTGCCGCTGAGCACCTTCTGGTCGAAGTTCACGTCAATGTCCAGGTCCAGGTGCTTGGCCACAGCCTCGGCTGGTTTGGCAAAGCTATGCACGTCGCCGGAGGTTTGCTCCATCGCGGTTTGTTCTGTGGTCATAGTCTCGTTATCGTTTGTGGTGGTGGAGGAGCAGGAGGCCAGCTGCAGGCTGCCCGCCAGGCCCAGCCCAAGTAAACAACGGTGGTAGTATTTCATGGGTTTATCTGAGGATATTTTGGTGTAAGTTAGGAATTCCGCACGAAACCTAAAACCACGGGAGCCGCAAATATCCATCCACTTTTATCGAAAGCAGCCTCTCACGAGTATAAAGTCTAAGGCCCAGGGCATTGATGCCCCCGTAAAAGTATGTAGGAACCGATGGGAGCGGGGCAAAACATTTTAACTCTTTTTGAAGTACTTAAAGCTGAAACGCATAGAAAACCTACTCAGCTACTCCAGTATTGCATTATACTGTTATCCGAAGCAGAAAGTATAAAAATACGGCTTTTGGCTATTCAGACGCAGGAATAGCTGGGCAAAACGAAACAACATGATCCCTTATAAATCAAGAATACTCACCCTGAGTACCCTAACACTGCTTCTGCTTGGCGGCCTGTCAGGCTGCGGGCAAGGCGATTCAGACAAAAAAGAATCAAACGGCATTGCGGACCTGTTTAAGAAGGAGGAGCTGCCGCAGGCCACCACCGACAGCCTCTTTATAAAAGAGTATATTGCCGCGGAGCCCGAGTTCAAGGAGCACGCCGACCTGATGTACAAGTTCTACGGCGACCGCAACTATAAGCTGGCCTGGTTCAATGAGAATGAGCTGATGCCCCAGGCACAGAAGTTCCTGGGCGTGATCGACTCTTCCTCGGTGGAGGGCCTCAACCCGGACAAGTATAAACTGGTGAACTTCAGCGAGCTGTTCCAGAAGTATGAACAGCTGGACGGGCAGGACTCCACCCGCCTGCACTTGCAGCAGCAGATTGATGTAGCCCTCACCGCCTCCTACTTTAACTACGCCTCCGACTTTTACCGCGGCCGTATCGACCCCACCACCAATAATAACGTGAACTGGGAGGTGAAACGCAATAAGATAAAGCTGGACAAGGCACTGCAAACCATCCTGGAAGAACGGGAGAGCACCTATCCCTACTATGAGTTTGAGGCCCTGCACGCCGGCTACACCAGGCTGCGCGATGCCCTGCAAAACTACAGAAACATACAGGAAAAGGGCGGATGGCCAAAGGTGGAGCTTGGCGGCAAGAAGACGCTGCAGAAAGGTGATAGCGCACAGGCCGTGGCCACCATCAGAAAACGCCTGAATCCCAATAAGCCCATCGAGGTGAACGACAAGCGCAACTGGCACTTCGACGAGAAGCTGGAAGCGCAGGTAAAGCAATTCCAGATGCTGCACGGCCTGAAAGAGGACGGCGTGGTGGGGGGCGGCACCTTGAAAACGATGAACGTGCCGATTGAAGACCGCATCGAGCAGATCATGATCAACATGGAGCGCTGGCGCTGGATACCCAAGCGCATGGTGCCCAAAAACCTGGACCAGAAGTATATCTGGGTGAACATCCCGGAGTATAAACTCTATATTTACGAGGACCCTGACAATGACCCGGAGGCGGAGCGGGAGTACAAAGAAGTGATGAACATGCGCGTAGTGGTGGGCAAAACCATGAACGCCACCCCTATTTTCAGTGAGAAGATGGAATACGTGGTGCTGGCCCCTTTCTGGAACGTGCCCAACAGCATTGTGGAGAAGGAAATCAAGCCTAAGATGCTCAACAACCCGGATTGGCTGGACACCCAGAACATGGAGATCGTAACGAAGGAAAAGGACCCGAAGCCTGTATCGCCTTACGATATTGACTGGGAGGAGGTGACGGAGAAGAACTTCCAGTACATGGTGCGCCAGAAACCCGGCCCGAAGAACTCGCTGGGCCAGCTGAAGTTCCTGTTCCCCAACGAGCACGCGATTTACCTGCACGACACCCCGGCCGACGCCCTTTTCAGCCAGACAGACCGTAACTTCAGCCACGGCTGCGTGCGCCTGGAGAAACCGGTGGAACTGGCCAAGTATGTGCTACAGGACATGCCAGAGTGGGACGAGAACAGCATCAGAGAAGTGATGAACGGTGGCGAGGAGAAATGGATCACGCTGCCCAAAAAGATCCAGGTATACCTGGTATACTTCACCAGCTGGGTGGATGAAGATGGCAATGTGCATTTCCGGGAAGACCTGTATGGCCACGATAAGACCCTGAAGCAGCAGTACTTTGGATAACAGCGGCCGGGGCGCAACAAGAGCTGTTCTGCCCGGCACAATCTTAATCGCATGAAAAAATTAATCTTTGGTATGCTGCCCCTGATTGTCGCCCTGTGGAGCTGCAATACCCCGGAAACAGAAGGTGAATCCGAAACGGTAAAGACGATGATGGATACCGCCACTGCCGCCAGCGCCCCCGTGGTTGAGGACAAGGACACGACCAAGCAGGAGGTACAGGAGCTGGAGCTGCACGCCCTCGGCAATACCCTGGAGGAGATTCGGTACAGCACCGATACCCTGGAAACGAAAGCCGGAGCGTTTGTGAAGCTGACCTTTGTGAACGAGGGAATTGACATGCCCATGGTGCATAATGTGGTATTCACTGTGCCGGGCAAGTATAAGCAGGTGGCGCTGGCAGGCGCAAGGGTAGGGGCCTCGGGCAACTACATGCCCGAAAGTGAGGCGGTTATAGCCGGTTCGCCGATGGCCTTGCCAGGGCAGACGGTGGAAATGGAGTTTACTGCCCCTACCAAACCCGGCCTGTACGACTTTGTATGCACGTATCCGGGCCACTGGCAGAAGATGAACGGGGTGCTGGTGGTGAAATAAAGCCTGTGTTTGCAGGCACGAGTAGACATAACGAACGTTCTCCAAAAAAAGCTTGTTGACGGCAATAGAGATTATAGATAGTATTGTCTATTTTTACGGCCAAACACTGGAGTCAGCATGAAGTTCACACCACCGGATTGCCAACAATGTATGAGCAGAAAAGACTCACTGCTGGGCTGTTGCCGCGGCGATGAGCTGGAAGAGCTGTCTGCCAACAAATCAAGCTGCCTGTACCGGAAGGGGCAGGTGATCTTCAACGAGGGTTCTAAGCCGGCCGGCCTCCACTGCGTGCACTCCGGCAAAGTGAAAGTATGCAAGATGGGAAGCGACGGGAAAGAGCAGATCATCCGCCTGGCTAAGCCCGGTGATGTGATCGGTTACCGCGCCCTGATGGCGGACTCAAATTATTCTGCCTCGGCTGTGGCGATGGATGATGCCGTGGTGTGCTTCGTGCCTAAATCGCATTTCATGGACCTGATACACGAGAACATGGATTTCTCGAACGGGCTGATGAAGCTGCTCTCGAAGGCATTGGGAAACGCAGAGGAGCGCATGACGCAGCTGGCGTACAAACCGGTGCGGGAGCGGTTGGCGGAAGCGCTGCTGCTGCTGCAGAAAACATACCAGCAGGGCGGGAGCGAGGAAAACTTCACGATCGCCATCTCCCGCGAAGACCTGGCCTCCATTGTGGGCACGGCGAAGGAAACCACCATCCGCCTGCTTTCCGAGCTAAAGGAGGAGCAGATCATCTCCACCAAGGGCAGCAGCATCACCATACTGGATGCCGAAAAACTCTATAACATCTGCCACCTCTATGATTGAGGCGGAACTCTCAGCAGGATTTATTTTTTACTAAATACAAAAGGCCGGCTGCAAAACAGCCGGCCTTTTTGCGTTCGTATGGTTTATACGACACGCCAACACCATGTATACTTAACTAAACACTAAACTATTCTATCCAGGTATGGCTTTGCGCCAAGGCTGCTTCGGGTCCTCACCTTACTGTACCCGATCCACAGCCTCGGCATTAGTAGCTCTGTCTCACCTTAAACCACTGCAAAGCACTGTTCCTTATTATTCGTGCGTTACCAGGCGCGCCTTATGCTGTGGCCTCCCGATCAACCCAACGATACAAATGTCAGGCTATTCGCTTTGATGCACACTGATAAGTATCAACAACAAAACTGATTATTATCATCTTTTCGGGCAACTGCCAAATCTACCTTTGTACAGGTAAAAATGAGATACTATGGCTACAAAAGCTGCTTTAGGCACTGAGGTACAGACCTGTTACCACTGCGGCGACAAGTGCGTGGAGGAAGTGGTGGTGGCGCACGACAAAAGCTTTTGCTGCTCCGGCTGCAAGAACGTTTATGAGCTGCTGGAGGAAAATAACCTCTGCACCTACTATAACCTGGAAGAGAACCCGGGCATCACGGGTAAGTTAAAAGGCTCCGAATCCCGCTTTGCCTATTTAGACGATGCGGGCGTTGAAGCCCAACTTATTAGTTTCAAGAGCGAGGCGATCTGCAAAATCACTTTCTACATCCCGCAGATGCACTGCAGCTCCTGTATCTGGCTGCTCGAGAACCTGTTTAAACTCAATCCGGGCATATCAGAATCTACGGTTAACTTCCTGCGCAAAGAGGTGTCGCTCACGTATTTCCCGCAGAAGACCACGCTGCGCGAAGTTGTGACACTGCTGGCGCGCATCGGGTACGAGCCTGAGATAACGCTGGCAGATACCGACGGAAAGAAAACCTCCAAGCCCAACCGCACCATTATTTACAAACTGGGGATAGCCGGCTTTTGCTTCGGCAACGTCATGTTGCTTGCCTTCCCGGATTACCTGGCCATCACAGAGGGCTTGCAGCGCACCTTTGGCTCGTTTTTCGGCTACCTGAGCTTTCTGCTGTCCATCCCGGTTTTCTTTTATAGTGCGCGCGGCTTCTTTACTTCCGCCTGGGAAGGTATAAAGCAGCGCATGGTTAACATTGACCTGCCCATTGCCACGGGCCTGCTGGCGCTTTTCTTCACCAGTATCTACCAGGTGGTGACAGGCAGCGGCCCCGGCTACTTCGACTCTTTTACCGGCCTGGTGTTCTTCATGCTGATCGGCAAGTACTTTCAGCAGAAAACATATGATACCCTTTCCTTCGACAGGGACTATACTTCCTACTTTCCGGTGTCGGTAACGGTGCTGAAGGAGGGGGGAGAAGAAGCGGCTGTGGCTGTACGAAACCTGAAGGTAGGCGACCGCATCCGCGTCAGGAACCAGGAACTTATCCCTGCCGATGCCATACTTTTACGCGGCCAGGCCATGATCGACTATAGTTTCGTGAGCGGGGAGTCGGAGCCGGTGGAGAAGGTGATGGGCGAAGTGATCTACGCCGGGGGTCGGCAGGTAGGCGAGAGCGTAGAGCTGGAGGTGGTCAAAGAAGTATCGCAAGGGTATCTGACGCAACTCTGGAACGATAGCGTTTTCTCGAAGGAAGAAGCGCAAAGTGTCAATACCTACGCTAACGTGGCAGGGAAGTGGTTCATCATAGTTACCATGCTGGTTGCGGCCGGTTCTTTGGTGTACTGGGTGCCGCGCGATACGGAGATGGCCATGAAAGCCTTTACTTCCGTGCTGATCATTGCCTGCCCGTGTGCTTTGTCCCTGGCAACGCCGTTTGTGCATGGCCATACCCTGCGCGTGTTCGGCCGCAATAAGTTTTACCTGAAAAACACCAGTGTCGTAGAGACACTCGCCAAAATAGACACCATCGTGTTCGATAAGACGGGCACGCTTACCGAGCCGAGTGCGGCAGAGATCAGCTATACCGGTAAAACCCTTTCAGAAGCGCAGCTGCAAAGTATAAAATCCGTGCTCAGCCACTCGACACACCCTCTAAGCCAGCGCATTTTCCAGAGCCTGCAAGGGGAGGTGGTGCCCGTGTCGCACTTTAAGGAGATTGCCGGTAAAGGGCTTGTTGGTGAAATAAACGACGCTGTTATTCGGATCGGATCCGCCTCATACTTAGGCGTTAAAGCGGATACAGGCTCAGACACGCTTAAAACAACAGTATATGTGTCTGTAGACGGCGTGCTGCTGGGATACTACACGTTTTACAACGTGTACCGGAAAGGCCTGAAGCATATCCTGCACGAACTGGAAGGCAAAAAGCTGGCCGTGCTCTCTGGTGACAACGACCATGAACAGGCACGCCTGCAAGATCTGCTGGGCACCGAAGCGGAACTCAGCTTCAACCAAAGCCCGCTACAGAAGCTGGAGTACATTCAGCAGTTGAAAGACAGGCAGCATAAGGTATTAATGGTAGGAGATGGCCTGAACGATGCGGGCGCCCTGAAGCAAAGCGATGCGGGTATTGCCCTGAGCAACAGCGTTACGAATTTCTCGCCGTCCTGCGATGCCATACTTGATGCGGCTGCCTTTGATAAGCTGAGCAAGTTCCTGGGCTTCTCCAGGAAAACGATGAAGATCATACTTGCTACGTTTGCCGTGTCGCTGGTTTACAACGTGATCGGCCTGACCCTGGCCGTACAGGGGCTTTTCTCGCCCCTGGTGTCTGCTATCCTCATGCCCATCAGCTCGCTCAGCGTGATCATCTTTGCCACCTTATCCGTAAAGTTTGCCGCCAAACGGGCGGGGTTGTAATAATGATTAATGAATATGGAGTATTGAGTCGCGAACTGTCAGTCATGCTAAAACTCATACTTTCTAACTTTTTAACCTTCTAACTTTCTAACTCAACATGTATATCATCTTTTTAATGATCGCGGTGAGTGTGTCGGTGGCGGCGGCTTTTCTGGTGGCTTTCCTCTGGGCAGTGCGTTCCGGCCAGTACGACGACGACTATACACCGGCCGTACGCATGCTCTTCGACAATGAAACACCCGCAAAACCTGCCCGGAAAGACGATAAAAGCACTTCCTGACAACTGCAGCTGATATCAATCACTTCTGAAAGTGACTTTGGTCATCTTTTAAAAACGCATTCCTACCCAATTTTGAAACTTGAAAAGGGGCGTTTTTTAAAGCTGCCTTAGCCGCCGGGTTTCAGGGTGGCAAGTATAAAAGCAAAAACAAAACCTGAGATACAAACACTTAAACAAAAATGGAGGACACCGCACATGTCAACTAATGTAGCCGAAGTCTTAGACAATGCACCCGACAAATTAAAGCCGAAGGGCCGGGATGCGGGAGCGACAGACACGTTTTTTTATGACAACAAGATCGTACGCGACTTTGGTATAGCCACCGTGTTCTGGGGCGTTGCCGGTATGCTGATCGGCGTGATCATCGCCTTTCAGCTGGCGAACCCGGACGTGAACATGGGCAACCAGTATACCACGTTCGGCCGCGTAAGGCCACTGCACACCAACGCCGTGGTCTTTGCCTTTGTGGGGAACGCGATCTTCATGGGGGTTTACTACTCGCTGCAACGCCTTTGTAAGGCCCGCATGTACTCCAATCTGCTCAGTAAAATACACTTCTGGGGTTGGCAAACAGTTATTGTGCTGGCTGTGATCACCCTGCCGCTTGGCATGACCTCCTCCAAGGAGTATGCCGAGCTGGAGTGGCCAATCGACATCCTGCTTACCGTAATCTGGGTGGTATTTGGCTGGAACATGTTTGGTACGATTGCCAAGCGCCGCGAGAAGCACATGTACGTAGCCATCTGGTTCTACATTGCCACGTTCCTGACGGTGGCCGTGCTGCACATCGTAAACTCTTACGCCCTGCCGGTAAACCTTTTCAAAAGCTACTCTGGCTACGCCGGGGTGCAGGATGCGCTGGTGCAGTGGTGGTATGGCCACAACGCGGTGGCGTTCTTCCTGACTACGCCGTTCCTGGGCCTGATGTACTACTTCCTGCCTAAGGCCGCAAACCGACCGGTATACTCTTACCGCCTGTCCATCATTCACTTCTGGTCGCTGATCTTCATCTACATCTGGGCTGGTCCGCACCACTTGCTTTATACTTCCCTTCCAGACTGGGCGCAGTCATTAGGCGTTGCTTTCTCTGTGATGCTGCTTGCTCCAAGCTGGGGCGGTATGATCAACGGTCTGCTGACACTGCGCGGCGCCTGGGACAAGGTTCGCGAGGAGCCGATCCTCAAGTTCATGGTGGTGGCCATCACGGCCTACGGCATGGCTACCTTCGAGGGACCGATGCTTTCTCTGAAGAACGTAAACGCCATCGCGCACTTTACTGACTGGATCGTAGCACACGTACATGTGGGGGCGCTTGGCTGGAATGGCTTCCTGACATTTGCCATGCTATACTGGCTGTTCCCACGCCTTTACAAAACAGAGCTATTCTCTAAAAAAATGGCCAACGCCCACTTCTGGCTGGGCACCCTGGGCATTCTTTTTTACGCCATCCCCATGTACTGGGCAGGCTTTACGCAAGGCCTGATGTGGAAGCAGTTCACGGCAGAAGGCACCCTGCAGTACTCTAACTTCCTGGAAACAGTGCTGCAGATCGTGCCCATGTACTACCTGCGTGGCATCGGCGGCATCTTTTACCTAAGCGGTGTATTCCTGATGGTGTACAACCTCTACAAAACCGCCAAGTCTGGCAGCCTGGTGGCCAACGAGCGAACAGAGGCCCCAGTAATTGTGAAAGCAGAAAGCGCCAACGCCGGCCACTGGCACGCCTGGATCGAGAAGCGCCCGATGCAGATGGCTATCTGGGCAACCGTAGCCATCCTGATCGGCGGCCTGGTAGAGTTTATTCCAGCCTTCGTGATCAAGTCGAACGTGCCAACCATCGCCAGCGTGAAGCCTTATACTTCGCTGGAGCTGCAGGGCCGTGACCTCTACATCAAAGAGGGTTGCGTAAACTGCCACACCCAAATGGTACGTCCGTTTAGGTCTGAGACAGAGCGTTACGGTGAATACTCCAAGGCAGGTGAGTTCGTGTATGACCACAACTTCCTTTGGGGCTCCAAACGTACCGGTCCGGATTTGCATAGGGTGGGAGGTAAGTATCCGCACAGCTGGCACTACCACCACATGATGGACCCAACCTCTATGTCACCGGGCTCTATCATGCCAGCTTACCCATGGTTGTTTGAGCAGGAGATTGACATGAGCACCACCCAGGCTAAACTAAAGACGCTGAAGCAGCTGGGGGTACCTTATGAGGAGGAGTACATTGCCAATGCCAACGAGGAGCTGATGGCGCAGGCCACAGTGATTACAGGCCAACTGGCGAAGGAGGGCATCGAGGTAAGTCCGGAAACGGAGATCGTGGCCCTGATTGCCTACCTGCAGCGCCTGGGCACGGACATCAAGGTGAAGGATGAAGTGAAATAAAACCGAAACAAGTATCACGTATCACGACACACGACTTCAGGAAAGTATATAGTCGTGATACTTGATTCGAGATACGTGATACGAGTGTCATAAAGTATAAAACAATGTATAAGAACGTTTTGCAAGCCATAGAAGGCATCGAAATATACCCGCTCATCTCCTTCTCAATTTTCTTTCTGTTTTTCCTGGGCCTGCTGGTGTATGTTGCCTTGATGGACAAAAAGTACCTGCAGTCCATGAGCAGTATTGCCTGCGAAGACGAGAACCACGAGATCACCACTTTAGACAGCGCAAAACAATGAGCCCTTTAAAGAATCTGATAGCAAAAAGCGGCCTTGCCCTCGCGGCTGGCCTGCTTCTGGCAGGATCGCCAGCTGTACAGGCCCAGGATGCCGTTGCCGGTAAAGCCGTGTTTGATGCCAACTGCGCCGTTTGCCATAGCATAGACGCCAACGTGGTGGGTCCCGCCCTGAAGAACGTGCACGAGCGCCGCGGCGATGAGTGGCTGGTGAAGTTTGTCCAGAACTCGCAGGAGCTGGTGCAGGCCGGCGATAAAGACGCGGTGGAAGTTTTCGAGAAGTTTAACAAGATGCCGATGCCCGCCTTCGGCACCTCGCTCTCGGAGGACGAGATCAAGAACGTGATCGCCTATATAAAGGACGAGAGCAGCAAACCGGCAGCAGCGGCCGAGGTCGCCCCTGTGGCTGAGGCAACCGATGCTACCGCTACGCCGCCCGCAGCACAGGCAGAGGTGGATTTCCTGGACCTGCCACCGGTACTGTTGTATACGTTTTTGCTGGCGGCGCTCATCATACTTCTGACGGCGCTGGTGCTGGTCATGATGTTCCGCCTCTTCATTCCGATGTTGGGTGAGTCGATCTACGACGAGGATTTCCGAAGCTCCTTTGCCGGCCGTGTGCTGTTCCTGCTCAAAGGCGACGCCACCGTGATGACAGGCAAGGCCAAGGACAAGATCCACTCCACCCACGACTTTGACGGTATACAGGAGTATGACAATGACCTGCCACCCTGGTGGAAAGCCCTCTTCTACGTGACCATCATTTTCGCCGTAGGGTACATGCTGCACTACCATGTGTTCAAAACTGGCGCGCTCCAAGATGAAGAGTATGAGATGGAGATGCAGGAAGCGGCTGTATTCGCAGCCAACAATGCCGATGACCCTAACGCTGTAACCGACTACGAGGTGCTGACAGAAGCTGCCGCCCTGGAGTCCGGCAAGTCGATCTACAATACGAACTGCGCGGCCTGCCACGGCACTGAGGGCCAGGGCACTGTAGGCCCTAACCTGACGGACGAGTATTGGCTGCATGGTGGCGATGTGAACGAAATCTTCAAGACCATTAAGTATGGCGTGCCGGCCAAAGGCATGGTTCCATGGCAGGGCAAGCTTACCAAAGACCAGATCCTGGAGGTATCCAGTTACATCCTGAGCCTGCAGGGCACCAACCCGGCTAACGCCAAAGAGCCGCAGGGCGATAAAGAGTAAGTATAACGCATAAGTATAGAAAAGCAGCAGGTACTTTGACGTCAGAAGTTCCTGCTGCTTTTTGTTTCCATTACTGATGATAATCACCCCTGTAAATGACTTTTGTCATCTTTTAGCAGGGGCCAAATGCAGAATTTTGTGACAGCAGATTCAAGCAATCGCTACATTCTCATTTTCCACTTTTTATAACAGGCAGGAATAATATCCGCACAAATTACCACTGCCATGGCAACTAAAGCAAAACCAACCGATGAATTTCGGGACCACATCTCTACGGTAGATGACCAGGGGAAACGCGTTTGGGTGTACCCCCGGAAGCCGAAAGGCAAGCTGTACAATTACCGCAAGTACGTCAGCTATTTCCTGCTGGCCCTGTTGTTTGCCGGACCCTTTATCAAGATAAACGGGCTGCCGCTGCTCATGCTCAACGTGGTGGAGCGCAAGTTCGTGATTTTTGGCGTGCTGTTCTGGCCGCAGGACTTCTTTATACTTGTGGTGGCTTTCCTGGCGCTGGTGGTCTTCATTATACTTTTCACGGTCGTATACGGGCGTATCTTCTGTGGATGGGTTTGCCCCCAGACCATTTTCATGGAGATGGTCTTCCGCCGGATAGAATATGCCATTGAGGGGGACTACAGCAAGCAGCGCGCCCTGGACAGAATGCCCTGGAACGCAGAGAAGATCCTGAAAAAGGGATCCAAGCTCACCATTTTCCTCCTGATCTCGGTTATAATCTCCAACGTTTTACTGGCCTACATCATCGGAGTTGATGAGCTGAAGAAGATCATCACGGACGGCCCGCTGGAGCACACGGCCGGCTTTGGCGCCATGGTGGTGTTTACCGGCATGTTCTTCTGGGTGTTTACCTGGTTCCGGGAGCAGGTCTGCACCATAGTTTGCCCCTACGGCCGCCTGCAGGGCGTGATGCAGGACAAAAAGACGGTGGTGGTCGCCTACGACTACGGACGCGGGGAGCCGCGCGGCAAGCTGCGCAAAAACCAGGAGCGTACCGAGGGAGACTGCATCGACTGCAACCAGTGCGTGCAGGTATGCCCCACCGGCATCGACATCCGCAACGGGGCGCAGCAGCTGGAGTGCATTAACTGCACCGCCTGCATCGACGCCTGCAACGACATCATGCGCATGATCGATAAGCCTGAGGGCCTGATCCGCTACGAGTCTGAGGAGGCGATTGAGACAGGTAAGAAATGGACGTTCTTCACCAACCGTGTGATGGGCTATACGGCGGTGCTGGTTGTACTCATGACTGCCCTTACCGCCCTGCTGCTCACCCGCGACGAGGCGGAGGCCACCATACTTCGTACCCCGGGCCAGCTGTACCAGAAAACCGAGCAGGGCCACATCAAAAACCTGTACAATATCTCTGTCATCAACAAAACCAACCACGACATGCCGCTTACCCTGAAGCTGCTGAACAAGGAAGGTTCTATAAAAGTGATTGGCAGCGAGCTTATACTTCCAGCACAGGGCATCGCCGAGGGCGTTTTCTTCACAGAGATAGCCAAAGAGCAACTCTCGGGCCTGAACTCTGAAATCGAGATCGGGGTGTACAGTGGCGGGGAACTGATCACCACCACCGACACCAAGTTCCTGGGCCCGGCCAACTAAGGAAGTATGAAAATTCCCCTGGTCACAGGGGCAACAACTAAAGAAGAAGACGAAATGAGTACGAAAGATAAAAAGAACAGCTTCACCCTCTGGCCCTATGCCATCGTTGTGGCCATGGTGCTGTTTATGAGTTACATTGCCATGTTTGTGTACAAGGCCATGAACCAGGACGTGGACCTGGTGAGCAAGGACTATTACGAGAAGGAGATCAAGTACCAGGACCAGATAGACAGGGTGAAACGTACCCAGGCGCTGGGTGATGTGATAGTGGAGTACAAAGCAGGGGAGCAGACCCTGCTGCTGCAGCTGCCTGCTACCTACAGAGGCATGAACCCAAGCGGCACGATCACGTTGTTCCGCCCTTCAGACGACAAGCTCGACAAGCAGGTTCCGCTGCAACTGGGCCGCGACCAAAGCCAGCTGCTGGAGGTGTCCGACCTGGCGAGCGGCATCTGGAAAGTGCGCGTGAGCTTTAACGCAGACAACCAAGAATATTACACAGAAAAGACCATACAAATAAAGTAGCCATGATCTGGGCTGGTTTTTTATTCGGACTTTTAGGCAGTTTCCATTGCGTCGGGATGTGCGGCCCGATAGCCATGGCCTTACCATTTGGCAGGAGCAGCGGCTGGCGTTACTACGCCGGCCGGCTCCTGTACAATGGGGGGCGCCTGGTTACCTACTCCTTGCTGGGCGCACTGGCAGGTGCCTTCGGGCAATCGCTGCAAATGGCGGGGCTACAGCAAGTGGTCTCTATCGTTTCAGGGTTGCTCATACTTTTCCTGATTGTTGCCCCGGCCGCTCTTAAAGGCAGGGCCGGCAGCTTTCTGGGCACTGATAAAGCCGTTGCCTGGGTGCGGCAAAGGCTCGGCCACTTCTTCGGGCGCGATAACCTGGGCGCCCTGTTTATGGTGGGCCTGCTGAACGGGCTGCTGCCATGCGGCTTTGTGTACATTGCCCTGGCAGGTGCCATCAGTGCGCCGGGGGTGCCGGGCGCCATGCTCTACATGCTGCTGTTCGGGCTGGGCACCTTCCCGCTTATGTTCCTCGTGTCGCTATCCGGCAAGTTTATCAGCCTGAGGCTTCGTGGTAGTTTTAACCGCCTGGTGCCTTACGCCGGCATGGCGATGGCGGTGCTGTTTATACTTCGCGGCCTAAGCCTGGGTATCCCGTACCTGAGCCCCAAGATCACTCATACCTCGCATAACACCACCGAAATAAGCTGCTGCACCAACCCAAAGCAGGCCGCCCAAAACTGACAAAAATCACCGGGCCCGCTGACCATGCTCAGTGCCGCAAGTATAAACCGGGGCTAACTTTACACCAGATAAAGGACAAAAGCTATGACGACGGCGACACCCCTCAAGCACCTGCTTGTACCTGTACAGTTTAATGCCGGGAGTGAGAACCTGGTGCACTACGCCGGCTCCCTGGCCAGGGCCTTGGGTGTGGAGCTGGTGCTGCTGTATACTTCCGGCACAACAACCCTGACCTTCACGCAGCAGAGCAGCGCCATTCATGCGCTCCGCGCCTTTTCCGAGCATTACCTGGCAAAACACTACGATGACAGCCTGAAAGGCTTTGACTGCGTGGTGCGGCCGGGCAGCCTGCATGAAAGTATAAAAGCCGTGGTGCAGGACTATGCCATAGACTTGGTGCTGATGCGCGTGCTGCCCTTAACTGAGGCGGATGCCCCCGACACGGACCACGCCGCCGCCATCATGGAGCTACTGGATGTGCCGGTAATGGTACTGCCGGAAGGAAAGGACTACCACAAGCTGAAGCACCTGGTTTTCGCCACCGACTTTACCGACCAAGACCCCAAGGTGCTGCAGCGCATCCATAACTTTGCCCGGCAGGCAGGAGCCAGGCTATCACTGGTACAAGTATACTCGCTTGCCGACCAGCCCCGGCTTAGTGCCATAAACCAGGCCATGCGGGACGTGGAGGCACAGTTGAACAGCAGCAAGGTACGCGTGCGGATGCTGGAGGAAGAGGATGTGCTGGAAGGAATCAGCGACTTCGCCGAGCGGGAGGGAGCCGATATGCTGATCATGGCCACGCAGGACAGCTACCTGATGCAGCGCCTCTTCAGCAACGCGTACCTTAAAACGATGGCCTACCACACACAGATTCCGCTGCTTACCTACCGGCAGCATAAGCGCAAGCCCTGCTCCGGCTGCTGCGCCAATTGCAGGAGCAGGCAAAACCAACTGCCGCAGCTCTTCAACCTGGTAACCGGGGATTTACATTAGAAAGCAGGTGGCACGGCAAACGATCTTAAAACATTTCTAAAGGAGGAATATGCTTAAGAAAGCAATAGAAGAGGGAAAGCTGCACGTAATGCAGCACAGGCTGGAAGCCGGCACCTGCCTGTATAGAACAGGCGAGCCGGCCGAGTCTTTTTTCCTGGTACTGCAGGGCTCCGTGGAAGTGTCTACGCCGGGCCTCCCGGAGAAAACCCCTGTGCAGCAAGGGCACCTGATCGGGCTGCAGGACCTGATGAAGGAGCAGCACAGCCACACGGCCATACTTGCCGAGGACGCCGCACTGGTCGAGATTCCGAAGCAGGAGCTGCTCAAGGCCATCCAGACCATAACACCGCTCCGGCTATACCTTATCCGGCTCATGAGCCAGCAGCCCAACCTGGCGGGCATTGCCTACGAGTAAGTACGGTTGATCTATACTTAGTAACAGCCACCCCGGATTTTCCGGTGTGGCTGTTGCGTTTACAACCCATCCCAATTTTTCAAAGTATGACCATACAGCACAAAGGCCCTGTCAGGAGCCACTGCACCATGTATGGATAAGATTCTCAGCCGCCTAAAATTCATTTACCAGTACATCATCACGAGCATTGGGTTTATCCCCACCCTCATCTCCATTGCTTTTTTTGCTCTGGCGCTGGTGGTGCTGTACCTCGAAACGCTCGGCCTGAGTAAAACCCTGGACGAGAAACTACCTTACCTGATTATCCGCAACGGAGAGACGGCGAACATGATTCTCAGCACCATCGCCACAGGCATCTTCTCCCTGACCGTTTTCAGCTTTACCATGGTGATGCTCGTGCTAAACCAGGCCAGCACTAACTTTTCCCCGCGCGTGGTGCCCGGGCTTATCAGCTATAAGTCGAACCAAAGTGTGACGGGACTATACCTGGGCACCCTGATCTATACGCTGGTGGTGATGGTCAACATCCACTCCGACTCCTACAGTACGGACCTGCCTGGCTTTGCTATTTTCCTCTCCATGGTATTCGCCATCATCTGTCTTGGCTTCTTCGTGTATTTCATACATTCTATCACAGAGTCGGTGCAGATAGACAGCATTCTGGAAAGTATATACAAAATAACAAGCCAGCAGTTGGACGAGGAGATAAAGCGTGACAGGGGAGCGCAGGAGCCCCATGTGTTTGAGCAGCGGGAGTGGCAACAGCTAAAGAGCCCGGTAACCGGGTACCTGCAGGGCCTGGACGAGAAAGCCGTGCTCCATATTCTGGAGGAGTTTGATGTGGTACTTGATTTTGACCAGCCCCTCGGCAGTTTCCTGGTGGAGGGGGTGCCCTTTGCCCGCGTCAACAAAAAGCTCCCCAACATGGAGGCGTTTACAGACCGCCTGCTCGGCCACGTGAACTTTTACAGGGAAGAACGGGCGGGCGTAAACTACATCTTCGGGATAAAGCACATTACGGAAAGCGCGGTGAAGGCGCTGAGCCCCGGCATTAACGACCCCGGTACCGCCCTGAAAGCCATTGATTACCTCACGGCCCTTTTTGCACAACGGATGCAGCTGACCAACGAAAAGGTGCTATACGATAAGAACGGCGCAGGCCGCGTTCGGTTCGAGCACCAGACGTTTGGGGATATTTACGGGCTAACCCTCGCCCCGCTGCGCCTTTACGGCAAGCAAGACAGTGTCGTCGTGCTGAAGCTGCTGCTGATGCTGCAGAGCTTGTTGTACAAGGCGAGGCCTTACCCGCACCTGCTTCCGGTGCTCTACCGGGAGGCCCGCCTGCTGCTGCACGATGCAGGGGAGAATATCCAAAACCCAGGCGATCGTAAGCGGATAAACCTGCTGCTAAAACAGATCAACGGGATGGGTTTGCAGCATGAGCCGCTGCCCCTCCTTCACGCCGCGGATTAGGTACTCAGGCTAAAGTACAGGCGGGGACATGATTAGCACCACCAAGCAGATGCAATCACGCTGGTTATAATTGATTTGGGTCCACCACAGCCGGAGGTGCAGGAGTATGAGGGCCGCACCAAGAGCTAGCTCAGATACAAATTCCAGCGCGACTCGGTGCAGGTCATCTATACATTGCAGTCTCATTACTAGGCTAAAATCCATAAAGTATGAAGTACAGCTTCAGGCCCATAGTTGGCCGCTATAGCTTCTAAGTATAAAATACGTAGAAAGCCTAGTTATCAGGCAGAAGCATCATGAGCATACTCAGAAGAAAGTTGTACCGCCTCATTTTTGAGGCTGACACTCCCCAGGGAAAGGCATTTGACGTGGCGCTGCTTGTGCTCATCGTTCTGAGTGTGGCTGTCGTGTCGCTGGAGAGCGTGGTGTCGCTCAGGAGGGAGTTTACCGCCCTTTTTTACAGGCTGGAGTGGACGTTCACCATTCTCTTCACCATCGAGTATTTCCTTCGTATCTACAGCACGCCCCGCCCGCTGAAGTATGTGTTCTCCTTCTTCGGACTGGTGGACCTGATGGCCATCCTCCCGACCTATCTCAGCCTGTTTATACTTGGTTCGCAGTACCTGCTGGTGGTCAGGGTGCTGCGCCTGCTCCGGGTTGCCAGGATCTTCAAGCTCACGCAGTTTATTAACGAGGGGCAGGTGCTAAGCAGGGCGCTACGGGCCAGCGCAACGAAAATAGCGGTTTTCCTGGGCACCGTACTGCTGCTGGTGGTTATCATCGGCTCTTTGATGTACCTGATCGAGGGGCGGGAGAGCGGCTATTCCAGCATCCCGAAAAGTATTTACTGGACCATCGTGACGCTGACCACCGTGGGCTACGGTGACATTGCCCCCCAAACTGCCTTGGGCCAGTTCGTGGCCAGCATCGTGATGATCATGGGCTACGGAATCATTGCCGTGCCCACCGGCATCGTTACCGTGGAAATGTCGCGGTCGGAGCGCCAGGGGATGGCTGCGAGCCGTGTCTGCCCCAACTGCCACACCGAAGGGCACCTGGCAGAGGCCAATTTTTGCTACAACTGCGGCTACAGCTTCGAGCCTAAAGTATAAATCACTCTATAATAAGGGTATGGTAACTAACGCCGTAGCCGCCCCAGATGCCTAAACCTCCCTGTATATTTGAGCGCGTGATGTTGGGCGAGGAGATGGGGCTGCCATTGTTGTTCTGCTCGTTCTCCAGCGTGAACCAGAAACGGTAATGCGCCTGGTCAATGGCCGCCCAGCGAACCGTTACCGTATCGCCCTTCCCGAAGTAGCTGTACAGGTCCACGTCCACTTCCTGCTGCCCCTTTGGCTCGCCACGGTCCAGGGGGTAATCGATGGTGGCGCCGTTAATGAATTCATCTGAAAAAACAGAGGCGAAGAGGCCAGGATAGAATGGCTCACTGTTACGCTTGGTGAAGTAGCGGATGGTGTTGCCCAACGTGTCAGGGTCGGAGTAGCGGTAGTAGAGCTGGCGCAGGCTGTCTTCCTCTGGGTTGGGATGCGGGATCGTGTAGAGGGAGTCGAGGGGATTCAGGTGCGGGATTGTGGTGACAGCGCTTAGCTCGCGCCCCGCGTGGCGGATGTGCAGCCGGTAGCTTTTTCCTACCTCGCCCTTCAGCTCCTGTGATGTGTACACATAAAACAGCGCCCCTGCTTCGGTGCTCAAGAACTCGGGCCTTAAACCGAACTGCACAGCAATCAATTCCTTTAACTCCTGTGGCAAAGCAGCCAATGGGACCTCATCTAAAGTATAAGTTTGCCCATCCACGGTAACACGCACCTGCGCGTCGTGCACAAAGCTTTTAGCCAGCGCCTCTACCGACACCTCGGTGAATACTGGAACGGTGCGGGTAAGCACGACTACCGGCGACGCCTCCTGCTCAATGTGGCCCTCCACCACCAGTTGCTCCTCGCCCGCCGGAATTTCTACCGTAATATCCTCCTCACAACCAAAAAATAACAGGCTGCAAAGTATGGCAAGTATAAAGTATGGGCTGCGCATAGGTTATTTCCAGGTAAAGTTTAGCGTGACAGACGGCAAGGGGAACGGCACGATGGAGACTTTTTTGGCCTGCAGTTTCACGCCGGAGTCGTAGGCGCTGCCCTCGTTGTCAATGTAGTATAAGTAGGGGTTCCGGCGGCCATACACGTTGTAGATGGAGAAGGTCCAGCTGTTTTCGATGTTCTTCCATTTACGCCCCTCCAGCGTGGCCGACAGGTCGAGGCGGTGGGTGGGCTGCATCCGGAAGCTGTTGCGGTCGCCGTACTGGTAGTTGACCGTGCCCTCCAGGAAGTAGCGCCGCACCGGCAGCGTGGTGGCCTCGCCGGTGCCGTACACAAAGCTGCCGCCAAAGGTCCACCGGTCGTTATACTTGTAGCTGCCCACCACGGAGAGATCATGGCGGCGGTCGTAGCGGGCCGGGAAAGTATGACCCTTGTTGAGCTCCGGGAATTTACGTGTGGTGCGGGAGAGGGTGTAGCCGAACCAGCCCTGCAGCGCGCCATAGTTCTTGCGCAGGAACAGCTCCACGCCATACGATCTGCCGCTGCCGCTCACAAACTCATACTCCAGGTCGCGGTTGCTGGGGCCGGGGGCAAAGCCCTCGCGGTACTCCAGCTGGTTCTCCAGGTCCTTGTAGTATACTTCCACCGAGCCCTCGTACTGGTTTTCCTTTATACTTCTGAAGTAACCCAGCGCGTACTGCGTGGCCCGCTGCGGCTCTACCATGGCCGAGCTTGGCGCCCACACGTCCAGCGGCAGGGTGGTGTAAGCATTAGAGACAAGGTGCAGGTACTGCGCTGATTTGGAGAAAGCTGCTTTTACAGAAGACTTTTTGTTGATATCATACTTTGCCGACACCCGTGGCTCCCAGGCACTGAAGGTCCTTACTTTCTCGCCGGAGCCATACACCGTAGAGTCTGTGGTTAGCAGGTTCTCATCAAATTGATAAAAGGTAAAAGGACCAGTTTGGGTGAAGTAGCTGTTGCGGATGCCAAGGCTAAGCAGCAATCTGTCAGTCAGGTATATATCATCCGATAAGTATAACCCATACTCGTGTCCATACTTGGTGAGGAGCTGGTCGGTGCCGAAGATCTCGCCGCTGGCGCTCTCGGCCTCCCCGGCGCGGGGCAGCAACTTATGGTACGTATACTGCAGGCCGTACTGCAGGTGGTGGCGCACATGGGGCTTATAGTTGAAATCGAGACTGGCGCTGTAGTCCTGCACGCCCGTTTGAGCCACGGTGGTGAAGCCGCCAAAATCCCAGCTGAACTCAAAATCATACTTGCTCATCACCCCATGCACATCCATCTCCAGTTTATCGTTGAAAGTATGGTTCCAACGGGCGGTGGCGCTGCTGTTGCCCCAGAAGAAATCCCCCTTAAAGCGCCCTTCCGAGAGCGTTAGCTCCCCCACATCCCGGCCGTAGTAGCCGCTAAAGTATAGCTTGTCCTTCTCAGAAAGTATAAAACTGAGCTTGCCGTTGAGATCGTAGAAATAGTAGGGGACACCGCCCTGATCCGTGTTTTTGAGGAAGGGGTTCATGAGCACATCGGCGTAGGTGCGCCTGCCCGAAAGTATGAATGCGGCCTTGTCCTCCACCAGCGGACCCTGCACCGACAGCCGCGAGGCGATCAGCCCGATGCCTCCGTCCACCCGGAAATCGTTCAGGTCGCCTTCTTTCATGCCGATGTCGAGCACCGAGGAGAGGCGGCCGCCGTAGAGCGCTGGCATGTTACCTTTGATGAGGGTGGTCTGGTCGATGGCGTCGCTGTTGAAGACGGAAAAGAAGTTGAACAGGTGGCCGGGGTTGTAGACGATAGCCTTATCGAGGAGCACCAGGTTCTGGTCGGCCCCGCCGCCGCGCACGTAAAAGCCCGTACTGCCCTCACCAGCCGATTTCACGCCCGGCATCAGCGACACAATTTTCAGGATATCCACCTCCCCAAAGAGCACCGGCAGCGTTTTGATCGTCTCCAGCGGCAGCTCCAGCTGGCCCATCACAGGGGTTTCGGTGATCGGGGGCTTCCGCTCGGCCACTACCTCCACCTCCTGCACCTTGTAGGTGGTGGGCGTCAGGCGTATGGTTATACTTATAGATTGATTGAACTGCACGGGCTGCTCCTGTGCTTCATAGCCAATGTATTTTACCACTAGGGTATACATGCCCTCATAAGCAGCAAAACTATACCTACCCGCGGCATCCGTGATGGCTCCGGCAGCCGGGCGTTCCTTCAGCGCCACGGCGGCTCCTGCCAGTGCCTCACCGGTCGTGGCATCCAGCACGCGCCCCGACAAAGTATAAACCGACTGTGCCGCAGCGGGAGTTGCCAGGCACAGCAGGCTCAGTAGAAGTATAAAAGTATGATGAAGGAGTAGCCGCAATGCGTTAGCCGTTTAGGTCATGCATAAACAGCCGTTCTGCGGAAAGGTTCAGAGCCTGAAATAGGTATAACGCCTCAGCAGCAGGCCATAAGCCAACGAGGCCAGGTACGCCAGCCCGGATCCCAGCAGCGCCCCCAGCAGCACATCGGAAGGGTAGTGCACGCCCAGGTAAATACGGCTGTAGGTCACAATAACCGCCCAGGAGAGCAGCAGCACCTTAAAGATGAGGTACCGCTCGGATAGCACGAGGCTAAAGAATACGGCCAGCGCAAACGTGTTGGCCGCATGCGAGGAGATGAAACCGAATTTGCCGCCACAGTTCTGCACCACGTTGATCACCTCGGCCAGCGCGGGGTCGTGGCAGGGGCGCAGGCGCATAAAGTAGGGCTTCATCAGGCCTGAGGCTATAAAATCGGCGGCCCCGATAGATGCAATTACTAGCAAGACCATGGCGATACTTTGCCGGCGGTAGCGCCATGCCAGGTAACCGATCAGGCCCAGGTAAAACGGGATCCAGACATACTTATCCGACATGAAGATCATGATGGTGTCCCAGATAGGGCTGTGCATCTCGTTGAGGTGGATGAACAGGTCCCTGTCCAGCTGCTTGAGCGTCTCCAGCATTACTCGGCGATGTTAATCCAGTCGATTTCCTTTTTGAGGTAGCCCAGTGTCTGCTCCTCCGCGCTGCCCGGCTCCGGTGTAAAGTTATACACCCAGGAGGCGTGCGTCGGCAAGCTCATCAGAATGGATTCAATCCGCCCCTTTGTCAGCAAGCCGAACTTGGTGCCGCGGTCATACACCAGGTTAAACTCCACGTAGCGGCCGCGGCGTATCAGCTGCCATTGCTTTTCGCGCTCGCCGTAAGGCAGCTCGCGGTTCTCGTTCATGATGGAAGTATAAAACGGGATGAAAGCATAAGCCACATCGCGCACAAAGGCAAAGCGTTCCTCCATGCTAATCTCCTCGGTCTCCATTAGCCTGTCGAAGAAGATGCCGCCCACGCCACGGGTCTCGTCGCGGTGCTCGTTGTAGAAATAATCATCGGCCCACTTCTTAAACTCCGGGTAATAGCTTGGGTGGTGCTTGTCGCAAACGGCCTTCATCTGCGCATGGAATTCCATTGCCTGCTTCACGTCCACGAAGATCGGCGTCAGGTCGATGCCGCCGCCGAACCAGGCCTGCCCGTTGCCGGCCTCAAAATAGCGCACGTTCATGTGCGTGATGGGCACCATAGGGCTGTGCGGGTGCATCACCACAGACACGCCCGTGGCAAAGTAATTCGGGTCAGGCATCTGCAGCGCCTTCAGAAACTGGGGCGACAGCTCGCCGGAAACCGCCGAAAAGTTAACCCCGCCTTTCTCCAGCACATCACCGCCTTCAATCACGCGCGAAGTACCGCCTCCGCCACCCTCGTGCTCCCATACATCAGCGCTAAACAGGGCACCACCGTCGCTGGTCTCCAGGGCATGGCAAAGGTCTTCCTGAAACTGGCGCATGAACGCCTCTACTTTATCTCTGAACATTTTTTTCCGGTTTTTTCGTAACAGGTATTTAGTAGCAGGTAGCGCGACTTTTCATGCCGAAGGACTAGGTGACAAAAGACAATAGCAGTCCTTACGCTCATTCGTGTTTGCGGTCCGCACAGTAAGTGGATTCGGATTAGAAATCCTAAACAGCACTAGATACCCCTATTTATTTCACTGCAAAAGTACCTAATTCTGCCCGCTCTACCGAACCCATTTCTCACTTTACATAAAAGAAGAAAATTTGTAACTTAGAGCAAACCTTAACGCAACCTATGTCACAACAAACCCTGGAAGCCACTAAACTCGATCTGGAATTACTAAAAAAGGCTTACCGACTGATGCTTACTGCCAAAACCATGGCAGACACGTACGAGGAGAACAAGGCGATCTGCAGCAAGTATGTGCACAGCACCTCGCGCGGCCACGAAGCCATACAGCTCGCGGCCGCCCTGCAGCTGAAACCCTACGACTACGCCGCCCTCTACTACCGCGACGACTCCATGCTGCTGGGCATGGGCTTGCAGCCTTACGAACTCATGCTGCAGCTCATGGCCAAAGCGGATGACCCTTTCTCCGGAGGCCGCACCTACTACGGGCACCCATCCCTAAGGCGCGAAGGCTTCCCAACCATCCCGCACCAAAGCTCGGCCACCGGCATGCAGGCGATTCCGGCCACGGGCATGGCGCACGGTCTGGCGTACCTGGAAGGGCAGGGGCTACTGAAAGGCGAGGAGAAGCCGGTTGTGCTGTGCTCGCTGGGCGACGGATCCGTGACAGAGGGAGAGGTGGCGGAGGCTTTTCAGATGGCAGTGCTCAAGGGGCTGCCCATCATCTACCTGGTGCAGGACAACGACTGGGGCATCTCAGCCACGGGCAGGGAGATGCGCGCCATGGATGCCTTTGAGTACGCCGCCGGCTTTAAAGGCTTGGAGCGCCTGCGCGTGAACGGCTCTGATTTTGAGGAATCCTATGAGGGCATGCGCGTGGCGATAGAGTACGCCCGCAAAGTGCGGCGCCCGGTATTGGTGCATGCCAAAGTGCCGCTGCTGGGCCACCATACTTCCGGTGTGCGCCGCGAATGGTACCGGGGCGAAAACCTGCAGCAGCACAGTGTGGAGGACCCTATTCCAAAAATGCGGGAACTGCTTTTAGGCGCCGGCCTGGAGGTGGACGAGGTAAAACTGCTGGAGCAAGAGGCCATGCGCACGGTCGCCAACGACTATGAACGCGCCCTGAACGCCCTATCTCCGGACCCTGCCACCTTTAACACACACGAGTTCGCGCCAACTCCGGTAACTGAGGAGCAGGGAGAGCGTAGCCCGAAAGGAGCTGACAAAACCATTATGGTGGATGCCGCCCTTCATGCCGTGGACGATATCCTGAGAACCTACCCGGAGGCACTGTTTTACGGCCAGGACGTGGGCGGAGAACTGGGTGGCGTTTTCCGGGAGGCCGCACTGCTGGCTAAAAAGTATGGCGATGCCCGCGTGTTCAATACGCCGATCCAGGAGGCGTACATTGTGGGATCGACGGCCGGTATGTCGGCGGTGGGGGCCAAGGCGATCGTGGAGATACAGTTCGCCGATTACATCTGGCCGGGCATCAACCAACTGGTGGAAGAATTGTCGAAGAGCTGCTACCTGAGCATGGGCAAGTTCCCGATCCAATCGCTTATCCGGGTGCCGATCGGGGCCTACGGCGGCGGCGGGCCGTACCACTCAGGAAGTATAGAATCCACGCTGCTCAACATCCGGGGCATCAAAGTGGTGTTCCCCAGCAATGCCGCCGATATGAAGGGACTGATGAAAGCCGCCTTCCTAGACCCTAACCCGGTGGTGATGCTGGAGCATAAAGGCCTGTACTGGTCTAAGGTGCCGGGCACCGAGGACGCCAAGACCGTGGAGCCGGACGAAAACTACATCCTGCCGCTGGGCAAGGCCAACATAGTGCAGCAAGCCGACGAGCAGGAGATGCGGAGGGGCAATAGCATGACCGTGATCACCTACGGGATGGGGGTTTACTGGGCCAAGACAGCCTCCAAACAGTTCCCCGGAAGTATAGAGATCGTGGACCTGCGTACGCTTAACCCGCTGGATTATGAGGCGGTTCGCGCCTCTGTAGAACTCCACGGCAAAGCGCTGGTGCTCACGGAGGAGCCACTACTGAACTCCTTTGCCGAATCGTTGGCCGGACGCTTGTCGAAAGACTGTTTTCAGAAACTCGACGCGCCGATTCATACTTTAGGCGCCGCTAACCTGCCAGCCGTTCCGCTGAACGTGGAGCTGGAGAAAATGATGCTGCCAAATCCCGATAAGGTTGCCGCTCAAATGGAGGAACTGCTGAGCTACTAAGTATAGGGTTTCATAAGTATAAAGTATAAAGCCCAACCAGATCTGGTTGGGCTTTATACTTTATACTTCAAGTTGCGATTAACCCACCCCTAACTCCTCCGAGGAGGGGAATTATTTTACACTTGCAGGAATTCCCCTCCTTGGAGGAGTTAGGGTGGGTTTTCACTTTCCCACCAAAGTAAATCGCAACTTGGGATTTATACTTGTCTAATTTAGAAAGGATAACCGATACCAATCTGCAGGGTGCTTTGGCTGTTGCGGTTTTGGGTAAAGAAGTCCGTAACATTGAATTTGGGTAGCACGAAGCGGTTTCCCGTCCATTGTGCCGGGTCGTATACTTTGGTGGCGAAGTCGAAACGGAGGATGAGTACCGATAGGTCGAAGCGCAGGCCAAAGCCGGTGCCCACGGCCAGTTCCCTGTAAAAGCGGTTGAACTTAAAATCAGCGCCAGGCATGCTTTGGTTCGGCTGCAGCAGCCACACGTTGCCGGCGTCCACAAAAAAGGCCCCGTTAATAAAACTAAACATGTTAAAGCGGTACTCCACATTCGCCTCCAGCAGCACCTCGCCGGGCTGCTCGATGTTATAATCGCGCACAATTATTTTGTTGCCCTCCTTATCCTCGGTTACCGTTAAAGCCGCATAAGAGCCCAGCCCCAGTCGCCGCGACTGCCAGGCCCGCACACTAGAGGCACCGCCAGCGAAGAAGAACTTATCGTAGGGCAGCGTGTTGCCGCTGAACATGGGGGAGGCCACGCCCGCATTCACGCGGTACACAAAGTAGCGCTGCCCGCCCAAGGGTATGTAGCGGCGGTAATCCGGACTGATGCGGCCGTACTGGTAGGTGCGCAGGTTGTTGATGTCCAGGTTCAGGCCCAATTCCTTCGTCAGGCCGCCCAGCTCCACCAGGGTGCGGAAGAAGTGCGCGTTGCGGGTCTGGGTAAAGTCGTTGGTGTTGTAGATGAAGTTAAAACCCACGAAGGAGATGATGCCATCGTCGAAACTGCCGAGCAGGGAGCGGCTGCCGGTACTGTTATTCTCCAGCCTGCTTCTGAACTCCTGGTCCTTAATGTCGCCCTGCACAATGTTGAAGTTGAGCGGCGAAAGTATAAACTGCATCACGGGCGGCTGCATAGGGGTACGGGAGCGCTGCCAGATATAATCAAGCCCCAGCTCGTAGGTAGACCGGACGTACTCCTGTCGGTCTTCGCTGTTGTAGCCGGTGGTAAAGCGCGTACGCGGACTGAACTCCGATAGCAGGTTTTTATTCGTGAACGGGAAAAGTATAACTGGAAACGACAGGGAGGTGTTCACCCCAAACTCTTTAATCATCACGGCCTGGTCCGCGTCGCCAAGGCTGGCCTGGTACTCTATGCCGCCCCGGATGCCGAAGTCCAGGTTCTCAGCCCCACCAAAAACATTGCGCACACGCAGCGTCAGGCTGGAGAAGGGGCCAGGCCGTTTCTCGGTAAAGTTCATACCCAGCTCCGTCGTTTCCTGAAATTTTTTGGCGGGCAGTGCATTCACCAAAGCGATTAACTCATAGGTTGAATCGTTGGGTGTTTCTGCCTTATTGTAGAACACGTTATTAAACTGGAAAACGTCCAGGTCAGCCAGTTTGCGCTGCGTGGTTAGTGTACGAAACTGGCTGTAGCGCTGCCCCGGATAAATGTCTATTTTCTTGTCCAGGATGAGCGGGTTATACTTGTGGTCGTAGGCCACATACTTCACCTCATTGTATACGATCGTGTCGCGCGGGATGCCGAAGCGGTCCGCGTCGGTTTTAAAGTATACATCCTTTATCGTGTATACTTTGTGCGTTGAGTCCTGCTCCGGGCTTTCGATGATGGTCTTCACACGGGCAGTGCTCTCGGCATAGCTGGTGTCCACCTCAAACTCGATGTAGGCCCGCGCGAAATCGTAGTAGCCGCGGTTCTTGAGCAGCTCGTAGAGGCGGTCGCGCTCCAGCGTCAGCTGCTCTTCGTCGTAGCGCTCGCCCAGTTGCAGCAGCGACCTGGGCTCACTGCGCTTCACGATCTGCAGGATGCGCGGGTCCTCTATGCCATAGCTCAGCTCTGCGTAGCGGTAGGGCTGGTTTTCCTTAATGTTGATGTCGATGTAGAGGAGCTTGTCCTGCTTTACCTGCTGGGTATAGTCGGCGCTGTGGTTAAAGTAGCCCTTCGAGTTCAGGTAAATCCCGATCTGGTCCATGGTCTCCTGCATGCGCAGCGAGTCGTAAATGGCGGGAGGCTCGCCGAGCTGCATCACAAGGTTGCCCTCCTGCAGCTTGTCCTCCAGGCGCTCCACCCGGGCGTTATACTTGTCGCGCAGCTTGTTCACCTTCATGGAGTCGGTGCCGGCCTCCTGTATCTTGGTGGCCATCCGGTTCTCCTGTTTTGCTATCCTTGCCCGGATATTTTGCGGATCGTAAAACTTTTTGCCGAAATTGTAGAGCGCCAGGTAGGGGGTGGAGCCCAGCACCATGCGGTTGGGCCGCTGCTGGTAAAGGTTCTGAATAGCAGTCGGATCCACGGTTTCCAGCCCCCTTGACTCCATACTTACAAGCAGCTTCTCGCCCTCCCCCAGATTTTTGGTCGGGATGCAGGCGTTCAGGCCCAGCATTGCAAAACTCAGGGCGGCTATGTATAATCGTGATCTCAAACGTGTCCAGCTATGTTGTCGAAAGCAGTCGTAAAGTATATTAAATCGTTGCAAGTAAAAAAATACCGCAACCAACACCAAGCCTTTGTGGTGGAGGGGGCCAAAAGTGTGCTGGAATTATTACAGTCCGGCTTTGCACTGCAGCACCTTTTCGTGACCGAGGACTTCCTGCGGGATCATACCGCTCTACTTGCCAAAGGTTTAAAATACGAGGTGGTGACCGAGGAAGAGCTCGTAAAAGCCGGCACCTTCTCCAGCAACAACGCCGCCCTGGCCGTAGCAAGTATGAAACAGCTACAGCCACTGCAGATCAGCCCGTCAGACCTGGTTATCGCCCTCGACGACATCCGGGATCCCGGCAACCTGGGTACCATCATCCGCATCGCCGACTGGTACGGCATCCACAATGTGGTCTGCTCCGAAACCTGCGCCGACTTTTACAACCCGAAGGTGATCTCTTCCACCATGGGCTCCTTCACGCGCGTGCAGGTATACTACCTCGACCTTCCAGCCTGGCTGCAGCAGCACACCGGCAAGTATAAAATTTATGGCGCCGCCCTCAGTGGTGAGAACCTGCACCGCATGCAGCTCAGGCCAGAGGGCATCGTGGTGTTGGGAAACGAGGCAAACGGCATCCGGCCCGAGGTGGCGCAGCAGGTGAACCAGCTCATTAAAATACCCGCCTTCGGTGGGGCAGAGTCTTTGAACGTGGCCACGGCTACCGCCATCATCATCGATAACTTCAGGCGCAACAGCTAAAACAAAAGAAGGGCCTGCTACAGCCCCTCTTTCATACTCACCTTAAATTACAAACACGTTTTATACTTAGTAGAACAACCGGACGCCGAAGCTGATCACGTTCGTCTGCGGGCCGCGGTTATCCTTGAACAGGTCGTTCATGTTATACTTGGCGAACAGGTTCAGGCCGCCGTACCCGATCACGCCCTCCACACCGTAATGGAAATCGCTGAGGTTGAAGCTGTCGCGGGTCTTGTCTTTCTCCGTCTTGCCGCCTGCCTCATACTTTAGCTTGGTGTGGCTGCCCAGGCGGTAGCCTACAAAGGGGCCGGCACCCAGCGTGAAGCCATCCTTGCCATTGTCCCGCTTAAACTCCAGCGTCGCCATCAGAGGTACGTTCACGGTGGAGTGGGTCAGCTTCGATTTCTCGAAATTACGCTCCGGGTCCAGGGTGAAGAAGGTCATGTTATCGATGTCCTCCACCACGATGTCGTCCTCGAACATGTAGTTGTTGAAGGCAAACTCCAGGCCAGACACCAGGTGGAAGGGGCTCTTGCGGCCACCGATCTGGGACTTCAGGCGCATGTTCAGGCTCACGTAGCGCGATCCCCACGGCCTCAGGTCCACCATGCTGCGGCCCTGCTCGGTGAAGGCGTTAAAGCCCAGGTCCATGTCGAAGCCCACGTTGGTGGCCTTATAGGATTCCTCCTCCTTTACCTGGCGGAGGCTGTCGCGCTCGTGCTTGGTGGGCATGTCCACGTTTACAGTGGTGTTATCGCCGTCTTCCTCCACATCCACTTTTATCTTGAACACCTTGTTGAGCACTACCTCGTGCGTCTCCTTTTTTACCTTGCCCGTCTGCGGGTCTTCTTCCTGCACGGTAATGGTTACCTGCTCTCCCTGGCCGCCCTCGGCCTCCGACCTGTTAAAGGTTACAGTCATCTCCTTCGACTCCTGGTTTGAGTTTTCCATCTGGTCCACGCGCTCCACATACTTGGTCAGCTCACGCATCAGCGAGTCGAGGCTGTAGTTCTGGAAGGCCTGCAGTTGCTGCATGTTCTCCAGGTGCAGGATCATGGTGGCGCCGTTGGCCATTTTCACCACAATGGTGTCCTGGTCGGTAGTGAGCAGGCGCTCTTTCAAGATATTGCCGCCTTTGGCAGACACACCGGTAGCGGCGGCCATGCAAATGGCCAGTACGAGTAGTAGAATCCGTTTCATGTTTTTGGATTTAGAGATTGATCACTTTTGAGATTTTCTGCTTGCCGATCTGCGTTTCCAGGGCTACCCGGTCGGCACGGATGCCCAGTTCCTCCAACTCCACGCCATCGCCGGAGGCCAGGTTGCGCACCTGCTTGAAGATGTTCCTGGCCAGCGCTTTTCTGCTGTTGCCACTGCCTAGCTGCTCCGTTTCTTCAGGCATGGCCGTCTGGGTGGCCACGGCGCGCTTGATGATGATTTCCACTGGCTCGGCGTTGAGGTTGGCACTGGCAACGGCTGCAGGCTGTGTTACCGGTGCCACTTCTACGGCAGGCGCTTCGGAAGTGGTGTTGGCTGCGATGGCCGGCTGCGCATCTTCCATAGTCACCTCCTGTACAGTTGCCTTAGCCTTGCCTGGCTGCGGTGCAGCTTTAGGAGTTGCTTTGGCTAGGGTTAGCTGCTTTACAGGCTTCTTTGATAGGGTAGATGCTGGCGTTGGTTCATCGGTTGCCTGGGGGGTAAGTTTTTTTTCTGTTTCGGGCAAATTCTCGTCGGCTGCCTCCGCCATCATACTTTCCTTAGCGGTTGCTTCCGGCGCAGGTATCAGTATAGGCTCCACGACTGTACTTTGCTCTGGCAGCGTGCCATCATACTTGGTGATGGTCCCGCTGATTTCGGGTGTGCCTGAGTTGATGTTAAAGAACACCACACCCACCGCCAGCAGCAGCGACAGCGTGGCCGCCACCGCAGAGTAAATCCACAAATAACGCTGCTTGCCCTCTTTCTTCTGCTCCGCCTCCGGCGTCAGAAGTATAACTGGCTTTTCCTCACCGGCCTCCATTCGGGTCTGCAGGCGATTCCACAGGTCGGCGGGCGGAGTGGGAGAGGTGTGGCCCAGCCGCTCCTTGAATAGTTTGTCTATGTCTTCTGGTTTCATCTTTCGTCCTCCTTCTTTATCCGGCTATAGCCGCTTGCCCTTCCAGTCTGCGCTGCAGCATGCTGCGTGCTTTGCTCAACTGCGATTTGGAAGTACCCTCGGTTATCCCGAGCATATCGGCTATTTCCTTGTGTGCATATCCTTCTATGGCGTACAGGTTAAAAACCGCCCTGTAGCCGGCAGGTAAAGTCCCCAGCAATTCCAGCAGCTCGCCCTCGGCCAGGTCATGGTCGGCACTGGTGGGGTTGGCCACCTGCACGTAAGAATCTTCAATGGCCAGGTGCAGCGGCTCCTTCTTGCGCAGAAAAGCCAGCGCCTCGTTCACCATGATCCGGCGCACCCAACCCTCAAAGCTGCCCTTGCCCTCGAAACGGTCCACATGCTGGTAGATTTTCATAAACCCGTTCAGCAGCGCCTCCTCGGCATCCATCTGGTTCTTCAGATAGCGCAGGCACACGCCGTACATCTGCGAGGCAAAGCGCTCGTACAGGAGCTTCTGCGCCTTTCCGTCTGCCCGCTGGCATCCTGCTATCAGTTCTGCTTCTGTCACGCGCTGTAAAGGTTTAATCTATAGTTGTCTTCCGTTTGTCAAGAGGAGCATTTGGTTGCTCTTTACCCCTTAGATGCAGGGTACCCGTAGGGAGGTTGCCTGAGGAAGTATAAATTTTCATCTTTTTTTTGTGATGCCCAAAACGTACACTATAAATCCCTGAACATCAGCTATGATATTTTCAAGTCAGACCCTTGGCTTAGAGCTGATTTGGCGGTAAATATGGATTTGTGGGTCCTGTGCCGTACTTTTGCCGCCATGAGGACCGCTACACTGCTCCTGTCGTTTATCATGCTCTGGATGGCCTTGCAGCCATGCACGGACATCATCATGTCTGCACATGAGCACGCACAGCAGGTAGTGGATCCCGCCCACACCACCGGCGAGAGCCCTTTCCACGAGGACACCTGCCCGGTGTTCTGCGCCTGCACCTGCTGTGCCACCCTCACGGTGACGCACGAGTTCACACAGCTGGTTCTCAGGGTATTGGTAGTCCCGCAGGGAAGGCCCGTGCAGCTGGCGGCGGAGCAGGTAAAACATATCGCCTTTGCGCTGTGGCGCCCGCCACGGCAGGCAGCTTAATTTCTTATGTACCCGGGGTAAGTATAGATTTCCATAACGAGATGTATACTTTGTTTGTGCCGCACAGGCTATACTTTGTGCGGTATCATCACGCTATTCCGGGCAGGTTATACTTAGAATTAAACTGCAGATCATGTTTCAGAAGATTATTAGTTTCTCCATACATAACAAACTGGTGGTGGGGCTGATGGTGCTGGCATTGGTGGTGGTGGGTATTTACAACCTCACCAAACTGCCCGTAGATGCCGTACCCGACATCACCAACAACCAGGTGCAGGTGGTCACTTCCTCGCCCACGCTGGCGGCCCAGGAGGTAGAGCGCTTCATCACCACCCCCATAGAAATTGCCCTTGCCAACGTGCCCGACGCCATTGAGATGCGCTCGGTGTCGCGCTTTGGCTTATCCGTAATCACCGTCGTTTTTGAGGACGGCGTAGACATTTACCTGGCCCGCCAGCTCATCAAGGAGCGCCTCGACCTGGCCGTGGAGGAGATTCCGCCGGGGGTAGGCACACCCGAAATGGCCCCTGTCAGCACCGGCCTCGGGGAGATTTACCAGTACACCATCCACGCGAAGGAAGGAAGCACCAAGGAGTACACACCCATGGAGCTACGCACTATCCAAGATTGGATCGTGCGCCGGCAACTGCTCGGAACGCCCGGCGTGGCCGACGTAAGCAGCTTTGGCGGCTTTTTGAAAGAGTATGAAGTGGCCCTGAACCCGGACCGCCTCCGCAGCCTGAACCTGACCGTGCCCGACGTGCTGGAGGCCATCAGCATGAATAATGAGAACACCGGTGCCGCCTATATCGAAAAAAACAACAGCGCCTTCTTTATCCGTGGCCTGGGTATGGTGAACGAGCTCGGTGACATTGAGCAGATCGTGATCAACAACCGCAATGGTGTGCCGGTGCTGGTGAGCGATGTGGCGGAGGTAAAGTATGGCCACCCCGTGCGCTATGGTGCGCTTACCCGCAACAATGAGGGCGAAGTGGTGGGCGGCATCGTGCTCATGTACAAAGACGCCAACTCCTCGCAGGTGATCAAGGAGGTGCAGGAGCGGGTAAAGACCATTCAGGCATCGCTGCCCGAAGGCCTGGAGATCAGCGCCTATCTCGACCGCAGCGAACTGGTAGACAGGGCTGTGAACACGGTCATCAAAAACTTGATAGAAGGCGGCCTGATCGTGGTGTTTGTGCTGGTGCTCATGCTGGGCAACCTGCGGGCCGGCCTGGTGGTAGCCTCGGTTATCCCGCTCTCCATGCTGTTTGCCATCACCATGATGAACCTGTTTGGCGTATCGGGCAACCTGATGAGCCTGGGCGCGATCGACTTCGGCCTGATCGTGGACGGCTCGGTGATTATTGTGGAGTCTGTGCTGCACTTTATCGTGGCCAAGAACGCCAACCTGCCGCTCCGAAAGCTCACGCAGCGGGAAATGGACCTGGAAGTGGAAAGCGCCGCCTCCAAGATTATGAACTCCGCCGCCTTCGGCATGATCATTATCCTCATCGTTTACCTGCCGATTCTGGCGCTGGTAGGCATTGAGGGCAAGATGTTCCGGCCGATGGCGCAGACCGTGAGCTTTGCCATTATCGGCGCGCTCATCCTTTCGCTTACCTATGTGCCGATGATCTCCACGCTGGTGCTGAGCAAAAAGACAAAGCACAAGCGCAACATCTCCGACCGGCTCATGGACAAGATCATGTACTATTACCAGCCGGTCATCAAGTTTGCCCTGCGCAGCAAAGCACTGATCCTGGGAATGGCGCTCGGCCTGCTGGCCCTCAGCCTGGTAGTGTTCAGCCGCATGGGCGGGGAGTTTATCCCGCAGCTGGATGAGGGTGACTTTGCCATGGACCTGCGCCTGGTGCCCGGAGCATCGCTTGAGCAAACGATCCAAACCACCCTAAAGGCCAGTGAGATATTGCAGAAAAACTTTCCGGAGGTGAAGGAAGTGATCGGCAAGATCGGAACAGCCGAGATACCGACCGACCCCATGCCGATTGAGGCAGCCGACGTGATGATCCTGCTTAAACCCCGCGAAGAATGGACCAGCGCCAGCACCCGCGAGGAACTGGCAGCCAAGATGGATTCTGCGCTGCAGGTGCTGCCAGGCGTGAACTATGGTTTTCAGCAGCCCATCCAGCTACGCTTTAACGAACTGATCACGGGTGCCCGACAGGATGTGGCCGTCAAAATCTATGGCGAGGATCTGAACGAGCTGAGTGCGCTGGCAAGCGAGGCAGAACGCCTGATTCGCCCGGTGCAGGGCGCGCAGGACCTCTTTGTGGAGGAGGTGACGGGCTTGCCGCAGATTGTGGTGGAGTATAAACGCGAGCGACTGGCACAGTATGGCCTACAGGTAGTGGACGTGAACCGCGTGCTGCGCACGGCCTTTGCCGGCGAAACCGCAGGTTCGGTGTACGAGGGGGATCGCCGCTTTGACGTGGTGGTGCGCCTGCAGCAGGATTCTCGCCAGAACCTGAACGATATTGAGGAACTCTTCGTGCCGCTGCCAAACGGTGGCCAAGTGCCGCTGCTACAGGTAGCTGACATCCGTGTGGAGAATGGGCCCATGCAGATTTCCCGCGAGGAAGGCCGCCGCCGCATTGTGGTCGGCTTTAACGTGCGCGACCGCGACGTGGAGTCGATCGTGGAGGAGGTAAAGCTAAAGCTGGAGCAGGAGCTAAAACTGCCCGCCGGCTACTACATCACCTATGGCGGTCAGTTTGAGAACCTGGTAAACGCCAAGCAGCGCCTGCAGATCGCGGTGCCGGCGGCGTTGCTGCTCATCCTGGTGCTTTTATACTTTACCTTCAGGTCGATGAAGCAGGGGCTGCTCATTTTCACGGCCATACCGCTGGCTGCCATCGGAGGCATCTTTGCCCTCTGGCTGCGCGATATGCCGTTCAGTATATCGGCCGGAGTCGGCTTCATTGCCCTGTTCGGGGTGGCGGTGCTGAACGGCATCGTACTGATCGGCTACCTGAACCAGCTCAAACGGGAGGGATGGGACGATGTGTATGAACGGGTGATCGAGGGCACCACCGTGCGCCTTCGCCCGGTGCTCATGACGGCCTCCGTGGCAGCCCTGGGCTTCCTGCCGATGGCGCTCTCCGGGTCTGCCGGGGCAGAGGTGCAGCGGCCACTGGCCACGGTGGTGATCGGGGGCCTGGTAACCTCCACGATGCTAACGCTGGTGGTGCTGCCGGTGCTTTACTTCATCTTTACTTCCAAAGAGGAGAAAAAAGCACAAATTGTTAGGGTACACCCGGTTGTGCTGCTTCTCTTAAGTATAGGTTTATACTTTGGCGGCGGCCTTTCCACTCAGGCACAGGAGGCGCCGCAGCAGCTGGATCTGCAGGGAGCTTTGCAATATGCGCGCGAGAACAACCCTACGCTCCGCGCGGCACAGCTGGAAACCGAACGGCAAAGGGCCCTGAAGGGAGCGGCCTACGATCTGCCCAAGACCAGCCTGAACTATAAGCGCGGCCAGGTCAGTACCGCAGAGACGGATGAGGAGATCACCATCGCACAGCAATTCGCTTTTCCGACCGTGTATGGGCGGCAAGCCAGGCTAGCCGATGCACATGCCACACAGGCGGAGATCCGGCAACGGCTGACGGAGCGGCAGGTGCTGCGCGATGTGAAGCTGGCTTTTGAGCAGTGGCAGCACATGCAGGGCAGGCGGCAGCTTATACTTGCCCAGGACTCGCTCTTCGCCAACTTTGAGCGGGCAGCCCGCGTGCGGGAACGCGCCGGCGAAACGGGAGCCCTGGAGCGCGCCACAGCAGAGGCCAAGCGACTGGGCATGCAAGCCGAGCTGGCACAAGCCACCGCTGACGCAACCATAGCGGAAACCCGCCTGCGCCAGCTGCTGCACGCACCCGAGGGAGCTGTGTATTTTGCCGCGGCCCCGCAACAGAAGTATACCTCCCAGGTATTGACCGACACAACCGCCGCACACGTATGGCTGCAGCTGCTGCAAAGCGAGGTGCAGGTGGCGCAGCAGGAAACCAAGCTTGAGAAGGCCAGGCTGCTGCCGGACTTTAGCATCGGCTACTTCAACCAGACCTTTATCGGCGAGAGCCCGGGGCACGACCCGTCACGGGTTTACGGCAACTCCGACCGCTTTACGGGTGTGGAGGCAGGCATTTCGGTGCCGCTCTGGTTCGGAGCGCAGAAATCGAAGATAACGGCGGCACGCCTGCATGAGCAGGCAGTACAGAAGCAGGCGGAGGCGCGCGAACGTAGCCTCGAAACCGACTTGAAAAACGCCTTGCAGGAGCTGGAGAAGCAGGCGCAGCAGCTTCAGTACTACGAGCAGGGGGCGCTGCAGCAGGCGGCGCAGCTCGAGAAGGCCGCTGACATCAGTTTCAGGCTGGGAGAGGTGGATTACGTGGAGTTTGTGCAAGCCATGGAGCAGGCCTACACGCTGCGCCTGCAGTACCTCAACGCCCTCCTGCATTATAACCAGAGCATCATCAACCTACAGTTTTTAACCGGAGAAGAATAAACATGAAACGATATATAATACCGGCAGCAATCGCCGCCATACTTTTCACCACGGCCTGTTCAGAGCAGGCAGAGACTACCCCAGAGACAACGAAGGCTGAAGCTCCCGCTGCGGCCACAGCACCAGATGTAGTGCAGTTCTCCAAGGAAATGCAGCAGGTGAGCAAGCTAGAGGTAGGCCCCCTGGAGGAGCGCACGCTTTCCACCCGTGTGTCCGCCAAAGGGCAGCTGTCGTTGCCGCCGCAGGGTATGGCCAGTGTGAGCCCCTTAATGGGGGGGATGGTGCGCAGCATCCACGTGATAGAGGGTGACCTTGTGCAGAAAGGGAAGGTGCTGGCCACCATCGAAAATCCGGACCTGCTGCAGCTGCAGGAAGCCTATCTTTCAGCAAGCAGCCAGCTGGGTATGGCACGGCAGGAGTATGAGCGCCAGAAAATGCTTTCGGAGGAGCAGGTTGGCGCCCTGCGCAGGTACCAGCAGGCCACCAGCGAAGTAAAAGTGCTAGAGGCGAAGCTGAACTCGCTGCGGGAGCAGTTGCTGACGCTGGGCATCTCGCCTAAGAGCGTGGAGAACGGCCGCATCACGCGTACCCTCAACCTCACGGCCCCCATTTCGGGTTACGTGCAATCCATCGCCATCAACCTGGGCTCGTTTGCAGAGCCAAACCAGCCTGTGCTGCAGATCATTGACGACAGCCACCTGCACCTGGACCTAAATGTGTTCGAGAAAGATTTTTCGCGGCTGGAGAAAGGGCAGAAGGTAGTCTTCTCGCTGCCTAACGTGTCGGGGCAGGAGGTGGAGGCGGAGATCTTCGCCGTCGGGAAATCCTTTGCGGGCGAGACCCGCGTGGTGCCGGTGCATGCCGAGATAAAGGACAACCAGCACAAAGGCCTGCTGCCGGGCATGTACATCAACGGCCATATCCTGACGGGCAAACATGCGGCGACCTCCGTTCCGGAAGAGGCGGTCGTGCTGTACAAGAACAAAGCCTACGTTTTTCAGCAGCTCAGCGAGAACACGTTCAAAATGCTACCCGTGGAGACGGGCGTCACAGAGAATGGCTTTACCGAAATCCGTTTGGAGGAGGAATTGCCACAGGATGCGCAGCTAGTGCAGAAAGGCGCCTCGTTTATACTTTCAGAGAAGATGAAGTCTGAGGTGGCGGAGGAATAGTTGCCTTGAAAAACCTGTAAAATCAGAAACGGCTCCCCATAAATGAGGAGCCGTTTCGTGTTTATGAAAATCAAGTTTTCAACTTTTAGCCATACTTACTAACGGCACTGGTTATAGAAGGTTACGATATGGCTGAAAATTTCCGACTTTTTTCGAATCAAACTGATTTTATACTCCTGCAGCTACCGCTTCCTCCTGCAGGATCGGCCCCAGCACCTCCCATACATTCTCAGCCAGTATCTTCTGGCCTTCCTCCGTCGGGTGGATGCCGTCGCCCTGGTTCAGGTCAGCCTCTCCGCCCACGCCTTCCAGCAGAAAAGGCACCAGCGCCACGCTTTCCTCTTCCGCCACACGGGTAAACACCTCCCGGAAATCCTTCGAATACTGCTGGCCCATACTTGGTGGCATCTGCATACCGGTAAGTATAATTTTTACCTCGGGGTTGCTGGCGCGCACTTTCTGAATGATGGCCTTGAGATTGGCGTAGGTTTCCTCCGTGGAAATACCGCGCAAGCCATCATTGGCGCCGAGTTCCAGCACAAAAATATCCACGGGCTGCTTCTTCAGCAACCAATCGATGCGGCTCTTGCCTCCTGCCGTGGTTTCCCCGCTCAATCCGGCGTTCACCACCTTGTAGGGCAGGTCCAGGGAGTCGATGCGCTGCTGTATGAGGCCGGGGAAGGCCAGGTCTGGCTGATCGAGCCCGTAGCCGGCCGTGAGGCTGTTGCCGAAGAAAAGGATGATCTGCGTCTCCGCCTCGGCTTTCGCGTCGGGACTTCCGGCGGCGCGTGTTTCCTTCTCTGCCGCTATATTCGCACTTGTCTGGCCTTCGCCACAGCCGTAAAAGGCGGTAAGGGCTGCCAATCCAAGGGTTAAAAACTGATTCTTTATCGTCATCGTTTAATTTTTCCTAAATTTATACTTGCCCTGGGCTAAACCTATAACGTACCCAAAGAGTTATTTTGTTCGGAGGATGCGCCTGCAGCGTTATACTTTGCGCGGGCCTTCTTGCTATATCAACCTAAAACCAAACAAATCAAAGTGCCTACCATACTTGAAATAAAAGACCTGAAGAAGACCTACGACAGCGGCGACCGACACCTGACCGTGCTGCAAGGTATAAATTTTTCGTTAGAGGCTGGGGATGTCTGCGCTATTGTAGGCCCCTCCGGCAGCGGCAAAACCACGCTGCTGGGCCTATGCGCCGGCCTCGACAGGGCCTCCTCCGGTTCCGTTATACTTAATGGGATCAAACTGGACGACCTTTCAGAGGATGAGCGGGCGCAGGTGCGCAACCAATACGTAGGCTTTATCTTCCAGAATTTCCAGCTGATCCCCACGCTCACCGCCCTCGAGAACGTGATGGTGCCCCTGGAATTGCGCGGGGAGCGCAACGTGCAGCAGCAGGCGATGGATTTGCTGGCACGCGTTGGCCTGGCGGAGCGGGCCGTGCATTACCCCACGCAGCTTTCCGGTGGCGAGCAGCAGCGGGTGTCGTTGGCAAGGGCCTTCTCTAACAGGCCGGCCATACTTTTTGCGGACGAGCCCACTGGCAACCTGGACGAGGAAACCGGCGAGCGCGTGGAGAAACTGCTCTTCGATCTGAACCGGGAGGCAGGCACCACACTGGTGCTGGTAACGCATGACCTGGAGCTGGCTGCCAAGACCGACCGCATCATCCGCATCAAAGGCGGCACAGTAGTTTCAGATGAAGTTACCTCTGTGGTTAACAACGGGTAAAGTATAGAAGTATAAATAACTGCTTCACCCGAAATCCTTCACCTCAAAAAAAGATTCTGTGTCCGATACCACCCTACATTTACCCCGAAAACGGCCTTTGCGCCTGCGCTGGCTCCTGAAAATGGCCTGGCGCGACAGCCGCCGCAACAGGGGCAGACTGGCGCTCTTCATCTCATCCATCGTACTGGGCATTGCCGCGCTGGTGGCCATCAACTCCTTTGCCGACAACCTTCGCGCCGACATTGACAGCCAGGCGAAGTCGCTGATCGGGGCAGACCTGGTGATTGCCGCCAACAAGGAGATAGAGGAAGACCAGCAGCAGTTGCTGGATTCTATTGCCGTGGGCGGCGACCGCTCCGATGAAGTGCGCTTTGTGTCGATGGTGCAGTTCAAGTCAACCGGCGGAACCCGGCTGGTGCAGGTGCGGGCGCTGGAGCGGGGTGGTTTTCCCTATTACGGTTCCATCGAGACGGAGCCCCAGCGTGCCAGCCATACTTTCAGGGAAGAGGGGCGTAAGGCGCTGGTAGACCAGACGCTGCTGCTGCAGTACAATGCCAAGCCCGGCGATTCGATACAGGTGGGCAACCAGACGTTTGAGATCGCGGGGGCCTTGCATAAAATACCGGGCCAAACGGCCATGACAGCCACTATTGCGCCAGCTGTATACATTCCGCGCCACTACCTGGAGGAAACGGGCCTGGTGCAGAAAGGCAGCCGCGTGAGCTACTACCACTACTACAAACTACCCGCATCGATAGACCCGGACAAGCTGGTGAAGCGGCTGGAGAAACGGCTGGACGAGGCGGGCTTTGGCTATGACACCATCGAGAGCCGCAAGGAAAGCACCGGGAAATCGTATGAGGACCTGGCCCGCTTCCTGGCGCTGGTGGGATTTGTGGCCCTGCTGCTGGGGTGCGTGGGCGTGGCCAGCGCCGTGCATGTGTACATACGCGAGAAACTGGCGACTATTGGCGTGCTTCGCTGCCTGGGCGTGAGCGGCAAACAGGCCTTCCTGATCTACCTGTTCCAGGTGATTGCAATGGGGCTGATCGGCTCAGTGGTGGGTGCGCTGCTTGGCAGCCTGATCCAGTTATACTTGCCGGAGCTGTTCAAGACCTTCCTGCCGGTGGATGTGACGGTAGCGGTTTCCTGGTCAGCTATTCTGCAGGGGATTGCCATTGGCGTGGTGGTGGCCGTGCTTTTTGCGCTGCTTCCGCTGCTCTCCATCCGCAACATTTCGCCACTCATCACGCTACGGGCGGGCATAGAGCATGTGTCTAAACAGCCAGATAAGCTCCGTTGGGGCGTGTACTTCCTCATCGTCGCCTTTATTTTCCTGTTCTCCTACTTCCAACTGGGTACCTGGTTGCAGGCGCTGGCCTTTACCGGTGGCGTGTTTGTGGGCTTTGTGGTGCTGGCCCTGATTGCCCGTCTGATGATGTGGGTCGTGAAGCGCTTTTTCCCGGTGCACTGGGGCTATGTGTGGCGCCAGAGTCTTGCCAACTTGTATCGGCCAAACAACCAGACGCTGCTGCTCACGGTCTCCATCGGGCTGGGCACCGCGCTTATCGCCACGCTGTTCCTGATGCAGCGCATTCTGCTGAGCGAGGTAGCCTTTGCCGCCAGCGAGAACCAGCCTAACATGGTGCTGTTCGACATTCAGTCCGCGCAGAAGGAGGCCGTTACCGACCTTGTCAGACAGGAGGGACTGCCGATTCTACAATCGGTGCCGGTGGTAACCATGCGCCTGGAGGAAATAAACGGCCTGACCGGTGCCAATGTTCGAGCTGATACCACCTTGGGGATTTCAGAAAGAGCCTTTACCCGGGAGTTTAGGGTCACCTACCGTGACTCGCTCATCAGTTCGGAGAAAACGGTGGAAGGTACGTGGCAGGGAGAGGTTACGGATCCGAATGCGGCCATACCCATCTCTATAGAAGAAGGTTATGCCGAGCGACTTAAAGCCGGGCTTGGGGACACGCTGATCTTTAACGTGCAGGGCGCGCTGATTCCGACGGTTATTACCCACCTGCGGGAGATCGAGTGGAACCGCGTGCAGACGAACTTCCTGCTGCTGTTCCCGAAGGGGGTGCTGGAGGAAGCCCCGCAGTTTCATGTGCTGATGACGCGCACGGATACGGACGAGCAGGCAGCGCTTTTCCAGCAGGCGCTCGTGCGCCAGTTTCCCAACGTATCGGCCATCGACCTGGGGCTTATACTTGAAACGCTGGATGATATACTCGGCAAGATCTCTTTCGTGATTCGGTTCATGGCCCTCTTCAGCATTAGCACAGGACTGCTGGTGCTGATCGGCTCCATCAACAACAGCAAGTACCAGCGGGTGCAGGAAAGTGTATTATTACGCACACTAGGTGCCAGCCGCAGGCAGATCCTGGGCATAAACGCCTTCGAATACCTGCTGCTGGGCGCACTGGCTGCGGGCACGGGCATCATACTTTCTGTGGCGGCCAGCTGGGCCTTGGCTGTGTTCAGCTTTGAGGTGGCCTTCGTACCGGATCTGTCGCCGCTGTTGCCTGTATTTATCGGCATCACGGCGCTCACCGTCTTTATCGGGATGCTCAACAGCCGGGGCATCCTCAACCGTCCGCCGCTGGAGGTACTGAGGCGGGAGGCCGCTTAACGTTAAATTCTATAGGATTCTGCAAACCGTGCTGGTCTACTTGTTCAGGGTTAAGCAAAATGAAAATTCAGGTGTAACAGCCCTAGCGTAAAGTATAGAGAGAGGCTTTATAGTTCCGAAGCGCACAGTTCGCCTCATAGCATACTTTTTATACTTTCGGTAAGGGCCCGGGCATGGCTATATGCCCGGGCCCTTTTTGTATTAGCTGATTTGCTGTAAGGCGAACCTCAAGCTATACTTCTAGGCCCGACTGCAACTTCCAAAACTTACACGCTGGCTCGTCCACTTTTCCTCTACATCAAACAAAGGAAACTTAATGGTGCTGGTGCTGGTACAATCATATACCTGTAAACTTCTAAAATTAGGCAGCAAAAGTATAAGCTATGAAAACGATGAAAGACAAGAACAAGGAAAAGACAGTACTGATCACAGGAGCCTCCAATGGCTTCGGGATGGAATTTGCCAAGCTCTTTGCCAAGGACGGCTACAACCTGGTACTGGTGGCCCGTAGTACCGAACGCATGCGCAAACTCGGTCATTACCTGCAGGACCAGCACCTACTGGAGCATATCTGCATTATTACAGCGGACCTTACACGCCTGGAGGCGGCGCGTGAAGTATACCAGGAAGTGCACAATGCCGGCCTGCAGGTCGATGTACTGGTGAACAATGCCGGTGCCGGGGTACACGGCATGTTCTTCGAGACCGACCTGGAGCGCGAGAAAGCTATCATCCAGCTCAATATCACCACCCCAGTGGAGTTAACAAAACTTTTCCTGCCTGAGATGAAGCAACGCAGTGACGGAAAAATACTGAACCTGGCCTCTGTCGTGTCGTTCATGCCATCTCCGCTGATGGCTATTTACGGGGCAAGCAAGGCCTTTATGCTGTCTTTCTCGGAGGCACTTTCCAATGAACTGAAGGACACCGGCATTACCGTAACGGCCCTTTGCCCTGGCCCCAGCAACACCATGTTCTTCCGCAGGGCAGGCGCCGCGCATACCCGGGCCGCCAACGGCAGCCTGTCCGAACCGGAGGAAGTAGCGCTTGACGGTTATGAGGCACTCATGAAAGGGGAGACCCGCATCGTATCAGGCCTTAAAAACAAGCTGCAGACTACCAGCTCCAACCTAATGCCCGACATGGCGCTGGCCGCAAGTATGCGCCACCTGATGGAGGAGGACCCCGCGGAAGAAGAAACGAACCCGACCGGCACGGCCAAGTATGATGAGGAGGAAATAACCCAGTAATTGCAATGAAGTCATGAATAAGCCCCGGCTCACACTACTACAGTGAGCCGAGGCTTATTTCTTTCTAAGCACCTATAAAAATAAAGCAGGGATCTTTCATCAAGATCCCTGCTTATTCAGAACATAGACAACAAATGCCATCTGTCCTTGTTTTCCTTTATATACGGAGCTGTTTTAAGGAGGTTATACTTTTTAGGATAAAATCATACTTTCTAATAACTATCCGTTGCCAGCATTACCAGGGTGCAGTGGTGCAGTGTCTCAATGTTGGCCTGCTGGGCCATTTCCTCCAGCTCGCGGTTCTCCGTGCCAGGGTTAAATATAATGCGCTTGGGCTTCAGGCTCAGGATATAATCATACCATACCGGCTGATTTTGAGGCCCCACGTACAGCGTCAGGGTATCCACATCTTCGATCGGCTCCGATTTGTCGGTAATAATCTGCTTGCCACCTACTTCCGCGTTCTTAATTCCAACGGGCACCACCTCATGGCCGTGCTGCTGCAGCCGGTGCACCGCCTTGTAAGCGTAGCGGGCCGGGTTATCAGAGGCGCCTAAAACAACAGTTTTTTTCATATCTCAGGTTAAATCATGTTCTCCAAAAGTATACTGTTTTACTTTGGGTTGGATGGAAAGGTTAAGTTAAGGTCAATTCCGCACCGTTACTCAAAACACATAAATATCAGTCCAACTGAGGTTTCGGCTTTGATAGTTTATACTTTAGTTTAAGCTATTGCCACACCGGCACGTATCGCCGCTTTCTCGGCACAGCGCTCCCCATCCATGGCCGCCGACACGATACCACCGGCATAACCGGCTCCCTCGCCGCAAGGGTAAAGCCCTTTTACCTGCACATGCTCCAGCGTATCACGGTCGCGGGGGATGCGGACAGGAGAGGAGGTGCGGCTTTCCACACCCACGATCTGGGCCTCGTTGCTCAGGTAGCCGCGCATCTTGTTGCCAAAGGCCTTGAATCCCTCACGCAACCTGTACGCCATGTCTTCGGAAAAAAGTTCGTTCAGGTCCACCGACACCAGCCCCGGCTGATAGGAGGTTCCGAGCAGCTCTTTGCTTACTTTCCGGTTTACAAAATCTTGTAATAATTGCGCCGGAGCCGCCTGCGTGCCGCCGGCCATGGCGCATGCCTTTTGCTCCAGGGCCTGCTGCATGTGCAGACCGGCCAGTGGGCCATACTTCTCCAGTTCCATGTCCTCCAGCTCAATAGCCACTACGATACCGGAGTTGGAGAATTTGGAATCGCGGCGGCTAGGCGACATGCCGTTTACCACCACCTCGCCGGGGGCCGTGGCTGAGGGAACGATAAAGCCGCCCGGGCACATGCAGAACGAAAAGATACCGCGCTGCCTCCCTTCATACTGCGTCTGGTGCACCAACGCGTAGGAGGAGGCCGGCAAGTAGGGCCCGCGGTCCTCACACTTGTACTGTATGCTGTCTATCAGTTGCTGCTGGTGCTCCACGCGCACCCCCATGGCAAAGGGCTTAGCCTCGATCAGAATGCCCTTCTCGTGCAGCAGTTCAAAGATATCGCGGGCACTGTGGCCGGTGGCAAGTATAACCGACTCCCCGGTATATGCCTTTCCGTCCTGCGTCACCACGCCGCGCATCTCCCCGTTCTCAAGTATAAAATCAGTAACGCGCCTGTCGAAATGCACTTCGCCGCCGGCGTCGCGGATCGTCTCCCGGAGAGCCTCTATTATCTTAGGCAGCTTGTTGGTGCCGATGTGCGGGTGGGCGTCAAAAAGTATGTCCGGCGTAGCGCCGTGCTGCACAAAGATCTGCAGGATGCGCTGCAGGTCGCCGCGTTTTTTGGAGCGGGTATACAGCTTGCCGTCAGAATAAGTGCCGGCACCGCCTTCGCCAAAGCAGTAGTTTGAGTCAGGGTTTACGATATGCTCTTTATTGATGGCGGCCAGATCACGGCGGCGGCTACGCACGTCCTTTCCGCGCTCCAGCACCACCGGCTTCAGGCCCAGCTCGATGCAGCGCAGGGCTGCAAAAAGCCCGGCAGGACCAGCACCCACGATTACCACTTGTCTGGCATCGGAAACATCCGGGTAAGTATAAACCGGGGAGATAATATCGGCAGGAGGGGAATCCAGGTACACATCGGCACGCACGCGCACCTGCACCTGGCGCCCGCGCGCGTCGATGGAGCGCTTCATGCGGTGCAGGAATTTCACATCCTCGGGCTGCACCCGGGCGGTTTTTAAAAGCTCCCTTTCTAATTGCTGCGCATCAAATGCCAGCTCTGGCGGAAGCACCAGATCCAATTCTTTCTTTCTCATCTATAACAGGTAAGGTAGTTAGCCTTAAACTTTTTAATTAATTCTGATTGGGTGATTGAGTGGATGGATGAACATTATGTTGCCGCTCAATCGAACAATAAATTGACAAGTTTATACCTAAAAACATTCCAACTACACACTCAATCACTCCTTCAAAATTCAAAATTGTTAGATATCCCCGTTCAGCACCTTGTCAACCCAGCCTTTGCCCCATTCCTCAATTTCCTGCTCAGAGTACAGCTCCGGGTAAAAGATTCGTTTCTGGAAGCGCGGGGGCAGGTACTTTTGCCAGTTGGTGCCACCGGTGGCGGCAATCACTTCCGGGTCGCGCTGCAGATAGCGGACGGCGGACTTGTAGTGCATCAGCGGCCAGTTCACGTTCACGTTGCTGTCGAGGTCGCGCATGGCGTGCTTAAGTTTGGGGTTCTGCTGATCCGCCTCCGGCAGGCGCTTGTATACACTCCATACGTTTTTGTTCGTGTACTCTTTGGCAAAGCTGATAAGTGAGGTGGTATACTTTTGCTCGAACTGCACCAGCGTCAGGGTCTTGGCACCGGAGGCTACCTCGGTGGCGCCCTCCTTCCAGTAAATGCAGCCGATCATCTCCTCGTGCGTGCTTTCCAGTCCCAATACCGAGCGCTTGGCCTTGTCCACCAGGTTGCGCAGGTCCGTAGAGGCGATCTCGATGAAGCGGTACTGCACCGACTGAAATCCGCTGGCTGGCATCAGCGCCATCCGGAACTGCAGGAACTGTTTCGGGTCCATGCCGTCCACCATTACATCAAAGGAGTTGATCAGGTTGTCGAAGTAGCGGTTAATGCGCTTTAACCTCCGGATGAGCACGTCCACTGTAATTTCCTTGTCCTCACCAATTTGCCTATACTCCTCCAGGCACAGCTTAAAGTATAGCTCTGTGATCTGGTGGTACATGATGAAGATCTTCTCATCCGGAATGCTGGTGCGCGGGTTCTGCAGGCTCAGCAACGTGTCCAGGTGAATGTAATCCCAGTAGGAGAGGAAGCTGGTGTGGTAGAGGCCTTCCAGGTAGGCAGCCAGGTCCTGCCCCAGGGGCACATATTTCTCCTCCAGCCGCTTCAGCTGTTCCAGCACTTCTGGTTTAAAAGTATGCTCCATCTGCATGTGGGTTTAAAGTGAGGTGGTTTCCGCAAAATTAAGAAAACATTTATAGGCTGCGTTATGCAGGCAACAATTGGTTTCCATCCCAGGCAAGCGGTTTACGCTCAAAGTATAAACTACTGCCGCTGACAGGCTTAAATGATAGATGCTAGCCAAGCGTTAGTAGATATAAAGACGGTGTTTGTAGAAATAAGGCTAAATTAAACCTGGAATAGCGCAAAGCTGCCACATAATTGCTAAATTTGGTTTTCACGATATAGAGTGTATGGCTGAGAAAAGTAGTGTTTTCGATATGATCGGGCCAGTGATGATAGGGCCATCCAGTTCGCATACGGCTGGGGTGGTGCGTATTGCCAGAGCTGCCATCCGTATCCTGGGCGCCGCCCCGGAGGAGGCAGTCATCACCTTTTACAACTCCTTTGCCCGCACCTACGAGGGCCACGGCAGCGACCGCGCCATCGTAGCCGGCCTGCTGGACTTTAAAACGGACGACAAGCGCATAAAGGAGGCTTTTGACTACGCCAGGGAGCACGGGCTGAAGTATAGCTTCCGCTCTGTTGGAAATGCCTCTACCATGCACCCCAACACCATTAAGCTTAACCTGAAGGCCGGAGACCGTGAGGTAGAGGTGATCGGCCAGAGCCGCGGCGGGGGCGTGATCCAGATTGTGGAGGTAGACGGCTTTACCGCCAGTTTCTCTGCCAACCTGCATACCCTGATCATCGACGCGGAGGATAAAAAGGGAAGCATTGCCTTCATTGCCTCCATTCTGGCGCACGACGACTGCAACATCGCCACCATGAGCGTTTCCCGAAAGGGAAAGCATGAGCGGGCGCGCCAGTTTATAGAGATGGACTCCGGCATCAAGCCGATTACCCTGGAGTATCTCAAGCAGCTGAGCTGGGTGCAGCATGTTGTCTATATCCCTAACATCGACCTATAAGACAAGTAGCGAACTATGAAAAAATCAACCAAAAGCCTGCTGCTGGCCATGGGTCTCTCGTTGGCTGGTGCCTCTGGTGCCTCGGCACAGCAAGAACCAGGCGGCGATGGCGTGTGGACGCTGCGGGAGGCAGTGGAGTATGCCAATACCAACAACCTGCAGGTGCGGCGAACCAAGCTCAACAAGGGGCTTTCCGAGACAGAACTGCGGCAGAACAGGTTCAGCAGACTTCCCTCCATCAACGGAAGCTCCTCCTATAATTTCAACTATGGCACATACGTAGACCCAACGACGTCGGACCTGCGTTCGGAACAAAGCCAGACCAACAACTTCCAGCTCAGCGCGTCTGTGCCCTTGTTCATGGGCTTTCAGCAAACAAACAGCATCAAGCAAAGCGAGCTGGAGCTGCAGGCTGTGGAGCAGGACGTACTTTCGGCCCAGAACGACATTACCATCCAGATTGTCACCTCCTACCTGAACATACTTTTCGCCGACGAGCTGATCAAGATTTCGCAGCAAACACGTGATCTGACAAAACAGCAGCTCGACCGCACCAGGCTTCTTTTCGAGGCAGGGAGCGTGGCCGAAAACTCCGTGCTGGACCTGGAGTCGCAGTTGGCGGCGGATGATTTGGAGCTGATAAACGCGGAAAACCAGCGCGATATCTCCCGGCTGTCGCTGATGCAGCTGCTGAACCTGCCTGCTTCGCAGGATTTCCAAATTGAGATTCCACAGATACCGGATCCTGATCAGGACCCCGTGCTGCTGAGTGGCGACCAGGTATTCGATACCGCGGTTCAGACGCTGCCCGCCATCAAGGCCGCTGATCTGCGCGTATTAAGTGCCTCCAAAGGGTTGGATGTGGCTCGTGGTGCTTATTACCCGCGCCTGTCCATGTTCGGGAGCCTGAATACCTTCTACTCCAGTGCCCGGGATTTCCGATTCCCGGTGGTTGGACCGCTGCAGGAAACCCCCATCGGTTTCCTGGACTCTGAGGGCACGGTGCCTTTCGTCGTGTACTCGCCCACTACCTCGTTCAGAAGGGAAACCTATGATTACTTCGATCAGCTGAAGGATGGAGTAGGCAAGAGCTTCGGGTTCTCGCTGCAGGTCCCTATCTTCAACGGTCTTCAGGCTCGCAGCAACGTGCAGCGCGCCAAACTGCAGCAGCAGGATGCGCAGATCAACGCGGATATTGCCCGCAACAACCTGCGCCAGACCATAGAGCAGGCCTATGTGGATGCTGTGGCTGCCCAGCGTAGGTACGCAGCTGCCAAAGAGCAGCTGCGGGCGGCTGAGAAGAACTATGGCAACGCGCAGCTAAGGCTGAACGCCGGCGTGATCAACACGGTCGATTTCAACATCATCGCCAATACGTTCCGTGCCGCGCAGTCCAACCTGTCTCAGGCAAAGTATGAATACACGTTTAAATTAAAAGTTCTGGATTTCTACCAGGGCAACGACATCTCTTTTTAAGTAACTATGGCTAAGAAAAAATCAAAGCTGATCCCCATCCTGGTCGGCGTGCTGGTATTGCTGGTGGTATTTATAATAGTAGCAAAAAAGTCCGGCTGGATTGGTGAAGAAGAAGGCATTGAAGTGGTCTTGGCGGAGGCCAAACCTACGGACATCGTTGAAAAAGTAAGCGCATCAGGCAAAGTGCAGCCCGAAACGGAGGTAAAAATCAGCCCGGATGTTTCCGGTGAGATCATCGAGCTGAATGTGGAGGAGGGCGACTCCGTGGTGAAGGGGCAGCTGCTGCTCCGTATCCGCCCCGACAACTACCAGTCGATGGTGGACGCACAGCAGGCTTCGGTGAACACCCAGCGCGCCAACCTGGCACAGGCCAAGGCCAGGCTGTCACAGTCGCAGGCCAACTTTGCGCAGGTAGAGCAGAACTACAAGCGCAACAAGCCTCTTTTCGATCAAAAAGTGATCTCGCAGTCGGAATGGCAGCAGATAGAGGCTAATTACCTGGCCGCCAAGGCAGAGGTGGAGTCAGCGCGCCAGAGCGTGAGAGCCTCGGATTATAACGTCCAGAACGCACAGGCTTCCTTAAAGGATGCCCGCGAGAACCTGAACAAAACCACCATCTACGCCCCGGTGAGCGGCACAGTATCCAAACTGAACGTGGAGCAGGGCGAGCGCGTGGTGGGAACCTCGCAGATGGCCGGTACCGAGATCATGCGCATTGCTAACCTCAACAACATGGAGGTGCGCGTGAACGTGAACGAGAACGACATCATCCGGGTGGCCCTGAACGACTCCGTAGAGGTGGAAGTAGACTCCTATGCCAGCCGTGATGAGAAGTTCAGAGGCGTTGTGACGGCCATCGCCAACACCGCCAAGGATGCCACCACCCTGGAGGCAGTAACCGAGTTTGAGGTACGCATCCGCCTGATAAATGAGTCCTACGACCATCTGCGCGGCACTTCGGCCAGGCCTTTCCGTCCGGGCATGACAGCCTCCGTGGACATCATCACAGATCGGAAAGCTAACGTTTTATCCGTACCTTTGTCGGCAGTGACAACGCGCTCGGCAAATGCCGGAGGTGCTGAAAAACCGCAGGAAGAGGAGCAGGAGGAAGAAGGGGAGGACGCCCCGCAAGATCAGGACCAGAACCAACAGCAGCCAGCCCCGGCACAGGTAGATGAGGTTGTTTTTGTGTACGATGAAGCCTCTAACACCGTAAAATCAGCTAAAGTGAAAACAGGCATCAGCGACTTTGAGAACATTGAGATACTGAGCGGTGTGAAGCCAGGGCAGAAGGTGGTAGCAGGGCCGTTCAGGGCTGTTTCGAAAACACTGGAGAATGGAGCGAAGGTAGCGGTGAAGGATGAGAAATCACTGAACAAGCAGGCCATAGCCGCAGATACAAAAGAGAACTAAAGGATTGGAAAAAATAGCAGTACTGGGAGGGGGAAGCTGGGCGACAGCCCTGGTTAAAATCCTCTCAGAGAATAAATCACAGGTGAACTGGTGGATGCGCAACGAGCAGGATGTGCAGCACCTGATCAACTTCCGGCACAACCCGCGCTACCTCAGCCAGGTGTCGTTTGACCTGAATTACGTAAAACCGTCCACCGACATACAGGCAGCCGTTGCCTCGGCGGATTGGGTGATACTGGCCGTGCCAGCCGCATTCGTGCAGCTGGCACTTGCCGCTTTACCAGACCATGCCTTCGCAGGGAAAGTGGTTATCTCGGCCATCAAAGGCATGATTCCGAAGGAAAATGTGCTGATCACGGACTACGTAAAGTATAAATACGCTGTGCCTGACCAGAACCTGCTGGTAATTGCCGGCCCTTGCCACGCCGAGGAGGTGGCGCTGGAAAAGCAGTCGTACCTCACCATCGGCTCCCACAACATGGCCACCGCCGAGCGTTTCTGCGAACTATTGCGCAACCGCTATGTAAAGGCCAACCCACTGGAGGATTTGGATGGGATTGAGTACTGCGCCGTCATAAAGAACATCATCGCGCTGGCCTGCGGCATCGCCCGGGGCCAGAACTACGGGGATAATTTTCAGGCGGTGCTGGTATCCAACGCCATGTTCGAGATCGAGCGTTTCTTGGATGCCATCATGCCGGTGCACCGGGCCCTGAACGGCTCTGCCTACCTGGGGGATCTGCTCGTGACGGCTTACTCCCAGTTCAGCCGGAACCGGACGTTCGGTAACATGATTGGCCGGGGATACACGGTGAAATCGGCACAGGTGGAGATGAACATGGTGGCCGAAGGCTATTATGCCGTGCAGAGCATCTACGAGATCAACAAAAACCTGAAAGTGCACATGCCCATCACCACAGCGGTGTACCACATCCTCTACGAGCGTATTTCGCCGGCGGTGGAATTTGAGATCCTAAAGGACAAGTTCAGGTAGCAGCAGCGGCCGCAACGGGAGCGCACCAGAGAATGGTGCGCTTTTTTATACTTTGGAGTGCCGGATGATGCTATCCCCGAGCGCCCGGTAAACGGCCATCGTAGTGATGGCGAACGAAAAACAGATGCAGTACATGCCCGAAAGCAGCTGAAAGTCAGTGAAAGGGATATAATGCAGCTCCAGCAACTCCAGGAGGAGCACCAGGATAGCGGCTATCGAAAAACCGGCCAGGGCGAACATAAACGCCCGGTTAAACGTTCTGGAAGGCAGCCTGTCTATCAGGGTCTGACTTTTGAGGTGCCAGTGCAGCGGCTGCACCTTGCCGCTGCGAAGTGCCCAACGCGTGGCCCTGGTAGAGAACCACCCAAGTATAAATCCGGTGACAAAACTAAAAGCGTACAGGTGCATGGCCACACCCTGCTGCCCCCAGAGCGGAAGTTCCTCTTGCGGCAGCCACAGCAGAAGCGACAGCACCACATTCAGCAGTACGGAAGCCAGGGCAAGTATGGCTGCCAGCAATACCAGAAACCTATAATTCAGGCTTATGTACATGTATCAGGCTTATATCGGTGCAATTCCTTATACTTGTTCTGGCGGGTTAAGGATGTAAAGGCACACGACGTGGAAAGCTTTTAATGATCAGCATCTCTCCGATTCACGTGCCCCGCGCCCGGAACATACCATACATGAAGCAGCACCTGCAGCAGATAGACGTAGTGAAAGGAGTGGCCATTGTGGCGGTGCTCCTGCTGCACTCATTTACACGCAAGGAGCTGGAGGAGCAGTATGCCATCTTCCACATCTGGCAGGCAGTACCACTTTTCCTGGTAGTGATGGGGCTCAACCTGGGGCTGTCCATCCGAAACAAACCACAGCACCTGCAGCAGCTCTACACCCGCAAATACTTCACGAAGAAGGCGGCCCGCATTTTCGTCCCGTTCTTCATGGTGTTTATACTTTCCATACTTTTGGGGCTGCTCTGGGAATGGCTGCAAGGGGAACGGGTACTGGAGTTCAGCACCTATACCTGGGTGGGCGTGCTGCCGATAACCGGGCGGGGTAATTACTTTATCACTATGCTGCTGCAGTCTGTGCTGCTGCTGCCCCTCATAGGCTATGGTTTTAGCCGCAAGCCCATCCTTACCACGCTGGTGCTGCTGCTGCTGGAGGTCGCCTTCCAGGTATGGGCGGCGCAGTTCGCCTATTTTGAGGAGAACAGCTACCTCTACGACGCAGCCTTCCCGCGTTACTTCAGCGCCATTGCCTTCGGGCTCTGGTTGTCGCGGGTGGTTTGGCAACCGTTCCGGTGGCGGGAGTTTATACTTTTGGCGGGACTGGGCATCATGGCAGCCATCAATCTATACTTGCTGGAGTATGGGGAACTGAAGCTGGAAAGTGTAATCAGGCCTGGTTGGCAGGCGCAGCAGCTGTTTACCTTTGGCTACGCGGCTTTGCTGGTGTGGCTGGCCATCAAGCTACTGCCTAACTTCTCTAACTTTATCCCACTGCGGCTGCTGGCGGAGTTGGGCAAGGCCTCGTACCATATCTTTCTGGTGCAGGTGGTCTACTTCGGCCTCGCCAACCAGGACCTGCCGCACCTGGCGAACGTGGCGGTGCCCATCCTGCTGGGCTATCTTTTTTACAGGTATGAGCCGCAGCTGCTGTTTGGTTCGTAGTCTTTTTTGAATGAAGCCGGTGGAAGTATACATTCACTGGCTATTAGTTAGATTACCATGGATGCTACAGGAACAATAAAAGTAGTTTGTGCGCTTGTGGAGCAGTTTGGGCGCGTGCTGGTAACGCAGCGAAGCGAGCACATGCGCGAGGCGCTGTTGTGGGAGTTCCCCGGTGGTAAAGTAGAGGCGTGCGAAACGGAGACGGCCTGTCTGGTGCGCGAGATACGGGAAGAGTTGAACATCGCCATTGCCCCCTACCAGCGCCTGAAACCGGTGGTGCACGGGTACCCCGGCCGCACGATCGAGCTCATCCCATACCTATGCCACTATGGCGGCGGCGTTATCAGGCTGCACGAGCACCGAAGCTACCACTGGGTTTCCCCTGCTGACCTGGCAAACTATACCTGGTGCCCCGCCGATCTGCCTGTTGTACAGGAGTACCTGCAATTGCTGAAAAACAGGGAATAAGTATAAATCGGAAGTGCATTTTCGCGTACCTTTGCCTATGCAATACCCTAAAACATTCACGGACCGCATGCAGCGCATGCTCGGAGAGGAGGAATTTTCAACCTTCCTGGAAGCCCTGCAGCAGGCGCCGCCTGTGAGCATCCGCATCAACAAAGCCAAAGCCACGCAGTTGCCAGGGCTGCAACCCGTGCCGTGGTCCGAGACTGGCTATTATCTCCCCACCCGCCCTTCCTTTACCCTCGATCCCACCTTACACGCCGGAGCCTACTATGTGCAGGAAGCCAGCTCTATGTTTGTGGAGCAAGCCCTGCGCCAGGCAGTTGATCTGGAGGAACCGCTGCAGGTGCTGGACCTTTGCGGCGCCCCCGGCGGAAAATCAACCCTTTTGGCAAGCCTTATCTCTGCCGATAGTTTGTTGGTGTCGAACGAGGTGATCCGGAGCCGGGCCTCAATCCTTGCCGAGAACGTGGCCAAGTGGGGAAGCGGCAATGTACTCGTCACCAGCAACGACCCACGCGACTTTGGCAGACTGCCCGACTTTTTTGATGTGATGGTGGTGGATGCCCCCTGCAGCGGCGAGGGCATGTTCCGCAAGGACCCGCAAGCCGTAGGGGAGTGGTCGGAGGAGAACGTGAACTTGTGTGCCCAGCGCCAGCAGCGCATTCTGCTGGACGTGTGGGAGGCCCTGAAACCGGGCGGTGTTCTGATCTATAGCACCTGCACCTGGAACGAGCAGGAAAACGAGGCCAACATGGCCTGGCTGTCGGAGCAGGAGGGGGCAGAAAGTATAAACCTGGCACTGCAGCCGGAGTGGGGCGTGGTGCCATCGCAGTTGAAGGGGGTGGAAGGTTACCGCTTTTACCCGCACCGCGTGCAGGGCGAAGGCTTTTTTATGGCCGTAGTGCGGAAAGCTGTCCGGGAGGAAGCCATCAGCCACGGCAAAAGCAGGAAGAAAAAGTATAAACTAAGTATAGCAGGCAAGAAAGAGCAAGCGCTGGTAGCAGACTGGCTGCAGCGGCCCGGGCAGTACACGTTTGTGCAGCACGGGGAAAAGATCTCTGCTATACCCGAAAATATCTTTGAGGCTGCTGATGAAGTATACCAGCACCTGTACGTACTCTACGCCGGCACAGAACTGGCCGAGGTTTATGGCAAAAAGCTGAAGCCGTTGCAGGGCCTGGCACTTTCCCAATATCTGGACAGGTCGGTTTTTACTTCGGCAGAGTTGAACCTGGAGCAGGCGCTGCGTTATCTGAGAAAAGAAGATACCTGCCTGGGCACCAGTGGTAACGACTGGCTGCTGCTGGAATATAAAGGCCTGCCCCTGGGCTGGGCCAAGCAAATCGGCAACCGCCTGAATAACTATTATCCTAAAGAGTGGCGCATCCGCATGGAGTTGCCAGCTGCGTTACCAGATGCGAGCTTGGTGATTCGTTAAGCGTTGTTATTGGGTGTTCGACTTTAGGTTGTTGCGCAAGTATAAACCGGAGCGTGAATTCCCTGTATCGGAACATAAACTGATCTAAAAAAGCACCGCTGCTCCAGTAGGAAATAACCGGAGCAGCGGTGCGTATAAGTATAGCGTCTGGCTTTTTAAATCAGGGATGCGGCAACAGCATACCAAATCTGCAGCAGACTACTGATTCACCGGTCTTACTCCACACACAGCACCAATCCCTTCAGGTACTCGCCTTCCGGGTGGAAGATGGAGATCGGGTGATCGGCGGGCTGGGTGAGGTGGTGCATGATTTTGATGTTGCGTCCGGCCTCAATGGCGGCGGCCATCACCGTGTTGTTGAACAGGTACTTGTCGACCACCTGCGAGCAGGAGAAGGTAAACAGGATACCACCCGGCTTTATTTTCTTCATGGCCTCGGCGTTCAGGCGCTTGTAGCCCATCAGCGCGTTGTGGCGCACGTTCTGGCTCTTGGCAAAGGCAGGAGGGTCCAGCACGATCACGTCATACTTGTCTTCCTTGCCTTTCAGGAAATTAAAAGTATCCATGGCAAAGGCTTCGTGTTTCTCCGGGGCCTGGCTCAGCGCCCCGTTCTTCACCGTCAGCTCGATCGCCTTTTTCGACACATCCACGGAGTGTACCTCCTTAGCGCCGGCGTTCAGGGCATACACCGAGAAGCCGCCGGTATAGCAGAACGTGTTCAGCACGGCCTTATCTTTCACGTAGCGGGCCAGCAGGTCGCGGTTCTCGCGCTGGTCTATGAAAAAGCCTGTTTTCTGGCCTGTTTCCCAGTCAATAAAGAACTGCTTGCCGTTCTCTGTCACCACTACACCGCCTTCAGACTGCCCGAAAAGGTAGCCGTTCTGCGCCTGCACCGGTGCCTTGGGTGGCAACGATTCCGCACTCTTGTCATACACAGCCCGCAGCTTTTTTCCGTAGATCTCCTGCAGCGCCTGCGCCACATGTCCGCGCACATGATACATACCCACGGTATGCGTCTGCACCACCGCCGTATCTTTGTAAAAGTCCACGATCAGGCCCGGCACGCCATCGCCCTCGGCGTATACCAGGCGGTATACATCCGTTTCAGGGTTATCGGTCAGGCCGAGACGCTGGCGGTAATCGTAGGCTTTCTGCACCTTGCTTTTCCAGAAAGTATAATCCGGCTCGGCCTGCTCGAACGAGAAGATGCGCACGGCAATGGAGCCCGGCGCATAATGGCCCATGCCCAGGAACTCGCGCTTGCTGGAGTATACCTCCACCACGTCGCCTTCGGCCGGCTCTCCGTCTGCTTTTTTTATCGCTCCGGAGAAAACCCAGGGGTGCTGGCGCTTGAGCGAGTGCTCCTTGCCCGGCGCTAAGTATAATTTGGTAAGTGACATCGATGTTTTTGTACTGATGAATTTTTATTGAGAATGGTACGGACGATGCATAAAGTGCAAAAGCCAGGAAAATTGTTCCTTTCCGGTTCAAAAAAAATGACTTTGCAACATCCGTAGCAGCGATTCAGGAAGAGCGCACTGCAGGTCAATAAAAATAGTGGGGGTACAAAAACATGAAACTCCTGATTACTTTCAGCAAAAATGGGCCCTGATGCCCCGATGAGATTTAACAGCTAAATACGTAGCGGCCTTTTTAGAAACGAGTGATGCCCAACTCCTCGAGTTGGGCGTATAATTTCTGCACCGGCAGCCCCACCACATTGAAGTAGGAGCCCTCGATGCGCTCAATCCCGATCATCCCGATCCATTCTTGAATGCCGTAGGCACCGGCTTTGTCGTAGGGTTTGAAGTGGGTGATGTAGTGGTCGATCTCCGCCTCAGACAGCTGTTTAAAGTACACTTTGGTTGTATCATGGAAAACAGTTTTCTGCTCTTTTGTGAGGATGCACACGCCGGTAATCACCTCGTTATGCGTGCCTGACAGCGCCAGCAGCATCTCCTTCGCCTCCGCATAGTCGGCAGGCTTGTTCAGCACACGCTCGCCCAGGCAAACAATGGTATCGGCCGTGATCAGCGCCTCATCGGTGATGTCTGAAGTATAGGCATCGGCTTTGTGCGAGGCCAGGTACTCGGCAATTTCCTCGCGCCTCAGATGCTCCGGAAAGTCCTCGTGCACCTCTTTCACCAGCACTTTATACGTTAGCCCGAGGCTGGAAAGCAGCTCTTTGCGGCGGGGTGAGTTAGAGGCAAGCAGCAGCGGCCGTTGTAAATTCATCTTCTTTGATCGAGCTAAATAAAAATCCGCAGATTACTTTGGGGTAGAAGAAGGTCGATTTCTGCGGCATCACGGCGCCGCTGTTGCACACGCGCTTCACCTGCTCCATCGAAATTTCGTTGGTAATCAGGGCCACCTGCGCCTCGCCCTTGTCCACCTTGCGGATGCAGGCCGTGAAGTTGCGCTCGTAGCTCAGGCCTTTGTAATCGCGCTGCTGCTGGCGGTAAATACCGAGAACCTTCTCGAAGATGAAGTAGTGCATCACCGTCAGGTCCAGTTGCTTCACCTCCTCCGGAAAATTCCAGTCTATACTTTTGTGCACCTCCGGTTTCAGGCGCAGCTTGTAGGCATTGCCGTTCAGATACATCCCAAAGGCCCAGGGCTTGCCCACGATCACCTCGTTCAGCTCATAGGGATCTTCCTTGGGTGTGACGGTAAAATATTCCTCCAGCCGCTGCAAAAATTCCTCTTCCGGCATGGGCAGCTGCTGCAGCAGGCGGTGCGTGGGCAGGATGCGCAAATCATCGTGCTCGGAGTTGGTCAGGTACATCAGGTGGTAGTTGTAAGGCTCAAAATCGGTGTGGTCGGGATTCTGGGCCATCATCTTGCGGCGGTAGAAAAGGGAACCCTCGTAGCGGTGATGCCCGTCGGCCAGCAGGACCTGCTTTTCGGCAAGTGTCTGCAGGAACAGCCTGATCACCTCGTGGTCGTGGATGACGGCCAGCACGTCGCGTACGCCCTGGTAATCCTCGGTTTCGTAGATCGGGGTGCGGATGCTCTCGTCCATGTAGGGCTCCAGCAAAAACTCCGAATCCGCATACAGCCCGTGGGTAGGGCTCACGTTCAGCTGCGTCGCCTCCAGCAGCTCGATGCGGTCGTTCACGGCGCTGGGAATGGTGTTCTCGTGGCGCAGCAGCACCTTCTCGTGCCAGTCGTAGGCCTTAATGTGGCAGATAAAGCCCTTGCGCACAAACTCCCTCTCACTGCCCGGCAACCGGAAATACTGGTAGTACACATAGATGCCCGGCAAGACGTCCTGCTGGAGGATGCCTTTTTCCTTCCACTCCTGCAGCAGCCTTGCCGCATCCTGCGGCGGGTTATCGCCGCGCGGCACGGAGAGGTGAATGCTGTTGAGGGGGTTCTGGTACAGGGCCTGCCGCTGCTTCTCCGACACCACATCAAATAGCGGGGAGGTCAGTTGGGCTATTGTATCTTTCAGGTCGTCGTTGTAGCGCCAGGCGCGCAGGGGTAGTATCTCAGCCATTTCTGTTGGTTACAAAGTATAAATCAGTCCGAAGCCGGGAAGTAGAAGTATAAGTATACTTCCGGATCAGGGAGCCAGCCGCTTGATCTGCCAGAGGCCGTTCTCCAGTTCGTACACGATACGGTCGTGCAGGCGGCTGGGGCGGCCCTGCCAGAACTCCACGTAATCCGGCACCAGGCGGTACCCGCCCCAATGCTCCGGCCGCGGCACGAAATCCGTCGCCGCATACTGCTCCTTCAGTTCCCGCTCGCGTTGCTCCAGCACCATCCGGGAGGGAATTTCCTGACTTTGAGGCGAGGCCCACGCACCGATCTGGCTGCCTTTCGGGCGGCTGTGGAAGTAAGTATCAGACTCCTCCGGGTGTACCTTCACCACCTTTCCCTCCACGCGCACCTGGCGCTCCAGGGCCGGCCAGAAAAACGTGGCGGCGGCATAGGGGTTCTCCTCCAGTTCCCTGCCTTTTCGGCTGGTGTAGTTAGTATAGAAGCTCAGGCCTTGCTCATCCACCCCCTTTAGCAGCACCACGCGGGCAGCGGGCCTTCCGGCCGCATTCACCGTGGAAAGCACCAGCGCCGTTGGTTCCTCTACTTGCGCCTCAATGGCCTCCTGCAGCCATCCCTGAAACTGATGCAGCGGTTTCCCGGACACAGAGTCCTCGGTCAGGGCGTGCTTCATGTAATTGATCCGGATGTCGGCAATGTTATGTGTTAGTGCCATACTCTGGTTGTTTTGTTCAAAATTATAAAATTATCCGCTGCGGCTAAACTTAATCTTCAGTCTTTGCCCCGGCACCCTTTCTGAACGCAAAGCCCCGGCAGCCTGCTGGTGCAAAGTATAAAATGTATCTTTATTCTTCCTTTGGCATCCTTTATACTTTGAAACCGCTATACACGCAGCCGTCAGTAAAGTATAAAATCAAACAAATGCCAATTAACCAACTGTAAAGCGCAAATCGCAGTATAGCATCAAAAATGCGGCACACCGGGAGCTAATCCGCTACCATATCCTTCTATTTGCGTAAGAAAATTATGATGGTTATTTTTATATGATTAATAGTACAAAAGGAGGTTCCCTGTGTTGCCAACGGTACCTGACACGAAAAGCGAAGCAAGAATGATGGCAGAAAGCAAGGCTATAAAACCACAGAACGGAAGCATACTGATATCCGAACCATACCTGGGCGACCCGAACTTCGAGCGCAGCGTGATTCTGCTGTGCAGCCACAAAGAGGATGAAGGCTCCTTCGGGCTGGTACTCAACAGGGCATCCAACCTGCAGCTGTCGGACGTGCTGGACGTGTTTGATGAGGACTTTGACATGGTGCTGGGCATCGGCGGACCCGTGCAGTACAACACGTTGCACTACATCCACCGTCTGCCCGAGCTGCCGCAGGCCGTGAAGCTGAGCGACCAACTCTACTGGGGCGGCGACTTTGAGACGCTGCGCACCATGATAGACGCCGGCCTGGTGCACAAGGATGATATCAAGTTCTTCCTGGGCTACTCGGGCTGGACTCCGGGTCAGCTGCAGGAGGAGATCGACAAAAATGTTTGGATCGTGAATAACAATGCTGCGAATAAATTATTTACTTTGGATACAGAAACCCTCTGGCGGAGCATCCTCCGGGAGATGGGCGGAAAATTTAAGGTGCTGAGCAACTACCCGGATGACCCGCGCCTGAACTGATTCCCGATAAAGTTTACCTAACTTAGTAGGCATGACAACTGACAAAGAACATATGGACACCACCGGAGCTGAGGCTAACAAACCAGAGAACCAGGCTGCTGCAGACGAGCAAAACACAGCCCCTACAGAGACGAAACGCTCAGAGGAAGCCCGGCCAGAGGCGGGGCAGGAGGTGCCGAAGGAGGAACAGCCGGAGGTGCAGCCAAACCTGGCCACGGCGCAGGAAAGCGAGGCTTCCGAAAGTATAACCGAGGCTTTTGCTGAGGCGAACACGGACGTGACAGACGTGGCGGAAACCCCGGCTGCGGTGGAAAGCACAACACCTGAGGCCAGCACGGACACGCCCGCACCTGAGCACCACGAGGAGGAGGAGGAAGAGGAGGACGACCACACCGACTACAGCCTGCTATCCCTGGAAGAGCTGCGGCAGCAACTGGGCCATGTGCTGAAAAGCGCCGACGCCCTCCGAAAGTACCGCACCATTAACGAAATTCAACGTCAGTACGACCTCAAGTTTCAGGCAGAGCGCCAGGAGGCCTTAAATAAGTTTAAAGAAGAGGGAGGCACGGAGGAAGACTTCGACTACCATACTTCCAAAGAGCACCAGGACCTGGAAAAGCTGCTGACAGCCTACCGCGATTCGCGTTACCAGCAGCGGCAAACCCAGGAACAACAGCGCCACCACAACCTGGAGCGCAAGAAGGAGCTGCTGAGCCGCCTGCGCGAGCTGGTGGAGTCTGCTGAGACCAAGAACAGCGGCGATGAGCTGAAAAAACTGCAGACCGAGTGGAAGTCCACCGGGCCGGTACCGGCCGGGGAGGCGCAGGAGCTGTGGGACTCTTACCACGCCCTGCTCGACATCTTCTACAACAACCGCAGCATGTTCTTCGAGATGAAGGAGCTGGACCGCAGGAGAAACCTGGAGGCCAAGCACCAACTCATTGAGCGGGCCCAGGCGCTGCAGGAGGAGCCAAGTATAAACAAGGCCCTGCAGGAACTGCGCCACCTGCACGAAGAATGGAAGAACATCGGCCCGGTGCCAAACGAGCAGCGCGACCCGATCTGGGAGCAGTTTACGCAAGCCTCTGAGAAAATACATGACCGCCGCCGCGCCTACCACGAGGAGCGCTCTACCCGCGAACTGCAGAACCTGACCGTGAAGCGCGGCCTACTGGAGCGCCTGCAGGAGTTTGCCAGCTTCAACACCGACCGCATTAACGAGTGGCGCGACAAGACCGATGAGATTCAGAAGCTGAAGGAGGAGTGGGACAAGGCGGGCCTGGTGCCGAAGGAAAATGCCGAGGAGGTGAACAAGGCCTTCTGGGGTAACTACAAAGCTTTCTTCCAGCGCAAGAACCAGTTCTTCAAGGCGCTCGACGAGCAGAAGATGCAGAACCTGCAGCTCAAGACGCAGCTTTGCGAGGAGGCAGAGAGCCTGAAGGAAAGCACCGATTGGGCCAGCACAAAGGAGAAGCTCATCCAGCTCCAGAAGAAGTGGAAGACCATAGGCCGCGTGCCCGACAAGCATTCCGACAAGGTATGGCAGCGCTTCCGCTCCGCCTGCAACGAGTTCTTCGACCGCAAGCAGGCGCAGGAGCAGCAGCGCTCGGTGGAACTGGAGAAGCTTTCTGCCGAGAAGATGGAGATCTGCGACAGGGTGGCCGATACACTTTCACAGCCCAGCGCCACCGGCACCGTGGACGAGTTCAACAGCCTGGTGCAGCAGTGGCGCGAAACGGATAAAGGCAGCCACCGCACCAGCCCCAAAGCCGAGGATAAATTTATCTCCCTGATGGAGAAGTACCTGGAGCGCGTGCCGGAGCTGAACCTGGAGGAGCGCACCGACCTGCTCGTGAAGCTGCAGGTAGAGCGCATCAAGCACAGCCCGGATGCCGGCCAGAAACTGCACCAGCGTGAGAACACGCTGCGCCGCGAAATAGCCCAACTGCAAAACGACATCCAGACGCTGCGCACGAACATCGAGTTCTTTGCCCGCTCCAAAAATGCCGATAAGCTGCGCGAGGAGTATGAGGGCCGCATTGCCGACGCTCAAAAGCGCATCGCCCTCCTGCAGCACCAGCTGGACGCCTTCAGGGCATAATTTTTTCTCCTGACACTCAATTTTTTAGGGAATGTCAGGAGAAATATTTGAGGCAGGTATTTGCAGAATTGAATCTTAACTCTACCTTTGCAACGCTTTAACACAATAAAGCGCATCAAAAAAGTTAAGCCTCCTTAGCTCAGCTGGTAGAGCAACTGACTTGTAATCAGTAGGTCGCTGGTTCGATCCCGGCAGGGGGCTCAACTCCAAAAGCAAATGATTGTACTGCATCTGCTTCCCTGGTAAACATAAAGTACAAGCCTCCTTAGCTCAGCTGGTAGAGCAACTGACTTGTAATCAGTAGGTCGCTGGTTCGATCCCGGCAGGGGGCTCTTGAACAGGAAAGCCTTCAGAGAAATCTGGAGGCTTTTTTGCATTTATACTTCCGTCCGCCGCGCTATACTTTGCAGGCCGCATTTGGGCATAGCCCCGTTTATACTTCCATTTCTAGCGGATTATACTTTATTTAGCACTTCCGTTTTAAAGCATACTATGAAACTGATAGAGGTAAACACGCCGGAGCACGCGCAGGAATTTCTGCTGCTGCAGGTACGGATGTATAAAAAAGACCCCAACTATATCCGCCCGCTGGATAAGGACGTGAACAACGTCTTCGACCCCAAGAAGAACAAGCTGCTGCGCGAAGGAGAGGCCATCCGCTGGATACTGCAGGACGACAAGGGCAAATCCATCGGACGCGTTGCCGCCTTTGTTAATAAAAAGACAGCGAACGCCGGCGAGCAGCCAACCGGTGGCATGGGGTTCTTCGACTGTGTAAACGACCAGGCCGCGGCCAACATGCTGCTCGACGCCTGCCGCGAGTGGCTGAAGGAACGTGGCATGGAGGCCATGGACGGCCCCATAAACTTTGGCGAGCGCGATAAGTGGTGGGGAGTGCTGCTGGATGGTTTCTATGAGCCGACCTACTGCATGCCCTACAATTTTCCATACTACCAGCAGCTGCTGGAAAACTATGGCTTTGAGCTCTTCTTTAAGCAGTATACCTACTACCGCACCGTGCATGATGCAATTCCGGAGAAGTACCAGGTAAAGGCAGAGCGTGTGCTGGCCGACAAGAATTACCGCTTCCAGCACCTGGACAAAAAGAACCTGCCCAAGTATACCAGCGACTTCCGGGAAGTATACAACAAGGGTTGGGCCAAGCACGAGGGCGTAAAACCCATGACGGAGGCGCAGGCCACGGCCATCATGAAGCAGCTCAAGCCCATCCTGGACGAGCGCATCATCTGGTTTGCCTACTACAACGAGGAACCAGTAGGCTTCTTTATCGCCATTCCCGAGCTGAACCAGCTGTTCAAGTATAACAACGGCAAGCTGGATTTGTGGGGCAAGCTGAAGTTCCTGTTTAACCGCTGGAGAGGCGCCTGCAAGACCATGTACGGCATCGTGTTCGGCATCACGCCGGAGCACCAGGGCAAGGGCGTGGAGGCCGCCATGATCGTGTCAGCCGGTAACCTGGTCATCAATAACCCGTCCATTAAGTACTATGATCTGCAGATGAACTGGATCGGCGACTTTAACCCGAAGATGATGCGGCTCGTGGAACAGATCGGGGGCCGGATCTACAAAACGCACGCCACCTACCGCTACCTCTTCGACAGGACTAAGGAATTTAAGCGCGCCAGGATCATGCATTAACATTTAAAGCGGGCGGCACACTTTTACCAAAGTATAAACTATCACCTGCCGCTAGCTTTTTAGGTCCTGAAAGTCCAGGTTGTTTCGAACTTTGGGGCATGTACTTCCTCCCAGCGCCAGCCAACACAGGACAGCATGGCGTTCAAGAACTTGCGGCGCTTGCGCAGCTGCTCCAGCTTCTCTTCCGGAGGCTGCTGCAGCGAAACCTTTGCAGCCTCCAGTACAAGGCAGGCTTAGATGCAACAACAGTTGCAGGGCCGCCTTTTTATACTTTATTTCTATAATGGATTCTTTAACACAGATTATACTGGGCGCCGCCGTGGGCGAGGCCGTGGCAGGCAAAAAATTGGGCAACAAGGCCATGGTGTGGGGCGCTATAGCTGGCACCATCCCGGACCTGGATGTGCTGCTGAACCCGTGGTTGGACACCGTGCAGCAACTGGGTTTCCACCGCTCCCTCACGCACTCCTTCTTGTTCGCCGTGGTGATGTCGCCCCTGCTTGGCTGGCTGCTGCGCCGGCTCTACAAAAATAACCCGGCCACCGTGCGCGACTGGTCGCTGCTGTTCTTCCTGGGTTTCATTACGCACATCCTGCTCGACAGCTGCACCACCTGGGGCACCCAACTTTGGTGGCCTTTCTCCACCTACGGCGTAGCCTTCTACAACATCTTTGTGGTGGATCCGCTGTACACGCTGCCTTTCCTGGTGCTGGTGGTTGCAGCAGCCTTCTATCACCGCCTTAGCCCCCGGCGGCGCTACCTCAACTATGCCGGACTGGCAATTAGCACCTGTTACCTGCTTTGGTCGTTTGTGGCTAAAAGTATGGCCGATGGCGTATTCGAGCAAAGTATGAGCCGCCAGGGTATCAGCCATACTTCCTACATCAGTAAACCCACGCCCATGAACACCGTTTTCTGGTCAGTGACGGCAGCGGGAGAGGGTGGCTTTTACAACGGTTTTTACTCGCTGATGGACGCAGACCGGCAGGTGAAGTATGAATTTGAGCCGCAGCACGCAGAGCTACTGACGCCCTACCGGGGACACCCCAAGCTGGAGCGTCTTCTCCAGATCACGAAAGGCTACTATACCGTGGAGCAAGACAGTGCGGGAGCTCTGCTGATCAACGACGTTCGATTCGGCAAATTCGATGGCTGGCAGGAGAGTGGGGGCGGCTATGTGTTCGTGTACAAAGTATGGCCGGACGCGCAGGGGGAACTGCAGTTCGAGGAGGTAAACAACCGCCCTAAAATAGATCAGAAATACCTGCTGGCGTACTGGAACCGCATCACCGGGATCAGGTAAAAACGGGCATTAAAGTATACTCCGTCATACTTTCCGGTGGAATCCCGTTTACAGATACATCACCTTAGACAGTTAAAACAATGGCACAAAACAGATGGCTGCTGACAGGCAGAAAGGCAGTGGTTACGGGCGGCTCCAAAGGCATCGGGGAGGCCACCGTGAAAGAGTTACTGGCGCTAGGCGCCCAGGTACTGGCCGTGGCCCGGAAACAGGAAGACCTAGACCGCCTGAAGGAGCAGCACCCGCAGGGACTGTATACGCTGCCGGCAGACGTAAGCCAGCCCGAGGGCAGGACGGCCGTGGCGGAGTGGGTGCAGCAGGAGTGGGGCCTGCTCGATATTCTGGTAAACAACGCCGGCACCAACATTCGCAAACCTACCGCCGACTATACTTCAGCGGAATTCGATTTCATCATGCAGACCAACCTGCGCTCGGCCTTTGAGCTCAACAGGCTGCTGTACCCGCTGCTGCAGAAGTCAGGGCAGGGAAATATTGTGCATGTCACCTCCGTGGCGGGGCTGGTGCACGTGCGCACCGGCAGCATCTACGGCATGACCAAGGCGGCCCTCACGCAGCTCACCCGTAACCTGGCCGTGGAATGGGCAAAAGACGGCATCCGTGTCAATGCCGTGGCGCCCTGGTACATCAGCACCCCGCTGGCCCAAACGGTGCTCAGCAATCCGGAGTTCTACAACCATGTGATCAGCCGCACTCCGATGCAAAAAATAGGAGAGCCGGCGGATGTGGCGGGTGCCGTGGCCTTCCTGTGCCTGCCCGCTGCAGCCTACATCACAGGGCAAACCATCGCCGTGGACGGAGGCTTTACGGTGAATGGATTCCACCCGCTGTAGCCTATACTTTTGAAGCCTCTCAAACGGCTAATTATGTGGTAAATTACTGTTGAATGTCAGCAAAAATGCTTATTTTTGTATGATATGGATTTGAGCGCTCCACTGTGTAAGAGAGGCTCTTAAACTTAACCCATGACACACCAGAAACCACTATTCATCCTCGGCATCGCGCTGCTCTCCGCCTCCCTCGTTTCCTGTAAACCCGCCTGCCCCATTGGCCCCTGCCAGGTGCGTATGGAGCACATCCACGGCGACCAGGAATACCGCGGGCAACCCATCTGGAAAAAGCAGAACCCTAAGATAGGCGAGAAGCTGGACCCGGTGTCGCAGGAGAAAACCCGAAAGGGGCACTCCAAAGCCAAAAATAAGGAATAAGCTATATAGGCAGTCAGGCCAATTTTGCCTAACTTGCCTGATCTATCATACCATTTACATTATTTTAGACCTTTTAACATGCAAGAAGGCGAACGAATAATACCGATCAACATTGAAGACGAGATGCGCGGTGCGTACATCGACTACTCAATGTCTGTTATCATTTCCAGAGCCTTACCCGACGTCAGGGATGGATTAAAGCCAGTGCACCGCCGCGTGCTATACGGTATGTCTGAGCTGGGGGTATCCTATAACAAGGCCTACAAGAAGTCTGCCCGTATTGTGGGCGAGGTGCTGGGTAAGTACCACCCGCACGGCGACTCCTCCGTGTACGACACCATGGTGCGCATGGCCCAGGACTGGTCTTTGCGCTATCCGCTGGTGGATGGCCAGGGAAACTATGGCTCCATCGACGGCGACTCGCCGGCTGCCATGCGTTACACCGAGGCGCGCCTCAAGCGCATCGCCGACGAACTGCTGGCCGACCTGGAAAAGAACACGGTAGACTTTGTACCGAACTTTGACGACTCACTGAAAGAGCCGAGCGTAATGCCTGCCAAGCTTCCCAACCTGCTGATCAACGGCACCTCGGGTATTGCGGTGGGTATGGCCACCAACATGGCGCCGCACAACCTTACCGAGGTGGTGAATGGCATCGTGGCCTATATCGACAACAACGACATCACGATTGCGGAGTTGATGCAGTACATCACAGCCCCGGACTTCCCGACGGGCGGCATCATTCACGGGTACGACGGCGTGAAATCCGCCTTCGAAACCGGACGCGGACGTGTGCTGATCCGTGGGCGCGCTAACTTTGAGACCACGCCAAGCGGCAAGGAGCAGATCATTGTAACGGATATCCCTTACATGGTCAACAAGGCTTCCATGATCGAGAAAACAGCAGCGCTCATCAACGAGAAGAAGATAGAGGGCATTGCCGACCTGCGCGATGAGTCTGACCGCGATGGTCTGCGGATTGTGTACGACCTGAAGCGGGACGCCATTCCGAACGTGGTGCTCAACAACCTCTACAAGTATACGGCGCTACAGTCTTCGTTTGGCGTAAACAACGTGGCTCTGGTGAAAGGCCGCCCGATGACGCTAAACCTGAAGGACCAGATCAAGTTCTTTGTGGAGCACAGGCACGAGGTGGTAATCCGCCGCACGCAGTATGAGCTGGAGGAGGCCCGCAAACGCGCCCACATCCTGGAAGGCCTGCTGATCGCGCTCGATAACCTGGACGAAGTGATCAACCTGATCCGCTCGTCCCGTGACCCGGAGATTGCCCGCAACGGCTTGATGGAGCGCTTTGCCCTATCCGAGATCCAGGCCCGCGCCATACTGGACATGCGTCTGCAGCGCCTTACCGGCCTGGAGCGCGACAAGATCCAGCAGGAGTACCAGGAGATCATGAAGCTGATCGATTACCTGACCTCGATCCTGAATGATGAGGCGCTGCGCATGCAGATCATCAAGGATGAACTGGCCGAGATCAAGGAGCGCTATGGCGACGGACGCCGCACCGGCATTGAGGCAAGCACCGGCGATATCTCTTACGAGGATATGATCCCGGAGGAGAACATGGTAATCACCATTTCCCACGAAGGCTACATCAAGCGTACGTCGCTGAACGAGTACCGCAGCCAGAGCCGTGGCGGCATAGGCTCGCGCGGCGTGGCCGCCTCCAAGGAAAGCGACTTTACTGAGCACCTGTTCATCGCCAACACACACCACCACATGCTGTTCTTTACAGAGTCCGGCCGTGTGTTCTGGCTGAAAGTATACGAGATCCCGGAAGGAGGGAAGACCACCAAAGGCCGCGCCATCCAGAACCTGATCCAGATCGAGAAGGAAGACAATGTGCGTGCCGTACTAAACGTGCATGACCTAAAAAACCAGGATTACGTACTCAACCACAACCTGGTATTCATCACAGAGCAAGGTACCATCAAGAAGACGGTGCTGGAGGCTTATTCGCGCCCTAGGACCAACGGTATCAACGCTATCTCCATTAACGAGGGCGACCGGCTGCTGGACGTACAGCTGACCAACACCAGCAGCGAGATTGTGATTGCGCTGGAGTCGGGCAGGGCCATCCGATTTAACGAAACGCAGGTAAGACCGATGGGCCGCACGGCTGCCGGTGTGCGTGCCGTAACGCTGGCCGGACCCAACGACAAGGTAGTTGGTATGGTTTGTGTAGAGAATGAGAACACCAACCTCTTGGTAGTTTCTGAAAATGGCTTCGGCAAGCGTTCGCCACTTGAGGAATACCGCATCACCAACCGTGGCGGTAAGGGTGTGAAGACGATGAACATTACCGAGAAAACCGGAAAACTCGTTGCCATCAAAGGCGTAATCGATACCGACGACCTGATGATCATCAACCGCTCCGGCATCACCATCCGCCTGCGCGTGAGCGATCTCCGCATCATCGGCCGTGCCACACAGGGCGTGCGCCTGATTAAGCTGAACGAGAATGACCAGATTTCGTCGGTGGCGAAAGTTGAGGCAGAGAATGAGGCTGAGGTAGAGGAAGCGGTACTGGAGCAGGCAGTAGAAGAGGCGGTGATGGAACAGTCAGAACTGGCTCCGGACGAATCGCTGCAGCCGGACACCATGATCGACCCGGAGGCGGAAGAAGAGGCTTAAACAACTAAGAACGAATTATTTACAAGTATAATACGTTAGGCAAACAACAACCTCAAACCATTATTCAAGTATGAAAAAAGTACTTTTGACAGCCTTAGTAGCCGGTACCATTTCGGTTGCAAGTGCTCAGAACTCGGCTGTGAACAGTGCAGTCTTGAACCATAAAAATGGTACGCTTGACAAAGCACTGGCTGACATTGAGAAGGCCACAGAGCATAAAAAAACGAAGGATAAAGCAAAGACTTGGTTCTACCGTGGCGTGATCTATCAGGACATGATCGGCAACCCGATCTATGGTAAACTGACCGACGAGAACACACCGATAGTTATCCTGGAGTCTTTTGACAAGACAGTGGAGCTGGACGGCCAGAATGGAGAGTTCGCCAAGCAGGTGCCGGAGCGCAAGCAAATGCTGTACGGCCAGGTGCTGAACCAGGCAGTGGAGTTCCACAACAGCCAGGACTGGGGAAACGCGATAAAGAAGTATGAGCTGGCGCACAAAATCAGCCCGGAGGATACCACTGCCGTGCTTTACGCCGCCTATGCCGCTACAGCTGACAACAAGTATGACCAGGCCATCGGCTTTTATGATGACCTCCTGAAAATGGGCCATAAGACAGAGGACGTGTACAAGGCAAAAATACAGCTGCAGCAGGCAACTGAAGCCAGCGACGACGCCGTGATGGCAACCCTGGCCGACGGACTGAAGGAGCACCCGAACAGCGTGTACATGATGCAGGAAGAACTGAAGTACTACCTGAAGAACGACCGCGCCGATGAGGCAATGGCCAAGCTTGACAAGGCCATCGAGGCCGACCCGAAGAACGCCAGCCTTTACGCCGTGAAGGGCAACCTGCTGGAGCGTAAGAAAGACCTGGACGGCGCCCGTGAAGTTTATAAGAAAGCAATCGAGGCGGATCCGACAAATTTCGACGCTTACTACAACCTGGGGGTGCTGGAATACAACCGAGGTGCCGAGATAAACAACAAGGCCGCTAAGATGGACTACGCGACGTACCAGAAGAAAGGCAAGGCGCTAGAGTCTGAGGCGAAGAAGTACTACCAATCATCTCTGCCATACTTTGAGAAGGCGCACCAGATTCAGCCGGAAGACAAGGCTACCATGCAGAACCTGATCAACGTATACACACGTTTGGGCCGCAAAGCTGATGCTGAAAAGCTTTCTGCGAAACTCAACTAAGTATTTTAATTGATGATATAGAAAAGGAGAGGCTGTAGAGCTTCTCCTTTTTTTTGTGGCTTAGGATGACGGTATAAGGATTGCAGTTCCAAAGAAGGGAGTCATAAAACGTACGCAAATTGAGATACAGAAACATATTACTTAACATAATATAAATTATAAGACTTATAATGGACGATGGATATCCATCTATTTTAAGTGTCACTCATAATGTACTTTATGTTAAATAGGTGATTCTGCCATACTTTAGTGCCTTCTATTGCTGCGACAGTTGTCAGCCTTCAGTGTCGCTTGCATCCAGCTCAAATGCATCAGCCGCAACTAAACAATTTGCCGCTCCGTTCAAACTAAAAATCTAACTATCCTTATATAGGCTTCTCCTGAAGTGCTGGTTAAGGATACAAACAGAACCAACTATGAAAAAATATATCGTAAGCACAAGTATCGCAGCCGTGCTGCTGCTCTTTAACTCCTGCGCCACAAACCCTGTAACGGGCAAACGCGACATAGTGCTCATGTCGGAGGAACAGGAAATCGCGCTCGGTGCGCAGTCGGACCCTGCCGTGCTTGCGCAGTTCGGGCTTTATGAAGACAAGGCACTCCAGCAGTTTATACAGCAGAAAGGCCAGGCAATGGCGGCAGTATCGCACCGGCCTGAGTTAAAGTATGATTTTAAGGTGGTGGATTCTCCCGTGATCAACGCTTTTGCCTTGCCTGGCGGCTACGTATACTTTACACGCGGCATTATGGCCCATTTTAATAACGAGGCCCAGTTTGCCGGTGTACTTGGCCATGAGATCGGGCATATAACGGCGCGCCACTCGGTGCAGCAACAATCGAAGGCCACGCTGGCGCAGGTTGGGCTGATCGGCGCCATGGTCATTTCCCCCGAGATCGCGCAATTAGGAGATGTGGCCTCGCAGGGCCTGGGGCTGCTCTTCCTCAAGTTCGGGCGCGACGACGAGCGCGAATCGGATGAGCTGGGCGTGGAATACTCTACCAAGATTGGCTACGACGCCGACGAGATGGCTGACTTTTTCCTGACGCTGCAGCGCCAGCAGGCCGGCAGTGGCCAGGCTATCCCCGACTTTCTCTCCACGCACCCCAACCCTGGCGACCGCTACACGAAGGTGCATGAGCTGGCCGCAGCCTGGAAAAAGAAAGAAAACCTGACCAATGCCAAAGTGGCGCGCAACGATTACCTGAAACGGATCGATGGCCTTGTTTACGGCGAGGATCCGCGGCAGGGATTTGTGGAGAATAGCGTGTTCTACCATCCGGAGCTCAAGTTCCGTTTCCCGGTGCCTTCGGGATGGGGCTACCAGAATACCCCGCAGGTTTTCCAGATGGCGCCAAAGGATGGCAGCGCGATGATGAACCTGATGCTCGTGCCCGGCGAGACCCTGGAGGCTGCAGCCCAGGCCTTGATGCAGGGCTTTAACCTGCAGCCCGTAGAGTCCAAGAGCACAACAGTTAACGGATTGCCAGCCCTGGCCATTGTGGCAGACCAACAGCCGCAGCAACAAGCCCAACAGCAACAGCAGCAACAGGTCATCCGCACGCTGACGTATCTCATCCGCTACGGCAACAACAACTATAGCCTGATGGGTATCACCACTGCCGACAACTTCGATAACTATTTCCAGACCTTCAGCAGCACCATGCAGAGCTTTGCCGAGCTGAAGGAGGCCGACAAACTGAACCGTAAGCCAGAGCGCATCCGCATCGTGACGGTGCCGCAAACAGCCACGCTGTCCCAGATCCTGCAGAACAACAACATCAAACAGGACCGCCTGGAGGAATTTGCCATACTTAACGGCATGGAGTTAACCGATCGGGTAGAAAAAGGCACCATGGTTAAGGTAGTGTCGCATTAACGTAGAGCCGCCGTAAAGTATAAATTGAGCAGCGCCTCCCCATGCCTTGGGGAGGCGCTTTTTTTAGCTCCCCCCTTCCCTGCCCCCATGCCTCCGAAATTTAAATGGCTGATGGCCTTTTGATTGGGAAAAAGTCGGTCAAAAAGTATAACTTTAAAGCTGCCTTAGCCGAATATTTTCACGCTAGTAAAATTTTCTATGCTATCGTTTCGTATGAGATAGTAGGATCTAAACAGTAAGAACCTTGCGGAGACTTATACTTACCTTCACCCTTTTTTTGAATGCCTCCCTCCTTTTTAGCCAGGCTTACCCCAAGGTGGTAGCCGAAGACGGGGACGGCATTTACCTGCTGCTTCGCCGCCACGGACTGGAGCCGGCCGAGCACCTCCAGAACTTTTTGGAGCTAAACCAGGACAAGCTCGGGCAGGACAACAGCCTGTATGCGGGCAAAACGTACCTGCTGCCAACCGCTTCTGCGGGCGGTACCACTGCCGCAGCCACACCGGAGAAAGCGGCCCCTGCTCCCGCCGCAGTGCTGGTGGAGCCTCTTTTCGGGGAAAACTATGAGCGCGTCGAGATCCTTGACCGCCAGTTGCAGGGCTCGGTATACTACCTGGTGGCCGGCCATAGCGGCCCCGACCCGGGCGCGATTGGCAAGTATGGCCCTTACCAGCTAAGCGAAGACGAGTACGCCTACGACGTCACCATCCGGCTGGCGCGACGCCTGATGGAGCATGGCGCTACTGTTTACATGATTATCCAGGACCCGGACGATGGGATCCGGGACGAGAACATCCTTCCAATGGATACGGATGAGGTTGGCTACTATGGCGACCCGGTGCCGCATGGACAAACCCAGCGCCTCAGGAGCCGCGTGGCGGATATTAACCGGCTGTACCAGCGGCACAAGGGCCAGCACCAGCGCATGCTCTCTATCCACATAGACAGTCGCAGCAAGGGCCAGAACATCGATGTGTTCTTCTATCACCATGAGAACAGCACGCCGGGACTTGCCCTGGCGCAGCGCATACACGAGGTGTTCACCACCAAGTATAACCGCTACCAGCCCAACCGCGACTACTTCGGCACCGTTACGCCGCGCAGCAGCCTGTATGTGGTAAAGTACAGCCACCCGCCTACCGTATTTGTGGAGCTGGGCAACATTAAAAACGACAAGGACCAGCGCCGCTTCGTCATCCCGAACAACAGGCAGGCCCTGGCTAATTGGCTTTGTGATGGCATAATCGCAGACTATAAGGCCAGCAACTAGCCTTCCGGTAAACGAAGCAAAGTATGAAGGAGCTCCTAACAGGGCTCCTTTTTTCTTGGTTTCCGGCTGATCTGTTTACACTTAAAATAGCACGAATCCAAGTATACCTCAAGTAGTATAATTGCACTCATTTAAACAAAACCGAACCTAACATGCCTGCTACCGTTCAAGGTGAGGTATACTAGTGCTGCTTTAGCCCTGTAGCCTGATATATCTCTATATCGAATCTAAACACATTTTTATTTACCAACTAAAGAAAACAAGCTATGAATAAGTTAAATTGGCTTTTCCTGATGTTCCTGAGTTTTGCATTTGTTGCCTGTGATGATGACGATGAGGAAGTGGACCTGGATGTAACTGCGCCAACGATCACGATTAGCTCCCCTACCGCGAATGCCGTGTTTGCACCGGGCGATGTGATGGAGTTTAGGGCTAACGTTACCGACGACCAGGGGCTGGAGAACATTAAAGTATGGGTAACCAACCCTAGCGGCACCACCAGCGAAATTGAGAATGACGACATTTCGGACTTCCTGAATGATAATAAGCAGAAAGATCTTAATGTAGACATAACGCTACCGGCCGAGGCTCCTGAGGGCGCCTATGTCATCACGGTTGAGGCCACGGACGAGCAGGGTAACAATGCAGAGGAGTCTGTAACCGTTAGTGTTACGCCATAACCGCAAGTCTTGCTTATACCCGAATAAATCATCCTATAACAAAAGGCCCTGCACCATGCGGGGCCTTTTGCTTTTCCGGGCCCGCAACACCTTTACGCTGCTACGCATGCGTGCAGGGCTTCAAACCAGCCCTGCAAGTTCATCGGTATTCCTATTCAGCCACACAGTCATTCCCGAACGAATTAGCCAGCGGAGGACCTGGGCTTGGGGTATGGACTTAAGGGAAAGTGACGTGAGAACTCACTTAAAGTACAAAAACCAATTCCATTAGGTTGAACGCGCGCCATCAGAAATACACAAACTACATGCTCCTCCAGGCGTTCCACCATAAATTACAACTAACATTTCATGGCTGCGTTAAAATAAATACCAGCTTTATCATATACTTGTGCAAATTTTATCGTGTTCATCACTTAACGAAAGGCTATGAAAAGATTACTACTACTCGCTACATTTTTAACGCTGTTCGGGCTTTCTGCCTCTGCCCAAGTGGAGGAGGAAATACGGGAGCGGGCACCGCAAACCACCGCTCCGGTAGCCTCTGACGCCGTGCGTGAGGGCAACTGGATTATTGGAGCTACAATCGGCAACATCGGTTTCAACTTCGAATCCGATTTCTTTACCCTGAACGTGAATCCGCGAGCGGGCTATTTCCTCAGCGATAATGCCGCCATCGGTACCGAAGTGCAGCTGGGACTGGATATTTACGACGGCGGTGAGACGTTCCGCTATGGCCTGACGCCCTTTGTGCGCTACTATTTTCCGGAAGGGGCTGCCCCTACGCACCGCTGGTTTGGCGAGGCGCTTGCCGGTATAGCCGGCAGCTCTGAAGAAGACAGCGATGGCGACTCCGTCTTCTCGGGCGTGTTCGGCATAAGAGCAGGCTATGCGCACTTTGTGGCCCAGAACGTTGCCCTGGAAGGTATACTTGGCTACACCCACACCAGTGCTGATATTTCGGTTGGCAACGGCGAATCGGGGCTGAACCTGGCCGTTGGCCTGCAGGTATACTTGCCGGGAAGGTAACCGGCCGGGAAGTATAAAGTATAAAAAGTATAACGTAATAAAAGGAAGGGCCGCTAAAGTATAGCGGCCCTTCCTTTTTATACCTGGGTTCTTACTTCAGAACCTCCTTTGCTATTTTAGCATCACCATCAATCTTGTGGCTGTACTCCAGGCCAAGCAACCTGGCCACGATGGCGTATACCTGCACATTGCTGAACGCAGCTGTTTTTATGCCTTGCTTAAAGTCCGGTCCCCAGGCATAAAAGACGGCGTGCATGTCCTTAACGGTAGTGGGGTCGTAGCCGTGTGTGCCCGGCGAAGGCTTGCGGCTGGAGAAATGGAAAACTTTCGGGGCATCGGTCAGTAGCAGGATATCGCCCACGCGGTTATACTTATCATCTTTTTTGCCATAGTGCAGGTGTTTCGGCAGTTTCTTTTTGGTATATACTTTATAGGCCCCGCCGGCTTCTTTCTTCAGCTTTTTATACGTTGGCTTGATGGCGCTCTTGTCTTTGGCGTGCAGCTCCACCACCATGCCTCCCCCCGACACCATGAACTTTGCCGTGTCCACGGCGGTTGGCAGCGGCAGGGTATTTTCCTGGTCTATCTGCACCATGCCATGGTCGGATACGAAGATATAGTTCACCGGCAGGCCTGTGGCAGCCACCGCTTCCGTCAGCTGCTTCAGCCGCGCATCCAGCTCCTTCACTGCTTGCTCCGTTTCCGGCGCATCGGGCCCGAAACGGTGGCCAGCATGGTCTACCTCCGGCAGGTAAAACGTGATCAGGTGCGGGCGCTTCGCCTCGGGCAGGCGCAGCCAGTCCACCACCGCCTGCACGCGGGCATCAAACGAAATATCCTCGTTATACTTGTACCAGTACGTGGGGCGGGTGTCCTGCACGGGCGCCTCGGAGCCTACCCAGTAAAAGCTGGCTGACAGCATCTGCTGCTGCTCGGCCAGCACCCACAGCGGCACGCCGCCGTACCAGCTGGCGTCCTCCACCTGTTTTCTGTCGCGCATGGAGTAATGCTCCTTGCGCTGCGGGTCGTAAAAATAGTTGTTGATGAGGCCGTGCGTGGCCGGGTACATGCCCGTGACCAGGGTATAGTGGTTCGGGAAGGTCTTGCTCGGGAACGACGGCAGCATCGACTCGGCCTGTACGCCCTGCTCGCGCAGTTCCTTCAGAAAGGTTGCGTTATACTTGTCGGCGTAGTCGTAGCGGAAACCATCGGCAGAGATCAGGATCACATAAGGCTTCTGCATCTGCTCCGCGCTGTTCCGGCGGTTTGGCTCTACATATTGCGTAGTATCCACCTGCGCCCAGGCCGGCGCGGCCAGCAGCAGGGCAAGTATCAGTATCTTCAAGCGGTTCATGGGGCAAAGGTAAGCTGATGCGGTTAAACAAAGTATAAACGCAGGTTAAATTATGATCACCCCTGATTTGGATGCATAGCAAAGTATAAAGCAAACTATACTATGTTCTTTCTAGCTGGCCGGTAACCTTTGCGCAGATGGGAGTTACGTATGAAGTATAGGAATATGTGGAAGCCGTTTTTTTAAAGTAAGTCTTTGGACTTGTTACTTTCTATAAAGTCGGATTTACACCATAAAGTCCGGTTTACAACCTGACTTGCTTGGAGATTTATACTTTAGTTATACTTGCTGTTCCGGACTTCCCTGCCCAGAGCTTTGCCTGTTGCGGACTTCGAAGTCTGCAGCAGGTCGTACTTTTATACTTCGTCCTTACTTCCATAGCCGCCCTAGATCTCATTTCGATTACTCTTGAGGCGAGAGCCGAAGAGAGCCAGCACAGCTGTGAGATATTATCTCTATAGAATGTCGGATAGATCTCTCGCCCTGCTCGAGATGACAATAAAGTATAGCAACAAGTATAATTCTCTTCTCTGCGGGGGTAGATTTATACTTGTAGGTACAGGTCGCGACCTGTCCGCGCGAGAACTGCAGCTATGGAATTTATACTTTGGCAAAAGTAATTACAAGCTCCCTCCCCTGTTTTTAGGGGAGGGTTGGGGAGGGGTTATACTTTGGCTGGGGTGCTTGGACGTGGTCCCGCGCCTACTCCTTCACAAACAGCCGCTTATCGAACTCAAAAAGTATGGTCTCCACCACTTTAACCTGGTGAAAGTCCGCATGGCGCGGGTTTACGAGGAAGTTAAAGTTGCCCTGCACGGTGGCCGAGGGTACTTTCAGCACCAGCTGCCCGGCTTCCTGCACAAAGGCGTCTCCTATCTCCTGGGTGCTGTTGGCGTGCGGAAAGGACTTCCAATCTGGCGGCAGGTCTGCCTCTGACAGTTCTTTTATACTTGCTGTGTCCGGTATCTCGATGCGGACGAGGTAGTAATCCTTGGGTATGATGCCCAGCGGCATGTGCACGGCAATTTCCACGGTGCACAGGGCAATGGACTCGCTGGTGTAAAGTATGGCGGTGCCTTTGCTGTTCCAGCGGCCGCCGGCAATCTCCGCCCCGCGCCCCGAAAGGTCGTTGCGGTACGGGCCTCTGCTGAGGCGGTACACGATCATGCCAGCACGCCGTGTTCTATGCGCGTCAGTTCATCGCGCAGCAAACCAATACCGAAGGTGCTGTCGAGCAGTTCTTTTGGTTTCAGGCCACCGAGCGCCACGTTCTTGGCCTCCAGCCAGGCATCAAAGTTAGCCTTGTCGCCGAACACCTCCGTGCCTTTGTTATACACCAGCGTTATTTCCAGTATCTTCTCGGAGTGCAGCGGGTCGAAGGTGCGCTTCTCTTTCTTGTAGCGCTGAAACGTGCGCTCCGACAGGTGCAGGAAATTAGACCACTCGCTCACGCTGAAAGGAATCTTATCGGCGATGTTCTGGAACAGGGCGTATTTGATGCCCTCGCGCACCGTGCTGATGAGCATAAATACGTCTTTATCGTCTATCAGGCTGTAGCTCAGGCTGCTGTCTATACTTAAGGCTTGTCCCATGGTGGTAGCGGTTTATACATTCAAATATACGAAACTTGTCTAAATAAAAACGTCAATTGTCGCAAATTAATTCCTGTCCACTCCCTCCCTTTCCTAAAATCCAGACGTTGTACTAAAATTTACGTAGGGGCGTTAGTAAATCAAACCAGTAAAAGTATAAAATGCGACAGTGGATAGCAGCGGCAGGATTAATGGCAATGGGGTTGAGTGGTTGTAACATGCAAAATGCCCTTACCGAAAACCATCAGCCCCAGCAGCGGCCCAGGCTTACGATGCAGGAAGTGATTCCGCCCATGGCACCCGCCACGCCGGAGGCCGTGGCGCAGCAGAACAAGTTCCTGAAGGAGAATACCGACCGGTTCAAAAGTCGCCAGATGGCCGGTAAGTATTATGTGCTGCAGGCAAAGCGCACGTTTAACGAGGAAAAGCTCGACTCAGCGATTGTTTTCTTCAACCGCGCCTGGCTGATGGACCGCAACAACAACGAGATCTACTGGGGCTACGGGCTGGTGTACGGGCAGCAGCAGCAGTACGACAAGGCCCTCTACATACTTTACCGCGCCCTGGACAAGGACAAGGAAAACCCGCGCCTGCTCACCGACATCGCCACCACCCACCTGGCGCGCTTCTACCAGAAAAGCTCGCCGGAGGACCTGCAACAGAGCAAAAAGCTACTGGAGCGGGCCGTGCAGCTGCATCCCGATAACGCCGCCGATACCTTCTACAAACTGGCCGTGAACAGCTACTACCTCTATGACTTTGCCCAAGCCTGGGACTACCTGCACCAGAGCATCCGCCAGGACAGGACAAAGGAAGATAAACAGTTGATTTCGGCCTTGCTGCAGCATGAGCGCGACCCGGAGGGAATTTATACGTCGCAACGGAAGCGGTAACTTGCAAGTAAAGCGCGGCTGTGTTACTTTTATACGATGACGGCACAACGTATGAACGCCGGTCCTGCTGCCCAAAACCGCGGCAGCTCATCCCCGAAAGTATAAACAGCAGTTATGAAAAGAATCCTTTTAGCCGCCGTGGCCCTTCTCTGCGCCACCACCCTCAGCCTTGCCCAAGAGCAGGCAGCCGAGCTCAGCCCGAAAGTGCTGCCCATGTTCGGCGAAAAGCAGAAGACGGAGGCGGAGCAGAAGCAGGACGAGAAATTCCTGACCAGCTGCGACAAAAACTTTACCGACCGTCTGGAGGCCAGCAAATTCTTTATGGAGCGCGGCTGGGAGTACCTCAACGGCGGGCAGGTGGACACGGCCATGTACCGCTTTAACCTGGCCTGGCTCCTGAACCCGGGTAACAAGGACACCTACTGGGCCTTTGGCCTGGTAACCTCCGCCCGCGGCAACCAACCGCTTGCCATCAGCATGTATGAGAAGGCGCTGGCGCTGGATGCAAAGAACTCGCTCCTGCTGTCGGATGCGGCCGCGGCTTACCTGGCCGTTTACAACGAGAAAAAGAAGAAAAAGGACCTGAAGAAGGCCGCTGCTTACCTGGCCACCGCCACGGCTGCAGATCCCAACAACGCCTATGCGCTCTACAACCTCTCGAAGGTGAAGTACCAGGAGAAGAAGTATGACGCGGCCTGGGATTACCTGCACAAGAGCCGCACCCTGGACATGGCGCAGATCGACTATACCTATATCCTGGAACTGACGGAAAAAATGCCCGACCCACAGGGCTTCTTCAACGCATCCGCCCCGGATAGTGCAGCGAACTAAAATAATAATCCCTGGCCCCACGGCCGGGGATTATTGTTAGCCCTAAAGCATAAAATCCGCAAGAATCGGGTTGAAAGTATAAGGCGGATTTTAGTACTTGCCCCAATGAACACGCATTACGAGACCGTAGCCAGGGCACTGGCCTACATCCGCCAAAACACAGCACAGCAACCTACCTTAGACGAGGTGGCGGCGCACGTGCACCTGAGCGCGCAACATTTCCAGCGCGTTTTTACTGAGTGGGCTGGCGTCAGTCCCAAAAAGTTTCTGCAGTACCTCTCGCTGCAGCACGCCAAAAAAGTACTCACGCAAAGCGCTTCCCTGCTGGAGGCGAGCTATCACACTGGCCTCTCCGGCAGCAGTCGACTCCACGATTTGTTTGTCAGCATCGAAGGTATGACGCCCGGGCAGTATAAAAACCACGGAGAGCGGCTGCAGCTGAAGTATAGCCTCGGCAACTGCCAGTTCGGGCCATACCTGGTCGCCTCCACGGATAAAGGCATTTGCCACCTGCACTTTTACCAGAACGCCGAACAGGCACTGTATGAGCTGCAGCAAGCCTGGCCCAAGGCGGAATTGGTAAAGCAAGAGGCAAGTATACACCAGCAGGTACAGGCATTCTTCCAAAACACCCTCACCCCGGATGCTAACCGCATCCGACTGCACCCGAGCGGCACGCCTTTTCAGCTGAAAGTATGGGAGGCGCTGCTGCGCATCCCGGAAGGTCACCTTTGCTCCTACGCCAGCCTGGCACAACGTATAGGCCAGCCAAGCGCCAGCCGCGCCGTGGGCACCGCCATTGGCAGCAACCCCATCGGCTTCCTTATCCCCTGCCACCGGGTCATTAAAAGCGTGGGCGGCATTGGCGAGTACCGCTGGGGCAGCGAGCGCAAAATGGCCATGATCGGCTGGGAAGCAGCGGCAAGTATAAAAGCTGGCGAGGAACCGCAGCAGCAATACGCACTGAATTTCGGCAGCAGTTAAAGGTTTTTTACTATATTTGCTTACACCCTATTACAAATTTTTAGCTAAAGCAAATGAGAAAACATCTATTCAAAGCCTCTATCCTACTGCTGGCTGGTAGCATGTCGCTTTCCTCGTGCGTGGTTTCCAAGAAGAAGTACGATGACCTGATGGCCCGCAAGAATTCTCTGGAGGTAGACAAGGCAGGACTGCAGCAGGAAAAATCAACCCTGGAGCAGCAGAAAGCCGACCTGGAGGCGGCAAAGGCAAGCCTGGAGGAAGAGCGCGCGAAACTGGAGCAACAGAAACGCGAGTATGAGGAAAGCCTGGCCAAGGCCCTGAAGGAAGGAAAGTCGCTGGGCGAGAGCCTGAACATGAGCAAATCGCAGATCGATAGGCTGAATGCCGACCTGAAAGCCCGCGAGGCAAGGCTGGCGGAGCTGCAGCGCATCCTGGATGAGAAAGATGCTGCCGTGGCCAACCTGCGCAACCGCGTGAGCAAGGCCCTGCTTGGCTTCAATGACAAAGACCTGACCATTGATGTGCGCAATGGCAAAGTATACGTATCGCTGGCCGAGCAGCTGCTGTTCAACTCCGGCTCCACCAAGGTAGACCCCAAAGGCGTGGACGCCCTGCGCAAGCTGGCTTCCGTGCTGAAGGAGCAGCAGGACGTGAACGTGCTGGTAGAGGGCCACACGGATGATGTGCCGATAGCCAGGGGCACCGTGGGCATGCAGGACAACTGGGACCTGAGCGTGCTCCGCGCCACCGAGATCACCCGCATCCTGGCCAACGCCGGCGTAGACCCTACCCGCGTGACGCCATCAGGCCGCTCGAAGTACGTGCCGCTGGATGAGGCCAAGACGAAGGAGGCCCGCCAGAAAAACCGCCGCACCGAGATCATCCTGACTCCGAAACTTGACGAGCTGTTCAAGATCCTGGAGACAACCTAAGCAGCGCCTCGTGCAAGTATAAAATGCAGCAGCCAGCTCCTATAAAGAGCTGGCTGTTTTGCATTCGGCTCAATTTATACTTTGCAGGCCATACAGCCTTGCCCTGGGGAGATTTTTCTGATCAGGAGAGACCAGGCTTTATACTTATACTTATACTTATGATTTTATGCTCCGCTACCGGCCATAAATATACCTGCAGGCCAGCGGGGGAATTTAATCCGGGGAATTACTTAAGGAAGGGAATGCTCTGCCTCCAACGCCACACCTTCCCCCTCCACCACCACAGGCGAAGGTTTCGGCAGCACCCGCTGCAGCACCGGCTGAAGTATAAAGTATAACCCTACACCCACAGGGATGGAAAGTATGGCCCAGGCGGCAACGCCCGCCAGGTTTGCCATCCAAAGTTTACCGATCGCGTCCAGCCAGTCATCCTGAAACATGGTCTGCATCTCCTCCAGCGTCAGCCGCAGCTCGCCCAGCCCGAAAAAGGAAATACCCAGTCGGATAAACGGAAGAGCCAGAAGTAGCTGCAGGGGCTGCACCAGGTAACTCACCAGCACCGTGGCCGCAATGTTCAGCCGGAAGCGGGCCGCCACGGCAGTAGCCAGGACCGTCGCCACGCCAAGCGCAGGCACCACCCCGATCACACTGCCTGCCGCCACGGTGGCCGAGAGGCTACGCGCCGTCATGCCCTGCCGCAGCAGGTTAGAGACCGGCTGCACCAGCTTTCGTCTCAGAAAATCGGATATGACACTGTAGGTGGCCACGAGAGGTAAATTTAAAAGTATAGGGTGTTGCTGCATACGGGAAAAGCAGGTGGTCTGGCGAGCCGGGAGGGGCTGGACTCAGGCAGATCTTCTGCAGCTGCTTTTTATACGCTAGCGGGTATAAAAGTAACCTGTCCTGTAGCTATTTGTTTTAAGTATTTCTCCCCGGCTTTAACATCCTTCTAAAGCTACCACCCGCCACTGTTATTAATATTGAGAATATTTGATGGAGAGGTTAAACCAAGTTGTGACGCTGCTGTCTAAACACGCAGACTTACTATCACATTCACACCATTCATGAAGAGGCTTTTTACTATTTTAGTGATGCTTGTAGCTGTGCTGCAGGCTTATGCACAAACTACCTCCGTATCGGGCTCGGTGCAGAGCGCCAGCGATAAGGGAGCGCTTCCCGGAGCCAACGTGGTGCTGACGCGCACCGCCGACGCCACCAAGACCGTAACGGCCACCGACGGCGAAGGCCGCTTCCAGTTTGAGCGCGTAGCACAGGGGCAGTATACGTTAGAGATCAATTACATCGGCTTCGAGAACTTCTCCCGTAGCTTTCAGGTGGCGGGGGCGCCGGTGAACCTGGGCCAGCTGCTGCTGCGCGATGGGGCCACCGGGCTGCAGGAAGTACAGATCATTGGCCGCGCGCCGCTTGGCGAGCAGAAAGGCGATACCTCCCAGTTTAACGCCAAGGCCTTCAAGACTGCCCCCGATGCCAGCGCCGAGGACCTGGTCACCAAAATGCCGGGCGTAACCGTGCAGGATGGCAAGATACAGGCGCAGGGCGAGGATGTGCAGCAGGTCATGATTGACGGCAAGCGCTATACCGGCGAGGATGTGAACTCTGCGGTGCGTAACATCTCTGCCGACATGATCGAGAGCGTACAGGTGTTTGACGGCCAGAGCGACCGCGCCGCCTTCAGTGGCTTTGACGATGGCAACCGCATCAAAACGCTCAACTTCGTGACCCGCAAGGACAAGCGCCACGGCTACGTGGGCAAGGCCTCCGCAGGCTATGGCACCGACGAGCGCTACATGCTGGGTGCTACCGTGAACTACTTCAACGGCGAGCAGCGCATCACCGCTACGGGCCTCACCAACAACATCAACATGTTCGATTTCTCCATCGGCGAAACGCCCGGCGGCGGCATGCGCGGCCGCAGAGGCTGGGGCGGCGGCTCCCCGAACGGCATCATCAACACAGATAACTTCGCGCTCAGCTACAACGACAAGTGGGGCAAGAAAATGGAAGTGGGCGGCAACTACAACTACACGAACCGTGATGTGGTGAACAACCAGTACCGCTTCCGCGACTTCGTGAACAGCGACACCACCTATACCGAGAACAGCCAGAACCAGGATATCACCGACAGCCACCGCTTCAACTTCAGGTTGCAGTACAACATCAACGAGAACAACAGGCTGCTGGTACGTCCGAACATCTCCATCCAGCGAAGCCAGTCGTTTACGGGCCGTAACGCCAGCACCATTGCCAACGGCGAGGAGCTGACAAACTCCATCAACTCCGACAACGCGGACAATACCACCCTCAACATCAGCAACAACATCCTCTACTCCCACCGCTTCGGCGACTCCGGCAGGATTCTGACGGTGGACATCGACACCAGGTACACAGACACGGACGGTGACACCTACCAGCTCGAGAACACCGCCAACCTCATGGACCCGGAGCGCGACGTGACGCGTAACCAGTTCATCAACCTTGACAGGAGCAACCTGGCCTGGTCGGGTAACCTGGACTACTCCCAGCGACTGGGCGAGAATTCGCGCCTGCAGCTGGAGTACAACATCAGCAACCGCAACAACGACTCCGACCGCCGCACCTATGATTATGTGGAGAACGAGAGCGCTTACAACAGCTTTAACGCCCCGCTGAGCAACACCTTCCAGAGCGATTACGTGGCGCAGCGGTTCGGGCCGAGCTACCAGTACCGGACGGACAAAACCACTTTCCAGCTGAATGCCCGCTACCAGTATGCCACCCTGCGCGGCGAGAGCCAGTTCCCGGAGCAGTACCCGGTGAAGCGGGACTACAACAACGTGCTGCCGTCTGCCGAGTATGAGTACAAGTTCTCAAAGTCCACGAACCTGAGGATCAACTACAGCACCTCCACGAACGAGCCGTCGGTGGAGCAGTTGCAGAACGTGCTGGACATCTCCAACCCGCTGCAGCCGCGCATCGGCAACCCGGAACTGGACCAGGAGTACCAGAACAGGCTGTTCATGCGCTTCCGTAACTTCAATGCTGAGACCAACAAGGTGTTCTTCATGGGTGTTTTCGGTACGATGACGCAGAACTACGTTACCAACAGCATTTACACCCGCGACGTGCCGTTCGAGCTGCCGGAGAATTACACCTACCGTCCGGGCTCCCGTTTCTCGCGCCCCGTGAACCTGGATGGCTACTGGAGCGTTCGCTCGTTCTTCAACTATGGTCAGCCGATCAACTTCATCAGCTCTAACCTGAACCTGAACGGCTCGGTGGGTTACTCCAGAACCCCGGGCATGATCGATGAGGAGATCAACTATGCCAACAACACCAACTTCAGGGCCGGCCTGAACCTGAGCAGCAACATCAGCGAGAACGTGGACTTTAACCTCTCCACCACCGGTAGCTATAACCTGGTGGAGAACACGCTGCGCACCAACCAGAACAATAACTTCTACAACCACAGCACGAACCTGCGCCTGAACACCATCATCTGGAAAGGCATTGTGTACCGCACAGAACTCAACCACCAGTACAACACGGGTCTGTCTGCCGGCGTGGACAACAGCTACCTGCTCTGGAACATGAGCCTGGGCAAGAAGATCTTCAAGAACCAGCAGGGTGAGATCAGCCTGAGCGTGAACGATTTGCTGAAGCAGAACGTGAGCATCCAGCGTAATATCGCCGCCGACTATGTGGAGGATGTGCAGTCGTCGGTGCTGCAGCGCTATTTTATGCTAACCTTTACCTACAACCTGCGCAAGTTCATCAGCGGCGAGGCCCCGGAGATGAACCAGGAGCGCCGCGGCAACTGGGGCGGCAGACCCTAGTAATAAGTTAGTATGATTAAGGTGAAAGCCCGGGCCATTGCGGTCCGGGCTTATTTATTGGCCGTTGGATTTAAATCGATTGAATGCGCTTAATTAAAAATTTCATTTTAGATTTAGCTCGTTAAAGTATAAACCGCTCAGGTGTACTTGCCCATGCCGCTACAGGACTTCTTCCGGTTCGATTGGTTTGCCGCCATACTGCTGGTTGGGGTGGTGCAGGGTTTCTTTCTGGCGCTGCTGTTCCTGGCCAGGCGGCCGCACCGGCAGCCCTACCACCACCTGCTGCTGGCTGCGGTGGTATTTGCGTTTGGAACCCTGGTATTGGATACTTTCCTGTGCTACAGCGGGCTCATGTTCCGGGTACTGCACCTGGTCGATTTTTCGGAGCCGGTTAATTTCGCCCTCGGTCCCCTCATCTACCTGCTCTTCCGAAGCCTGAACGGCAGCAGCTGGACGCGCAGGCAATGGCTGCATTTCATACCTTTCGGGCTATACTTGCTCTACCATACCCTTTTTTACATCCAACCGGAGGCGGTAAAGTATAACGCCTACATCAACGCCTATTTTCCGGACAGGGAGTTTCTGCCGGTTTCTTCTAAAGTAGACCCAGACCCGCTGCTCCTGACCAGGTACATCAATGAGCTGACGATCCTGCATATTATACTTTACATCGGCCTTTGTTTCCGGCTCCTTAAGAGGCGTCGCTTCTCCGAATCTCCTAACCCATACTTTTATCCGTGGGCCAGGTTCCTGCTATACTTCTTTGTGGCCTCCCTTCTGCTGATACTCTTCGTGAAGCTAACCTATGAGCGCGATCTCGGGGACCACTTGTTGGCCGCTTTCCTGGTGCTCCAGCTTTTCTTCGCCAGCTACAAGATCATCACCGACTCGGCTTTTTTCCAGCCGGTGGTGCAGGTAAAGTATGAGAAATCGGCGCTGAGCGAGGAGGCCAAGCAGGACCTGCTGCAGAAGCTAAAGGTGGCAGAAGACGCTAAATTCTATGTTCAGCCCTCCGCTTCACTGCCGGCGCTGGCCAGGCAGCTGCACACCTCGCCCCATTACCTCTCGCAGAGCCTGAACGAGCGGCTGGGCAAGAGCTTTTTCGAGTACCTGGCCGCGCTGCGGATAAAGGAGGCTAAAGCCATACTTTCCGACCCGGCGCAGCGGCACCTAAAGGTGGAGGAAGTGGCCGAGCAGGTGGGCTACCTGTCGAAGTCTGCCTTTAGTGCCGCCTTTAAGAAACAGACGGGGCAGACGCCAGGAGAGTACCGCAAAAAGGCCATTTTGGGCTAGTTTAAGTACTTCCCGATAAGGTAGCACCCCGCACTTACCGGCGCATTCCTCTTTTTCATACTTCCATGGGTAAGTTTGCCTCAAAACCTACTACTATGGAAAAAAGAGAAAAAATCAGACGCTATGAGTTCGACTGGCTGCGGGTGCTGGCCTTTTCGCTGCTTATCTTTTACCACACCGGCATGTTCTTCGTGAGCTGGGAGTGGCATGTCAAGAACACCGAAATCAGTGAGGCGCTGGAGCGGCCCATGCTCTTCATGAGCCAGTGGCGCATGTCGCTCATTTTCCTGGTTTCGGGTGTGGGCGTATACTTTGCCCTGGGTTACCGCAGCGCCGGCGCCTTCGCCAAAGACCGGCTGAAGCGAATTTTCGTGCCGCTGCTGGTGGGCATGCTGCTGGTGGTGCCGCCCCAGGTATACTTTGAGCGCGTGATGCAGGGCGCCGCCACCGACTACCTCAGCTTCTACCCTTCCATATTCAAGTTTGAGCCTTACCCGGAGGGCAATTTCAGTTGGCATCACCTCTGGTACCTGGCCTATATCCTCTGTTATAGCCTGCTACTGTTGCCGCTGCTCGTTTATATCCGCAAGGCAAGTATAAAACAGGAACATATCAAAGGCTGGCTGCTGCTGCTCGTGCCGGCTCTATGGCTAAGTATAGGTGGTATGCTTTTAAACGAGCGCTTCCCGGCTACCAACGCCCTTATCAACGACTGGGCGAACCACTTCCTCTACATCTCTGTCTTTCTGATCGGGTTTCTACTGATGAAGATACCCGCCTTGCAGGAAAAAATCAGAAGCATGCGCTGGTATAGTATGGCGGCCGCGCTGGCCACGGTGACTGTACTTTATACGTTCTATTGGTATCAGGACACAGACCTGGCAGGCGCTGAAGTGGCCTTCTACCACGTGCTCAAGCAGAGCAACCGCTGGTTCTGGCTCATGGTTATACTTGGTTTTGCCCTGCAGCACCTCCAGATCAGGAGCAGGCACCTGGCAAGGGCCAACGAAATGGTTTACCCCTTCTACATCCTGCACCAGACGGTTATCGTGGCCCTCGGCTTTTACCTGCGCGAGCTAAACTGGAGCATAGGGTCTAAATTTACTTTCATCAGCCTGGGCACGTTTATACTTTGTTTTATACTGGTGCGCTTCGTGATCATGCCTTTCAACTGGCTACGGGTGCCGTTTGGGCTGAAGCCGGTGCAGCGGGCAAATACCACAGCTCCTGAAACAGCCCCTGCACAGCGGCTTGTTAAAGTAGCTGGTGAGAAAGTATAACTTACCGCCACTTTACTTTTGGCAACCGAAAGGCTTTTTCCCGGGCCGGAATGCTGTAGAGCACCAGTCCGCCCATTACCACCAACATGCCACTTGTAGCCAGGGAGCCAGGCCAAACGATGCCCAGCAGTATAATCTCACCCACCAGCGTGGCAATAATCTCAATGGATTGGGTAGCTTCCACGGCGGCAAGCGCGGCGGCATTGTGGCGCACCATGTTCATAGCCACGAAGAACAGGATGCCGCCGATGACGCCAGAGCTCAGGGCGATGACCAGGATACCCAGGGTTTGGGCGCCACCGGGGAGGCCAGCCTCCTGGTAGCCATAGAGCATGAGGCAAAACTGCACCGGCAAACTGCCAATGGCCATTCCCGCTACGCGCTGCATGGCGTTCAGGCCGTGCGTTTTCTCCTCTGTGTGCAGGAGCACCTTGCGGTTGGCCAGCGGCCACAGCGAAGCCCCGATCAGCACCAGGATGACGCACAGCCACAGGTCCTGCTGGGTATAAATGCCGTTGCGTTGGCTCCACTGCATCAGGGCAATGCCCGAAAGTATGAGCACCGACAGCAGCAGCGCCCGCACCGGGATGCGGCTGCGCGCATCCTTGTAGATCAGGGGGGAGAGCAGGATGCCGGCAACGATGGTGAACTGAAATACCCCAGCCACCAACCATCCCGGTCCAAAGAAAGCCGCGGAAGTAAGAAAGATGTACACGATCCCGAAGGACAGGCCGCCCCAGCCCAGCCATACCAGCGGGTGTTGGCGCAGAGCCTGCAGCAAAGGGCGCAGCCGCCGCTGAAAAACGAGCAGCGGGAGCAGCAGCAGCACCAGAAAGGTGGTTCGTAGGCCTACGGTCCAGGCCCAGTGGCCGCCGCCGGCTGATATAAAGCTGTTTACCGTGTAGGTAGCGCTGAAAAAAATGCAGGCCAGCGAGCCGATCGCGATGGCTTTTAGATTGTTGTTCGGGTTCATAGCCGTCATCTCCTGAAGCTGCAAATGTACGGCCCGGCCCGGGTCAGGTCACGGTACTATCCGTCTCGTCTATGGTACTTTTGGAACCACTCAGCTCTCGCCGCAGCTGCATGGGGGTGCTGCCGGCCAGCCTCCGGAAGAAACGCACAAAGTAGGAAGCATCCTCAAAGCCCAGCTTATACGCGATTTCCTTGACCGATAAGGTGCTGAAGTATAGCAGCCGCTTGCTTTCGATCAACAGCCTGTTGTGCAGCATATCGGCCACCGTCATGCCCAGGCATCCCCTGCAGATGGTGTTGAGGTGCTTAGATGTAATGCCCATTGCCCCAGCATAGTATGAAACCGGAAGATGCTCCTGAAAATGCAGCTCTACCAGCGAGCTCAGCTGGAAGATTCGTTCGCTGTAGCGGGCTGGGGTGAAGCGGGCGATCTGCTGGTGCGACTCGCGCAGTAGGTAGCGCAGTAGGGTATAGAGGAGGCGTGAGAGAATGGTATAATCCGGAACAAGCTCTTCCAGCTCCTGCTCCAGCAACTGCACGAGCTGCTCAAAAGTTTGCTGCAGCTCATAGGGCAGGTCGAGGTACGGATGCTGGTAGGCAGACCCGAAAAGCACCAGCACCTCGTGGGCGGTAAGGCCGGTAGCCTGCAGCAAGCTCTCCCGGAAAGCCACGATACGGCCCTGCTCCTGCCGGGCCTCGCGCTGGTGCGCCTGTCCCGGACCCAGAAAGAACACCCGACCCGCCAGCATCTCGTACCGCCTGAAATCGATTAGGTTATCGCCGCCCTTCGTTTCCTGCACATAAATGAGCTGATAGGCATTGTGCCGATGGGGCACGGCCGAAAGCTCGCTGGCAAAGTCCTGCAGGGGCAGCACAGCCAGCTGCTGTGTCTGCAGCAGCTCCTGTATGGGCAGTGGCTCCGGGTTCGGCTTTTTCATAGAGGTATAAATCAGCGCAAATGTACGTATAAAAGCTATTTTTATACTTCCCGCGCCTCAGCCTAATCCCCTGCTGGTACTACAGCCTTCCCTCCTCCTCGCCGGTGCCGGTTTTGCGGCTGCGGGCGGTTTTTACTTTGTTGCTGCCGAACTTGTAGTTAAACGTAAGGTTCAGGCGGCGGCTCTCCCACTGGTTCTGCCAGTACATGTCCACGTTGCTGTACGCCAAAGTAGCCCTGGAACGGCTGGAATTAAACACATCGCGCAGCTTCAGGCTCAGGCTGGCTTTGCCGTCTAAAAAGTTCTTCTGTGCTCCCAGGTCGATCTGGTAGTTGGCTTTTGTGTGGAACAAGCCCTGAACCGACGGCGACATATAATACCCGGAAAGCTGCAGTTTATAGTCGTTTGGCAGGATAAAGGTCTCGTCCGCACTGGCCGACCAGCTGAAGCGGGAGCTGTTATAGGCAGTGCCTTGCAGTGGCGAGGAAACCGTGTTATAGGATCCCTCCAGCTGCAGCGTACTTGTCCACCATTCGTTTACAGGTAGCGTGCCGCCGCTGCTGGCGCTCAGGTACGTGGCTTTGCTCAGGTTCTCGGGCCTGCTGATGCTCACCTTGGTCGCATCGTTTTGCTTGATCACATCCGTTACGAAGTTAGTGGACTCCACATAGCTCAGGCTCAGCAACTGAAAGCTCTTATAGTTATAGTTGAACTGCAGCGAGTTAGCATAAGAGGCTTCCAGAAATGGGTTCCCCTGCAAAGCAGTGTAGGGATCCGAGTAAAAGGTAAAGGGGTTCAGGCTGCGGTACGAAGGGCGGCTGATGCGGCGGCTGTAAGATGCTGAAAACTGGTTGTTGTCGCTGGCGCTGTAGCTCACGAACAAGCTTGGGAAAAACTTTAGGTAGGCATCGTCCACGGGTTGTGCTGTGTTGGCGGAGTGGCCTTCGGCTGTCGTGTGCTCTGCCCGAAGGCCCGCTTTCATACTTAGTTTGTCACTGAACTTGCGGCTCAGGCTCAGGTAGGCTGCACGGATGGTTTCAGTGTAGGCAAAGCTGTTGGTGCGGTTAGCGTCATTCACCCAGCCCTGCTCCTGCTGCTGCTCAAACCTGATGTCGCTGTCGTTGTTAACCTTGCTGGTTTTTAAGCCGGCCTCTGCCTTGTAGCCTTTGCCGAACGGATGCACGTAGTCCACCTTCAGCGCATTTATACTTGCAGCTGCCCTGCTGTAGCTGCGGAGCTGCAAAGGAGCCTGCGTGGCCTCACCGGAAGCGGTAAGAAAGTTGTTCGTGAAGTGCTCATCGGCATTGGTACTGTAGGTTACATGGTCGGCATCAACCGTTAAGCTACGGCCGGTGCTGTCGATATCGAATTTATAGTTCAGGTTCAGGCTATAGTTATCGGTGTTTGACTCCTTGGGGTTGTGCATGTTCATACGTCCGAATACCTTGCCGGCAGCATCGAAGTTGGTGGAGTTGCTGGTGGTAAGGGTATGCTCCGGCGAGGCGTACCCTTTGGCCATGATGCCCACGGTGTGCTTTTTGCTGATGAAATAATCGGCGCCGGCCGTCAGGTTATAGCTGTTGGTAACCGGGTGCCAGTAGTTAACCTGGTTGTAGAGGCTGTCGTTGATGTTGCGCTTTAAGGTGAGGCGGTTAAAGGAGTCGTAGTGACCGGCGTTCAGACGGGTGTAGAGGCTCACTTTGCCGGTGTTGTAGTTCAGGTTCAGGCCGCCCCATACTTTCTCATACTTGCCATAGCCGGCGCCCAGATTCACGGAGCCGTTCATACCCATGGTTTCGTCCCGCTTTAGTTTAATGTTGATGATCCCGGCCGTACCGGCGGCGTCGAAGGCAGCTGGGGGATTGGCGATCAGCTCTACCTGGCTCACCGCCGAGGCCGGCAGCGACTTGAGGTAGGCCTGCAGCTCGGCACCACTCATGTAAGTCATTTTGCCGTTGATCATCACCTGCACGCTGGCGCTTCCCCTGTAGATGATGTTGTCGTCCTTATCCAACCGCACGCCCGGCGCATACTTTAATACCTCCAGCGCATTATCGCCAGCCGTGTTGAGCTGCTCCACGTTCATCACCAGGCGGTCTGCCTCCTGCTCCAGCAGCGGTTTCCGGCCTTTTACCACCACCTCCTGCAGCGCGTTGGCTTTCTCATGCAAGCGTATGGATGGCACCTGCACCTGCTGCTGCTCTACCTCAAAGGCTATACTTGTGGCCGGGGCAAAACCAACCAGCAGGGCTTTCACCGTATAATTCCCAGCCTTCACCGGCCCGAAAGTATAAGCGCCTGCCGCATCCGTCATTTCCGAGGCCACCACCGCCGAATCGGGCAACTGCAGCAACACCACCGATACAAATTCCAGCGGCTTTTGCGAGGCAGCGTCTGTTACGGCTCCTTTTACCGTGGTAGCAGCTTGTGCCCAGGAAGTATAGGCTGTAAAGTATAAAGCAATGCTGCAGCCCAGCAGAACGAGGCTTTTAAACTTGTTCAGTGATCGGTCATTTGTCGCGGCAGTTGTAAACGGTTTGTTCATGGCTCAGGTGTTTTGTTGTTAAGCCAAAGATGCAGCACGACTTATAATATCTGAATTATACTATACTAATCCCCCCATATATTATCCCAAGCCTGATCAACTTCCTCCGCCCGGTTGGAACCACGAATACAGGGGCTCGGATAATAAACCTCCGGTTTGGGATAAAAATAGTGCAGGAGGTTTAACTTATTTCTAGCTTTAGAATATGAATGCGCTGCAAAGAAAGATTGGGCTGCACCTGCTGGGCTGGGCGCTCTACATCGGCTATAGTATCCTGGGCTACTTCCTCTACAACTGGCGGTACGAGGTGCTGTTACTGACGATGTCGCAGCACGTGCTGCATGTGGTGGAGTTCTACCTGTGCTATTTCCTGGTTTTCCCGCTCTGGATGAAGTATAAACAATGGGGAGTGCTGGCGTTGGGTATTGTGGGAGTCATGTTTACGTACATCGGCCTGCGCTATACGATAGAAGAAGTCTTCTTCCTGTCTGTTTTTGGGTTTAGTAATTACGACAGCATCACGCCTTCCTATTACTTTTTCGACAACCTGTACTGGGCTCTGCCAGGCATTTTTTTGGGGGCAGTGGTATGGGCGCTGGAGGCAACCTTGCAGAAAGAGCGCGAAAACCGGACGCTGAAGCAGGAGAAGACGCAGGCAGAGCTGGCCTTCCTGAAAACGCAGATCAATCCGCACTTCCTGTACAACTCGCTAAACTACCTGTATGCACTGGCTTATCCTGTTTCCGATAAACTGGGCGACGCGATCATTAAGCTCTCCGATTTGATGCGCTACATGCTGCACGAGAGCCAGGACGGTAAGGTGGAGCTGCAGAAGGAAGTGGATTACCTGCACAACTACCTCGAGATTTACCGCCTTCGCTTTGAGGATAACTTCTTCGTGAACTTCCACATCCAGGGCCATGTGAACGGCCAGCGGGTGCCGTCGCTGGTGCTCATTCCCTTCGTGGAGAACGCTCTGAAGCATGGCGTGGTAGACGATGTCTCCGCCCCGGTAAGTATAAACTTGCTGCTGGAAAACGACAATTTATACTTTGACGTGCGCAACCGCATCAACAAAAGCCAGAAAGACCAGACCACCGGCATCGGCCTACCCAACATCCGGCGCAGGCTGGAGTTGCTCTACCCCGGCAAGTATAACCTCGACGTGCAGGACGACGGGCAGCAGTTCCGAACGGTGCTGAAGCTGCAGGAAGTATGAATTGGGTTTTCAGGATGGACAGGATTTAATTGAAATCAATATTTTGCAATGATTACGATGCATGTTAATCATATCTAAAGTATATTAATTCTGATTTAGGAGCACTCCCAAACTCTCTAACTCCTAAACTCTCTAACTCAACCTAACTCCCAAACTTAATATGATCCGCTGCATTGCCGTTGACGACGAAGCCTACGCTGCCACTATCATTGCCGATTACATCAGCAAAGTCCCTTTTCTGGAGTTGGTCGGCCAAACCACCAGCCCCATTGAGGCCATTAACTGGGTGCAGGAGGGCAAAGTAGACCTGGTGTTCCTGGATATACAGATGCCGGAGCTGACCGGCATTCAGTTCCTGAAGATATGCGGCAGCAAGTGCAAAGTGATTCTGACCACCGCCTACCCCGAGTATGCCCTGGAGGGCTACGAGCACGATGTGGTGGATTACCTGCTGAAGCCCATCCCCTTCGACCGTTTCTTCAAGGCGGCGCACAAGGCGCAAAGTATGCTGCGGCCAAGGCATTCCGGCCCATTACCGGCGGCCGTAGAAACACCCCAACCAGCTGCAGAGGCTGCGGCTGCACCCGCTCCGGAGTACATGTTCGTGAAGGGCGAGAGCAAGAACAAGTTCCTGAAAGTGGCCTACGGCGATATTCTGTATGTGGAAGGGCTCAAGAACTACGTGTCCCTGTACCTGCCGGGGCAGAGGCTCGTTACGTATCAGTCGCTTACAGAGCTGGCAGAGCAGTTGCCGCAGCCGCCCTTTTACCGCGTGCACCGCTCCTACATCATCTCCATCGACAAGGTAAGTATGGTGGATGGCAACACGATCTACATAAACGACACAGCCATTCCGATTGGAGAAACGTACCGGGAGGGTTTTCTTAAGAGGATACGCGAAAAGTACGCGCTGTAGCATTACATGGCCTTATCCTTCCAGCCAAAAAACGCCAGGTCCTCCCGAAGTCATACGCGCACTCCTCTGTTTCCTCCGTGCCCAGCGCAAACGGCTAGCTGGACAGCCTTCGGTGCGGGCGCAGTAGCCGCTACACAAGCTTATTTTATACTTCAGCGACGGATTAAAACGTCTGGAGAACGAGAATTGCCGTACCTTTGCCGCTTACGTACAAGCATACCATGGCTACTTTTGAGCAACTGAAACTGAACGACGCCCTGCTGAAGGGGCTGCAGGAACTGCAGTATACTTCGCCCACTCCCATCCAGGAGCAGGCCATCCCCATGCTGCTGCAGGGGCTCGATGTGGCCGGGCAGGCCGAGACGGGCAGCGGGAAAACAGCGGCGTTCGGTTTGCCGGTGCTGCAAAGTATAAACCCGGAACTGCAGCAGGTGCAGGCGTTGGTGGTGGTGCCCACCCGCGAGCTGGCCGTGCAGGTACGCCAGGAGCTGAAGCAGTACGCCCGCTTTATTCCTAACCTCAAGATCAGCGCCTTTTACGGGGGCCATTCCTTTAAGCAGGAGGAAGACTCGCTGGCGCACCCGCCACAGGTACTGGTGGGCACACCCGGCCGCCTGACCGACCACCTCAGCCGCAGAACCTTAGATTTAAGCAAGGCCAGTAAAGTAGTTTTGGATGAGGCGGATAAACTGCTGGAGATGGGCTTTGAGGAAGAGCTGGATAAACTGCTGAAAGCCCTGCCTCGCCAGCGCCAGACCATCCTTTTCTCCGCCACCATGGAGGAAAACGTGAAGGAACTGATCGCCAATTCGCTACAGGAGCCCAGGTTTGTACAGGCCACCGCCACGGCCGTTCCCGATCGCATTCTATACTATGGGCTGAAGGTACAGGACGAGCAAAAGCCGGCGGCGCTGCTGCAACTGCTGCAAAGTATAAACTCCGCCGGAACGGTGGTGTTCGTGAATGCGCGCCTTTCCACCGAGGAGGTGGCGCAGCACCTGCAGGGGTATGGCTTCTCGGCACGCGCCCTACACGGAAAGCTGGAGCAGCGCGAGCGCGACAAGACCATGACGCTCTTCCGCAACGGCACCACCGCCATCCTTGTCGCTACCGACCTGGCCGCCCGCGGCCTGGACATGGACGTGGTGCAGCAGATCATTCACATCGAGTTGCCCCAGCACCAGGATGCCTACCTGCACCGCAGCGGCCGCACAGGCAGGGCCGGGAAGTCGGGTACGGTGTATTCACTGCTGAGCGCGCGTGAGGTGCAGAAACTGGAGCAGTGGCCGGAGGTGCAGGTAAACGAGTGGCTGGACTTAAATAAATTATCTAATGCTAAAGCCCCCGCTCCTACCGAAACGTCCTCACTTACCACCCTGCACATCAGCGGCGGCCGAAAAGACAAACTGAGCCCCCGCGACATTGTGGGCGCATTGATTGCAGAAGTGGGCTTGAAAGCCGCCGAGATCGGCAAGATTGAGATACAGGATTACCACAGTTTCGTAGCCGTTCCCGACACCGCCGCCAAGGTCGCCGTACAGAAGCTCAACGAAGCCCGGATCAAAGGGAAAAAGTATAAAGTGAGTTTTGTGAGGTAACAACCGCTGTCCTGATCTTCGACCTCGCCAAAAGCTAATTTCATTAGCAAAATCATTTGCTTCAATACTAAAATATTTTACCTTTACCCTATGGAGATCATCGTAGGTATAGCAGCATTTTTGGCAGGGTTGGTGGTGGCGTTCCTGGCACTGAAGGGAAAAATGAACGCGCTGCAACTAACGGCTAACCAGGCCGCCGTGGCGCAGGGCGTGCTGGAGGGGCAGGCAAAGCAAAAAGCCGCGGAACACGAGCAGCTAAAGGCGCAACTACGCGAGGCCCAGTCCGAGACGCTGGACCTGACCAACGCCCTCACCAAGACCGAGACAGACTACGAGCACCTCAAAATCAGGCTGCAGGAACAGGGCCGTGAGTTGGAGCAGCTGCGCGAGAAATTCCTGCAGCAGTTCCAGAGCATCTCCAACCAGGTGCTGATGACCAATGCCGAGCACTTCAACAAAGCCTCATCCGAGAATCTGGAGCGCATTCTCTCTCCTCTTAAGGAGCGCATCAAGGAGTTTGAAGTAAAGGTGGAGCAGACCTACGAGAAAACGCTAAAAGACAGCATCTCCCTGAAAGAGCAGATCACGCAGCTGGCCTCTCTGAATCAGCAGATGAGCCAGGACGCCGTAAACCTGACAAGGGCCCTGAAAGGCGAAAGCAAAACACAGGGCAATTGGGGCGAGTACCTGCTAGAGAGTCTGCTGGAGAAATCCGGCTTGCGCAAAGGGGTGCACTATGAGCGGGAGGAAGTGCGGCAGAACGACGAAAAACAAGTATACCGCCCCGACGTAATCGTGCGGTTGCCGGAGGGCAAGCACCTGATCATTGACTCCAAGATGTCGCTGGTGGCGTATGAGGCCTTCTGCAGCTGCGAGGACGACCATCAGCAGGAAGTATACCTGCGGGGCCACATCAACTCGGTGCGCACCCACTTCTCCGACCTGGGCCGTAAGAGCTACCACCGCCTCAACGGCATCAACTCCCCGGATTTTGTGCTGATGTACATCCCCATAGAGCCCGCCTTTAACCTGGCCGTGCAGCACGACCACGACCTGTTTACTGATGCCTTCGACAAGAACATTGTGCTGGTAACCACTTCCACCTTACTAGCCACGCTCCGCACCGTGGCGGGTGTGTGGCGCCAGGAAGACCAGAAGCGCAACGTGCTCCGGATTGCCGAGGAAAGCGGGAAGCTGTATGATAAGTTCGTGGGGTTTGTGGACGACCTGAAAACCGTAGGGAAGCACCTGGAGAACAGCCAAAGTTCCTATAACGCTGCCATGAACAAACTCACCGAAGGCCGGGGAAACCTCATCCGCCGCGTGGAGATCCTGCGCGAACTCGGTGCCAAAACCAGCAAGACCCTGGACGAGCACCTGCTGCAGGAGGCGCAGCTGACCGAGGAGACGGAGCAGGAGTAAGCTATACTTATAATAAGCTATACTTGTAAATAAAAAAGAGGCACTTTAGCAGTGCCTCTTTTTTATTTATGCTAGCAAATTTAGTGGAGTAAGATTATTCACATTTCCCAACTGTTACGGTCTGTGTTACCGCAAACGGAGTTGAAGCCATACCAGCGTTACCTTTCACTGTACCTGTTACCGTTACAGTATAAGCACCCGCCGGTAAACTATAGTCCAGTTGATCAAGTTTAGCGACAGAAGCATTACCACAGGCAGAGGTGCTGCTGAAGGCATTCTGGGCAATGATCTCTCCCATGGTCATGTCTGTTAACAAAGCATCGGTAGCACGACCAAATGTACCTGCATTCGCGGAGTAAAGCACATCAGCCAGACAGTTGTTAGCTTCATCGCCTACTTCTACGGCAAAAGCAGGGTCAATAATATCCTCCTGTCCTGTAACCATCACTTTTAGGTCGCTGATGCGTGGGTTACCTTCGTCATCAAGTAAGGTAAAGGAGTACTTGGCTCTGCCCTTGTTTACTACTACTGATTGGCCAGCGATGGTTATGTCTACTGTTACATCAGAATTAGTAGCGCCATCACCTGTAGAAGTGAGTGTCCAGGCCGTTTTTGGAACAACAGGGACAGTTGTAATGGGTACTACAACGTTATTTTTCCCAAAACTTTTTGCCTCCAGCACACCACCATTCAAAAAAGTGCATTTCTGTGACTGAGCAGTAGCATTTCTGCTTTGCGCTGTACCACCAGTAAAGTAAGCTGCGGCTGAAACATTGTCAAACTTCCAAGAGCCCTCTGCATCAATAGCCGGTGCATTAACATTGATGTCTACCATGATAGACTGAGCTGTTTCAGCAGCTGCCTTGGCTGCACTAGTTGAACTGCTCATCAGGTCTGTACTATCCATCTCTTTCTCGCAACCTGCCAGCATGAAAGTAGAGGCCATTAAGGCCGAAATTAAAACCGAATTACTGAGTAACTTTTTCATATAGTTTATAAAGGGTTAGGTTATACTTTCTTAAAAAGGGAAACGCAGCCATAAACCAGAAAGCTAGCGCGGCCCCTGGTAAAGAAACTGCTTTCCGTTTATCGCTCTTTATACTTTAGGCATCAAAGCATCCGCAAACAAACGCATTGGCGTACAGCTGTTTATACCTATAAGCTTTATAAGCTTTAAATAAAAAGTACTCAGGAAAAATTTGTCGTAAAGAATGAAAGGGAAGACGATTCTGCTTATAAATCCATATCCGAACGTAGAATCAAACAAATATACGCAAGACTTATAATATAGATTCATTTATATATAAAATTATTTACAAATATTTAAAGTGTTTGAGGTATGCTATTTTGCCCTCAGTGCTTATATTTAATGATTGCATCTCTTCCAAACTGATGCATTCACCTTAACTCAACCCTTACTAACCCATGAAAAAACTACTCTTTACCGGCCTCACCGCTGCCGTGCTCCTCTCCGCCTGCTCCAGCCAGAAAACAGAGACGGCAGGCACCTCGCAGGCTGTTGAAATGACGCAAGTGCAGCAGGAGGCGCAGGCCTTTCTGGATGACTACTCCAAAACCTACCAGGGACTTTATACCCGGTCGGCAGAGGCAGAGTGGGCATCCAACACCAAAATAGTGGAGGGCGATACCACCAATGCCGCCGCCACGCGCCGCGCCAATGAGGCTTTCGCCGCCTTTACCGGCAGCGCCGAGAACATAGAAATGGCCCGCACCATGCTGGAAAAAAAAGACCAGCTGACGCCGCTGCAGGTAAAACAGTTCGAAGCCATACTTTACGCCGGTGCCAACAACCCGCAGATCATCCCGGATGTGGTGAAGGCGCGCATCAAAGCGGAGACGGAGCAGACTGAGAAACTATACGGCTTCGACTACCGCATCTATGAGAAATCCGTCAGCACCAACGACATCGACAACGTCCTGAAAACGGAGACGGATGTAAAGAAGCGCCTGGATGCCTGGAACGCCAGCAAGGCAGTTGGGCCTAACCTGAAGGAGGGCCTCCTGAACCTGCGCCAGCTACGCAACAAAACCGTGCAGAGCCTCGGCTACGACGACTACTTTACCTACCAGGCCTCCGACTACGACATGTCCCGCGAGGAGATGATGGACCTGATGCGGCAGATAAATGAGGAGTTGCGCCCGCTGTACCGCGAGCTGCACACCTATGCCCGCTACGAGCTGGCGAAGAAGTATGGCGTGAAGGAAGTGCCGGATTACCTGCCGGCTCACTGGGTGCCCAACCGCTGGGGCCAGGACTGGAGCGCTATGGTAGAGGTGGAAGGCATTGACCTGGACGCAGCCCTGAAACCGAAAGGTGCCGAGTGGCAGGTAAAACAGGCGGAGCGTTTCTATACCAGCATGGGTTTCCCGGAGCTGCCCCAGACCTTCTATACTAAGTCCAGCCTGTACCCGCTGCCGCCAAACGCTGGCTATAAAAAGAACAACCACGCCTCGGCCTGGCACATGGACCTGAACCAGGACGTGCGCTGCCTGATGAGCGTGGAGCCGAACGCCGAGTGGTATGAAACAACCCATCATGAGCTGGGCCATATTTACTACTACATGACCTATACAAATCCGGATGTGCCGCTGCTGCTGCGCGGTGGTGCTAACCGGGCCTACCACGAGGCAGTAGGCTCATTGTTAGGGCTGGCTGCCATGCAAAAACCTTTTCTGGCGGAGCTGAACCTGATAGAGGAAAACGTGCAGACGGACGAGGTGCAGACGCTGCTGAAAGAGGCGCTGAACTATGTGGTGTTCATCCCTTTCTCCTCCGGGGTGATGAGCGAGTGGGAACATGATTTCTATGCCAAGAACCTGCCTGCCGACCAGTTGAACAAGCGCTGGTGGGAACTGAAAAAGCAGTACCAGGGCATTGTGCCGCCGGCTGATCGTGGCGAGAACTACCTGGACGCTGCCACCAAAACGCACATCAACGACGATGCGGCGCAGTATTACGACTATGCCATGAGCTATGTGATCTTGTTCCAGCTGCACGACCACATCGCTAAGAACATCCTGAAGCAGGACCCGCACGCTACCAACTACTACGGCAGCAAAGAGGTGGGCAACTTCCTCCGCGACATCATGTACCCGGGTGCCTCTGCCGACTGGCGCCAGATGCTGAAGGAGAAAACCGGCGAAGAGCTGAGCGCCCGCGCCATGGTGGATTACTTCCAGCCGCTGATGGATTACCTGAAAGAGCAGAACAAGGGAAGAAAGTATACTTTGTAGGTAGGGCCTGAATCTATATTTTAAACACAAAAGCCGCAGCAGGAGCTCCTGTTGCGGCTTTTACCTTTGAGACAAAGTCGAGGCAAAACTGTGACGTAGTTAAAGTTTAGCTGTGATCAGATTCAGCACCTTCTTCAACAGTTTCTACTACTTCCACAGTTTTATTTGTATAGTACAGTATTGCAACTCCGACTAAAATAGTTGCCCCCGTTGTTATGTAGTACTGTAAATCTGCACTCGTAAAACTCTCAGCAAGGTTTCTGAGCAATCGTCCTAGAAACTGCAACCCTGGACCAGCTATCAAAAATATGATAGCCCATATCTTTATTCCATTTTTTGCGAACTCATGCTTCTTAAGTATCAGTGCAAGTAGGGATACTTGTATCGCTATTGGTAAAAGTCCAGCAAGCCTGGAGTAAGCAAATGTTAAGTACAAATTCCAAATCAATAGCAAGCTAAGAATCAAGATAATTACCCAATAAAAGAGTGTGTTAGTAAAATAAGATCTATTCATTTATTATTTAAGTTAAGCGGATTAGTGTAGACGATGTGCAAGGCGTAGCCGCATGAAGTATACACGTGATTGGCTCTTAGTATTTTTTCAGTAGGGCTATAACCAAAGCTACCAAAGCCAAACCTAGAGCAACATATGAAGTTATATTTTGAACTTTATCAGGTAACGATTCAGGGCGACTACTGTATCCTCTTCTGTATGCGATTAACATAGCATATTCATTCATCCAGTTCTTTAGGAAGACAGGTAGCATTTTTCTTTCTTCTTCTGCTTCAACCTCTTCAACCATTACATTAACCACCTGCTTATATACACTGTCGTCTTTTATCGCAGCACGTGCAGCAATAACTTCTGAAGGATTCGGTAGCAATGGTATATTGTTGGACAACGGGTGCGAAAGGCTTCTGGAAAGACTGCTCATGCCCAGCAGCCGTAAGCCTTTTTCTGTACTCTCGAATTTAGAGTAAACAACCCATATACCTTCTAACGGAGGGAAATAGCACTTGTGCTTGTAAGAGCCATACACAGTGTCTGAAAGAATTTCTCCCTTGAAGACGTCAATCACCCTCATGCTGTAGTTAAAGCCATCTGAGGTAAGAACTTCACCTAAGAAAATTACTTCATTCTTTCTAATTTCTTCCTGAACTATAGGGACGCTCCAAGTTGCCCATTTCTGACCAGGGCAACTATTGGCGTATGATGAGAGACTTATAAGTATACCGCCAAGTATTAATAAAAATATCTTTCTATGGTTCATAATTGGTGCCAACTGCGGTATAAGCGCAAACTTACGCTTATCTGCACTATGTGTTGAATTGTTTGATATACTGTACCCCCTTCACTTCTACAAGAAGGATATAACATTTCCTCCCCATCGCTTCACTAATATACATTTTTTATATAGCTAGAAAAGTAGCAGCAGCTAAGTCCTGTTAATAAACCACAGTTCTTCACTTTATCCGGCTGGGAAAAATCCGGTGCCGAAGACAGCTGTACAAAGTATAAAGCAGCCCCTGCTACTTGAAAGTACCAGTATAGATTGAGGAGTAAAACCAGCCTGTAACTTTAGCAGCTGTAAACCTTATAATTAAAAGCTTATCTTAGAAAGTATAAACCGATGGCTATGAAGAAAAAACTAGTGGTGCTGACGGGAGCGGGCATTAGCGCGGAAAGCGGGATTGCCACCTTCCGCGATGCCGATGGCCTGTGGGAGGGGCATGATGTGATGGAGGTGGCCTCTCCGCAAGGCTGGCAAAAGAACCCGGAACTGGTGCTGGACTTCTATAACCAACGCCGCAAAAATGCTCATACCGTTAAGCCAAACCCCGCCCACGAGGCCCTTGCCGATCTGGAGAAGGATTTCGATGTGCGTATCATCACCCAAAATGTGGACGACCTGCACGAGCGCGCCGGCTCCACCAACGTCATCCACCTGCACGGCAAGCTATTCGAGAGCCGCAGCACCCTGGATCCCAGCCTTATATACCCCATTGAGGGTTGGGAACTGAAGAAGGGCGATAAATGTGAACGGGGCTCGCAGTTGCGGCCCAACATCGTGTGGTTTGGAGAAGCCGTGCCCATGATGGAGAAAGCGATTGAGGAAACGTTGCAGGCAGATATTTTCCTGGTAGTTGGCACCTCGCTGGTGGTATACCCCGCCGCGGGCCTGGTGGACTACGTAGACAGTGAGGTTCCCATTTTCGTGGTGGACCCCAACCTGCCTGGGATGCGCCTGCGCCCGAACCTGCACCGCTATGAGGAGAAGGCCAGCTCCGGGATACAGAAAATAGCGCTCCTGCTCCGTGAGAAGTATACATAAAGTACAGATTGGCTGCAGCAGGAAACCTATAAGGCCCGCCTCTCCTATCCAAAAAGTATAAAATGCGTAAGCCTATGGATTAGAACTATTGGTAGAGGTATGGCTTTTTTTAAAGACAGAATACTGGCAACCCACAACACCTGGGGCCTGTCGATTGTGCGGGTAATGCTAGGGCTAGTGATGTGGCCGCACGGGGCGCAGAAGCTGTTTGGCTGGTTTGGCGGCTACGGGCCTGCCGCTTTTATGGAATCTTTTGAAAAAGTTTCAGGGCTGCCCGGCTGGCTGGGTTGGCTGGTGATCATCATCGAGTTTGTGGGCGCGATCTGCCTGATCCTGGGCTTTTGGGTACGGCTGTGGAGCCTGGCCTTCATCGGCCTGTTCATCGGGATCATACTTTCCCTGCACCTCCCCTATGGCTTCTTTATGAACTGGGGCGGCAACCAGCCGGGTGAAGGCTATGAATACCACTTGCTGGTGATCGGCATGGCGTGGGCCCTGGCCGTAGGAGGCGCGGGCAAACTCAGCATCGACCAAAGTATGGCAAACCAGGAACGGAAGTTTTAAGAAGTAATGAATAATGAGTAATCACTATTCATTAGTCATTACTCATTATTCATTACTTTTCCCCAGCAGCCTGGCTACATACTTGCCGATGATGTCGAACTCCAGGTTCACGGTGTCGCCGGGCTTTACCATGTGCAGGTTGGTATGCTCATAAGTATACGGAATGATGGCGACGGAAAACCGGTCCTCCCTTGAGTTTACCACCGTCAAGCTGATGCCGTTCACGCAGATGGAGCCTTTCTCCACGGTCACGTTGCCCTTGCCGGTATCGTAGCTGAAGGTGAAGATCCAACTGCCGTTTTCGTCCTTTACCTCCTCGCAGACCCCGGTCTGGTCCACGTGCCCCTGCACCACATGCCCGTCGAAGCGGCCGTTGGCCTGCATGCAGCGCTCCAGGTTGACCGGATCACCCACTTTCAGGCTGTGCAGGTTTGTCTTGCGCAGCGTCTCGTCAATGGCCGTCACCGTGTACTCCTCCCCGGTTATTCGTACCACCGTCAGGCACACGCCGTTGTGCGCCACGCTCTGGTCTATCTTCAGCTCGTTGGTGAAAGGCGACGTGAGCGTGAAGTGCTTGTTGGTCTGCTCGTCCTGCACGGCGATGATGCGCCCCAGGCCCTCAATTATTCCGGTAAACATAGCGTTAAATCAGATGATCCTTTGGTTGCCATAAGTATAAATCCGGCTGCCACCAAAAATGTTTTCCAAAAGTAACACGATTATCAGTGGGTGCCGCCCCGTTTCGAAATAAAAAGAGGAAAAGGGAGTTTTAGCGAGCTTTATTGGCCTTAGATGCTTATTTTCGCAAACCTGCCTCATTCGGGGGCGGTACGGCTACCTTAAAGAACATTAGATTACAAGATCATGCAAACCGACTCGTACAGGCACAAAGGCATGCGCCGGGCTTTGGTAAAACAGCTTCGCGATAAAGGCATCAGCGATGAGCGCGTGCTGGCTGCCATCGAGTCTGTACCACGTCACTTCTTCTTCGACAAAGCGTTTCTGGAGCAGGCTTACCAGGACAAGGCTTTCCCGATCGGGGAAGGGCAAACGATCTCGCAGCCGTATACCGTCGCGTTTCAGAGTGAGCTGCTGCGGCTAAAGCCAACCGACAAGGTACTGGAGATCGGCACCGGCTCCGGCTACCAGTGCACCGTCCTGCTGCAACTCACGCCAAACGTTTACACTATTGAGTATAACAGGCCACTGTACGAAAAGGCCCGCCTGTTCTTCCGCAAGCACGGTCTTAAACCCCATACCTTCCATGGCGATGGCTCCCTGGGCCTGCCCGCCCACGCCCCTTTCGATAAGATCATCGTGACGGCTGGTGCGCCGGTGGTACCCAAGGAATTGCTGCGCCAGCTGAAGGTAGGCGGCATTCTGGTGATACCTGTGGGGGATGAAAAATCGCAAAAGATGCTGCGCATCACGCGGGTGGAGGAAAACGAGTTCACCAAGGAATCCTTCAGTGACTTTAAGTTTGTGCCGCTGCTGGGCCGCTCTGGCTGGAGCGGAGGCGAGTAGTACGGCCGCTTTATACTTGGTGCGGCCCCTGAAGTAGATTTTATCCTTTGGCACCGGCGCCTTATCTTTGCCCCATCAAACAACAATCTGGAATGCGTAAACAAAAAAAAGTATCTGACTCCTACGTCATCATGACCGAACTGGTGTTACCCAACGACACCAACACCCTGCACAACCTGATGGGCGGCCGCATGATGCATTGGATGGACATTGTATCGGCCATTGCGGCGCAGAAACACTCCAACCGCATTGTGGTTACAGCTTCGGTGGATAATGTATCTTTTGCCGAAAGTATACGGCTGGGCAATGTGGTCACACTGGAGGCAAAAGTAACCCGCGCCTTCAACTCCTCCATGGAAGTGCACATCGTGGTGTATGCCGAGGACATTCCAAGCGGCAAGAAGGTGATGTCGAACCAGGCCTTCTTTACCTTTGTGGCGGTAGACCAGCTGGGCAATCCCATCGACGTGCCGGAGGCCCTACCCGAGACAGAGGAGGAAGTACGGCTCTACAACGAGGCCCTGCGCCGCCGCCAGCTGCGCCTGGTGCTGGCCGGACGCATGAAGCCAAGCGAGGCGACAGAACTGCGCTCCATTTTCAATATCAAAGAAGACACGAACGACTAAGTATACATGGCAGGTTTACAGGCAGCTATCAGCAGTGAGTTTCTCAAAAACTTTATCCCCGAAACCATTTTTTTAGTGGAGGGAGACAATGCTGTGCCTGCTCCCCTGGCACCCGAGCCTGCAGAGGCGCAGGAAGCTAAAGCCGTAGAGGTGGAGGCGACGTCGCCGGCAACTATAGCTGCCCCTGTACCCGCTAATCAGGTGGTGCATGAGCTGCCAAAGATCCCGAAAAAGGAGGCCGCGCCGCTGCCACAGAAGTATAAAATAAGCGGGCAGAACCAGAAGGGGGTGGTTATTCTGGTCACGATTCCGGATGCCGAGTTCACCCAGCTGCCGCAGCTGCAGTTCCTGCAGAAGATTCTCTCGGCCATTGGCCTGAAGCCCGCGGATGTGGCTTATGTGAATAACGTGTCCGGGGAGTTGGCGCTGTTCGAAGAGCTGCAGCGGGAGCTGCCGGTAAATTACATCATCAGCTTTGCCAGCCGCATCGAAACCGCGCTGCCCCACGAGAAGTTCACGCTCTACAACCCGATAACGGTAGGCAAGGTGCCCGTTGTTTTCTCGCAGGCGCTTAGCATGCTGGAGCATAACGTAGAGCACAAAAAGCTGCTGTGGTCCGCGCTGCAGAAGACTTTTAACCTATAGCTTTCCAAGCGGCAAGTATACTTCAGGGTTCATACTTCAAAGTATAAAGTATAAAACAGAGCGGCCTTCCAAAGTATGGAAGGCCGCTCCTTTTATGAGTTAATTATATTATTTAAGAGAGTAAAACTCTCCCTGATAAGGATCTTAATTTTGAGACAGGAGCTCCTCTAATTTTTGCTCCAATGCCTCTCCCCTCAAACCTTTGGCCACAATCTTTCCTTCCGGATCAAGCAGCACCGTTTGCGGGATAGCCGTTACGTTGTACAGACCGGCGGCGGTACTCTCCCACCCTTTCAGGTCCGATACCTGCGGCCAGGTAAGTTTGTCTTTCTCAATGGCAGCCAGCCACTTCTCCTCCGACTGGTCGAGCGACACGCCGAAGATCTCGAAGCCTTTACCCTTGTCCTTCAGCTTGTTGTACATCCGCACCACGTTCGGGTTCTCCTGGCGGCATGGTCCGCACCAACTGGCCCAAAAGTCGATCAACACATACTTGCCGCGCAGCGAGGAGAGCGACTTGGTGCTGCCGTCCGGGCTGGGAAGCGTGATATCCGGCGCGAGCTGGCCGACGGCTGTGCTGCGGTGTGGCTTCAGGCGCTCGTTTACCATGGCGGTATACTTTGAGTTCGGGATGTGCTGGTTGTACAGCGTGGCCATACTATCGGCAAAGGCAAAATCATTGATCGGGTCTACTAAGCTAGCCGTTCCGAACGCGGAAACCACAGATTTAGGATGCTGCGCGATAAAGGCCTTGATGTTGTCCTGCTGCTTGAAGAACTCTGCGCGCAGGCGCTCGCCTTCCTCCGTGTTGCCCTCCTGCATGGCTTTGGCAAATTGCTGCTCCAACTCCGACTGCTTCTGGCGGGTTTCGTTCACCAGTTTGTTCAGCTCTATAAACAGATTCGACTCCTCAGATCCCTCTACTTTTGCCGTGCCGTTCAAATCCTTGGCATCGGCCTCCACCTCAATCTTGCCTTCCTCCAGCACCAGCATCAACCCGTTCTGCTGGTCCAGCGCAATGCGGTAGAAAGTTGGTTCTTCCACCGTGCCCGAGAAGGTAAAGGTGCCTTCGTTGCTTAGTTCGGCGGTATCGCGTGGCTCAAAGCTCTGCTCCCCCAACTCAAAAAGGTATATTTGCCCGGGTGTGGCGTTGTTGAGCTTGCCCTGTATGGTATAACTGCCCTCGCCGTTGGTGGCGGGCTTGTTTCCCTGGCAGCTGGCAAGTATAACAGCAGCGGAAGCTACTGCCAACATGTTCTTTAACTTCATGGTTAGCTATTTTAGGCGTTCAGTTTCTCTCTTAACAATTGGTTGGTCACTTTCGGATCGGCCTTTCCCTTGGTCTTTTTCATGATCTCCCCCATAAACATCCCGATCAGCGACTGCTTGCCGGCCTTGTACTCCTCCACTTTGGCGGGGTTCTCGGCCAGCACCTGCTGCACGATTTGCGCTAGTTCGTCGGAATCGGACTCCTGGAGCAGGTTCTGCTCCTCGGCCACGCGTGTTGCGGTGTAGTCCGGGTGCTCCAGCATGTAAGGGAAAATCATCTTAGAAGCGACCGAGTGACTCACCTTGTTCTCATCTACTAAAGCAATAAGCTCCGCGATTTGTTCAGGCTTCAGCGGGAAGTTGCTGATGTGCAGTTGCAGCTCGTTCAAGTATGATTTCACCGGGCCCATCACCCAGTTAGAGGCCGCCTTGTAGTTTTTGGTGTGCTTGGCCAGCTGCTCAAAGTATAAAGCAATCTCCTTGGCATCCGTTAGCACGGCAGCATCATACTCCGGAAGGTTAAATTCCTCCACAAAGCGCTTGTACAACTCCTGCGGCAGGCTTGGCATCGCAGCCTTTACCGACTCCAGCCACTCCTGCTCAATAACCAGCGGTGGCAGGTCCGGCTCCGGGAAGTAACGGTAATCGTTCAGCGTTTCCTTGGAGCGCATGGCTGTGGTAGAGCCGGTATTGGCGTCGAAGTTGCGTGTTTCGCCCTCTACCTTGCCGCCGTTCTCCAGCACCAGGATCTGGCGCTCGATCTCGTGTTCAATGGCACGCTGCACGTTGCGGAAGGAGTTCATGTTCTTCACCTCCACCTTGGTTCCCCAAAGTGGTGAGTCCTTCAGCATCACCGAGATGTTAGCGTCGCATCGCAGCGAGCCTTCCTCCATGTTGCCGTCGCAGATATCCAGGTAACGCACCAGGCGCTTGATTTCAATCAGGTAGTTATAGGCTTCCTCCGAATCACGGATATCCGGCTCCGACACGATCTCGATCAGCGGCACGCCGGCACGGTTAAAGTCCACCAGCGTCTCCACCTCGCCCGGCAGGTGCATCGACTTACCGGCGTCTTCCTCCATGTGGATGCGCGTGATACCGATCTTTTTCTCCTCGCCGGCAGCATCTTTAATTAAGAGGTGGCCGTGGGTACAAATCGGGGTTTTGTCCTGCGTGATCTGGTAGCCCTTCGGAAGGTCGGGGTAGAAATAATTTTTGCGGGCGTACACGTTATACTTTGTGATCTCGCAGTTGGTGGCCAGGCCCATTTTCACGGCCATCTCCACCAGGCGTTTGTTCACACGTGGCAAAGTGCCCGGGTGGCCGAGCGTAATCTCGCTCAGGTTGGTGTTGGGCAGCATGCCATACTCTGTCGAGTCGGAGGAGTAGGCTTTGCTCTCGGTGAGCAACTGTGCGTGCACCTCTAAACCAATGATGGCTTGATACTTATCTCTTATCGCTTTATCCATTTGTTTAATGATTAATGATGAGTGACTAATGAATATCTTTTTGACGTTCATTATACATTTATCATTATTAATTAATCATTACTACTTATCCATTAATAATTGACTTGATCAGTTCCACTGCCTTGGCAGGCACCGCATCCAGACCAGCAGTATCTTTACCGCCCGCCGTGGCATAGAAGGGCTGTCCGCCGCCGCCGCCTTTGATTTCCTTGGCCAGTTCACGAACAAGCTGGCTGGCGTTCAAGTTTTTCTCCTGCACCAGGTTATCCGACAGCATCACCGCAATCTGCGGCTTGCCATCGATCTCGGCAGCAAGTATGAGCACCAGGTTGTCCACTACCTGCCGCATATCAAAAGCCAGCTTCTTCAGGTAATCGGCAGAGCTCAGGTCAACGCGCTCAGTGATCAGGTTAACGCCATCCAGCTGTTGCGATTTTTGTGCCAGCGTATCTTTCAGGCTGCTCAGCTGCTTCAATTCAAATTGCTCCAGCTGCTTCTGCAGAACCTTCAGGTCGTCCTGCATTTTTTGCACGGCCCCCGATACGTTACTCTGGGTGTTTAGCACCTCGCGCACAGCGTTTAGCTCATTCAGTTGCTGCTGCATGTACTCTTCTGCGCCTTCAGCCGTAATAGCCTCGATGCGTCGCACGCCGGCAGCCACAGAGCTTTCAGAGATGATCTTGAAATAGCCGATGTTGCCGGTGTTGTGCACGTGCGTGCCGCCGCAGAGCTCTACCGAGTAATCGCTGCCAAAGGTGATCACGCGCACAAAGTCGCCATACTTCTCGCCAAACAAGGCAGTGGCTCCCATACCTTTTGCTTCGTCGATCGGCACGTTGCGGCGCTCGTCCAGCGGAATGGACTGGCGCACGCGCTCATTCACGATGTGCTCGATCTCGCGCAGCTCGGCTTCCTCTACCTTGGCAAAGTGCGAGAAGTCAAAACGGAGGATTTTCTCGTTTACCAAGGAGCCACGCTGCTGCACGTGGTCGCCTAAAACTTTTCTTAAAGCGGAGTGCAGCAAGTGCGTAGCCGAGTGGTTCTTACGGATCATGTTGCGGCGCTCCGCATCGATCTCCGCCCGGAAGCCAGCCTCCACGTGCTGCGGCAGTTTGCTGGTGATGTGAAGTATAAGATCGTTCTCTTTCTTCGTGTCCAGCACCTCCACGCGCTCGCCGTCAGCCACTAAAAAGCCCACGTCGCCTACCTGGCCGCCGCTTTCGGCGTAGAATGGCGTTTTGTCGAGCACCAGGTGGTACTCGCTCTTGTTCTTGGCTTTTACCTGACGGTAGCGCACGATATGTGAGTCGGTCGTGTCGCAGTCATAGCCAACAAACTCGTTCACCACATCCGGCTGAAGTATAACCCAATCGCTTTGCTCAGTGGCAGAGGCGTTGCGGGAGCGGTTTTTCTGCTGCTCCATCTCCACTCCGAATCCCTGCTCATCTACTTTCAAACCCTTCTCGCGGGCGATCAGGGCGGTCAGGTCCAGCGGGAAGCCGAAGGTATCGTATAGTTCGAAGGCGGTTTTGCCGTCGATAGTGTTGTTGTGCTGCTTAAAAGTATCCTCCAGCGCGTCCAGACGTTTCAGGCCGTTTTCCAGCGTGCGCAGGAAGGCGTTCTCCTCCTCTTCGATCACGCGCTGCACAAAGCCCAGCTGCTGCTTCAGTTCCGGGAATACATGCGCGGTCTGCTCTGCCAGCACCTCCGTCAACTTGTAGAGGAAGGGCTTCTTGAAATCCAGGAAGGTGAAGCCATAGCGCACGGCACGGCGCAGGATGCGGCGAATCACATAACCCGCCTTGTTGTTAGACGGCAGCTGCCCATCGGAAATGGTAAAGGAAATAGCGCGGATATGGTCGGCAATTACCCGTATGGCAACGTCTGTTTTCTCATCCTGGCCATAGGTCACACCGGCTTCTTTGGCGATGAACTGGATCAGGGGCTGGAATACGTCCGTATCGTAGTTGGAGCGCTTGCCCTGGATAGCCATGCACAGACGCTCAAAGCCCATGCCGGTATCCACGTGCTGTGCAGGCAGTTTTACAAGCGACCCGTCGGCCAGGCGGTTGAACTCCATGAACACGTTGTTCCAGATCTCCACCACCTGCGGATGATCGGCATTCACCAGCGTTTTGCCATCCACCTGCGCGCGCTCCTCGTCTGTACGCAGATCGATGTGGATCTCGGAGCAGGGACCGCACGGGCCGGTGTCGCCCATCTCCCAGAAGTTGTCCTTCTTGTTGCCCATCAGGATGCGTTCTTCCGCTATCATGGACTTCCAGATATTGTAGGCATCCTGGTCCATCGGCAGGTTTTCCGACTTATCCCCCTCAAAAACCGAAACATAGAGTCTGTCCTTCGACAGTTGGTATACTTCCGTCAGCAGCTCCCAGGACCACTCGAGCGCCTCTTTTTTGAAGTAGTCGCCAAAGGACCAGTTGCCCAGCATCTCGAACATGGTGTGGTGGTAGGTATCGTAGCCCACCTCTTCCAGGTCGTTGTGCTTGCCACTCACCCGGAGGCACTTCTGCGTATCGGCCACACGCTTGTAAGGCGCAGGCTTATTGCCCAGAAAGTAATCTTTAAAGGGTGCCATGCCCGAGTTGATAAACATCAGGGTTGGGTCATCCTTTACCACAATGGGCGCAGAAGGCACGATCTGGTGCTGTTTGGAAGCAAAGAAGTCCAGGAACTTTTGTCTAATCTCAGCTGAGTTCATGTATGAGTGTTAAGCCTTTAGATACTAAGTGCTATACTTGTTGTTTAAGAGCGAAAAATATCTAATTTTTGCCAAACCTTAATCCCGCTCAAACGGCGGTTACCAACAAGCGCAATATGGGCAAAAGTAGCATATTTAGCGGTAATCAGGAACTGTTGCACAAAAATTACGCCCGCTTTGCCCGATAAACCATACAGGATTATGCCATACAAGGAAAAAGAGATAGAGAAGCAGTACTATACCATCGGCGAGGTAGCCGCCATGTTCGACGTAGCCCCCTCCCTCATCCGGTTTTGGGAGACGGAGTTTGAGCAGCTGAAGCCGAAGAAGAACAAGAAAGGCAACCGCCAGTACACGCAGAAGGACATCGAGACGCTGCGTACCGTGTACCACTTGGTAAAGGAGCGCGGCTATACCATACAGGGGGCCCGCGAGGTGATGAAGAACAAGCCCGTGCAGGCCAAGGACAAAATGGAGATTGTGGAATCGCTGGAAAAGGTGAAGGCTTTTCTGCAGGGCATAAAGGAGCAACTGAACACCAAAGCCTAAAAGCTGCGTAGTTCTTTACCTATGGTGGAAGAACAGAATATCTACGAGGTTGCCATAACACGCATGCCGGGCGTGGGGGCGCAGCTTACGCGCCTGCTGGTAAGTTACTGCGGCTCGCCCAAGGCTGTGTTTGAGGCAATTCCGGCCAAGCTGCTCAGGATTCCCGGCGTCGGGCCCAAACTGATCCAGAACATGAAGGAAAATGCCCGGAGCAACTTGCTGCAGGCGGAGGAATGGGTGAAACGTGCCGCTGAGGAGGAGGTACAACTGCTGTTTTATACTTCGCCCAGGTTCCCGGACCGGCTCAAGCAGATACCGGATGCGCCCACGCTTTTATACTTCCGGGGCAATGCCAACCTCAACCAGCGCCGCATCATCAGCATGGTAGGCACCAGGCAGATAACCACTTACGGCCAAACGGTAACGGAGCGTATTGTGGAAGAGCTGAAGCCCTATAACGCCATGATCGTGAGCGGGCTGGCCTATGGCGTGGACATTGTGGCGCACCGGGCGGCGCTGCAGGCCGGGTTGCCCACTATCGGCGTGATGGCCAGCGGCCCCGAGACCGTTTACCCGGCCGTGCACCGCAAGTACGCCGAGCGGATGCTTACGCAGGGTGGCTTGCTGACGGAGAATCCCTTTGGCACCAGGCCCGATGCGCCGCGCTTCCCGGCCCGCAACCGCATCATCGCCGGCATGAGCGACTGCACCATTGTAGTGGAAGCGGCCATGAAAAGCGGCACCCTCATCACCGCTGATATCGCCCATAGTTATGACAAGGAAGTGATGGCCGTGCCCGGCAACATCACCTCCCCTGTCTCGGAAGGCACCAACCACCTGATCAAGTCATTAAAAGCGGTGGCTTATACTTCGGTGCAGGACCTGGTAGAGTTGCTGAACTGGGATCTGGAGGACGAAGCCGCACAGAAAAAGAAAGCCTCCGCTGCTGCTTTTGATCCCGCTGAGTTTAATGAAGATGAGTTGAAGGTACTGCAGGTGCTGCAGCAGCGCCGCGAGGAGCACATGGATAACCTGAGCTGGAAGGCGCAGGTGCCCATAAGCCTGTTAGCCTCCATACTTTTAGGGCTGGAGTTTAAAGGAATGGTGAAAGCCCTGCCGGGTAAAAGGTTTATACTTATTTAATTGGTAATTGTTGATTGCTGCTTGTTATTGATAGTCATAACCCTCGCTCCTCCTAGCGAGCAAGTACAATTAGCAATGTAACAATCAACCTTTCAACGCCTGGTATACTTGCTGATACATCGGCACCGCCACGTTATACTTATCCGCCTCGCGCACAATGTAGCCGGTCAGGTTTTCCAGCTCCGTGTTGTTGCCGTTTGCAAAATCGCGCTCCATCGAGGAAGTGACATGCCGCTGCATCCGCTCCACCACATCCAGGTTCCGCGCCACGATATCGCCGGGCAATTCTATGCCCCTGGCTTTTGATACCTGCACCAGTTCCAGCATTAGCTGCTGCAGCTGCTCCTGCAAGGCTGGTTGGTCCATAATCTGCCCCATAGTCTGGTGGGTGAGCGACGTGAGGCTGGCCACCGGCGAGATGAAGGAGAACTTCTCCCATACTTTCACCTCAGCCTCCTGCTCATACTGCTCGTGGTTAATGCCGGCCTCGTCGAAAAGCGATTTTATACGTTCGAGCTTATCCTGCGGTGAATCCGGGCTGCCCCAGATCAGGCGGTTATACTTTCCCTGCACCTGCACCACGCCGGGCGCCTTTATACTTGCTATGATGTACACGCAGCCCCACAGCACCTGCGCCTCCGGGAAGCGCCGCTGCAGGTACTCTATACTTTCCACGCCGTTTAGCAAAGGAAGTATAACCGTATCAGAGCTTATACTTTTGGCTAACTGCCCGGCCACCTGCTCCAGGCTGTAGCTCTTCACGCAGAAAAGTATCAGGTCCAGCTTCCCAAGCGGGGCAGGATCATCGGCTATTATACTTGGCCGTATTACTTGCGTCCCCTCCTCCAGTTCCAGTGTCAGGCCGCGCTGCGCTATCTTCTCTTTGTGCTCGCCTCTGGCTATAAATATCACTTCATACTTCTCATCAGTTGCAAAGCGCTGTGCCAGCATGCCGCCATAATATCCGCCCACGCCACCCATGCCTACAACGGCAATCCTATACTTTTCCATAGTCCCTAATCTAGTCCGTGCTTACGGTCTGCTATCACTTTCTCAAAATCCCACTCCACCCGCTCCTGGAATGGCTGCCGGCGCACGTCGCAATCCGCTTTGGTGCAGATGGCGCAGGAAGGCAGAATGCAGGGGTCGGTATGGATGAACAACTCAATGCTGGGGTCTATCTGCTCGCGCACGACTTTGCCCACGGCCTCTACCTCGTCGTGCGCCTGCTGCACGTTCAGGTACCAGGGTACTGTAAGGTGGCAATCGATGTGGAGGGTGGAGCCATACTTGATGACGCGCAGGTTGTGGATGTCGATCCAATTGGGGCGGCGGTTCTGGTTCAGCACCTGCACAATGCGCTGCAGCAGCTCGTAATCGGCTTCATCCATAATGCCGGCGATGGATGTGCGCAGGATACGGTAGCCGGTGAAGCCGATCATCAGCCCGAACAGGATCGCCACCGCACTATCGAGCCATACCATGCCGGTAAGGTAGATAAGCAGCAGGCCAATAAGAATACCCGCCGTGGAGTAGGCATCGGTTTTCAGGTGCTTGCCGCCCGAAGCCAGCACCAGCGAGTTATTTTGCAGGCCCTTCCGCTCCGTGATGTAGCCCACGGCATAGTTCACCACGCCAGAAGCAGCTATCAGCAGGATACCAATGTCAAGCTGATGCAGCGGCACCGGCTTGATGAGGTTAAGGATGGATTTGACGATGATGGCGCCACCGGCCACCAGAATAAGTGCCCCCTCCAGCGTGGCCGCCACAAACTCGATCTTGCCGTGGCCGTAGGGGTGGTTCTCATCGCGTGGGCGGGCGGAGAGCACCAGGCTGTAAAGCGAGAAAGCCCCAGCCACCACGTTGATGATCGACTCCAGCGCATCGGTCAGGATGGCGTTGGAATTGGTAAGTATAAAAGCCAGGAACTTGGCGGCCAGCAGCACCACTCCCACCAGCACCACAAACATCTGCAGCCGTATGTTCTCGCCCAGGCCCTGGATTATTTTTCTCAAGAGTGCGCTTGCTTTTTTATAAGGGTTGCCTGTGCCCCAAATGGCGGAGCTGCTGTAAAGGTATGCCTATAGGATGCCAATGCCAAATGGCAGGATTTATACTTTATAAGCTGTGTAAAGAATGGAACAAGCGCGCCTCACGGCGCTAAATGGCAGGTCAATCGTCGAGCGTGTCGCTCAGGTCCAGCCAGTTCGGGTTCATCGACTCGATCAGGTAAAAAGTGGCGTCCCGGCTCTCCCCCTTCAACTGCCGCTCCCTGTTCAGGGCCTCGTCCTCTACCTGGTAGTGCTCATAATACACCAGCTTGGCCGGAAGTGGCGCGGGGAGCGTGTCAGGCGCGGGAGCAGCCTTGGAGTGCGAGAGCTTTTGCAGGTCTCCTGCTACGCCTATTTCTACATTCTCGCGCGGCTGATAGCCGAATATGTATACAAAGTAATGTGGCTCCTGTGCTTGCATAACTGTACCTCCTTTCGAATTATCTATACGGTGCGCCGGCAGCAGCGTTCATGCCCAGGCAAGCTTTTCTGGCATCTGAATTACTAACACTACTCCGGCGGAATTCCTACAAGGGTATCCACTTCGGCGTGCCTTCCGTAAGATAGGAGTTAACCTTACCCTTGGGTAGCATTTTTAGCCTATGGAAATTCTTAAAAAGGACTTTGCAACCGTGACCGTTTTCCGGGATGAGAGCCTGCTGGAGGTAACCTGGCATCGCCAGACCTCCGACGAGGAGTTTAAGGAAGCTTTTTCCCTGAGCCTTCAAACCGCGTTGGTGGAAGAACTGCGTTATTTCCTATCGGATAACTCGGTGGGAATAAATCTGGCGATAGCCCTGCAGCATTGGGTATCGGCCTATTCCTCTGGCATCATCAGTAACCTGAAGATGGAGCGCTACGCACGCGTTGTGCCGCCTGACGCCTTCCAGGAGGTCGTTTCGTATAAGATGTATGACTGCATCAGCCAAACGGACCAGAACCAGCTGCAGTTTCGGGTGTTCTACAGCAAGGACGAAGCCTATAAATGGTTGTTGAATGGAGCGCGGCAGCGCGCTTAAACAGTAGATGCTACATATGTCCCTTAACCCAAAGCTGGAGAAGCTCTTAGAGAAAGTATACGAGCCAGGGCAGCGCTACGACCAGCAGTACGCCGGCAAGGACATCACTTACATCACCAACGAGCTGGGGGAGCCGGTAACGCTGTTTATCGGCAGGCGCAACGAGGACGGAAGTATAGCCGGGGAGCGCTACGTGCGCCGGATCGTGCGGCAGCCGCAGGGAAACAGCATCCTCAAAAGCCACTGGGAGAAGAAAGGCAGCGTTAGCCGCAGCTGACGCTAGAGCTCCTCCAGGTCAAAGTCCCTGCCTTTGCCATACTTCAGCAGGTCGTTGAGCAGGTACTTCTCCAGGGTCAGCAAATCTTTTACACGGTACTCGTTCTCCTCGGGCATGTCCACCACCTGAAATTCAAAGGTTTCCCCGTAGTTCGTTAGCCTGTACTTCTTGCCCCTGCGGAGATTGTCTATGGAAATGGCCATGTGCTGCTTTTTCTGCGAAATGTGATTCTGGCAAAGATACGAGCCGTGCCAGCAAATCCGTTACCGGTGTCAAAATAAACGGTTCCCGCCGCCACTTTATACTTTTAAAGTATAACCGATGTCGCCTAACCTCCACCATAAAGTATGGTTTGCCTATCTTTGCAGAAAAGAGACAGACGGTGCTAGAGATAATTTATGAGGATGCCCAGTATGTGGCCATCAACAAGCCGAACGGTTTGCTGGTGCACCGCACGCGCATAGCCGAGGAAAAGAAGGAGTTTGCCCTGCAGCTGCTGCGCGACCAGTTGGGCTACCACCTGTACCCGGTGCACCGCCTGGATCGGGGCACCTCCGGCGTGCTGCTCTTCGCCAAGACCCCGGAGGCGACAAAGCCGGTGGTGCAGGCTTTTGAGGCCCGCGAGCCCGACAAGACCTACTTTGCCATCGTGCGTGGCTGCACCCCCGAAGCCGCCACCATCGACAACCCCATCCGGCCCGACAAGGACCACCAGCATAAAGCGCCGCAGGACGCCGTAACGCACTACGAGCGACTGGCGACCGTTGAGCTGCCGATACCGGTGGGCCGCTACCCGTGCTCGCGCTATAGTTTGGTAAAGATCAAGCCGGAGACAGGCCGCATGCACCAGATACGCAAGCACTTTGCGCACATCCGGCACTATATTGTGGGTGATAAGCGCCATGGCGACTGGCGGCACAACAAGATGTTTCTGGAGGAGTTGGAGAGTCCCTACCTGCTGCTGCACGCTGCGGAGTTATGCTTCACGCATCCCTTCACAGGTGGGGAAGTATGTATAAAGGCACAGCTGCCGCAGAACACGCTGCGCCTCTGCCAGAAATTCGGCTGGACACAGGAGCTGGCAGCGCAGCAAACACTGCCGCAGCCGCTGCCCGGGTTTACTGATTGTTAAGGAAGCGGCGCACCATCTCCAGCTGCGTGCGGGCCACCAGGTCGTTTTTAGAATCGGCATTCAGCACCGTCAGCATGTAAGCCATCGGCGAGAGGCGCCAGTCCTGCACTACCTCCCCAGCCTGGGAGCGATACACCGGCTTGAAATTCTCGTTTAGGGGCAGGTGCATGCTGGTGCATACTTCGGTGGCGCGTCTTACGGCCTGGCTCAGCTCGTCCATACTTCCGCAGCCGCGCTGCTGCAGCAGGTCTGAGGCGTAGCAGGTCAACTCCTGGTCGGCAAGGCTGTCCAGGAAATTCTCGAGTGGGGTATAGGTGCGGGTTTGTTCAATGGTCATTAACATGGCAAAGTATGGCTAGGTAATTATACGCTATTAAATCAGGCTGCCTTGGCTTTCCGCAGGTCGCGGAGGCGCTCCAGCAAGTCGCGTTCCTCGGCGCTGAGGCTGGTTGGCAGGGTTACTTCTATTCTTACGTAAAGATCTCCGTGTTGGCTGGCATGCCCGTAGCGCGGCATGCCCTTGCCCCGCAGCCGCAGCGTTTTGCCGTTTTGGGTTCCCGCCGGGATCTTCAGCTTCAAAGCGCCGCTCATGGTGTTGACCTGGGCCTCGCCGCCAAGTATGGCCGTATACATATCCACCGGCAAGGTGGTGGTCAGGTCATCACCGTTGCGCTCGTAGCGCTGGTCGGGAAGCACCTGCACGTTAATGTACAGGTCGCCGGGCTCCCCTCCCGCCGGACCGGGTGCCCCCTTCCCCTTGATGCGCAGCACCTGCCCATCGGCCACGCCGGGCTTGGTGGTTATGCGGAGCTGCTGCTCGTTCACGTTCAGCAGACGGCTGGTGCCTGTGTAAGCCTCCTGCAGCGTAATCTCCATGTTGGCCTGGTAATCCTGCCCTTTGCGGGCACGCTGCTGGCCTCCAAAGCCGCCACGCGCACCGCCGCCGAAGAACTGCTCAAAGAAATCGGAGAAGCCGCCGCCTCCACCGCCACCGCCTCCGAACATGTCGCTGAAGTCGCCGCCCTGGAAGCCGCCGCCGGGACGCCCACCATATTGCTGGCCACCTGGCCCACCCTGCTGAAACTGCCGCCAATTGGACCCCAACTGGTCGTACTGCTTCCGCTTCTCTTCATCCCCCAGCACCTCATACGCCTCACTGATGTCCTTGAAACGCTCCTCTGCCTGCGGGTTGTCCTTGTTTTTGTCAGGGTGAAACTTCTTGGCCAGCGCACGGTAGGCTTTCTTTATTTCCGCCTGCGACGCGCTTTTCTGTACGCCCAGCATTTTATAGTAGTCCTTGTACTCCATATTGCTTTACAATTTCTATATCACACATCTGCTTTGCTGCAGGTAGTTCTCCTATACTTTGAACGGCGACAAAGTATGAACAAATGCAGGAGAAGCCTTGATAAGCTGATGCAAAAACACTAATCGCGTAGCACCCTGCTCATTCCATTCATACTTAAAACGTTATACCTGAAAACGCAGTAAAGGGGTGCAAACACACGCTAGAATGAACAACAGAATCCAAGTTGATATATTAGAAAAGCTGATCCACCAAACAAACAGAATCGTTTTTTCTTTTGATGTAGAGGCTGGCGCCATCACCTTCCTGAACAAGGCATTCAGCTACATCTGGCGGCGTACCCCGGAGAGTGTGTACAGCAATCCGGCTATTGTCCTCAACTCGGTTCACCCCGAGGATCAGGAGTTCCTGGTGAATGAGTTTCACGAACTGCTGCAGGGAATCATCAAAAACAGCCTTGATTTCAGGATTATACTTCCGGACAGATCTGTAAAGTGGCTACAGTTGTTCCCTGAGCTGTTGGTGGCTGGGGATGGGAAAAGACACATAGCGGGCTTTCTGGATGACATAACATTATCCCAGGAGAACTCAGGAACGCTGGAGAAGTACGCGGCCAAGAAAAACTCGGTTCTGGAGATCCTGTCGCACGACCTGGCGGGCCCGCTGGCTAACATACAGGCCCTTGCCGACGTGCTCGCGGAGAGTACAGGCAGGTATGGCAATGCCGAGGTGAGCAAGGTGATCCGCATCATCCGGGAGAGCAGCGAGCGAAGCGTGCGCCTGATCCGTGAGTTCGTGCAGCAGGAGTTCCTGGAGTCTTCCCATGCCGGGCTGCAAAGGAGAAGGGTGAACCTCGTTTCCAAGATAGAAAACATCATTGAGCAGTACAAGGAGGGAGAGGACCACATCCAGAAGGACATCCGGTTCACCTACTCTGGCACCAGTTTTTATGCCTTTATAGACGAGAACAAGTTTATGCAGGTCATCAACAACCTGTTCTCCAACGCCATCAAATTTACGCCCGACAACGGCGTGATCGAGATTAATCTCCGCGATGAAAAAGACACGATACTGGTAACTGTGAAGGATAACGGCATCGGTATACCCAAGCACTTCCACGCCGAGCTGTTCGACAAGTTTACCATGGCTCGCCGCGAAGGGCTCCGCGGGGAGCCATCCACGGGCCTGGGCATGTCCATTATCAAAACGATCGTGGAGTGGCACAACGGCCGCATCTGGTTTGAGAGCAAGGAAAACGTGGGCACAACTTTCTTCATCGAGCTGCCCAAGGACTAAACCGACACTATCCGAGTTGGGTTATACTTGCATCAGCCTCTGCACCCGCCTGCCATTTTATACTTTGCAATAAAGTATGGGCAAAAAAAGAAGCACCACTTGCGTGGTGCTTCTCCTGTTTATAGTCCTTCTTGTGCGCTAGATCGTGTCGGTTACTACCAGTAAGGCGTGGATGACACCCGGCAGGAAGAACAGCAGCGTCAGGATAATGTTGATCCAGAACGAGGTGCCGATGCCGTCGTGCAGGAACACGGCCAGCGGCGGAAGTATGATGGCAAGTATGATCTCCACCACCGAGGTGCGAGATCCGCCCTGGCGCATCATCTCCTTCATTTCCATCTTCAGTTCCTTTTTCTCGGCCTTGGTCATTTCGGCCAGTCGCTCTTTGGCCATGGCCAGGGCCTCGGCCTCTCCCACGGTCATCTCGCGCGGTTCCAGCTTCACCTCTTCCTTCACGGCAGGGGTCTCCACCACGGCCGCCGACTTGCGCGGGGCTACCGCAGGGGCAGCTTTGGTGGTCGCCTCAAACACGGGTTCAGGCGCGGCGGCTTCTTTCTCTTCATTTGCGGCCAGGGCAATCTCAGCAACAGTTGGCGTCAGGTCCTCCACCGCTGCCACTTCCGGCGCCGGGGCTGGTTTCTCTTTCACCGTGTTGTAGGCCTCAGGTTTGCTTGGAGAAAACTTATAGTATTCTGCTGAGCTACAGGAAAACAGGAATTGCCCTAATGCCAGTACCACAACCAAGTGAAGTAAATTCTTAATTCTCATAGTCTTACTTTTAAAGTTAACGATTCGTGTCAAAAAACTTCTCGTGCAGGAGCATGCACGGGTTGTTTTTAATTTGAATACTACAAATGAAGATATTTTGTTTTCCTAATACAATAATTTACATACTCCCGCATTAAATTTATCCTATACAAGTATACTTTTCAGGCTGCGCCTGATGACTTGCTGCACCTGTTCCCACTGCCTGCCGCCCTGCTCCGGAAACTTCTGATTCACCTCCAGTTCTATGCCTGCGTACTGCTCCTCCGTGAATTTGCGGCGCAGGTACGTCGGGAAACCATCGGCAATGCCAAGGTACGGATAGTTGAAACGCACCACAAGCTCCGGCCTCTGCTCCTTCAGCGCCTTTTTCCAGGCGCGGCAAAATTCGCGCTCGCGCTGGCGCCTGGGGTCGTAAAGCAACCCGATGTCCGCCTGCCGCTCCTCCCCGTTCAGCACCGGTGTAAAGCTGTGCACCGAGATGTGCAGTACCTGGTGCCCCACCATCGTGAGGTCGTAGATCAGTTCCTCCACCCGCTCGCGGTAAGGCTGGTAGTGCTCCTTCAGAATAAGCTCCTTCTCTTTTTCCGGCAGGTACCGGCTGATGTCGGAGAAAAGGCTTTTGTGGTGCAGGGAGCGGTTAAGCTCCACCAGCAGCCGCGATGTGGTCGAGTAAAATGTTTTATCGGCTAAATCTTTAAGTTCTTTGAAGAGCTCCAGCGCGCCTTTGTCGAAACCTCTGTGCGATTGCAGGAGCTCCTGCTCTGTGGTAAAAAGGCCTGCGTAAGCCATTGGAATTTCGTTGCCGCCGTGCTCGCAGGTAATTAAAATTTTCAACATGGTGTATCAGGTAAAAAAACGCTCCCTTTCTGCAGGCACACCGCTAACTGCCGGTATACCTCCCGGATCTTCTCTTCCGAAGGCGTATCGCCTAAGGCCTCGATAATTCGCTTGGAAAGGTTGCCACGGGAAACAATAACATGTAGGGCATTGGCCAGCTCCGGCTGGTCGTCCAGGGAAAGCACCTCCTGCACCAGGTGCTTCCAGAGTTCCCCAACGGTGCAGCTTTCCCCGAAATCGAACCCGAAAAGCTGGGCGTAAGCAAGGTCTGTAAGTATGGCCTCCTGCCCCTTGGCAATCACCTCTAACAGTATGGCTGAGAGGCGGTCTTCGTGCCAGGCTTTCAGATCGTGCAGGGGCACCCAGCGCTCGGCTATCAGCGCCTGCAGCACCGTCACCACCGCCTGCAGCACCGCCATATCGGCCACCGGGCATTCCTGTATGTCCAACAAGCGAATCTCAATGGTGTTGCGCCCGAAGCGGGCAATGGCGCCGCGCGAGTTGAGGAACTCCTCCTGCAGCGTGCCCTCCGGGTCGTACGGGGCCACCTCATGGTACATGGGCTGCAGCACCTGCTCCTCATAGTCAGCCTCGTTAAAGACAGCCTCCGGAATCACCTTGCCGGCTATACTTGGCAGCTTTTGCTGGTTCTGCCGGTATACTTCCAGTCGCGAATCTGCTAAGCCAGTTACCGCTCCGTCTAGAATGGGCGTGGAGGCGCTGAGCGCCGGCATGATGGGCAAGAGCACCCGGATAGCGGCATGCAGCTTCTCAAACTCGGCATCATCGTAAAACGGCAGGTTCAGGTGCGTACTCTGCAGGTTGGCCCAGCCATGCCCGCGGCAATCGAAGATGCGATTATAGGCCTCGTACACGGCGTTGTGCTCGTGCGGCCACAGTTTGGTGTCGGTGTAGGGATTCATGAGCGGGTGCGCGCCGGTGGGCAGCAGCATGGCGTCATACTTTGCCAGCATCCGGTTTATCTTCTGCACGTGCGCCTGAAACTTCTCCTGCAGCTGCATCAGACTTTTCACAGGCCCCTGCGTCTTCAGCTCCACCACGTGCAGCACCAGTTCGTTGCTCCAGGCTATGTCGCCGAACTCCACATCCGACAGGTACGCCCCCACCTCGTCGTAAATGAGCTTGTCGGTAATGGGCAGCACCTGCAGGCTGCCCTGCTGCACGATCATGTACTCCAGCTCCACCCCGAATCCCTCGAACAGGTGCAGTGTCTTTTTGGTGCTATCCCTCGGTTCTGCCGTTTCCATTTTTATGGTTGTCTATGCGTTGTTTTATGGATTTGATGATGGACGTGTAAAGCTCCTTTTTCAGGATCTTGTCCTCTACTCCGGCATCTATACTTGGGTTGTCGTTCACCTCAATCACGTATGCTTTGCCGTCTATCTCCTTCACATCCACACCATATAGGCCGTTGCCGATGAGGTTGGCCGCTTTCAGGGCCGTGTGCAGCACATGAAACGGTACCTGCTCAAAGGGGATCACCTCGCCATCGCCCTCCTCGTCCTGCTTCTTGCCGTTCCAGTTGTAGATCTGCCAGTGCCCTTTGGCCATGTAGTACTTGCAGGCATAAAGCGGCTGCTTATCCAGCACCCCGATGCGCCAGTCGAAGTCCGTGGGCGTGTATTCCTGCCCGATGATCAGCTCCGAGGTCTCCAGCATCTTGTCCAGTTCCTCCTTCAGCTCCTCTTTATTCTTAGCCTTTACCACGCCCTGCGAGAAGGAACTGTCGGGCAGCTTGAGCACACAGGGCAGCCCCAGCTCCTTTTCCACCAGCTTGCGGTTGTCCTTGTGTATGATCATGGTTTTGGGGATAGGCACTTTCGCCTTCGCCAGCAGCTCGGCCAGGTATACTTTGTTCGTGCACCGAAGTATGGACACCGGGTCATCGATCACCACCAGCCCGTCGGCAAAGGCTTTGCGGGCAAAGCGGTAGGTATGGTGGTTCACGGAGGTGGTTTCCCGGATAAAAAGCGCGTCGAACTCCGGCAGCCGGCGGTAGTCATCCTTGGTGATCAGCTCGGTGTAAAAGCCCATACTTTCGGCGGCGTCCACAAAATGCTGGATGGCCCGCTCGTTGGATGGCGGCGCTTTTTCCTGCGGATCTATCAGTATGGCCAAATCGTAGGCCTTGCGGTTGATGCGGGCACCGGAGAAACGCTGGCGCGCGAAGTATGATTTAGCGAAGCTCTTGAGGTATTTGCGATGCTCTTCCTGCACCTCATTTATCGGCACCTGCGAGATGCTCTGCAGCACCCAGTTATCTTTGTGCACAAACTGCGCCCGCAGCAGCGGCGCCTGGAAGTGGTCGTGGAGGGCCTTGCACAGCTTTTCATACTTGTGGGCCAGGTTCTGGCCAAAGTAGATGCTCAGGGTGAAGCTCGTCGATTTGAGGCCGGAGAGGCTTTTCTGGATCAGGTCCTCCATCTCCACGGTGATGGCGCGCACAATGGTCGGGCTCTTGAGGTCCTGCATGGTGGTAACGCTCGGTATGGGCTTGTGGCCCCGGGCCTCGGCCAGCAGCGACACGTAGTAGCCTGCGCTCTGGTAGCGGTGCGAGCGGCACAGGTTAAAGATGCGTGCGCTGCGGATATCGGTGTAAGTGGGGCTGGTAAGGTATGTTTGGGCGTCGACTACCTCTGTATCTTCTATCGCCTCTTCCCAGTCTTTGGGATAGTCCACAATAATTATTTTACGCATGATTTAATCTTCGAGCGGTTCATAGTGTGCAGGCAGTATGGCCAGCAGGTTAGCATCATAGGTGGCCATTCCCAGCATGATGGAATTGACCAGATGGGTGCCTTTCACTTCGTAATAGTTTTCTCCAAAGTAGGGGTTCTCGCGGTAAGGATCGGCCACCACGATGCTTTTCTGGTCCTCCCCAAAGCCACACAGCACCACAAAATGTCCCAGGGGATAGCCACGCACGTCGTCGTACACCGAGTTGCCGTGATCGTCTTCCATTTCGCGGGCACTTTGGTAGAGGTAGGTGGCGCTCAGGCCGGTCAGAAGCGGGATATCCGCATCGAAGTACTTCTTAAGCAGTTGCTTGTTCAGGTCGCGGCAGCGCAGCTCGCCACCCAGGCGCAGAAACTCAATGTAGGCGTGCGTGGCACGGTGCAGCTTGGCCCCCTTTTTATACTTGAGCTGTTCCTCCAGCTTCAGAATGATCTCCTCATTGCTCATCCCGATCCAGGTAGGATCGAAAACGAACATGTTGTACGTATAAATGCGGGCCCGGTAACCCCGCTTCAAGGCATGGCAGGCCAGCAGTACCTCCAGCGTGCCGCCCTCGTCTAAGGACGGAACTTCTTTGATGACATCGGCCAGGGAGATGGGATCTTTAAAGTAACGGTACACGGCATGCAGGCTGGTGGGGCCGCAGGTGGAGTCGTCGGGCTGCGTGTGGATTTTTATCGGGATCACTTAAAGTTCTGGCTTAAAATGGCACAACAATGTGTCTTTTATACGCTGCAGCAACTATAAGTTTTTGAATATATTAAAGATAATACGTGTCAAAGCCAAGGTGGCCTAAGTCATAAAATTGGCGTTGCCCGATGGATGACCTGTATCAAGGTGAAAATGAGTCTGATACTATGAGTTGGAGCTTCAGAATAGGCAACCGCAACGGTATGGCCCTGGCCCTGTGGGCTGTTTTCCTGATGATTATGGTTACCAATTAGTTCGTGAACTACAGCATGACCAAGGTAAGCGTACGCGCTCAGCCAGCTGCAGGATGAAATTAAAGGAGCTGTATGAAGACGCTGAGCGGCAGATAAAATCGCTCAAAGTGCTCTCTTACCTGGTGATTGCCATGGCGGTTATACTTTCCCTGCTGGTGGGCATGCTATGGCAGCCCTCTATATCAAGCCGCAGAACCATCACCTCAATCAAGGCTTCGCTTTTAACTTTAACAGCCTGTTACTTAAGTTTATATAATCAAAGCCGTTAAGTATAAATTCAGGTAAGTATACTTAACGGCTTTGATTATGAGAATTGGGCTACTCAGCAGTCAGCTTGGCGTAGGCCTGTGCTACGCGCTCAAAGTTAAACGAATGTAGCAGTTGCTGCATCTGCCCGGCCACTTGCTCATTGCACAAGTTGCCGATGCTGCCCTCGTGGGTATGGGTAACCTCGGCCGGTGTCTCAAACGTGCCAGCGTCTATACTTTCTCCCACCGCTTTGTAGGCATCCCGGAACGGCATGCCCTGCAGCACCAGTTCGTTCACGGCATCCACACTGAAAAGATATTTATACTTTTCGTCCTCCAGAATTCCTTCCTTTACCTGCACTTGTTCGGCCATATAGGCCATCATCTGCAGGCAGCTCTTAAGTTCCTGGAAGGCGGGGAACAGGCTTTCCTTGAGTAACTGCATTTCGCGGTGGTAGCCGGAGGGCAGGTTGATGAGCAGCATGCTGATATCGGTTGGAAGCGCCTGCAGCTTGTTGCACTTGCCTCGCAATAGCTCAAACACATCGGGGTTCTTTTTGTGCGGCATGATGCTCGAGCCGGTCGTCAGGTGGTCAGGTAAGGTCACAAAGCCAAAGTTCTGGCTCATGTACAGGCACAGGTCCATGCTCATGCGGGCCAGTGTAGCGGCCACCGCTGCCAGGGCCACCGCTACGGTGCGCTCTGTTTTGCCACGCCCCATCTGCGCGTACACCACATTGTAGTTCATACTTTCAAACCCTAGCAAATCGGTCGTCATCTGGCGGTTGAGCGGGAACGAGGAGCCGTAGCCGGCAGCAGATCCCAAGGGGTTCTTGTCGGTGATCTTGTAAGCGGCCAGCAGGAGCTGCATGTCGTCTACCAGGCTTTCGGCATAGGCGCCAAACCAGAGGCCAAACGACGAAGGCATGGCCACCTGCAGGTGCGTATAACCGGGGAGCAGCACGTTTTTATACTTCTCGCTCTGGGCCTGCAGCACCTCAAACAGCGCCTGCACCTCCTGCACCACCTCCTGCAACTGGTGGCGGAAGTATAGCTTAAGGTCTACCAGCACTTGGTCGTTGCGCGAGCGGCCGCTGTGAATTTTTTTTCCAGCCTCTCCTACCCTTCTGGTCAGCTCCAGTTCCACTTGCGAGTGGATGTCTTCCACCCCGGGTTCAATGGCAAAATCACCGGCTTCTATACTTTTGTAGATCTGCTTCAGCTCCGCCTGCAGCAGCTGTAGCTCCTCTGCTGTGAGCAGGCCGATACGTTGCAGCATCTGCGTGTGGGCCAGCGAGCCCAGCACGTCGAAGCGTGCAAGCTCCATATCCAGCTCCGCATCGCGACCCACGGTGAATTTTTCTATCTCAGCGGCTACAGCCGTAGTTTTCTGCCAAAGTTTCATGTATTAATTACTAATGATGAATGAATAATGATTAGTGGAGTCATGATGAATGAGTAAACTTGACGTATGGCTTGAATAAATTTTATCCATACCTATTATTCATTACTCATTAGTCACTAGTCATTAAGAAATTACTTTTCCCAGCAACTCAATGTATAAATTGATTCCTTCTTCAATCTCCTGAAGGTAAATATATTCGTCGGCCATGTGCGAGCGGCCGGAAAAGCCGGGGCCTAGCTTGAGCGACGGAATAGGTAGCAGCGCCTGATCGGAGGTGGTAGGTGAGCCATACGTCTGACGGCCCATGCGGATGCCGGCCTGCACCAGCGGATGCTCTATCGGAATAGAAGATGGTTTTAGGCGTGTGGAACGCGGAACCACCTCCGCCTTTACATGTTGCCGGATCGTTTCCAGCACCTCCTCCATCGTATAAGCATCCGTCAAGCGCACGTCTACGGTAAAAGCGCAGGTATCCGGTACTAAGTTATGCTGCGTGCCCGCCTGCACTACCGTTACGCTCATCTTCACCGGCCCCAGGTGTTCGGATACTTTCGGAAACATATAGCTTTGAAACCATTGGATGTCCGGTAGTGCCTCATAGATAGCATTAATGCCTTCTTCGCGGGCAGCGTGTCCTGCTTTACCCTGGGCCGTGCAGTCAAGCACCATCAGGCCTTTCTCAGCCACAGCCAGGTGCATTTCGGTGGGCTCTCCCACAATAGCTACCTCTAGCTTACCCAGCTGCGGAAGTATACTTTCAATGCCGTTTTTACCGCTGATCTCTTCCTCTGCCGTAGCCGCCAGCACTAAGTTATACTTCAGGTCCTGTCGCTCATAGAAGTATAAAAACGTAGCGATGAGCGACACTAGGCAACCACCCGCATCGTTACTGCCCAGACCAAAGAGCTTGCCATCCTCTATACTTGCCTCGCACGGATTGCGGGTATAGCCGGCGTTGGGCTTTACCGTGTCGTGGTGCGAGTTGAGGAGCAGCGTGGGCAGTGCTGGATTGTAGTGTTTGTTAAAGGCCCATACATTATACTGCTGCTGATGAACCTCTTCCACTCCCTTGCTTCTTAGAAAATCTGCCAGCAAAGCGGCTGTCTTCTCTTCCTCTTTGCTTAAAGAGGGGGTAGCGATCAATGCGCTAAGTAATTCAACAGCCTCATTGTAGAGGTTTCTCTCGGTCATGCTACACTGATATTATTCGTTCTTATAGAGCTGCTCGGCTTTATGAGAGGATGTTTTTATACCCTTGATCATGGCAGAGCTAAAGCCGTGGTGCTCCATTTCGTTGAGCCCGGCTATGGTGCATCCCTTCGGAGAGGTAACCTTGTCGATTTCGTTTTCTGGGTGGCTCTGGAAGTGAAGCAGCAAGGATGCCGCCCCCTTTGCCGTTTGCGCCGCCATGCGTAGCGCGTCCCCGGCATGGAAGCCGATTTCGGTGCCCCCCTGCGTTGCCGCGCGGATAGAGCGCAGGAAGAAAGCAATGCCACAGGCACAAAGCGCGGTTGCTGAGGTCATCAGCTCCTCCTCTATCTCAACCGTTTCCCCAACGGCCTGGAAAATTTGCCGCACCAGCGCCTGATTCTCTTCTGTAGCCATACTTCCTGCAATACAGGTCATAGACTCACGGATAGCGATAGCCGTGTTTGGCATGGCTCTGATCACCTGTACCTCTTTCCCCACACGTTGTATGATATCGGCTACGCGCACCCCTGTCACAATGGAAACGAACAGGTGGCGCTGCGGGTCTACGACAGGGGCGATAGCATCGAGCACACCATTCAGCTGTTGCGGCAGGATGCTCAGAATGATGATATCTGCTCCTGCCACCGCCGCCTCGTTATTGCTGGTTATATGGAAGCCTTCCTGGGCCAGGCTTTCCAGGGAGCGAAGGTTGCGGCGGGTAAGGGTAATGTCGCTTGCCCGGTGCAGACCGGAGGCAACAATTCCATTAGCCAAGGCCACACCCATGTTGCCGCCGCCTATGATGGCTATTTTCTTGCGTTCTGTCATTTTGCTTGTCATTGCTGTAGTATAAGGAAAGGGCGCTATGCCAAAAAGCAATATAAGTAATTTTACCAAGCCTTAGGGCAACCCGAGCCACAGCAAGGCTAACTATAGTGTGATCAAGGTTCCGGCCTGGCCCCCTCCGGCTGCCATCTGCGCGATAGCTGCGGCATCGCCAATCTGTACCGCTTGCACTCCCTGTGACAGCGCGGCAAAGGCATTGTCCAGCTTCGGAATCATGCCGGCGTTTACTACGCCTTCCGCTTTCAGTGTTTTATACTTTTCTGTCGTGATATGCCCGATAACCGAATCATCATCTTCGGCGTTTTGCAGCACGCCTTTCTTCTCGAAACAGTACACCAGCTGCACGTTATACTTTGGCGCCAGCGCCGTAGCCAGTACAGAGGCAATGGTATCGGCATTGGTGTTGAGCATGTTGCCCTGTCTGTCGTGCGTAAGCGGCGCAAAAACCGGTGTAAGTCCAGCTTCCAGGATGGCCCCCAATGCATCCACGTTTATACTTTCGGGGCCAGCTACATCGCCCACAAAGCCGTAGTCTATGCTTTGAACCGGCCTTTTCTGTGCCGGAATGATGTTCGCGTCCGCGCCTGTCAGGCCAATGGCGTTGCAGCCAAGCGCCTGCAGTTTGGCCACTACCTGCTTATTCACCAGGCCACCATATACCATCGTGACAAGTTCCAGCGTTTCAGCATCCGTAATACGGCGGCCTTCCACCATTTTAGGGCTAATGCCCAACCGCTGGCCAAAGGCAGAGGCGATTTTACCACCGCCATGCACCAAGAGTTTCGGGCCTGGCAAGGCGGCAAAATCAGCTAAAAACGACTGCAAGCGCTCCGGGTTGTCCAGGATATTGCCGCCTATCTTTACTATAATCATCTTGATTGACAATGGATTGTTTGACAAAGGACAAAAGAAGGTTCGGTTATACTTTGCCCCTTGCCTATGTTATTTCAGCTATACTTCATCCGGCTACACTTATTTGTCGCCTCCGGCGCCAGTGTAGTCGGAGACTCCACTTTCACCATTAGGCACCGGTTTGAAAACCGGCACCAGTATAACCGAACAACGAATAACGAATAACTAATAACGACCAACTACAAAGCTTCCAGCATGCGTTTGAGCACGGCCTGGGCGGCGTAGGTGCGGTTATTGGCCTGTTCCAGCACCAGCGAGCTGGGTCCGTCCAGGATCTCGTCGCTCAGCTCCACGTTGCGGCGCACCGGAAGGCAATGCATTACTTTAGCGTTGTTTGTTTCTTTTAGCTTCTCATTGGTCAGCATCCAGCCTTCTCCATCGGTGAGCACCTGGCCATACTCAGTATAGCTCGACCAGTTTTTCACGTACACGAAGTCCGCGCCCTGCAGCGCCGCCTCCTGGTTAGTCGTAACCGTAGCGTTTTTCGTGAATTCCCCGGCCAGTTCATAGCCTTCCGGATGCGTAATCACCAGGTCCACGTCGGCCTGTCCCATCCACTCGGCAAACGAGTTGGCCACGCACTGCGGAATAGGTTTAATGTGCGGAGCCCAGCTCAATACTACTTTGGGCCGCTTGCCGGCAACTGCGTTTTCTTTGATGGTCAGCAAATCGGCCAGGCTTTGCAGCGGGTGGCGCGTAGCCGACTCCAGGCTCACGATGGGCTTCTGGCTATACTTTATAAACTGGTTCAAGAGCTCCTCGCTGTAATCTTCCTCACGGTTTTGCAGCTTCGGGAAGGAACGGATGCCGATGATGTCGCAGTACTGGCCCATGACAGCAGCGGCCTCTTTGATGTGCTCCACGGTGGTACCGTTCATCACGGCTCCCTCCTGCGTCTCCAGTGCCCAGCCTTCCTTGTCCAGGTTCATCACGATCACGTTCATGCCCAGGTTCTGGCCGGCTTTCTGCGTGCTCAGGCGCGTGCGCAGGCTCGGGTTAAGGAAAATCAGGCCCAGCGTCCTGTTTTCGCCGAGGGTTTTATACTTGTATGGGTTCGCTTTCAGGTGCTGTGCCTCCTTTACCAGTTGGTCCAGGTCGGCCACATCGTGCACAGAAGTATACTTTCTCATTAGATGGATTGTGGTTCAGTTTGATAAAGAATGGCTTCGAAAGCCTCCAGGAATCTCTCTACTTCGCGCAGGCCGATGCACAGCGGCGGCAACAGGCGCAGCGTGTTCTTATCCGACGAGGAGCCGGTGAAGATCTGGTACTCATCTAAAAGCTGTTTTCGAATAGGGGCGCAAGGCTTGTCCAGTTCCACGCCGATCATCAGGCCCTGGCCACGCACGTCCTTCACGCCGGGCAGCTGGCGCAGCTCGCTTATCAGGCGCTGCCCGATAAGAATGGCATTCTCCATCAGGTTCTCCTCTTTTATCACCTCCACCACAGCCAGGGCCGCGGCGCAAGCCAGGTAATTGCCGCCAAAAGTCGTACCCAGCATCCCATGCTTGGCCTCTACGTCCGGGTGGATCAGCACACCGGCCACCGGAAAGCCGTTGCCCATTCCTTTGGCCATCGTGATCAGGTGTGGCTTGATGTCCGCATGCTGGTGGGCAAAGAACTTGCCCGAGCGGCCGTAGCCGGACTGTACCTCATCCAGGATCAGCAGTGCACCTGCTTTTTCACAGCCAGCTGCCAGTGCTTTCAGGAAAGCGGGCTCGGGTACCTGCACGCCGCCTACGCCCTGAATGCCTTCCACAATCACAGCAGCCAGTTCCGGGCCGTGCTCCTGCAGAGCGGTGCAAAAGGCTGAAATATCGTTCAATGGCAGGAAAATGATGTTATCCGTCTTGTTGATGGGCGCCTGGATCTTTTCGTCGTCGGTGGCAGCTACGGCAGCGGAGGTGCGCCCGTGGAAAGCGCCTTTAAAAGCGATGACTTTTTTGCGGCCGGTCTGGAAGGAAGCTAGTTTCAGGGCGTTCTCGTTGGCCTCGGCACCGGAGTTGCACAGAAACAGGCTGTAGTCTTCGTATCCACTCAGTTGGCCCAGCTTTTCGGCCAGTTCGTGCTGCATCGGTATCTGCACCGAGTTGGAGTAAAAGCCGATGTCGTAGAGCTGGCGCGCAATGCGTTTTACATAGTGCGGGTGGCTGTGGCCGATGGAGATAACGGCGTGGCCGCCGTAGAGGTCGAGGTAGCGGTTGCCCTTGTCATCCCAAACATAGGCGCCCTGTGCCCGAACGGGCGTAATATCGAAGAGCGGATATACATCGAATACGTTCATGATCTATAGAAAGGAAGTTAGAGGTAAGAGGTTAAACAATAGAGAAAATACTTCACGTACATAAGCTGAATTGCTGATGGTTGTATTGTTAAATTATTGTTTTTATACTTTGTGTTTGTCCCCCTTTGAAGGGTGTTGGGGGATGATTTACACCTGATGCATACAATCATTGATGCCCGTTCTGCGGATGATTGTCATCCCCTGCCCCCTTCAAAGGGGGACTATAATAGTTAAAATGCCGAAGCCTTCAGCCGCAGCCCTGCCTGCTCCTCCAGGCCGAACAGCAGGTTCATGTTCTGCACCGCCTGGCCTGAGGCGCCCTTTACCAGGTTATCGATCATACTGGTCACGACCAGGTAATTGCCTTGCTTTTGCAGGTGCAGCAGGCATTTGTTCGTGTTCACGACCTGCTTCAGGTCAGGTGTGCTTTTGCTGATGCTCACGAAGGGATGGGTACTGTAAAAGCTGCCGTAAAGTTCTTCAGCTTCTGCCTGGCTCAGGTGGCTGCGGGTATAACTGGTGCACAGAATGCCGCGGGTAAATGCCCCCCGATACGGTACAAAGTTTATATTGGGCACCTCATTTTCCTGCATGCACTGCAGCGTGCGGCGGATCTCGTGCAGGTGCTGGTGGCTAAGCACTTTGTAGTTGGAGATATTACCCTCGCGCCAGCTATAGTGCGCGGTAGGGCTCAGGCCCTGCCCGGCGCCCGTACTGCCCGTGATGCCGCTTACCTGCACTTCTTCGGTCAGCAGATTCTGCTGGGCCAGCGGCAGCAGCGCCAGCTGGATGGCGGTGGCAAAGCAGCCTGGGTTGGCAATGTGCTGTGCCTGTTTTATACTTTCGCGCTGCAGCTCCGGAAGGCCATATACAAACTCTCTCTCACAACCTGTTACGACAGCCTCTTTCAAGCTTTCATTCCAGCGAAAATCCTGGCTCAGGTCGATGATCTTTATACTTGCCGGCAGCTGGGCAGCCTCTAGAAACTGCTTCGCGGCTCCATGCCCCACGCACAGAAACAGCACATCCACGTCCTGATGCAGCTCATCAGTAAAGTATAAATCCGTGTCGCCTAACAAATCTTTGTGGGTTTCATACACCGGCTTGCCGGCCTGGCTGTTGCTATGCACAAAGGCAATCTCTACGTTGGGGTGGTTCAGGAGCAGGCGCAGCAGTTCGCCGCCGGTATAGCCTGCGCCGCCCACGATACCCGCTTTTATACTTAGTCCGCCCATTCCGCTGTATTGTTTACCGTGTGGTACATCTTGGTCTGGTTGCCGAAGATCTTGGCAAAGCCTTTTACGTCGTCCGAAGTCCAGGCGCGGTTCATTTCGCCGTAGCTTCCGAACTTGTCGCTCATCAAATCGTGCGCGCTCTCGATGCCCTGTACTTGGAAGTGGTACGGCGCCAGTTGCACGAACACTTTGCCCGTTACGTTCTGCTGCGTGCTCTCCAGGAAAGCCTCGATGTCGCGCATCGTTGGGTCAAGCAACTGGCCTTCGTGCAGCCAGTTGCCGTACCAGGCCGACAGCTGGTCTTTCCAGTAAAGCTGCCACTTGGTCAGCACGTGCTTCTCCAGCAGGTGGTGCGCTTTGATGATGACCATCGGAGCGGCTGCCTCAAAACCCACGCGGCCTTTGATGCCGATGATGGTATCGCCCACGTGAATGTCACGGCCAATGGCAAAGGGCGCGGCCAGCTCCTGCAGGTGTTGGATAGCCTTTACAGGATGTTCGAAACTTTGGTCGTTTATGCCTTTCAGCTCGCCTTTTTCAAAGTATAAAGTCACGCGCTCAGGCTCGGTTTTGCTCAGCTGCGTTGGGTAAGCCTCCTCGGGCAGTGGCAGGTGTGAGGTCAGCGTTTCCTTGCCTCCCACGGATGTGCCCCAAATGCCTTTGTTGATCGAGTACTGCGCCTTCTGGAAGTCCATCTCCACGCCATGCTCCTGCAGGTAGGTGATTTCCTGTTCGCGCGAGAGTCGCTTGTCGCGGATCGGGGTGATGATCTCCACTTCCGGGATCAGCGCCTGGAACACCATGTCGAAACGCACCTGGTCGTTGCCGGCACCGGTGCTGCCGTGGGCCACATAGTCGGCTCCTATACTTTTGGCATGCTGGGCAATGGCAATGGCCTGCGTCACGCGCTCGGCGCTCACGCTCAGCGGGTAGGTGTTGTTCTTGAGGATATTGCCGAACACCAGGAAGCGGATGCAGCTGTTGTAGAAGTGCTCCGTCTCGTTGAGGTGGGTGTGTTGTTTTACGCCCATCGCATAAGCCCTGCGCTCTATTTCCTGCAGTTCCTCGTCCGAGAAACCGCCGGTGTCCACTATGGCTGAATATACTTCCAGGCCCAGCTCCTGTGCCAGGTAAATGGCGCAGTATGAGGTATCGAGGCCGCCGCTAAAGGCTAAAACTACTTTCTTCATGTTATATTTTCTCTTACTGATGATGCGAATTTATACTTTTACAGTGCTCATTTCGGGCGAACTGCAGCCAGGCTGCTGCCCCGGCTTCTGGCGGTGGCGCAGCCAGCGCTCGTTCACGCTACTTTGCTTGGGCGCGGGCTTCTTCTCCACCACCGGCAGGGCCATAAAATCCTTTTCCTTGGCCGGGTCATAGAGCATAGCCGTGCAGAGGCAGTTTGTGCGGTTCTTGCTTTGCAGGATCTCAAAGTTCACGCAGCTGCGGCAACCCTTCCAGAACTCCTCGTCGTCGGTCAGTTCGGAGTATGTTACGGGCGTGTAACCCAGGCCGGAGTTGATGCGCATTACAGCCAGGGCCGTGGTCAGGCCGAAGATCTTGGCATCGGGGTATTTGGTGCGCGAGAGCTCGAAGATCTTCTTCTTGATCTGGCGCGCCAACCCACTCTTACGCAGCTCCGGCGACACGATCAGCCCCGAGTTAGCCACATACTTGCCGTGGCCCCAGGTCTCGATGTAGCAGAAACCAGCCCAGGTACCGTCCTGGTGCAGCGCGATCACGGCCTTGCCCTCCATCATTTTCTGGGCAATGTAATCCGGGGAGCGTTTGGCAATGCCGGTGCCGCGCGCCTTAGCCGATGACTCCATCTCGTTGCAGATTTGCAGCGCATGGATAATATGTTGCCCTTGGGCAACCGTCACGATGAATGCAGGTTGATCCATTGTTATCTAAAGTATAACGCTGCTGCCTGGGAGCAACGTTAATTCAGCTTGAAAAAAATTTTAACCGGAGAAATAAGTGCATCGGCAAGACAGGCAAAAGCCGGAAAGCCATAATACGTGATGCAGGAAAGTCTGGATGGATGACTACCGCATAGGCAGTCGGGAAGAACGCAGGCTACCGCCTGTAGCGGACCGCAGGAATGATAGCCCTCAAAACTACCCTTTCGGAAAAGGCAGAAAAAGTCGTTCCCCCCGTGGCCGGAGAGAGTTTTATCATGTCAGATGATAAAAGCGCCTTTTTTTTCATTTCGTTTCTAGAGAATAGTGGGTCGTTGTTATACCCTTATTAGCAATGCAAATGTTTCGTAATAGAAATGGTATTTGCAACTAACGGCATAAGATTGTTTGAAAATTTATACTTGCACAGACATTAACAACAATCCTATACTTTAAAAGCTGCTCCCTCTATACAATCGTCGCGCCCTAAAAGTTCGGAGGCCCTGCTTGTAAGGCAAAAAATGTAAATTGCGGCCACATCAGCCCCTGCGGGCTGGGCGCTTTTGAACACTACAGGCATGAAAAACCTCTCAATCAGAGTCATTATCGGCATCCTCTTCTCGGCTATCGGGCTGGTGTCGCTGTTCTTCACCCGGGATGCGCTGATGGCGGCTATCTGGCTGAGCTTCGGCAACGGGCTTATACTTTCGGACCTCCGGTTTACCGGTGTGGATGAGCGGGGAAATGAGTACGTGAAACCGATCCCGAGGGTGCGCACCTATGCCGCCATCCTGCTCATCGTGTCTGCCGTGTTGCTGCTGATCTTCCAGATCTTCCTAGACCTGCAGCAGACCGGAGCAGCCGCGGCGCAGTAAGTTCAGATACGGCTCTGCAAGACAAAGTCCACGTTGATAATCTGCTGCTCCCGCTTTAGCCGGAGCTTGAGTTTGCGTCCTGGCTTGCTGTCGAGCATGTTCAGCAAGTCCTGCAGCTGCAGTTCCTGGCAGTCTCTGCCGTTTATGAGCAGGATCTGGTCGCCGGGCTGCATGCCCACCATTTTGGCCGGCGAGTCCTCCACCACATTGGAAACCACATAAAAATTTGCCCCCGGCAGCGGCGTACTGATCTCAAAGCCTGCCATGTTGTAGGTAAAAGGCTCTTTGAACCTGCGGTTAGGGAGCAGCGTGATGCGCTGGTGCGGGTAATCGAAAATAACCGTAAAGCGCTTGAGGATGGCAGAGCCCAGGTTGCCGTTGCGTCCGGCGATGTTGAGCGCCAGCTTCACCGCCTCATCGTCGGGGTAAGAGGCAGTCAGGTTCTCCAGTTTATACTTGCCCAGGCTGAACCCTTCCAATCTCCCTATTTTCCCATTTATATCACCACCCAGTCCCCTGCCCAGGTAGGCCTGCATCACCTTGGGGGGCAGCGCCAACCGGTTGTTGGTGGGCAGGTAGAGCGAGAGACTGTGGCTGGCACCGGTGTCCACGATCAGCTTCACGTCCAACGAGTCGCCGTTGTGCTGCCTCACCGAGCCATACAGGTATGGCTTTGAGTCCTCGATGTGCAGGGGGTATTCCTCCGCCCTGCGTTTCTTCTTCAGCTTTACATCAGGCCTGTAGAGGGTTATGGTCTCGCTGCTATAGTTTATCTTCACGATAAAGTTCTTGAAGATATCGTACCCGATGATGCCATGCACGGGCATTCCCATCCGCATCGACAGGTCAAAAACATCCTCCAGCAGCACGTACACCGTATGGTTGTCGCCCCTCACGCCGGGCATGTACATGTTGTTGCCGGTGCTGTGCAACGCCTCCACGGTATAGCCCTCCCCCAAGCCTTTAATTTTGATCTTGTTGGAATGGTTGAGGTCGAGAGAGTCGGAAAAGTACAATTGTGTGATCAGCGTGTTACGCACCCCGGAGTCGAGGATGAAGTTGAGCGGGCGGGAATTGTTGATCTGCACCGGGAGCACGATGAGGTTGTGCACCAGTTTAAAGGGCAAAACGACCTTGGTACGGTTCGACGTAAAGTAAACCGTATCGGGCTGCTCCGGTTGCTGCGCCTGTAGGTCGGGCGCCAAGAGAAGCAGGCAGGCAAAGAGCATCGCAAGAAAACCGGCTTTTCTCATAGGTTGGGGAAATGCTTGTGGAGGCTACCGTTCTTTTCCTTTATACGGTTAAGTTCGCAAAGCGGGGATACTTTACTCCCTGAAGTATAAGATGTTACGACACCGCCTGCAAATCGGAGCGGTGGGTAGGATAGGCGCTGTCCCGAAAGACCTTTTCATACTTGCACCTTTTAAAAAACTGGCGCCTCTCCCTTACCGGCTGAATTGAACTCAGCTAATAAAGTATAGCTTGTGTACTATACTTGTCAACCCCCACCTCCAAACCCTTGCACCTGCCTATTTGCACAAAACCGTTCCAGCAAAAGTATGGGCAAGGCCACCTCAAGGCGCTTTTAGCCTTTTTACCATGAATTTGGCCTAAAAAAATAGTACCTTAAGCTATCAAGGGTCTTCATACTATCGGCAAAACTTATACTTTTCTAATAAATGCACTACATCGACCTTTCTATTTTCGTGCTCTATATGGTAGCCATGCTGGGGGTAGGGTTCTACTTCCTGCGGAAAAACGAGGGGGCCGAGGATTATTATGTGGGCGGGCGCAGCATGAGCAGCGGCCATATCGGGCTGTCGGTCGTAGCCACAGATGTGGGGGGCGGTTTCTCCATCGGACTGGGCGGGCTTGGCTTTGCCATGGGCCTCTCGGGCTCCTGGATGTTGTTTACGGGGCTGCTGGGGGCCTGGCTGGGGGCGGTTTTCCTTATCCCGAAAGTAAAAAGCAACCCGGCTTTCGCCAATTTCCTCACCTTCCCGCAGATCTTCGGTTATTACTTTAACGCGCGGGTGGCGCTGCTGGCGGGCCTTATCTCGGCCATTGGCTACACGGGCTTCACCAGCTCCCAGATCCTGGCGGGCGCCAAACTGGCCAGCGGCACCTTCGTCAACCTCGACCTGAACATGGCTCTGTTGGTGATGGGCATCATAGCCGTGGTGTATACCGTGATGGGTGGCATGAAGGCCGTCATTTACACTGATACCATCCAATGGATCATCCTGATGGGCGGGCTCATTTTTATCGGCATACCGGTCTCTTTCCTCGCTGTTGGGGGGCTAGACACGCTGGATCTATCGCAGGTACTCAACCCCGGCTACCTAGCCGAGCAGGGAGGCAGAAGTATGGCGGCCATACGGGCCACCCTCCCCCCTGAGTTTTTGAGCCTGACCAGCATCACTTGGCCGCAGATAGTGAACTGGGGCATCACCATCATCCCGATCTGGTTTGTGGGCATGACACTGTACCAGCGCATTTATGCCTGCCGGGATGAGAAAACAGCTAGGCGCGCCTGGTTCATCGCCGGGCTTTTCGAGTGGCCGATCATGGCGTTCATGGGCGTTGGGCTGGGCATGCTCTCGCGGGTGGCCGCCGAGCAGGGAATGTTCGATGCTCTTGGCGCCGGTGCCATGCTGGACCCTGAGTCTGGCCTGCCGATGCTGCTGCGCACGGTGCTGCCGGTGGGCTTGATGGGGCTCATGCTGTCGGCTTACTTCTCGGCCATCCTTTCCACCGCCGACAGCTGCCTGATGGCCTCGTCGGGAAACATTGTGACGGATGTACTGAGCCACTTCTTCAAGATCGACCACGATTCCCCCAAAACATTGCGGCTGTCGCAGTTGGTGACGCTGCTGGTAGGCGCCTTTGCGCTTTGGCTGGCCACCATGATGACCAACGTGCTCGACCTGATGCTCTACTCCTACGCCTTTATGGTTTCCGGGCTTTTTGTGCCGGTGCTGGGGGCGCTGTTCTGGAAAAGGCGCAGCAGTGTGGCGGCGTTCTGGGCTATGCTGATCGGCGGCGTGGTAACGGTCACGCTTCAGGTAAGTACCCTGGCTGCCCCCGCCCCGGATGCCGACCTCACCGGCTTAGCGTATGGTATACAGCATTTATTCCCGGAGGAGCTGCGCCAAAGCTGGCTGAGCTTAAGCGGGTTTGAGCTGCACCAGTTAGTCGAGCGTACACTTTCTGCCCACAGCATCGTACATATCTCGTGGCTGGGCCTCACGTTTGCCCTGCCCTTTCACCTCGACCCGAACCTGTTTGGCCTCACGGCCTCGCTTATACTTTACATCACCTTAACATTTTTATACCCTGATAAAACCGACAAAACAACATGGCAGACAACAACGGCATCAGCTACCAGCGCTTTACCCCGGCAGATCACGCAGGCCTGAACCGGGACGAAGTGCTCGACTTCCTTTTTGAGCATCTGGACGAGTACGGCGACAAGCGGGAGGACATTGCCAAGTGCATGGATTACGCCCTTTCAGGAGCGGAAGGAAAAGGCGGATCGGTGTCGGTGGCCCGTGAGAATGACCACGTAGTGGGCGCCCTGATCCTGAACAACACCGGCATGAGCGGCTATATACCGGAAAACATACTGGTGTACGTGGCGGTGCACGGCAGCACGCGCGGAAAAGGCGTGGGCAAGGGGCTGGTGCAACTGGCGATAGAAAATACCCGTGGCAGCATTGCGCTGCACGTGGAGCCGCAGAACCCGGCCCGCCACCTCTACGAAAAGCTTGGCTTCACGAATAAGTATTTAGAGTATAGATTAACAAGATAACATGGCAGTTCTGAAGCTGTACCAAAACAAACTACAACACAACTACCAGCACCTCGACGGGGTCTTCCGGGAGCACGGCATCGACTGGGGCATCGTCACCAAGCTGCTGTGCGGCCATGAGCTGTTCCTAAAGGAGGTGCTGGCCCTGGGCGTGAAGGAGGTCCACGACTCGCGGGTAACGAACCTTAAAGTCTTAAAGCGGATGGCCCCCGGCGTGCAGACGGTCTACATCAAGCCGGCCCCCAAGCAAAGCATTCCGGACATTATACAGTATGCCGACGTGAGTTTCCAGACGGAGCTGGAGATTATCCGGCTGCTCTCGGAGGAGGCGGTGCGGCAGCGGAAGCTGCACAAGATCATCATCATGATCGAGATGGGCGACCTGCGGGAGGGCGTGATGGGCGAAGAACTGGTGGATTTCTACGAGAGCGTTTTTGAACTTCCCGGCATCACCGTAATCGGGTTGGGCGCTAACTTTAACTGCCTGCACGGTGTGATGCCTACGCAGGACAAGCTCATTCAATTGTGCCTCTACAAGCAGATCATCGAGGCCAAATTCAACCGCGAGATCCAGTGGGTATCGGGGGGCACTTCGGTGACCATCCCCTTGCTGTTCAACCACCTGCTGCCCAAGGGCGTAAATCACTTCCGCATTGGCGAGGCGCTGTTCTTCGGCCTGAACCTGTTCACCAACGAAACCTTCGTGGGCATGCACGACGATGTGTTTGAGCTGGTGACGGAGATCATCGAGCTCACGGAGAAACCGATGATCCCGAGCGGAGTGCTGGCCGAGAACCCCAGCGGCGAGAGCTTTGAGGTGGACGAGAGCCTCTACGGCAAAACCTCGCACCGCGCCATACTCGATGTGGGCCTGCTCGACATCAACCCCAAGTTCCTGATCCCCAAGGAGGAGAACATCAGCGTGATCGGGGCCAGCTCGGACATGCTGATCGTGGAGCTGGGCGAGAATGCGCAGAACTTTAAGGTGGGCGACGTGCTGCGCTTCAACCTGCGCTACATGGGCGCCCTGAGCGTGCTGAACTCGCGCTACATCGAAAAGGAAGTGGTGCGGTAAGTAATTTTATACTTTTATACTTTGCTGGAGCCTCTGCTTATACTTTAGGCAGAGGCTTCCGCCATTTTATACTTTATAGACGCCTCAGACTCCCTTGCCCATACCCACAGCTCCTGTTAACACACAAGAGCATAACCGAACATTTATATTGCCTGCCACGTCTGTAGGAACAAGTATAACTAACGCATTCCTGCTTTGAACGAGACCGCTACCACCAAACCGAAGCTATACCACCGCATCATTTACCCGCTCCTGGACTTTATCCGGGCGGAATCCTTCAGCGGTATCCTTTTGATGTTCGTTACGCTCGTAGCGCTCGCCTGGGCCAATTCCCCCTGGGCAGAAACTTATGAGCAAGTATGGAATACGCCTTTCACAATTGCTCTAGGAGATTATGGCTTAACCAAAGCCGCCATCCTCTGGATAAACGACGGCCTGATGGCCATTTTCTTCTTCGTGGTGGGGCTGGAGATAAAGCGCGAAGTGATGGTGGGCGAACTCTCCTCTTTCCGTACGGCTGCTTTTCCAGTAATGGCGGCGCTGGGTGGTATGCTGGTGCCGGCGGGCTTTTTCGTGCTCCTGAACCTGGGCGGAGAGGGCATCTCCGGCTGGGGCATCCCCATGGCCACCGATATTGCCTTTGCCCTGGGCATACTCACGCTGCTGGGCCGGCGCGCGCCGCTATCGCTCAAGCTTTTCCTCATCGCCTACGCCATCGTAGATGACATCGGAGCTGTGCTGGTGATTGCGCTGTTTTATACTGCTGAAGTTAATTTCCTGAGCCTCTGGGTCGGTATCCTGCTGTTCGGGCTGCTGCTGGTGGGCAATGCCCTTAAAATGCGCAACATCTGGATCTATTCGCTGGCAGGCGTGGTGATGTGGGTGGCCTTTCTGCTGTCCGGAGTGCATGCCACCATTGCCGGTATACTGCTGGCCATCACCATCCCGGGCCGCTCTAAAATCACCGAGCAGGAGTTCATAACGAGCACCGGCGAGATCGTACAGGACCTGCATACCACGCACCTGGCAGAAACAAGTGACCCGGACCTAAAGCCAAGTCGCGAAGCCTACCAGGGTGCTGTGTACACCATCGAGGCCAACTGCGAGGAAGCGCTCTCGCCGATGCATCGTCTGGAGCACGCGCTGCACCCTTTCGTCGCTTTCCTGATCATGCCCGTTTTTGCGCTGGCAAACGCAGGCATTTTTATCAACGCTGATCTGGTGAACAGCTTAACTGCTTCAGTTCCGCTGGGCATCATACTTGGCTTGGTGCTGGGCAAGCCCCTCGGGATATTTTTCTTTGCCTGGCTGGCCTCCGCCACGGGTATAGCCACCAAGCCAAAGGCTTTCAGCTGGATGCAGCTCTTTGGCGTAGGTCTCTTGGGCGGCGTGGGTTTTACCATGTCCATCTTTATCGCCAATCTGGCCTTCGCCGGGTCAGCCATGCTGCCACTGGCGAAACTGGCCATACTTTGCGCTTCTGTGGTGGCGGGTGTAGTGGCGTACATGCTACTTCGTTTTTCTGGCAGGAAGGCAATGACGGATGATGTGAATGTATAACTTCTGTTGCTGGATGACCTGGGTGAGAGGAAGGGAGGGATTTTGTTCTGCCTTCACGTCTCCCCCCTCGCCTGTACCTTCCCCTTCACCCCGTAGCGAGGCCTGAGCAGTAAATTGTTTGACACCATAGGTGCCTAAAACAAAGAATCAGCAGCCAGCAAGTATAGCCGGATAGCAGCAGCATATATATTCCTGACTAAACAAAACAGCCTGCTTTGGTTTCAGGGCAGGCTGTTTGATTTATTCCTCAGATATTGGAAATCAAGGGGACAGCAGGGCATCCAGGAAACCCATGTCCTCATCCTTCTTCTTAAACACCAGCAGCGGTATATCCAGGTCGTGGCGCAGGATCTTCTCCGTTACGCTGCCCAGCACAAACAGCGCCGCCGCCGACATGCCCTTGGCCCCAATCACGAGCAGATCGGCCCGGTTGCGCTTGGCCTCCAGCACCACCAACTCGCCGATATCGTCCTCATCCTCCAGTCGTACCAGCGCAAACTCCGCACGGCCCTGCAGTTGCGGGAATCGCTGGATCTGCTTTTCATACTTTGCCTGGGCAAAGCCACGCATGCGCTCATCAAAAGACTTGTAGGACATACCGAGGGTGCGGTAACTGGTAGGCACCTGGTAGGCGTGCAGCAACACTACCTTGATATCCGGCTTCTCGTTGGCGATCTCCAGCACGCGCTCCACAGCCATCACACTATAGTCAGAGAAATCGGTGCTCACCACCAGGTTGCGGAGCTGAAGCTCCACGTTTTCCGGCACAAACAGCACGCTCCTTCTGCCGGTGCGCAGCACTTTCTGGGCCAGAACGCCGGAGCCGCGCAGGCGCAGCTTGCGGCCCATCAGCAGCAGGTCCGCGTCTTTCACCTTGGACCAATGCAGCAGTTCCTTTACCGGGATACCCTCCTCCACCAGCACCTCCACGTGCACCTGCGGCAGCTGCTGGAAGGCCGGGCCTGCCTTGGCCATGATCATCTCCCGGATGCCCTCATCAGCCGAGAGGCCGGAACGCTCCAGGCTTTGCAACAGCTCGTCAGGCACCTCCAGGCTTTTCTCCACATGGATGAAGTAGACAGTTTCGATGTGTAGCTCCCGGCTAAGAAAGGCCGCGTAGCTCACCAGCGAGTCGTCCATGGCGGAGAGATCGAGCCCCACCATTAGTCTATTGATTCTATTCATAGTCGTGATCGTTATCGGTTGCCGTTCGCAAAATGCACACCATGCCAGCCTGCGCCGGCCCATATCCGTAAAATTAAAGTGGCTGCCTGGCAAGTACGCTTCATATTCATACGTCAACATACACGAATTATATTCATTAACCTGGTATTCATGCTGTATGCCATCCTTTTTGGTCTTCTCATGGCAGCCGTTGCGCCCCTCCTGCACCGGCTCCTGGGGCGATGGGTGGCAGTGCCGATGGTGCTGGCGCCGCTCTTGCTTCTTGGTTTATACTTCTCTTTTATGCCTGAGGTGCTGCAGGGCCACGCGGTGGTGCAGCGGCACACCTGGGTGCCGGAGCTGGACATTAACCTGCAGTTCCGGCTCGATGGGCTGAGCCTGCTGTTCGCGCTGCTCATCTCTTTCTTCGGGGCGCTGGTGATGTTCTACGCCAGCGGCTACCTGGAGGGCGACCCGCTGCTGGGCCGCTTCTACCTCTTCCTCACCCTATTCATGACATCGATGCTGGGGCTGGTAACCTCGGATAATATCTTCGGGCTCTTTGTTTTCTGGGAGCTAACCAGCATCAGCTCCTACCTGCTCATCGGGTATAAACAGGCTGAGAAAGAGGCGCGGGTGGCGGCATGGCAGGCGCTGCTGGTAACTGGCCTGGGCGGCCTGGCCCTGATGGCAGGTCTTATACTTCTCAGCGTGGCGGGGGACAGCTACACGTTCAGCGGGCTGCTGGAGCGGCGCCCGGAGGTGCTGGAGCACCCATTTTACCTTCCGGCCGTGGTGCTTGTACTGCTTGGCTGCTTTACCAAGTCGGCGCAGTTCCCGTTTCATTTCTGGTTGCCCAACGCCATGGCGGCCCCTACCCCGGTGAGCGCCTACCTGCACTCGGCCACCATGGTGAAGGCGGGCATTTACCTGTTGGCAAGGCTCTCACCGGTACTCTCCGGCCCAGATGTATGGCACGTCTCCTTAATGACAGCGGGCGGAATCACGGCCGTTCTGGGGGCAGTGCTGGCGCTGCAGCACACCGATCTGAAAGCCATACTTGCCTACACCACCATCAGCGCGCTGGGATTGCTGGTAACCATGCTGGGCATCGGCACGGATGAGGCGATGAAGGCGATGCTGGTTTTTCTGTTGGCCCATGCCCTCTACAAAGGCACGCTCTTCCTGGTGGCCGGCGGCATAGACCACCGAACCGGCACCCGCGACCTGAACAGGCTCTTTAGTCTGGGAAAACACATGCGGTACAGCGGCACGGCGGCTACGCTGGCAGCTCTCTCCATGGCCGGCGTTATACCGTTTCTGGGTTTTGTGGGCAAGGAGCTGCTGTATGAGGCCTCCCTGGAGAATTACCTGCTGCTGGGGATATGCCTGGTAACGGGTGTGGCTTTTGTAGCCGTGGCCCTTATTATGGGCTACCGGATCTTTTGGCACAAAGGGGAGGAAAAAACGCAGGTGCATCCCCACGCCCATTTCCGTTTATACTTCCCGCCGCTGGTCTTAGCGTTCGGCGGACTGCTGCTGGGGCTGCTGGTAAATTCTCAGGCGTTGCCCCTCCTGCAGCAGGGGGTTCGGACTATAACGGCAGACCCGTCATTGGAGCTCAAGCTAAGTTTGTGGCATGGCTTTACGCCGGTGCTGGGCCTGAGCATCCTCACGCTGCTGCTCGGCCTGGCCCTGTACCTGGCCCTTCCCTGGCTGGGGCAACGCGCCGCAGTGCTGCAGCCGCTCTACCGCGTTGGCCCAGACGCTGCCTACCACAAGCTTTTCGAATTGTTCCTGCACGGGTCAAAGTCTTTTATACTTTGGCTTCAGGACGGGCACCTGCGGAGCTACGTGATGTACATCATGTTCTTTTTCTGCGGGCTGCTGCTCTTCATCCTCTGGCGCGACACGCCGGGCATAGACTTCAACGACAGGATCTACCAGCTGCAAGAGGTGCGGCTGTACGAGCTGGTGGTGCTGTTCCTGGTCATCTCGGCCCTGGTGTACCTGCTGGGTACACGGTCAAGGCTCACCTCCATTGTGGTGATGGGGCTGATAGGTTACTCCTCTGCCCTGTTCTATATCCTTTTCGGGGCGCCAGATGTAGCCGCCACCCAGTTCCTGATCGAAACGCTGACGGTGGTGATCTTTGTACTGCTGCTGCACAAACTGCCGGCCTTCATCTACCTCTCGCACCAGTTCATGAAGTATAAGTTCATAGCCATCTCCGTCGTTTTCGGGGCGCTGATGACCTACGTGATGCTGCTGGTGCAGCAACAGGCCATTCCCTCACAGCTGAAGGAATACTATGGCAAAGTCAGTTACCTTGAGGCGCACGGCCGCAACATCGTGAACGTGATCCTGGTAGACTTCCGGGGACTGGACACCTTGGGCGAGATAACGGTGCTGGCCGTGGCAGCACTGGGCATCTTCTCGCTGCTGCGCCTGAACCCGGAGAAAGGAGGGAAACCATGAGAACCATCATCTTCGCTACGGCCATACGCTACCTCACTCCGCTCTTCCTGCTGTTCTCGGTGTACATCCTGTTCAGGGGGCATAACCACCCCGGCGGCGGCTTTATTGGTGGTCTGATCGGCTCCATCGCCTTCGTTTTCCATGCGCTGGCGCATGGCTCCGACCATACCGTGAACACCTACTTCCGGCTTAAACTCTACAGCCAGGAGGGCAAGCAGCCGGAGCACGCCTCCCCACAGTATATGTGGGATCTGGTCCGGGCCAACACCTGGAAAAGGGCTGAAGAAGTTACCCCGGTTAACTGGCGCTATTATATTGTCCGCGTGAGGCCGGCTTACATGATGGCCCTCGGCCTGTTCCTGGCATCCATAAGCGGTGTGCCAGGGTTGCTGCAGGGCAAGCCCTATATGACAGCCTCCTGGCTGGAGCTGGAGATCCCGATTATCGGCACTCTGGGCACACCAACCCTGTTCGATGCCGGTGTCTACCTGCTGGTGCTGGGCATGGTCCTGAAAATGGTTTTTACAATGTCTAAAGAATAGGAAAGTATGGAAACACTGCTTCCGTTAATGGTTGGGACGCTCTTTGCCGCTGGTTTATACTTTATCCTGCACCGCCACCTGTTCAAGGTGATACTGGGCCTCATCCTGTTCGGGCTGGCCACCAACCTGTTCCTGTTCGTGATCGGGGGACTTACGCGGGGTGGAAGCGCCATCATCAACGAGGAGCAAACCGTTGCGGTCGAGCCTTATGCCGACCCGGTGCCGCAGGCGCTCCTGCTCACCGCCATCGTGATAGGCTTTGGGATACAGGCCTTCTCCATCGTGCTGATCCGTCGGGTATACATGACCTTTAAATCGAACAACCTCGACGAGCTGCAGAAAGAGAACGAGGCGCAGTAGGCCGTGCCGCCGCCTGAAGTTGCAGAGTACCTTCTGAACCAGCCCTGTCACAACAGAAACGATACCGCTAACCACACTATATGCCATCAGACTTACTGCTCGTTTTGCCTTTGCTGATCCCACTTTACGGCGCCCTGCTTTGCCTGGCATTCTGGCAGCGGGAGCAGTGGATGGCCGTGATGGCAGGGCTGGCGCAGGTTGCGTGGCTGCTGTGTGCCTTTATGCTGATGCGGCGGGTGCTGGCGCTGGAGGTGATAGCCACTCAGGTGGGCAACTGGCCGGCCCCGTACGGCATCACGCTGGCGGCGGATGTGTTCAGCGCGATGATGCTGACGTCTGCCGCCATCATCGGGCTGGCGGTATACCTTTTCTCCCTGCAGGGACTGGATGTAACGCGCAGGCGCTTCGGTTATTACCCCCTGATGCTGCTCCTGCAGATGGGGGTGGCCGGCGTTTGCCTTACCGGTGATCTCTTCAACCTGTACGTGTGGTTCGAGGTGCTGCTGATCTGCTGCTTTGCGCTGCTGAGCCTTGGCGGCGGCAAGGGGCAGTTGGAGGGCGCCATCAAGTATGTGACGATCAACTTCCTGGCCTCGGGGCTGCTGCTCTCCGGGGTGGGCATTACCTACAGCCTCTTCGGCTCGCTGAACCTGGCGGAACTGGCGCTGCTGGTGCGGCAGCCGGAGCACCCGAACCTGCCCCTGCTAAGTATGGCCAGCGTCTTTTTCCTGGTCGGCTTCGGCATCAAGGCTGCCATCTTCCCGCTGTTCTTCTGGCTTCCGGCCTCCTACCACACGCCCCCGGTTGCTATCTCCTCCTTTATTGCCGGGCTCATCACCAAAACAGGCATGTATACGCTGATCAGGCTGTTCACGCTCCTTTTCGTCAGCGACCAGGGGTTTATGCTGCCGCTGCTGGCCATCCTTTCCGGCTTTACCATGCTCATCGGGGTTATTGGCGCCGCTGCCCAGACCGACTTCAAGAAGATCCTCTCCTTCCACATCATCAGCCAGATCGGGTACATGCTAATGGGGCTGGCCATTTACACACCCCTGGCTATAGCCGGAAGCATCTTTTTCATCATCCACAATATCTTCGTGAAAACAAACCTGTTTCTGATAAGCGGGGTGGTGGCGCAGCGCTACCGTACCTTCTCGCTCAAAAAGCTGGGGGGCGTGTACCTGCTGCAGCCGGTGCTGTCGGTGCTGTTCCTGCTGACGGCGCTTAGCCTGGCGGGCACGCCACCGCTGTCCGGCTTCTGGGGCAAACTGATGCTGGCCCGGGCAGGCCTGGAAGCAGGTAACTATACCTTGGTGGCCGTCTCGCTCTGCGTCAGCCTCATCACCCTCTTCTCCATGACGAAGATCTGGAACGAGGTATTCTGGAAGCCCAGGCCCGTGGCCGTTAAGAAAGATATCGCTATGGCGCCTATAAACCCCCTCCGGCTGTGGCAACTGTACCTACCCATTGTGCTGCTGCTGGCGTTTATACTTTTTACGGGCCTCTATGCGCGGCCACTGGTGCGGCTTTCAGAGCGGGCGGCAAACGGGCTGCTGCACATCGGCACTTATACAGATACAGTACTTTCTAATAACAGGGCAAAATAAAGGATGCAATCATGAAGCTTCTACTCTTACATATCATGCTGGCGGCTGCGGTGGTGTACACCTATTTTCAGTTCCCCGGCGCCCGGGTGCCCTACACTGCCCTGAGCACCACCCTGCTCTTCGCGGCGGTATTCCTGCTCTTCTGGCTGGGCTCCTATTTTTACCGGCGTTCATACTTCCGGAAGGTTCCGAAGCTGGCGTACTTTATCGCGTTCTTCCTGAAGGAGCTTCTTGTGGCTAACCTGAAGATCGCCTATGACATCATCACGCCGAACTACCGTTTGCAGCCAACCGTATTCGCGCTACCCCTGAAAGCCAGCACCGACCTGGAGATAACCCTCCTGGCAAACCTGATAGGCCTTACGCCCGGCACGATCAGCCTGGACGTGAGCGACGACCGTAGTACACTCTATGTCCATACTTTATACTTGCGGCATGGCGATGTGGAGCAACTCAAACTCCACATTAAGAATGGATTTGAACGTAGAATTTTAGAACTGACCGCATGAGCATCTTCCAAATAACGCTGATTATTGCCATGGTAATGCTGAGCATTTGCCTGCTGCTCACCGCTATCCGCTTCGCCATCGGCCCCACCCTGCCCGACCGCGTTACGGCCTTCGACCTGTTTGTGGCCAACGTGATCGGCATCATCGTGATCTACACAGAGCTGACCCACAACGAGGATTTTATAGATGTGGCCATGATCCTGTCGCTGTTCGGATTTCTGGGTTCCATCTCGTTTGCATTTTACATCATGAGGATAACGAAATAAACCATGGAGCAAAGTATAGACTGGGTGCTGGTAAAGGAGGTAATAAGCTGCTTTTTCATACTTGCGGGGGTTGTTTTCATGCTCATCGCCTCCATCGGGCTGCTCCGCTTCCCCGACTTTTACATCCGCATGTCCGCCATCACCAAAGGATCTACGCTGGGGCTGGGGCTGATCCTGTTGGGTATGGCGATATACTTTAACCAGCCCGGGGTGCTGCTGAAGGTTCTGGCCATCATCGGGTTCACCTCCATAACGGCACCGGTGGCAGCCCACGTGATAGGCCGCACCGCCGTGCAGAACAGGATACCGTTCTGGGAGAAGACCGATCTGGAGGAGTTCAGGGCATACCTGGTAAAAGCGCACCTGGAGCAGCACATCAGCCACGACAAGTACCTGGAGGAGAAGGCTAAGAAGGAGAAGGAGATGGGTGATGCTGCTGGTGATACCGTATAAACGGCCTCACAGACTCGGCATAGGTATGGTGCGACTCCACAGAAGTAAGAATGTGGTCGGGATAGGTTAGGGCAGTGAGCCGCCCCCCAAACACGCAGCCCGTATCAATGTTGATGGTGTTATTGCGCCATCTCGGCTCCTGTACCGGGGTATGGCCATACACCACGATCGCTTTACCGCAATAGTCAGCGGCCCAGTCCAGGCGGATCGGCAGCCCTTTGTCGTCTGTTTCGCCGGTGGTGGGGCCGTAGAGGCAGAGCTCGCGCACTCCTTTGGTGTTGCGGCCGTGCAGCCTTTCCTCCAGTCCGGCATGCGCCACCACCAGCCGCCCCTCGTCCAGTATCACGTGGTGTGGCAGGGTGCTCAGGAAATGCTTTAGCCGCTCCCGGAACACGGCGTCGTACGGCTCCAGCTGCGCCTTTGTGAGTTCCAGGCCATGGCGCACCTGCACATTGCGGCCCAGCAGCAGGCGCAGCAGTTTGTCATCGTGGTTCCCGCTCACGCAGTAGGCCGTCCCCTGCTCCACCATATCCATTACCAGGCGCAACACCTCCGGCGAGTTGGGGCCGCGGTCTACCAGGTCGCCCACGAATACAGCTTTGGCTCCCGTTGGAGGCGCGACCTCATACCGGCCTTCCTCCTTGTCAAAGCGTACCTGGTAGTCCAGTTGCCTCAGCAGTTCCATCAGCTCGTTAAAGCAGCCATGCACATCCCCAATCACATGGAACGGCCCACGCTCTGCGGCGAGTTCAAGGTTAAATAAAGGATGATCCACCCCTTTCCCCATACAGTATTTGTTACGTTAAACATACGCGCTGGAAGAAGCGCCTCTATATTAACAGTGAAAGCGGGCTTGGGGTTAGCCTGCGGACAAACATTTTTAGAAATAGCCAGGTCAAAAGAGTGCAACTTTTTATTGTCCTTGGGCGCAGGTCTGCCTAATTTTGCAGGATTATAGACGAAGCACCCTCAGGCAGTTCTGCATAAATGCCTTCTACGTACAAGAAAACAAAAATACCACTGCTATGGCTGCGCCGCCATACCTCCGACCGGGAGTTTATGCTGGTTTCGAGTGTATTGGTGGGCCTGACGGCCGGCGTGGCGGCGGTCATCCTCAAGTCGTTGGTGCACTATATACAGGTGCTTCTGGCCTACGGCAACCGCCTGCTCGACCAGCCGTACTGGCTTGTGGTATTCCCGTTCATTGGCATCCTGCTGACCGTGCTCATTGTCAAGGTGTTCTTTAAGGGCAGCATTGGGCGCGGCACGGCTAATGTGCTGTTCAATATCTCGCAGAAGTCCAGCCTGGTGGAGCGGCACAAGATGTTCTCGCATGTGCTGACCAGCGGCATTACGTCGGGCTTTGGCGGCTCGGCCGGACTAGAGTCGCCGATCGTGGTCACGGGTTCCGCCATTGGCTCCAACTATGGCCGCGAGTACCACCTCAACTACCGCGACCGCACCCTGCTGCTGGCCGCAGGCGCCGCGGCCGGTATAGCTGCCGTGTTCAACGCGCCCATTGCCGGCGTGCTGTTCGCCATCGAGGTGCTCCTCACCGACATCAGCATCTCCGCCTTCATACCACTGATTATCGCGGCGGTAGTGGGCGCGCTCAGCTCCAAGATCATTCTGGAGGAGGATATTCTCTTCAACATCAGCAAAACCGAGTTTTTCGCCGCCGAACATGTCCCGTTCTATGTGCTGCTGGGCATCCTTTGCGGCATAATATCGGTCTACTATACGCGCATGGCCCTGTGGGTGGAGGAGCTGTTTGAGGAGTACCAGACCTCGGCCCTGAAGCGCGCCGTCGTTGGCGGTGCTTTGCTGGGCCTGCTCATCATGCTGTTCCCGCCGCTCTTCGGGGAAGGCTACAACGGCATCCGGCTGTTGGAGCGCGGTGATGCGCCACTGCTGCTGCAGGATAGTTGGCTGGCTTTCTTTGGCACCAACGAGTGGCTCATACTTGGTTTTGTGGGGGCGCTGGCGCTGGTTAAGGTATTTGCCACCACCATCACCATCGCCGCGGGCGGCAATGGCGGCAACTTTGCCCCGTCTATGTTTGTGGGGGCCAGTGCGGGCTATTTCTTCTCGCGCATCATCAACATGCTCCACATCAGCAACCTGCCTACCAGCAGCTTCTCGATGGTGGGCATGGCCGGCATCATGAGCGGGGTGATGCATGCGCCGCTCACCGCTGTCTTCCTCATCGCGGAGATAACCGGTGGCTATACGTTGATGATCCCGCTGATGATCGTGGCAGCCAGCTCGTTTGCCTTGGTGAAATACTTTGAGCCTTACTCGCTCGACACGAAGAAACTTGCACAGAAAGGCCAGCTGCTCACACACAACAAGGACCGCACGATTCTACGCATCCTGAAGATTCAGCACCTGATCGAGACGGAGTTTCAACCGATTCTGCCAGAGGCCACGCTTGGCGAGCTGGTGGAGGTGATTACCCATTCGCGCCGCAACCTGTTTCCGGTGGTAACGGCAGACGGCAGGCTGGACGGTGTGATCCTGCTGGAGAACGTGCGCGGTATCATGTTCAAAACCGAGAAATATAGCCAGGTGAAGGTAAAAGAGCTGATGATAAAGCCCCCCGCCCTTGTAGACTACGACGATAGCATGGCTGAGGTGATGAAGAAGTTCGACGAGTCCGGCGCCTGGAACCTGCCCGTGCTCCGGGAGGGCATTTACCTTGGCTTCGTCTCCAAGTCCAGCATCTTCACCAAGTATAGAAAGCTCCTGATCAAGACCACGAACGTGAGCTGATAAGTAGATTTGGAAATTTGAAGATGAAGGAATTTTTTTAATGTAAAAGCATAGTTTATGAGGGTAGCATAGGCCCTTAGTGCAGCGGTGACCAACGCCATACTTTATAGCAGAAACCCTCAAGCTTCCGTTCGCTATACATTTAGCTGCCTCCAAAGTATAACTTTATACTTACTACATTCACAGCCAAAGCCTAACAAGCTTGCCTGCAGTATAAGTATAAGTATAAGTACAAATGCTCCTCCAGGCACTCACGCCACCCCAGGAGCTATACTTTAAACTCACCTCCAAATTACTACATTTTCGAATTAGCCCTTTACCACATCTTCCAATATCCAAATCTCCACATTTTCAAATCTTCAAATCCCCCGCCACAGCTCCCCCTGCCGGATCTGCAGCGGTGAGGGGATGTTGTTGTGGTAGAGCTGCCCGGTGCCTAGCCCCTGGGGTAAGGTGATTTGATACCGGGCCGTGAACTGGGCAATCGCGTTGAGGCCGATGTTGGATTCGAGCGCGGAAGTCATCCACCAGCCCATGCGTCGCTCTTCAGCCATCCGTATCCACTCGGCGCTGGCAGCCAGGCCACCTACTAACGTCGGTTTCAGGATGATGTACTGCGGTTTTATACGTTCCAGCAGCGCCTCCTTTGCCTGCGGCTCCCGCACCCCGATCAGTTCCTCGTCCAGGGCAATGGGCACGGGCGTGTAGGCGCAGAGCTGTGCCATCTCCTTCGGCTGGCCCTGCCTGATGGGTTGCTCAATGGAGTGAAGCTCATACTTTGCCAGGCGCTCCAGCTTTTTAAAAGCCTCCTGCGGCGGGAAGGCGCCGTTGGCATCCACGCGCACCGTCAGCCGGTCTGCTCCGGCCACCTCCCGTATACGTTGCAGCAGCTCCAGCTCGGTGGTAAAGTCCAGGCTGCCGATCTTGAGTTTCAGGCAGGTATAACCGTCCTTAAGCTTCTGCTCGATCTGCTGCTGCATGAAGTCCCGGTCGCCCATCCACACCAGTCCGTTTATGGGGATGCCCGCCTCGCCACGGCTGAAGGCATTGTCGTAGAGCAGGCCCTTGCCGCCGTTCTCCAGGTCCAGCAGGGCGGTTTCCAGGGCGAAGCGCAGCGCGGGCCACTCCTGCAGCCCCAGTTCCTGCGGCAACTCGGCGTCCACACTCAGTTCTACCTGCTGGTTGTTCACCAGTTCCGCCACCTGCCGCAGCTTTTGCTCCAGGTCCGGGCGATGATCCAAACTTAAGCCTGCCAGCGGGGCGCACTCTCCGCGTCCGTATACTTCGGGCGTTGCTGTGTCCCATACTTTTACAAAGTAAACTTTATGCTCCGAGATGGCGCCGCGGCTGGTGCGCGCATCGAACTTAAACTGAAGCGTATGCGGGGAAAAGCTTAGTTGCAGGCTCATGTTTCTGGTACCGTTCAAGGTGGCAAGATAAACCATAATCGCCGGTTTTGCCGTAAATGAAGAACATATAACTGCTATGAGAGACGTGGGGTGTTGTTACTGTACTGATCTGTACGTATGAAACCGAGCACTTTTGCAGCCATCGCATGCATTACCTTAAGCCTTCTGAGCATATAATACAGCCCCAATGACTATACTAGCCGCCTCCGCCACGCAAGCGCTACGCGAACGATTCAATAAAATCAGGCAACGCACCGAAGCCATCTGCGCCCCCCTTGAGCCGGAGGACACGGTGGTGCAGCCCATCGTGGACGTGAGCCCGCCCAAGTGGCACCTGGCGCATACCAGCTGGTTTTTCGAGACGCTCATACTTCAGGAGCACCTGCCAAGGTATAAGATCTTCCACCCGCAGTACGCCTATTTGTTCAACTCCTATTACAACAGCCTGGGCAGCCGCGTGCTGCGCCACCAGCGCAGCACCATTACCCGCCCGCCCCTGCGCGATGTGCTGTCCTACCGCACCCACGTGACGGAGCACATGAACAAACTGCTGCAGGAGCTGCCGGAGGACAAGATCGTGAAGCTTCTGCCGCTACTGGAACTGGGCCTGCAGCACGAGCAGCAGCACCAGGAGCTGCTCATCACCGACATCAAGTATATCCTGGGCACCAACCCAATGCTGCCGGTCTACCTGCCACTGCCAAAGCACCAGCGGCAAAGTATAAAAACCGACGCCCGGTTTATGGAGGTGCCGGGCGGAAAGTATAACATCGGCTTTCAGGGTGACGGCTTTTGTTTTGATAACGAACTGGGTGTGCACGAGGTGCTCCTGGAGGATTTTGAGGTGATGAACCGGCTGGTGACCAACGGCGAGTACCTGGCGTTTATGGAGGATGGCGGCTACGGGGATTTCAGGCACTGGCTGGACGAGGGGTTTGCGATGGTGAAGGAGCAGCGGCTGGAGGCCCCGCTGTACTGGGTAAAGCAGGAAGAGGCGTGGCACCGCTTCACGCTGCACGGCCTGCAGCCGGTAGACCCGAACGAGCCGGTCTGCCACCTGAGCTTTTACGAGGCCAATGCCTTTGCCAACTGGTCGGGCATGCGGCTTTTAACGGAGTTTGAGTGGGAGGCCGCCACACAGGTATACCCGCCGCAGAAAGGCAACTTTGTGGAGAGCGGGCTGCTGGAGCCCGCCGCGGCAGACCCGGCGGCAGAAGGCGTGCAGCAACTCTACGGCGATTTATGGGAATGGACCTACAGCGCCTACCATCCCTACCCCGGCTTCTCCAAGGCGCCCGGGGCCGTGGGCGAGTATAACGGCAAGTTCATGATCAACCAGATGGTGCTGCGCGGCGGCTCCTGCGCCACCCCCGAAAGCCACATCCGGACCAGTTACCGTAATTTTTTCCACCCCGACAAGCGCTGGCAGTACAACGGCATCAGACTGGCTGCATCAAAATAAACCTATGGGTATCCCCACAACACAATTCCCGATGATAGAACTCAGCCGCCGGCAGGATGGCTCCAACGATATATCCGCCTTTGCCCGCGATGTGGCCGAGGGCCTGCGCCAGCCACGAAAGACGCTTCCCTCCCGCTACTTCTACGATGGCACCGGCAGCAGGCTTTTCCAGCAGATTATGGAGCTGCCCGAGTATTACCTGACGCGCAGCGAGCTGGAGGTGCTCACGCAGCACAAGTATGAGATGGCGCAGCTTTTCTCCCGGAGAGGCTTTTTTCACCTCATAGACCTGGGTGCCGGCGATGCCCTCAAGACCAGGATCCTGTTACAGGGACTCTCCGGCCAGCAGAAAGAATTCGATTACGTGCCGGTGGATATCTCTGGGGATGCCATGCGGCAGCTTTCGGACAACATGCGCCAGCAGTTGCCCCAGCTGCAGGTGGAGGCCGTGGTGGGCGAGTACTTCCAGGCGCTGGAGTGGCTGCAGGAGAACAAGCCGGGGCGCAAGGTGGTGCTGTTCCTGGGCTCCAACATCGGCAACTTCAAACCTGATGAAAGTATAAATTTCCTGCGCAGCATCCGCAGCTACCTCAGTCCCGGCGACCAGTTGCTGATGGGCGTGGACCTGCGCAAGGATCCGGCCACTATCCTGCGGGCCTACAACGATGCCAGCGGCGTGACTGCGGCCTTCAACCTGAACCTGCTGCACCGCATAAACCGGGAACTCGACGCTAACTTTAAGGTGGATCAGTTCAGCCACCACGCCATGTACAACCCGCAGGAAGGCGTGATGCGCAGCTTCCTGGTTAGCAAGGCCGAACAGGAAGTGTATATTCAAAAAGCCGGTCTTACGGTGCATTTTGATTCCTGGGAAGCCATCCATACCGAGAACTCCTGCAAGTACACCATCCCGCAGGTAGAGGAGATGGGACGGCAGTGCGGCTTTAGACCGGAAACTGTTTTCTACGACAACCGCCAGGGCTTTGCCGACGTGCTTTTCAGCATCGACTAAAAAATCATACTTTTATACTTCTAACTCTCTCACCCCCAAATTTACTTACTCAAACCATGGAGGTTATCTCGCTAGCTGCAGGCAGCAGTTACTTCAGGAGCCCGGAGGCAGCCACCGGGGCGGCCATCGCGGCGCTGCAGAACGGCAAAACGTTTTACGGCCCCACTGCGGGTACACTCTCCCTGCGCAAAGCCATCAGCCAGAAGTATAAAGCCGATGGCGTGGAGGTGCAGCCGGAACAGGTGCTCGTAACGCCCGGGGCGAAACAGGCCTTGTTCAACCTCTTCACGGTGCTGCTGAAGGAGGGCGATGAAGTAGTGGTGCCCACGCCGGCCTGGTTCGGCTTTCAAGAATTGCTTAAGTATAGCCCCGCCAAGGGAATAGCCCTGCCCACCCATCTCTCGGACGGGTATAAGCTGACGCCCGACATGCTGCGCGGCACGCTCACGCACCGCACCCGCATCCTGCTGCTTACCAACCCCGGCAACCCGACGGGCCGTATGTACACCAAGCACGAGCTCGAAGCGCTACTAGAGGTAGTAAATGATTTCCCGAACCTATACCTTATTTCCGATGAAATATATGACCTTGTTACTTACGGCCGGCCTTTTACTACTATCCTTTCCTGCCAGGGGGCGAAAGCGGCCAGAACCATCGTCGTAAACGGTTTTTCCAAATCCTTTGCCATGTCGGGCTGGCGGCTCGGGTTTATACTTGGGCCAGAAGACCTGATACAACGCTGCATAGATTTCCAGCAGGCCACCCTCTCCGGGGCAAGCGTGTTCGTGCAGGATGCCGCCGAGGCTGCCCTGAAGGCGCGTGCGCAGGCATTGCCGCCCATGCAGGAGGTACTGGCCAGGAACCGGGAGATCATGCAGCAAGGCCTGGATGCCATACCGCACATCAGCTACTACCTCCCCGACGGAGCCTACTATTTCTTCCCGGACCTCAGCTACTACCTCCACTACACCAGCATCACCGGTGACGTAATTAAAACCACGCCCGATCTCTGCCGCTACCTACGCGGCTGCTACAACCTCGAACTTGCCTCGGGCGACAGCTTCGGGGCTCCCGGCCATGTGCGCATGTCCTTTGCCATCGAACCGGGCCGGCTACGGGAAGCCATGCAGCGCCTCCGGCAAGGCCTGGCCCTTTTGATCACGGATGAGAGGGACCGGTAACAAAGTATACTTCTGATGCCTGACAAGGCCTGTCGGAATCAGAAGTATAAGGTGTCTGCGAGCGTTAGCAAGTATGAATCGTTGACGCGGTTAAAGCGATTTGCAGGATCCAACAGGCTTCATGGTCTTTGAAATCCAACGCCAGTAAGGCAAAAGTCGGTTATTTCCACTAATTTCGCGGCCTTATCAGCCTGATCACCGCCGTATGGACATCCCCGAATACAAGCAACACTTCTCCAAGAACTTTACCCTCGCCTATCCGGTGGTGCTGAGCCAGTTAGGCCATATCATGGTGAGCGTGATTGATAGCTTGATGGTAGGACAGATAGGCACCCTGCCGCTTGCCGCCGCCTCTTTGGGCAATAGCATTTTCACTATCACCATGGTGTTTGGCCTGGGCGTTTCTTATAGCCTTACGCCCTTGATCGCTGCTGCGGACGGGCGCCGTAACTATACCCGTATCTCCCTCCTGCTGCTCAACGGGCTTGTTTGTAACGTATTACTGGGCATCCTGCTCTTCGTAGCAGGTTATTTCCTGTCGCCCTACATCTCGGTTTTGCAGCAGCCTTCGGAAGTGGTGGAACTGGCCATTCCCTATCTGAATGTGCTGTTCCTGTCGATGGTGCCGCTCATGGTGTTTCAGGCTTTCCGGCAGTTTGCCGAAGGGCTTTCCTTCACGAAGCAGGCCATGTATATCACCATACTTGCCAATGCCCTGAACGTGGTGCTCAACTATATCATGATTTACGGTAAACTCGGGCTCGAGCCCATGGGGCTGCTCGGGGCCGCGTGGGCTACCCTTATCTCGCGGGTAGTGATGGCCCTGGCAATGGCGGCATGGGTGCTATATGCTAAACGCTTCGATATTTTCCGGCGGTTTCTACGCCTGCGCCACCTCTCCTTCGTGCACATTTACCGGATGTTTAAGCTGGGCCTTCCGATCTCGGGACAGATGGTCTTTGAGATGGGCGCCTTCAGCTTCTCGGCCGTGATGATCGGGTGGCTCGGCGCCGTAGAGTTGGCGGCACATCAGATCGCCATCAACATTGCTTCCGTTACCTACATGATGGCAAGCGGCATTGCGGCAGCGGCCACCATCCGGGTCAGCAACCAGAAAGGCCTTGGCAACTACAAAGCCATGCGCGTGGCCGGTTACAGTAACCTGATGATGGGCGTGGTCTTTATGATCGGCAGCGGGCTGCTGATGGTACTGTTCAACGAGTTCATCCCCATGCTTTACATTGATGACCCGGAGGTGATCCAACTGGCCTCTGGCCTGCTGGTCATCGCGGCGCTGTTCCAGATCTCGGACGGTGTGCAGGTGGTGGGCCTGGGCGCCCTGCGGGGGCTGGAGGATGTCCGGGTTCCCGGGCTTATCTCCTTACTTGCCTATTGGGTAGTGGGGCTCCCGGTAGGATACCTGCTTTGCTTCAAGGCCGGCTTCGGGGTAAATGGCATCTGGCTGGGGCTGCTGACAGGACTTTCTATTGCCGCTATCTTGCTCACAATCAGGTTTCAAAACCTGAGCGCACGTTTCTTACTCAGGTAAAGTACAAATCAAGGGCACTTTTTACAGCCGGTTGCCGTTACCCCTCCAGAAACAGTATCAACTTTTAGCCAAAGTCCTACATGTTTACCTTTACCCTGTTCCTGTCGTTCTGGGCAAGGATACTGCTGCCATTGTTTTCTCCGGGTGTGTCTGCCGCAGTACCTCCTGCTGCAAGTATAGCTGCAACACTTCCTGTAGAAAATACTAAAAATGAGTATGTTGTGTGGTCCGCAGACCGCCGCTTAAATTGGGAGGACTTTAAGGGCCAACCCGATGACGCTACCCCCCACCATGCCCTGACGGCAGCCAACCTGGCCGTGAATGCGAGCTGTAAAAACAACCAGTATACGTACACGGTAAAATGTGTTTTCCTGCCGCATGAATCCTGGTCCAAGAGGAAAAGCTCTGAGAAACTGCTGGCGCACGAGCAACTCCACTTCGATCTGACGGAGGTGCACGCCCGCCAGCTGCGCCACGACCTGCAACAGATCAGCTGCGCTAACCTGAAGACAAAACTAAGCCTGGTGGTGAACGATGCCTTTAAAAGGTGGAAAGCGGAGCAGGATCTGTTTGATGAGGTCTCCCGCCACGGATTAGACAAAGAGGAGCAACAAGTATGGGCTGCCAGAATTGAGACCCGCCTTAAAAAGCTGGAGGCTTACCAGTAACGTAACCGGTAAGCCTCCAAAGTATAAATGAATAGAATTAGCTTTTACATTATTAGCTGACAGGGCCTAGGTTCGAACTGGCAGGGCCTGTTATCACGTTGCCAAACGGATCGAAGCGGGAACCGTGGCATGGGCAGTCCCAGGAGCTCTCCACACTGTTCCAGCTGACCAAACATCCCAGGTGCGGGCATACCGCCGAGCATTGGTGCCGCACGCCATCCTGGTCGCAGTAAACGGCTATCTTTTGCGCCCCCTTGCGCATGATGCGGCCCGTACCGGGCAGCACGTCCAGCTGATTCTCCACCTCGCCTGGAGTTACATAATCTTTAAACTGAGCCGCCACGTTCAGGTTTTCCTTCAAAAACTCCCCAACTGATTTCATAGGTGATCTGGCAGGATCGTAAAGTTTGGCCCAGGGATTGGGTCGCTCCATGATCAGATCAGTGATGAGCATACCGGCAATGGTACCATGCGTCATACCGTGGCCTGAATCGCCGGTGGCAATGTACACGTTCTCCTCGTCGCCGGGATTGCGGCCAATAAATGCCAGGCCATCCACCGGCTCATACACCTGCCCCGACCAAACATACTTTACTTGCTCCGCCATCGGGAACTTATGGCGGGTCCAGTCTTCGAGTCTTCTGAAGCAAGTTGCCGGGTCGTGGTTCTGACCGGTTTTATGGTCCTCTCCTCCTACTATCAGGATGTCAAAGTCTGCATCACCTACCGTATCTTTTTGCAGACGGATGTAGTGGTAGGGGTCTTTTAAGTCCCAGTACAGGGCATCCGGAACGGAGTCTTTCGGCACCTGCACCCCAATGGCGTAGGTGCGGTAAGGTGCCTGCTTCGTGTGCATGGTCACCCTGTCGTTTATTGGCGTGTTGGTAGCCACCACCAGGTGGTTAGCCGAAACGGAATGATCGCTTGCTGTAACCACCATCGCCACCGGACCTGACCTGAACTCCTTTACATGGGAGTTGGTGAAGATCATCCCGCCCTTGTCAATAATGGCGTTGGCAAGGCCGTTGAGGTACTTCATGACGTGGAAGCGCCCCTGGTTGGGGTAGTGCAGGCAAGGGAAGGTGGTTAAGGTATCCACCGGGCAGTGCTTGCGCAGCACCACATCCTGCCAGCCGATCTGCTGCAATGCCTCCAGTTCCTGCATCAGTTGCTGCTCTTCCTCCTGAGAGGTGGCGAACAGGTAGCCGTCAACCCGGGTAAAGTCACAGTCTATCTTTTCATCCTTGGCTATTTCCTCTATCTTATCAATGGCCTGGCCGTGGCTCTGCGCCGCAAGCCGGGCACCATCCTTGCCGAAAAGCTTGATGAGGTTATAGAACTGCTCATCGAGGGCGTTGGAGAGGTGCGCCGTGGTGCGGCTCGTCTCCCCACCCCCGATATCCTTCGACTCCAGCACCACTACCTTTTTCCCTTCCTTTGCCAACAGGTAAGCCGTGGTGAGTCCCGCAATGCCCGCACCCACCACGCACACATCGCACGTTATGTTCTCTGCCAGCGTTGTTGTGGCGGGCAGTTGCACCTGGTTCATCCAAACGGACATAGTGGCTCCGGATTCTTTTTTCATAGTTCTTGTTTTGTACGAATGGTAGTTTTATCAGGCTCTGGCAAAGAGCTAAAGCCGGATGCATAGGAGTACGGAGCAAGGCCGCTTATGTTGCTAAAATGCCCTTGCAGGTCCGTAACGCCTACAATTGGCAACAGCAAGTATACGTTAGGGTAAGTATGGCTGGGTAGGTTCGTTACTTATCCTTATCTTGAGCAGCATCAACTAAAAAAATAGAAGAGCACATGCACATACCCGCACAAACGATGGAGCAGATCAGCTGGCAGGAATTTGAGAGAACGGATATACGCGTGGGCACGATCGTGGCGGCGGAGGAGTTTCCGGAGGCGCGCAAGCCTGCCTATAAAGTACAGGTAGACCTGGGGCCTTTGGGTATTAAGAAATCAAGCGCGCAGATAACAAAGCACTACAAGCCGGAGAAACTTTTGGGGATGCAGGTGCTGTGCGTTACCAACCTGGGCAAAAAGCAGATCGGCAGCTATATGTCGGAGGTGCTGGTAACGGGCTTTGCCGATGAGAATGGCGATATTGTGCTGGCGCAGCCGGCAGGCAAGGTGCCCAACGGCAGTAAGCTGATGTAGCCTACTGCGCCTGTAGCTGCTCTCTATCCCTCGCCGGGATGTTGCGCCTCGGCTTACCCTCGACGGCCTCTGCCTTTGTCTCGCGCATGCTCAGGGTATCCACCACAATCTCGTAGAGCGCGTCCATCTCACGCAGGTTCTGGAGGTAGTAGTCATAGGTGTCCTTAAACTGCTCCTGCGTGATGTTGTACTTCTGAAATATCTTTTCCTGCTCCTGGTTGTACGTCATCAGGGCGGTATCCGGGTAAATCACCTTCGCCTCGATCAGGGCCTCTGCCGTGTGTATGTCTGCCAGGACGCGTACCATCTTCTCCTGCGGAATCATATCCTTAGGTTTCTGGTTCTCCTGGGGCTGGCAGCCGAGCAGGCTGAGGCAAAAAAGTATAGAGAAAAGTCTTTTCACGGATGCATATTACGAGTTTATCGCTTAATTTTAAAATCAGACTGCAGCTTACCTTCTCATGAGAGAGCTTGTAAAGAAGCTACGAAAGTATGAAATCCGCATCCGCAAAGCCATTACCACGCAAATGCAGGGCGATTTCCAATCTGTGTTTAAAGGCACGGGGCTGGAGTTTGACGACGTGCGCGCCTACCAGTATGGCGACGACGTGCGCTCCATCGACTGGAACGTCTCGGCTAAGGGGCACGGCACCTTCGTGAAAACGTACCGGGAGGAGAAGGAGCAGTCGGTGTTTCTGATGCTGGACGTGAGCGCCTCACAGCGGATTGGCACGGGCCAGCAACAGAAGCTGGACGTGGGCAAGGAGATCTGCGGCGTGCTGGCCCTGTCGGCGGCGCGGCAGCAGAGCCAGATTGGCATTATCTGCATTTCCGACCGGAAGGAAAAGTACCTGAAGCCAGCCAAAGGCATACAGCAGGCATATGCTATCATCAAATCGCTGGACGAGCTGGTGCCCAAGTCAACCCGGACCAACCTGGCCGCCGGTATAAAGCTGACGCTCGACCTTATCAAGCGCCGCAGCATTATCCTGCTCCTCTCCGACTTTATCGACATCAACTATGAAAAAGAACTGAGCATGCTGGCGCGCCGCCACGACTTGATTGTGCTGCACCTGCGCGACGTGCGGGAGCAGCAGCTGCCGGCCATGGGCATCGTACCCATACTTGATAAGGAGACCGGCCGCACGCTGTGGCTCAACACCTCAGGCAGGGAGTTTCAGGAGCGCTACCTGGCGCAATACCAGGAAAACCAGGAGCAACTGATGCGCCTCTGCCAGAAGCACCAGGCCAATTACCTGGCCATCAACACCAACGAGGATTACGTGCCGCAGCTGGTGAACCTGTTCAGGCTCCGGAATAAGTCTACAAAGAAAAGTGCGTAAACTGATCATCCTTTTGCTCCTGCCCCTGTGGCAGCTGGCTGCGCAGGCACAACAGCCACTCACTCCCGAAGGCCGCTTTAACCGCGACACCATTCGCTTGGGCGAGCTGGTGCAGTATATGTTGGTGCTCCGCCACCCCGACACGCTGGAGGTGATACTTCCGGCTGCCAACCACGACTTCGCCCCTTTTGAGCTGGTGAGCAACACCTATTACCCCACCACCACCCGTGCCGGCATCAGCACCGACAGCGCTATTTATACGTTAAGGACCTTTGAGACGGACACGCTGCAGCAGCTGGCGCTGCCGATCTACGTGCTGCGCGGGCAGGACACCCTGGAGCTTTTCTCCCCTGCCAGCACAGTGTTCCTGCTGCAGCTGGTGCAAACGGTGCAGGAGCCGCTGCAGGTAAAGGCCGATACGGAGCTGGCCCCGGTGATGGAGCATTTCAACTGGCCGGTGATGCTGCTCTGGGTGACGACAGTTATTGCCTTGGTGGCGCTGATCTGGCTCATCTTTGGGCAGTCCATCAAGAGAAGGTATAAACTCTACCGTCTCCGCAAAGACCACCTGTACTATACTTCCCGCTTTAACTCGCACAAGGACCGTTTCCAGAAATCGGGGGTGCAGTCGAGCCTGGAGAAGGCGGTGGCGCTGTGGAAGAACTACCTTACCAAGCTGGAGCGGAGCGGCATCAACTCGTTTACCACCAAGGAGATTGTGGAGTTCTACGGGAACGATGAGGAGATAAACACGGCCCTGCGCATCTGCGACAAAGCCATTTACGGGCACCTGCAGACGGAGTCGGAAGGCGAAACGAACCTGGCGCTGGGCATGCTGCGCCGCTTCTCGAAGGAACGCTATAAACTACACCGCGAACTGATCAGAAATGCTAGAAGTAAGTAAAGACTTGTGGGATTGGCTGAGCCTGGAGTGGTTTACCTATAGCACCCTCCGCTCCTTCGATTGGGTGTACCCGCTGGCGCTCTACGCGCTGCCCGTCGTCCCGCTGTTGTTCCTGCTCAAATCCGTACTGCGGCGCAACACCCGGCAAAAGCTGGACATGGCCCTGTTTGAGGGGCGCGTGGGCTTGCAGTGGAGCAGCGTGCTGCGCTTTTTGCCGAGGCTCGTGTTTATGCTCTTCACCATGCTGGTGCTGGTGGCGCTGGCGCGGCCACAGCGGGTAAACGAGCAGCTGGAGCTCACCTCCGAAGGTATTGACATTGTGCTGGTGCTGGACGTGTCGGGCTCCATGGAGCTGCAGGACATTCAGCCTAACCGCCTGGAGGCTGCCAAGGACGTGGCTCTGGGCTTTATCAACGGCCGCGTGCAGGACCGCATCGGCATGGTGGTGTTTGCCGGAGATGCCTACTCCCTCGCCCCCCTCACCACCGACTACGACCTGCTGCGCGAAAGTATAGACGCCATCGGGTTTAAGATGATACAGAACGACGGCACGGCCATCGGCAGCGCGCTGGCCGTGGCCATTAACCGCATGCGCGACTCCAACGCCAAAAGCAAGGTGATCATCCTTATCAGCGATGGCGAGAACACCGCCGGCAGCCTGGACCCGGAACTGGCGGCACAACTGGCCTATGGCTACGGCATAAAACTTTATACCATCGGGATTGGTAAAGATGGGCAGGTACCCTACGATGTGGATGGCTCAGGCCAGGTGCTGTACGTGGAGACGCAGATGGACGAAAGCAACCTGCGCCAGATCGCCAGGATTGGGGAGGGGCAGTTCTTCCGGGCCGACTCCAGGAACGCGCTGCAGCAGGTCTTTCAGCAGATCAACCAGATGGAGAAAACCGAGGTGACCGAGAAGCGCTTCCGCGACACCCAGGATTACTACCAGGTATACCTGAAGTGGGCACTGCTCCTGCTGCTAATCTGGATGCTGCTGAAGAACACCTTTATCGCCAACGTGCTGGAAGACTGAGGGAAGTTTGGGAGTTTGGGAGTTAGAAAGTTAGAGAGTTTAGGAGTTAGAAAGTTAACAGATATTTATTCAAGCATCCACTCAATCACTCATTCAGAATTATACTATAGAACTATGAGCATACAAGAGAACATTTTATACTTTGATGAGCAGCTGCGGCCTACCCCCTGCCGGCTGGTGGCTGTAACCAAGACGCACCCGGTGGAGGTGATTAAGGAAGCTTATGACGCCGGCCATCGCCTGTTCGGGGAGAACAAGGTGCAGGAGCTGGTGGACAAGTATGCGCTGCTGCCCCACGACATTGCCTGGCACCTGATCGGGCACCTGCAAACCAACAAGGTAAAGTATATTGCCGAGTTCATCGATACCATCCAGTCGGTGGATAGCCTGAAGCTGCTGGTGGAGATAAACAAGCGCGCCGAGATGTATGGCCGCACCCTGCCCATCAACTGCATGCTGCAGATCAACATCGCCGACGAGGTAACCAAGTATGGTATGACCTGTGAGGAGGCCGAGGCGCTGCTGCAGACAGAGGAGTACCGCCAGATGCAGTACATCCGCATCACGGGCGTAATGGGCATCGCCACCAACACCGACGAGGAGCAGAAGCTCCGCCAGGAATTCCAACAGCTGCGCCATTGCTTTAACCGCCTGAAGGAAACCTTTTTTATGGGCAACGATGACTTTAAGGAGATCTCCATGGGCATGACCTCCGACTGGCGGATCGCGCTGGAGGAAGGCAGCACCATGATCCGCGTGGGCAGCGGCATCTTCGGCGCGCGCGATTATAGCAGGAAATAAAACGGAAGGCTGAGGAAAGTATAAATCCCCAGCCTTTTTAGATGCATCAAGTATAAATAAAGCATGGCCCACAAAAAAGAGAGCTCCGGTGCGGCACCTGTACTTAGATCATACTTTAGGATGAAAGCCATACTTTATACTTTGCCTGTTGCCTTTATACTTTCAATCGCCTGCACATCCTCCAAAACCATGAGTTTTACACCACCTGCCGCCACCACTCCGCCACTACCTGAATTCGACCTGGAGGGCCACCGCGGGGCACGTGGGCTGCTGCCTGAAAATACCGTTCCGGCCATGCTCAAGGCGCTGGAACTGGGGGTGACCACGTTGGAGATGGACGCGCACATCAGCCAGGACGGCCAGGTGCTCCTCTCCCACGACCCGTTCATCAACCGCGAGCATGAGCTGCTGCCTAGCGGCGAGGAGATTCCGCAGAAGGACGCCAAAAAGTATGTGCTCTACCAGATGCCCTACAGCCAGATACGCCAATTCGATGCAGGCTCTAAGTTCTACAGCAAGTTCCCGGAGCAGCGGCTTATGAAAGCATACAAGCCGCTGCTCGCGGAGGTGATCGACTCGGTGCAGGCTTACCTTCAAAACCACGGGCTGCCGCAGGTGTTTTATAACATCGAAACCAAATCCAGTCCCGCCGGAGACGGCAAATACCACCCCGCGCCGGAGGAGTTTGTGGACCGGCTGGTGGCCGTGCTCGACGCGAAGAACATCCGCCCCTACGCCATTATCCAGTCGTTCGACCCGCGCACGCTGCAGGCGCTGCACCGCAAGCATCCCGACATCAAAACCTCGCTGCTGGTGGAGAACACCAAGGGATTGGAGAAGAACCTCGACCTGCTGGGCTTTACGCCCCACATTTACAGCCCCTACTATAAACTCGTTTCGCCCGCTCTCGTAGAGGCAACACAGGGGCGCGGCATGAAGCTGGTGCCCTGGACGGTGAACAGCCTGGAGGAGATGCGCAGGCTGAAACAACTTGGCGTGGATGGCCTCATCTCGGACTACCCCAACCTGTATAAAGCGCTATCGCTGTAAGCCATGGCTGATGTAAGTATAAATTTTGTATTTTGCCCCGGAAATCAATCCTAAACTCAAAAGAACGCGAAGTATGACGCAGCATGACAACAACACCGAGCACACCTACCAGGACTTCATCAAGCATGTTGTGCAGACGGAAGAGGTCTGGGGATTGACAAAAGACGAAACCTGGGCCACCTCCAGCTCTTCGGAGTATGAGGAGACCGAGGTGATCCTGTTCTGGTCTAAAAAGGAGGGCGCTGCGGCCTGCGCCGAGGATGAGTGGTCGGACTACACGGCGGAGCCTATCACGCTGGTGGAGTTCCTGGAGAACTGGTGCGTGGGCATGTATGGCGATGAGCTGCTGGTGGGCGCCGACTGGAACAGCGACCTGGTGGGGAAAGAGGCCGAGCCCCTGGTGGTAGCCCTGGATGTGGTAACGCAGCTGAAAGCGGTGGGCAAAACGCTGAGCTTTGATCAGTACGATAGCCAGGAAGAGTTTGAGGAGCAGCTGATTGAGGCGCTGGAGGCTGAGTAAAGTATAGCCGGGGCTGCATTTTATACTTTGCTGTCGTACCTTTGCGGCATACCTGCCCCTGCTTGCAGGCTCACTCAAATCCTAAAACCGTGACGCAGAAAACCATACTTCTGATTGCCAGTGCGCTGGGCGCTTTAACCGTGGCCATCGGCGCCTTCGGCGCGCATGCCCTGGCCCCCATGCTGCAGGCCACCAACCGCGTAGACACCTTCGAGACGGCCGTAAAATACCAGATGTACCATACGCTGGCGCTGCTGGCCGTTGGCCTGCTCCTGTTCCAGGTGCAGCAACCGGCGCTGCAGGTGGCCGCCTGGTGCTTTTTCCTGGGCATCCTGATCTTCTCCGGCTCGCTCTATGTGTTGATCTTATCAGGCGTAACCTGGCTGGGCGCCATCACTCCCATCGGCGGCACGCTGCTTATCGTTGGATGGGGGGCGCTGTTCTATGCGGTGCTGAAGGCGCTGTAAAAAAGTATACCATTCCATTCTTATCGGGGCGAAGTATAAGCAGCTGTTTATACTTCGCTTTATTTTTTCACCTCCCGCAGCCGGTGGCTCAGCCCCACGTTAAGCCAGCCTTTGTAGCCGAAGCCCAGCTCTGCAAACAAACTGTTCCGCTTGTTCGACCTCAGGCCCAGGCCGGTTAGCTGGAAGGCCGGAATCACATCTCCGTAGGCTGCCCGTTCATCAGCAGGAAGGTGATCATGGTAAGCCACTCCCAGCGAAAGCCCCGAGTATACTTCCAGCTTATCTTTTTTGCCCAGGTAAAAGAGCACCTGCGGCATGGCCGCGTAGTAACTGCTCCGATAGTGTAAATCTCCTGAGCTCGGGTTTCGGGAGGAAATGCGTGTATAAGAGCCGGCAAAGCCAAGTATAACCCGCTCGCTGAGGTGGTAGTTATACTCTATCCCTGCGGGGCCGAGTACGTTCAGTTTGGTTTTGCCTGTAAAAATATCCCACACGGCATGCACCATGACCGGTGTGGAGGCAAATCCGTAGCTCAGGTTCAGGTCCTGCTGCCCCTTTTGTGCCCGGGCCTCCTGCCAAACGCTAAGTATGGCGAGAAGGAATACAAGTATAACTGCTCTTATGGGCATCCCTTAAGTATGTATATATAAACAAGATAAGAAATAATCTCACAAAAGCAGGCAGAAGATTACGCCATCAAGGGTAAATCATCAGGAATATAAAGGCAAACAGGTTGACGAGCAACACCACGCCGTAAACCACATTTGTCTTGCCACTGCTCAACGACAGCATCACGGTAAAAACAGAAAGGCCCAGCAGGATAATCGATTTTATGTCCAGGCCCAGGATGATCTTAAAATCAAACAGGATACAGACCACCGCCACACTCGGGATGGTCAGACCTATACTTGCCAGCGCCGACCCGAGCGAAAGGTTGAGGCTTGTCTGTAGTCTGTTGTTCCTGGCAGCGATGATGGCGGCAATCCCTTCCGGCAACAGAATGATGGCGGCGATGACAATCCCCACCAATGTTTTGGGAAGGTTGTAGCTCGTAATGATGCTTTCGATGGTAGGAGAAAGCGTTTTAGCCAGCAGCACGACGATCCCGAGACAAATGATCAGAAACACCAGGCTTGTGAAGAATATACGGTTGCTGATGATGATGGGCGGTGCTATTTCCTCATCCTCATCCTTGCCCACTGTAAGGAAATACTGCCGGTGCCTCCTTGTCTGCGCGAACAGGAAACACCCATAAATAACCAGGCAGGCAATAGAAGCAAAAATGAGCTGGGGATTTGAGTAGTAGGAGCCCGCGACGCTCTCAGTGAAGGTTGGGAACACTAACGTAAAGACGATAATGGAGACCAGGGAGATCAGGGCGATGGTGACGGAGGGTTTGGAGAAATCCTGTTCGTAGTGCTTCAGGCTTCCTATCAGCAGGCAGAGCCCGACGATCCCGTTCAGGATGAGCATGGTGGCCGCATAGACCGTGTCCCGGGCCAGCGAAGCCGCCGCTTGCCCCTCCGTCATCATAAGGGATACAATGATGGAGACTTCAATCACTGTGATGGATATAGCCAGAATGATGGTTCCGTAAGGCTCCCCCACTCTTTCCGCGATTATCTCCGAATGGTGCACGGCCGACATCACGCTGAAAATAAGCAGTATACTTGCTGCTATCTTAAAGTAACCATTATCGTCAACAAGGCCTGAAAAAAACAGCACCCAGGCCAGAACCGGGATAATAACTGTCCACTGAAGAAATAATCGCATACTATTGATTTGTGTATAGTTGCAAGTTACTATTTTTCCACCCCGTTTTATTAGGAATTCTCGCGCACGCGCCGGCATAAACGGAGGACAGCCAAGCTTACATGCACTGCATGGGGCATGCTGCCACGGCATAGCAGCATGGCCCGCACACCTATCCTCCGCCCTCAACTGGCTTACTCTGACTTACGCAGGACTGTAGCAGATAGCATAAAAAAGAGCCACCCTTTTCAGGATGGCTCTTTATACTTTGCTTGGCAGCAACTTAGTTCTTGGCAGAAGTCTTGGCCGCGCTTGCGTTGGTCTTCTCCTTGATGTTAGCTGTTATGTAGATGTACTTGGCACCATCGGCGGCGTTGGAGTGCACTACAATAGCTTTCTTTTGCTGGCCCAGTCGTCCGGCGCTGTTATACTTGGCTGTGACAAAACCTGTCTTGCCCGGCATTACCGGCTCCTTCGTCCAGGCTGGGGTGGTGCAACCGCAGGTAACGTCCACGCGCTCCAGCACCAGCGGCTGCGTGCCCGTGTTCTTAAACTCGAAGGTGTGCTCCACCACATCGCCTTGCGTGATCTCGCCGAAGTTATGCTCGGTCTCCGTGAAAGCCAGCGCAGGGCCGTTGGTTGCCTGCTCCTGCGGGGCAGTAGCCTTAGGTTTCTCCTGAGCCACAGCGCCACCCACAAACAGTGCGGCAAACGCAAAAGAAAGGATTACTTTTTTCATCTTATGTAGAGGGTTAAAGTGTATGCGATAAGCTATATACTTGTTCAGCATCAAAAACGATGCAAAATAAGATTTTCTTTTGTTAGTCAACTAATAATTGCTCGTTAAAGTTCAGCAAATAAAGCTCTTCGGAGGAGCGGGTAAGGGCGGTGTAGAGCCAGCGGGCAAACTCCTCGTTCACCATGTCCTCCTTTAGGAATCCCTGATCCACGAAAACGGCCTGCCACTGCCCGCCCTGTGCCTTGTGGCAGGTAAGGGCGTAGGCAAACTTTACCTGCAGCGCGTTCAGGTAGGGGTTCTTTTTCAACTCCTTGTAACGCTCCTTTTTCGTGGGGATGTCCATGTAATCCTGCAGTACCTCCTCGTAGAGCTTCTTGTTCTGGTCGGCGGGTAGCGCGGGGGCATCGGTATAGAGCGTGTCGAGCATGATCTTCACCTCCTCCTCCTGCGCGTCGGGGTAATCCACAAAGCGGATGCGGATGTCGGCGAAGCGGAAGCCATACAGGTCCTCGTAACGGATGATCTTGGTGACCTCCACAAAGTCGCCGTTGGCCATGAAGCCGATGTCAGAGTCCTTTTCGAGCCAGAAATAGTTGTTGCGCACGATCATCAGGTAATCGCCCACCCCAAGCTCGTCCTCGGCAAAGAAAATCCTGCGCCGGATATGCTGGTTATACTGGTTGGCGTTTTTGTTGGAGCGGCAGATGACGATGGTGTTCTCGATGCCGAACTTATCATAGGCGTAGCGCAGGCCGTCCTCCAGCTTCTCACCCGTCATGCGGTAAATATCGCGCCAGCCCTTGGTAAAGAGCTTGATGTCCAGCTTTTCCTGCTTCATGCGGTCGCGCAGCTGCGTAGCGTTCATCAGGATGCCCGACGCCTCGGCCTGGCGCATGACCTGGCGCAGCTCCAGCTGCTGCACCTGGCACCGGAAGTTCTGCTTCATGTACTCGGCATCCAGGGATGGGCTCAGGGTCTGCCCCACCGGAGGGAGCTGGGCCGTGTCGCCGATCAGCAGCAGCTTGTTATTCTTTTTATCGAACACGTACTGCAGCAGGTCCTGCAGCAGGCCGTTCTCACCAAAGCCGCTCTCATCCGAGATCATCGAGGCCTCGTCCACAATGTAAACCGTACTGTCTGCTTTGTTGGGTTGGCGGGTGAAGGACAGCCCCTGGGAGAAGGGATTGGCGGTTTGGCGGTAGATCTTCTTATGGATAGTAAAGGCGGGGCGGCCGCTGTAACTCGACATAACCTTGGCCGCACGGCCCGTCGGGGCGAGCAGCACATACTTATAGCCAAAGGAGTTCAGGATCTTCACCAGGGAGGTCACCACCGTGGTTTTGCCGGTACCCGCGTAGCCTTTCAGCAGGAACACCTGCCGCTCACCGGCTTTATCAAGTATAAACTCATCGAGTTTGGCAAAGAGCTTCGCCTGGTCCTCTGTCGGTTCAAACGGGAAACTGTTTCGTAAGGCTTCTACCGGGCGCATGGTTTGAGTTAGAGAATTAAAGAGTTTAGGAGTTTGGGAGTTAGAGAATGGAAGTATAAAGCTGCTACATCTGGCGCCGGTATCTGGCCGGTGTTACTCAGTGCGTGCGAGTCTCCGGACTCGCTTTTTATACTTTGTTGCTGTTATCATCCTCCATCAGTGCTCCGTCAGTTTTACTATAGCTGGAAAGTATGAATACTTTATAAGGGGTATGGCTGTAAAGTATAAATACTTTGTAAGAAGTATGAAAGTATAACAAAAGAGAGGGGTAAAAAAGTCAGAAGAAGTATACTTTATACTTCCAGGAAAGTATAAAACCTAAACTCTCTAACTCCTAAACTCTCTAACGCTTTAACTCTTCTGGCGAGATGTTAGCCATACTTGCGCTGGCCTTAGCGATGAGCAGCGGCGGCTCCGCTCCTTTCACAGCGTATATCTCCGCCTCGCAGAAGTTAAGCTTGCGGCCCTGCTTCAGCACGTAGCCTTTGGCCAGTAGTTTATCGCCAAGCCCGGGATGAAAATAGGATACTTTGATCTCGGCTGTTACCACATGGTGGTCTTTGGGCACCAGGCTAACGGCGGCAAAGCCAGCCACGATGTCGGCCAGCGTGGCGATAACGCCGCCGTGGGCGAAGCCTTTGTGCTGCCGGTGCTTTTGCTCCAGGTTTAATTCGCCTTCTACCCGTCCTTCTTCTATCTTTGTAACCGTAAAGCCCATCAGCTTCATAAATTCCTGTCGCTCGAGCTTTTCGCGTATGTCTTGTTCGTAATCGGGATTGTGCGATTTAATCATACTGTAAATTTACGACCAAATCACCCGTAAACCAACCATGCCTGACCTAAACCCTGCCGCCACAGCCTACGCCGACAAACTGCGCGTGCGCGTGTGCGGCATCTGTATCCAAGATGATAAACTCCTGTTAATTCGCCACGGCAAGACCATCGGCAACAGCGCCTTCTGGGCCCCGCCCGGCGGTGGTCTGCAGTACGGCGAAAGTATGCAGGAGTGCCTGAAACGGGAATTTGAGGAGGAAACCGGCCTGCAGGTAAAGGTAAAGCGATTCCTGTTCGTGAACGAGTTTCTGCAGGAGCCGCTGCATGCGGTGGAGTTCTTCTTCGAGGTGAACATCCTGGGAGGAAGTATGGAAACCGGCTCAGATCCGGAGGCTGACGCCGACAACCAATTAATCGAGCATCTGCAGTGGCTGACGGTAAAGGAGATACAGGAAATACCACTGGCGGACAAACATCGTTCGCTGCAGCTGTTGCTCTCCCTGGACGACCTGCTGGGCCTGCCGCATAATTTTATACCTTAGCCCCGGTGCCGCTGCCATTTGCTATAATTTTTTTATACTTGCACTAGGGCGGCTTTACCCGCTACAGCTTACACCGGACGACAGGACACTTTGAACACCATCAACACACATTACAGGCTTTCTCACCGCATTCAGGATGAGGCTTTCTCGTTGGAGCAGGCGGCGCAGTGCAATTTATACATTGCCCTCAGCCAAAAGGCCATACGCCTGGCGGTGGCCAACGCAGAACGCAACAAGTTTGTAGTGCTGGAGGATTATGAGCTGATCACCGTGTTTTCGCCCCTGCAGGTGGCCGAGCAACTGCGCCTGATCGCACAGGAAAACGAGCTGCTGCAGGAGCAGAACTGGAAACTGGTGCGCGTCTCGGTAAGCAACCAGCACTTTACCCTGGTGCCCGAAACGCTCTACGACCCCGCTTATCAGCAGGAATACCTGAAACTGCACTCCGACTTTAACCCTGCGCAGGACAAGGTGCTGAGCTACCGCCACAGCGTGCTGGAAGCCATCAACATCTTTGCCATGGACGGCGCCTTGCACCAGGCCCTGGTAGATCTTTACCCGGAGCGACCAGCGCAGGTGGTGCACCTCACCAGTTCCCTTATCCGCAGCATGCTGCACCAGACGCCGCGCACAAACCCGCGCAGCATGTATGCCTTCGTGGAGCGCAACTACGTCACGCTGCTGGTTATCGGGCCGGGCGGGCTGGAGTTCTGCAACATCTTCCATTATGTAAGTCCTGAGGATTTTATCTACTACATCATCTTCATCATGCAGGAGCAGAAGATGAACCCGGAGCAGGAAACCATTACCGTCTGGGGCGACATCACCCACGACTCCTCCCTGTTCAACATCCTGCAAAAGTATATCCGCCAGATAAAACTTGGAAAGAAGCCAGCGGATGCGGACTACAGCTACAAATTCCACGACATGTTCGAGCATCGCTACTTTGAGCTTTACAGCCTGAACTTATGTGAGTGAGTTTAATTTTGAATGAGCGTTTGAGTGAATTATTTTATCGTCTATTCGGCAAGGGAAAAGTTTATACTTTAATACCAATAGGAAACAGCAACTTATCAGAACTGAAGTAAGCAAAGGACATTATAAAGGGAATAACAAGGTTAACACCCAATATTATACGTTAGGGTTCCAGGCAATAAGAAGTATAATTTACAGAAAAGCCTTTAAGACATTTATGAGGTGGAACTACTGGAAAATCAGGAATATTATCTAAAAGCTTCTGTGGCAAGTATAACCAAAGGAACAGGGTCGCTTTATCCGTTTTAACGAAGGCTAAGAAAAAACTAAAAAACATCCACTCATTCACTAATTGCCTATGAAGCGCATCGCTCTTTTTCCCGGATCTTTTGACCCTTTCACAAACGGCCATTACGATGTGGTGATGCGGGGGGCGAAACTATTTGATGAGGTGGTGGTGGCCATTGGGAACAACAGCAGCAAGCAGCGCTACATTCCGGTGGATCGGATGTTCGAGGTGATGACGCGCCTGTTCGAGGGCCAGCCGAACATCAGGGTTACGACCTTTAAAGGGCTTACGGCTGAGTTTGCCAGGGAGATCGGGGCACAGTTCCTGCTGCGTGGCCTGCGCAACACCACGGATTTTGAATACGAGAACACCATCGCCCAGGCTAACCGCCACGTAAACCACGACCTGGAGAGCGTTTTCCTGATCACCGCGCCGCACCTTGCCGCCATCAGTTCCTCCATCATCCGTGAGATTCACCGGTTTGGCGGCAACGTGGACGAGTTTATACCTTTCCGGTTTTCAGAGATTGCAGATAGTGTCGGATAATGAAGGCGATGGAGGTATAAGCCTTGGGCAACACCTCCTCCACTTCCTCCGGCGTCATCCAGCGCACCTCTTCAATAAACTCCTCGGCCTGCGGCTTCATCAGGTTATCGTCGGAGCAGTCCATCAGGAACCAGCTGGTCTTCTTCAGTATCTTCTTGCCCTTGAAGGCATACGAGTGCCAGGTTTTGGGCAGTTTCTCCACCACCTCCACCTTAATGTTGCACTCCTCCTCTACCTCGCGCATAGCGCCTTCGCGCACACTCTCCTTCTTCTCCAGCTTTCCTTTAGGCAGATCCCACACACCGAGGCGGTAGATCAACAGGATTTTGCCGTCCTTTAGCACCAATCCTCCGGCGGCCTTCACGATCTTAAACTGATCCTTCAGGTGCTCACTCAGCTTTTTCTTTTTATCGGCCACCAGCGTCAGCGAGTTCAGCTTTTTTAGCTTCTTCACTTCCATCAGGCGCACCAGACGGTCTATCAGCTGTGGATCGGCCTCTTTTATCAGCACATCCCCCACCAGATCTTTAGAGGTAAAGTGGTCCGAGGCTTTCAGAATGAGGTCATACTCATGCTTATACACCTTGTCGGTGGCTTTTTTTAGGATAAGCGGGATGTCGTTAATAAAAACGTTCATGCAGTTTGGTTGCTCCAGTGGAAGCGCAATTTACACAAAACAAAAAATAAAACGGCGCAAACAAAATTTGCAGCCTTAAAAAGGAAGATTATTTCTGTAAATTCGGGTCATGGATTCTACGACAACAGCACATCAGGTGGCCTCGTTCCTGCTCGAGACAGAGGCCGTGAAGTTAAGACCGGAGCAGCCATTTAAGTGGAGCAGCGGCTGGAACTCCCCCATCTATTGCGATAACCGTGTCACGCTCTCTTTTCCCTACATACGTAGTTACATCAAGCAGCAGCTGGCGGAGCTGGTAAAACAGCAATACCCGAATGCTGAGGCCATTGCAGGCGTAGCTACGGCAGGGATAGCACAGGGAGCCTTGGTTGCCGAGCAGCTGGAGATGCCTTTTCTGTATGTGCGCCCCGAGCCAAAAAAACACGGCATGGGCAACCAGATCGAGGGACGCCTGCTGGAGGGACAGAAAGTGGTGCTGATCGAGGATTTGATCTCGACGGGCGGCAGCTCGCTGAAAGCCGCTGAGGCCGTGAGAGCCGCCGGCGCCGAGGTTGTAGGTATGGCCGCCATCTTTACCTATGGCTTTGCCGTGTCGGAGGAGAACTTCCGGAAAGCCGGAATTCCGCTGCACTGCCTGAGCAATTACAACGCCTTGGTAGAGGCCGCCGCTGAGCAGGGTTACATTCAGAAATCTGCCATGGATACGCTGGCCGAATGGCGCCAATCGCCGCAGACCTGGGGCGTGTAATTAATGAAGAAATAATAATGACTAAAGAGTAATAAAATTATTAATTAGTCATTATTATTTTATTAAAGGATTCTCATTTCGATGCGCCGGTTCAACTGGCGGTTCTCCTCGGAGGTATTCGGTTTAACGGGCTTCGTTTCGCCATAGCCTTTGTAGCGGATGCGCTCTTTACTGATGCCCTTGCCGGCCAGGTAGTCCACCACTGATTTGGCGCGCCGCTCGGATAGCACCTGATTGGCTTTGTCCGACCCCACATCATCGGTGTGGCCTGAAATCTCGATCTTCACCTGCGGGTTCTGCTGCACAAAGCCAATCAGCTTGTCGAGCTCCGTCTTTGATTTTTTCTCCAGGTTATACTTGCCGGTATCGAAGAAGAGGTTGTTGAGCACCATCGCGGCCCCTGACTTGATCGGATCAAGGTATACATCCAGCGCCACCGGCGAGAGCGCCTTGGAGGAAGTATAGTCGAAGCTGCGGCTGTTCATGAGGTACTTCGGGGCGGACACATACAGCGCGTACTGTTTCCCCTGCGTGAGCACGACCGTATACTCTCCCGATACTTTATCGGAGCTTACCTGCTGCACCAGCGAGTCGGCCACCACATCGTAGAGCTGCACCTGCGCCGCCAATGGCTTCTTGGTGTCGGCATCAAACACGCGGCCCTGGGCATAGGTGCTCGTCACACGGCTGCGCCACTCGGCAGGCACATCAAAGCTATAGAGCTGTATGCCCGGCAAACCGGCATCCGTGCTTACCTGGCGGGAATAATAGCCTACTTCGCTATCAGGCGTGATGAAGAGAGACCCTTCGTCGGCGAAGGTGTTGAGCGGGTAGCCCAGGTTCTGAGGGGCAGACCACTTGCCGTTCTTATTCAGATCGGCCTTAAAGACATCCAAACCGCCCATCCCGATATGGCCGTCACTCACAAAGTATAAAGTGCTGCCGCTCATGTGTATGGAGGGCGCCATGTCGCGGCCGGTGGAGTTAATCACTTTGCCCAGGTTCGTGGGCTTTAGCCAGGAGCCGTCGTCGTTGCGGTACGTTACCCAGATATCTTCCTTGCCAACGCCGCCCCCGCGCGTGGAGGTAAAGTATAACGTGCGTCCGTCAGCAGATAGACTCGGCTGCGAATCCCAGGCTTTGGAATTGACGGTATTGCCCATGTTCTGCGGCTTGCTCCACTCGCTGCCCGTCCTAAAGGAAATGTACAGATCGCAGTCGCCCTGCGTGTCGGGTCGGTTACAGGAGGTGAAGACCAGCGTCCTGCCATCACCGGAAATCGTAGCGGCGCCCTCGTTGGCCGGTGAGTTGATGTTCTCGGAGATAGATACCGGGGCAAGCCACTGGCCGTCTTTATACTGGCTCACGTAGATGTTCTCGTCGTGGTCCGGGCGGCCGCTCTCGCGGGCCGTGTAGATGAAATAACGCTGGTCGGCGGTGGTATACGGGAAGTACTGCAGCCCGAACTTGTTGAGTGTTCCAGGAAGTTGCTCCGGGTTAAACGCCACCGGTTTTTGCATGGCCTCCTGCGCAAATGCAGCGGTTTTTAGCTGTTGCCTGGCCCATTCTACCTGCCTGGCGTTGTTGGCGCCCGTCTTCAGGAAGGTCTCGTACCACTCACTGGCCAACTTGTAATCGCCCTTATCAAAGTATAGCTCGGCCAGCTCGAAGTAATTATTGGCTTGCCCTTTGGAGAACGGCAGCAGCTTCAGGCCTTTATTCATGTACTCGAAAGCCACGGCCTTGTTGCCCATCATTTTGTGCAGGCTGGCGGCGCGCAGGTACGCATCGGCAAAGTTGGGGTCTTTCTGAATAGCCTCGTCCAGCGACTGCAGGGCACGGTTAAAGTCGCGCGCGCGGGCGTAGCTGTCGGCTTTTTCGTATAAACGCTCTGCTTTGGCCGAAGTGGTACTGAGCTTATGGTTTTGTGCCATGGAGGCTGAGGCAGAACCCAGTACCAAAAAGGCGGCGATCAGCAGCTGTTTATACTTCATAAGGGCTTAGGGAATGTCCATGTACTTATGTGTCTGCAACGACACACGCCACTTCGGGCTGTTTTTAACATACTCAACGATAAGCGGCGTCATTTCACTGGCCTTGCTCCACTCCGGCTGCAGGTATAATTTGCAGTGCTCCCCCACTTTTGCCGCGTGCTCCTCAGCCCACTTAAAGTCACTCTTGTTAAAGATAATCACTTTTAGCTCATGCGCAAAAGGGTATACCGACGGATCAGGCTGCTTAAACTTTTTAGGCGATAAACAGATCCAGTCCCAGTTACCGCTCACTGGGTAAGCGCCGGAGGTTTCGATATAAGTTTTGATGCCGCGCGCCTGCAGTTGCTCCGTGAGCGGCTGCAGGTTGTAGAGCAGCGGTTCACCGCCGGTAATTACCACAGCTTTGCCCGGGTAGGCAGCGGCCGTCTCCACAATATCCTCAATGGCGGTGAGCGGGTGTGCTTCGGCGTCCCAGCTTTCCTTTACGTCGCACCAGTGGCAGCCCACGTCGCAGCCGCCCAGGCGGATAAAGTATGCCGCCGTGCCGGTGTTGCCGCCCTCTCCCTGTATGGTATAAAAAGCCTCCATCAACGGTAATTGGCTGCCGTCGTTCGGCACCTGGTGTATGGAGGCCGTCCTGATTACTTTTAATTCTTCCAATGCTTTCTCTCTTCAGGCTATACTTTATACTTTAAGCACAGCCGTTTATACTTGCGTTGCTGCCTGGCAGGAATATAAAGTATACTTCTGCCAGAACCCGCAATTTAGTTAAAATTGCAACAAGGACAGCAGGGTAACTGTTCCGGGCACCACCTCATGCATCTGTTTATACTTTCGGTAAAGCATCAGATGCGGCACGAAAAGTATAAAACCTCACAGCATCCTGAACAGGACAACATGAGGTTTTATACTTCGGGCAGCGGTTATACTTAGCCGTATACTTCTTTTTTGGCAGCCCGCAGGGTGTTCGTCATCAGCATGGCAATAGTGAGCGGACCCACACCACCCGGTACCGGGGTAATGTAGCTGCACTTCTCTGCCACGCCTTCAAAGTCCACATCGCCACGCAGCCTGAAACCTGACTTGCGGCTGGCATCCGGCACGCGCGTCGTGCCTACGTCTATCACCACGGCGCCCTCTTTCACCATGTCCGCGGTGATCAGGCCCGGCTGGCCCACGGCTACAATGATGATATCGGCCTGGCGGGTATGGTAAGCCAGGTCGGCAGTATGGCGGTGGCAAAGCGTAACGGTGCAGTTGCCCGGGTAAGTCGATTTAGACATCAGGATGCTCATGGGCGTTCCTACGATGTTGCTGCGGCCAATCACGACACAGTGCTTGCCTTTGGTCTCGATCTCGTAACGCATGAGCAGTTGCAGTATACCGGCGGGTGTGGCGGGCAGATACGCCGGCAAACCAGCCACCATGCGGCCCACGTTTGTCGGGTGGAAGCCGTCCACATCCTTTTTCGGGTCTATCGCCTCGATCACCTTTTCTGTGTCGATGTGCCGGGGCAGGGGCAGCTGCACGATAAAACCATCTACTTCGTCATCCTCATTCAGCTCCTTTATCTTGTTCAGTAGCTCTTCTTCGGTAACAGTGTCTTCGTAGCGGATAAGCGAGGAACCAAAGCCGATGCGCTCACAGGTAGCCACTTTATTGGTAACATAAGTAATGGAGCCGCCATCGTTTCCGACAAGCACGGCAGCCAGGTGCGGCACCTTGCCACCGTTGGCTCTAATCGCAGCTACCTCAGCAGCTATCTCGTTCTGAATGGCTTCGGATGTTTTTTTACCGTCGAGCAGGGTCATTCTTTTAGTTATGAGTTATTAATTACTTGGATTGTGTGACAAAGGACTAGTTAACAAAGGACAAAGGCATACTCATTCTGAAGAAGCCATTTGTCCATCGTCCCATATGCTCTGAGCAGAGCTTTTCAAAGGGTTAAAAGTCACAAGCCCCGGCGCGCGGGGGCACGTCGGGGCTTGATTATACTTTAGTCAAGCTTGAGCACGGCTAGGAAGGCTTCTTGTGGGATTTCCACGTTGCCTACCTGGCGCATGCGTTTCTTACCTTTCTTCTGTTTCTCCAGGAGCTTGCGTTTACGGGAAATGTCACCGCCATAGCACTTGGCCAGCACGTTCTTGCGCATGGCCTTCACGGTTTCGCGCGAAATAATCTTCTGCCCGATAGCCGCCTGTATGGCAATTTCGAACATCTGGCGCGGCAGCAGCTCGCGGAGCTTCTCGCAGAGGCGCTTACCCCAGTCGTAAGCCTTGTCGCGGTGCACGATGGCGCTCAGAGCGTCCACTTTCTCACCGTTGAGCATGATGTCCAGCTTCACCATGTTGGAGGGGCGGAAACCGATCAGTTCGTAGTCCAGCGAGGCGTAGCCCCTGGAAATGGTCTTGAGCTTGTCAAAGAAGTCGAACACGATCTCGGCCAGCGGCATCTCGAAGGTCATCTCCACACGGTCGCTGGTCAGGTAGGTTTGGTTTTTGAGGATACCGCGCTTATCCATACACAGCGTGATGATCGGGCCCACGTAATCGGACTTGGAAATGATCTGCGCCTTAATGAACGGCTCTTCGATGTGGTCGATATAGGTCGGGTCCGGCATTTCCGAAGGAGCATTTACCTTCACCATTTTTTCCTTGGTGGTATAGGCGTGGAACTGCACCGACGGCACGGTGGTGATTACCGTCATGTCGAACTCACGCTCCAGGCGCTCCTGCACGATCTCCATGTGCAGCATTCCCAGGAAGCCGCAACGGAAACCGAAGCCAAGGGCGGCGGATGTCTCCGGCTCCCACACCAGCGAGGCATCGTTGAGCTGCAGCTTCTCCATGGAGTTGCGCAGCTCCTCGTACTCACTGGTCTCTACCGGGTAAATACCGGCAAAAACCATCGGCTTCACATCCTCAAACCCCTGAATGCCCAGGGCCGGACGCTCTACATGCGTTATGGTATCGCCCACTTTTACCTCCTTGGCATTCTTGATACCGGAAATAAGGTAGCCCACGTTGCCGGCAGCCATTTCCTGGCGCGGCTCCTGGTTTAGTTTCAGCACGCCAATCTCGTCTGCCTCGTAGGTCTTGCCGGTGTTGATGAACTTCACCTTTTCCCCTTTCTTCAGGGTGCCGTTAAAAATACGGAAGTATACTTCGATACCGCGGTAGGAGTTAAAAACGGAGTCGAAGATCAACGCCTGCAGCGGCGCAGCCGGATCACCCTTCGGGGCCGGAATTCGGTCGCAGATGGCGTTCAGGATCTCCTCCACACCGATGCCGGCTTTACCGGAGGCATGTATGATGTCTTCGCGGTCGCAGCCGATCAGCTCGATGATCTGGTCGGAAACCTCCTCCGGCATGGCGTGCGGCAGGTCGATCTTGTTGAGCACCGGGATGATCTCCAGGTCATTGCCGATCGCCAAGTATAAGTTAGAGATGGTCTGCGCCTCAATCCCCTGTGAGGAATCCACGATCAGCAGCGCACCCTCGCAGGCGGCAATGGAGCGGGAAACCTCGTAGGAAAAATCGACGTGGCCTGGTGTGTCGATCAGGTTCAGCACATAATCTTCCCCCTTGTAATGGTAGTTCATCTGGATGGCGTGGCTCTTGATGGTGATGCCGCGCTCCCGCTCCAGGTCCATGTTATCGAGCAGCTGGTGTTGCATCTCGCGCTCCGCCACGGTGGAGGTAAACTCCAGCAGGCGGTCGGCCAACGTACTTTTACCGTGGTCGATGTGGGCAATGATGCAGAAATTGCGAATGTTCTTCATAAATGTCTATACGAAAAACAAAGTTAAGAAGAATGTGCGTTTGTTGCTGCTTCTGCGGCTAAGATTTAAATCAGGATGTATAGCATGCTGTGAGGTATGGCAGGCTGAAACATCTTCCTGCAAGTATATTCCGAAGAGCGGCCCGCCCTTATACTTGTTTTCGGCACCATACTTCCCTCCTGCTATTTTCACGTATACAGGGCAGACTATCAAGAAGTATATGCAGACAAAAGAGCCAATAGATACCGCTCCTGACAAATCGGGAGGGATGACGCAGGTGGTAGAGCGGAATATAAAGGCCTTGCTGGAGCGCAAGCAACAGGAAGACAGAAATAGATCAGCCGAAAACAGAATAGCTGACGCCATTACCGGTTTTGTGGGCAGCATGACCTTTGTGTACATTCACATAGTTTTCTTCGGATTATGGATTGCCTGGAACACTGGCTTGCTGGGACTAGAACCTTTTGACCCATCCCTTGTGATATTGGCCATGGAAGCCTCTGTGGAAGCGATTTTCCTCTCCACGTTTGTATTAATCAGCCAGAACCGCATGTCGGCTCAGGCCGATAAGCGCGCCGAACTGGATTTGCAGGTGAGCCTGCTGACCGAGCATGAAGTTACCCAACTCATTAAGATGGTGAAGGCCATTGCCCAGAAAATGGATATCCAGGAATCTCATGACCCAGAGATCAACGAACTCACTAAAAACGTGGCGCCCGAGAAAGTGATGGATACGATGGAAAAGCAGCAGGAAGAAATGGGAATTTCCAAGCAGAATACGAATAACAACAATAAACAAGCTCGCTGATACACTTTGTCCAGCTAATCTGCCCTGCTCCATTGCCCCTTCTGCAAGGGATATCCAGAAAATCAATGCCGGAATTTTGCTATATTCGCATCTAATCTGGAAAAAAACTTGTTAAATTAGTATGCAACTTACTAAAGTAGAACCATATAAGCCTGTCAACCATATCCGTATCGTGACAGCAGCTTCTTTGTTCGACGGCCACGACGCTGCCATCAACATCATGCGGCGTATCATTCAGGCCTCAGGCGCAGAAGTGATACATTTGGGCCACAACCGCTCGGTGCAGGAAATCGTGGATTGCGCCATTCAGGAAGATGCCCAGGCCATTGCGATCACGTCTTACCAGGGCGGCCACATCGAGTATTTCAAGTACATGTACGACCTGCTGAAAGAGCGCGGCTGCGGCCATATCCGTCTGTTCGGTGGCGGTGGCGGTGTTATCCTTCCTTCTGAGATTGAAGAGCTACACGAATATGGTATAGAGAGAATTTACTCTCCGGATGACGGACGCGCGCTCGGTCTGCAGGGTATGATCAACGACATGCTGCAGAAATGCGACTTCCCTACCGGTCAGAACCTGAACGGTGAAATAAAGCACTTAAAAGATAAAGATCCGAAGTCTATCGCCCGTTTGATCTCCGCTGCCGAGAACTTTCCTGAGGAAGCAAGATTTATACTTGACGAAGTAAAAGAGCAGGCGAAAGAAGTTAAAACCCCAGTGCTGGGGATTACCGGAACAGGTGGTGCCGGTAAATCCTCGCTTGTAGATGAACTGGTTCGCCGTTTCCTGCTGGACTTCCCGGAGAAAAAAATCGCGATCATTTCTGTAGATCCCTCCAAGCGTAAAACCGGTGGCGCCCTGCTAGGTGATAGAATACGCATGAACTCGATTTCAAACGACCGAGTATACATGCGTTCACTGGCTACTCGCCAGAGCAACCTGGCCCTGAGCAAGTATGTGCAGGATGCCGTGGATATTGTCAAAGCTGCTGACTTTGATTTAATTATACTTGAAACTTCCGGTATCGGTCAGTCTGACACCGAGATCATTGAGCACTCGGACATGAGTCTGTATGTGATGACGCCGGAGTATGGTGCCGCCACACAGCTCGAGAAGATCGACATGCTGGACTTTGCCGACGTGATTGCCCTGAATAAATTCGACAAGCGCGGCGCGCTGGATGCGATACGTGATGTAAAGAAGCAGTACAAGCGCAATCACCTGCTGTGGGATGTGAACGATGAGGAGATTCCGGTATTCGGAACGATAGCTTCGCAGTTCAACGACCCGGGCATGAACCGCCTGTACCGCGCCGTGATGGCTAAGATCCAGGAGAAAACCGGAGTAGAATTCAACTCCAACCTGCACACCTCGCAGGAGATGTCGGAGAAAGTATACATCATCCCTCCTGCCCGCACGCGTTACCTTTCTGAGATATCGGAGACCATCCGCAACTATGATAAGTGGAGCAAGGACCAGGCAGAAGTAGCGCAGAAACTCTACGGCATCAAAAAGTCCATTGAAGCGGTTCAAAGTATAGACATTGCCGATAAAGACCGTCTGGTAAAGCAACTGGAGCAGGCGTACGCCGAAGTATCGCTTAGCCTTGACGGCCAGAACAAGAAGATACTAGAGAACTGGAAAGACAAAGTACAGACTTACAAGAATGAGTTCTACGTGTTTAAAGTGCGTGACAAGGAACTCAAGATCAAGACGCATACCGAGTCGCTCTCGCACCTGCAGATACCAAAAGTAGCTACACCAAAGTATGAAGCCTGGGGAGATTTGCTCAAGTGGAACCTGCAGGAGAACGTGCCGGGTGAATTCCCTTACACAGCGGGTGTGTTCCCCTTCAAGCGTGAAGGCGAAGATCCTACCCGTATGTTTGCCGGGGAAGGTGGACCGGAGCGCACCAACCGTCGCTTCCACTATGTAAGCCTGGGCATGCCAGCTAAGCGCCTTTCCACGGCTTTCGACTCGGTAACGCTTTACGGTGAAGATCCGGATTTCAGGCCGGATATCTATGGTAAGATCGGTAACTCCGGTGTAAGCATTTGCTGCCTGGATGATGCCAAGAAACTATACTCCGGCTTTAACCTGGCCGACCCGATGACTTCGGTTTCCATGACCATTAACGGTCCGGCAGCCATACTTACCGGCTTCTTTATGAATGCTGCTATCGACCAGCAATGCGAACTATACATTAAAGAGCATGGCCTGGAAGGTGAGATTAACCGGAAGATCGAAGCCATCTATAAAGAGAAAGGTGTGGAGCGTCCGAAGTATCAGGGCGACCTGCCGAAAGGTAACGATGGCTTAGGTTTGATGCTGTTAGGTGTAACTGGTGACCAGGTATTGCCGGCTGAAGTATATGAACCGATCAAGACGCGCACTTTAGCGGCAGTTCGTGGTACGGTTCAGGCCGATATATTAAAAGAAGACCAGGCGCAGAATACCTGCATCTTCTCAACAGAATTCTCGCTTCGTTTGATGGGGGACGTGCAGCAGTACTTCATCGATAAGAACGTACGCAACTTCTACTCGGTGTCTATTTCCGGTTATCACATTGCCGAGGCCGGTGCTAACCCGATTTCGCAGCTGGCTTTCACGCTGGCAAACGGCTTTACCTTTGTGGAATATTACGTGAGCCGTGGCATGGACATTAACAAGTTTGCGCCGAACCTGAGCTTCTTCTTCTCCAACGGTATCGATCCGGAGTATGCGGTGATCGGTCGTGTGGCACGCAGAATCTGGGCGAAAGCGATGAAGCACAAGTATAACGCCGATGCCCGTTCGCAGATGTTGAAATACCACATACAAACGTCAGGACGTTCGCTGCACGCGCAGGAGATCGACTTCAACGACATCCGTACGACATTGCAGGCGCTGTACGCGATCTACGATAACTGTAACTCGCTGCACACGAACGCTTACGACGAGGCTATTACGACGCCAACCGAAGCATCTGTACGTCGTGCAATGGCGATCCAGCTGATCATCAACCGTGAGTTAGGTCTGGCGAAAAATGAGAACCCGCTGCAAGGCTCGTTTATCATTGAAGAACTGACCGACCTGGTTGAGGAAGCTGTACTGCTGGAGTTTGACAGAATAACAGAGCGTGGCGGCGTATTGGGCGCGATGGAAACGATGTACCAGCGCGGCAAGATTCAGGAGGAAAGCTTGTACTACGAGACGCTGAAGCATACCGGTGAGTACCCGATCATTGGCGTGAATACGTTCCTGTCATCTACCGGATCCCCTACGGTACTTCCCAAAGAAGTTATCCGTGCGACCGAGGAAGAAAAGCAGTACCAGATCTCGATGCTGCAGGCCCTGCAAGAAGGGAATGAAGATAAGTCAGGCGAAATGCTGAAGCGCATCCAGCAGGTGGCCATAAATAATGGCAATATCTTCGAAGAGATGATGGAAACGGTGAAGTTCTGCTCGCTGGGCCAGATCACTAATGCGTTGTTCGATGTAGGCGGACAGTACCGCCGAAATATGTAAGCCATACTTCCGACGTATAAAGTATAAAGCCGGGCCATATGGTCCGGCTTTTCTTGTTTGGGAGGGGCGGCGAGAATTTCACGGTTCGGTAACATCCGCAGCGGCTGGCTTTCGTAAGTATAAACTTGCAACCCAAAGATCTATACTTATGAACAGACCTGACTCAGCTCCGATATTGCTCTTATTGGGTACCGTGCTCCTGATAGGCGCCGCAGCCTACCTGCTGGTGAACAACAGCTTCGACGAGAAGGATTTTGAGTTCGACACCTACGACGAAGAAAGCGCGGATTATCTCTGAAAGCTTTTCCCAAACCTTATAGTTTGAAATGAAAGAGCCCACTGTACTACAGGCACAGCGGGCTCTTCATGAAATGAGGGGAAACGCTACAGGTTAAAGTTGCCGGTCGATTCCGGCTGGAAGGTAACTTTCTCAATTTTATAGTTGATGGTGCCCGACGGGACCGGCCACTCCACCACATCCCCTTCCTTACAGCCCAAAATAGCCGTACCAACGGGCGCGAAAATGGAGATCTTGCGGGTATTGATGTCGGCATCCTTGGGGTATACCAGGGTTATTTCCAGCTCTCTGCCGCCCTGCAGGTCCTTTAGCAGCACACGGGAGTTCATCGTGATGACATTAGCCGGGATTTCCTCGGAAGGTACACGCTTGGCGCGCTTCAGTTCCTCACCCAGTTTGCCAATGTTTGCAGCAGGTGCGTTGCCCTGCCGGTGCGCCTGAATCAGGTCTACAAGACGCTTATAATCAAGCTCCGTTAGATAAATTATGTTTTCCATATCAGTTTAGTACATAGTTTCTAGTGATGTTGCTGGCTGTCTGGCTCTTGGGGAAGTATAACTCCTTAAAGCTCATGTTCCTGCCCTGCTCCACACGCCGGAAGATCTTATCAGGCGTAATGCTGTGTATGCTATCAAAGCCGCACGCCTCCATTACCTCAATCGTAGACTTCAGGGTGTTACCGTGGAAGTTGGCCACGCGCACGCGCTTGTCCGCCACATCCAGTCCCTGGTATAAGTTCTTATCCTGCGTGGCGATACCCACCGGGCAGCGGCCCGAGTCGCACTGCAGCGCCTGAATGCAGCCCAGCGCGAACATCATGCCCCTGGCGCTGTAGCAGATATCCGCCCCCAGCGACACGGCTTTGATGATATCCACGCCTGTGATGATCTTACCGGCAGCGATCAGCCTGATCTCCTCGCGCAAGCCATACTTGCGGAGCGTGCTCTGGGCAAAGGCCAGCGCGTCGTAAAGCGGCATGCCCAGGCTATCGGTAAACTCCAGCGGTGCGGCTCCCGTGCCCCCCTCTGCCCCATCGATGGAGATGAAGTCCGGGTAGATGCGGTTGTGCATCATCTCCTGGCACAGGCGCTCAAATTCCTGCTTATTACCAATACATAATTTTATTCCGATAGGTTTTCCCTCCGAGAGCACGCGCAGTTTCTCGATGTAAAGTAACAAAGTAAATTGATCTTTGAAAGCGGAATGCGACGGAGGCGAGGCAACCGTTGTAAAAGGCTCCACTTTCCGGATGGCTGCTATCTCCGGCGTGTTCTTGGCAGCCGGAAGTATACCGCCGTGCCCCGGCTTGGCACCCTGCGAGAGCTTTATCTCCACCATCTTGATGTGCGGATGCGCCACCTGCTCCCGGAACAGTTCCTCCGAGAAGTTGCCGTTTTTGTCGCGGCAGCCGAAGTAGCCCGTGCCGATCTGCCAGATCAGGTCGCCGCCCCCCTCGATGTGGAACGGACTGACGCCACCCTCGCCGGTGTTGTGGGCAAAGCCGCCCAGTTTGGCACCAGCGCTCAGGGCCGTCACGGCGGTTTTGCTCAGAGAGCCATAGCTCATGGCCGAGATGTTGTAGATGCTGGCGCTGTAGGGTTGCTTGCAGCGGCTGCTACCCACGGTCACCCGCAGGTCCTCCACCTTTACGTGCACCGGGAACATGGTATGGGCGATCCACTCGTAGCCTACCTCCAGGCTGTTGCTGTGCATCCCGAACGGCACCGTCTGGCGCTGGTTCTTGGCGCGCTGGTACACGATGGACCGCTGGCGGCGGCTGAAAGGCTTGCCGTCGGTGTCGGACTCAAAAAAATACTGCCGGAACTCCGGGCGGATGCTTTCGAAGAAGTACCGCAGGTAGCCCACCAGCGGGAAGTTACGCAGCAAGGTGTGCTTTGCCTGCCGGATATTGTATTGATATACCAGGTGAACAGGCACCAGCAGCACCAGCAGCCAGAGCATTTGCCTGTCGAAAACGGATAAAAAAAGCGTAACTAAGTAAGCACTTACTAACACGTATAAAAACGTGCGCCTGACGCTAATAGTCGTTGCCATAAAATTTAAGAAATTGGATATAGATGTTGAAACTATGGGAGATGCCCGAAAATATGGTCCAGCGTTACAAGGCAAAAAGGAGCCCGGTAGCGCCGGCCTGATCAGCTAAAGGCCTTGGGGGAAGTGTAAAAATGCAGGCAGTACCCGCTCAGTTTATCGCACAGCGAGACATGGTGCGAAGCCGACACCATACCGGCACGCAGGGCACAGGCACTAAAAGGGCGCATATGTAGTTGCTGTGGATGCATTTCTTGTTTCAGGTTGCAAAGTTATGCGAATCTTTTTGATAAAAGCCAGCTAAACCGGCACAGATATTTATACCGATCCCATACAAGAAGCATGCTACAAGTATATTTATACTTTAACAAGTCCCGGGTTTGTGCTTATACCTTACATAACAGCCACTTTGGCGCTGATTTCTGATGATAACAATAGTATAACAAACAGCTAATGTATAAGTTACCAAAGTGAGTAACCTTAGCGGCAGAAACGCGTTTTTAGGAGCAAGTCTAACCCTTTACCACTTACTATCATGAGACAGTTCGCATCCATTTCGTCGGTGCTTCTGCTGAGCACTTCGGTAGCGCTAGTTCTGAGAAACTGGCTTACCTCGGCAGACATACAGCTTGATATGAAAGATGAAGATTATCATATGTACCTGTAACCGAAGCAAATAAAAAACACCGGGCTACTTCCTAATAAGAGGTAGCCCTTTTCGTCTGCAAGCGCTGCCGGGCAGGCTTACGGCTACTCCCTTTGGCATCGGGCCGAAAAACAGTAGCTTTGTACCACATGCCCGTAAGGGCTATACTTTCATACTAAACCGCACCAGTGGGTGCAAAAACGCATACTATGGATTTAAAAGAGAAGATCAGCTACATCATTGGCCGCGACATGGCCACCAACCTGAAGAAACAAGGCATTGAGGTGGAGGCCGAGTCGTTTATGAAAGGGCTGAAAGATGTGCAGGCTGGCACGCCCTCTGCCCTGTCGCAGCAGGAGGTGCAGGAGGCCATGATGGCGCTGCAGCAGGAAATGTCGCAGAAGCAGGGCGCCTCGGGCGATGCCAACAAGCAGGCCGGCGAGGAGTTCCTGGCTGAAAACAAGAACAAAGAAGGTGTGCAGACGCTGCCAAGCGGCCTGCAGTACATGGTGCTAGAGGAGGGAACAGGCAAGTCTCCGTCGGCCTCCGACACCGTAACCACCCATTACCACGGCACCCTCATCGACGGCACCACCTTCGACTCGTCGTACGAGCGCGGGCAGCCGGCCACGTTCCCGGTCAACGGCGTGATCGCGGGCTGGACAGAGGCGCTGCAGAAAATGAAGGAAGGCGCCAAGTGGAGACTTTTCATTCCGGCAGAGCTGGCGTACGGAGCACAAGGCGCCGGCGACGTGATCGGGCCAAACTCCACGCTGATTTTTGATGTGGAGCTGCTGCAGGTGAAATAGCCTCCGGAAGAACTTACAAAGTATAAAGCCCGGGCTGTAGCTACAGCCCGGGCCTTATACTTTATACTTTATACTTTATACTTTAGGCTGATGCTATACTTATACTTTGGTTCCGGTCTTGATCTGGTGCATTTCGTTTAGCCAGCGCTGCGCCTGCTCGGGGTACATGAAGTGCTGCATGATCAGGAAGTTCCCCTCCTGCATCAGCTCGTCGCCGTTCAGCTCGCTTACCAGGTCGTGCAACAGGAACACGGGCAGCACCACCGCCACAAAGACGTTATCGTTCACGATAGCCAGTACTTCCGGAAAAACAAACTCAAAGATCCAGCGCTGGTCCTCGCGCTTTATCGTTCCGCGCTGCTGCAGGTCCAGCTGCCACTTTACGGGCTTCAGCCGGCGCACCTGCGCTATAATTTGGCTATACCCCTCCCGCAGTTCCTGCGAGGACACTTCTCCCCTCCATTCAATCAGCAGCGTCTCCTCCTGCCCATCATAGCACACGGCTAGCTTCTCCGTCTGCAGCAAAGGCACGGTCATCGTGTAGTGCTTGTCCAAAGTGATCACTCCGTCCAGTATAGCCATAAGTATAAGTTCAGGTCTAAGGGAAGTTAAAAAGAAAGCGGCAGGCAACGCAGTGACTTGATACTAGTCATACAAAGTGCCTGCAACTATAATGTTATATATGTAAAATTGATCAATTTAAAGCTAACATGCAAGCATTTAATAATTATTTAATATTAACTATAAACTTTCAATAGGATTGCATCCACTTAACATATTCAAACCCAAGTGGTATACGTGCCTTGGAAAGACCCTGAAACGTAGCTCAGAGAACAAATACTTTCCTGCCACGTTCTTAAATCAGCAATTCATCATCCTATATAAAGAACACTTGTATGGCAAATACACCTAACGAAGGCAAAAAATTCCTAGACAGTGTCCATCAGTATTTCGACCACGCTGCCAGCTACTCCAGGCTCAGCCCTGGCATCCTGGCGCAGATCAAAGCAACGAACAGCGTGTACAAAGTATCGTTCCCGGTTGAGATAGACGGCCAGATTGAGGTAATTGAAGGGATACGCGTGCAGCACAGCCACCACAAGCTTCCCTCCAAGGGCGGCATCCGCTTCAGCATGCAGGTAGACGAGGACGAAGTAAAAGCACTGGCCACCCTGATGACGTTTAAATGCGCCGTGGTGGACGTGCCCTTTGGCGGTGCCAAGGGAGGTGTAAAAATCAACCCCAGGACCAGCTCGGTTAAAACGCTGGAGAGGGTAACCCGCCGCTACGCTGCCGAGCTGATCAAGAAGAACCTGATTGGCCCGGGCATGGATGTGCCTGCCCCCGACTACGGTACGGGCAGCCGCGAGATGGCCTGGATTGCCGATACCTACCAGGCGCTAAAGTATGGCGAGACTAACGCGCTGGGCTGCGTGACGGGCAAACCCGTGGGCCAGGGAGGCATCCGAGGACGTGCGGAGGCCACCGGCCTGGGCATTTACTTCGGCCTGCGCGAGCTGCTGGCCGACACGGAGATGCTGAGCGGCAAGGGCCTGTCCGGCAACTCGATGGAGGGCAAGCGCCTGATTGTGCAGGGCCTGGGCAATGTGGGCTACCACGCCGCCTTCTTCTGCCAGCAGGACGGGGCCGTCATCATAGGCATAGCCGAGCGTGAGGGAGGCATCTACAACGAGAACGGCATTGATGTGAAGGAGGCATTCAAGCACCGCAGCGAGAACGGCTCCATCCTCAACTTCAAGGACTGCAAGAACTTTGAGAACTCGGAGGAGATGCTGGAGCTGGAGTGCGACATACTGCTTCCGGCCGCGCTGGAGAACGTGATCCACAGCGGCAACGCGGGCAGGGTAAAAGCCAAGATCGTGGCCGAGGGCGCCAACGGCCCCGTGACGCGGGAGGCAGAGGAAATCATGCTCAAAAATGGCATCGTCATCCTGCCAGACCTGTACCTGAACGCGGGCGGTGTAACGGTTTCATACTTTGAGTGGTTGAAGAACCTGTCGAACGTGCGCTTTGGCAGAATGGGCAAGCGAGCTGAGGAAGCCAGTTACCGGCGCCTTGTAAACGCTATCGAGACGAGCTCCGGCAAAAGTATGACTTCACAGGAAAGAGCCTTCCTGACGCAGGGTGCAGACGAGATCAGCCTGGTGCGGTCGGGGCTTGAGGATACCATGATCAATGCCTACCACGAGATAAGGGAGGTGATGTTGCAGAAAAACACGCCGGGACTACGCTCGGCAGCCTTCCTGACGGCTATAGAAAAGATCGGGGTGAGCTACGAGGCGCTGGGCATTTTCCCTTGAGGCGGCACCAGTTCTAAAGGAAAGTATAAAAGGTCAGTTTGTGCGCGCAATAACCGCCACATCCTGTCCTTTTTTCACGTCGGAAAGCCACTGCAGCGCCTCCTGCTGCTTGGTAAAGTAGTTGAACTGGATGAAGTGATGCTGCGGCAAGGTGGCCGGCACCTGGTAGTTGGTCACGATGGCCTTAAAGTGGGCATTGGAGAACACGACCGCCGCATAGATCTCGTCCTGAATACACTCGAACACTTTTGGGTAATACTCCTGGCTCAGCCATGCCTCCTGCTCCCGGTCCAGCGGCCCTATCTGGGTCTGGTTGGTGCAGAAATAGTACGTGTGCCGGTTATCGCACACAAACTGGAGCGCATGCAGGTAGGCATCCATCAGCAGTTCCATGTCCGGCTTCTTCAGCCAGTGGATCAGCAGCAGCCTCTCCTGTTCCTGAAAAGTAATATTAACGCCCGGGGTATTAAATATCACCATAAGAGTGTAATCTTAGCGCATAATGAAAACGAAATTTACATAGCTATAAATTAATAAACAAGTACTTACCATGCAACTTTCTGGTCGCTTATTGCAGTACCTGCCCGCACAAAAGTATAAAGTCCGCCTGAAGGCAATTTAAAATAGTACAATAAACTTAATTTATACTATATTTATACTTTCGAGCGTATACTAACTATGAACCGAAACCATCTCCTGCTCCCCGCTCTTGTGCTTGGCATCAGCCTGATTGTTTGCGCCGTTTTGCTGTCGCAGATCTTCAGGTTCCGGGACCAGGCCAACCAGACCATTAACGTGACCGGCTCCGCCAAGCGGGAGATCACCTCCGACCTGGGGATACTGCGCAGCAGCATCCAGGCCGAGGCCCCCACCGCTGAGGCCGCCTACCAGCGCCTGCTGGAACAACGCCCCGGCGTGCTGAACTACCTGAAGGAAAAAGGCTTTGCCGATGCCGACATCGAACTCAACACGATCAACCTGAACCCCGTGTACGAGGTAACCGGCCAGGGCTACAGCACCAACCGCATCATCCAGTATAATGCTAACCAGATGGTGCAGGTAACCTCCAAGGATGTGGAGCGGATAAAGGCCGTTTCGCTGGACATGACCTCGCTGGTGCGCCAAGGCATCAACATCATGGTGATGCCGCCCGAGTACTACTACACCAAACTGGCCGACCTGAAGATCGAGATACAGGCCGATGCCGCCAAGGATGCCCTGAACCGGGCGCAGAAAATAGCCGAAGCCACCGGCAGCGACCTCGGCTCCATCACCAACGCGCGCATGGGGGTTATCCAGATCACCCCCGTCAACTCCAACATGATTGCCGACTACGGCATCAACGACGCGACTTCCATCGAGAAAGAGATCACGGCGGTGGTGAGCGCCTCGTTCCGGCTGGATTAAAGTATAAACCAAGTATAAAAACAAAGGCCGAAGTAAAAACTCCGGCCTTTGTTTTTTTAGCTATACTTTATACTTAGCTCTTGCTGATGTTAAGCCAGGCATTGAAGATCTTCTCCTGCGTAGCGGTTGGGTTATCTACGCGGATGAACTGGTAACGTACGCTATTGTCCTGCAGCATCTTCACCTGCAGCGTCTGCAGCTTTCCGTCGCGGGAGATCAGCACCTCGGCCGTGTCTCCGGTGCTCATACTTGCCAGCCGGTCTTCCAGGTTATCGCCGGCGCGGTAGCCGTTCAGGGCAACGATCTCGTCGTTCGCGTTCAGGCCGCCTTCCCAGGCGCTGCTGCCGCGGCTCACGCCACGCACCATCAGCTTACCGCCCGACATGTAGGTGGAGGCTCCCCAGTTTATACTTTGGCTACCCTCGTTCGTGTTCACCAGTTGCAGGCCGGCCGCATCAAAGTACTGGTTGTAGTCAGGTGATTCGGTTCCGTGCACAAAGCTGCGGAAGAAGGCATCCATGTCTCGGCCGGACACCTTCTCGATGGCCTGCTTAAACTCTTCCTCCGTAAAGCCGCGGTCCAGCTTCTGGTAGTAGCGCTCATACATGTAGCGGAATACGTCGTCCAGGCTCTTATCGCCTTTCGTGGCCTCCATGATCTCCATATTGAGCAGGTGGCCCAGCACGCCGCCCTTGGTGTAGTAAGATACCTCTGCATTGTTCGAGTTCTCGTTACGGCGGTAGTATTTGATCCAGGCATCAAAGCTAGACTCCGCTACCGACTGAATCTTGTTTCCTGGAGTGTTCTCCACCGAATTTATACTTCCGGCCACAATGCCCAAATACCTGTCGGGCGAGTAGAACCCGGCGCGACGCACCAGCAGGTCATCGTAATAACTGGTGATACCCTCCGACACCCACAGCAGGCGCGTATAGTTCTCGCTGTTGTAGTCAAAGGGGCCTAGCGGCGCAGGGCGCAGGCGCTTCACGTTCCAGAGGTGGAAGTACTCATGGGCCACCAGCGCCAGGAAGCCGTGGTAACTGCTCTCGTTGCCATAGTTCCAGCGGGAGGTCTGCAGTGTGGTGGAGTTCAGGTGCTCCAGGCCGCCACCGCCGCGCTCCAGGTTGTGTACAATGAACACGTAGCGGTCCACGGGCAACTGGCCCATCACTTTCACGGCCTCCTCTATCACCCTGGTCATGTCGGCCATCAGTTTCTTTGGCTCGTAGTTGCCGCCGCCATACATGGCCAGCTCGTGCGGCACGCCGGCCGCTGTGAACTCGTATACTTCGTGGGTGCCGATCTCCAGCGGCGAGTCAGCCAGAATGTCGTAGTTCGGGAAAGTATAGGTGAACTTGCCGGTGCTCTTGAGTCCGGTGGAAACTTTATCCCAACCAGAGAAAGGCTTTACCACCAGCGTACCTTGCTGCTTCTCGAAGCCCTCGGGGTACATGAACATGCTGGTGCCATTCACATAACCGTGCGATGCATCCAGGTAGCTGGTGCGCACGCTCATCTCGTAGGCGTACACATCGTATTTGGCGCGCACCACGCTGGCCTTGTTGCTGTACACGCGCCAGGTGTTCTTGTCGATTTTCTCGCTTCGCAGCGCCTTCCCCGTTCCGTCGGTCGCCTCAAAGCTCTCCACGTTCTTGGCGAATTCGCGCACCAGGTAGGAGCCCGGCGCCCAGACAGGCATGGTAAAGTCGATGTACTTCTTGCGGGCGCCGCTCAGCTCCGCCTCCACCTCAAAGTAGTGCGTATGAGGCTCCGGCATCGAGAGGGTATAGCGCAGCTCCGCTGCCAGGGCCGCCGCCGCATTTCCCAAGCTCAGGAATAGAACTAGTAAGAGTGATAGTTTAAGTCGGTTGTGTTTGCGCATGTTTGTATCTGGGGTCAAATTTATTAAACAGGCATTTTACGACAATTCGCCTGTTTTTCAAAATCCCTGTACAAACAACTGTTGCCGAAGCTGGCGTCAGCCCGCGTGTGCGGCCTTTGTGTCGAGCCAGCGTATCGCATCCTGTAGGTGGCAGAAGTTTTTAATGATGATGACCTCGTTGTAGCTCTGCAACCCATACTTGCCCGCCTCGTTGAGCAGCATGTTGTAGCACCTCTCCGACAGAACCATGGCCACAAAATTGCCGGTGCCGAGCTTAGCCATGATGTTGGGGAAAAAGTAACGCTGCAGCCATACTTCCTCCTCCTCATCCAACTCCCCTATCTCGCGCAGGTCCAGCAGCCATTGCTTTATGTGGTGGATCTCCGCACAGTGGAGTGCCTCCAGCAGCCCTTCCCTGAACTCCTTCGAGCTCAGCTGCTCCAGGCACCGCAGAAAAAGCCTCCTCCGGGTCTCGTCGCAAAATATCTCCAGGGAGATTGTCTTGTATAGTTCCATCCGCTTACAGGTGTGCCACTGCTCTTAAAACACCATTTATATATTCATTAGTAGTATTATTATACTTGCAACCCGTCTCAACCGGATACCATACTTCGTGAATGATCGGTTTTTGGTACCAAAGGCCGGCTGGGGCATGGTAGAACTTTTCTTGCTATAGGCGTTGTTATGGAAAAGACATTTATCGTATCACCCTATGCTTAAAGAAACTGTGCAAAAACTGGCACGAAGTTTTCTTTAGTAGCACTACCGAACCAAACACACCACACTATGAAAAAGACTTTGCTCATCATGCTCTCCCCGGTTGTACTGCTGGCCCTGCTCCTGCTCTTCGTGCCGCAGCACTTTGCCAGTTCCAATACAGATGCATCCGCTTCGTTTGAGGCCCGGACTGCGGCTACGCCTAGCTACCGCACCGCCTCCGTTACGAAAGCTGCCGATGCCCCGACCGGTACAGCGGCACAACCGGCCCATACAAATGCCTACTCCGATGGAACACAGGACCTGGTGGATTATGCGCTGACATTAATGGGAACGCCCTACATCTGGGCCGGCGAAACACCCGCAGGCTTCGACTGTTCTGGCTTCATCACGCACGTGTATGACAGGTATGAGGTAGCTTTGCCCCATTCTTCCCGCATGCAGGCAGAGGAGGGCGAGCAGGTAACGCGGCAGCAGGCCCGTCCCGGAGACCTGGTGATTTTTACCGGCACTAACCCGCAGGTGCGCGAGCCCGGCCACGTCGGCATCGTCATCTCCCAGCCCGGCGATACCATTGAATTTGTGCACTCCTCGTCGAACGGGGGCGTAAAACTGAGCCAGGTAGAGGGCAGCGGCTATGAGGTGCGCTTTCTGCAGGTGCGCCGTGTGCTCTAAGCAAGTATAACACTTCCGCATTTTCACGTACAAGCAACCATAGCAGGGCCGCAGTGGCCCTACCGGGCAAATCTCTGAGCTATGGTACATCCCTATGTCATTAACACCCTGAACGCGCTGGTGCTTCTCATTGCCGGCACTATTCTATACTTCAGCCACCCGGCCAGGCCGCCTATGGCACTTCTCGCCCCGTTTCTGGGTATTTTGCTGCTGGCCTGCACCTATCATCTGCGCAAGCACAACCGCTTTGTGTTTAACACGGTGTCGGCGCTCACGCTGCTGGCGGGACTGCTGATGATCTGGCAAATAGAGCCGGAGGGCTTTGGGTGGAGTTTGCAGCACGTGCTGCTGCTGCTGATGGGGCTGAGCAGCTTTGTGGCCGTGGCTTTTTATGTGGGCACCTTTGTGCAGGAGCGGCGCATGCGCAACAAAAGCATCTACAAGGACGACCTGTAGGTTTTATACGTTGGGCGGGGCATAAAAAAGAAACACCCGGTGTAGCCCGTCAAGTTACACCAGGTGTTTCAGGAATCCTTCAATTTCTCAGTAAGCGGCGCCCTGTGTTTCAGTTTACCATCTCTTAAGAAGACCAAAGGTAAATCGCTATCTGCGTAAGCAGTAGCCAGTACTGCTTACTAAGCCAGCTCACCTTTTACGTGAGCATTATTACCTTGGCTTACTAAGACGACCGATGGATTAGACATAGCACCTCCTTTCTCTTTAGTCCGACATAAACCTTAAGCCGACGCTGCGTTTTGTAACCAACATCTGGCTTAAAGGCCGTGGCACCCGCCACTCACTTGTGTATAAAGGTAAAAAAACGGGGATTAGTTCACAATGTTTCGGTGTTTGTTTTCATACTTTCCCCGGATGCCGCAAGCGCTGCCACGGCACCCTGAAGCCCACTTAGATCTGCTTTTGCGCGGCATACTTATAAGTATCTGTAAAGCAATGCGCTGCACAAGTACCAAGTATACTTCTGTCCCTGCCAGGCCCGCCGGTTCAGCCTGAAAATGGTTTATAGCTGGGCTTGAATTTTAATGCGTGCAGAACTGGCAGGTAAAAAAATTTCCTTAAATTACATTGCAAACTAACCACAAATCTTAACCCATGAGAAAGCACCTCTTACCCCTTCTGATGCTCATGCTTTTCACGTCTGCCGCCTGGGCCCAGAGCCTGTCACCGATCGGGACCTGGACGAACGAAGAAGGCAAGGCCAAGTTCGAGATCTACAAGTGCGGCGAAAAACTGTGCGGCAAGATCGTGTCGCTAAAGGAGCCCCTGCGCAATGGAAAACCCAAGCTGGACGATAACAACCCCGACAAGAAGCTGCGCAGCAAGCCGCTGATAGGATTGCGGTTTATGGAAGGCTTTGAGTATGACGGCGACAATAAGTGGGATGATGGCACGATCTACGATCCGGAGAGCGGCAAAACCTACAGTTGCTACATGAAGATGACCGGCAAAGACAAAATGGAAGTGAAAGGCTACATCGGCATCTCGCTTATTGGCCGCACACAGTACTGGACGCGGGTGGAGTAAGCCTCATAAAATATATAAAAGCAAAAGGGTTAGCTATTTACAGCTAACCCTTTTTATTAACCCTTTACCATCCTTTTAACTCCAAACTGGTCCTGTGGGTTTTTAATGTTTGGGTAAAAATCTCAGATTCTAAAATACTTGCAATATCTTATAGCTTTTGTCTCTAAACTCAAAGGTTTCTCCGGTCGTCTTGCCCATCATGGCTTTAAACAATGGCGAGAGGCCCGAGATAGCGTAATAGCTTTCCCCATCCAGCACAATCTGCCCCAGACTCACGCCAATGAAGTAGTTCTGCAGCTCCGTGTGCACCACCGCCCCTAGGGATACATCGTGGTTCAGCTTGGTGGCGTTAATGCGGCGCAGCACGCTCTGTGTGGTCATCAGCTCGTCCAGCTGCCGGGCATACATGTCGCGCTGTATCTGGCAGTTCTCCCGGAACGACTCAAATTTGTCCTCCATGGCTCCCTGGTGGTCATTCGCGCTTTCCTGAGCCTCGTCCATGGCATCCTTGGCAGCCTTTATTTGCGCGTTCAGCAGCCTGTTACTCTCCTGTAGCAGCCGCTTCTTGGTCTCGAGTTCTTGTGTCAGTATTTCCATAAGTTTTCAGGGTTTGCAGCAGCGGGACAGCAGCCGTTTATACTTCCGGCCCACAGCGCGCAACTGGCATATGATCGTTATTTTTAAACTCAGAGTCTTTAAACACATTTTTTGTTAAACGCCACCCGGTCATCACCGGCTCCAGGCATAGCCTAAAAACTATTTAGGGCAAAGTATGTTTATCAGGTAAATAATCAGATGCCATTTAACGATTTTTTTAAGCGATTGTTGGGCTATAGGAAGAATTTGCCCACCTGCAGCGTTACAAAGCGCTCGGCTAAGTTTATGGATGCCTACCATACATGGCTCTCGAACCAAACATACCTAAACTGGACGGAGCCCTTTTTCACCGCCTATCACTATAAAAAGGCTGATTTGCCGGCCCGGTACCGGGTGCAGGTTATAGCGGAGGAGCACCTGAGAGGTGCCATTTTCTTTTATGACCCAAGTATAGGAGCCGAGAATTTCGGCTTTTTCCTTGAGCTCCTCAAAGACCGCGTGCAGCAGCAGGGCTATACGCTGCACAGCGGCAACAAACTACAGGTGCGGCACGAGCGGTACACCGAGGAAATAGAAAAACTCGTGCTAACCCCTCCCGCCTCCGATTTGCCTGGCACCAGCCTCTGCAACCAGCTGTACGGCAACGTGCTGCTTGATTACATCAAAGTGAACAATCGGCCCGGTTTTATCCGCTTCGCCGTCAATAGCTACCAGGATGCCTTCTTCTCCAAACCGCTGCCCTTCGAGGAACTGCTGGAGAAGACACTGCAGCCACACGAGCAGCCCCGTAGATAAACCTGCCCGAAGGAACAACAGCCGCCCCGTCAGTATAGTATAATCTTCTTAGAAACTGTTTAAATATCCGTAGCTTCTGCTATATTTAAGTCAGAATTATACTTTAACAATTTGGCTGGGCCTATGCTGCAACGTCTACTTCTCCTAACTTTCCTGCTGTGCACCTGTTTCCTTTCCGCTCGCGCCACACATATTGTGGGGGGCGAGTTCGAGATGCAGCACCTCAGTGGGTATAACTACAAGCTAAGCCTGAACCTGTACTTTGATGTGATTAACGGAAGCATCGGCGCGAAAGACCCCTATGTATCCGTGAACATCTTCAGCAAGGCCACCAACAGGAACATTGGCCGCGCCACCCTGAACCTTACTTCCACCAGGCGGGTGCCCTACACCAATATTGACTGTACCGTGGGAGAACTGGTAACAGACAAAATCATCTATACCTCCAACATTTACCTGGACCCGAACATCTACAACGAACCGGGCGGCTATTATATTACCTGGGAGCGCTGCTGCCGCAACCGCACCATCAATAACATTGTAAGGCCGGAGGATGCCGCGCAGGTGTTTTACATGGAGTTTCCACCGGTTATCCAGAGCGGGCAATTCTTCCAGAACTCCTCCCCCATCCTTTTCCCCCCGCTCAGCGACTACGCCTGCGTAGACGAACTCTTTTATTTCGAGTTCAATGGCACCGACCCGGACGGCGACTCCCTGGTGTACGACATGGTGACCCCGCTCAACGGTTACACCTACCCTGACCAGCCGGCTTACTATAACATAACGTACCCGCCAAGCTACATCAGGGCCCCATTGCCGGCCCCTTACCCGCTCATCCAGTGGCTGCCGGGCTACAACGCCTCCACGCAGATACCGGGCACCCCGGCCCTGAACATAGACCAGAATTCCGGTTTACTGACGATGCGCCCGGCCCGCAAAGGCCTCTTTGTGTTCGGAATCCGGGTGCAGGAGTACCGCAATAGAACGAAAATAGGTGAGGTAAGGCGTGATTTCCAGGTGCTGGTGCTGGATTGCCCCCGCAACCAAACACCCCAGGTAATCGCGCAGCAGAAAGGCAAAAAGAATATCTACCAGGAGGGGGAAGTGCTGCGCATCAGCTCCTCCGACACCGAGCGCTGCCTGAACGTGTTCTTCACAGATCCGGACATGAGTGAGTACGTGGAGCTGCGGGCGCAGCCGGTTAACTTCTCCGGCGCAAGCTATACTTTTACCGGCGACACCAGGGGCATCATCAACCAGGGCACCAGCCAGGATACGCTAAGCGCCACCGTCTGCTTCGACGCGTGCTTCAATACCGAGGGCAAAGTATACCAGATGGATTTCATCGTGAAGGATGACGGCTGCAGCCTGCCCCGCCAGGACACGGTGCGGGTAAGCTTCGTGATAGAACCCTTGCCCGACGCGCCGCCAGCCGTAACGCTCTCCACTAAAAAGCGCATATTTGAGGTGCGTGAGGGCGACCGGATTGATTTTAACGTGCTGGGCCTGGATCCCGACAAGGACGAGGTGCTGCTCAGTGCGACAGGCAGAGACTTTGACATGGGCACTGAACAGATACACTTCGAGAACAAAAGCGGTCCCGGCGAGGTTTCCTCTCCTTTCTCCTGGGACATCACCTGCGAAACGATGAAGAAGGAGCGCTATACGTTGGATTTTACCGTCAGGAGCACCGCTTGTAACAAGGAGCAGATCCGCACCGAAACAATCGAGGTAAGGACCATCTCCAATAACCATGAACCCACCATCGGCTCAGACCAGGAGGCCACCACCATAGAATTGGAAGTAGGGCAGCCCTTTACCGCCAACATCTTCGGCCGCGACCTGGACCAGGACATGCTCTCGCTACTGGCTAGTATCGATGGCGCCTCGCTGGAACAGTACGACATGCAGTTCAGCAGTACGGGTGGCGCCGGCGCGGCAGACGGCGTGTTTACCTGGACCCCCACCTGCGAGGCGTTTCAGCAAGACAACCTGCGCGTGAAATTCAACCTTACCGAGGATGCCTGCGACACCTCACCGGACAAAGAACTGACGCTGGAGTTTGTGCTAAAGGATCCCAATAACGCCCCCACCCTCACCTCAGACCAGAGCACCCATTCCTTTGCCCTTAAGCTGGACGACGCCTTCGAGGCGAACTTCGACGGGCTGGACCTGGACCTGGACAACCTGATCATGTCGGCTGAGGGAGACGGCTTCAGCCTGGCCAACTACGGCATGGCGTTCACGGCCACGGGCGCCGCCGGGGAAGCCAAGGGCAAGTTCACCTGGGTGGCCAACTGCCCGGCCGCGCTGCAGGAGGTGCTGCGCGTCAACTTCATACTTCAGGAGGACGCCTGCGACCCCAAACCCCAGCGCCTGACGATGGAATTCCGGGTGGAGGCACCCAGGATCGCTGACTACGTGCCGGCCAACATCTTCACCCCCAACGGCGACGGTAAGAACGACTTCTTCCACATTCCCAACCTGCCGCCCGAGTTCTGCACCGCCACCTTCACCAGTATCAAGGTCTACAACCGCTGGGGCCGTGAGGTGTTCCGCAGCACCGACAGCCGCTTCAGCTGGGACGGCAGCGAGGTCAACGACGGCGTGTACTTCTACGTGATCGACTACGGCACCACCACCTACAAGGGCAGCGTCACCTTAGTCAGGTAAGAGCAGAAATCATCTATATCAGGAATCCCCGCCAAGGTTCATACTTTGGCGGGGATTCCTGTTTATACTTTGAGAAAAGCAGAAAGTAGAAAAGATCAGCTTCAACAAGAGCTTATACTTTGCCTGGCTATACAATTTATACTTAAGCGATAAAGAGCAGTACCAGGTACAAACCCAGCCACAGAAAATCAAGGAAATGCCAGTAGCTGTTGAGCATCGAAAGCTGCAGGCGGCGGAAGGGATCACGGATGAAGACGAGGCTGCGCACGGCGTCGCTGTTCACGTAAACCATCTTAAACACCATGAACGACAGGAAAATAATACCGCCCGATAAATGCAGGATGTGCAGCGCCGATATGAGGTAGAGGTAGGTGCCGGAGGATTTGCCGGAGAAGTACACGCCCGTTTTCGTCATTTCGTTCCAGCCGATAAGCTGCGCCCCGATGAATAGAAGCCCCAGGCCAAGCGTGGCGCCCAGGTAACGCGCCATTTTCTTCAGCTTTTCCTGCTTGTAGAAGCGGGGCACCCTGGAGATGGTATAGCTGCTGAAGAGAAGTATGATGGTGCTGATGCTAAAGAACTTCGGGAGGTCAAACTGCCCTTCCGGAAAGCCGCCTGTACGCGCAAAGGCCACCACCAGCACAAAGAACAGCACCCCAATGCCCACCATGCTCAGGTAGAGCAGCATCCTGATCGGGTGCATCCGCTCGATCCGCTTGAAGGCTGACCGCTGCTTGGGGTTTACTTGGTTCTTTTTATCCTGGTTCATCCTCTGCTCCGTTATCCTGTGCGCTGAATGCGGGCCGCGCTGTTGTACCTGCTGCACTGTATACGTGTAGTAATTTATACTTTTGCGACCTTGTTATAGTTTTGCAAAAGCCTCTTTTATTTGAGTTTGGCCACGTCCTACCCTAGTAACCTTATCAGAATCTTTTAGTTGTGCTGATTTCTGCCGGAAAAGTATAGCCCTGCGCCTGCCCGTTTGCGTTAGAAGCTTTAGAAGAGACCTTAGCCCCAACGCCACCTATGGAGAGAAATTTACGCCTGCTATACCTCTTGTTATTGCTCCCATTGCTGCTGTCTGCCCCTGATGTGGTGGGCCAGCGAAACCGTACGCCATACACCGGCAGTAACCGTGTACTGCTCACGCTGGATGGGCATTCCGCACCATACGAGTTCGTGTCGGACCAGATGCTGGTGCGCTACAACAAGGACCTGCAGCAGCTCGAGTGCGTTCTCTCCCTGGAGACTCTGGTTCCGCTGCAGGATACCATCCCGCAAAACATGGCCTTCGACGTGCTGTTCGGGGCGCGATACCCGCAGCTCTACATCACCATGGCTGCGCCGGAGCGGCAGATCAACGCCGGCAACCTCGGCTCGGAGACCATCAGGCGCAAGACCGCGGTGCAGCTGCAAAGCGTAACCCGGGACCTGGTCGTGCCCATCAGTTTTTCTCCGGAGAGCAGCTCGTTATACTTCTCCACCACCCTGGACCTGTGGCTCTCGGATTTCCAGGCCTCGCTGCCGGTGGCCTACCTGCCGCTGCTCACCGGCCGCGTCACCATCACCATAGACCGCGCCCGCTGGATGAACCTGACATCGCGGTAAAGTATAAAACCCTTACACCTTGCAGACTACCTTCCTTAACAGAAACAAGGAGTTGAGCTCAATCCCATACTTTATGCACACCGTACCGGCTCTCCCAAGCAACAGGAATACGTAGGCGCAGGACTTGCAACTGAGTATTGATTTGCTACTTTTGTAATTCTTTCACCATAAACACGATACATGAAAAAAGCTACTCTCCTTCTGCTCGTGGCCGCCATGGCTTACGGCTGCAACCAGCAACAGGCTGCCACAGAAACAACAACGGCGCAGGAAGCGCTGTCATCGGAGGCAGGGGCTGCGTTCGGTGCTCCCTTTTCCGAGGAAAACGTGCTGCCAGCCGCTGCCTTAACGGCCGCCGTGGCCGGTAAGGACTCGGTACAGGCCACCGTGGCCGCCGAGATAAAGCAAAGCTGCCAGAAGAAAGGGTGCTGGATGGATGTGAAGCTGAGCGATGACAGTGACATGAAAGTGACGTTCCGTGATTATGGATTTTTCGTGCCGACGGAAAACCTGGAAGGGCGGCAAGTCGTGTTTACCGGTACGGCCAAACGAGAGCTGGTGTCTGTGGAGGACCTGCGCCACTTTGCCGAGGACGCCGGTAAGTCGGAGGCAGAGATAGCCGCCATTACAGCGCCAAAAGAGGAGCTGCGCTTCGTGGCGGATGGGGTGATCCTGAAGTAAGGCTTTTATACGTTATACTTGAAGCAGGCTTCCGGAAACGGTTGCCTGCTTTTTTTACGGCTATACTTCCAATCCAAAAGTATAAAAGGTGAGCCCGGGAGGGATAAACCCATACTTTAACGGCTATCTAAGTATGAACAGGAATCAATCCTGCCATACTTCTACCACTCCAAGTCTATGAACCGGATAAAACTACTAACGCTTTCGCTCCTGCTCACCCTGCTGTACTCAGCGGCCTTTGCCCAGCAACTGCGGGTAGAGCCCGCCTTCTGGTGGACCGGCATGAAAGACACCCACCTGCAATTGATGCTGCACGGCGACAACATCAGAAACCTGACCCCATCCCTGAACCAGGCAGGCGTGGCGCTTAAAGACGTGATCAAGGTAAAAAGCCCCAACTACCTCTTCCTCAACCTGGACCTTCAAAACGCAAAGCCTGGCAAGTTTACCCTGCAGCTGAAGCGAGGCAACAAGACCGTGCACCGTTATACTTACGAACTGCGGCAGCGCGCGGCCAGCTCCGCCAGCCGCCAGGGCTTTACCCCCGCCGATGTCATCTACCTTATCACCCCGGATCGCTTTGCCAACGGCAACCCCAAAAACGACAACGTGAAGGGCATGACCGAGGGGCTGAACCGCTCCGACAAAAGCGGCCGGCACGGCGGAGACATCACGGGCATCATCCAACACCTGGACTACATCCAGGACATGGGCTTTACCGCCCTTTGGGTGAACCCCGTGCTGGAAAACAACCAGGACCGGACCTCCTACCACGGCTACTCCACCACCGATTATTACCAGGTGGACCCGCGCTTCGGCTCCAACAAGGAGTATGTAAAGCTATCGCAGCAGGCCAAGGAGCGCGGCATTAAACTGGTAATGGACATGATCCTGAACCACATCGGCTCGGAGCACTGGTGGATGAAAGACCTGCCGACCGAGGACTGGCTCAACTTCCAGGGCGACTTTAAGACCACCAACCACCGCCGCGAAGCCATACAGGACCCCTACGCCGCTGCCTACGACCGCAAGCTGCACACCGACGGCTGGTTTGTGGAGTCGATGCCCGATCTGAACCAGCGCAACGAGCTACTAGCCACCTACCTGATCCAGAACACCCTCTGGTGGATTGAGTACGCAGATTTGGGCGGCATCCGGATGGACACTTACTCATACCCCGACCCGGACTTTATGAGCGAGTGGACGCGCCGCGTGATGAAGGAGTACCCGAACTTTAATATTGTGGGCGAAGAGTGGTCCTTGAACCCGGCCATTATAGCCTACTGGCAGCGCGGCAAGCAGAACCCGAACGGCTATACTTCCTTCCTGCCCAGCCTGATGGATTTCCCGCTACAGGGAGCCCTCACCACGGCTCTGCGCGACGATGAAAGCGGCTGGGATACCGGCTGGCTGCACCTGTACAACGTGCTGGCCACTGATTTCCTCTATGCCGACCCACAAAACCTGGTGGTGTTTGCCGACAACCACGATATGGACCGCATCTATACCCAACTGAACCAGGACGCCGACCTGACCAAGCTGGCGCTGGCTTTTATCCTGACCACGCGCGGCATCCCGCAGGTATACTACGGCACGGAGATCCTGATGCACAACGAGGAGCGCGGCGACCACGGCATCATCCGGACGGATTTTCCGGGAGGATGGGCCGGCGATAAAGTGAATGCCTTTACCGGAAAGGGCCTCTCGCCGGAGCAGCAGGAGATGCAGCAGTTCACCAAAAAGCTGCTCAATTGGCGCAAAAACGCTGCGGCGGTGCACACCGGCAAGCTAACGCATTATGCCCCCTACAAAGGCGTGTATGTATACTTCCGCGAGCAGGGAGACAATAAAGTGATGGTGATCTTGAACAAGAACGAGAAACCCTACGAGCTGGAGCTGCAGAAATTCGCGCCGCAATTACAACGTATAAAGCAAGGCACTGATGTGCTCACCGGTAAAACCTACGAATTGGGCCAGTCTAAGATCAGCCTGCCTGTTAAAGCACCGCTGATACTGGAGCTGAAATAAGTAGGCTAAAGGAAAAAATTAAAAAGGGGCAGCGATACGTTCCATCGCTGCCCCTCCTGCTTTTATAGGCACTTTATACTTTATACTTACAGGGCGGCGTTATACTTCAGGATGGCGCCGTTGCTTTTCTTGCTGCCCTCCGTGGCGATGTATACTTCCCCGTTCGGTCCAAAGGCCAGCCCTTCCGGCTGCCGCATCAGGTTCTCGTCCAGCGTTTCCAGCTTGCCGATCTTTCCATCCTTCTCCAGCACCATGATGCGCTGGTTCACGGCGTCCAGCACGTAATACGCGCCGGTCTGTGGGTGTATCTCCAGCGAAGAGGGCTGCAGCACATCATATCCATCCTTTGCCTTTTTCTTATCCCCGGCCGGTGCCTGCAGCGGCTCCTGCGCCAGCGGAATCGAGATCACAGGCTCGGGGTTCATCTTCCCGGTACGCAGGTCCAGCGCATAGATGCCCTTGTTATTGCCCAGTTTCCTGTCGTGGCCCTTACAGGCGATCAGCAGGCGGTTGTTGCTCTTATCTAGCGCCAGGCCCTCGGTGTTCTGGCTGCCCGCCAGCATGGACTTATGCTCCTTCACGTTTGGTTTCGCGCTCATAAAATCATTCACCTCGAAGACCGTGCCGTCGCTGCGCAGGATGTAGGCCGTCTTTCCATCTACCGCGATCCCCTCATAGTCGCCCGACTCGCCAAACGGATATTGCTCTTCCAACTTTTTAGAAGTCAGGTTATAGATGAAGATAGTCCCTTTCTCATCCTGGATACAGGCCATGCGCCCGTCGGGCAGCAGCGCAATGCCGGAGACCTCGCGCAGTTCGGAAGGCAGTTCCCAGGAAGCCACCGGCTTGGAGAACGCGTTTGCAGAGGAGGCCGCCAAGCCCAGCGAGCCCACAAGCGATGCCTCCTGCAACTGCGGCGAATTTATACTTGCGCCGCTCCCTGTCTGCCCCAGCAGTTGCCCGCTCTGGTCAAAGGAAAGCTCCACCTCCGCATCACGGTACTCCAGATCCACTTCGTAGCTTATGTTCTCGCCTACCTTCAGCAAGCTCGTCTCGTCGAGGGTGTACTTGTCGAAATGCTGCTGCACATACGCCAGCACCTGCGGCGGCAGGCTGTTGGCTGCTATCTCCTCTTCTACCTGCAGCAGTTTGCCTTCGGGGCTGAACAGCACGGAGCGCTCCCTTCCGCCCAGTTCAAACTCCGCTTCAAAGCCTTCCGCCTCCTCGTCCCAATCCAGGTTTTTCACATCAGGGTAGAGCGACGTAAATTGTGTCTTAACTGCTTCCGGCACCTCCACCTTGTCCCATAGTTCGCTTATCTCTCCTTGTATATCGCTACACGATGTAGCGCCCAGCAGCAGCATCCCGCCAAGCAACACACCGCTTATTCTTCTCTTCTTCATATATCTAATATTTTAATGTAAGCCTATACACAAGTATACTGGCTGATTTTGAAGAGAATCTGAAGAACCTGCTGGATAAGGTGCTATTTTGTAAAATAAATGCAGAGGCTGTGCTCGCCGTTGGTGTAGTTATACTTGGGGATCAGCCCGTAGATGTCGCAGATTTTCTTCACCAGCGCCAGCCCTATCCCCAGCGAGCCCACGGCGTCGTGGCCGGTCTGGAAGCGGCCGAAGAGCTTCTCGGGCTGGTCCTGCGGCGCGTCGCCGGTGTTGCGGATGCAGAGTTTCTGGCTGTTGAGCAGCACTTTTATACTTCCGCCGGGCTTATTATGCTTGATGGCGTTGTTGAGCAGGTTCTGCAGCAGCACATCGGCCAGGCCGCTGTTCATGTGCAGGTACGCTTCGTCCAGCTCCTCCTGCCGCACTTCCAGTTCCCGCATGGCAATAATCTCCTGCAGGTGCGCCAGTTGCTCCTGCAGCAGCCGGTGCAGTGGCACCCGCTCCTCCACGCTGAACTCGCGGTTCTCGATGCGGGTGAGCAGGATGAGGGACTTGTTGAGGCGGGCCAGCCGGTTAAGGGCGCTGTACATATCCGACAGCAGCAGGGCCTGCTCCTCGGTGATGTTCTCGGACTGCATGAACAGCTCCAGCTTGCTGCTTGCAATGGCCAGCGGCGTCTGTATCTCATGCGAGACGTTCTCGGTGAACTCCTTCAGGTTCAGGTAATCGTTGTGGATCTTGCCGGTCATACTTTGCAGCACCTGGTTCAGCTCCTCAAACTCGCGGGTGTTGCTCTGCCTCAGCGCCAGGGGCTGGTGCTGGCTCAGGGTATAGCTTTTGAGCTTGGCCAGGGTGCCGTAAAAGTGGCGCCAGGTATACTTGTTGATGTAGTAGTTCACGAACACCAGGCCCACGAGCAGCAGCAGGAAGATCCACACCATGGCCAGCACCGTGCTTTCCGTCAGGTCCTCAAAATCCATCACCGATTTGAAGATGGTATACTCGTAGGGCTCCCCCTGCCGGTAGGCCGTGAAGGTAAGTTGCCGGAACGGGATGAACTCCTCGTCGTAGGAGCTGAAGATGAGCGTGTCCTTGAGCTGCTCCATCACCAGTTTTTCCGGGTTGGCCTTCCTCACGTGGATGGCCTCTGAGATACCGGAGGTTACATTGGGCAGACGGTCGTACTGACGGATATAGGCGATGATGTTCTCCTTGTCGGTAAACAACTGGTCGTCCACTTCGTCGTAGATCTCCTCGCGCAGCGTAAGGTAAAACACCGTGCCGCCCACCGCAAACACCACCAGCGACACCAGCAGGTAGTATAAACTGGTCTTGGTGAGAACTCTCATGGGCTCATAAACTTATACCCCAGCCCGTACACGGTGTTGATGTAATCCTGTCCTCCGGCTTCTATGATCTTGCGGCGCAGGTTCTTAATGTGCGTGTACACAAAGTCGAGCGAGTCCAGCATCTCGATATGATCGCCCCACAGGTACTCGGCTATGGACTCCTTGGTAAGCACGCGGTTGCGGTTGGAGACAAAGTATAACAGCAGTTCATACTCCTTGCGGGTGAGGGTAAGCGGCTTGCCCGCCACCGAGGCCTCTGCCGCCTCCGGCTGCACCTCCACCTCGCCCACGCGCAGCACCTTCTGCCCGTTAAAGTTACGCCGCCGCAGCACCGATTTCAGGCGCGCATTTAACTCCGAGAGGTGAAAAGGCTTGGTCAGGTAATCATCGGCGCCCACCTCCAGGCCCGTAATCTTGTCGTCGAGGGCATTTTTAGCGGAGATAATGATGATGCCCGTATCCGTGTGGTTTTCTTTGAGCGAGCGCACGATGTTCAGGCCGTTGCCATCCGGCAGCGTGAGGTCTACCACTACGCAGGCGTAAGTATGCGAGGCGGTTTTGAGCAGCGCGCTGCGGTAATCGGTGGCCTCATCGCAGGTATACCCCTCCTGCTTCAGGTACGCCACGATCGAGTCCTTCAGGGCCGCCTCATCTTCTATTACAAGTATCTTCATAGGTTCTTCAGAAACGGTAAATTAAGGAAGAAGTCTGAAGGAATTCTGAACTGGAAGTATAAAAAGAAAGCCTGCCACATGTAGGACAGGCTTTCTTTGCGTCATGTTGATAGAATCAGGCCGTAACTTGCTCCTTCAGCTCCCGGGAAGTATAGAAGCGCTTCCGCAACCACTGCGCCACGTTCACTAAAAGTATAAGCGCGGGCACCTCCACCAGCGGCCCCACCACCCCCACAAAGGCCTGGCCCGAGTTGATGCCGAACACGCCGATGGCCACGGCTATGGCCAGCTCAAAATTATTTCCCGCCGCCGTAAACGAGATGGCTGCGTTCTGCGCGTAGTCCACCCCCACCGCCTTGCCGGCAAAAAAGCTCACCAAAAACATCACCGCAAAGTAAATTACCAGCGGCACGGCCAGCAGCAGCACATCGAAAGGAATGCTTACAATGGTGTTCCCTTTCAGGCTGAACATCACCACGATGGTAAAAAGCAAGGCAACAAGCGTAATGGGGCTGATGGCCGGAATGAACTTCTGCTGGTACCACGCCTCGCCCTTTAGGCGTTTGAGCACCAGCCTGGAGAGCAGGCCGGCTGCAAACGGAATGCCCAGGTAAATGGCCACACTCTCGGCCACCTCGCCCATCCTTATACTTATTAGCTCGCCTTTGATGCCAAAGTATGGCGGCAGCACCGTGATGAAAAGGTAGGCAAACAGGCTGTAGAACAGCACCTGGAAGATACTGTTAAAGGCCACCAGCCCGGCAGCGTACTCTCGGTCGCCCTCGGCCAGTTCGTTCCACACGATCACCATGGCGATGCAGCGGGCCAGGCCGATCATGATCAGGCCCACCATGTACTCGGGGTAATCGCGGAGGAAAAGAATGGCCAGCAGGAACATAAGCACCGGCCCCACCAGCCAGTTCAGCACCAGCGACACCGACAGCACCCTGAAGTTGCGGAACACCTTGCCCAGCTGCTCATAGCGCACTTTGGCCAGGGGCGGGTACATCATCATGATCAGGCCCAGCGCGATGGGCACGTTCGTGGTGCCGCTTTGGAAGGAGTTGATGAAGCGCTCCATGCCCGGCACCAGGTAGCCCAGTGCCACGCCCAGCCCCATCGCCAGGAAGATCCAGAGGGTAAGGTAGCGGTCTAGGAAAGAAAGGCGCTGGCGTTTATACGTTGGGTTGCAGGAAGTCGTCATTCTATCTATTGTTGTACTTTAAGTAAGGAAGCATAAACAGCTATATTTTATACTTTAATAAGCCTTGCGCAGCATATCGGCAAACGCGTTTGGCAGCGGGCTCTCCTCCACGGCACGAGCAGCCCGCTCCACGTCGTAGGGCACGCGCACGAAGGTCACTGTTATACTTTCGGGCGCAGCGGCAGTGCTGTGCTCGTCCAGCTCCAGCAGCACGTAGCAGGCGCGCGGGTCGCCATCCTTCGGCTTGCCCACCGAGCCCAGGTTTATGGCGTGTCTATACTTGCCATCCGTTTCCAGTTGCCGGTGATAGGGCTTGTGCGTGTGGCCAAACAGCATAACGTCTGCCTCCGCCTCTTCCAGCATGCGTACCATACTATTCTCCGGCCGGTCCTCAAAGAGGTACTCGTTAATCTTGCGCGGACTGCCGTGCACCATCAGGATCCGCAGCTTCTCTCCCTCCTTTGGCTGCAACTCCACCCGGAAATGACGGGGCAACTCCCGCAAATATTTCCGGTTCTCGTGGCTGATGATCTGGTTCGTGTAGTCGATGGACTGGTTGCCGCGGGCTTTATCTTCCTCAGTTTTGTAGGCGCAGCCGCAGTCGCCGCTGTGCAGGCCCACGCCCTCGTCGTAATTCCCGGCAATGGTGGGGATGCGGTGCTTGCGGATAAGCTCCACTACCTCGTTGGCCCAAACGTTATACCCTACCAGGTCGCCGAGGCAGTAGACCATGTCCGGTTGTTTCTCTTGCAGGTCCTGCAGCACGGCCTCCAGGGCGGGCAGGTTAGCGTGGATATCGCTGAAGAAGGCGATCTTCATACTTCAGTGTAGGTTTAACCAGCGTTACACAAGTGCCAACAAGTATGCGTTTTATACTTGCTGGCGCATTATCACTTATACTTTATACTTAGCAGCAGCCACCGCCGGGGGTGCAGGCCCCTCCTTCAAAATCAGACACAAAGCTGATGTCGGTCAGCTGCACCATTGGCTTCTCTTCTTTGGCCGGCGGCATGCAGCAGGCGCTGGCGTCGGCACTCTCGTAATGCGGGTCGTTGAACTCGGCATCCTCATGGAAATAATACACCTCCCACTGCACGCCATCCGGATCCTCCACCCAAAACTTATCCTGCACGGCATAGCAGCAGGCCGTGCCGATCTCCTCTTTTGATACCTGGCCCAGGGCCTTAGCCACCTCCAGGCGCTGCTCCAGTTCCACCTGCGTCTCCACCTGGAAACCCAGGTGGCCAAAGTGCTGCTGCACCCGCTCCGGGTTTTCCACAAACGAGATGATCAGCGACGGGGTATCGAGCACATACTTGGCGTAGTTCGGCTTTACCTTGGCCGGCTCCTGGCCAAAGAAGGAAGTATAGAATGCAGTGGTTTTGCGGATATCGCTCACGTAAAGGCTCACGTGCATGCGCGGAAATACAGTATGGCTCATCGGTTTATACTTTAAGGGGTTAAATCTTTTTGTTTAACAGCTGCAGCCAGCGTCGCAGCAGGTACTCTTAATGGCAGCGAGCATGGACTCTACTAAATGCCTGGCCCTGTCATACTGCTCCTGGTCGATGCAATAGCAGACGGTGAGGCCGTCTATCTCCCCTCTGATCAGACCGGCATTTTTCAGCTCTGTGAGGTGCTGCGACACGGTGGTGCGGCTCAGCGGCAGGGCGCTGGAGATATCGCCGGAGATGCAGGTCTTGGTCTCGGCCAGGTGCTGCAGGATGGCAATGCGCGCCGGGTGCGACAACACCTTGGCGATGCGGGCCACCTCCTGCTGCTCCTGGCTGAATTGTGTGGCTTTGGTGTAGGTCATGCTTTTAATTTGATGTATGTCGCAAACATACGACATAGCTAACGGTAAGTCAATTATCGCTCTGAAAAAATTATTAAAAGGATCCGTAGAAACTAGCGCTGCAAGTATGGACTAAGAAACAGTGCAATACGTGCAGCTGCGTAGCACTGGCAGATGATGCAGCAAACGAAGGGATGGGGCAAAAAAAAGCCGCAGCTCCTGCCGCGGCCTTTTCTCAGATGGAAATTTAATACAATGTACAGCTCCTTATACGGAATGGTTACATGAAAGTATGCTTATCTGTTGTAGCCTCCAAAATAACCGTAATAGCCGCTGTTGCTGCGGTCGTGGCGGCCATAGTGGTCATCCCCGAAGTCCCTGAACTCATCCTCGTTGCCATAGGAGGCATCGTGCCGGTAGCCGTGATTGCCCCGGCTGTCAAAGTCGCGGTAACGATCCCCCTCCTCCGGGTTGTCGTAGTTCGGGTTATAGCCGGTGTTGTAGCTGTAGTGCCGCACTTGCCTGTTGTAAGGTCCCTCAGCGTACGGGAAACGCTCCACGGTGTCCAGATCGTTCTCGGCGCCGTGCGGCAAGCCGTAATCCTGTGGCCTGGGCTGGTCGGTGTAGTTCGAGATGTCGTACATCTCGTTATAGAAATCCTCCTGGTTACAGGCGTCTCCTCCCCTGCGGCCATACTCCTGGCTATGCTGGATGCGGTAATGCTGGCCCGGTTCGTTCCGTGTATCGCCTAATTGAGCCCGCTCCTGGCCACGGAAGCGCCAGTGGCGGTCGTTGTCATATCCTTCCTGCCGGTAAGCCCGGCTGAAGTCGCCGTAATGCCTATCTCTTTCGTCTCTCATGGTTCTTTAAAGTATGAGTGGCACAGGCTTTACGCTGCGCCGCTTCGGTTATACATAGTTATACTTGGTGTTCGGGTTTAGCGACGGTCGCGGTCGCGCATATAGCCCTCCCGATCTACCTCCCGCTGGCCTTGGCGGCTATCCCTATCACTGTAGCGGTTACCTTCGCCGTAGTGCTGCTCGCCGGGCGTGTAGTTACGGCCGCTGAATCCGCCGCTGTAGTCGTTGTCATAGTTGCGGTTGCCCTGTTCGTACCGGCGGTAGGACTCGTAATCGCCGCGCTGGCCGCGCGCCCAGTTGCCGCTGTGGTCGCCACGGCGCACGTCGTGTCCGAAGCGCTCGTCGGCCATGCCATACCTGTAATCAGACCGGCCCTGGCGTCTCAGCTCATCAAAGTCTCTGTCGGAGTAATCGGCCTGCGGGTCGTAATGGCGGCCGGAGTTGTAGTCGTCGTCTGGCACGTAGCTCATGCCGTAGGGGTTGTCGCTTCCGCTGCCGCCGCGCGTATAATCCTGCCCGCTGTAGTGCGCGCCCCCGGATTGGAACCGGCCCTGCGGCGACATCTGCCACTGGTCGGCATTGCTGTTAAAGCTGCGGGTGTCGCCATACTGGCTGTCAGCGCTAACCCCGTAGCCACGGTTAAAGTGCGAGTCGGTGGTATAGTTGCCCCTGTCGGAGTTCTGGCCCTGGTGGTGCCCATGCAGCCACTGCCCCTCCCTGTCTTCCGGGTAATTCTCCTGTCTCCTCTGGTTGTCTCTTCTGTCGTCTCTCATAGCTTGATGAATTTGTTAAATGAATGTTTACGCTACCTGTTCTACGGTGCGGCACCGCCCTTGGGTTAAGGTAGCCCTAAACCCAGGGGCCCGGCATCCGTTAAAATGGATACATCAACAAAACTCAATACCTATGGAATCAAACTATTGGAACAGGGATAGGGACAGCAACGAGCGCAACCGCAACCAGGGCCGCCGCCAGGTGGACGAGGACAGCTACCGTGGCGCCTACCGGCTGGACACCACCAGCGACCACCGCAACGAAACGACCTGGGACGGCTTCGGCAGCACAGATAGAAGCCGCCGCCGCGACAACGACTATAATCAAAATTACAACCGCGATTACAACAGAGATTATAACAGGAACTACAACGAGGACAGCCGCAACCGGGGCTACGACCACGACAACTATAACACCGACAGCCGCTACCGCGACCAGGGCGACAAGCATTACCGCAGCAGCAACTACGCCGACTGGAACGACCGGGACCACTACCGCAGCAATGATTACGGAAACGATGATGGAAGCCGCCAGCACCGCAGCGTGCGCGACCGCATGGACGAGCGCGACAGGTATGGCAGCAGCAACTTTAACGCCAGCTATGGCCCCGACCACTACGGACAGGGCGGCGGCGAGAACTACGGCAACCAGGCCGGCTCCCTCAGCTACGGCTACGATGGCACCAGCAACTACGACCCCGACTGGAACCGCCACTACGACCCGCTGAGCGGCAGGCGCCGGAGCTACCACGGCAACTATACCAGCCGCAACCCAAGGCACGACCGTTACAGCTCCGGCAGTGACGAGCGGGACTAACGTATAAAGTATAAACAAGTATAAAGGAGACCAGAAACCAGGCTCTATTATTAACTTAAACCATTTAGAAAGATGAACAAGAACGATAAGAATAAAGACAAGCTCAAGAACGAGGACCTTAACAAGACGATGAACAAAGGCAACAAGGTGCCCAACATCAACCCCACCGGCCAGCGCCAGGACATTGATAACGCCGAGGCCAAACGAGGCGACGTGGGCGGGGTGCCATCGCAGAAAAGCGGCAGCCGCGGCAGCGCTGATGTGCAGGACGGCGGAAGCGATGTAGGCAGCAGCGCCGGCAGCCACTAATCTTTTAAAGTATAAAAACAGCGAAAGCCACCCATATAGGTGGCTTTCGCTGTTTCAGAAGTATACTAGTAATAACGTAAATGCTATTCTACTGCAGTTCCTCTTGCTCCATGTACTCCCACATGGCATCTTCGCTGGCGCCGCTCTTGGCCGCGTAGATCAGCATGGTGGTGTACACGCCAATCAGCAGGAAGCTCAGGGGAATTGAGAAAACAAACGATACGATCAGTGTTTTAATCGGGTCCGGCTTGGATCTCATTTTGGTGGAGGCATACCAAAAGAACAGCACGTTGAAAATACCGGAGAATGCAATTAGGTTGATGATGTCTAGCATTGGCTAAAAGTTAGATTGCCTGTGAATGCTGTGTTGCGCACTGTTGCTGAAAACATGTACTTTAACAGCATTGGTTTTAAATCGTTTACTAACTGTCGTCGGTCGTTTTGTATTTCCCGGCTAGCTTTTTCCGGAACTGCTTGATGCAATTTAGAAGACTACCTTTAAAAATACAAGTATAAATAAAATAAAATTTACAGAATCGTAACATTGATATAAATAGACTCTTTACTATATATCAACATGTTAATGCATACAGATTAACAACCAACGATCTCATACCTGGTAAAGGGTATGGCTTATTAATGCAATATGCTTCTTAAAAGTTTCCCGGTTGCGTGCCGTATTCCCCTTATTTCGTATGGCCTCTCAGAGGTGTAGCCGCATAAAGGCAGGAAATACAACTACCTATCCTCCCGCAGGTGATGCGTTAATGTTTATATTTGCGAATCTGCTCTTGAATAACCATACTTTCAGGGGCACATAGACCGACAATCCTCAACCCGCTGACTTTACTATGAAGGCTCAGGAAACCCCACGCGACAGAATTTTAGCCGAGGCGAAGGCCCTGTTCTTTACCCAGGGCTATAGCAAAGTGCTGATGGCGGACCTGGCAAGGCGCCTGGGCATGAGCAAGAAAACGTTGTATCAGCACTTTCCGGGCAAGGAGGAGCTGCTGAGTAGCATCATCCGGCAGCATGGGCAGGACATACAGCAGGAGGTGGAGCGAACTTTGGCAGACGAGAGCCTGCCCTTCCCGGACAAGACGCGGCGCATTTTCGGCTATGTGGGCACCAAACTGCACGACATCAACCCGGACTTTGTGGTGGATATCCGGAAAAACGCTCCTTCGGCGTGGCTGCACCTGCAAAAGTATAAAACCGATGCCGCTTTTCTCCGGTTCAGCGCCCTGCTGGACGAAGGCTACCGGGAGGGCTATGTTCGCGCGGACGTGAACCGTACCATGGCCGTGCTGCTTTACGCCAGCGCCCTGGAGACGATCCTGAACCCCGACTTCACCGAGCAGGTTCCGAAAGAACTGATGCAGGAGCTGCCCAAGACGCCTGGTGAGGTCTTCGATGGCCTGGTAAAGATCATCTTCAAGGGCATTCTGCGTCAGGATACGGAAGTATAAAGTATGGGCAAGGCCGCTGCAGTTACCCTTGCAGCGGCCTTGCCCATACTTTATACTTCTACGTTCTACCTATACTTTACAGGCTCAGCAAGAGTATTTCTTTCACATCCTGGATCTGGATATCGGCGCGCTCGCCCAGGTCCTTCACCCCACGCTGCTCAAAACGGGAGATGATGGTATGGATGGTGTCCTCCCCCACCTCGTAATCCGAGAGGCGCGTTTTAATGTCCAGCGATTCGAAGAAGGCAATGGTGGCCTGGATGGTCGCCTCCAGGCGCTCATCCTCGGTGCCGCTGGTCACATTCCAGATACGCTCACCGTACTGCAGCAGCTTCTCCTTCTTGGTCTCGCTTTTATACCGTAGCAAAGCAGGGAACACGATGCCCAAGGTACGGGCATGGTCGATGCCGTGCAGGGCCGTTAGCTCATGAGCAATGTAGTGGGTAGCCCAGTCCGTTGGCACCCCCACCCGGATCACGCCATTCAGCGCCATGGTGGCGGCCCACATAAAGTTGGCCATGGTGTCATAGTCCTGCGGGTTCTGCACCGCCTTTGGTCCCTCTTCCTTCAGGGTGAGAAGTATGGCCTCCGCAAAGCGGTCTTGCAGCGGCGCGTTTACCGGGTAGGTCAGGTACTGCTCCAGCACATGCGAGAACGCATCCGCCACCCCGTTGCTGATCTGACGAACCGGCAGCGTAAACGTCGTTTCCGGGTCGAGCACCGAGAATTTGGGGAAAGTATGGGGACTGCCAAACGACAGTTTCTCCTTAATAGATACCCGGTTGATAACGGCGCCGGAGTTCATTTCAGAGCCCGTGGCCGGCAGGGTAAGCACCGCACCGAACGGAGCCGCCCTGGTTACAGGCTCGCGCTTGGCCATGATATCCCAGGGGTCCTCGCCCTCATACGCCATCGCCGCCACAATAAACTTGGTCCCATCAATCACGGAGCCTCCGCCCACCGCCAGGAAGAAATCAACCTTCTTCTCCTTGGCAAGCGCCACGGCCTTCATCAGCGTTTCGTAGTGCGGGTTGGGCTCAATGCCCCCGAACTCGCTCACCTGAAAGCCCTTGAGCGCCTCCATCACCTGGTCGTACACGCCGTTCTGCTTGATGCTGCCGCCGCCATAGGTCACCATGACGTGCGCCCCTGCCGGAATTTCCTTGCTGATAGCACTGATCTGTCCTTTTCCGAACAGGATTTTCACGGGGTTATAAAAAGTGAAGTTATTCATAGTTGTTTAAAATGGATTTTCTTGTTTTAAGATGACGGGTGCCGCCATACTTTACTATACTTCTTGAGAACCGGAGCGCGGCGCAACCATACTTTGCCTCTGGCCACTGCCGGTTATACTTCCCGCTCAGCCACTTTCACCAATTGCTTGCCCGTGTTCTGCCCGGTAAAGAGCCCCAGGAACGCCTTCGGAATATTGTCGAAGCCCTCCGTGATGGTCTCCTGGTACTGAAGCTTGCCCTCCTGCACCCATCCCGCCAGGTCCTTGGCAGCCCGGTCAAAGTCTTTGGCATAGTCACTCACGATAAAGCCTTTCATCAGGGCGCTTTTCTTCAACAGGATAGGCTCCACGCGCATGCCGCTGGGCACCGAAGTATGGTTATAGTAGGCAATTTGGCCGCAGATGGCAATCCGAGCAAATTTATTCAATGCCAGGTAAACCGCGTCCGAGATCTCGCCGCCCACATTATCAAAGTATACATCCACGCCATCCGGACAGGCCGCTGCCATGGCCTGGTTCATGTTACCGGTGCTTTTGTAGTTGATGGCTTCATCAAAGCCCAGCTCCTCCTTCAGGTAGGCGACTTTCTCATCCGATCCGGCCACACCCACCACCCGGCAGCCTTTCAGCTTGGCGATCTGACCTACCACTGTTCCCACAGCGCCCGCCGCTCCCGACACGACCACCGTCTCGCCCGGCTTCGGCTCACCGATATAGAGCAGGCCAAAATACGCGGTGAGGCCCGGCATTCCTAAAATGCCTAAATGATAACTTAAGGGGGTAATATCCGGGTTGATGGTGCTCAGGCCTTTACCGCTGTGGATGCTATACTGCTGCCACGGCAGGTTCCCGAGCACCACGGTTCCTTTCGGAAGCCCTTCGTTCCGGCTTTGTACAACCTCCGCCACCACGCCGCCCGTAACCGGCTCGCCGACCGCATAGGGCGCTACATAGGATTCCGCGTCGCTCATGCGGCCGCGCATGTACGGGTCCACAGATACGTACAGCGACTTGAGCAGCACCTGCCCTTCCTGTAGTTCCGGCACCTGGTGCTCCTCAAACCTGAAATTTTCCTGAGCAGGCATCCCCGTAGGGCGGTTGGCCAGCAGTATAGTTTTATTTTTCATAGCGAAATAGTCGTCGTGTTCTGATTAAAACCAAACCAGTCAGGGGGCGCATTTGTTCATCGCACAGCCCATAAAGTATAAAGGGGAGAACCGCAGCTTTGAACTACAACTCTCCCCTTTATACTTTAAAAATGATGTGTTTTGTTATGCCGGCGCGCAACGCCATACTTCTAAAGAAGGTCAAACATATTCCTTACACCCAGATGGCGCTCCTTGGTGAAACCCTCCCCGTAGGTTGCCCCAATAGCATGGCCCAGTTCTTTTGCCCTTGCGGTAATGAACTCCAGAAACTCCGGCGAGGAGATGTACGTGTTCGGGGATGAGTCGTCGGGGTTATGGAACTGGGACCTGAAGGCGCGGACGGCCTCCATTTTCTTCTCCCAGTACGGCGTTACGTCCACTACAAAGTCCGGGCTGATCAGGCGGTCCTGGATGTAGTGGTAAACAGCTTTCGGGCGCCAGGCCTCCTGCACCGCCCCATCCGTATCCTGCGTCTCGATCATTCTGAGGCCGGCTTTAAAGCAGGATTCCGACACGAGCTCTGCACCCCGGCCATGGTCCGGGTGGCGGTCGTGGATGGCGTTGGCGATCACGATCTCCGGTTTATACTTGCGCAGCATCTCCATCACCTTTAGCTGGTGCTCGCGGTCGTTGCGGAAGAAGCCATCGGCAAAGCCAAGGTTCTCGCGCACGCTCACGCCCATAATCCGGGCGGCATCCTCCCCTTCCTTTAGCCGCGTTTCCGGTGTACCGCGCGTGCCCAACTCTCCCACCGTCAGGTCCACTATCCCTACCTTTCGGCCAGCTGCTATGTGGGCTATCAGCGTACCGGCGCAGCCCAGCTCAATGTCGTCGGGGTGCGAGGCAAAAGCAAGTATGTCTAATTTCATGTGATACTATGTTTATCTTATGCGCAGGGATCTCCCTACACGCAGGGTAGTACGTGTACTAATCCCATTTAGTCGGGTTAACTGGCTGACGGACACGCCATACCGCTTGGCTATGCCGGAGAGCGTATCACCGCCCCGCACTTTGTGGTACGCCGCCCGGCGGCCGCTGCTGCTACTGCTCTTGGCGCGGTTGGCGTAGTTGAACACGGCGGAGGTGATCTGGTAGCTTTCGCCCTTCAATAGGTAATCCGGGAAATCATAGATGTTCTCCGGGTCCAGCGGGTTGCCCTGGTAGCGCACTTCATAGTGCAGGTGCGGCCCGGAGCTGCGGCCCGTGCTTCCGCCCAATCCTATCACCTCGCCTGCCTTCACATAGTCGCCTGTTTTGGAGATGGTCCTGCTCATGTGGCCGTAGAGCGTTTCCAGGCCGTTGTAGTGGCGCAACACGATGTAATTGCCGTAGCCACCGCCGTCCCACTTGTTGATCCGCACCACACCATCGAAGGCCGCGTAAATGGAGTCGCCGGTATCCAGGTCGATGTCCGTACCATAGTGCCAGCGGCCGCTGCGGGGCCCGAACCTGCTCGTGATCGGGGTTTTCTCCAGGGGCATCTTATACTCCCGGTTATTCTCCGGGTCATAAAGCTGGATGTCCACTGTATCCTTCAGCTGGCGGCTGTCCATGCGGTATGGGTTGATGTTGCGCGTGTCCCAAATCGCATAGTAGCCGGCAATCCGGATCCAGGTAGAATCCACCAACACCTCTTCCGACATCTCCACAATGTGCTGCTCCCCCAGGTCAAGCTCCGAAGTGTCCTCGCTTACAATGGAGAGCTCTTTCTTGGGGTTGAAGTAGATGGACTGGTCGGCGTCAGAGTCATCATCCGGGAAATCCTCATACTTGATCAGGATCGTCGTATCCGGGCGTACATACTGTATCTTGGGTGTCTTTACCTTAAACAGGTCTTTCACCTTGCTCTGGCCCATGGCGCCTGAGGCGCTGCACAGCAGGCAGAAACAAAACAGTACAAAAGTTAAGGGGGCTTTGTTCTTTGACATTTGCATCAAGAGGTTGGCTGTGCTGCCTTCCCGCAGCACGTCTTTCGCTAAATAAAACTGCAGCACAGCCATTTTATTGTAATACACCTTCAGGCCTGATTTATACTTTAAATCCGCCACAAGCGTGCTAATGCATCATGAGATTAGTGCATCCCCTTGGCAGCCAGGTACCGCTCCGCATCCAGGGCTGCCATACAGCCCGAGCCGGCGGCCGTAACGGCCTGGCGGTACGTATAGTCCTGCACATCGCCGCAGGCGAAAACGCCATCGATGTTGGTTTTGCTGGTTCCCGGGATCGTGCGAATATAGCCGTTCTCGTCCAGGTTCAGGTAATCAGCGAAAATAGCTGAGTTGGGCTCATGTCCGATCGCCACGAAGAACCCTTTCACCGGGATCTCGCGCAGCTCCCCGGTAAGGGCATTCTTCACGCGCACGGCCTCCACGGTCTGCTCCCCCAGGACCTCATCTGTCACCGTGTTCCACAGCACCTCGATGTTCTTCGTGTTCATCACGCGCTCCTGCATGATGGTGGAGGCGCGCATCTCGTCGCGACGCACGATCATGTATACTTTGCTGCAAAGGTTGGAAAGGTAAGTGGCCTCCTCTGCCGCCGTGTCTCCTGCCCCTACAATGGCGACATCCTGACCACGGTAGAAGAAACCGTCGCACACAGCGCAGGCAGAAACGCCGTTGCCATTCAGCCTCGACTCCGACTCCATGCCCAGCCATTTGGCGGAGGCACCCGTAGAGATGATCACCGCGTCTGCCTCTATCGTCTTCTGGTCGTCGATGATCACCTTGTGCGGCTGCGAGGAAAAATCCACGGCAGTAGCAATGCCATAGCGCACATCGGTGCCGAAACGCTCCGCCTGCTTTTTAAAATCCTCCATCATCTGCGGCCCGATTACCCCGTCGGGGTAGCCGGGGTAGTTCTCCACATCGTTGGTGATGGTGAGCTGGCCGCCGGGCTGCAGGCCTTGGTAGAGCACAGGGTTAAGACCGGCCCGGGAGGCATAAATTGCCGCTGTGTAGCCAGCAGGCCCGGATCCGATGATAAGGCACTTTACTTTTTCTATTTCCATTACTGTTTCAGGGTCTGAAAGAAATTTGGTTGCAAGTATACAAAATTTCTGTGCCTTTGCCTGCATTTGCTCTGGCAAAAGCCGCGGTATACAATACAAAAAGCCCGGGCTGCTGGCCCGGGCTTGGTAGTTGTTGCTCTGCGATTAGCCTAAGTATGGCTTCAGTGCTTTGCTTCTGGAAGTATGGCGGAGCCTGCGGATGGCTTTCTCTTTGATCTGTCGCACGCGCTCGCGCGTCAGGTTAAACTTCTCTCCTATTTCCTCCAAGGTTAGGGAGTGCTCTCCGTTCAGCCCAAAGTATAAGGTGATCACATCAGCCTCGCGCTTGGTCAGCGTGGAAAGGGCGCGCTGCACTTCCTTACGGAGCGAGTCGTTCATCAGGCCCATGTCCGGAGACTCCTCGTCTTCGTTCTCGAGCACGTCCAGCAAACGGTTCTCCTCTCCCTGCACGAAAGGTGCATCCACCGATACGTGGCGACCGGATATCTTCAGGGTGTCTACCACCTCAGCGGTAGTCAGTTCCAGCACTTCGGCAATTTCCTCGGGCGATGGCTCCCGCTCGAACTTTTGCTCAAGCTCTGAGAATGATTTAGAGATTTTATTGAGTGAACCGACACGGTTGAGCGGCAAACGCACAATGCGCGACTGCTCTGCCAGTGCCTGCAGAATGGACTGACGGATCCACCAAACGGCATATGAAATAAACTTAAACCCTCTTGTTTCGTCAAATCGCTTGGCTGCTTTAATCAAACCGAGGTTGCCCTCGTTAATCAGGTCGCCCAACGAAAGGCCCTGGTTCTGATACTGCTTGGCCACGGACACGACAAAACGCAGGTTGGCTTTTGTTAATTTCTCAAGTGCAAACTGATCTCCTTCTTTAATTCTCTGTGCCAGCGACACCTCTTCGTCCGGAGTAAGCAAATCAACTTTGCCAATCTCCTGAAGGTATTTATCCAGTGACTGGCTCTCGCGGTTCGTTATCTGTTTGCTTATCTTGAGTTGTCTCATCAGAGTATATCTTATTCAAAAATTGTGAAAACTATGGTTTTGGCCCGGTGAAGTAACATCAGAAAATCGCGCAAAGTTCTGACATCTTCAGAATAAAATCAAGATGCAGTCCTGTGGCGCCCAAAAATAAAACTCTTGGTGCCCTGTGAGCCACTACAGCCAGGCACCAAGAGTTATACCTTGTCAGGTGTTATTGGTTGTCCGCAGCGCCCGGCTTGGGCAGAAGCGCCTTGCGGGAAAGCTTGAACTTACCTGTTTTCTTGTCTACGTCGATGAGCTTCACCTTTACTTCCTCGCCGATCTCCAGTACGCCTTCCATGGCCTCCAGGCGCTCGTGCTTGATCTCAGAGATGTGCAGCAGGCCGTCCTTGCCCGCCATGAACTCTACAAAGGCGCCGTACGGCTGGATAGACTTCACCTTGCCAATGTACACCTCCCCGATCTCAGGCTGCGCGGTAATGGCGCGGATTCGCCCGATGGCAGAGTTCATAGACTCCTGGTCGGTGGCGAAGATATTCACGTGGCCTCTCTCGTTCTTCTCCTCGATGATGATCGTGGCGCCTGTGTCCTTCTGGATCTGCTGGATCACCTTACCGCCTGGCCCGATCACGGCACCGATAAACTCCTTGTCGATCACAATGTTGAATGAGCGAGGAGTATGCGGCTTGTAGTCCGGATTTGGTGCGGAAAGCGTCTTCGACATCTCGTTGAGGATGTGCAGACGGCCGGCGTTTGCTTGCTGCAGCGCCTGTGTCATCACCTCATGGGAAAGCCCCTGAATCTTGATGTCCATCTGGCAGGCAGTAATACCGTTTTTCGTACCGGCTACTTTAAAGTCCATGTCACCCAAGTGGTCTTCATCCCCCAGAATGTCGGATAACACGGCGAATTTGCCTGTTTTTGTATCCGTGATCAGTCCCATGGCGATACCGGAAACCGCGCCTTTCACAGGCACACCGGCATCCATCAGGGCCAGGCTACCGGCACAAACCGTAGCCATGGAAGAGGAGCCGTTCGACTCCAGGATATCGGAAACGATACGAATCGTGTAGGGGTTCTCAGCCTCCGGCGGAAGCACTTTCTTCAGGGCGCGCAGGGCCAGGTTACCATGACCGATCTCGCGGCGGCCCGGGCCTCTGTTTGGCTTTACCTCACCGGTAGAGAAGGCCGGGAAGTTGTAGTGCAGCAGGAATTTGTTCGTGCCGGATACCATGGCGCTGTCGATCATCTGCTCGTCCAGCTTGGTGCCTAGCGTAACCGTTGTCAGAGACTGGGTTTCGCCGCGGGTAAAGACAGCGGAGCCGTGGGTGGCTGGCAGGTAGTTCACCTCTGACCATATCTGGCGTATCTCATCCAGCTGACGGCCGTCCAGGCGCACGCGCTCGTCCAGGATCATGTTGCGAACCGCCTCTTTCTCCACATCGTGGTAGTATACTTTGATCAGGTTCTCGTCGTAGCCGTGGTCCTCGCCAAGAGACGCTATGAACTCATCGCGCACCGCTTTAAAGCCTTCTGAGCGCTCCTGCTTGTTGGCGCTGCCACGTCTGGCAACGGCATAGGCCTTGTCGTAAGTGGCTTCCCATACTTTCTTGCGAAGCTCCTCGCTGTGCGTTTCGTGCACATACTCGCGCTTCACCGTCTTGCCAACCATCTCGGCAAGCTCCAGCTGGGCCTGGCAGTGGGTCTTGATGGCTTCATGGGCGAATTGGATGGCCTCCAGCATCTCTGCCTCGGAAACCTCGTTCATCTCCCCCTCTACCATCACCACGCTGTCCATTGTCGCACCTATCATCATGTCGATGTCGGCACGCTGCAGGTCGCTCACGCGTGGGTTGATCACCAGCTGACCATCGATGCGGGCTACGCGCACTTCGGAGATGGGGCCGTTGAAAGGAATGTCTGATACTGCCAGGGCAGCAGAAGCAGCCAGAGCGGCCAGCGCATCCGGCATTACCTCTGTGTCAGCAGAGATCAGGTTTATGGTCATTTGTGTTTCGGCATGGTAATCATCCGGGAACAGCGGGCGCAGCACGCGGTCTACCAGACGCGAAACGAGTACTTCATAGTCAGAAAGCCTGGCTTCTCTTCTCAAAAAGCCCCCAGGAATTTTACCTGAAGAGGCGAATTTCTCCTGGTAATCCACAGACAGTGGCAGGAAGTCAACCCCTTCACGGGCTTCTTTGTTTGAAACAACGGCTGCCAGCAGCATGGTATTACCCATTTTCACTACCACAGAGCCATCGGCCTGCTTGGCCAGCTTACCAGTTTCAATTGTTATCTCCCGGCCATCCGGAAGAAAAATAGTTTTATTAATTGCGTTGTAGGACATCTTCAATTATCGTTATCATCAAAAAGACAGCGCCACCCTTTGCGACACTGTCGGTACTGGCAATTCAGAGGAAGGAAGGGGGAAGGATACTACTAAAAAGATTAGGGAATCCCTTTAGGAATTCCCTAATCTCAATAAGCTTACTTACGGATACCCAGCTCGCTAATGATAGCTCTGTATCTTTCAATATCATTTTTCTGGAGGTAGTTGAGAAGTCTTCTTCTCTTACCTACCAGTTTCAGAAGGCCCAGACGTGTGCTAAAGTCCTTCTTGTGCGTTTTCAGGTGCTCGGTCAGGTCCGCGATACGTGTCGTGAACAGCGCTATCTGAGCCTCAGGAGAACCTGTATCAGATTTTGACTTGTTGAAACCGTGCTTTTCGAAAATCTCTTGTTTCGCTTCAGTGGTTAATCTCATCGTAAAAATATCAATCTGTTTTTATCTTGCTTAGCTTGCTATACAAGCCACAAAGGTATATAATTTACTTTTACAAAAAAAACTTTTACCGAATCTTTATATAGTGGTTTTACAGTTTATTCCGACGGAGGCGCGCCATGAGCTTGCGCCAGAAGTCCAGCTCGAGCAGGCTGGAGTCGTTGCGGGCCTGGTAGAGGAAGAAAAGGCCGACCGGCAAAAGGATTAAATTAGCCGCCCACATGCCCGCTCCCACCGACACCATGCCCTCCCGCGCCCACTTCTCGCCCAGTATGGACATGACGTACATGCTGATGAAGAAAACGATGGAGATCACCACCGGAACGCCCAGACCGCCCTTCTTAATAATGGCCCCCAGCGGAGCGCCGATCAGGAACATGATGATGATGGAGGCCGATTGCGTATACTTGCGCCAGATCTCCACCTCATAGTTGTTAGCCTCCCGCACGGTATTGCGCACGCGCTCCACATAGCTGGCGGTAAAGCTCTTGATGTTGCGGGCCTTGTTGGTCGCCATCACCCTTATTTCAGGCGTTAACTCGGGCAGCTCGCGCGCCACCTTCTTGTCCAACATGCGCAGGCCGTTCTTCACTTGCCCCGTGTCCGCCTTGAAGTACATGTAAAAAGGGTCCACGTTGGGGGCATACAGTTGCTGCTCCCGCTGGCTGTGGCGGCGCAGGGAGTCGGTCACCACGCTCAGCTCGCCGATGTTCTTCATCATCTTGTTGTCCGAGAAAAGCTCCTCACGGGTACGGTCGAAGTTGAAGGAGGCCATGCTGAGCATCAGCTTGCTCTTGTCGAACTCCTGCCGCACAAACTGCTCGTTGGAGTTGCGGTACGAGGAGGAGCTTTGGTCCACGTAGGTGTTGCCGCGGAAGAGCTCGAGCACCAGGTAGGTGTCGTTGAAATCCATGTACATCTCCCCGGAGTCGGCCAGTATAACGGTAGTGTTGGTGCCCCCTTTGGTATGATCGTAGATCATCACGTCGCGCAGCGTCTGCCCGTCGTTCATCTTCTCATTCACCTTTATACTATAGCCCGGAATGCCGTTATAGAAAGCCCCCTCCTTAAAGTTCATGGCGGGTTTTTTCTGGCGGATGTCCCATAAGAGGCTATAGGCCTTCAGGTTGGCCTTGGGTACAATGTAGTTGTTAAAGAAGAAGGCGCCCACCGTGATCAGCCCCACCACAAGCAGCACAGGGCGCAGGATGCGGGTAAGGGCAATGCCGGAGGTTTTGATGGCGGTCAGTTCATGGTGCTCCCCCAGGGATCCGAAGGTCATGAGCGAGGACAGCAGCACAGCCAGCGGCAGGGCCACCGGCGCCATGTTGATGCTAAAGTAGAACAGGAGCTCGCCGAACACCTCTGCGCCCAGGTCCTTACCCACCAGCTCGTCGAGGTACTTCAGCATGTACTGGGTGAGCAGGATAAACTCCACCACAGCAAAGGTTAACAGAAAGGGGCCGAAAAATTCCCTAAGTATTAGCTTATCAAGTTTCTTCATGCGCAAATAAAGGGCGGCAGCACGTACGGCATGCCGCTAAACCATACTTTAGCCAGCAATTACCGTGCAAAGATACGCTTTAGTCCAGCAAACGCGCTACCCTCCTACTAATTCCCGCAGATTTTGCAGCAGGTGATCCCACAGTTCCTCCAGCTCTTCCTCGCTGTCCCCATTGGAGTAATCCACTATTTTGAGGAACTGCTCCTGCGTCAGCTCGCTGCTCTCGATGTGAAAGTCAATGTAAGGTGCGTCGGGGCTATGCTTTTTATCGTCAGTAAGGAACAGGAAGCGCACGGACTTGTTGGTGCGGTGACCGGTCAGCTCGGCGTAGTGGTTTCGTCCGTCCCAGATAAAGTTGAACACGTTGTCCTCATCCACCCTTGCGTCGTCGCAGAACCACTGCGAAAGGCCGCCCGGCGTGCTCAGGTATGGGTATAGCAGTTTGGCAGAGGCATTGATCGGGTACTCGCGCACAAATTTCAGCTTCGTGTCTTTCGTCATAAGGATATGGTAAGTGTCTGAGTAAGTATAGCATTAATTCTCCAATTACTATATATTTATAAAATAAAATATTTTTTTTCCGGAGGGATGCTTGCTTATTTAAAATCGAACCGGTTATATTTGCACCACAATTCGGCGGGGTAGCTCAGATGGTTAGAGCGCAGGATTCATAACCCTGAGGTCGGCAGTTCGATTCTGCTCCCCGCTACTACCAAAACAGGCCCGTAGGTTCATACTTACGGGCCTGATTTTTTTATGCCCCTACGTCTGCTCCTGCTCTATTCCTATACTTTTATATACGCATCCATCTGCCATATAGGATGGTTTGCGGCAAACTTTGCCCGGCCCCACCCAACGGGCCGCCCCTGCAACCAGCAATCACCCGCCATACTTTAGCCATACTCTTGGGTCGTATCTACTCATGCCACCCATGCAGCGCCAACAAAGTATAACGCCCGCCATAGTTGCCGGCAAGTGCTCCTGAGCTGCTTTTCCGATTGGCACCGGCGGGCAAAGTATAAATAAGCCCGGTTTTATACTTTAAACACTCTTAAATACCCCTCAAAAAGAAAAGCCATGCCCGGAAGGCATGGCTTTGTGTGTTAGTTCCCGCTGGCAACTCCCCAAGTCGCCAGGAGCAAATCACTCCTTTATCTGCGCGCCGCCTGGTGGTCCTTCAGGAAAGTGGGCTTGTACAGAGGCTTGTCTTTATGGCTGGCATAGGCCGGGCAGTAGGACTGCTGGCAGGAAGAGAAGAAGGCCACTGCAAAGACGAACAGAAGAAGTTTTGGTAAAAGTGTTTTCATAAAAGGTGATTTTGTTGGTTTATGTATTTAGTTGTTTGTTCTCAGTCTAATCTTGGCTCCTTCCCTGCCCCAACGCCCAAGCCGGCATTAAATATTATAATGCAAATATATAGAGTTTTTAATCAATCGAAATAAGTATTATTAAATATTTATACAGGATAATACAAAGTACAATTAACTTCCGCTGTTCCTGCTACCTAAACCGCTTCATGCTTGGATAATCCATATAAAATATTTTTAGCAAGCCAGCTGTATTTAACTATTCAGTGAAAAACTATCCTACTTTATACTTCGCCTGGAAACCAAAGCTGGAGTCATACTTCAGGTAGCCCTAACCCCACGCCCGCTAACATATCCTCAGGAGCCATGCTGCGTAGATACCATACTAAAACAGCGAGTGCGCAATAATCACAGAACTATGAAGCAGGATCAAAAATACCTTTGGTGGCAGTCAGGCATAATTTACCAGATATACCCCCGCTCCTTCCAGGACTCGAACGATGATGGCGTGGGCGACCTGCGCGGCATCATCAGCCGGCTGGATTACCTCAAGTGGCTGGGCATTACCGCTGTTTGGGTGTCGCCTATCTTCCCCTCGCCCATGGCAGATTTCGGGTACGACATCTCGGATTACACGGGCATCCACCCGCTGTTCGGCACCATGGACGATTTTGACAGGCTGCTGGAGGAAGTACACCGGCGCGACATGAAGCTTATACTTGACCTGGTGCCGAACCATACTTCCAGCGAGCACCCCTGGTTCCTGGAGTCCCGCTCCTCCCGCGATAACCCCAAGCGCGACTGGTACCTCTGGCACGATGCCAAGGAAGACGGCTCGGAGCCCAACAACTGGCTCAGCGTGTTTGGCGGCAGCGCCTGGGAATGGGACGAGCAGACGCAACAGTACTATTACCACGCCTTCCTGAAGGAGCAGCCCGACCTGAACTGGCGAAACCCCGAGGTGCAGGAGGCCATGTTCGACGCCATGCGGTTCTGGCTGGACAAGGGCGTGGATGGGTTCCGGGTGGATGTGATGTGGCACATGATCAAAGACAAGAACCTGCGCGACAACCCCGTCAACCCGGATTACAAGGCGCACCAGGCCACGTATGAGCAGCTGATCCCCGCCTTCTCCACCGACCAGCCCGAGGTGCACCAGATTGTAGCCAAGATGCGCGATGTAACCGATGCCTACCAAGAGCGCGTACTGATCGGCGAGATTTACCTGCCCGTGCACCGGCTCGTGAGCTACTATGGCCACGAGAACAACGGCACGCACCTTCCCTTTAACTTCACGCTCATAACCATGGCCTGGGACGCCCGCAGCATCAGCTCCCACATCGACGAGTACGAAGGCGCCCTGCCGGAGGGCGGCTGGCCCAACTGGGTGATCGGCAACCACGACCAGCCCCGCATCACCAGCCGCATCGGGCAGGCGCAGGCAAAGGTGGCCGCCATGCTGCTGCTCAGCCTGCGCGGTACACCTACTTTATACTATGGGGACGAACTGGGCATGCGCGACGTGCCCATTCCGCCGGATAAGATACAGGACCCCCAGGGGCTCAACATGCCCGATAAAGACCTGAGCCGCGACCCTGCCCGCACGCCCATGCAGTGGGATGACAGTAAGAATGCCGGCTTTACGGATGGGGAGCCGTGGCTGCCGATGGCCGATAACTACAAGCGCATCAACGTGGAGGCCCAGCAGGATGATGCCTATTCCATGCTCTCCTATTACCGCCGCCTGGTACAGCTGCGCCAGCAGGAGCCCGCCCTTTGCGTGGGCGATTATGCGCCGGTGATAACCAGCGGCCCGCTGGTAGCCTACATTCGCAAAAGCGCGGGCAAAAAGTTCCTGGTGGTGCTGAACCTGAGCCACAAACCCTGTACCCTGCGGCAAGAGCATCAGAACTTCAAAGGCAGGATCGTGCTATCCACCGACCCGGAGCGCGAAGGCCTGCACGTAGAGGGCAACATCAGCCTTTACGGCGATGAGGGCATGCTGGTGGCGTTGGAGTAGCGGTTGCTTGTCATTTCATACTTTAGAAATCGTAACTGATGGAGACAGCTGGAGCCCTGTATTTGGGCCATGGTCGGTGCCGCTTTCACGTCTGGGCACCCGAGAAGCAGCACATGATGCTGCACCTGGTGCACCCCAGGGAGCGCACTATAAGGATGCAGCAGGATGCCTGGGGCTACTTTACCGCCGAGGTGGAAGACGTGGCACACGGCACCCGCTACTATTTCAACTCCGATAACGAGGGCGACTTTCCCGATCCGGCCTCCTTTTCCCAACCAGAGGGCGTGCACGGCCCCTCCGAAGTGGTGGACCATACTTCCTTCACCTGGACAGACGCCCACTGGAAGAACCTGCCGCTGCAGGAGATGGTCCTCTATGAGCTGCACGTGGGCACTTTTACACCGGAGGGTACCTTTGAGGCCATTATTCCGCGGCTGGAGGAGCTGCGGGAAACAGGAATAAACGCGCTGGAGCTCATGCCGGTGGCGCAGTTCCCGGGTGGCCGCAACTGGGGCTACGACGGCGTGTTTCCGTTTGCCGTGCAGCACTCCTACGGTGGGCCGGAGGGGCTGAAGAAACTGGTGGATGCCTGCCACGCCAAAGGGATCGCGGTGCTGCTGGATGTGGTGTACAATCACCTGGGCCCGGAAGGAAACTACCTCGGAAAGTTCGGCCCATACTTTACCGGCAAGTATAAAACACCCTGGGGAGCGGCCATTAATTTCGATGGGGCCTACTCCGACGGCGTGCGCGCCTTCTTTTCGGAGAACCCGGTGTACTGGCTGCGGCACTTCCACATCGACGGCCTCCGGCTCGACGCCATCCATACCATGTTCGACCAGAGCGCCACCTCCTTCTGGGAGTTGATGAGCCATAAAATTGCACAGGCAACGCAGGAAAGCGGCCGCCCATTTCACCTGGTTGGGGAGAGCGACCTGAACAGCCCGCGCGTGGTACAGCCAGCCGAAACGGGCGGCTACGGGTTCAATGCCCAGTGGCTGGATGATTTCCACCATGCGCTGTATGTGCTGCTCGATAAAAAAGGGCAAAGCCTGTACGAGGATTTCGGGCAGATGGCGCAGTTGGTAAAGGCCTATACCGACGGCTTTGTGCACAGCGGCGAGTACGTGAAGTTCCGGAAGAAAACTTTCGGCGCCTCCTCCGCCCACTTGCCGGGCGACACCTTCATCGCCTTCACCCAGAACCACGACCAGGTAGGCAACCGCGTGCACGGTGAACGCATGAGCGTGCTGGTTAACTTTGAACGCCTGAAGCTCTCGGCTGCCGCCCTCCTGCTTTCGCCCTACATCCCGATGCTGTTCATGGGCGAGGAGTACGGCGAGGACAACCCGTTTTTATACTTTGTCAGCCACTCTGACAAGAAATTGATAAAGGCAGTGCAGGAGGGCCGCAAAAGGGAGTTTGCCGGCTTTAAATGGGAGGGTGAGCCACCCAACCCGCAGGATGCCCATACCTTTGAAAGCTCGAAACTGCAGTGGCAGAAGCGGGAAAAAAGCAAACACAACTTACTGCTAAAGTGGTATCAGCATTTAATAAGTATGCGGAAGGAAATGCCCGCCCTTCGAAACATTGATAAGGAGCGTGTGCAGGCAGCGGCACTGGGGGAGCAGGGATTTATACTTTTGCGGCAAAGTATGGATCGTGAGCAGCAACTGCTGTGCCTCTTCAACCTCTCGGAACAAGAACTAAAGTATGAATGGCCTACGCCGGAGCCAAAGTATAAACTGGTGCTCCATTCAAAGGATGAGCAGTGGATGCAGCAAAAAGAGGGGGCCAAAGAAATGCCGGATCAGATCGCCACTGGCACAAGTATAAAACTGCCCCCGCTAAGCGTGGTGGTATATGCAAGTGTAGAAATGTAGGTTTTATACTTGCCCAAGGTATGCATCATACGTTGGGCAAGCAGCCTGTAGGCATTCATACTTTGCCTAAGGTTTTGAGCTAAAGCTGCAGGACTTAATTCAGCCTTTCCTCCTGCGGCACTGCTTTCAGTTGCGGTAAGATATCCGTCAGTTCTACCTCCGGCTCAGCGCGGCGCAGGTTGAGCCGCAGGAAGGCAAGCTGCTGCTCCAGGTAGCTGTAGAGCGTCGACATCAGGAGCAGAACACCAGCTATCTCCAGGGTTTCCTCCACTGTCGTGATCATCGCATAGCCAAGGTTATCGAGCCCATAAGTATCTGCGTAATAGCCACCAAACAGTTCTACACCTAAAGCGCCACCTACATACACCGTTCCGGCAAGTATGAGCCCCTTTCGTAGCCTCGCCTCCAGCGAGAACAGGAAGCGCAGGTAGTAGATGCCCAGACCTAGCACCAGCAGTCCTCCTGCTATTACCCAGGAGAAATAAAAGATGCCGCCCATGTTGAAGTTGTCGCGGAGCGGGTAAATGAGCATCTCATGGATCCCCGCCGACTCATCCACGCTCATGTACAGAAACACGAATGCCAGCAGGCGCCAGTGCCAGGTATACTTGTCTCGTTGCCGCTGCTTCATAAAAGCGATGGTAAAGAGCAAAAACGATGACAGCAGCAGGATAAAGGATGAGAAGTACGTGGGGATGTTTCGCTCGTTGTCCAGCTCGAACTGTGGGATGATGCCCCAGGCGTTGGGGTGGTCGGTCAGGTATTTGCAGGAAACCGCTATGATGTTCAGCACCACCAGGATGGCGGCGGCCCGGTAGAGCCAGTGCAGAAGCTTTTTTCCCTTAAAATGGAGGCTCAGGCCTCCTTTGTCTTTTAATTCCTCGGTCTTGATGAGGCTGTATGGTAAAACGGGTATCTCTTGGTTCATATGCTGCTGATTTCATCTTTAAAACATTATATATAATATACTTATATTAAGAAATAGCAGAAAGGTTACAATGATTTAACAATTTGTTAATATTGGTTTAGCAATATACTTATATTAAATAAGGCGGCCCCTGCTGTGAATATCACCTCAGGGGCCGCCTCTAAAAGCCTTTCCGTAGAAACTAGCTCTCCATTTTCGACTCAATTTCCTCTGCTTCCAGCATCAGCCGCTCCCACTCTTCTTGCTTTTTGTCCAATTTCAGTTTGATATCATCAAATTCTTTGGTGGCTAGCTGCAGCTTATCCGCATCACTGTAAACCTGCGGATCAGCCAGGTGCTTTTCCTGTGCGGCCAGTTGCTCCTCCAGTTGCTGCACCTCTTTTTCCACCTGGCTTACCTGCCTGTTCACCTGCTTCAGCTGGTTCGAGAGTTGGGAGAACTCGCTTTTCTCACGGGTTTGCTTTTCCTGCTTCACCAAAGCCGGGGCGCTGGCAGCTTCTTTTTTGGCCTCCTTCTCGCGCTTCTCCTGCCAGGCCTCATACTCGTGGTAGGTGCCGGGGTACTCCTTCAGCTGGAAATCCTCGATGTACCAGATCTTGGTAGCCACGTTCTCCACGAAATAACGGTCGTGGGAAATCACCGCAAACGTGCCCTCATACTGTTCCAGCGCCTGGATCAGGATGTTCACCGACTGCATGTCCAGGTGGTTGGTGGGCTCGTCGAGCATCAGGAAGTTGGCCTCGGAGATAAGTGTCTTGGCCAGCGCCACACGGCTCTTCTCCCCTCCCGACAGCACCTTGATCTTCTTGAAAACCTCATCGCCCGTGAACAGGAACGAGCCCAGGAGGGTACGAAGCTCCATCTCGGTTTTCTTAGAGCCGGCCTGCTGCAGCTCGGTCAGCATGTCGTTCTCCACGTTGAGCGACTCCAGTTGGTGCTGGGCGTAGAACGACAGGATCACGTTATGTCCCAGCTCCCGCTTGCCCTTTATCGGCTCGGTGCCGGCAATAATGCGCAGCAGCGTGGATTTACCCTTTCCGTTGGCACCCACGAGGGCTATCTTGTCGCCGCGCTCAATGTGCACGTTCGTGTCCCGGAAGATCACTTTGTCGCCGTAGGCCTTGCTCATGTGCTCGAGGCGCAGGATGTGCCGGCCCGGCTGGGTGTTAAACTTAAAGCTGAAGTTCACCCTGGCAGCGTCAGGCGCCACTTCATCAATGCGTTCCATACGGTCCAGCATCTTCTGGCGGCTCTGTGCCTGCTTGGCTTTGGTGGCCTTGGCCTTAAAGCGCTCAATAAAACGCTCCGCCTGCCTGATCTGCGCCTGCTGGTTCTCAAAGGCGCCTTTCTGTATCTCGTTGCGCAGCTCCTTCTCCTCCACATAAAAGCTGTAGTTACCGGCGTACACGTTCAGCTTCGCGCCTGATACCTCCACGGTCATGTTGGCGGTGCGGTCCAGGAACTCGCGATCATGCGACACGATCACCACGGCCCCCTCGTACCGCTCCAGGTAAGACTCCAGCCATTTGATGGAGGGCAAATCCAGGTGGTTGGTAGGCTCATCGAGAAGGAGCAGCGAGGGCTTCTGGAGCAGGATCTTGGCCAGCATCACGCGCATGCGCCAGCCGCCGGAGAAAGACTTCAGCGGCTGCTGCAGCTCTTCGGTGGTAAAGCCGAGCCCTTCCAGAATGGCCTCGGCCTCGGCCTGCATCGTATAGCCGCCCAATGCCTCAAAGCGCTCCTGCAGCGTGGCCAGCCGGTCCACCAGGTCGTCATGGAAGTTGTTCTCAAACTCCACCAGCACCTTGTCTATCTCCGCCTGCAGGTGCAGCGCCTCGCCAAAGGCCTGCATCGCCACCGACAGGATGCTCTCATGCGTTTCGTAGCTCAGCAGATCCTGGTTCAGGAAACCGATGGTCGTCTCCTTGCTCATCTGTATGCTGCCGCTGTCAGGTTTAAACTCGCCCACGATCAGGCGCAGCAGCGTGGACTTGCCGGTGCCGTTCAGGCCGATCAGTCCGATCTTATCCTTTGGTTTTATATGCAGGCTGGCATCCTCATACATGATGCGGCTGCCGAAATGAAAGTTCAGGTTGTTTATGGAAATCATGCGCTCCGGTATACTTTAAGGGGCAAAGGTACTTATTTTTAGCTGTGAGATGAAAACATCGAATCAGCTAAAATCGTGCGGCGGCGGCTGGTGCTGCCTTTACCCTACCCAGGCGCAAAGGAGGGCCTGTTAAATATTAAGCCGCTGAAAATTGAAATAAAGTATAACAAACCATACATTTGCTGTTTCCTGCCCAAATTTGGGCCGACCAGGAGGGGCTGCTGCAAAGGTTGTAGCGCGAATTCAGCGCCATCGTTGCATTGGGACAACCTGCGGGAACCGCCGGCAGAACAATAAATACCGGGATGCCGTTTAGATAATTTATGCAAAATGCGTTGCCTGAACGGGCAGCGGAACAGGGACTGTAAGCTTTACTATATGATTGCGATTGCCTCGCTTTTGGACAAGCAAACCTCGGAGCGCGTGTCGGAGCTGACCGAGCAACTTGAGAGGAAATTCGGGCTGAGCGGTGTTAAGATTACGCCCTACCCGCACCTGACGCTGCTCACGGCCGAGATCCCGGACATGGAGGAGCTGAAGCAGTACCTGGAGCTGACTTGCATGGAGGCGCAGAACTTTAGCGTGCGCACCACCGGCCTGGGCATTTTCCCGGGCGAGAACCCGGTCATCTACATCCCTGTGCTGCGCACAACCCCGCTGAACCAGTTCCATAGCCGCCTCCACCGCGACATCTCAGAGATGAGCACCGAGATGGGCGTATACTACAACACCAACCTCTGGCTGCCCCACATCACGCTTGCCCTCGGCGACACTACCCCACAGCTGCTCGGGCCAGTGCTGTCATTCCTGTGCACGTATAACTTTAACTGGGAGATAACCCTGGATAACCTCACTATCCTGCAGAAATGCGGCGAGTACTACCTCAAGGACGAAGAGTTCCGTTTTGGCAGGGGCGAGCTGATCTTCTGATAAACGCCTATTGATGCGTAGTTTGCAAGTATAAATTAAAGCCACAGCAGTTACTTTTTCCGTCCCGGACCTGGCCATACCTTATACCTAAGGTAAAAACTTCTCCCCTGCTGTCGCTGCTCCAACTTAGACTGCGTGAAAGTATAAAGCCCAAGTCGCAATTACCCCATCCCTACCCTGAAGGAAGTTATCAGGGATTCCGTACAAAAGACTATTCTCTGAAAGTATAAGTATAAAGCCATTTATACTTATGGCATCGCTACAACGCTGCCGGCCTAGTGCTCTGGCTATCAAACAAAAAGCGGCTGCAGGTATAAACCTGCAGCCGCTTTCATTTTATACTTTAGGTGCAATTACATATCCAGCACCAGCGCAAAGATAAGCGGCGCCACAATAGTCGCGTCCGACTCGATCATGAACTTAGGCGTGTCTTTGCCCAGCTTGCCCCAGGTAATTTTCTCGTTTGGCACCGCACCGGAGTACGAACCGTAGCTCGTAGTGGAGTCGGATATCTGCGCGAAGTAGCCCCAAAGCGGAATGCCGTCTCGCTGCAGGTCCTGGTGCAGCATCGGCACCACGCAGATCGGGAAGTCGCCGGCAATACCGCCGCCAACCTGGAAGAAACCAATGGTAGACTCCTCCTTGGCAGTGTTCGTATACCAGTCGGCCAGCTCGATCATGTACTGTATACCGGTCTTCACCGTGTACACGTTTTTCACGTCGCCACTGATCACGTGGCTGGCGTAGATGTTACCCAGTGTGGAGTCTTCCCAGCCCGGGCAGATGATCGGCAGGTTCTTCTTGGCAGCCTCCAGCATCCAGCTGTTCTTCGGGTCTATCTGGTAGTACTGCTCCAGGTCGCCGCTCAGCAGGATCTGGTAAAAGAACTCATGCGGGAAGTATGATTTGCCTTCCTGATCGGCCTTCATCCAATATTTCAGCACCGTGTGCTCCAGGCGGCGCATGGCCTCTTCCTCCGGAATGCAGGTATCGGTTACGCGGTTCAGGTGGCGGCTCAGCAGCTCTTCCTCATCTGCGGCGGAAAGCTCGCGGTAATGCGGCACGCGCTCGTAAAAGTCGTGGGCCACCAGGTTAAAAATGTCCTCCTCCAGGTTAGCGCCTGTACAGGAAATGGCGTGTATCTTGTCCTGGCGGATCATCTCGGCCAGGATGATGCCCAGCTCTGCCGTCGACATGGCACCGGCCAGCGTCACCATCATTTTCCCACCGTTGTTCAGGTGTGTCTTGTATCCTTCGGCGGCATCAATCAGCGATGCGGCATTAAAATGCTTGTAGTGTTTCTTTAGGAATTCTGATACGTTCATAGTTTGTCGCTTAATGCCTGGCATAACCAGTGGCTGCCCAGGCGGTGGCAAGTTAACAATTATTCTAGTCTCGTTTACCGTTATTCGAGGTTGGCACCTTTAAAGTTCCTTTTCCCGCAGCACTTCAGGCCCGGCAGCCGCTAAGACGAAGGCTTCTCGATGATCAGGTTGTGGTTGGTGTAGATACAGATATCGGCTGCGATATTGAGGGCCTCGCGCACCATCTCCTCTGCCGACAGGTGCGGCGCGTGCTTTTTCAGTGCCAAAGCGGCAGCGTGTGCGTACATGCTCCCCGAGCCGATGGCAGCAATCTGGTTGTCCGGCTCCAGCACATCGCCTGTGCCCGAGATGATCAGCAGTTCGTCTTTGTTGGCCACCACCATCATGGCTTCCAGCTTGCGCAGGTACTGGTCTTTGCGCCAATCCTTGGCCAGCTCAATGGCGGCGCGCTTCATGTTGCTTTGGTAGGCATTCAGCTTCTCCTCGAAGCGCTCAAGCAAGGTAAAGGCATCGGCGGTGGAGCCGGCGAAACCCGTCACGATCTTGCCATCCAGCAATTTACGTATTTTCTTCACGTTGCTCTTGGCGATGTGCTTGTCCATGGTGGCCTGTCCGTCGGCGCCCAGCGCTACCTCCCCGTTATGGTAAATGCCGCACACGGTGGTTGATCTTATCTTCGTCATGCTGTTATACTTGTTTTAGTTTGAGATGGGCAGCAACTGGTTCATACCTGGCCGCCGCACTAGGTAAAGCTACGGCAAAAGCAAACAAAAAGCCAAAGCCACGCAGTGTGCCAGAATGGCGTAATGAATGAATCAAGCTAAAGCCAAAGTATAAATCATTCCTTCAATGCATCCCATACTTATACTTTCCCGCTACCTGAATTCAAATAACAAACAACTACCTAAATCTTCCGCTTGTTCTCCTTCCCTTCCAGGATGTCGTTTATACTTAGGGCGGCAGAAATAAGGCCCAGGTGGGTAAACGCCTGCGGGAAGTTTCCGAGGTGATCGCCCTTCAGCCCCAGCATCTCGGCATAGAGGCCCAGGTGGTTGGCGTAGCCGAGCATCTTCTCAAAGTATAGCCTGGCCTTGTCTACCTGCCCCGACTTGGCCAGGCACTCCACGTACCAGAAGGTGCACATGGAGAACGTTCCCTCCCCGCCTGCCAATCCGTCGAAAGCCTCATCCGTGCGGTAGCGGAAAACCAGGGAGTCGGACACCAGCCGCTCCTCTATGCGCTTCAGGGTAGAGAGCCAGCGCGGGTCTTTGGGGCTTATAAACCGGACCAGGGGCATCAGGAGGGTGGCCGCGTCCACAGTGTCGGCCCCTTTGTACTGCACGAAACACTGCAGCTCCTCGTTCCAGAACTCGTGGTGTATGGAAAAAAAGATACTGTCCCGCTCCTCCACCCACCTGTTGGGGAGTGGATAAGAGTGATTGTTGGCTATCTTGATGGCCCTGTCGATGGCCACCCAGCACATCATCCGGGAGTACAGGAAATGCCGCTTGCCGCCGCGCACCTCCCATATCCCCTCATCCTGCCGATGCCAGTTATGGCAGACCCAATCCACCTGGCGCCGCAGGTCGTTCCAGAAATCGAAGGAGATGGGCGCGCCATACTTGTCGTAGAGGTACACGGAATCGAGGAGCTCCCCGTAGATATCGAGCTGTATCTGGTCGTAGGCGCCGTTGCCAATGCGCACGGGTCTGGAATTTTTATACCCTTCCAGGTGGTGCAGTTCGTTTTCCTCCAGTTCCAGCTTTCCCTCCAGGGTGTACATCAGCCGCAGGTAACCGGCATCTTTAAGGCTATCGCATTGCTTATCCACCCAGTCCACGAAATTCTTTGCCTCCTGCTTATGGCCCAGCCGGAGCAGGGCGTAAACGGTGAAGGAGGCATCCCGGATCCAGGTATAGCGGTAGTCCCAGTTGCGCACCCCGCCGATCTCCTCGGGCAGCCCAAAGGTGGGGGCGGCAACCATAGAGCCATACCTGTGGGAGATCATCAGTTTCAGCACCAGCGCCGAGCGGTTCATCATCTCCATCCAGCGGCCCCTGTAACTGCTATTGGCAACCCAGTCTTTCCAGTAGTTAATGGTTTCGTAGAGGTGCCTGGTCACAAACGCTTCCAGGTCAATGGCCGGGGGCGTGTCGCTGGTTACGTACTCCAGTATAAAATCAACCTTCTCCCCGGTGTTCAGTCGGAAGGTAGCCTCTGCATCCCCATCTTTTAGCTGCAGCGGCCCGGTGCTCTTAAGTCTTAGGCTTATTCCGTCCGGCCCTTCGCTGGTAAACTGCACCTCGTTCTCGTTAACCTGAACAGCCGTGTGGGGCGACAGCGCATAATTGAAACGCGGGCTGCACTGCATCCGGAACTCCATACTTCCATACACGCAGGCCACCCTCCGGATCAGTTCATGACCCTCCTTCAGCGCTTCCACCGGCATAAAATCGGTCACCTCGCCAATTCCTGCGTCGGAGAGGAAGCGGGTCAGCAGCACATTGGTGTCAGGCAGGTAGAGCTGCTTGTGCTTCATGCCGTTGTGGGTGGGGTGAATGGAGAAGCTCCCGCCCTTCCCGGCATCCAGCAGGGAGGCAAAAATAGAGGGAGAGTCGAAATCAGGGAAGCACATGAAGTCGATGGTGCCGTTGAGGCCCACCAGCGCCACGGTGTTCAAGTCCCCGATCACGCCATGGTCTTCTATGGGTAAATAAGCATTGGTATCTTCGTTCATACTTTATTGTGCCTGCTGGTTACGGTTCTTTCCTACGGGTACTGCAGATCATAGTTGAATGGGGCAAGGATGACAGGTATAGAGAGCAGGTGGTTAAATTATACGTTGGGCGCTGCGCCTGCAGAAGCCGGGGCTAATCCGCCTCCTACCCTACCAGCTGCGCATGACGCTGAAGTGAATAAAGTGACGGGGTTATACTTGCCTTTGCCCTGACAGAGAACCTTTGAACCCTTCGCGCCTTTCCCGGATAGCTATACTTGTGTGGGAAAGCGTTGCGGACTTTACCTCCCGCGTGGATGTGCAGGAACCTGCCATTTAAATGTAAAGTCTATCCGGGCTTCTGTTTCGCGTCTGGATTAATTTCCCTAACTTTGCAGCCCATAAGGCTTAACCCCAACTTATGGCAACGAAATATATTTTTGTTACAGGTGGCGTAACATCATCATTAGGAAAAGGAATCATCTCCGCATCTCTTGCTAAACTACTGCAGGCCAGAGGCCATTCTGTCACTATCCAGAAATTCGACCCCTACATCAACATCGACCCAGGCACCCTTAACCCCTACGAGCACGGCGAATGCTACGTGACCGAAGATGGCGCTGAGACGGACCTGGACCTGGGCCACTACGAGCGTTTCCTGAACGTGCACACCTCGCAGGCCAACAACGTGACCACGGGCCGTATCTACCACCACGTCATCACGCAGGAGCGCGCAGGTGCTTACCTGGGCAAGACCGTGCAGGTGGTACCGCACATCACCGACGAGATCAAGCGGCGGATGCTGCTGCTGGGCCAGTCAGGCGAGTTCGACATTGTGATTACTGAGATCGGTGGCTGTGTAGGTGATATCGAGTCGCTGCCATTCGTGGAGGCGGTGCGCCAGTTGCGTTGGGAGTTAGGTGTGAACGAATCATGCGTAATTCACCTCACGCTGGTACCCTACCTGAAGGCCGCCGGCGAACTGAAAACAAAACCAACCCAGCACTCCGTGCGTGACCTGTCGGAGGCTGGCGTACAGCCCGATATTCTGGTGTGCCGCTCAGAGTACCCCATACCACAGGAAGTGCGCAAGAAGATTGCCCTGTTCTGTAACGTGAAGCAAAACTCCGTTATCGAGTCTATCGACGCGGAAACGATCTATGACGTGCCCCTACTGATGCGCAAGGAGAAACTGGACGAGCGCGTGATCGCCAAGCTGAAGCTGCCGCACAAGGCAGACCCGAACCTGGATACCTGGAAGGAGTTCCTGGGCCGACTGAAGAACCCAACCTCCGAGGTAAATATCGCCCTGGTGGGCAAGTATGTGGAGCTCCCGGATGCGTATAAGTCTATTATAGAGTCTTTTGTGCATGCAGGCTCCGCTAACGAATGCAAGGTAAACATCAAGTGGTTCCAGTCGGAGAACATTACCGACGAGAACGTGACCGGGCTACTGCAAGGCATGGACGGCGTGCTGGTGGCACCTGGCTTCGGAGAGCGTGGCTTCAAGGGTAAGCTCGAAGCAATCCGTTTTGTGCGGGAGAACAAGATACCCTTCATGGGCATCTGCCTGGGCATGCAATGCGCAGCCGTTGAGTTTGCCCGTAATGTGCTGGGGCTGAGTGGGGCCGCCTCTACCGAGATGGACCCGGAGACACCACACCCGGTGATCGACATGATGGAAGATCAGAAACAAATTACGCAAATGGGCGGCACTATGCGCCTGGGTGCTTATACTTGTGAACTAAAAAAAGGGACAAAGGCTTATTCTATTTACGGGAAGTCCAGGATTTCGGAGCGCCACCGCCACCGTTACGAGTTCAATAACACGTACTTACAGGCGTTTGAGGAGGCCGGCATGCATGCCACTGGCATTAACCCGGACACCGGCCTGGTAGAGGTGATCGAGCTGCAGGACCACCCCTGGTTCGTGGCGGCGCAGTACCACCCGGAACTGAAGAGCACCGTGCTGAACCCTCACCCACTTTTCGTGAAGTTTGTGAAGGCAGCCATCAATCATTCAAAATCTAAATAAGCGCATACACACAACACAACAAAGTAGATGGATAGAAATCAAGCGATTGGCTTTGGACTGATTGCCGTGCTGCTGCTGGCTTACTCGTTCTTTTTCTCGAGCCCGGAGGAGCCAGCCAGGCAGGCAGTGCAGGAAACAGCCAAAGTAGAGCAGCTGCAAACCCCTGTTGCACCCGCAGCGGAAGACTCGCTGACCCGTGCTAACAGAGCTGCCGCCCTGGGCGCTTTTGGCGCTGCCGCCACCGGCGAGGCCAGCACCACCACCCTGGAAAACGAGAACATCCGCGTCACCTTCAACACAAAGGGCGGCCAGGTGGAGGAAGTGCTCCTGAAAAACTACAAGACGTACCTGGGCGAGCCTCTCATCCTTTTCGACAGCGAGAGCAGCAACACCGACGTTACCTTCAACACCAGCGAGGGGAAAACGGTAAAGCTCTCTGACCTGTACTTTACCGCCTCTGAGGTGACGGAAGTTGCCGCCGAGGATAAGTCGGGCAAGACGATCACGTTCCGGGCCAGCCTGGGCAACGGTCAGCACATCAACCAGGTGTACACGCTCTACAACGACAACTTCCTGCTGGGCTATAAGCTTGACTTCGAGGGCCTGGACCAGCAGGTGGCAGGCAGCAACCTGGTTTTTACCTGGGACGATAACCTGAAGCAGCTGGAGCGCGACCTGAAGCAGAACCGCGCCAAGTCCACCATCAACTTTGCCACCGTAGAGGATGGCTACGACCACCTCTCTATTTCGGAGGAGAAGGAAACCGTGGCCCTGGAGGAGCCGGTGAAGTGGGTGGCCAACAAGCAGAACTTCTTTACGGCCGGTATTATCGCAGGCAGCCAGTTTTCCGGCGCCCGCCTCACATCTACCGTAGACCCCGCTGACACAACCATGGTGAAGATGCTCTCTTCTGAGATTCTTATACCAGCGCAGGATGTGGTGAGCGGCAACGGCGGCGAGTTCGTGTTCTACTTCGGGCCGAACGACTACAAGATCCTCAAGCACATCGGCCACGATTTTGACAAGAACCTGGACCTGGGCTGGGGCATTTTCTCCTACGTGAACAAGTGGATCATCATCCCGGCCTTCGACTTCCTGGAGAACTACATCGCCAGCTACGGCATCATCATCATCCTGCTGGTGCTCTACATCAAGACCATCCTCTTCCCACTCACCTACAAGTCATACTTGTCGATGGCGAAGATGAAGGTGCTTAAGCCGGAGATCGACGCGATTAAAGAGCGCAACGAAGGCGACATGCAGAAGACGCAGGTGGAGACGATGAAACTCTACCAGGAGATGGGCGTGAACCCGCTGAGCGGCTGTATCCCGATGCTGCTGCAGATCCCGATCCTGTTTGCGATGTTCAACTTCTTCCCGAACTCGATCGAACTGCGCCAGGAGGCATTCCTGTGGGCGGACGACCTTTCCACCTACGACGTGTTCATGCGTCTGCCGTTCACCATACCATTCTATGGCGACCACGTAAGTATGTTCACGCTGCTGATGACAGCCTCCACCATACTTTATACCTGGTCTAACAACCAGATCAACTCCCAGATGCAGGGCCCGATGAAGTTCTACAGCTACCTGATGCCGGTGATCTTCATGTTCGTGCTGAACTCCTTCCCTGCCGGTCTGTCGTTCTACTACTTCGTATCCAACATCGTGACCTTCGGCCAGCAGGCTGGTATCCGTTACTTTGTGGACGAGACGAAGATCAGGACCAGGCTGGAGGAGAACAAGGAGAAGCGCAAGGAGAAGAAGCCGAAAGGCGGCCCTTCGTTCACTGAGCGTATGCAGGAGGCCATGCGCCAGGCACAGGAGCGTGAGCAGCAGAAGCGCAGCAAGACAAAGAAATAAGCCTTTATACTTTAACTACCACAAAAGCCTTCCCGGATTCGGGAAGGCTTTTTTTATGGCTGCGGCGCCGGTTGGCACGTATGTATGCTCTATATGAGAAAGCGCTTCACCCATACGTTGAAACTATACCTGCTCCTGCTGCCGCTGGCAGTATGGGGCTGCCAGGGCAATACGAAAAAAGACGAGGGACTGGCAGCCACCCATCCCGAACTCGCCGAGGAGCTGGCCAGAGACTCCCTGACGGTGCCTTACAGCGACAGCACCAGCGAACAGCTTTACAACCGCTACCGCATCACCACGGAAGAGTACAGGAGCAGCGGCAACTACAGTGTAGGCAACCTGTACCGCGGCCGCATGGCCCCTTTGGATGAGGCCAGCCACGCCGATGCCCGCGGCTTTCGCACCGCCATCCGGAAAGGGATGGAAGAGGGCGTAAACTTTGCCGGCAAGTATACGGTGGTAAGTATTGGCTGTGGCACCGGCTGCCAGCAGCATTACGTGGTGGACCGGGAAACCGGCAAGGTGCTCGATAAGGTGCAGAGCAGCATGGGCGCCAGCTATAGTGCCGATAGCCGCCTGTTCATAGTCAACCCACCGGACTCAGCCATAGATTACGAGGCATGCAACCAGTGTACCCCGGAGGCCTTTGTGTTTGAGAACGATAAATTCCGTAAACTGGAGCAGCAAAACCGTTAAGCACAGCATGCACCCATCCTATAGAAACTACTGGCTGCTCCCCCTGCTTTGGCTGGGTTGCCTCCTTGCAGGCGGCTGCGCCAGCAGCACCGCGCAAGGAACTCAGGCACAGCAGGGCGCGCTGGATAAACTGCTGCTGTTTCAGAAAACGCCCTGCTACGGCACCTGCCCCGCCTACAACGCCACCTTCTACTCCGACGGAAGTATACTTTTTGAGGGATTCCGCTACGTGCCCGTGCTGGACTCGGTTCGGCTGCAACTCACGCCAGAGCAGCTCCAAAAAGTACAGGCCTCCCTCCGTAATCTGAACTATACTGCACTGGAAAGCAGCTACCCATCCCCTTACACCGATATGCCCTCTACCTACCTCACCTTCTACGAACAAGGCAGGGAAGTAAAACGGGTGAAGCACCAACAGGAAGGGCCGGCGCAACTGCAGCAGACCATCGGTGAACTGCATGAACTGGTGATGCGCCTGCTTGTCGGGAAATGAGCCGGTGGTGAGGGGATGGAGAATTTTTCTTCGGGTCCCCTATTTTTATAGTTCCTGTGTTTCATGCGTGCTTACCGAGGCTGTGCAACCATACACCAACTTATACCCTCCCTTCGCCATAAGTATAAAACAATCTACCCGAATTAGAATTGCCTTGCCTTCGGGCAATTGCCAACTATAGCCCTGGAGCTCCGTAGAAATCAAAGGACATATCGCAACAATATGCCTTAGGAAAACTATATTTAAATATGGTTGTAAACTATGAAAAAGCCGAATAAAAGCGATAAAATACTAAAAACAGAATTTGAGGATAATTTTCAGTCTAACCACCACGATGAGGAGGCCGGCATAGCGCCGGACGTATCGCGCCGGTATCAGGAAGAGACCATACCCGTGGTGGAGGAACAGGTGCAGATAGGGAAAAGAGAGGTAGAGACAGCAAAAGTGCATATCTCTAAGAAAGTGCGTGAGGAACTGGAAGACGTGGACATTCCCTCGATGCACGAAGAAGTGGAGGTTGAGCGCGTGGCCATGAACAGGTTTGTGGACGAGGCCCCTCCGCCCGTGCGCTACGAAGGCGACAAAATGATCATTTCGGTTCTGAAAGAAGAAGTTGTGCTGCAGAAACGATTGCTGCTGGTGGAGGAACTGCATGTCACCAAAAAGCAGGTAGAGACGCACCGGACAGAAAAAATGCCGCTCCGAAAGGAGGAGGTTATCATTGAACGGGTGAAAACCCAGCCGCACGACCCAAGGCAGGCCTGATAATCCGGCCTGTGGATATTTTTAACACATATTTTAATGAAAGAGACTATGAAACGACAAACAGTAATTGGTATTTTCGATTATGGAGTAGACGCGCAGATGGCTGCGCAGCAGTTGGAGAAAGCCGGTATCCCAAGCAGCAAGATTGATGTTGCCGTACACGGGGCCAGGGATAAATCCACCGCTACAAATATACATGAGCAACCCCAGAACAGAGAGAACGATAGCCGTGTAGGCAATTTCTTTAACTCCCTCTTAGGTAACCGCGATGAATCCGCCAGATACTCACAGGCAGCCCAGAACGGTTCTATTGTGACTGTCCATACTTCGTCTGACGAGGAGGCGCGCAAGGTATCCCAGATCCTGGACAAGGCGGGGGCAATGGATGTGGACGAGCGGGCAACCCAGCAGCGCAGTGGCATGGCCTCGTCGAGCAAGGGAAACTGGACCGGCTCCAGCGCCTCCATCCCCGTAGTGGAGGAGAACCTGAACGTTGGCAAGCGCGAGGTGGAGACCGGCGGCGTGAGGCTGAGAAGCCGCATTATTGAGCGCCCCGTGGAAGAGAACCTGCGCCTGCGTGAGGAGCACGTGAACGTGGAGCGCCGCCCGGTGAACCGCCCGGCAAACGAGCGCGACCTGGAGACATTTAAGGAAGGCGAAAGAACCATGACAGAGCGCTCCGAAATCCCGGTGGTGAACAAGGAGGCCCGCGTGGTAGAGGAAGTTCGCCTGAACAAGGAGACCACGGAGCATACGGAGAAGATAAAGGAAACCGTGCGCAAGCAGGACGTGGAGGTAGACAAGCTCAACCCCAGAAACGAGCAGCGAGATCCTAACCTGAACAGGAATACTGACCGCCGCGATCCGAACCTAGACCGGGACATTGACAAGAACAAGCGTCCCTAAGCCCGGGAGATAGAGCCATGAGGCAGAGAAAGGAAAGCGCTGACCAACTTATGGTTAGCGCTTTCTTTTTTGACTCCTACTTCAACCGCAGTCCTGCTCCTCTCTCTGGAAGAAATACAACGATTTCGAAGTAGCGGAGGCCGGTTTATACTTTACCTACAATAGCCTAAAGAAGCACAGGCAGCTTTGATCCGGGAAGCACGATCGGCCAGCGCTGATCACCCTGCTAAAGTATGGGAAAGGCTCCTGCTCAGGTTGATCAGCTAGGCACGTCCTGTCCTAAGTACGCTGCCCGGGAAGTATGAATTCGGATGGAGACAAGACGGAAAACTTTTACTTCAACTTATACTTTATACTTTGTTTGACACTATTATTTGTTTTCAATGTTTTACACAAAGTATAAACAGCTCCACCTATCCCGGAAACAAGTATAAAAAAGAGAGAATTATAACTCCGGAATCTGAACGCAAAAACAGGGTGCTGGCAAGTATAAAACAGCCCTGAAATGTGGATAAATTGCTCCCTAATGTTCAAAAATGCCAGCGGCTATATGGGTAAAAAAATGTATCTTTGTGGAAGTTAAGTTACCTTGCGTAGGTATGGGTAAGCTAAATCCGATAAAATTATGAAAATAACGTACTACGGCCAGTCTTGCTTTTTATTTGAAATCGGAGAGAACCGCGTGTTGTTCGACCCCTTCATCTCCCCTAACGAGCTAGCATCCAGCATCAACGTAGACGATATTAAGGCCGACTTTATCCTGCTCTCGCACGGCCACCAGGACCACGTGCACGATGCCGAGCAGATCGCAAGGAACAACAACAGTACCATTATCGCCAATTTCGAGATCACGACCTGGTATGGCGCCAAGGGCCTTGAAAACCTGCACCCGATGAACACCGGCGGCAAGGTGACGCTGCCTTTCGGCACCGTGAAGATGGTGAACGCCATCCACTCCAGCTCCCTTCCAGACGGCTCGTACGCTGGCAGCGCGGCGGGGTTCGTGGTGGAAACGGAGCGCCAGACATTCTACTACGCCGGCGATACCGCCCTCACCTACGACATGAAACTCATACCCGAGCAGTTTGACGTGGACTTTGCCCTGATGCCCATCGGCGACAACTTTACCATGGACATCCACGATGCCATGATAGCCGCCGACTTTGTGCAGGTAGACCGGGTGATCGGGATGCACTACGACACGTTCCCCTACATCAAGATCGATAAGGAGGAAGTGATGGAAGTAGCGAAAATGGCCGATAAGGAACTCATTTTAATGGAGATAGGTCAAACGATTGAACTATAAAGTATAACATGGGAAAGATTATTGCGGTTGCCAACCAGAAAGGCGGCGTAGGCAAAACCACTACAGCCATTAACCTTGCAGCAAGCCTGGCAGCCCTGGAATATAAAACGCTTCTGGTGGATGCCGACCCACAGGCAAACGCCACCTCCGGCCTGGGCTTCGACCCGGCCACCATTACCAGCAGCATCTACGAGTGCATGGTGGAGGACGTGAAGGCAGAGGAGATTGTGCTGCAGTCGCCTAACATTGAGTTTCTGGACCTGATCCCCTCGCACATCGATTTGGTGGGCGCCGAGGTGGAGATGATCAACATCCCCAACCGCGAGGAGAAAATGCGCGTGGCGCTGAGTGAGATGAAGCAGAAGTATGACTACATCATCATCGACTGCTCCCCGTCCCTGGGCCTGATCACGGTAAACTCCCTGACCGCCGCCGACTCGGTGGTGATTCCGGTGCAGTGCGAGTATTTTGCGCTGGAGGGTTTGGGCAAGCTCCTGAACACGATCAAGATCATCCAGTCGCGCCTGAACCCGGAACTGGCCATTGAGGGGATCCTTTTAACGATGTATGACGTGCGCCTGCGCCTCTCTAACCAGGTGGTGGAAGAGGTGAAAACGCATTTCCAGCAAATGGTGTTCGACACCATCATCCCCCGAAACGTGAAACTGAGCGAGTCGCCAAGCTTCGGCATACCGGCCCTGCTGCACGACGCCGACAGCAAGGGTGCCCTGAGCTACCTGAACCTGGCCCGCGAGATTGCGGAGAAAAACAGCGTAGCGCTGGCGAAATAACTTTTAGGAGAGTACATGTCTGATAACAAGAATTCTGCAGCGAAACGTAAAGGCGGCCTCGGCCGAGGCCTTGGCTCTCTTCTGGAGGGCAACAAGTACACCGGTAAAACTGAGTCATCCACTTTTAACGACGTCAACACCATCGCAGACATAGCCATTGAATACATACAGACCAACCCTTACCAGCCGCGCACGCACTTCGACCAGGCGGCGCTGGAGGAGTTGGCGGAGTCCATCAAAGTACAGGGCATCATTCAGCCCATCACGGTAAGGCAGCTGGGCCCGAACAGCTTTCAGCTCATTTCGGGGGAACGCCGTTACCAGGCCTCCAAGATTGCCGGTTTAACCGTCATTCCGGCCTACATCCGTAAGGCAGACGACCAGCAGATGCTGGAGATGGCCCTGATCGAGAACATTCAGCGCGAGAACCTGAACGCCATCGAGATCGCCCTCTCCTACCAACGCCTGCTCACCGAGTGCAGCCTGAAGCAGGAAGAGCTTGGCGACCGCGTGGGCAAGAAACGCACTACCGTAACCAACTACCTGCGCCTGCTCAAGCTGCCGCCGGACATCCAGATCGCCCTGCGCGACAACGTGATTTCCATGGGCCACGCCCGGGCCCTGATCAACATCGACACCATTGAGCTGCAGCTGGACGTGTTTAAGGAAGTGGTGGCCAAGGAGCTGTCGGTGCGCAAGGTGGAGGAGCTGGTACGCAACCTGCAGAACGCCAGGAAAAAGCCGGACGCGCAACAAAAACTGCTGTTCAACAAGTATGAGGAAGAGCTGAAGACCGTGGAGAGCAAACTGGCTACCCAATTCGGCACGAAAATACAGGTAAAGGCCAACAACGAGGGCAAAGGCGAGATCAAGATCCCGTTTGTGTCGGTGGATGAGCTGAACCGTATACTGGAGATACTTAACTACTAAGGCGAATGAGGCTGAGAGTTGGCGCTGCAGTTTGGCTGCTGGGCATGGTGTTATACTTTGCCCCGGCACAAACCCAGGGGCAGGTGATAACCGCCGGCCCCGACTCGGTGCGCGTGCCTGTGGTGCCAGCCGATACCGCCGCTGAGGAGGAACGTGGCTTTTTCCTGAGCAAGTGGGACAAACCCGCCAAGGCCGCTTTGTTCTCCGCCATCATTCCCGGAGCCGGGCAGGTTTACAACAAAGCCTACTGGAAAGTGCCCATCGTGTACGCCACGGGTGCAGTGCTCACCTTCTTCTTTATCGATAACAACAACCAATACCAGGATTACCGGGTGGCCCTGCTGCGCCGCGTGGACAGGGACAGCACCACCGTGGATCAGTTTGTCAACCATCCGATTTTGGGTGAAGCGAGAGGCACCGACGCTATAAACAACCTGCGCTACCGCAAAGACTACTGGCGCCGCAACCGCGACCTGACCATCATACTTGCGGTGGCAGCCCATACGTTGCAAATAGCAGAGGCTTATGTGCATGCCCACATGAAGGATTTTGAGGTAGGAGAAGACCTGGCGCTGCGCGTACAGCCCAACCTGCTGCCCCTCCACACGCAGCCGGGCAACTATACCCCTGGCCTTACCCTGACATTATACACCCGCACCAAGAAATGAGAATCCTTTTGATAGGCTATGGCAAGATGGGCAAAACCATTGAGCAGACCGCCCTGGCCAAAGGCCACCAGATCATCGGCAGGCTTACCCACAGCAACGTGCAGGAGCTGCAGAACTACACCTCTGCCAACACCGACGTGGCCATCGAGTTCACTCACCCCGAATCGGCCTTCGCTAACATCAGCTACTGCCTGGAGAACGGCATCCCGGTGGTGTCCGGCTCCACCGGCTGGCTCGACAAGTATGAAGACGCCCAGGCTTTGTGCGCCGATAATAACGGTGCCTTCTTTTATGCTTCCAACTTCAGCGTAGGCGTAAACCTGTTTTTCCATTTTAACGAGTACATCGCCGGCAAAATGAAGGACTACAAGGAGTACAGCGTGGCCATCCGCGAGGTGCACCACCTGCAGAAGGTAGACAAGCCAAGCGGAACAGGCATCACAACAGCAGAGGGCATACTGGCCAGCTACAAAGATTTAAGCGGCTGGGTGAGTGATAATCCGGAAGAAACAACTAAATTAAACATCGCTTCGGAGCGTGAGCCTGATGTGGTGGGTACGCATATTGTTACGTACAGCTCCGGTGTGGATACCCTTGAGTTAGGACACATTGCCCATTCCCGTGCCGGATTTGCCGAGGGCGCCGTTATGGCCGCTGCCTGGCTGCAGGGCCGCCAGGGCGTTTACGGCATGAAGGACATGCTGAACCTGTAATTATAGCTTAGCTGATGAACGTAAAATTTTGGGATAAGAAACCCGAAACAAAGGAACCCAAAAAGAAGAAAAGCTTTGCCCGAGAGTGGGGCGACGCCATCCTTTTTGCCGTCATTGCGGCCAGCCTTATCCGCTGGGCCACTTTTGAGGCCTACACCATTCCCACGCCATCCATGGAGAAAACCCTGCTGGTGGGGGATTTCCTGTTTGTGAGCAAGCTGCACTACGGCCCGCGTACTCCCATGACACCGCTGCAGGTACCACTCACGCACCAAACCATCTGGGGCACCAACATCCCCTCCTACTCCGATGCCATCCAATTGAAGTCGTACCGCCTGCCGGGTTTCTCTGAGGTAAAGCATAATGATGTGGTAGTGTTTAACTACCCGCCGGAGGAAGAGCACCCGGCCGATCTGCGCACCAACTACATCAAGCGCGCCATTGGAATGCCCGGCGACTCGCTGGAGATCCGTGACACGCAGGTACTGATTAACGGTAAGCCTGCACAGAACCCCGAATTGATGCAGTTCAAGTATGTGGTAATCCCCACCATGCAGCTCTCCGATAAATTCTTCCAGGACCGCGACATCAGGCTCAGTGAAGTACAGATGTTCGACAACGGCTACGTACTGGATATCACTCCCGAGATGGCCGATGAGATCTCCAAGCTGGACTTCATCAAGGAGGTGATCATGTACAAAAGTACAGCCGGCGAGGCGGAAGCGGGCGTTTTCCCGCACGTGCCGAGCAAGTATAAGTGGAACAAGGATTTCTTCGGCCCCATCTACATTCCGCAGGAAGGCGCCACCGTGGCCATTACGCCGGAGTCGCTGCCGTTTTACGAGCGCGTGATCCTGGAGTATGAGCATAATGAAAAAGCCGAAGTGCGCGACGGGAAACTCTTTATCGACGGGCAGGAGGTGCAGCAGTATACCTTTAAGCAGGACTACTACTTCATGATGGGCGACAACCGCCACAACTCCCTCGACTCGCGCTACTGGGGCTATGTGCCGGCAGACCATATTGTGGGCAAGGCCGTGATGATCTGGATGTCGACCAACCCGGAAGGCACCATGTTCGACAAAATCCGCTGGAACCGCATCTTCAACATCATCGAATAAGGATTTATACTTATAGGATATTGCAAAGCCAGCCTATCATGGGCTGGCTTTGCTGTTTTATACTTTAGCGGTTAGTCCAATGGGCGCACATCTCCTTGAAGTATAAAACACCTTCCATAGCAATTCACTAAAAACTGCGCCTATCCTGCTGCTGGAAACTTTTTCCTCATCTTAATAAAATTTTTGATCCACCTATACTTTAAAGTATATCAGTCTTGCTATATTTGAGCTGTATTACTATTTAAATAATTAAATTTATGAACAAGCTTAACCTATTTACACTTTTCTTTGCCTCTCTATTCATGCTGACACTGGTTAGCTGTGACAAAGACGATGACAAAGACCTTTCTAAGACCGAACTGCTGACAGGCGGCGAGTGGACTGGAGATCAGATTTGGATGCTAGGCAACAACATGACGGAGACGCTGAAGAATTATGGCGTGACTGCCTCGCAAATACAGCTAGATTTTAAGAAGGATGGTTCCTATACCATAAAATCTGAGGGTGAAGTGATGCAGGATGGGGCTTGGGAGTTCAGCACCGGCGAGAAGGAAATCACCACGGACAAGGGCACTTCGGACGAGAATAAGTACGAAATCAATAAACTAACATCCTCGGAACTACACTTGGAAGGGCTTTTCCCAATTGGAGATGGCTCCGAAATGAGTATGGAGATCCGGTTGAAGCGATAACCCGGTTCTTGCTCCAAAACAGCGAAGGCTCTCATACTTGAGAGCCTTCGCTGTTTTGAAGTTTTCAGCATCTACTGCGATCACAAAACTTTTATAGACAACTTACATATATAGGAAGACATAGAACCCTAACCTGCTGTATATGCCTAAACTTAGACTCCTTTACTTTCTCTTTGCCGCGTTGTGCGTGGTGTCCCTCTCTAGCTGCGGCGATGATGATGACGATGATGTCTCCCCGAACGTGGCCCTGCTCACCCGTGGCGAGTGGACCGGCAGCGCGATCTTCTTTGACGGCCAGGATATCTCCTCCGAATTTGAAGCCGACTTTGGCATTGACATTACCCGCTATACTTCCCTTTTTGAGAGAGACGGCAGCTATACAGACCACTACGACGGCTCCGTGCTTGCCGATGGGACGTGGGAATATGAGAATGACGAGCGGGTTATACTTTTCGATAAGGGCACCTCTGATGAGTACCGCGTGGTAATCTCAAAGCTGGACGAGCGGGAGCTTTACTACATACAGGGCGGCGCAGAGTTCAGGTTTACGCGTCAGAACTGATTTTCAAAGTATAAAACAACGGAGGGGCCTATACTTAGACGCTCCGTTGTTTTATACTTTGCCGGTACCAGGACAACCAAGAACGAACGACTGCTAAACGACAAGCTGTACCTCCTGTGGGTAAAAGCCGTTCTTGAGCAGCGCCAGCGTTTATACTTCCTGCCTTACTTTCGCGGCAAATTCATCCAGCAGTTGCGTCAGTCTGGGAACGCACTCCAGGTTCAGGGTATGGCCCACGTTCGGCAGGATCTCCAGCGACGCATAAGGCAAAGCCCGGTGCATCGCCCTTCCCATCTCTACCGTGCACAAAGAGTCTTCCTCGCCGTGCACCACCAACACCGGCACCTGCACGTTGCGCAGCTCCTCCAGGTAATTACCGCTTTCCTTGGTGGCCTGCGTCAGCTTTAGAATGTTCTCGGGGGCAGGGCTTTGGCTGGACTTGCTGTTTTTAAGGTTTTCGATGCTGATGATCGGGTTCAGGAAGTAGCTTCGCCCCAGCACCGCGGGCAGCATCACGTCCAGCATCAGCGGGTAGCCCCCCGCCTGCAGGGCCGCTTCCCAGCTGTAGCCGATGGCATCAAAGAAAGCATCCTTGTAAGGGAAGGTGGAAAGCAGCGCTCCTGCCTGCGCCAGATCCGGGAAATTCACCAGAAAGCGCTGCGCCACAGCACCTCCGTACGAAATGCCTACCAGCACCGTTTCAGGCAGGCGCAGCGCATGCAGCAGGTCGGCCAGGTCGGCGGCGTGCCCCTCAAAAGTCCGGTGCGCCGGCGCCGCATCCGACTGCCCCTGAAACAGCAGGTCTACCAGCACTAGCTTGTAGTCTTTGCTCAGCGCCGGCACCAGTCCCGCCCAGGCCGCCGTAGACTGCGACAAGCCATTCAGGAAGACCAAGGCTTGGGCGGCATCCGCATTACCGTGCAGCTCATAGTATAGCTGTAGGCCATCAGGTAAAGTGTGCTTCATACGTATCTTTATTAGGGGTGAAAACTTCTGTGAATCATAATCGTTGGCACCAGATCCGGCTACTATACTTTCACTTACTCATCAGTTAAAGTATCTCGCCCTCCAGTGTACGCTCGGGGTCTGCCATTGCTTTTTGCCGGTGCAGGGGCAACCGGAACCAGAAGCGGCTCCCCTTGTTCGGCTCACTCTCCACATGGATGCTGCCACCGCAACGGTCCACAAACTGCCGGCACAGCAGCAGACCAAGCCCTACTCCCTTCTCATTGGCGGTGCCTTTCGTCGTCTGGGCCGGGTGCTCCCGCTGAAAAAGAGACTGCTTGATGGATGGCTCTATCCCTATCCCCTCGTCCTCCACCGTTATTTCCGCGAAGCCATCGTGCTGCGCCCTGGCCGCTATACTTACACTCCCCCCTGCCTTCGAAAACTTGATGGCGTTGTGCAGCAGGTTACGGATCAGGAAGTCCAGCATGTTGGCATCGGCCACTACCTGCAGTTCCTCCGGCACCTGCACCTGGCATTTAATCTGCTTGGCGGCGGCAGTATCCTGCAACAGCGCCAGGTTGCGCTGCACGACCTCCCCTACTTGCAAAGGCTCTGGCTCAAAGCGCATGCTGTGGTCCGAACCGGCCTGGGAGGAGGCCCATTGCAAGAGGTTCTCCAGCAGCGACTGCAGGTTGTGCACCGACAGCTGCGTGTGGTTGGCCAGTTTCTGCATTTGCTCGGGCTGCATTCTGCCGGAAAAATTCAGGAGGATGTTCAGGAAAGAGTCCAGTGTGGCCAGCGGGGTGCGCAGGTCGTGGGAAATGATGGAGAAGAAGCGGTCTTTGAGCTGATTGAGGCGCAGCAGTTTGTGCTCCGACTCCCGTAGCTGGTGTACCGTCTCGTTCAGTTCCCGGGTTTTGTGGCGGAGGGCGGCGGTGCGGTTGGCCACCATCACCTCCAGCTCCCGCTTCTGCTGCTCAGCCAGGCGTTTCCGCTCCGTCTCCTTCTCCCGCTCCAGGCGCTCCTTTTCCAGCACCTCGGCAGCCAGTTCGCTTGTCACTGTGTTCAGCCTATAGGCCAGGCCCAGCGAGAAGAGCACCACCTGCGCCAGCATGCCTACCTGCGCTGCATATACCGTGAGCGGCGTATTGGGCAGCAGGTGCATCTCCTTGAGGATGAACAGCAACGCGCCCACCACAAAAAACATATTGGCGATGAGGAAGTATAAGGCCGGGCGATACCCCTGCCGCAGCGCCGCCACACTGACCAGGAGCATCGCTACCAGCACGGCACCGCCGATTATCCCGATCAGGTCCACGCAGGCCTGCAGCAGGTCCAGCGGAGTGAGGTAAGAGAGCAGCCCCATGGCCACCGGCAGCGCGTAAAGCAGCGAGAGCAGCGTCAAGAGCTTGTCCCAGCGGGGCATGGTAGCGTGGGTGTTGAGGTAGCTTTTCGTAAACAGCAGCCGGAAGAGGCCGTTGAAGGTCACCAGGAAGGCAAAGCTGTGGGCGTTCCAGAAAGGCGCATTGGGCCAGAGAAGCTCCAGGGCAAAGCCGTGGTAAAACATAAAGTATAATCCGGTGCCCAGCAGCGCCAGTACAAAGTATAAATAGCTGCGGTCGCGGACGGAGAAGAACAGCACCAGGTTGTAAAGCGCCATCACCAGGATGATGCCCATAAAAAAGCCCTGCACCAGCAGCCGGCGGTTGTTCACCTGCACCACCTGCTCGGGCGTTTGCAGCCGTAGGCTCAGGTGCTGCGGCTTGTACAGGTCAATGTCGCCCTGCAGCCGCAGGTAGAGCATCGTCTGGCTTTGCGGCGGCACCCGCACCAGCACCAGAGGCTTGCTCTGGGGCACATCACGCTCGGGAATGGGCAGTAGCTGCCCCGTTTGCCGCTCCTCAAAGCTCCCGTCAGCACTCAAAGCATAAAGCTGCACCCGGCTCCACTCGCCGGAGTAGAGGAAACGCGTAGCCTCGTGGTGGGAATTATTCTGCAGCGCCACCCGCACCCAGTGCACGGTTTTGCCCGCCTGCAGCGTGGCCTGGGTATCGAGGGGGGCAAAGGCCATCTGCTGCACCTCCTGCAGCGAAAGGTTGCCTGCTGCATCGTGGTAGACCTGCAGCTGCTCCCTGACCTCCTGCTCCTTGCCCGGCAGCAGCGACACCATGCCGGGAGCCTGCGCCTTGGCCATACCTGCCAGGGCCAGCAAAAAAAGCAGGCTCAGTGTCAGGGTGTTGTGTAGCTGGTTTAGTGGCAAAAGCATCCATCAATTTATAAACTCTTCTGTATAAAACCATACTTGCAGGTGCTGTTGGTTTATTTATCTGCTTTTATTATATATATTGATTGGAATTAAAAGCGGCTACCGCTAAAAGTATAAGGCTTAAAGTATGGAAAAGGTAAGGCTACTGATAGCAGAGGATGATGTGGTGATCGCGCAGAACCTGGCTTTCTCGCTGGAGGAACTGGGCTACGAAGTATGCGCCCTGGTGAGTACGGGCGAGGAGCTGCTGCTGGAGGTATATCGCTATAACCCCGATTTAGCCATACTGGATATTACGCTGGAGGGTAAGCTCGACGGCATCGACACGGCGGCCATACTTTCCAGGTCAAGCCAGATCCCGTTTATTTTCATGACGGCCCTCTCGGACAAGGAGACCATAGACCGCGCCAAGCAAACCCGCCCGCACGCCTACCTGGTCAAGCCCTTCGACATCCGCACACTGCAGAGCAGCATTGAGGTGGCCATTCACAATGCCAGCGCCCGCCAGCAGCAGCCGGCAAGTATAAATACGGAGGCTACAGCGCCTTCCGCAGCGGAAAACGACAGCTACCTGCTGCACGATGCGCTGTTCGTGAAGGTGCGGAACCGCCTGGAGAAGGTGGCGCTGCGGGATATTGTGTGGGCTGAGGCGCAGGATATCTACTGCAACATTAAAACGCCGCAGCACCTTTACCTTGTGAGCCAGAGCCTGAAAAACGTGGAGCAGCGCCTTCCCGGAAAAGACTTTATGCGCGTGCACCGCTCCTACCTGGTGCGACTCACGGCCATCGAGGCCATTGAGGACAATCACATCCTGATCGGTGGCAAACAAATCCCCATCGGCAACACCCACAAGGAGGCGCTGCTCAAGCGGCTGCAGATCCTTTGAGTTAGAGAGTTAGAGAGTTAGAGAGTTTGGGAGTTAGAAAGTTGGGAAGTTAGAAGGTTAGAAAGTTAAAGGAATGCAATAAGCTGCGTCCTTACCGAAAGTATAGTAACCGCGAATTTGCAATCCGCCAGGTAATTGCTGTACGCTTCATACCGCAAGTTTAGCGATAGCGCAACTTGTGGTTGCTTTAGCAGCAGTTTTAAACTGCTTTGCTTTGAAAAAGCAAGGTTATGAAGGCTTTGGCTATACTTTATAATTTAATTATAACAGCTTACTCAGCCCCCGATGCCTGCCAAAGCAAAGTATAAACCTGCTGACTTATACTTTCCTGCCCGCGCAGAAAGCAGGTTTACCTGAACTGATAAAATAATGGTAGACTAACCTCATGCACAGCCACAAGTTACGGCTTCGCTATACTTCCGGCAGAGACAGCATCTTTATACTATCCTCAAGATGTAATAAGCAACCACTCACTCATCCTTAAAACACCTCACCACACACACTCCTGATTTCACCTTAAAATATGCTGAGTTGGCAAGTATAGGTACGATACTATGTAAAATAATTCCTACATTTTTAGGACAAAGCAACACCTGTAACGCTGACCTTATGAACGACTTGGCCCCTTCTGAACTTGTAACGGCTGGTTGGATACTTGTTTCCGCATATGCTGCGCTTATACTTTTCTTTGTGGTACGGGGCGCGCTGCGCATCCGCTCCATCTCTGATTACGCCTTGGGCAGCGTGGTCTTCTCGCCGGTGGCGGTGGGGCTGTCGCTGGCTGCCTCCATGACGAGCGCCGCCACCTTCATCATCAACCCGGGCTTTGTGGCGCTCTATGGCGTGAGTGGCTTTATCTCCATGGCCATTGCCTTGCCAGCTGCCGCGCTACTATCGCTGGTTATACTTACCAAGGGCTTCCGAAGCATGGGCACAGCCGTGAAGGCGCAGACGATGGCGCAGTGGATGGGTGCCGTGTACAAGAGCAAAGGCTACACGATGTTCTTTGCCTTCTTATCGCTGCTGCTCATCACCTTTATCGTGCTCATCTGCGTGGGCCTGACGAAGGTGCTGGCCAGCGTGCTGAACCAGCCGGAACTGTACGTGTGCGTGGGCATTGTGGTGTTTGTGTTCGGCTATATGATGTTTGGCGGCGCCAACTCCATGGTCTATACCAACATGATACAGGCCCTGCTGATGGTGATCGTGGCTTTTATACTTCTGGGGTCCGGCTACGAGCACTTCAGCGGCGGTGTGCGGGGCTTTCTGGACAAGCTGGCGGCCATCGACCCGCTGCTGGTGGAGCCGACCAACCCACAGAGCTTCCTGTTCCGCGATTATTTCGAGATCATCTTCTGCCAGATCATCATCGGGGTGGCCATTGTGTGCCAGCCGCACATCATCACCAAGTCGCTGCTGCTCAAAGAGGAGAAGGACGTGAATTTATACTTGCTGGTGGGCCTCGTTACGCAGGGCCTGTTCTTCCTGGTGGTGGTGGCAGGACTTTACGCCCGTATCACCTTCCCGGACCTGAGTATAAACGGCGAGGCGATTCCGCTGGATGGCATCATGACAGCCTATGTGGTGAGCGAGTTCCCGGTGTATGTGGGGCTGCTGGTGGTGCTGGGGCTCATCTCGGCGGGTCTTTCCACCCTCGAAGGCCTGATCCAGTCCCTGTCCATCACCATCACCTCCGATATCCTTACCCCCATCTTTGGCCAAAAAATAGAAGCGCGCAGCGTCCTGGTGAACCGCCTGGTGATTGTGGCGCTGGCTGGAGTAACCATACTTCTCACGTTCGATCAGCTGCTGTACCCGAACCTGAGCGTGGGCATTTTCGCCCAGAACGGGGTGTACGCCTACTTCTCGGCGGCGTTTGTGCCGGTGCTGTTCGGGATGTTCCTGAAACGGGTGCCGTTGGTGGCGCCGGTGGCGGCCTCGCTGACCTCGGTGGCCGTGCACTTTGCAGTATACTATGGCGGCCTTACCTCCTACATGGATGCCCCTGTTCGTAATCCAGGCATTGCCGCTGCACTGGCGATAGTTGCCTCCGTCATTGTCGGATTCTCCTTATACTATACTTTCAGAAAGCCTGCCGAAGTGAGTGTTCCTGCCACACCTAAAACCGAACCCGTGTATGAGAACTAACGCAAAACTATACGTAGCGCTCCTGCTCGGGGGCCTGCTGAGCCTGAACGCCCAGTGCCAGTCACCGGCCTCCAGGTCTGGAACGGCCGCCGCCGCAACCACTGCCGACCCGGTTTTCGAGGGCCTGAAGTATAAATACCCGGTGCGGAAAGTCACCTTGCCCGATGGCCAGATTATCGCCTATGTGGATCAGGGAAAGGGGCCGCAGACCATTATCCTCATCCACGGACTGGGTAGCTACCTGCCCGCCTGGAACAAGAACATACCCGAACTGAGCCAACACTACCGGATCATCGCCCTGGACCTGCCGGGCTACGGAAAATCCTCCAAGGAAAATGCGCAGGTAGGCATGAAAGCGTATGCGGATGCGGTGCTGGCCCTGATGGATGAGCTGAAAATCGAAAAGGCGGTGCTGGCGGGCCATTCCATGGGCGGGCAGGTGGCCATCACCGCGGCCCTGCAGGCACCGGAGCGGGTGCAACAGCTCATCCTGGCCGCCCCCGCTGGGCTGGAGACCTTCACGGAGCAGCAGAAGCAGCTGTTCAAGGCCACCGTCACGCCGGAAAGTATTGCCAAGACCACGCCTGAGCAGATTGCTGCCAACATCAAGGTCAATTTCTTCCAGATGCCGGCCGATGCACAGTTTATGGTAGAGGAGCGCGTGGAGATGCTAAATTCCGCCCAGTTCCCGGACTACAGCCAGGCTGTGGCGCAGGGTGTGGCCAGTATGGTGGACGAGCCGGTGCACGACAAGCTGCCGCAGCTGCAGGTGCCCACGCTTATACTTTTCGGGGAGAACGACGCGCTGATCCCCAACCGCTACTTCAACCCCACCCTCACCACGAAAGCAGTGGCTGACATCGGCAAGGAGCGGATACCCAACAGCCAGGTGGTGCTACTGCCGCAGGTGGGGCACATGCTGCAGTTTGAGCAGCCGGAGGCCTTTAACAAGGCCGTACGAGACTTTCTGGATTGATTTTATACTTGCGATCATACTTTATACTTGCGAACACACGAAACGGAACACTAAAAAATCACTTTATCTAACCTTACTAACCATGAGAAAAATTTACGTACTCCTGCTGTCTATCGTCTGTGTGGCACAGGCAGCCATGGCCCAAAGCGGCGCTGTGCAGGGACGCGTGGTAGGCGGAGACACCCAAGAGGCGCTGGTAGGCGCCACGGTGCTCCTGAAAGGCACCAGCAAAGGCGCCACCACCGACGCCAATGGCGATTTCCTGATTCAGAGCGTGCCGGCCGGAACATATAGCCTGCGCATTTCCTACGTGGGCTACTCCTCTCCCGATATGCCGGTAATAGTGGGGGCCGATGGCACTGCCAATGTGGGCACCATCACCATGCAGGCCGCTACCATGATGGGCGAGGAAGTGGTGGTATCGGCCACGCGCCGCCCCGAGAAACTCACCGAGGCCCCGGCCGCCATCAGCGTTATCTCCTCCCGCGACCTGGAGGCGATGCCTTCCTTTAACATCGGCGAGCTGCTCAACAAGGTGCAGGGTGTGGAGGTGGTGCGCTCCGGTGTGATCGGCGTGGGCATCAACGCCCGCGGCTTTAACAACGCCTTTAACGTGAAGATGTACCAGATGACGGACGGCCGCAACTCCATGCTGCCGGGCGGAACGGGCCTGCCAGCCGGTTTCTACAACACCACCATCAAGGAGGATATTGAGCGGGTGGAGGTGATTCTCGGCCCATCCTCGGCCCTGTACGGACCGAATGCGCACAACGGCGTCATCAACACCATCACCAAAGACCCGCGCCGCCACCCAGGCACCACCGTAACCATTGGCGCCGGCAACCAGGATGTGCTCAGCGCCCGCGCCCGCCACGCTGCCGTGATCAACGACAAGTTTGCCTACAAGATAACCGGCGAGTACACCGAGGGCCAGGATTTCAGGTTTGTGGACACCGTGTACAACGCTGCGCTGGGTGCCCTGCCGGAGTATGACGTGGATTTCGGCTTTAAATCGAAGCGCTTCGGCTCGGCTTTATACTTTAGCCCAACCAAAACCACCGACCTTATACTGGATTATGGCTTTGGCCAGGGCGATAACATTGGCGTGACCAGCAACGGCCGCAACCAGATCAACGGCTGGACCTTCCAGTACCTGCAGGGCCGCTTCGTGTCGCCGCACGTGTTTGCCCAGCTCTACAGCACCTGGAACGATGCCGGTGATACCTACCAGATCAATGCCCGCACCACCAACTACTACACCCTGCGCGCCATGGGCTATTCTGAAGACCAGGCAGCCCGCTACTCCAAGACAGGCGCCAAGCCCGGAGAGATCGGCGAAGGCTCCCCAGCCATTGCCTTCCCCGGCTTCATCGACAAGAGCCACCGCATCAACGGCGAGGTGCAGTACAACAACAGCTTCGGCAAGCTCGATTTGATTACCGGCGTAAGCTACCAGCGCGACGTGGCCTATAGCCGCCAGACCTACCTGGACGACGCAGCCGGCGACATCATCCTGAGCCAGTACGGCGTGGTGGCGCAGCTGGAGTATGCCATCACCGACAAATTCAAGGCTTTAGGTGCTATCCGCTACGACAACCACGACAACTACGGTGCTCAATACAGCCCAAAGGCAGCCCTGACGTATAATGCCCTGAAAGGCACCTTCCGCGCCACCTGGGGCAGTGCCTACTCCGCACCATCCATCCAGTTCCAGGAGTTTTACCTCAACAACGGGGCACTGGCCATACTTGGCAACGGCGCCGGCCTGACCATCCGCAACACCGAGACGAACCAGACGCGCACCATCGACAAGCTGGAGCCGGAGCAGGTGCAGACCTTCGAGTTTGGCTATAAAGGCACGCCTACGGATAAAGTGTTTATCGACCTGAGCACCTGGTACTCCAAGTCAGAGAACTTCATCTCGCCGCTCACCGCCGTTACGCCACTCATGGGTAAAGAGAAGGTGGTTCTGAAAGGTGACAAAGACGTGACCGAGACGGCTGCCAACGCCCTGAACTACTACCTCACCTACCTGAACTATGGCGATGTTGATTCCTGGGGAACCGACCTGGGCATTAACTACTACCTCAACGACTTCTTCAGCGTGGGTGCCAAGTACTCCTACTTCAACTCCAACATCACCGACACCGACAACCTGGACAACGACGCCAATGGCGACGGGAAAGTGTCTGTATCAGAGAGCAGCCTGAACGCGGCCAAGCACCGCTACAACTTCAACTTCACCGCCCGCGACCTGTTCAACAAGAAGTTCTTCGGTTCCGTGAACGTGCGCATCCTGCCTGAGTACGATTTCTACTCCGGTGTCCAGATCGCCGCCAGAGAGAACCAAGGCAGACGAGTAGCCCCCTACAATTATAACTACGGTCCGCTGGGTGGTTTTACCTCTGTTGACCTGAGCGCCGGCTATAAGCTGAAGGAGTGGATGACGTTGGGTGCCAGCGTGAGCAACCTGTTCGATACGGCGCAGCGCGAGTACGTGGGCTCACCGGAGATCGGCCGCCTCTACTCCGTAGAGCTCCGCTTCGACCTGACCGAAAAACTGCTCCCGAACCTGAGCGTGCTCAACGGCAAGTATTAATATGAGAGTGAAAGGTTAAGAAGGTTATTTTACCGCCGAAGCGCTCTACCGGGGCGCTTCGGCATTTTTACTCATTCCCTAACATCAACCCAAAGTATAGATATGAAGAATGTACTGATAACCGGCGGCACCAGCGGCATTGGCCTGGGGCTGGCCCGCGCCTTTGCCGCCCAGGGCTACAACCTAGTGGTAAACGGATTGGAGAAGAACGGCGAGGAAATAGCGGACAAGCTGGCGCAGGAGCATGGGGTAAACGTATACTTCTCGCCGGCCAACATGCTGCAGCCCGAGCAGATACGCCAGATGGTGCAACAGGCAGCGCAGCAGCTGGGGCAGGTGGATGTGCTGGTGAACAACGCCGGCATTCAGCATGTGGCGCCGGTGGCGGAGTTCCCGGAGGAGAAGTGGGACGCCATACTTGCCGTGAACCTTTCCTCGTCGTTTCATACTTCCAAGGCAGTTTGGCAGGGGATGCAGGAGCGGCGCTTTGGCCGGATCATCAACATCGCTTCGGCACATGCCCTGCGCGCATCAGAGTTTAAGGCGGCCTATGTGGCGGCCAAGCACGGCATTGCCGGGCTTACCAAAGTGCTGGCGCTGGAGGGGGCTCCTTTCAATATTACCTGCAACGCCATTTGTCCCGGCTATGTAAAAACCCCGCTCGTGGAGGCACAGATCGCAGACCAGGCCAGGGCGCATGCTATGTCGGAGGATGAGGTGGTGGAGAAGGTGATGCTGAAGAAACAGCCCGTGAAGCAGTTTGTGGACGTGGAGGCCATCGCGCAGCTGGCGCTGTTCCTGGCCTCAGACGCCGCCGCGCAGATGACGGGTGCCTGCCTTCCTATAGATGGCGGTTGGAGCGCGCAGTAAGTATAAACTGACTACAGGCAAGCAACTAGAATTGGTATCATCGTAAGCCCTTAAAACAGCTGCGGCTCCCGAGTATGGGAGCCGCAGCTGTTTTAATTTATACTTTATACTTACTTCAGCACCGCCAGGGTAGCACCGTCGCCGCCGCGCTCAGTAGCTTCGTTGCCTACGCTTGCCACCTCCGGCAACGAGTGCAGGTAATCGCGCACCACCTGGCGCAGCACCCCGTTGCCGCGGCCGTGGATGATCTTGATCTCCGGGATGCCCAGCATCAGCGCCTCATCCGTAAAGTTCATCACTTTGGTGAGCGCGTCTTCGGCATACTCGCCCCGGATGTCGAGGGTGCTGGCGAAGTCGGCCATGCGCTGCGTCATGTTCATGCCGCGGCTATACCCGCCGCCGTCGCTCTCTGCCCTGGCTTTCTTCTGCTTGGCCACCTGCCCCTCTACCCGCTCCAGGTTGTCTACCTTCACAATCGTTTTGAGGCCACCGAACAATACCTCCGCGGTTTTCCCCTTTATATTGACCACCTGGCCTACGGAGTCCTGCCCGACCAGCGCCACGTGATCGCCCTCCTTTATACTTCCATTGGCGATGCGCTTGTGGGCCGGGCGCGGTTCCTCCTTGCGTACCTCCTGGGCAAAGGTTTCCAGCTCGCGGCGGGCCTCCTTGGTCTTCTCCTTCTCGGCCTGGCTCTGCTTTATCTGCTGTATCGTGGATTCGATTTTCTGGTTAGCGTCTTTCAACAGCAGCTTGGCCTTGCCCTTGGCCTCGCGCATGATCTCCTGCTTGCTGTCTTCCAGGAAGTTCTTCAGGTCGCTGTAGTCCTTTACCTGGCGCTTGAGCTTCTCCTCCAGTTTGGCCGCCTCGCGCGTCTTTTTCTCCAGCTCCTGCTTCTCCGTCTCCAGCTCTTCCAGCAGGCGGTCGTAGCGGATCTTGTCCTTCCCCACCAGCTTGCTGGCCCTGTCGATGATATGCTTTGGCAGGCCGATCTTCTGGGCGATCTCAATCGCAAACGAAGAGCCCGGTTTCCCGATCTCCAACTGGTAGAGCGGCTGCAGATGCTTGTGATCGTAGCGCATGGCGCCGTTCACAATGCCCGGCGTGCGCTCGGCGTAGTTCTTCAGGTTGGTGTAGTGCGTGGTGATGACGCCGTATACTTTGCTCTCGTTCAGCGTTTGCAGCACCGCCTCGGCAATGGCACCGCCAAGTATAGGCTCTGTGCCGGTACCGAACTCGTCTATTAAAACCAGGCTGCGCTTGTCGGCCACCGTCACGAACTTCTTCATGTTGGTCAGGTGCGAGCTATAGGTACTCAGGTCGTTCTCAATCGACTGCTCATCCCCGATATCAATGAAAATATCGTGGAAAATACCTGCCTCAGACCCATCTTCCGCCGGAATCAGCAATCCGCACTGCAGCATGTACTGCAGCAGGCCTACCGTTTTCAGGCTCACCGATTTACCACCGGCGTTTGGGCCGGAGATCAACAGGATACGCTGCTCCTGGTTCAGCTCCAGGTCCATGGGTACGGTTGGCTTGCCGATCGGCCGGTGGGCCAAGTATAAAAGCGGGTGAAACGCCTGCTTCCAGTTAATGAGCGGATACTTCTGTAGCCTCGGCTTGCTGGCCTCCACGCGGCGGGCAAAGGCGGCCTTGGCCCGGATAAAATCGAGCAGGCCCAGGTACTGGTACGCCTTGCGCAACTCCGGTATGTGGTGGCGCAGCGTGCTGGTCAGGCTCATCAGGATGCGGATCAGTTCGCGGTGGTAGGCGTTCTCCAGGTCCTTGATGTCGTTGTTGAGCTCGAAGATAGACTCCGGCTCTATGTATACCGTCTGGCCCGTGTTCGACTCATCGTGGATCAGGCCCTTGATGCGGCGCTTGTGCTCGGCAATAACCGGTATCACCAAGCGGCCACCGCGTATGGTGGGCTCCACGTCAGAAGGTGTCCAGCCTTCGTTTTTAGCATGGCGAAGTATGGAGGAGATGGTTTTTCGCAGGACTGCCTGCTGCGCGATCAGGTCGCGCTTGAGGCGCTGCAGCTCGGGGGTGGCATCGTCGCGCACGGCACCGGCATCGTCCACCACCTTGTCCAGGGCGGCCAGCAGCGAGCGCTCCACACTTACGTTGGCACCCAACTCCTTCAGGGCTTCATACTTGCCTTCCTCTGCCTCGGAGATAAAGCGCAGCGAGTCGCGGATGGTGCGCAGCGACATCTTGATCTCAAAGAAAGCTGACACATCCAAATAGGAACCTTCTATGGCGGCCCGGTCCAGGTAGGCGGTGGCGTCGTAGTAGTGCTGCAGCGGGATCTCGGCATCCGACTCCAGCAGTTGCTTGAACTCGTCGGTTTGCTGCAGTAGCCGCTCCACCAGGTCGTGGCGGTTCAGGAAAGCCATGCGGTTCACAAAGTGGCGGCCCAGCGGACTCAGGCAGAGTTCCGACAGCATCTCGCGCACCTGTGCAAAGCCTATTTTTATTTCAAAGTTTTCTGGATAGATCAATTCTTATCTTTTAATTTACAGCAAAAATAGCATTTTATAACAAGTATAAATCGGTGTTTCGTTCGTTTTGATGTCCGTATCTCGTAGCAAGTATCAGGTATCTAGACAAAAGACTTTTTTGACATAAGACAAAGGACTTTTTAACAAGAGACAACAGCCGAAAAGTAAGGCGCCCATACTTTCTAACTCTCTAACTTTTAAACTTTCTAACTCCTAAACTCCCATGGTTCTTGATAAACTCGACAACGCGCAGCGCTACTATTCTTTACACCCGCTTTTTGAGCAGGCTTTCCGTTACCTGCGCGAAACAGACCTGAAGACAGCAGCAACCGGGGTGCATGAAATCGTGGGGAAACAGCTCTTCGCCATTATCTCTGACGGGCCGGGCGTAACGGAGCAGGCGTACAAACTGGAGGTGCACCGCAAGTACATCGACATCCAGTACATCATCTCGGGCACCGACCGGATGGGCTGGAAAGACATGGCCCAGTGCGCGGCGCCCAACGATCCCTACCAGGACGAGCGCGACGCGGCCTTCTTCCCCGACAGGGCGACCAGCTGGTTCGAGGTGCCCGCCGGTTCGTTCACTATTTTTTACCCGGATGATGCCCACGCCGCCATGGTGACCGGGGAACAGGTGGTGCGGAAGGTGGTGCTCAAGATCGCGGTCACGCCTCAAGTATAAAAACGCCTGCTTATACTTGACATCAGGCAGCCAGTAATTCATGCTTTGCTATACTTTGATAAAACACCCCCAGCTTGGGTGATTTAATCATAACCTGGGTTATTTATACTTTCTTACAGAGCGAAAAAGGCAGTTATGAACGCTAACCTTTAGCTGGCAAAGCAAGTAAAGCACTCTCCAAAATATAAACTCTCCTCTTCCCTATGGCCAACTTCAGAGACTTTCTGCAGCTCGCATGGTCTGCCATTAAGGGCAAGGAGCAGGATTATACGACCCTTGGCATCAAGCATAGCATCGTGCTGCTGGCCATCCCCATGATTCTGGAGATGCTGATGGAGTCGCTGTTTGCCATCGTCGATATCTTCTTTGTGGGCAGGCTTGGCTCAAACGCACTGGCCGTGGTGGGGCTCACCGAGTCGGTGCTGATGATCATCTACGCAGTGGGCATGGGCATCAGCATTGCGGCGGCAGCGCTGGTTGCGCGGCGGGTTGGGGAGAAGAATTTCCATGAGGCCGGAAGTATAACCTTCCAGCTAATCGTGACCGGCCTGCTCCTGTCGCTGCTGATGGGCGGCCTGGCCACCTACTTCGCGGCCGAAACGCTGACGCTGATGGGAGCCTCGCCCGAAGTCGTCACTGAGGGCCTGGCCTATGCCCGGATAATTTTCGCGGGAAACGTAGCCATTATCCTGCTCTTCCTCATCAACGGCGCTTTTCGGGGAGCGGGCCAGCCGCACCTGGCCATGCGCGCGCTCTGGCTGGCCAACGGCGCTAACATCCTCCTCGACCCGCTCCTGATCTTCGGCATCGGCCATTTTGACGGGCTGGGATTGGCGGGCGCGGCCTGGGCCACCACCATTGGCAGAAGCCTGGGCGTGGTCTACCAACTCTACCACCTGTTCAACGGAAAGCACCTGTTAAAAATCACCGGCGATAACCTGGTGCTCAGCTTTAAAGTGATGTACCGCATCCTGAAGCTCTCGTCGGGCGGCGTGGGCCAGTACCTGATCGACTCTGCCAGTTGGATTCTCCTCACCAGGCTCATCGCCGAGTTCGGCAGCAACGCACTGGCCGCCTACACCATCGCGTTTCGGGTAATCATTTTTACGCTACTGCCAGCCTGGGGGCTTTCTTCCGCGGCGGCTACGCTGGTAGGCCAGAACCTGGGTGCCCGCAAGGCCAAACGGGCCGAACTGGCCGTATGGCTGACGGCCCGCTACAACATGGTGTTCATGGCGGCCGTCACACTCATTTTCATACTTTTCGGGAAGCACCTTTCCAGCTTTTTCACGGATGATACTGAAGTGATCGGCATTGCCACCGAGGCGCTGCAGATCATCACGCTGGGCTACATCTTTTTCGGTCTTGGCATGGTGATGGTGCAGGCCTTTAACGGCGCCGGCGACACCCGCACCCCTGCCCTCATCAACATCGTGGTGCTGTGGCTCCTGGAGATTCCGCTTGCCTACACGCTGGCCCTTTACCTGGACATGGCCTACACCGGCATTTTCATAGCCATTGCCTGCTGCCACTCCCTTCATGCGCTGGTAAGCTGGTGGCTGTTCAGGCGCGGCACCTGGAAGCAGGTGAAAGTGTAGAGAGTTTGGGAGTTAGAGAGTTTAGGAGTTAGAAAGTTGGGAAGTTAGAAGGTTAGAAAGTATAAAGTTGTTTAGAGCCCGATAAACAAACAACGATTAACCAGTAACGTTTGACGAACAACGAGAACACCAATTTTCTTGCGTATACTTGCTTTTTTATTGCGGGGCTCCGGATGCCTCACATTCCATCAAAGCGACAAAGTATGAAGTATAACCCACCAGAGATAAGGACCGTGGAAGTGACGCGCTACGTCACGCCCTTGCGTGAGGGCGGCTCGCTGCCCGCCCTTGTGGAGGCCGACGATGAGTTCCTCTACGTGCTCAAGTTCCGGGGTGCGGGGCAGGGCGTAAAGGTGCTGATCGCGGAGCTGATTGTGGGCGAGATTGCCCGCGTGCTGGGCTTTAAGCTGCCCGAGATCGTGTTCGCGCAGCTTGACGAGGCCTTCGGCCGCACCGAGCCCCACGAAGAGATACAGGACCTGCTGCGGGCCAGCGAAGGACTTAACCTGGCGCTGCACTACCTCTCCGGCGCCATCACCTTCGACCCTGTGGTAACCACCCCCGACGCTGAGCTGGCCTCTAAAATAGTATGGCTCGACAGCCTGGTGACGAACGTGGACCGCACCGCCCGCAACACCAACATGCTCATGTGGAAGAAGGAACTATGGCTTATCGACCATGGCGCCGCGCTCTTCTTCCATCACTCCTGGGGCAACTGGGAGGAGCAGGCCAAGCGACCGTTCGCGCAGATAAAGGACCACGTACTGTTACCACTTGCCACAGAACTGGAGGCGGTGAACAGGGAATTCAGCGCCATACTTACGCCCGAGGTTATCCGAGCCATACTTGCCACCATTCCGGACACCTGGCTCCTGGAGGCAGACTCCCCGTTTGAGACGGCCGCCGAGCACCGCCAGGCCTACGCCACCTTCTTAGAGACCCGTCTCGCCCATTCCGAAACCTTTGTAACAGGAGCGCAACATGCCAGAAAAGCACTTATTTGAGTACGCCGTGATCCGCGTGGTGCCGAGGGTGGAGCGTGAGGAATTCCTGAACGTGGGCGTTATACTTTTATGCGCCTCCCAGGGGTTCCTGCAAACAAAGTATGAGCTGGATGAAAACCGGCTCCGCACCATCTTCCCGGACCTCGACCTGCAGGAATTGCGGGAACGCCTCTGTGCGTTCGAGAAAGTATGCGCCGGGCGCAAAGAGGGCGGCCCGATCGGCCACCTGGGCACTGCCTCACGTTTCCGGTGGTTGACCGCCAACCGCAGCACCATCGTGCAGACCTCCGCCGTGCACCCCGGCCTTTGCTGCAACCCGCAGGAGACACTGGACAGGCTGATGCAGGAGCTGGTTAGGTAGCTTTATACTTTACGAGAGCGTTTAAAAGACAACATGAGCCAGAAGAAACAACTGGCAGAATTCCTGGCAACGTAGTTCCCGCAGACCAAGATCACGGTGGAGGAAGTCGGGCCAATGTCTGCCACGGTGCGGCATCAGATCGGCACCGATGAGCTCCGGCCCGGTGATGAAGGCCGTTGCGGACGTGGCGCTCTACGTGGCTATACTTGGCGAGATTGGTCTGGAGCCCCTGGCCGTAACCACCAACCTGAACATGAACTTTCTCCGCAAGCCCTCCCCCGGCAGTGCCCTTATTGGAGAATGCCACCTGCTGAAACTCAGCAAGGGCTGGCGGTGGGCGAGGTAACGATTTACCCGGAAGGCATGGTGGAGCCCGCGGCGCAAGCGGTAGGCAGCTACTCCATTCACCCCAAAGTATAAATCAAGTATAAACTAAAGTATAAGTTAAGGCTACTCCACCTGCTGCATCAGTTTTCGCTGAAAGAAATCGGCCGTGGCGGCATTCACTTTCATCGCGTTGCGGAACAACATCCAGTGGTGGGTATCGTCCACGAGCACCATCGTCTCATAAGGTACACCTTTCTCTTCCAGGCGCCGCACCATGTCCATACTATCCCGGAAATCCACGTTCCTGTCATCATCGGCATGGATCAGGAGCACTGGCGAGGTCCAGGAATCGACGAAAGCGGCCGGAGAGGACTTCCACATGACCTCAACGGCCTCCTCCGCATCCGGCGCCCGCTCGTGGCGGTTCGGGTAGAGGACCCCTGCTGTTTCCCCGAAGGTCAGGTCACTCATGCCATGGATGTTGACGCCGGCGGCAAACAGTTCTGAATCCCTGCCCAGGGCGAGGCCCGTAAGATAGCCGCCGTAAGAGCCGCCGTATACCCCGATGCGTCGGGCATCCACCTGCGGCTGCTGGGCCAGCCACCTGCCGGCAGCGCGTATATCTTTGTACTCCGAGGCCCCGGTCTCGCCGCTGCTATCGGGGTGCTGGAAATCGTAGCCGTACCCTATGCCCAGCCTGTAGTTGACCGACAGCACCACAAATCCCATACTTGCCAGGTACTGGTTCATGGCATACACGTTGTTATAGTAGTCCGAGTAATGCCAGCCCAGCAGCATCTGACGCGAGGGGCCGCCGTGAATGTACACGATGGCCGGTTTTTTACCGCTGCCGCCCTTGGGCTCGAAAAGCTGCCCGTGCACCGTCAGCCCGTCCGCAGATTGAAAGCTTACCTGCTTTGGCTTTACCAGTTTGTGCTGCGGATGATCGGACGGTATAAGTTCCGTTGCCAACAGCCTCACCTTTGCTTTCCGCCTGAAGTCCATGACGGCAGGCAGCGGCGGACGCTGCGCGGTGGCGCTCAGCATGGCAAGCGTCTGCCCATTGCCCGTCAGCACCGGCATGGACTCCAGCCCATCCCCCGGGGTCAGTAGTTCCATTTTGGCCTTATCCACCGGAACGCGCGCCACATGCCGGCGGTCTATGTCTTCCTTGTCGGGTCCGGTGTTGGCGCTGAACACCAGCCACGCTCTGTCAGGACTCAGCTTTACATGCTCCACGGCGAAGTCACCGGGCGTCAGTAACACAGGCTTCCCTCCCGCTGCCGGAATAGCGTACAGGTGGGGCCAGCCATCCTCGTAAGAAGTATACACAATGCGCTCATTCGCCGCCCAGTGCAGGTTAAAGCCACCGTTGGTTCTGGGCACTGACCCTCGCAAGGTTTCCGGCGCTTCCCATAGCTGCGTGGCGTTACCGGTAGCTACCTCGGCTGTCCAGATGGACCAGGGTTGGTGCTGCCGCTGCAGGTAGGGCTCCGGTGCCCCGCCTGCGCCACGCGTACGCACAAATACCAGCCGTTTCCCGTCCGGCGACCAGCGCGGCGAGCGATCGCGCGCAAAGGCAGGCGCAATCCAGGTGATGGGGGTTTCGGGGTTGGTGTAGACGCCGATGAACGCATGCCCCTCGCGGTTAGAAACAAAGGCCAGCTGCGCCCCATCCGGTGACCACTCCAGCGAGCTTACCGAGCCGCGCGTTACGAAAAGCGGCCGGGCAGGCACTGTCCCATCCAACGAGGCGATCCATACCTGGCCTTTGAAAGTATAAGCCACCTCCCTGTTGTTGGGCGAGATGACCGGCGCCCCGCCCTCTCCTATCCGAATCGGCTCTCCACCCGCAAAAGGCACGGTCCATACTTCCACCTTCGGGGGGATAGGGTTGCCCAAAGGATTTACCGTCTCGTGCTCATCCCAGATAGAGCCATGCTCGCCGCCCCGCACATACACCGCCCACTGCCCGTCCGCAGACAAAGACACGCCCGTAATTTCCTGCCCATCATCCTGCAAGTAATTTGTAAGCCGGCGCGCCTTAAAATCAGGTCCTTCAGCCACATACACATTTCTCTTTCCCCGCTCATTAAAGGTCCAGGCCAGACGTGCCCCCTGTGCGGCAGCGGAAAGCTCAGCCGGGAAAGGATGGCTCATAACGGATTCGAGCGAGAACTTTTGGGCAGCGGCCGGCGCTGGGTTTCCTGCAATAAACAGAAGAAGAGCGAGGTAAATTAACAGGTGTCTTTCCATAGGATGGTCCGCAGCCCGGAATTATTTGAGGCTGAGCACTTAAATATATCAATATTAATGAAACATTATTTGATACTTCAACTATAATACCTTATATAATTCAAAGCATAAAGTATACTAGATGAATAGACCTGCCGAAACCAGCAGCTATGTTATACTTTGCTCCTGCTCCAACCGCAGCCTCTTCCCTGGCCCAAGCACATTAACCTGTGCCTGTAGCCAACCCATTGCCCTGCCCGCGCGGCACCTCAGTACCGTATTTCTAAACATGTTAAGTATAAATCTATGAGAAACAGTTTTACCCTACTTGTTTTGCTACTGATGTGCTGCTGGGTACCCGCACTGGCCCAGGATAACATTGTGAGTGGCAGGGTTACGGGGGCCGATGAGGGCATGCCGCTACCCGGCGTAAGCGTAACCGTAAAAGGCACCACCACCGGCACATCTACGGATGCCGATGGCCGGTTTTCCATCAGGGTGCCTAGTAATGACGCCGTGCTGGAATTCAGGTTCCTCGGCTACAGGATTCAGGAGGTGCGCGTGGGAAACCAGAGCCAGGTGAATGTGACGCTGGCTACTGACACCCAGCAGCTCGACGAGGTGGTCGTGACCGCCATGGGAATCACGCGGGAGAAAAAAGCCCTGGGATACGCTGCGCAGGAAGTGCAGGCAGAGGAGCTGGTGCAGAACCGCCAACCCAACCTGCTCAATGCCATGCAGGGCAAGGTGGCGGGCGTTACCATCTCCAGCACCGGCGGTGCTCCGGGGCAGGGCGCCAACATCCAGATACGGGGCATCAACTCCATAGACCCCAACAGGCCTAACCAGCCGCTCTTCGTCATCGACGGTATCCAGGTAAACAACTCCACCTCCACCTTTGGCGAGGGCGCCGAGTTGCGTGGCATGAGCAACCGCCTCGCCGACCTGAACCCTGATGATATTGAAAGTATAAATATCCTGCGGGGCGGGGCCGCTACCGCGCTTTACGGCTTGCGTGGCGCTAACGGGGTGGTCGTGATCACCACCAAGTCGGGCCAGAAAGGGGAAATGCGCGTGAACTTTACGAGCACAGCCGGCTGGGAGGAGGTAAATAAATTCCCTGAGATACAGGATACCTATACCCAGGGCTACACCGGCGAGTATGACCCTACCAGCTTCTGGCCATCCTGGGGACCGGCCTGGCAGGAGGCGCGGCAAATCGACCCTACCCACCCGGAAGGCATTTACAACCACTTCAAGGACGCCTACGAGACCGGGAACCAGTTCCGTAACACGCTCACCTTCACCGGCGGCGGCGAGGCCATCACTTTCTCCTCCTCGCTTTCTCACCTGAGGCACGAGGGGGTGTTGCCTTTTACCGACTACCAGAACACCTCCGCCCGCCTGAACACGGAAGTCAAGCTCAGCGAGAAGTTCAGCACCGGCGGTAACTTCAACTACATCCGCTCCGGTGGCAAGCGTTATAATGCCGACCGCTTTAACGAGATGCTCAGCTATTGGTCGCCGCGCTGGGATGTGCAGGATTATGTGAAGCCCGACGGCACCATGCAGTCCTATGGCAACGACAACCCGATCTATGCCGCCGCCACCAACCAGTTTGAGGACGACGTGAGCCGCTTTATCGGCGGTTTGAACTTCAGCTATAAGCCCCTTAGCTGGCTCGACCTAAACTACCGCGTCGGCCTCGACACCTACTCAGACGACCGCACGCGCACCGCCCCAGGCCCCAGAAATGTAGCCGACGAAAGAGTGCTGGAAGACAATGGGCAGGGCTTTGTACATGAGTACACCACCAAGTTCCGTTCCATCAACTCCACTTTCATTGCCTCTGCAAACAAGTCTTTCGGCGACAAGTTCAACGCTACCCTTCGTGTGGGCCACGAACTATACGACGAGCACATCAAGAGCTTTGGCGTGCAGGGAGAGGAACTGGCCGTGTTCGATTACTTCAAGCTCTCCAATGCCAGGTTCCTCTCCTCCTCCGAGAATGAGAGCGATTACAGGTTGATGGGCATATTCGGGGAAGCCTCCTTCGACTATGGTGACTTCCTGTTCCTGACGCTGACCGGCCGAAACGACATTACCTCCACCCTGTCAGAGTCGAACCGCTCCTTTTTTTACCCGTCAGCAAGTATAAGCTATATCGTATCGGAGCACCTGGGCCTGCCCGAGTTCATCAACCAGACGAAGTTTAGGGTCTCCTACGCCGGAATTGGCAAGGACGCCTCGCCCTACTCCATCTCCTCCGGTTATGCTCCCTACACCAACTTCCCGACAGGCTATACCGGGGTAACCCGCGCTCCCCTGTTAGGTAACATGGGGCTGAAGCCGGAGTTTACCAACACCTTTGAGACTGGTCTGGAGATGTCGTTCCTGGAGAACCGCATCGGCTTTGACTTGACGTATTATTACTCCGTTAGCAAGGACCAGATCCTGAACATTAATGTGGCCAGCTCCACTGGCTACGTGCGGGCAGCCATCAACGCCGGCAAGATGCGCAACAAAGGGGTTGAGGTGGTACTGAACGCCACGCCGGTGCGCACCTCTGACTTTAACTGGGACACTAAAATCATCTTCTCGGCCAACAGGAATAAGATCCTGAGCCTGCCGGAAGGGCTTGAAGAGGTAACCTACGCCTCGCAGTTCGGCTATGTGGGGTCTACCGTTACCATGAAGCTGATCGAGGGGCAGCCTTACGGCAACATCTACGGCTCCCACTGGCAGCGCTACTATGGGCCGGGAGAGGAGGAAGACCCCCTCTTCATCGATGAGTCGCGGCCACGCGTGATCGGGGAAAACGGCTTCCCGGTAAGGGCGCCGCTATCGAGCCAGAAACTTCTGGGTAACTCGCAGCCCGACTGGATTGGCGGCTTTACGAACACCTTTACCTATAAAGGCCTTAGCCTGACCGCCCTGCTGGATGCCCGCGTCGGCCTGGAGAAGTATAACCAGATGGATAACTTCTTCGCCGCGTTTGGTATTGCAGAGTACACCGAAGACCGTAACCAGACACGTGTGTTCGAAGGGGTATTGGCAGACGGCACACCCAACACGAAGGAAGTATGGCTGGGCCAGGGCGTGGGCCCGGATGGCGTGAACTACGGCGACGGCTACTACCGCCGCTTCTACCGGGGCGTGTCCGAGAACTTTGTGGAGGACGCCTCCTGGGTACGCCTGCGCTCCCTGACGCTGCGCTACAGCCTGCCGCAACCCTGGTTCGAGAACATCTTCATCCGAAACGCCGCGCTATCCTTTACCGGTAACAACCTGTGGCTCTCCACCGACTACAAAGGCTTTGACCCGGAAACCAGCTTCTCCCCGAGCGGCAGCAACGTAGATGGCTTCTCCGGCTTTACTTACCCTGCCGTGCGCAGCTTCCTGTTCACCCTAAATGTTGGATTCTAACTAATACAGATATGAAAAAGATCTTCCGATATATGCTTGCCTTCTCGTTGATGGGGGCAGTAGCAGGCCTCCAGGGCTGCGAAGATTATTTTGACAAGGAGAATAACCCGAACCTGGTTACCGACCCGCCCTTGCCTTCCTTGCTTTCCACCACCACCCATAAAACAGGCATCAACAGCTACCTGGTAGGGAACATCACTTCTTACTTTGTGCAGTATCTGGCCAGCCCCTCACAAGGCGGCTCCTCAGATACGTACCAGGTCACGGATTATACCGGCACCTGGGATGCACTTTACTGGGCCATGGCCGATATCTATGACATGCGCCAACTGGCCATCGAACAAGGGGCAACGGAGTATGTGGGAGTGGCAAACATCCTGATGGCCTACCACCTTTCCCTGGTGAATGATATGTGGGGAGACGCCCCCTACTCAGAGGCTTTTACAAACATGACGCTAACCCCTGGTTTTGACGATGAGGCAAGCCTCTATGACGTGACCACGCAGTTGCTGGACGAGGGCATCGCGGAGTTACAGAAACCAGACTCCAAGGTACAGCTTATTGCAACCAGCGATGTAATACATGGAGGTAGCGTGGAGAATTGGATTAAGACAGGGTACGCCCTGAAGGCCAGGCAGCTTAACAAGCTTAGTGGCACCTCTTCCTACAACCCGCAGGCGGTGCTGGAGGCGGTTGACAACTCCTATACTTCGAACGAGGATAACGCGGAAATGGGTGTTTTCGAGACACGCAACCCCTGGTCCGCCATTTCGCTGAGCAATGCCAGCCTGCTGCTGGGCGGTTGGCTCTCAGAGCAACTGATACAGCACCTGAACGGCACCTCTTACGGCGTGTTTGACCCCCGTCTGGAGCAGCTTGCAGACACAACTGCTAGTGGCACCTATGTGGGCACCCCCAATGGCACCGGCAATATCGGCCCGGCCAACAACACGGTGAAGGATGAAAGCTACATCTCGCGCAATTCCCCGCTCACCGGGGATGAGTCGCCGCTGATTATCGTATCCTACCCGGAGGTGAAGTTGATCGAGGCGGAGGCCGCCTTCAGGGCAGGTCAGATGGACAGGGCCTTTGAAGCCTACCGTGAGGGTATTCGGGCAAGTATGGAAATGCTGGAGGTGGCAGAAGCGGATGCAAATGCCTATTTGAGCAGCGCTGCCGTGGCCCAAAGCGCCTCCGAACTAACGCTCGACCGGATCTTTCAGGAGAAGTATGTCGTGACGTATCTTAACCCGGAGGCCTGGAACGACGCACGTCGCCACGATTACCAGTACGCCAACTTTACCCTGCCGGAAGGTGCAGCTATCCCAACGTTTATACGTAGAGTGGCCTACCCATCCGGCGAAGCCTCCAAGAACCCGAATACCCCGGACGTTACTGACCTTTCCGCCCCGCTTTGGTGGGATCAATAATACCAGATGGGTTGTGCGCATCTAAAAAACAGTAACCCACCCCTCCAAGGACGGGACTTGGCTTTACATAGTTAGTAGCTTTAATGCGTACAAGTGAAGCCTTCGTGGAAATGATAAAGTATGAAAGCGCCTGCTAAAGTATAGCAGGCGCTTTTTGTATTATTAACTAAAGCTGCGATTAACCTACTACCCCTCCAAGGAAGGAAGAAAGTATAAGGTATGAGAGTAGGTATCTTCTACTGGTGTTGATGGATAAAGACAAAATAGCTATCCATAAAACCTACCGCTATAGGCGAACAAATTTCATCGTGTACAAATCAAACAATAGCCACAACAGGATTTACAGTTAGAATCGCCTCCATCCGGTAAGCTTTTTTGATAAGCCGGGCTCGCCTGCCAACGGGTGCTGCGGGCTACCTGAGCCCTGGTAATCCCTAAAGACGGAAGTGCGGCAAAGCATCAGAATTTCTCCTCTATACCGAGCCCGAAAAGAGCATAATCATACTTTACCGGGTCAGCAGGATCAAGAGCACGCAGGTGCTTCGTCAGTTCCTCGGCGGTATCCCAATCCATCCCTTTGCGGGTAATCAGGCCCAGGCGGCGGGCCACCCGCTCCACGTGCACATCGCAGGGGCAGATTAAATCATCCATGGGAATAGCGCGCCAGATGCCGAAATCCACGCCCCTATCATCCTGGCGCACCATCCAACGCAGGTACATGTTCAGGCGTTTGCAGGCCGATTTGCGGGCAGGCGTGGCGATGTGCTTGCGCGTGCGCTGCGGCGCGTCCTCCAGGCTAAAGACCAGGTTATGGAAGTATACCAGCCGGTCGCGTTGGGTCAAAATCTCGTTTCGTTCCCCGGTAAAGGCCGTCTCCAAACTCTCGTGCCGGCTGTAGTACCACCGGAAGAAGTGCAGCAAGTATAAAAGGTCGGTGTCGTTGAAGGTGCGGTGCTTAAAGCCCAGGAAGCGCTGCAGGTCCTGCTCCTGGTGGCCAAGTATGAAATCGTGCGGGGCGTTGTCCATCAAGTCCATCAGCTTTGAGCAATTGTTGATGATCGTTTTGCGCTGGCCCCAGGCCAGTATAGCCGCAAAGAAACCACTGATCTCGATGTCCTGCCGTTTGGTGAAGCGGTGCGGGATGGAAACCGGGTCGTTGGGGATGAAGCTGGGTCGGTTATACTTCTCTACCCTATCGTTAAGCAGCGCTCTTACGGAGGCAATTTCGGGGTGTAGCATACGATGTACTTATACTTGTAGCGGGAAACCGGCGGGCTGCAACGGCTAAATTACACCCTCCTATGTGTTTCCATAACATTATCACAGGTTTATGTGCTGTTTTAACGATTTTTTCAGCAGATTGCGTAATTTTGTTTTGCAAGACAGCAAAAACAAACATAGTTTTACCTCCTTATTACGGATATAAATCAGTAAAATCATATGGCAACCACAGCTGATATTAAAAACGGCATCGTGATTGAATACAACAACGACCTCTACCAGGTTGTTGATTTTCAGCACGTAAAGCCAGGCAAAGGACCCGCGTTCGTGAGAACGAAGCTAAGAAACGTGCGTACAGGCAAAATGCTTGACAACACGTTTTCCGCCGGACATAAAATTTCGACTGCCCGCGTGGAGCAGCGCCCGCACCAATTCATCTACAAGGATGACATGGGCTATAATTTTATGGACATGAACACTTTTGAGCAGGTAACGCTGAACGAGGACATGGTACCATTTGCCGACCTGATGAAAGAAGGACAGGAAGTAACGATCTTGTTTCATGCCGAGACGGAGACGCCGCTAACCTGCGAGATTCCTCCGTTTGTGGAACTGGTTATTACTTACACCGAGCCGGGCCTGAAGGGCGACACCGCCACCAACGCGTCCAAGCCAGCTATCGTAGAAACAGGCGCAACGATTCAAGTGCCCCTGTTCATTGGCCAGGACGAAAAAATCAAAGTAGACACTCGTACGTACTCATACGCTGAAAGAGTTAAATAAAACATGAAAGCTAAAGAAATCCAGGACCTCATCGACTTTATCGCCAAATCCGGCCTCAATAAAGTTAACATCGAAACAGAAGAATTCAAGATCTCGGTAAAGCGCGACCCAGACCAGAAGGTAACGTACGTGAAAGGTGCTGAGTCTGCCGCGCACGCTGCTCCTGCCCCTGCAGCGGCTCCTGCCGCGCCTGCCGCCGCGCCGGCTCCGGCAGCTGCCCCAGCTCCTGCCGCCTCCGACGACAGCAAGTACGTAGCCATCAAGGCGCCGATGATCGGCACGTTCTACCGCGCCGCCAGCCCGGAATCCCCAATCTTTGTAAACGTAGGCGACGAGGTGAAAAAAGGACAGGTGATCTGCATCATCGAGGCGATGAAGCTCTTCAACGAGATCGAGTCTGAGGTATCGGGCAAAATCGTGAAGGTGCTGGTTGATAACGCCTCGCCGGTTGAGTACGACCAGCCGCTGTTCCTGGTAGACCCTAGCTAAATCCTTGATTTGAAAATTTGAAAATGTGAAGATCTGAAAATGGAGAAGGTTATTGCCGTCTCCATTTTTATATCATTTTCATCTCAATCTCTACATTTCCAAATCTCCAAATCTCCAAATCCGACATTATGTTTAAAAAAATACTAATTGCCAACCGTGGCGAGATCGCGCTGCGCATTATCCGCACCTGTAAGGAAATGGGCATTAAAACGGTGGCTGTCTACTCTACTGCTGACAAGGAGAGCCTGCACGTGCGCTTTGCCGACGAGGCTGTTTGCATTGGACCTCCCCCAAGTGCGCAGTCTTACCTGAACATCCCGAACATTATTGCCGCGGCAGAGATCACCAATGCCGACGCCATACACCCTGGTTATGGTTTCCTCTCAGAGAACGCCGAGTTCTCGCGCATCTGTGCCGAGAACGGCATTAAGTTTATCGGCGCCTCCCCGGAAATGATCAACCAGATGGGCGACAAGGCCTCTGCAAAGGACACCATGAAGAAGGCAGGTGTGCCGACCATTCCGGGATCTGACGGACTGCTGAAGAACGTGGAGGAAGGCCTGAAGATCGCTAATAAGATAAAGTACCCGGTCATCCTGAAGGCCACGGCAGGTGGCGGTGGCCGGGGCATGCGTATCGTGAACAGCGACTCTGAGTTCGAGAAGGCCTGGAACGACGCCCGCACCGAGGCGAAAGCAGCCTTCGGCAACGATGGCATCTACCTGGAGAAATTCGTGGTAGAGCCGCGTCACATCGAGATCCAGCTCATCGGCGACCAGCATGGCCAGGTGGCGCACCTCTCGGAGCGTGACTGCTCCATCCAGCGCCGCCACCAGAAACTGGTGGAAGAGACCCCTTCCCCGTTCATCACCGACGGGCTGCGTGATAAAATGGGAGAGGCTGCCATTGCCGGTGCCAAGGCCATCAATTACGAGGGCGTGGGCACGATCGAGTTCCTGGTAGACAAGAACCGCGACTTCTACTTTATGGAGATGAATACGCGCATCCAGGTAGAGCACCCGATTACTGAAGAGGTGATTGACTACGACCTGATCAAAGAGCAGATCAAGGTGGCTGCCGGCGAGCGCATCACGGGCAAGAATTACTACCCAAAGATGCACGCCATCGAGTGCCGCATCAACGCCGAGGACCCTAAGAACGGATTCCGCCCAAGCCCGGGCAAGATCACAACCCTGCACGTGCCAGGCGGCCACGGCGTGCGCGTGGACTCGCACGTATACTCCGGCTACACTATCCCGCCAAACTACGACTCCATGATCGCGAAGCTTATCGTGAGCGCGCAGACACGCGAGGAGGCACTGGTGAAAATGAAGCGTGCCCTGAGCGAGTTCATAATTGAGGGCATCAAGACCACCATTCCTTTCCACCTCAAGCTGATGGATGACAAAGGCTTCAAGGAGGGGAACTTCACAACCAAGTATCTGGAGGATTTTGACTTCGGTGCGATCGAGTAGCAGGTTGTACAAGTATAAAGTAAAAATACCCGTCCATTTCTGGTCGGGTATTTTTTTGAAGTATAAGCTTTAAAGTATGAGTTAACCTCTCGTGCTTTCGTTCGGATCAGGATCACATTGTTTGGTGCGTTTATGCCATACTTTTGTATCGACTTTTCAACGCACTATATTTGGCAACCCCTTTATACTTTAGAAGGGGGAGTTACCTTAGTTCATGAGCCAGGAAAGGGCTTCGCCGGGGCTCGAGAAGTTCTTCACCTCGAACCTGGTTACGCCCAGGGCTTCGGCACGCGTCACCACAGACTCGACCGCTACCTTGGCGTACAAGGCACTCGGCACCACCCGGGCCAGCCGCTTCAGTTTTGTATCGGAGAGCAGTTTGTAGAATTGAGAGGAAAGCCAGTCTTTTGTGTCGCTGGAGAGCGTAGTGATAACGCGCGCATCCGCTATGGCCAGCTCCATGCCCGTGTCGCGCAGCACCTCGTACAGCCTGGTTCCACCCAAAACAGCCTCCTCAGCGCTTACAGGCCGTAGCCATACCGCTTTCAGCAGCTTTCTGGCTTCATCTACCTCTATTTTATAGAAGTCGGAATGATACTTTGAAATCAATGCCATACTTTGTACGATGTTAAAGCTGCGTGGAAATCTTACTTCTGGGCAGCCTCCTCTTCGCGCGCCATCAGTTGCTCCAGCTCGCTGTACCAGCCCTCGCCATACTTGCGGATGAGGGGCTCCTTCAGGAACTGGTACACCCGCACGCCCAAGTCCTGGCCAAAGCTGCAGGCCGCGCTGCAGATGCCCCAGCGGTCGTAGTTCAGCGCCTCGAAGCCGTCATACTTGGTGATGCGAATGGGGTACAGATGGCAGGAGATCGGTTTTTTCCAGCTGATCTTGCCGTCATAGTAGGCCTGCTCGATGGCGCACTTCAGGGTGTTGTCCGCATCGTAAATAGCGTAAGCACACTCCCGGTTGCCGATGGTCGGGGTGGAGAAATCGCCCTCCCAGTCCTTGATGTACAGGCCCTGCTCCTCCACCGCCTTCAGCCCGGCGGCAGACATGTAGGGCTTCACGTGCTCGTAGCTATCCTTCAGTATCTCTAGTTCGTCTTCCTCCAGCGGCGCGCCCAGGTCACCCTCCACGCAGCAGGCGCCTTTGCATTTCTCAAGGTTGCACACAAAAAACTGGTCGCGCACGTCGTCGCTGATCACGGTATTCTGAAGGACTATCATAGGAAGTATAATATCAAAAATGGGTGCGGCGCAAAGTATAAATACTGGCCGCCACACAAACTATAGAAAAGACAAAGGTAGGTATAAATTAGTTTAAAAGATGCTGCAGCAGTTTTCCCGGCCTCAGGCTACCGCAAAAAAAGAGGCGCTGTGGTAGCGCCTCCTCTCATAGTAAAAGCTTGTACACGCTACTTCTTTTTTGGAGGAGAGCCAGCCGCCAGCAAAATGTTCTGCACGTTCTCGTGCTTGGTGTAATCAATGGCGGCCTTGCCGGAGTTGTCGGTGATAGTAACATCGGCATTCGCCTGCAGCAGGGCAAGTATAATCTCATAGTTAGCGTCAATCTCGCAGGCCAGCATGAGCGGCGTCTTTCCTTCGTTATTAGCCACGTTCGGGTTCGCGCCGGACTGCAGCAGTTTCTCCAGCTCCAGGATGCCGATGTGCTGGCCGATGGTAGCGTTCAGCGCCTGCGCCAGCACGGTGTTTCCTTCCTTATCCTTAATGTCCGGGTTCGCGCCGTTGGCCAGCAGCGTATCCAGCAGCTGTACCTGCTCGTTCTCGTAGAACTCAGTCTTGATGCGCGTGCTGCTTACTACATAGTGCAGGGCTGTTTTACCGTTGATGTCCTGTGCGTTTACGTCGGCGCCTTTACGAAGCAGCAGGCTAGCCGCTTTCAGGCGCGCCTCCGGCTCGTACTCTACCCCGTAGTCTTCCAGCAGCATCGGCAGGTATAAAACGTGCATCAGCGGGGTGCGCTTCTGCAGATTCGCCTCGTAGTCTTCGGGCTGGTCCTGTGTGTTGGCATCGCCGCCGGCGGCAAGGGCGCGGTTCAGCATCTCCGGGTCGCGGTGGATGGCCGCGATCACCACTTTCTGGTTTGGCGTCTGGTTGATGTAGAGCAGCTGGTCATAAGCATTTTCGCTGCCTTTGGAAACGGCCTTGCGGTACAGGTTGCGCGCCTCATTCACCTTCACTTCCCCCAGGGTGCCCTCCTCCAGCAGCAGCGCCAGCGTATACATGGCTTCCCGCTCCCCGGCCTCCACGCCTTTCTGCAGCCAGTGCACCGCTTTTTCATAGTCCTTGGCCACGCCTTCCCCGTTCAGGTACAGGTTGGCCAGCGAGGTATAGGCCACCACATCGCCGGCCTCCGCGGCGCGGCGCAGGTAATTGGCCGCCAGCGCATGGTTCTTCATCTCGCCGTAACCGGTGTAGTACATACTTCCCAGGATGCGGTTGGCGAAGCCATCGCCCTCCACGGCTTTCTCCCGGATGGTGATGGCGGCAGTGCGCATGCGCTGCAAAAAGCGCTGCTCATCATCCTTGTTGCGCAGCGTCATCAGTTCGGCCATACCCAGGTTAGCCAGCGTGCTGCCGCTATCCAGGGCCGCTTCGTAGTAGTATGCAGCGGAGTCGCTGTTGGCGTCGAAAAATCTGTTTGGGTTTTCGATCTGCTTTACCGTATCGATTTTTACGGAGTCATACTTGAGTTCGCGGTACTGGTGCATGCGCCCCAGGAAGTATAACGCGTCATACTCCCCTGCCGCCGCGGCGGCCCTGAACTTCTCCTGCGCCCGCTGAAAGTCCAGCGAAGTATAATAGTGCATGGCTTCATCCATGGCAGGCGTACGCCAGATGCGCCTGATGATCGGTGCCGGTGCAGCAGCGGCTGGCTTGGTGCCGGTGGCCACGGTGGCCTTCTTTGCGGCAGCCACGGCAGAGTCCTTGGCCGCGGTGGTGGCCTTGTCCGCTCCGCCCGTACCTGCGCCTGTTTGTGCTACAGCTAGTTGACTGAAGCCGGCCAGCAGGCCCAGCAGCAGGAGCTTTCTGATGCGAAGTGGGCGGTGTGATATAGTATAGGGATGTTTCAACGTAGTCAGATTTAGGTTCCGGCGTTCCTGCAAAAGTAAGCGCTACAGGGCTCTTATCAAAAATGACACCAAAACAGCTTGTAAACACGGGGGGGCAAATGGTATACTTGCCCAAAAGCTAAACGCTTTCCCTCCGGAAGGTGTTCATCCTATACCTGCTTTATACTTTGTGCCCACGCAGGCATTAGTTGGAGGAAGCGGTTCTGAAAAAGGATTAGTATTTGTAACTTGCATTGATTTTAGCACGCGGAAGAGAAGAAATGGATTATATCAGCTTACTAAACGAGTCGCAGCGCGCGGCGGTACTGCACACCGAGGGACCAGCCATGATCATTGCCGGCGCCGGCTCCGGCAAAACAAGGGTTCTAACTTACCGGATCGCCCACCTCATCAGCCTGGGGGTGGACCCGTTTAACATACTCGCCCTTACATTTACCAACAAGGCGGCCAAGGAAATGCGCCACCGGATTGAGAAAGTGATCGGCAATGAAGCCAAGAATATATGGATGGGCACGTTCCACTCGGTCTTCTCGCGCATCCTGCGTGCCGAGGCCGAGAAGATCGGCTACCCGAAAAGCTTTACCATTTACGATACAGACGACTCCAAGACGCTGATTCGCAACATCGTGAAGGAGATGAACCTGGACGACAAGCTCTACAAGCCCAACGTGGTGCTGGGGCGCATCTCCTCCGCCAAGAACAAGCTCATCTCGGTAAAGCAGTACGTGAACGACCCGGTGATCCAGGCCGACGACGAAGCGGCGATGCGGCCGAAGATCGGCAAGATCTACGAGATGTACCAGAGCCGCTGCTTCCGCGCCGGCGCCATGGATTTCGACGATTTGCTCTTCAACACCAACGTGCTGTTCAAGGATCACCCGGATGCGCTGAACAAGTACCAAAATATCTTCAAGTTCGTGATGGTGGACGAGTACCAGGACACGAACTACTCGCAGTACCTGATCACGCGCAAACTGGCCGCCCAGAACCGTAACATCGTGGTGGTGGGTGATGATGCGCAGTCGATCTACGCCTTCCGCGGCGCCGATATCCAGAACATCCTCAACTTTGAGCGCGACTACCCGGAGTTGGAGGTGTTTAAGCTGGAGCAGAACTACCGCTCCACCAAAAACATCGTGCACGCGGCCAACTCGGTCATCAAGAACAACCAGGCGCAGCTGCGCAAGGATGTTTTCACCGATAACGAGGAAGGCCCGCTCATCGAGGTGATCAAGGCCAACTCTGATAACGAGGAGGGCAAGCTGGTGGCCACCACCATTTTTGAGGAGAAGATGAACAACCACCTCTCCTACGACGACTTCGCCATACTTTACCGCACCAATGCGCAGTCCCGCGCCATGGAGGAAGCGCTGCGCCGCATGAACATCAAGTATAAAATCATCGGGGGGCTATCGTTTTACCAGCGCAAAGAGATCAAGGACCTGATCGCCTACCTGCGCCTTACCGTGAATCCGAACGATGAGCAGGCGCTGCGCCGCGTCATCAACTACCCCAAGCGCGGCATTGGCGAGACAACCGAGCAAAAGCTGTTCGTGATGGCCAACGACACCAACCACAGCGTGTGGGAGGTGGTGCAGAACGCCACCGAGTTTCTGGGCAACCGCACAGGCACCGCCATCGAGAATTTCTCTATCATGATCCGCGACTTTTCCCGCATTGCCGAGCGGAGCGACGCCTTCGAGATAGCCAAGCACATTGCCAAGCACTCCGGGATTGTGGATGATTTGTACCAGGATAAAACCGTAGAGGGCCTGGCACGTTATGAGAACATTCAGGAGTTGCTGAACGGCATCAAGGAGTATGTGGACGATCCGGAGAAAGAGGACAAAAGCCTCTCGGCCTTCCTGCAGGACATTGCCCTGGTAACTGATGCCGACACCAAGGCCGACGATGGCAGCGAGTTCGTGACACTGATGACCATTCACTCAGCCAAGGGACTGGAGTTTAAGAACGTGTTTATCGTGGGGATGGAGGAAAACCTCTTCCCGAGCCAGATGATGCTGAACTCACGCGCCGACCTGGAGGAGGAACGCCGTTTGTTTTACGTGGCCATTACCCGCGCCGAGAAGAAACTATACTTAACCTACGCCACCAGCCGTTACCAGTGGGGCAACCTGCGGGCCTGCGAGAAGAGCCGCTTCCTCGACGAGATCGACCCGAAGTACCTTAACTTTAAGTATGGCGAGACACAGCCAAGCGGTGGCAACGTATTCGACCGCGTGCTGCAGCGCAAGAGCAGCATCAGCAGCCTGGTGCAGCCACCGGCGCGCAAGCAGGCGGCTACGGCCTACACCGCCCCCGCCGACTTTAAGCCGAGCGATACCTCCAACTTGGCGGCCGGCATGCGGGTGGAGCACCCAAAATTCGGTTTCGGCGTAGTAGCGAAGATGGATACGCAAGGCAACAGTACCAAAGCCATCATCGACTTTGAGGAAGTAGGCGAGAAAACCCTGCTCCTGAGCTTTGCCAAGCTGCGGATACACGAGTAGTGAGAGTGCGTATCAAGATACACGTATCACGTAGTACGATTTTTTAAACAGGGACATCCTGACATAAGCCTTTCTGCTTACAGGTATAAGCAAGCTCAAAAAGTCACTTGTTTTTTGTCAGTTTCACGCTGAGAAAGTCGTGATTCCTGATACTTGCTACGCGATACGAAAAAATTATTACCTATTTTTGAGATTCATACAATGACATACATGGAAGCGAGTACCTCTTTTAAACAAGACCTATTGCTGCGGGAGTACGGCCGCAATGTGCAGGACCTGGTTAATTACATTACCAAGGTAGAAGACCGCCAGGAACGTACGCGCCTGTCGCAGCTGCTCATAAACCTGATGGCCAAGCTGAACCCGCAGCTGCGCGACACCCAGGACTACCAGCAAAAACTCTGGAACCACTTGTTCGTGATGTCAGGCTCTACGCTGGATGTGGACGCCCCCTACCCGCTTAGCGCCATGGAGTACCTGAACGACAAGCCGCAGCCGATGGAGTACCCGCTCAGCACCCCAAAGTATAAGCATTACGGCCAGAACGTGGAGCTGCTGGTGCAGCGCGCCACCGAGCTCACGGACCCGCAGGAGCGTGACGCAGCCATCATTTCCATCGGAAAGCTTATGAAGACGCTCTACAAGTCGTATAACAAGGAGAACATCACCGACGATGTGATCCTGGGCGATATCCGCGAGATATCCAACGGGCAGCTGGACATGAACCTGGCTTACATAGAGAGCAACAACCTGTTTGAGTCTAATCTTGGGAGCAACCGCCAGCAGCAGGACAACAGCTACCAGCAGCGCCCGCAGAACCAGAACCCCCGAAACAAGAAAAGTAACCGATCCTCCAATCAAAGAAATAAGTAATACATGGCTTCTTTTGAAGTAATAGGCGGCAACAAGCTTAAAGGTGATATTTATCCGCAGGGTGCCAAAAACGAGGCGCTGCAGATACTTTGCGCCGTGTTGCTAACCCCTGAACCCGTTACCATATCGAACGTACCAGATATCCGGGACGTCAATAAGCTCATTGAGCTCCTGCGCGATTTAGGTGTTAAGGTAGAGCGCAACGCTCCCGACACCTATACGTTCCAGGCCGATGACATTAACCTGGATTACCTGAACTCTGACCAGTTTGTGGAGCAGGGACGTGCCATCCGTGGCTCCGTGATGATCGTGGGGCCGCTGCTGGCCCGCTTTGGCGAGGCTAAAATGCCCAAGCCGGGCGGAGACAAGATCGGTCGCCGCAGGCTGGATACGCACTTTATAGGCCTGGAAAAATTGGGCGCAAAGTTTAACTACGACACGCCCGATGTATTCTACAGCGCCAAAGCCGACCGCCTGAAAGGCGCCTATATGTTGCTGGACGAAGCCTCCGTAACCGGTACAGCCAATATTCTTATGGCCGCCGTACTGGCCGAAGGTACCACCACCATTTATAACGCCGCCTGCGAACCCTACGTGCAACAGTTGAGCCGTATGCTCAACCGCATGGGTGCCAAGGTGAGCGGCATCGGCTCAAACCTGCTGGTGATTGAGGGCGTGGAGCGATTGGGTGGCACCGAGCACCGCATGCTGCCGGACATGATCGAGATTGGCTCCTTTATCGGGATGGCCGCCATGACCGGTTCTGAGATCACCATCAAGGACTGCCAGATTCCGGAACTGGGCCTAATTCCGGACACCTTCCAGCGCCTGGGCATCAAAATGGAATTTCGGGGCGATGACATCTTTATTCCGGAGCAGGACCGCTACGAGGTGGATACCTACATCGACGGAAGTATCCTTAACATCTCTGACCATACATGGCCCGGCCTGACGCCAGACCTGCTGAGCGTGGCGCTGGTAGTGGCCACACAGGCTAAAGGCACCGTGCTGATTCACCAGAAGATGTTCGAGAGCCGCCTGTTCTTTGTGGACAAACTGATTGACATGGGCGCGCAGATCATACTTTGCGACCCGCATCGCGCCACCGTTATCGGCCAGAACAAGCAGATCCCGCTACGTGGCATCCGCATGACCTCCCCTGATATCCGTGCCGGCGTGGCCCTGCTCATCGCAGCCCTTTCCGCCGAAGGCACCAGCATCATCGACAACGTAGAGCAGATCGACCGCGGCTACCAGAACATCGACGGCCGATTGCGCGCGCTGGGTGCGCAGATCAGAAGGCTATAAAAGTATGACTTTATACTTCGGAAACAGGAAGAGCAGCTCAGATGGGCTGCTCTTCCTGTTTTTATACTTTGCTCTAATCAACCTACAGCAAGTCCTGCACTTTCTCAGGCGGCCGGCCCAGCACGGCTTTGTTGCCTTTCACCACGATTGGGCGCTCGATCAGCACCGGGTTCTCCACCATCGCCTGTATCCACTCCTCGTCCGATAACTCCTGCCCTTTATACTTTTCTTTATAGACGGCTTCGCCTTTGCGCAGCAGTTGCTCGGGCGTCATGTGTAGCTTTTGCAGGATATCGCGCAGCTCTTGGGCGGTGGGCGGTGTTTTCAGGTACTCCACCACCTCTACTTCCTGCCCTGCCTGGTTAATCAGCTCCAGCGCATGGCGGCTTTTGCTGCAACGGGTGTTATGGTATATCTTCAGCATAGGTTATGTGCTTTACAAGTATGAAGGTACAAAATTTTGAAGTATAACTGCCACTAAAAGTATGACGCCGCGTCCAGGGAAATTAGTAATTTGGTGCGTAAAAATCACACAAGTATAAAACTATGAAAAAACACCTGATTACCGGCGCCAGCTTACTGCTGCTTTGCCTCACCCTATTTCCCAGCCTGGGCATTGCCCTGGCGCCCAAGCCAAAGTATAAAAACGGCTCAGAAGTGATAAACGCCATGTACAAGCGCTGGAAAGGCAAATGGTACCCGAACTTCCAGTTCGAGCAGCGCGCCATCTTTTACGAGAAAGGGCAGGTGAGCAAGGAGGAAGTATGGCAGGAACTTTACAGCCAGCCGGGCATGCTGCATATTCGGTTCAACGGCTTTGAAAGCGGCAACGGAGCTGTGTTTGCCAACGACTCTGTTTTCCATTTCAAGAACTTCGCGCTGGCTGCCAAAATGCCGCAGGTGCACCCGCTCGTGCTGCTCTCATTTGATGTATACTTCCTGAAGCCGGAGGAAACCATCGCCAAGCTTAATACACTAAATTTCGATCTGAGCAATGTATACGAAACCGACTGGCAGGGCCGCAAAGCTATTGTTGTAGGTGCCCAAAGCCCGGAAGATGCAAACAGTCCCCAGTTCTGGGTGGATAAGGAGCGCCTGTATGTGCTGCGGGTAATCACTAACAGCAAGGGCAGTGTGCGCGATGTGGAGATGAACAACTACCAGCTATTGGAGAATAACTGGGTAGCTACGGAGATCGTTTTCAAAACCGATGGCGAAACCACGCTGCGCGAGGAGTACTACAACATGAGTTTCCCGAAGGTCGTGGATAAACGCTGGTTCGACCCTGAACACTTCGGCAACACACGCTGGCAGTAAAAAAAAGAAGCCGCTGAAACCCATATCAGCGGCTTTTTAGTGCAACAGAGGTTACACATTGTCAGAAAACTACACCCCAGGAGCATGCAGCTTAATTAATCTGGAATTAAAAACTAATCAAAACTAATTTCTTTATCTTTCCGGCTGAGGCATAAAAACGCCTTACCTAAAAAACTGCTGTTTAAGTGGTTCTGCACTGCCCGCTCCAACCAAGGGAGCATGTAGGCTTGCGGAAGATGCCATTTACTTGTTTTCGGCTTATCTTTACAGCTGAACCTGTTGCCAAGTAGCACTTTTTACCCCGACACCTAAAATTAAAGTTTGGAATCGCTACTATTTCTAAGCAGGAAAAAGCATTAATTATCTTTTTGATAATCAGAATTATACACAAGCCCCGCTTACAATGTCTAGCATTTCGCAGGAAACAGTATTTCAGTTAATAAAATCGCTGGCCCCCTCCGAGAAGCGGCATTTCAGGCTGTTCGCCACCCGTCAGGGCGCCAGCGGCGACATTAAGTTCCTGCAGCTTTTTGATGCGTTGGATGCCATGTCGGCGTATGATGAGGAGCGGGTGCTGCGCCAGGTGCCGGGCATAAAGAAGGTGCAGCTGGCCAACCAGAAGGCCAACCTCTACAAGCAGCTGCTGGCCAGCCTGCGCCTCTACCACGCCAACCAGAACGCAGACATCCAGCTGCACGAGCAACTGGACTACGCCCGCGTGCTCTACAACAAGGGCCTGTACCAGCAAAGCCTGAAGATGCTGGAGAAAGTAAAGGCGGCGGCGCGGCAGAATGCCCACCTGCACATTGCCCTGACGGCGCATACTTTCGAGAAGCAGATAGAGCAGCAGTACATTACCCACAGCCTGGAGGGCCGCGCCGAAGCCCTAACCGAGGAAACAACCGCTTTACTGGGGCACCTCGGGCGCATCCACCACAACTCCGACCTGGCGCTGCGCCTGTACGGGCTCTATGTTAAGATGGGCCATACCCGCACCCCCGAGGAATGCAGTGATCTAAAGTCGTTTTTCAAAGCTAACGTGACCGCTTTGAACCCAAAGGCGGCTAGCTTTAACGAGAAGCTCAGCTATTATCAATCGCATGTATGGTATCATTATATTCTGCAGGATTTTAAGGCCTGCTACCGCTATGCGCAAAAGTGGGTGGATCTGTTTGAGGAGGAGCCGCAGATGAAGCAGCAGCAAACCACCAACTACATTAAGGGGCTGCACAACCTGCTGCTGGCGCTCTACAACACGCTGTACTACAGCAAGTTTATGGAGGCGCTTAAAAAGCTGGAGGACTTTGCGGCAGACAGCAACCGGCGCAGCAACCCCAACATAGAGATGCTGCTGTTTCTCTACATTTACACCAACCGCATTAACGCGTACTTTATGCAGGGCCGCTTTACCGAGGGGCTCCGGATCGTGCCGGAAATCCGGCATAACCTGATCGTCTTTCAGCAGCAACTGGACCCGCACCGCCAACTGGTGTTTTACTACAAGATCGCCTCCTTATACTTTGGCAGCGGCGACTACAAGAGCACCATTTTATACTTGCAGAAGATCATTCGGTACAAGGATGTGAGCCTGCGGGAGGATATCCAGTGCTTTGCCCGAATCCTGAACCTGATCGCGCACTACGAGGCCGGCAAGGACGAACTGCTGGAGTACCAGATAAAATCGGTGTACCACTTCCTGGGCAAGATGAACGACCGGCAGCCCATGCAGGTGGCTATTTTCGAATTCCTGCGCCACCTCCCCGACATCAAGCCACTGGAGCTAAAACCGGCTTTTGTGGCGTTAAAGGAGAAGCTACTGCAGATATCAGACAACCCGCTCTACCGCCGCCCCTTTTTATACTTAGACATTATCTCATGGCTCGACAGCAAGATCAAAAACCAGTCGGTGCAACAGGTGATGCAGGGGAAGTTTAAGACGATGAAATAACAATTTCCCTCCTTGTACAAGAGAGAAGATTGACAAAACCCGGTGCCGGTATCCAACCGTTGCCGAAACAACTTTGGAATCTGTGACTTGTCAAAAGAGAGGAATTCATACTTGCTCTTGCCAAAGTATGCGTTTTATTTCTGCTGTTCTCGCGCGGACAGTTCGCGACCTATCCCTACAAGTATAAACCCACCCCCAGCCCCTCCGAGGAGGGGAATTTATACTTGCCACTTATCCTCTCATCTCAAGCAGGGCGAGAGATCTATCGGGAATCCTGAAGAGATCTCTCACTACGTTCGAGATGACAAATAGCAGCAGCTATTGGAATAATACCCAGTCCTTGGGTTGAGCGCCTATGCGAGTTTTTCCGGTGCCCGGAGGGCAGCCCGAGGCACGAGGGCAGGAAAAGCTCCCAGCGCGATGCCAAAGGACGAGCCCTCCCGGGCTTGAGGGAGCCAAAGCAGAAAATGAAACAATTGGTGTGTAAATCCGTGGATGAACGGCGGCAAGCAAGGATAGCTTAGTTCCTGTTGCAGGAGGCAGCGGCTATACAATAAGTATAGCCAAAGTATAAAAAGGCACAAGCGGACGCTTGCGCCAGATAAATGCATCACCTCACATGTATAACCACTACCAATCAATAGGCTTTTTGCCGTGCTCTTCTAAGTACTTGTTGGCTTTGCTGAAATGGCGACTGCCGAAGAAGCCCCGGTCGGCGGCGAAGGGCGAGGGATGCGCTGCTTTTAATACCAGGTGCTTGCGCTCATCAATAAAAGCGCCTTTTTTCTGCGCATAAGCGCCCCACAGCATGAAGACTACGTTCTCCTTCAGCTCGTTCACTTTCTGCACCACCGCATCGGTAAACTCCTCCCAGCCCTTGCGTTGGTGAGAGCCCGCGTCGCCGGCGCGCACGGTAAGGGTGGCGTTCAGCAGCAGCACGCCCTGCTCCGCCCAGCGCTCCAGGTTGCCATTTGGCGGCAGGTCCTTCCCCAGGTCACTCTTTATCTCTTTGAAGATATTGAGCAGCGAGGGCGGCGTGCGCACCTTTTCACTTACAGAGAAAGCCAGTCCGTTGGCCTGGTTCGGCCCGTGGTAAGGGTCCTGGCCCAGAATCACGACTTCTACCTTATCGAAAGGGCAACGCTCGAAAGCATTAAATATCTGGTTGCCCGGCGGATAAACTTTTTGGCTCGTGTATTCGTCTTTTACAAATGAAACCAGCTCCTTAAAGTATGGCTTTTCAAATTCATCTTGTAAGACTTTTTGCCAGCTTTCTTCTATCTTTACATGCATGAGTTAGTTTGGCTTGTTAGGTTAAATTAACAGAAGCTACAGCACGCGTAGCAGCCGCAATGGTTTCTAAGTATACAAAAATCGCCGGAACATGGATACAAAAACAACGGAAGGTGTAAAAATCACGGTTACCACCAACTACTTGCCGGACTACTCGAGCCCGGTACAGCAGCACTTTGTTTTTGCCTATAGGATAAAGATAGAGAACAACAGCGAGTTTACCGTAAAACTGCTGCGCCGCCACTGGTACATTCACGATGCCACGGGCCAGATGCGCGAGGTGGAGGGCGAAGGTGTGGTAGGCCAGCAACCTACCCTGGAGCCGGGCGAGATGCACGAGTACGTGTCAGGCTGCAACCTGAAGACCGGCATCGGCAAGATGCGCGGCACCTACCTGATGGAGCGCATGGTGGATGGCCGCAAGTTCGACGTTACCATTCCCGAGTTCACGCTGGTAGTACCTTACAAACTCAATTAACAGCAGGCCCGGTTTATACTTTGTAAAAGTATAGCTTCACTAAAATTCATACTTCTGCCCCGCTCCCAACCTAGCTCTTGTGTCTCACCTAAGATTAGCTGCTGATTACCTACTCTACCGCATGCGCGCTTTTAAGCTGCATGGCGTCCACTCCCCTTTCGTTTTCGATCTGTACCACAACGTGCTGCACCATAACGGGCACTTCCTGGCCTACGATAACGTGGAAGCACTACGCGACGAGCTGCTGCACGACGAGCGCCAGCTGCAGGTAACGGACTTCGGGGCCGGCTCCAGAAGTATAAACAAGAAATCCCGAAAGATAAAAGACATTGCCCGCACCTCAGCCAAGCCCGCCAAGTATGGGCAGCTGCTGTTCCGGCTGGTCAACCATTTCCAACCCGAAACCATCGTGGAGCTCGGCACCTCGCTTGGCCTCACCACCTCCTACCTGGCCGAGGCGCGTAAAAGTGGAGAGATTCATACTTTTGAAGGCTGCCCCAACATTGCGCGCACGGCCCGCGAGAACTTTAAGAAGCAAGGTTACCAGAACATACAGATAGTTGAGGGAAATTTAGACGAAACACTAAACCCGCACTTGCAGCAACTGGAAAAGTTGGATTTTGCCTTTCTGGACGGCAATCACCGCTACGAACCAACCATCCGCTATTTCGGGAGCTGTTTAAAGAAAAGCCATGAGGGCACGGTGTTGGTGCTGGATGATATTTACTGGTCCGGGGAGATGAAGCGGGCCTGGCAGGAAGTGAAGCGCCACCCGCAGGTGCGCCAAACCGTGGATTTATACTTTGTCGGGCTGGTGTTCTTCCGGCCACAGCAGCCGAAGGAGCACTTTACTTTATATTTTTAGCGTATCTCGAAGCACGTATCAAGTAGCAAGACTTCAGCTTTACGTCAGCGTCGGAAATCGTGATACTTGATACGTGTTACGTGATACCTCCCTACCTCACCGCCTGGCGGATACGCACCAGTTTTTGCAGCAGCGCCTCCAGTTGGTCCAGCGGCAGCATGTTGGCCCCGTCGGATTTGGCTATACTTGGCTGCGGGTGCGTTTCGATGAAAAGGCCGTCAGCGCCCACAGCGATGGCCGCTTTGGCTATCGTCTCGATCAAAGCCGGCTTGCCGCCCGTCACGCCGGAGCTTTGGTTGGGCTGCTGCAGCGAATGGGTAATATCCATCACCACAGGAGCGCCCGTGGCCTGCATGGCCGGTATGTTTCGAAAATCCACCACCAGGTCGGAGTAGCCGAAGCTGTTACCGCGGTCGGTAAGTATGACTTTGTCGTTGCCTGACTCGCGCACCTTATCCACCGCAAAGCGCATCGCTTCACCCGACAGGAACTGTCCCTTCTTGATGTTCACGACTTTGCCCGTGTTGGCAGCGGCAACCAGCAGATCAGTCTGGCGGCACAGGAAAGCTGGTATTTGCAGCACGTCCACATACTCGGCGGCCATGGCGGCCTCCCCGCTCTCGTGAATGTCGGTTACGGTGGGCACGTCGAATTCACGGCCTACCTTCTCCAGGATGCGCAGCGCCTTCTCGTCGCCGATGCCGCAGAACGAGTCGAGGCGGGAGCGGTTAGCCTTGCGGTACGAGCCTTTAAAGATCCACGGAATCTGCAGTTTGTCGGTAATGGTTTTCACGCGCTCAGCAATCTCCATGGCCATCTCCTCGCCCTCTATGGCGCAGGGGCCGGCCATCAAAAAGAAGTTGCCGCTTTCTGTATACTTCAGTTTAGATATCTCGAACATAGCTTTTATACTTTTATACTTGCCACACAAAGGTAATTAAAGACAGTTAGAAAGTTAGAAGGTTAGAAAGTTGGGAAGTTAGAAAGTTTAAGAGTTGATGGCGCAGGCGCCCGTTTGTGCCTTAAGTAACAATATCACATCCAGTAAGTATTGCCGTTGCTGATTTATACTTGGTGCGATAGATTATACTTCGGAGCAGCTGATTCATACTTTGTCTCATCATAAAGATTATACTTCAGACTCTGCAACTTTCTAACCTTCTAACTTCCCAACTTTCTAACTTCCATGAACAGCTCTTTGCCTTGGCGGGGCGGGATGGAATTCGTGGCTGTCTCGCAATGGAGGAAATCAAAGTATGGCGCAAAGTATAAACGGTACTCCTCGCGGCTTCCGCCAAACGGCGGCCCTTCCTTCTCGAAGGTTGTATCAAACAGCAGGCCCATCAATTTACCGTTTGGCTGCAGCAGCTCAGCGCATTTGCGGGCGTAACCGGCGCGAAGGTCGGGGTTTAGGGCGCAGAAAAACGTCTGCTCCACGATCAGGTCAAAGGCACCCTGCAACAAGAAGAAATCCTGGTGCAGCAGGTGGTGCCGCGGGAAATCCGGGACGCGCGCCTGCAAGCGCTGCAGTGGCGCCTCGGCCACATCTGCCACATAAACGTTGGTAAAGCCATTTTGGTGCAGGTACTCCGCCTCGTAGGCGTTGCCGCAGCCCGGAATTAAAATCCGCAGCGCTTTGTTTTCTAGCTGATCAAAATATTCTTTCAGCGGCGGCGTTATAGCCCCAACGTCCCAGCCGGTCTGGTTCTGCTGATAGCGCTGCTGCCAGTACGCTGCATTAAAATCTTGGCTCATCTTGCTTCACTTATAGAATCAAATTTATATATTTGACTTTTGCACTACGAATGGTTTTAGTGCCTGTTATAAAACTAATGTATAACACCGGGTAATCAAAAATTCAATATATGTCTACAAACACTCCTGAGAATCGCAGTAACCGCAAACTATTGATTGGAGGCCTTTTGGTGGTGCTTATCAGCATCAACGGAATTCTGATTTACATGAACTATCAGAAGAAGGAAAAAACGGAGGAGCAGGCCGAGATCATTAAGGTGAAAGACAGCGAGCTGGAAAATCAGATTAAGGTGTACGAGGCACTTAAGGCTGATTTTGAGCGCCAAAGCCAGGAGCTAAGCGCCATGGGCCTGGAGAATGACTCGCTGGAGGCGCAGATCTCCACCATCGCCGCCGACCTGGATGAGCTGCGCGGCTTCAGGAAGAGAAGCTACAGCCTGTCTGACCAGCGCCGTTTCCGCGACAGAGCCAACGCGTTTGGGGAGTTGCTGAAGGAAAAGGACGAGGAAATCTCCCAACTGAAGCAGGATAACGAGGTGCTGTTCACCGAGAACACGGACCTGAAGACGACGCAGACACGCATGACGGACAGCCTGACAACCATGCGCTCTACCAACGATGAGCTGAACCAGAAAGTACGCGTGGCCTCCAAACTTGAGGCCCAGGCAATTAACGTGAACATTATTAACCAGCGGGGCAAGGAGAAGGACGACTCCGATAACGAGTACAGGGCTAAGCGCGTGGATAAGCTGCGCATCGACTTCAAGCTGGCCAAGAACGATGTGGCCCAGAAGGAGCCAAAAACGGTTTACATGCGCATGATCGAGCCGGACGGCGCCGCCCTCTATAACCTGTCAACAGGCTCAGGCACGTTCCAGATCGATGGCGAGGACATGTACTTCACCGCCAAGCGCGACTTCGTGTTCGACAACACACAGCAGGCCCTGAGCTTTACCTACGACAAGAACGCCGAATACAAGAAAGGCGAGCATACCGTAGAGCTTTACGCCGATGGCTTCCTGATTGGGAAGACCACTTTCGTGCTGAAATAAGCATTTATACTTTAGCCAAAGTATACAGCCCCTGTCGCTTTTGCTGCAGGGGCTTTTTTTAGGCTTGACCAAAAGAGCAAAATAGAAAAGTGTAAAACACCGCTCCATTCCTCTTTGCCATACTTCCACAGGCTCCTTTCAAGTATACTTGCCCTTCCTTCCGGAGCATAAAAAAAGCCCTTACCTGGGGCAGGGGCTTTAGTCCATCGTTCACATTTATATCTATCTTTTAATACTTCCTTAACGCAGTTGTTTAAACTTTATTCTACAAACTCCTTGCGGTCCTGAATTACCTTGAAACTCTCTACCATTTTCACCGATTCGTGCACATCCTCGGTGAAAATGGCAATCAGGGAGCCTGGCGCGGCCCTCTCCAGGGCAAAGGCAATGGCACGCATCTCCTGCGGGATTTGGTGCACCTGCTTCTCCGGGGCGATATCCTCTATCCCTTTCAGCAACGGCCCCAGAATCTCATCCGCCGTCCTGCCCCGCAGGTCAGCATCCAGGCGTACGATGATCTCGTCGAAAATCTCCCCCGATATGCGGCCCATCTCGTAGAAATCCTCCTGACGGCGATCCCCTACCGCTGCCACGATGCCCACCTTCTTGGTCACATCCAGCGCGTTCATGTACTCGCCGATGGCCTTGAGGCCGCCCACGTTGTGCGCATAGTCCACCAGCACCTCAAACGTAGGAAACCTAAAGAGGTTCATCCGGCCGGGTGTTTTGCTCGGGGAAGGTATGAAAGTGCGCAGCGAAGTCTTGATATCGTGGATATCGAAGTGCGAAATATAGCCGGCCAGGGCGGCAGCAAGAATATTCTCAATGTTAAACCTGGCCTTCCCGCCAAAGGTGAGCGGCACATCGGCCACGCGGTCTATCCTGATCTTGTAGCTGTTCTTGAAAATAGAGATGTAGCCGTTCTCAAACACAGCCGCCAGCCCGCCTTTGGCAATGTGCTTAAGGATGCGCGGGTTGTTCTCATCCATACTAAAGAAGGCCACTTTACAGCTAACCTCCTCAGCCATGGCGTACACCAGGTCATCATCGGCATTCAGTACCGCATACCCATCCTTGCTCACGCTCTTGGGCACCACTGCCTTCAGGCGCGCCAGCTCTTCCAAAGTATGGATATCGCCCAGGCCCAGGTGGTCGGAGCTCACGTTGGTTACGATGCCGATGTCGCACTGCTCAAAGCCAAGGCCCGAGCGCAACAGCCCGCCCCTGGCGCACTCCAGCACCGCGAAGTTCACGGTGGGGTCCTTCAGCACGAACTGGGCGCTGTAAGAGCCGGTGGTGTCGCCTTTCTCTAGCAGTTTATCCTGTATGTAAATTCCTTCCGTGGTGGTATAGCCCACCTGAAAGCCCTTGTGCTTGACCATATGCGCGATCAGTCGGGTGGTGGTGGTCTTGCCGTTGGTACCCGTTATGGCGATGATCGGAATGCGTGCCGGCTTGCTTCTCGGGAAGAGCATATCCACCACAGGCTCGGCCACGTTGCGCGGCAGGCCATACGTTGGGGAGATGTGCATCCTGAAGCCTGGAGCGGCATTCACCTCCAGCACGGCCCCGCGGGCCTCGTTCAGAGGGATGGCGATATCGGTGGTCATCACGTCGATGCCGCAAATATCCAGCCCGATGAGGCCGGCAATGCGCTCCGCCATCAGCACGTTGTAAGGGTCCACCAGGTCGGTTACATCGGTGGCCGTGCCGCCCGTACTGATGTTGGCCGTGCTTTTGAGGAAGAGCTCCTCCCCTGCCGCCAGCACCGATTTGGTGGTCAGGTTCAGCTGCTTCAGGATGTTCTGCGTGTGCTTATCGATGTTGATCCTGGTAAGCGCCTTCTCGTGCCCGATACCACGCCGCGGATCCCGGTTCTCCCTGTCGATAAGCTGCTTGATGGTGGAGACGCCATCGCCGGTAACCATGGCCGGCGTGCGCTTGGCCGCCGCCACAAACTTGCCGTTAATCACCAGCAGCCTGAAGTCGAAGCCTTGAATGTACTGCTCCACCATGACACCTTGTGAGAACTTCCTGGCCTCAGCAAAGCCTTTCTGCGCGTCTTTCAGGTTGGTGATGTTGATGGAGGCCCCTTTACCGTGGTTGCTGTCCAGCGGCTTTAGCACCAGCGGGTATCCCAGCCAGTCCACTGCCTTCTTCAGCTCTTCGGGGGCATAGATGGTGCGGCCCTTCGGCACGGGTATGCCGGCCTCTTCCAGGATGTCCTTGGTCGCCTTTTTATCTCCGGCAATCTCCACCGAAAAGCAGGCGGTGCCGGATGTCATAGTGGCCTGTATGCGCTGCTGGTTCACTCCGTAGCCCAGCTGTATGAGCGAATGGCGATTCAGGCGGATATAGGGTATACCACGGCTCACAGCCTCGGAAACTATGGAGTAAGTGCTTGGCCCGAAGTACTCGTCTTCCCGGATGTCGTGCAGCCGCAGGATGTCATCATCCAGATCATACTTCCCGCCTGTCACCAGCGCCTGGGTAATGCGCACGGCGGCATAGGCAGCATACTCTCCGGCACGCTCCTCCTGGTAGGAATACACCACCGTCATGTGCCCCTCCTCAGGGGCCGGGTAGCAACGGCCATAGCCACTCTCCATCCCTGCCATTGTCTGCAGCTCGAGCGCCACATGCTGTACCACATGCCCGAAGGTAGTGCCCTCCTCTACTGATTTAAAGAAACCACCCTCCACGCCCTCGGCTGCCCGGTGGCCCTGCATGCCGGGGAACATCTTTTTAAGGCGGGACAAGAAGCTGGGGATTTCACTGGTTGTCTTCTGGCTGAGTTCCTCCAGTGCCAATTTTACAACAATAAGCTTAGGGTGCTTTACTGACCAGTAGTTTGGCCCGCGCATGATGCGCAAATCTAGGATTTTCATTTGTTCTCTCGCTGTATAAGCTATGCGTTTACGCTTTCTGGGGATGCGTCTCCCTCATCATACCTGTTGCCTCGCACCTTCGGGGGAAGCGTTCCGGAACTACCTCTAAAAAACTGTGCAATTTCTTAAATTTCAGAATATGAATAAGTTGCCTGTCTCTATATTGAATAAAGCTAATAGAGGGTTCCCGTCAACGCCTGTCGGCGCCATTCTTAGCTAAGGACATTACGGATTTAGATGCTAAAAGATTAAGCCAGCAACTGAAAATCATGAGGTTTGGCAGTACTTCCCGAGATCTAAGTATGAGCTGCCACGGAGGGTAAGTATAAACACGGAGGGGCTGAAAACAAAAATCCCGCTAAGTATACTTAGCGGGATTGAGAGGTAACGAGCGGATTCGAACCGCTGTAGCAGCTTTTGCAGAGCTGAGCCTAGCCACTCGGCCACGTTACCGTGTTGTGCAATGGGAGTGCAAATATACGCAGAGAAGTATACTTGTCAAACTTTAGGTAGTTATTTTTTGCATACCAAGGCACTTTTGCCAGTATCTAGTGAAGATCAGGTTATTCCATTCTTTAGGTTTATACCTGTTCTAAGTATAGCGTTTGTGTTTCTGTAGTGGTGCGCTTCCGATGCCGCGTCCTGTCCCACTAAACCAAATGTAGAAAGAAGGTAAAACACTTATAGCTTACACTTCGCCGTACCATTGCAGAAATATTTTGTTAGCAACATGTGCCCTTCTTCTCGCAAAAGTAATCGGTGGTTATGGTGTGGCGGAATAGAATAAATTGTCTCGTCATCGTCTCAACCTGTCAATACATGTTTTACCTTTTTTACTCTACTTTTAAAACTGTTACAGGTTCAATATGCGCCGCTCGAATGGTTTGGGACAGGACAGTCAGTAGCCCGACTATGGCAACCAAACCGAAGCCTATACTTACATTTGTAAAACTTAAATCAACAAGTCTGCTGCCTAAATCTTGTCTAATTAAATCACCGCCAAACAAGCCAGCCGGAACACCAATAAGTCCGGCAATCAGCATAAGAATGCCAAAATTTCTGGTAACTGCCCACACCAATTCTTTGTTGCTTGCTCCCAATACCTTTCTCATACCCAGTTCTTTAACACGTATCTCTACGGAGTAACTGGCTATGCCTAAAATGCCCAAACCAGCGATTATCATGACGATAAGGGCTAAGCCTCCAAAAAAACCTATTCTATCTCCAATTCTAAAATATTCATCTTTTAAATTCTGAAGATTTGCTGTTTTTTCAGGGAAATGGTTTTTCCATAAGGTTTGAATGGCTTTGGTTGCTTCCAATTCTGTATTTGGATTTATTTTTATGGTCAAGGTGGCAATTTCATTTGGCAAATACCGATATAGCAAAGGAGTTGTCTCACCAATAATTTCATTGGGCATGATGCCAATGACTTGTACATAGGCAGAATCCAGCGATAGCGTTTGCCCCACTAAGGTCTCCGATTTGAATTGCAATAATTTTGCGGCAGCTTCATTCACCAGCACATACTGCTCCCTATTTTGGGGTATATCTTTAGGGAAATTTTGTCCCGATTTTAGACTAATGCCTTCTGTTTCAATTATTTTGGGGTCTATACTTACGTAATTCATTTCCAGGGTTTTATCTTTTAATGTTACAGAAGACTTGCCCTTTAGCATCGGTTTGTAATACCAGTTAGTCGCCAAAGTCGTTTCTACCTGGCTTAACTGGCTTATTTCGTTTTGCAGGTTTTCATATTTTTCACCTCTCAGATCAAGCGTCAGGACATTGGGTGACACGGTTGAGTTAATGATTGCATGATTTTTTATTTCATAATCGGCTAATATGACAACCACTATCATCAGCATGATGGTCACTGAAAACTGAACGACAATCAAAGCCTTGTAAATAGCAATACCCCGGAACAGTTTAATATTCTTCATTTTACGCAGAACCTGTATGGGCTGAAACGCTGACAGCAGCCAGGACGGAAATGCCCCCGCGACTAAGCCTGTGATAACTGCGTAGGTCAGCAAGCCTAACATTAAGGCTGTGTCATAAGAAAACGCCATATCCATTTCGGGTATATAGTGCGCTAAAATCTCGACGCATGGCACTGTAAACAACAAAGCCAAAAGGGAGACAAGGATCGACTCCATCAAGAACTGACCAATAATTTGTCTTCTTGTCGCGCCTAAGGTTTTGCGGATACCCACTTCTTTCGCTCGGGAGAAGGCACGCGCCAATGACAAACTGATATAGTTGAAAGCAGATAAAAGAGTTAAGGCTAGAATTAAAAACAGCTGTGCTTTTATGCCCGTCCAATCGGTGCCCGCATCGTGATCATTTTTAATGTCATTGTTTCGAGGGGTAATAGCCTCTATGGGTTGTGCCAAAAATTGGAGACTGCTCTTATCCAATTTCCGAGTATAGTTTTGGAGCGTTGTATGGAGCTGCTTTAAATCATCTTCTGATTTTAAACGTGCATAAATTGCTGAACTCTTGAAGTCTCCCCAATTTTGTGAACTAGTACTGAGTGCTCCTTTTTTTTCAAGCACTTCAGCAGCATTAATCGAAAGCATTGCCTCAATGGGTAGATGTGTTTCTAAAGGCGGGTCCTGGATAATTCCCCCAACGGTATAAGCACCTAGCTTTTCAAGTTGAACAGTTTTTCCTAATGCTTTGGCATCGCCAAATATCTTTTCAGCTGTTTTTTCGGTCAGAAAAAGGGAAGTGGGATTATCGGTAAGGCTTTGTGCATTACCTGACAAAAGTTTAAAGCCAAAAACATCAAAAAAAGAAGGCTCTGAAAATTTTATGTCAATAGGTACATCACCTCCGTCGGTTTGCAGGTTATGTTTCCCTGCCAGACGTACTTTTACCGTTTTTTTAACAAAGGAGACGCTCTCCAATTGAGTCGCCAATAGCAATGGTGCTGTTGCCCATTTAGTTTGTTCCCCCTCCTTTGTTTCCTGCGTGAGTATCCGTACTATTTGATTTAGTTTTGGATGAAAATGGTCAGTATCGTAAGTGGCTTTCAGGCCTGTAAAAAGAATAACACCTACCGCCATACTCAATGACAAGCTCAGGATATTGACTAATGAAAAAAGCTTGTTTTTCCAGAGTATCCGTATAGCGATTTTTAGATAGTTCTTTATCACGACTTGAAGTGTTGTTCTTTAATGAAAAACAGGCCAAATACTGAAGTGAATTTCTCTCAGCTCTATTCCCAAAGTTGATGCCAAAACACAACTAGTTAACCAGCAATAGCTTAGGTATAAATCATGAATATTTCAGACATCTGTCTATTTACATCTGTTCGATTTCGGACACTTGACTGTAACGATTTCATACAGTCAAGTACAAAATATTTTACACCCAATTGAGATTGCGGCACTTACTTATATCTCATTAGGTGTTTACCGTGGAGAAGCTTCTTGACAGGATTGTCAAACATTTCTTTGTTGTCTGGCAACATTCGTCGGTTTATACGGAAGGGCATTGTTGCTAACTGGCTTTTATATGCTGCTTTATAGGCTTTGGCTAAAGCATGAAGTATATGCGTGCTTAGCTACTGTAATTCTCTTTTTTTACCCACTCCAGCATTTCAGGGTATAGCTCCGGCACCTTTTTTTTGCCATCATACTTCAGGAACAGATCCAACAGGTGCTTGTTGAATGACTGGAATTTTACAAATCCCCTGTTGTTTTCCATAAAGTCTATTGGCTGACGCATTACTTTTTGGTAGTCGCCTTCTCCAAACCTGTCATAAACGTAAAGGCCAAAAACAGCCCACGTCATATACTCATTAAATGTCTCGTAGGGACTATTGTAGCTGCCTTTTGTGTTCCACTTCCCTACATCTGCCATGGCATCATTTATGGCATCAGCATAGCTGTCAGAGATGGGGTTAACGTAATTGTGGTCTATTTCTGTGAATGCCCTTCTTAATGCCAAAGCGTCGCCTATGCTTTCACTTACCGAGTCCTTGCTTATAAGAGTAGGGGCAGACATGAAGATGATGTTTTCTTTGAAGTTGTTGTTTTCAAAGAGACGGATACTATGGGAGGCGCCTGCCAGAGGGCTCATGATAATTCGATAAGAGTCCACCTTACCTGGGAATTGATTCTGCAGCCAGTCCCAAGCTTCTTTCACCTGGGCTCTTTCATGCTCAAGTGACTCCAGCTTCTCATAAAGCGGCTTCTCGTTTTGGTAAAAGGAAAGGAAATTGCTTGCAATGGCAAAGTCCTGGATTAACGGCAATAGCTTTTTGAACTGGTCCCTAGCCCTAAAGCCAGCATATGTGCCGGACTTGACTATCCTTTGCCCATCGAATACATAGGCAGCACTGTTTTCCCTGATGTTGAGATAAGAGCCTGCAGATAGTTTAGCTTTCAACTTTTCTATAGCTGGATGGCTTTTATAGGGTGCAAAGTATGCTAAAACACGTTTGTGGTATTCCGTATCCTCTTTTACCCAGTTGGACTGTGCGTTATCGGCAAGCGCTACCATTACATTGGCAAGTTCATACACTTGGGGTATTACCACATTTACTTTCCCCTTGTTTCCAGCTTTGTAGTCATCGTCATAAGTGCCGGGGTTGAACTGCTTGTAAATATCCAGTACTATAGTATCACCTTCGCTGGTCCAGTATATGAACTCTTGCTCTACCCCGTTATTTGTGATGAAGATGGTGTCACTACTAGAGTAAAATTTAGAATCTTTCCAGCCGCCCCAGTAAGTAAAGTCGAAATGGAGCGTGTCGTCTTTGATGTTTTTCTTTTCCAGCGTTCGCACAAAGGCCCCTTGATAATTGACCACCAAAGTTTCGGTTTCTAAATAGCTTTTGAGGGGTGCCCGGTTGTAAATTCCAGAACTGCATGAAGTTGAAAATACAGCAAGTATGAGTATAAGCTTTTTCAAATTTTTCCCTTTTTATTGTAGCTACCGGTTTGTACATAAGGTGAACATGGCCTATGCCTATGTTTAACTTGTGTGCCTTGTTAGCGGATGCTTTTCTTATTATTCTCCATTAAGGTAGCCAGAAAAAACTCTTTATATTCTCTAAGCCTGCTTCTGTTCCAGAAAAGCATTAAATATAAAACTAAGGGAAATACTGTCCATCCGAAAGCCAGCATTATAAATGTATGTATGCCTGAAGTCATTGAGATAACTATAGGAGTCCATAACACTAAAAAGCCCATTACCATACAAAGAAGAATGACATAAAGGCTGTTGTAGGGTATGATCTCTCCTACGATTTTAGTCTCTGAATTATTTGAACCACTTTGAATACTCATATGTATTTTGCCCATTCCCCTATATGGATTTAACATTTTAGGCATCACATCTATACTTATTATCCCATCAGATATAGTGACTTCATCAAAGTCAACAGGACTGCTGCTAAGAAAGCCAAAGAAGTCTCTCTTTTTACCTTTTTCACGACTTACAAAATCAATCACTCTGGTTTTCGATTGATTGATTTCAGCAGAAAATGGCTCATTGTATTTTTTGAGAATCTTCTTCATAATTCGAAGTTACCGCTAACGGCTTGTATAAACGACGGCGAAGGCCGTCGGCCGAGATGACGTTTATACCTTGTTAGGTCTAGTTTTTTCTTTGCAAAGACTGAACAGATTTTTTCTGTTTCTGGCCTGATTTTCAGAAACGAGCCCGAAAACGGCTTGCCGAGCGCAAGCAACTTTTCTTCTTTTTTTTTTACAGTCCGTCCGTTTTTGCCTTGATGTACGAAAAGTAGGCCATAAACGCATTTCTGAAGTCGGATTGTACGAAATGAAGTTATTGTTCTCTATAGAAAAAGCTTTTCACCTGGTTTCGCGGCTTTGATTTTGCTGATAATTTCCTCGCCATGCTCAATCGAGCGGCATTGAATGATTATTTTATTTGGGGCATTTTTAATGTCGTTAATGACCGCAAGATTGCCTGCCATCATTGTCTCAATTTTGAGTGTCCCTATTATTTTTGGTCTTATCAGTTGCACTAGATTTATTCTTAAAATTAGACCTAACTTCTATATAACTGCTAAGCAGCTTCTTTTTTGAGTTCATGAAGCCTTCGCTCCAGGTACATAATCTTTACTTGCTTATACTTCTCCTGGTATGCCGCTAACTCCACGGGGCTGAAC
>NZ_LVWA01000004.1 GCF_001907195.1 Pontibacter flavimaris
GGGGTGCAAAGGTCGGAAATCTTTTCTCAATTCCCAACTACCTTGCGGTGTTTTTTTTCTCTCTCTTTCCGCTGCCCTGCCGGCGGCGGCGCTTCCTTTCGAAGCGGGTTGCAAAGGTAAGAAAGCTTTCTAAAATCCCAAGCAACTTTTTCACTCTTTTTTTCTTTAGCCCTGCCGGCCTCAAGAAGCTCCTTTTGGAAGCGGTGACAAAGGTAAGAAAGATTCTCCTTATCCCTGCAAGCTTTCCGCCTCTTTTTTTCCGGGCCTTTCTCGAAGGCTGCAGGCGGTGTTAGCCACTTGCCCGCTGGCCCCCTTCCGGAACCGGGTTGCAAAGGTAAGAAAGCTTTTCCTTTTCGCAACACTGAGAGTAAATCTTTTTTTGGGGTGGCTTTGACCGGGGCAAAACACCCCTCCTCTAGCCCGTCTCCTCTTCCCCGCTCCTGCTGAACGGGGAGGCAAAAGTAAAAAGAAGTCCCGGCTTTACAATACCACGCCCTGAAAAAAGATGTGCCAACACCGGAAACACCTGAGGAAGAGCGGGAAAAGTTTCTGACGCCCGCCACCTTGCCCCCGAAAACAAAAAAGCCCCGGGCCTGCGACCGGGGCTTTTGCTAAACTTTATACTTTGTAGATGCCTATACTATACTATACTATACTATACTATACTATACTATACTATACTGTTTGCTGCTTCTCCTTATCACTGACTGCACTGTCAGCATACTCCTGTAGGTAACTGTATAGCTCGGTTAGCCTGCCGCCTGTGGCAATTGTGCCACGCTTTAGCATCTCGCCTTCGTCTCCGTTAAAGAATTGAGGAAACACATTGTCTATTATATGACGGCCAAAATCGCGGGAGGCGTTGCGCGGCAGCTCGCAGGGCAGGTTGTCTACGGCCATCACTGTGATGTTCTCTGTTTTAGAGTATGGCGGCTCCAGCTCTCCTGTGGCTGGATTGTAGTCGAAGGCTGGCTCTGGTATAGTCGTGGCTTGCTTGGTGATAGGGATGGAGCCGTCTACGTCGCAGGTAATGTCGGCGATGGTGTCTATTTTGAAATCCGGCTGGCGGGTGTCTTCCTCTGTAAACAGTTTCGGCGCGCGCGGGTCCCAGTAGGCACAGGCCAGCAGCAGATCGGTTACGCGGGTGAACTTCCGGAAGGTACTCTTATATAAGAGTGGGTGAGCGTAGAAATCCGGAGAGTCCCATACTTCCACATCAGGGCGGACGTTGTAGTCGCCGGAGTGCAGCTGGGCGTACACGGGCTCAGTGAACTGCTTGTACAGGTAATCGAACACGCTTACCTTCCTTATCCCCATCTTATCGAGCACCTCCATGGCTCCGCCCGCCACGCGTCCGCCACCGGTAATAGCGATCTTTATCGGCGGCAGCTTCACCTTAAAGTACTCCTCCTGCATGTCCTCCATCTCGTGGCACAGGTAAGCGGGCTTCAGGTCGAACAGTTGGTGCTTTTTGCCATAGGTAAGTATGCCGTTGTAGGCGCCTACTATGCCGGCATAGCGGCCGAAGGCCACCACCCGCTGCCCCTGCGGCGTCTTCAGCAGTTCATAATCTATCAGGGTGATGTTCTTGTCAAGTATGGCGCGGAGCAGCTTGGCGTTGTGCGGCTGCTTCTTAATAGTATGCGAGAAAAAGAAGTAGGTCTTGTTCGGGATCAACTGGCTTATCGGCACCTCCTTCACCCCCATCAGCACGTCGCAGTCGCTCAGGTCCTGCTGCAGCGGAATGTTGAGCTCCTGGTACTCAGCATCAGTAAAGCAGCGGATATCGCTGGGTTGTACGACGACCTCCATCTCCGGGAAATCCTGCATCGCCTCCACACACTTCTTTGGGGTGAGGGGCACGCGTTTATCCACCGGAATTTTACCTTCCTTAATGATGCCGATCTTCAGTTTATGCATATGGTTAGAATTTGAATTGTTGCAGCTGTTTTTGTGTTAAAGCAAGTATACTTAAGCCGGCGCCGGCGCTTATACTTCACCATATAATACGCTCACCCGCGCGCCCTTAACTATTTAGCTTTGATGCTTCAATATAATAAAGTATTACTACTTTTGTAGCATGAGTCAGGAACCGGCAAAAAGCGGGCTTCCGACGGAGCAGATTACCCAAAAAATTCCAGACTAATATATCATCGTTATGATCTTTAAAACCAAACCTGCTGATGTATTTAAGGAGCGCCACAACGGCCCCGACAAAGAGCAAATGCAGGACATGCTGCGCACGATTGGCGTAGAAACACTGGACCAACTGATTGAGGAGACTGTACCAGCCGCCATCCGACTGAAGAAGCCACTCGACCTTCCTGCCGCGCTTTCGGAGCGCGATTTCCTGAAGCATTTCTCGCAGATCGCCAGGCAGAACAAAGTATACAAGTCGTACATCGGGCTTGGCTACAACGATACCCTGATGCCGCCGGTTATACTTCGTAATATTATGGAGAATCCGGGCTGGTATACAGCCTACACGCCTTACCAGGCGGAGATTGCCCAGGGCCGACTGGAGGCGCTGATCAACTACCAGACCATGGTGATGGACCTGACCGGCATGGAGATCGCCAACGCCTCGCTGCTGGACGAGGGCACTGCCGCCGCTGAGGCCATGGGCATGTTCTATGCCCAGCGCAAAGGCTCCCGCAAGAACGCCAACCGCTTCTTCGTGTCGGAGCAGGTGCTGCCGCAGACCCTGGATGTACTGATGTCGCGCGCCACACCGATTGGTATTGAGCTGGTGATCGGCGACCACCGCGAGGTTGATTTCGCTGACGAGACTTTATTTGGCGCCCTGGTGCAGTATCCTGCTGCCGACGGAGCCATTTTTGATTACACCGACTTTATCGCTAAGGCGCACGCGCAGGAAATGCATGTGGCCGTGGCTGCCGACATCCTGTCGCTGACGTTGCTGACGCCTCCGGGTGAGATGGGCGCTGATGCCGTGGTAGGCTCTACCCAGCGTTTCGGCGTGCCGATGGGCTTTGGCGGTCCGCATGCGGGATACTTTGCCACAAAGGATGCCTTTAAGCGCGTTATTCCGGGCCGTATCATTGGTGTTTCTGTGGATGCTGCCGGCAACAAGGCGTACCGCATGGCCCTGCAGACACGCGAGCAGCACATCCGCCGCGAAAAAGCTACTTCTAATATCTGTACAGCGCAGGTGCTGCTGGCGGTTATCGCCGGCATGTACGCCGTGTACCATGGGCCACGTCGCCTGCAGTACATCGGGCTTAACACACACGCGTTGGCGCAGCAGTTGGAAAAAGGCCTGAAGGCCCTGGGTTTTGAGCAGCAGAACGAGCAGTATTTCGACACGCTGAAGATTGCCGTGGAAAGCGCCGCTATGCAGCAGGCCATCCGTACGGAGGCAGAGGCAGCGGGCATCAACTTCCGTTATTTCGGAGAGAACAACATCGGTATCTCCCTGCACCAGAACACCGACCTGCAGGACGTGAAGGACATCGTGGGTGTATTTGCGAAAGTGGCCGGCAAGTCGGCTGATGTTTTAGGCATAGATGAGCTGCCGGAGGAAACAGAAATTACCTGGGCCGAGAGCCTGATCCGTAAGAGCGAGTACCTGACGCACTACGTATTTAACGAGCATCACTCCGAGCACGAGATCCTGCGCTACATGAAACACCTGGAGAACAAGGACATCTCGCTGGTGCACTCCATGATTCCGCTGGGCTCTTGCACCATGAAGCTGAACGCTACGGCCGAGATGATTCCAATCACCTGGCCGGAGATCGGGCAGCTGCACCCCTTTGCCCCTGCTGACCAGACGAAAGGCTACGCCCAGATATTTAAGGACCTGGAAGCCTGGCTATGCGAGATCACCCGTTTCGATGCGGTGTCGCTGCAGCCAAACTCCGGCGCACAGGGCGAGTACGCCGGCCTGATGGTGATCCGCGCCTACCACGAATCGCGCGGCGACCAGCACCGTAACATTGCCCTGATCCCATCTTCTGCCCACGGCACCAACCCAGCTTCTGCGGTGATGGCCGGCATGAAAGTGGTGATCGTGAAGTGCGACGAGAAAGGCAACATTGATGTGGCAGACCTGCGCGCGAAAGCGGAGCAGCATAAAAATGAGCTGTCCTGCCTGATGGTGACCTATCCGTCCACGCACGGTGTGTATGAGGAAAGCATCATCGAGATCTGCCAGATCATACATGACAACGGCGGCCGCGTGTACATGGACGGCGCCAACATGAACGCCCAGGTAGGCCTGACTTCGCCGGCCCACATCGGCGCCGACGTTTGCCACCTGAACCTGCACAAGACGTTCTGCATCCCGCACGGTGGCGGTGGTCCTGGCATGGGCCCGATCGGTGTGGTGAAAGACCTGGCTCCCTTCCTGCCGGGCCACGCTGTCGTTGATCTGGGTCGTCAGGAGGCCATTCATGCTGTATCGGCTGCGCCTTGGGGTTCTGCCTCTATCCTGCCGATCTCTTATGCTTACATTGCCATGATGGGTGGCGAAGGTTTGACCGAGGCAACGAAAGTGGCGATCCTGAACGCCAACTACATCAAAGCCCGTTTAGAGAAACACTACCCGGTACTGTATGTGGGCAAGAACGGCCGTTGTGCGCACGAGATGATCCTGGATTGCCGTGAGTTTAAAAAGTATGGCGTAGAGGTAGAGGACATCGCGAAGCGTTTAATGGACTATGGCTTCCATGCGCCGACGGTATCGTTCCCAGTAGCGGGCACCCTGATGGTAGAGCCAACCGAGTCGGAGGCACAGGAGGAACTGGACAGATTCTGCGAGGTGATGATCTCCATCCGTGAGGAAATTCGTGAGATTGAGGCCGGCAAGGCTGACCAGAAGAACAACGTGCTGAAGAACGCGCCGCACACCGCCAAAGTGGTGATGGTAGAGAACTGGGAGCGCCCTTACTCCCGTGAGAAAGCCGTGTTCCCGATGGCCTACCTGCGCGACAACAAAGTATGGCCAACCGTGAGCCGCATCGACAGCGCCTACGGCGACCGTAACCTGGTTTGCTCCTGCGCCCCGATTGAAGCCTACAACGAAAATGGAAATGAGATGGTAGCCATCGGCTAACCTACTCCTCCCCTTTTATACTTTAAGAGCCTGGCCATACTTGGTCAGGCTCTTATTTTTTCAGGAATATAGATTTCATACTTATACTTTCCTGCTGCCCCGCGGTTTATACTTTATGAGCCAGCGCCAAGACGAAACAACACCTGCAACGGTTGCTGCGTTTACATAAAATAAATTATCCATATATTTACATCGGTATACTTTTATCGACCCAAAGTATACTTTAGAGCCTTAGACGCAGCGTTTATACTACACCTCCTCTTACTATTTTAACTATGATAAAAACAGGCCGACTTTATACTTTGCTCGTCTTGCTCCTGGCACTAGCCAGTTGCTCCCAGGTGCCGCAGGCCAGCAACCGGTACACGTATGATACGACGGTTGATTTCACGCAGTTCCGCACCTTTAACTGGTACAGGGCCGAGGTGCCAAAGCCCCGCGCCGGTGCCGGGCCGCAGTTTAACCTGCTGCTGGACCAGCGCGTGCGGGAGGCCATTGCGAGTGAGTTAGTGAAACAGGGCCTGCGCCCGGAGGTGGAAAACCCGGACCTGATCGTGGCTTACGACCTGGCAGTGGACAGCAGCCAGGCACCGAAAGACTATACTTTCCCGGCGGGTTTCGGCTACGGTTACAGCCATTGGTTCGGCTACCGCTTCCGCTACACCACCACCGGCCTTGCCGATTATCAGCCCATCCAGGCCCTGCCGCTCGGCACGCTCGTCATCGACATCATTGACCCGGACACGAACCGGTTGCTCTGGCGCGGCTACTCGGAGGCGGGCATCAACCCCACTTCCCAGGACATGGAGCGCATCAACCTGGCCGTGGCCGATGTCATGTCGCAGTTTCCGCCTAACCCTATCAAAAGGAACCGCTAAGACAGTTATAAAGTATACTTCAGGCTGAGGCCGCCGTAGTAGTTGCGGCCCGGAGCCGGTTGGAAGAAGCGCCCGCCAAAGGCGTTGAGGTCGTTGCCGAGGCTATACTTTTTATCCGTAACGTTATCCACCCCGCTGAACAGCTCCAGCCCGAAGTGCTGGCCCAGCTGCCGCTTTACGCCTAGCCTGGCTCCGGCTACCAGGTAGCTGTCGGCATACACCGTGTTCTCGTCGTTGAGCGGGATCTCGTCGGAGTAATTGGCCGTCAGGTTCAGGTATAGACCGATGCGCGTGTTCAGGTCGATACCGGCGGTTGCCGCATGCGGCGCCACGCCCGTAAGTTTGTTGCCGGAGTAATTATTCTCGTTTTGCTGATACGCATCGAAGCGGAAGTGGCTGAAAGTATAGCTCGTCCATACTTTCAGGAGGCTCAGCTGCTGCGCCGGCTCATCCACCAACGTGTAGTTTATACTTGTCTCGATGCCTTTCTGATCGGTGCTGCCCACATTCCGGAACACCGCTACACTCGACACATCCTGCCGGCTCACGATCGTTTCTTTTAACTTGAAGTAGAACCCCACCACATCAAAATTAAGCTTGCCTTTCAGCGCAAAACCCCGGATGCCCGCCTCGTAATTCGTGCCTTTCTCCGCCTCCAGCTCCTCGTTTAATTGTCCGTCAGAGGTCAGGATTTCTTCTTCGGTGGGAGGCGAGAAGCCGGAGCTGACGCTGGCGTGTATGCTGAGCTGCTCCGTCAGCTGCTTCAGCAGGGCTACACGCGGCGAGAACACAGCGTCAAAATCGCGGTTATACTTGTAGTTGCCGCTGCTTACCTGATGCAGGCGCGTGATCTCATACTTGGTATCGTTCAGGCTGAGGGCGGCGGTGGCAATAAAATCCGATGGCAGCTCGAACTCGGCCTGCGCAAAGGCAAACCCGGATTTGGCCACTACTTCGTCGTCGGTGCGGAGGTCGCCGGGCTCGCCGCCGTTGTTGTCGTAGGTGCGGGCTGCCTCGAAGCCGCGCTGAAGCTCCCCTCCTGCCGTAAACGTGGCGCCTATACTTCCAAGACGGGCCTCGTAGGCAAAGCTGGTGCGGCCCCCAATTTCCTGGTTCGCGTTGCGCTCATAGTCGGTATTAAAAGGATGATCGCGGAAGCGGTGCAGACCGTAGAGCGAGGTGGTGTTCCGGAAATTCTCACTGAAAGTATACTCCTGCTTCAGCCCCACGTTCACGCCCTCCTGGTTCATGGAGGCGTTCTGCGCCACGCTGCCGAACATGCCGCCGCGCGCCTGGCTCGGGTCTTCGTCGTATTGCTCCTGCGTCAGTCCTCCGGGCAGCTCATAGTATAAATCGGAGTAGATGAGGTTGGCAGAAAGTATACGTTTGTCTGAGGGCCTGAACTCAGAGCTCAGCAACAGCACCTCCCGCTCCACCGCCGACTGCTGTCGGTGGCCATCATACTCCTGCCGGGCGTACTGCACCAGGAAACTGCTTTTCTCCCCGCCCACGCGCGCGGTAGCCGTGTAGCGTCGCAGCCCAAAAGAGCCGGTCATCGCCCCCACCTCCAGCGACTGCTCCCCGGCTGCCGCGCGGCGCGGCTCCAGCAGCACCGTGCCGCCTGTGCCGGCTCCATATATACTTCCGGTCGGGCCTTTCAGTACTTCTATACTTCCAATGTTGGCGGCATCCATCAAATTTAGTGCCGTGGTGCCGTTGGCCTCGGTAAAGGGGATGCCGTCATAGTAGAGCTTCACGTTTCGGATGCCGTAGGGCGAGCGCAGGGAGCTGCCCCGAATCGAAATCCGGTAGCTGGCCGGCGCCCGCTCCTCCATCCGCACGCCGGGCACCGTGTTCACCGCCCGCACCAAAGAGCTCTCGTCGAACCGCTCAATCACCTCCCGCCCGACTATACTTACCGCACCTGCCGTTTGCAGCAATGGCCGGTTCGTCTCGTAGCCGGTAATCACCACTTCCTGCAGGCTGGCCGCATCCGGCTGCAGCAGCACCCGCAGTTCCTGGCCGGCAGCTGGGTTGGTGATTGTCTCTGTTTTATAGCCGATGTAGCTGAAGACAAGGCGGGCAGGCGCAGCGGCGGTGGCCAAACTGAAGTAGCCGTTCTCGTTGCTGATGCCCTGCTCACCGGAACTGGCGGTTATAGTGACGCCCTGCAGCGGCTGCTCCGTATCGGACTTTAGCACAACGCCTGTGTATAGCGCCTGCGCCAGCAGGGCCTGCGGTAACAGCAGCAACAAAAGGAAAAGCAAAGTATAGGTGTAGCGGAAAAGGATCATGAGAAAAATGGATGAACAATTGAGAGAACGGCTGAGGCGGCTGAAAGTTTAAGCACCAGCGATTCTTAAAGATCAGCTTTTCTGGCCCGGACGCAAAACCATAGTTTGCCTCCCCTGAAAAGATGAAAGGCTCCACAGAAACCGCAGAGCCTTTCCAAACTATGAAAGCTAATGAGAATTTAAATCAACTTTAGTTCTTCTTGATCATGAACTCGGTGCGGCGGTTTTTCTGGTGCTCCTCCTCCGGGCACTGCACGCCGTCGGCGCACTTGTTCACTAACCTTGTTTTGCCGTAGCCTTTCGCAGCCAGGCGGTTCCGTTCGATGCCCTTCGACACCAGGTAATCCACCGCGGCCTGCGCTCTGCGCTCAGAGAGCAACTGGTTGTACTGCTGGCTCTCGCGGCTGTCGGTGTGGGCGCCCATCTCTATCTCCACAGCCGGGTTATTCTTGAGCAGGGTCACCAGTTTGTCCAGTTCCCTGGCGGCATCCGGACGAATATCCCACTTATCCAGGTCGTAGTAGATATTTTCGAGCACAATGGCCTTCTCCACCTCGTTCTTATCGAACACCAGCGCCACCTGCACAGTATCGGAGGCCGTAGCCGGCACCTCTATACCTGACTCCATTTTAAGGAAGCCGATTTTAGAGCCGGTGAACGTATAGGCGTTGCCGGCGCGGGCGTCGGCAAAACTCTGTGCCCTCTCATCTGTAATAACCACCGTAGAATCTTTTGAGTTCTTCTGGCTCATCATAATTCTTGTGTTCGGGAGCGGGTCCTGCACCGTTTTCTTTAACTTGTTCTGATAGCGGCCCAGCGTAGTGATGGCCAGCACCACCGGCTTCTGCAGGATATTGAAGGCGTAGATGTCTTCGGTGCCGTTCTGCGACTCGCGGTTGGAGGACAAAAGGCCGCGCTTGCCCGGCTCGGTGAACATGATGCCGTAGTCGTTCTGGGGCGTGTTAATCGGGTAGCCCAGGTTTTTCACGTCGCGCCACTTGCCTAATTCGCCTTCGGCCGAGAAAATGTCCATTCCGCCCATTCCCACATGTCCTTCGGAGGCAAAGTATAATTTGCCGTTGGCGTCCACGTAAGGGAAGCTTTCGCGGGCGCTGGTGTTAATCACCGGTCCGGCGTTCACGGGCTCGCTCCATTTCCCATCGGCTTTGCGGGTGCTGTAGTAGATATCGGTATCACCCAGGCTGCCCGGCATGTCGGAGACAAAGTATAGCACCTGCCCGTCCGGCGACACGGCCGGATGACCGACAGAGTACTCCTCCACCTTGTTGTACTCAAAGGGCTCAATGTTCGTCCAGCTACCGCCCTGGCGCTCCGCAGCGTAAATCTCCAATCGGTTGATCAGGTTCTGGTTCTCGTTTTTCTGGATCCAGCTGGTAGGGTCGGCATTCACGTTATCGAGCGCCGGCACCATCTTGGTGCGGGTAAAGTATAGTTTGCCGCCGTCTTTTGCTGTTGAGGCAGTGGCGTTGTGGTAGTCTGCGTTGATCACATCCTGAAGCGGCTGTGGTCTGCCGTAGGTGCCTTCGCCTACTTCCTGCGCGATGAACAGCTGCAGGTAAGGGCGGCCGGTCCAGCCGTATACTTTGGCGTCCTTGCCGTCTTTCTGCACGCCTCTGTCGGAGGTAAAGATGATGCCGTTGTTGCCATACTGCATCGGGCTGAAGTCGGATGCCCCTGGCATGTTCAGGGTGGTAAGCTGCGTAACCTCTGCCACGGCAGGCTGCTTCATCAGGCGAAGCGACAGGTCGGTGGCCTCCATCAGTTGCTGGGCACGCTCGGCATACTCCGGCATCTCCTCGCCCCACTGCATGTACTGCTCCTTGGCCTCGATGTACTTGCCGTTGCTGCGCAGCGCCTCCGCAAAATAGAACAGGTTCATGGGCGGGCGGCCCGGCATGGCCACCACTTTGCCATACCATACTTCCGCCTGCTCGTTCTGGCGCGTGAGGCGGTAAGCCGTGGCGATGCGCTCTACCGTTGGCAGATCCGGCTTGCGTTTCTGGATGGCCTCTTTATATGCTGGCAGAGCCAGGGCGAACTCATAGTTATCGAAATATTTATCTGCCTTTTTCAACGACGACTGGCCTTGTACGGCTGGCGAAAAGCCTAGCACAGCGGCCGCTGCCAAGTAGAAGGGTATATTCTTAAGTTTCATATAGTAAGCGCTAAGGGTTAAAAGTACTGCGGCGTCAGCATTCTGGTCTCTTTCTTACGGAAGAAGTAGTAGCCCACCGATACCTCGTGGGTGCTCTGGTTGCTGTATCCGTTCAGCATTTTGTCGTAGGAGTAGCCCAGGCGCAGCTGCTTCATCACCTGCAGTTCCGCAATAAAGGCCACAGCGGTGCGTTTTTCCACATCGCCCATCTCTGCCGTGTTGAAAACGTTTATGCTGGTGCGGTAAGAGCTACCCAGCCACAGGCGGTCGGCCAGCAGTATAAAGGCGTTCACATCCATACTTGTAGGAGCGTGGAAGTCTTCCTTTACCAACAGGCTCGGCTTCAGCTTCACGAAGGGGCTCACATCAAACACATAGCCGGCAGTGAAGAAGTAATGGCGCTCCGGCTCTACCTGGTCCATGTCCTTAAACTGCAGCAGGTCGGTGCCGGAGAAGCCCGCATAGAAGCGCGGCGTGTGGAAGTAAGCCCCGATCTTCACGTCCGGCTTTATAGCGGTCTCCTTTCCCGTCGGGATGGTGGGGTCGTCGGTGATGCCGAACTTGCTGCCGTCCACCATGTGCTGCACCAGGCCGGGTGCCAGGCCCAGGCTAAGGATAGCGTTCTGGCTCACCTGCAGTTTCACGGCAAGGTTGGCGTAGGCGCTGGTGGTGCTGTGGGCACCCAACTCGTCGCGCGTAATGTGCAGGCCCAGGCCCAGCCTGTCGTTGGCCACTACGCCATCCACGGCCAGCGACTGCGTACTGGGGGCTCCCTCCACGCCCGTCCATTGCGAGCGGTGGAAGGCGTTTATGTTCAGCACGTTCTTGCTACCCGTATAGGCCGGGTTGATGCCCATGCTGTTAAAAATATACTGTGAGTACTGGGGATTCTGCTGCGCGTTTGCGGCCGTGGTAAGCAACAGGGCCAGCAATAGGTAACATATTCTCATTGTCATCTGGATTACTAAATATTAAGCTACTACCTGAAAATGGTGGTGTAGCCGGTAAACTCTTTCACTACGCCGTCACACAATGTCACCCTTACCTTGTAGAAGTAAGTACCTTGCTCCAGTCCTTTGCCGTTCCAGTTGTTCCGGTATCTCTTCGATTTGAATACCTCAGATCCCCAGCGGTTGAGGATGGTGATCTCGTTGTCCGCGAATTTCTCCAGGTTTCGGATATGCCAGTTGTCGTTCTTGCCGTCGCCGTTCGGGCTGAAGGCTTTCGGGAAGTCCAGGCTGCCGTCGGCTTTAGCAGCGTCGATCGGCGCGGAGGCTTCCATGCTGCTGCAAGGGCCGTTGTTGGCCATCACGGTTACCGTTCCCAGTGCGTCCGCTCTGTCAGCCTTCACGGTGATGGAGGTAGTACCCTGCCCGGAGGTGATCGTGAAGCCGCTGCTTACCGTCCAGGTATAGTCGCTGGCGCCTGATACCGCCTCGATGGAGAACACCAGGCCGTCGCAGACATTGCTGTTGTCGGTTATCTGCCCTGGCGTTACCGGCGGCGTGAAGATCTTGATCTCCAGTTGGCCTTCTGAGGTATCGCAGCTGTTGCCGGCTACTACTTTGATAGCACCTGCCGTTGTGCCGGCGTTAACGGTTACGCTGGTGCCGGTATTGCTACCCTCAAAGCTCCAACCCTGTGGCAGCGACCAAGTATAAGTAGCGCCTTCCTCCGGGTTGGATATGGTATAAGTAAGCTGCGTAGCGTTCTCGCATACATCGTTGCTGCCGGTGATGGTTGGGGCAGCCGGGGCCGTTACCGGCGCTACCGCCTTCGTGGCTTCCTCGCCCAGTCCGCACTCATTCCTTACAGCTACCCTGATGTTGCCTGATTTCTCGCCAACCTTCACCACCACGCTGGTGGTATTCTGGCCTGATACGAGTGTCCAGGTTTCCGGCACGTTCCACTCATATCCTGTGGCACCGTTAGCTGCCGGTATAGTATAAGTAAGGGTAGTGCCTACGCAGGCGCCGTTGCTGCCGCTGATGGCCGGGGCGGCCAGCACATCGTTCACCACCACATCCAGGTTGGCAGCCGTTACGCTTGTGCCGCACGCGTTGTCGGCCTTCACACTGATCTTCGCCGCGCCGCTGTTGTTGCCAACTTTCACGGTTATGGTTCTCTCACCCTCGCCTGATACTACTGCCCAGCCTGTAGGGAGGCTCCAGGTGTAGGAAGTGGCTCCGGTTACTGCTGCCGCCGTGTAGCTCTGCTCTGAGCCGGCGCACACGGTAGCATCGCCGGTTATACTTGCAGGGGCCTGTGGCAGCGGGTTTATACTTACCGTTTTGGTGTCTTTAACCGTAAAGCATCCGTTCGTTACTTCCAGGTTAAGCGCACCGCCTTTAGCGCCGGCGCTTACCTCTACTGTGGCAGCGTTTGCGGCGGATGTGATCGTCAGGTCGCCGCTGGCTGTCCATTTATAGGTTACCGTGCCTTCGTAGGCCGGGGCAGTGTATACATTGCCGGTGCTGTTCTGGCATACTTTGTCTGTGCCCGTGATGGAAGGTGTGGCCAGCATCGGGGTAACAACAATAGCTTTGGAGACGGTAAGCGTGTTTCCGCAGAAGTCGGTTACGGCTACGGTTACAGTGCCGTTAGTCGCACCCGCCTTCACGGTTACCTTGTTACCGGCCTCTGATACTTTCACCAGTCCGCCCTCCACCGTAAATTTGTATGAGGCGCCCGGTATTTCGGTGGCAGTAAGTACAAGCGTTCCGTTCTGACAGGTCTCTCCCGCGCCGGTCAGCGTAAAGTTCCCGATGGTTGGCGGCTCGTTCACCTCCACGTCTTTGCTGAACACATCGCTGCTGCCGCAATCGCTGTTGGCTTTCACGCTCACTTTTCCGATCTCCTTGCCTACTTTCACGGTTACCTCTCTGCCGTCTGCTGCTCCTACCACAGCCCAATCAGTTGGGAAGCTCCAGGTGTAGCTTGTGGCACCGGTCACGGCAGGCGTGCTGAAGGTAACCTGCTTGTCTCCGCATACTTTTACATCGCCCGCAATGGCTGTCGGGGCTTTGATAGCCGGCGTAACGGCAAGCACTTTAACGCTGGTGCTGCTGAAGCCACAGCTGTTGGTGGCCTTCAGGGTAACTTTGCCGCCCAACAGGCTTCCGGTCTTCGGCTTCACGACAACGCTGGCTCCTGTTATGTCGCCTACTATCTCCAGGCCGGTGTCCACAGACCATTCATAGGTCAGCTCCTCTTCCGCCTCGCCGGCCTTCAGTGTCATGCCTTCGCTGTTGAAGCATACCTGGGCAAGACCATTAATGGCGGGCGCTTTCGGGGCACCGGTTATGTTTACGGCTACTTCCGCTGTTGCTTTCTTGCCGCACTGGTCGGTTACGGTAACTATTACCTTTTTAGCGCCGGTGGCTGTACCTGCCTGCACGGTTATTTCACTGCTGCCCGGGTTCGTGCCCGGGGCATACTTCCATCCCTGGGGCAGGGTCCAGCTATAGGTACCGCCAACCACCTCGGATGCTGCCTTAAAGGTCAGGCTTGTGGCACTGGCGCAAGCCGTGGCTGGCGCCCCACTGATGGCCACCTCCAGCGCAGGGTTACACTTCACCTCCGGTATCGTGACATCATCTTCGTCATTGTCCGGGTCTGAGTCTTCATAGTCGCCCGGGTTGGTCGGATTAATTGGGTCCGTTGGATCTGTCGGGTCCGTTGGATTTGTTGGGTCTGTCGGATCTGTCGGGTCCGTTGGATTTGTTGGGTCCGTTGGATCTGTCGGATTGGTAGGGTTCGTAGGGTCGCTCGGGTTAGCAGGATCAGTTGGCTTAATGTCTTTCGCTATGATGCTAACAACGTTTCTGATTTGGCCAACCTTTACAATTCTGGCTCTGATGGTGAGTGTTACAGAGGAGTTTCCGGCAAGCAATGGCACATAGAAAACCCCGCTTTCCTTGTTGTATGATCCTACGCTTGGCGTAGAGCCGACAAGCTCCAGCCCTTCCGGCAACCGCTCTCTTACATACACATGCTCCTCGGCTTTATCAGCATAATTCGTCAGCGTGATCTTGTAGTCCACAAAGTCACCGACAACATACGTTTCCTTCGGGTTAACCAGTTCTTTGACCACTCCCAGGTCAGGAAGTATGATTACCTCATCATCTTTATCATCTACCGGGTTCGGGTCGGGGTTATCACCAATGATGATCACCTCATTCTTAATGTTTCCTGTACCAACTATCTCAAACTCCAGCTTCAGGATTTCGGTAGGCCCTACTTCCATGTCGCCAACAAGCCACTGATGCGATTCCGTATCGTATGTGCCTTTCGTGGCGGAGATAAACCTTACAAATTTCAGCCCTGCCGGTATCTGCTCTTTCACCACCACGTGCATGGCCTCCCCCAGGCCCCAGTTTGTGGCTTTAATAGTATAAATCACCCTGGCTCCCAGCGTCATTTCTTCATACTCCACATCCTTCACTACCTCCAGGTTGGTTTCCACCACGATAGGCATGGCTGTAGAGTTCTCATCGAAGTAAATGGTCCCTCCGAGGGAGAAAGCACGGCCTATCAGGGCCGCTCTGTTGTGAAAGGTGATATCTTTAGTAGCGATGATATTGCCCTGGAAAGAACTGCCTGCCCCAATGGTGGCATTACCTTTTACAACCCAATAAACGTTTTTTGCGGAGGCGCCCATGTCTGAGAACTGGATGCTACCGCTGTTAGAGATGAAGTCTCCTTCAATGATAAAGATAAACTTGGAGTTTATATCCCCCTGGCCATTGAGGCGGAGGGTACCATTAAGTATGGCATCCCCATTGATCCTGTAGGTACCTGGATCGAGGGAGTTGTTGTTGCCTAATACAGGAGCATGGTCCATGTCCACCTCCCGCGCCAGAATCTCACTGTAGACCCTGTTGGCGTTTTGCATGCCCGCGATAGCCAGCTCCGTATTTCGCTCCTGGCGGCCGAGCAATTCCAGGAACTGGTCGCCGCCTTCTATGGCTTTACCCGGGCTGACACCAATATTGCCCTGGATCTTGGTTTTCCCAGGCCCTTTAAAGACGATCTTCTTGTTGGCCAGCGCCGAGAAGGTGGTTGCCCGACCAAGATCTATATCCTGTGCCAGGCTAAGGGTGATACTGCCAGTCAGTAAGAGAAAGGTCAGCAGTAGATGTTTAATCATAAAGCTTAAAAATAACTGTATATAACGTCACTCACATATTTATAGATAGGGCTATATCTATCTTTGTTCTTTTACTTGAACGGCCGGAAATTGTTGCATCAAAGACAATAAAATCTTTATATATTCATAACTAAGTTTTACTGCGCACTGATCTATAAGTTTTTACTAACTCTTTTTCTTTCTTCCAGAATAAGGCGGGGATAAGCAGTGCAAAAAAATCTTTTGCGAAGAGAATAAGTAAGTTTGTTTACATAGGCGCAGTAGTAGTAATTCGCCGTTAAAATTACATTCTACAACAGTATTTTCAAATATATTTAAATATTTTTATTAAAATATTGGATAAATCATACTTTATACTTTGGGAGAGTATAGGACAAAAAAAAGCCCCTGTTGCATATGCAGGCAACAGGGGCTAAGAGTAGTTGAAGTTATACCGCTAAACGTTCACGTGGCGCTCGGCGTGATATGAGGATCTTACTAATGGGCCCGACTCGACGTATTTAATGCCCCTTCGGAGCCCTTCCACGCGGTAATGCTCAAACAGATCCGGGTGGATAAACTCTGCCACCTCAATGTGCAGCTTGGTAGGCTGCAGGTACTGGCCCAGCGTGAGAATGTCGCAGCCGTTGGCGGCCAGGTCGTCCATGGCCTGGTATACCTGCTCCCGGGTCTCGCCCAGGCCCAGCATGATGCCGGTTTTGGTGCGCTTGCCATACTCCTTGGTGCGGCGTATCTGCTCCAGCGAGCGCTCATACTTGGCCTGCGGGCGCACGCGGCGGTACAGCTCCTTCACCGTCTCCATATTATGCGACACTACCTCCTGTCCCGGCGAGATCATGGTGATCAGGGCGTCCCAGGTGCCTTTCACATCCGGGATAAGGGTTTCGATGGTAGTGGTTGGGGAGAGAAGCTTTACCTGCTTCACCGTTTCGTGCCAGATGGCGGCGCCGCGGTCCTTCAGCTCGTCGCGGTTTACCGAGGTGATCACGGCGTGTTTCACGCCCATCAGTTGTATTGCCTCGGCCACACGGCGTGGCTCATCTACGTCGTACTCGTTGGGACGGCCGGTGGCCACAGCGCAGAAGGAGCAGCTGCGGGTACACACGTTTCCTAAGATCATGAAGGTAGCGGTGCCTGCACCCCAGCACTCGCCCATGTTGGGGCAGTTGCCGCTCTCGCAAATGGTGTGCAGTTTATATTCGTCTACGATGCTTCTAACCTTGGTGTATTCCTTCCCAACCGGCAGTTTTACACGCAGCCAGTTTGGCTTGCGGGGCTGGCCCAGCGCGTTAAGTCCCTCGGGCTTGGCGTTAGGCTGAATTACCGGAAGTGTCATCATTTCATCCATGCTGCAAAGATAGGAAGTTATGGCGTAAGAGTTTAACCATAAGGCAAAAATGTGCCCCTGGCAGGTATGCCTTCCTAACAAGCTTGCACCGGCAAATGTTCAGTGGGAATCCTACTTTCGGCTGCCGTAGAACAGGTTCAGGTACACCGAGGTGAAGGTGTTGTTGTTCTCGGCCAGCGGAATGATAACAGGCGTGCTCGGGAAGTACTCCACGGCTACCCCCACCTCTATGCCGGCTATACTTTCGCGGTAGCGGCCATACTCGAAGCTGAGGCCCGCCCGGGCGTGCACCCCCGGCTTCACCTTCGTCTGCCCCAGGCCACGGAACACGGTATCGCTGCCCAGGATGTAGTCGGTGTTGGTGTGGATCTTCTCGTCGTAGGGAACGGTGCGCACGTCGTTGGTGGTGCCGTCGTAGCTGTAATCGATGTAGTAGGGCACCTGCAAGCCAAGGGATGGTCCCACGGCTCCGAGCGCGTTTACCTGCACCCCCGACTCGGCGGCCTTGCGGAAGAGCACCAGCTCACGGCCATAGTGCGGCCTCAGCACGAAAAAGTAGTTCTTCTTGCCGTACACAAACGGCTCGCCCACATAGTTCAGGTAGCGCTCCTCCTTCGGGTGCTTCACCTCTACAATCTCGATGCCCCCGAACTGGTACATCCGCTCATTCATGTAGAACGAGGCGCGGACAAAGGCACCGCCGATCAGGCCGCCGTTGGAGTTGAAGTTGATGCCGTAGCTCGTCTCCCGCTCAAAGCTCTCGTCCTCCTCCGTCTGGGCAACGGCAGGCGAGGCCGCCAGAAGCGCCGCCACAAGCATACATGTCAGGAATCTTATCACAGGCCAGTGTTTTCAGGTTGTTTAAAAGTACTCAACTTTACGTGTATTTCAAACTCAGGATATCACACCGCCTCTACCTTAAGAAGGCCCCACGAAGGTGCCTTCCGGTAAAGTTTACTTTAAGGTATAGCGCGAAGCGAAAGTATGGCCTTACCGGAGCTGTTTATAAATCCTGCTGGTACTTTATACGGAAAACGGGGCGGAAAAAGTATGCTACGCCGCCACCTGTTTTTTAAGGGCGTCCACGCTGATGCCAAGGTGCGAGGCATCGTAGGTGCACACGCCGTCCTGCACCAGCAGCAGCTGCGGCGACTGGTGCGTTACCTGCAGCACCTCCGCCACTTCGTTGGAAACGGGCCGGTAGCTTAGCAGGTCGAGGTAGTAGGGTTTCACGTGGTCTAGCCCGGCGCTGGCCCACTGGCGCTCCAGGCGGCTTTTGGCAGTGGAGCTGATGGAGCAGGAGGTACTGTGCTTAAAGATTACGACTGGCGTGTTCTTTGATTCATCCATGATCTCCTCCAGCTGCTCAAGGCTGGTTAGCGGGTGCCAATTCATATCGTCAGGGTCTTTGTTCTTGGTTAGTGGTTTCTTTTGTCTTTTCGCGGCTTATACTTCTTTTTGTTCTTGAAGAGCCGTAGTTTCTTTGCCGGGTCCCCGTTTACGTTGAAGTGCAGCCTGGCGCGCTCGTCTTTCTTCACACGCTTGCGGCCAGCCTCTCCCTTCTTAAAAGTATAGGCGTTGGTGTTCAGGTGGGTGTCTTTATACTTGCTGTCTACTTTCTCGGCGTCTTTCAGCGATTTGCGCAGGGACTGCCCGTGCCTGGCTGAGGCCTCGTAGCTCACCTGGCCGTACCCCGGCAGGGTACCCAACAGGAAGAACAGCAGCAGGCCCAGGCCATACTTGTACGCTGTTCGGCAGCAAGATTCAGCAACACGCACCTTCATCATGGTTTTATACTGATTCCGTCTAAACTGGTTTCTAAAACAGACCTAACACACGCTTCTTCTTTACCATCCCGTTCTTATCCTGCTGCACCTTTATGGCCGAGAGGCCCTGTGCGTTTGGTCCCTGCACTTTCACTGTGCGCTTGCTGCTAGGTTTGGGGCAGGGTATGCCCTTGCGCTGGCAACCCGACCCGGCGAGCAGCAGCAGGCACAGCAACATGAAAAGGTATGGGCGAAGTATACGCATGATGCAAATATATGAATTTAATTTTATTAAACACAGTTTAAACACAAAAGCAGCACCGCATACTACAACCAAGTATACGATACTGCCTCCATTTAATAATTCAGCATGGCCTCAACCTTTTCCCGCAGGCGCTGCCGCGGCAGAAACTCCTGCTCCAGCGGCGGCGCAAACGGCACGGCGGTATCCAGGCTGGCCACACGGGCCACCGGCGCATCCAGCAACTCAAAGCAGTGCTCGCTGATCCAGGCGGCAATCTCTCCGCCGATGCCGCCGGTCATGGTGTCTTCATGAAGTATGATCACGCGGCCGGTTTTCTCCACGGCGGCACGCACGGCCTCCTTATCCCATGGCAGCAACGTGCGCAGGTCCAGGATTTCGATACTGGCGTCCGTCAGCTCCTGCTGCAGTTGCTTAGCCCAGTGCACGCCCATGCCATAGGTGATGATGGTCAGGTCGGAGCCCTCGGCCACCGTTTTGGCCTTGCCGATCTCTATGGTATAATAATCATCCGGAATCTCCTGTGAGATGGAACGGTAGAGCAGCTTGTGCTCGAAGTACATTACCGGGTTCGGGTCCTCGATGGCGGCGTTCAGCAAACCTTTGGCATCGTAGGGCGAGGATGGGTACACCACTTTTAAGCCAGGGGTGTGGAAAAACCAGGCCTCGTTGCTCTGCGAGTGGAACGGACCGGCCGCCGTGCCCGCGCCCGTTGGCATGCGCACCACCACATCAGCGTGCTGGCCCCAGCGGTAGTGGCTCTTGGCCAGGTTATTCACGATCTGGCTGAAGCCGGCGCTCACAAAATCGGCGAACTGCATCTCCACCATACTTTTCTGCCCGCGCACCGACAGGCCCAGGCCAATGCCCAGTATCGCCGACTCGCACAGCGGGGTGTTGCGCACGCGCTCTTTGCCGAACTTATCCACAAAGCCTTCGGTGATTTTAAACACGCCACCGTACTCGGCAATGTCCTGGCCCATCAGCACCAACTCCGGGTAGCGCTCCATACTTTGGCGAAGGCCGTCGGAGATAGCATCCACGAAGCGGCGCTCCGTTTTGGCCTCGGAGGCCGGTTGCACCACCTCCTGCTCGAAAGGTTTGTACATATCGGCCAGTTCCTGCTCGCGGTCGGCTGTCGGCATCGGCTCGGCGAAGGCTGTCTGCAGCCCCTCCTCTATCTCCGCCTTCAGCTCCTCTTTTATACTTTCCATCACCTTATGCGTCAGCACCAGCTCATCCAGGAGGTACTTTTCGAAGTTCTCCACAGGGTCTTTCTTCGCCCACTTCTCGAACAGCTCCTGCGGCACATATTTGGTACCGCTAGCTTCTTCGTGGCCGCGCATCCGGAAAGTGATGGCCTCGATGAGCATCGGGCGCGGGTTCTTGCGGATGCTGGCCGCTGCCTGGCGCACCGTGTCGTATACTTCCAGGATGTTGTTGCCGTCTATCTGCAGCGCATCAATGCCGTAGGCCGGGCCTTTATCGATAAAGTGCTTGAACTTGAACTGCTCGTTGCTTGGCGTAGACAGCCCGTAACCGTTGTTCTCGATCATGAAGATAACCGGCAGGCTCCACACGGCAGCCACGTTCAGCGCCTCATGGAAATCACCCTCCGAAGCACCGCCATCGCCGCTGAACACCAGCGTCACCCTTTCCTTGTTCTCCAGCAAATCAGCCAGCGCGATGCCATCGGCCACGGCCAGCTGCGGACCCAGGTGCGAGATCATGCCCACAATGTGGTGCTCGTTGGTGCCGAAGTGAAAAGAGCGGTCGCGGCCCTTGGTAAAGCCGTGGGTTTTGCCCTGGAACTGCGCAAACAGGCGGCCCAGGTCGATGCCCCGGCTCGTGAAAACGCCTAGGTTGCGGTGCAGTGGCAGAATGTACTCGTCGGGATCCAGCGCCAGGGCCGAGCCCACCGAAATCGCCTCCTGCCCGATGCCGGAGAACCACTTGCTCACACGCCCCTGGCGCAGCAGCACCAGCATGCGTTCCTCAATCATGCGCGGCTTCAGCAGGGCGCGGTACAGTTTTATCAGTTCCTCCTCAGAATACTCTTTGCGGTTATAGTTCATCGCTTTAATGAAAACCTCGTTATAGTTTTTGGGTTAATTAAGGGCGAGGCACCCGTAAGGTATGCCATTAATTTATACTTTTGCTTAGTTAGGTTAATCCCGTAAGGCAAGGGAATCGGCCTTTGTGCCTTAGCGAGCAAAAGCTACAGAAAACCTGCAAAGGCTGCAAGCAAAGACACAAAAGTCTCTATATTCTATACCTTTAAAGTATAAAGCATAGCCGCAGCCAGCGTTTAGAAGTATAACCGGATAGTTTAGGAATGGGAGTTCAGGTTGAGTGCCCAAACAATTTAACAATCCAACAATGGAGCAAGTAAGATCATGATAGAGTTTAAAGAATTTACCCTGGATAACGGCCTGCGCGTGATCGTGCATGAGGACCATACCTCACCGATGGCGGTGCTGGACGTGCTCTACGACGTGGGCTCGCGCGACGAGGAGGAGGCGCATACGGGCTTTGCCCATTTGTTTGAGCATTTGATGTTCAGTGGTTCCAAAAACATACCGGTGTATGATGAGCCCCTGCAGCGCGTGGGCGGCGAGAATAATGCCTTCACCAGTCCCGACATCACCAACTACTACCTCTCGGTGCCGGCGCAGAACCTGGAAACCGGTTTCTGGCTGGAGTCAGACCGCATGCTGGAGCTGGCCTTTAGCGACCATGGCCTGGAGGTGCAGCGCAAGGTGGTGGTGGAGGAGTTTAAGCAGAACTACCTGAACCAGCCCTACGGCGACGTGTGGCTGAAGCTGCGCCCGCTGGCCTACAGGGAGCACGCCTATAAATGGGCTACCATCGGCAAGGAGATTGCGCACATAGAGGAAGCGACGATGGACATTGTGAAGGCCTTTTTCCACAAGCACTACTCGCCCAGCAACGCCATCCTGGTGGTAGCCGGCAACGTAACCCTTGCGCGGGCGAAGGAGCTGACCGAGAAATGGTTTGGCCCGATACCAGCCGGTGAGAAGTATGAGCGCCAGCTACAGGAGGAGCCGCGGCAGACGGAGGAGCGCGTGCTGGAGGTAAGCGCCGATGTGCCGCTCAGCGCCCTCTACAAAGCCTACCACATGCCGGGCCGCCAGCACCCCGACTACCACGCCGTAGACCTGATCAGCGACATCCTGGGCCGGGGCAAGTCGAGCCGCCTGTACGAGCAGCTGGTGAAGGAGCAGAAGCTGTTCAACTCCATTTCGGCATCGGTTACGGGAAGCGTGGAGCCGGGACTGCTCATTATACAAGGTAAGCTGAACGAGGGCGCGGACCTGCAGGAGGCCAACTCCGCCATCGAAGCTATTGTGCAGGAGCTGGTCGATACCCGTGTGGACGAGGAGGAGCTGAACAAGGTGAAAAATCAGGCCGAAACGAGTATTGTGTTCTCGGAGATCGAGCTGCTGAACCGCGCCATGAACCTGGCCTACTGCAAACTGCTCGGCGATGCCAACCTCATCAACCAGGAAGGCGAGAAAGTGCAGGCCGTCACGCCAGACGACCTCCAGCGCTGCGCCCAGGAGGTGCTGCGCAAAACCAACTGCTCTACCCTGCTTTATAAGGCGGAGAAGAAGGAGCAAGCGGTGGAGGCGTAATATTGGCTTTTGATAACGAAGAAGGGCTGCCATACGTGGTGGCCTTTCTCTTATAGAAGGCTCGCCAGCGTAATTGCTGTTCATCTGTCACTCATACTTCCCGGTTTATACTTGAGCTATACTTTATACTTTGCTGGCGCAAGCGTCCGCTTGTGTCTTTACCTGCCACAGCTATATCAACTGGACACAAGTTATACTTGTTAGCTCCCGTTTCCGCTCTTTCGGATTTGCAATCCGAAAGTATAATAGCCGCGGATTTGCAATCCGCTTGAGCCATGTTTTTACTTTAATCATACTTATACTTTCCTAGCCACGGCTTCCTTCCGTTTGAACCAAGCTATACTTGCTAGCTGCTGCTGATCCTCCAGACTTACGAACCTACCGTTTCATTTCATACTTTGGTGCTCTCAAGCCCGAGAGGGCTCGCCTTCGGGCATCGCGCTGTGTTCCCTTCCTTTGCTCCTGACGTCGCAATGCCGCCACGGCGGCACCGGAATCTCACAAGGCGCTCAACCCAAAGGCTGGGATCAGTTCGATAGCTGCTGCTTTTGCCATGCAACAAGTATAGACTGTCCCTGGAGGACAAGTGAGAACGAGAGTTCGAAACGTGCGACCATAGGTCTATAGGCGTGTTTATACTTTGACAATAGAACTTAAACTACAATCAAAGTAAAAGCAGGCTCCCCTCCTTAGACAAGGAGGGGCAGGGGTGGTTGGACCCGGTACCGCAAAGCTCCCTCCCCTGTTCTGGGGGTAGGGGCCCTCGATAAAAGGGGAGGGCTGGGGAGGGGTGAATTTCTCTCTTGGCCAAGAAGGCATTAGAATTTATTAGAGCTAAAATCAATACTATTCCCCATCTCCAGAATTGCTTCAGATTCTCTCCAACATTACTTCAGAATCGGCCTGTAGCTTTGAGGTATAAATTCCTTTAACCTTAAAAGTATAAATCATGAAATCAACAGCATTTGCGTTCCTGTTTCTAGGCACTTCCTTAGTTGCCTGCGATAATGATAAAGATAATGACGTAAAGCCAGACGACGTGCCGGCAGCCGTGAAGGAGGCCCTAATCAGCACCTTCCCAAATGCCCAGCATGTGGAGTGGGAGAAAAAGGGCGAGGATTTCGAGGCCGACTTTAGCCAGGAAACGGTGGAGTATGACGCCCTGTTAAACGCCTCAGGCAGCCTGCTCAAGCACAAGTATGACTTACCCGAAGCAGAGCTGCCGGAAGAAGTAAAGGCCGGCATCAACCAAAACTACGCCGGGTTCCGGATCGATGACGCCGACGTGCTGGTGCAGGAAGACAACACACTCTACCAGGTGGAGCTGGAGAAAGACAAGCAGGAGCATAAGCTCGTGTTCTCGGCCGACGGCCAGGAGCAAACCACCACGCCCTACTGGGACTAAGCGCCGGCTGATAATAGCCTGGGCCATACTTTATGAAGCGCGGTGCTGCGGCACCGCGCTTTTTTTGTTCCACAAGTATAAGCTGTGCCCCCTGGCTAAACCTTTTCGGCCCAACAGTTGTATATACAAATAAGAACTCATACCTTTGTGCCAATGCGGATAGAAGACGAGATACACCAGAAGGAGTTTACAGACGATTACCGTCGCCTGCTGGTAAACCTGCTGTTCACCAACAACTGGGTTAACCAGCAGGTCATGCCGTTCTTTAAGCGCCTTGGCCTGACGCTGCAGCAGCACAACGTGCTGGCCATACTTCGGGGGCAGCACCCGGAACCGGTGTGCTTTGGCGATATCCAGAACCGCATGGTGGACCGCAACTCCAACGTTACCCGCCTCATCGACAAGCTGATAGAGAAAGGCTTCGCTACCCGCGACATCTGCCAAGCCAACCGCCGCATGATAGAGGTGCGCCTCACCGAAAAGGGCATGAAAAAGCTGCAGGAGGTAGACGACCGCTTTCCGGAACTCCTGGAGCATTTCCACAACCTCTCGCAGGAGGAGGCACTGCTGGTAAGTAACAAGTTGGACAAATTGCGGGGCTGATTTTTTTTGCATAAATATTTGTATGCACAAGTAATGTATATACTTAAGAACAAAGTATGAACTATATCAAACTAAAGGGGGCCACTATTCCGGCATTGGGCTTGGGAACGTTTAAGCTGGAGGGAGACACGGCCCGGAAAATTGTAGGCCATGCCCTTGCCACCGGCTACCGGCACCTCGACACGGCTCAGATGTACCGCAACGAGGAGGCAGTAGGCGAAGCCATCAGGGAATCCGGGGTAGCAAGAAGCGAGGTCTTCCTGACCACCAAGGTGCTGCCGACGAATCTGTCGCGCGAAAAGTTCATGCCTTCTGTGGAGGAAAGCCTGCAGCAGCTGCGCACCGATTACGTGGACCTGCTACTGATTCACTGGCCCAACGCCGAGGTGCCGGTGGAGGAGTACATGGCGGAGCTGGTGAAAGCCCGGGAAATGGGCTACGCCAGGTACATCGGGGTCAGCAACCACCCCACCGCCCTGCTCGACAAGGTACTGGCCACGGGCGCCGGGATCATCACCAACCAGGTAGAGTACCACCCCTTCCTCAACCAGGACAAGCTCTATACTTACCTGCGCCAGCACGAGCTCACGCTCACGGCCTACAGCCCCATCGCGCAAGGCCAAGTACTGGGCAACGAGACGCTGAAAAGCATCGGCAGCAAGTATGGCAAAAGTGAGGTGCAGGTAACGCTGCGCTGGCTCATGCAGCAGGACGGGGTGCTGGCCATCCCGAGGAGCGCCAAAGAAAAGAACGTGGAGGCCAACTTCAACATCTTCGACTTTGAGCTCACGCCCCAGGAAATGGAGCAGATAAACCAGCTGAAACAGGCCAATACCCGCCTCATCAGCCCTTCCTTCGCCCCGGCGTGGGACACGGTATAATTAAGAATCAAGAATTACGAATTAATAATCAAGAGTGAAGAAGATTGTGCGGGCAGGATAACTCCTAAACTTTCTAACTCTCTAACTTTCTAACTACATTATGTCACAACCACTTTTAAATCCGATTGCCCTACACGACCTTGCGCTGAAGAACCGCGTCGTGATGGCTCCCATGACACGCAGCCGCGCCGATAACGAACACAACGCCGCCAATGAGCTGATGACCACGTACTACGCCCAGCGCGCCGGCGCCGGTTTGATCATCACCGAGGGATCGCAGATATCGAAGCAGGCTGTGGGTTATATTAACACGCCAGGCATCCATAGCGCAGAGCAGGTAGCCGGCTGGAAAAAAGTAACCGGCGCCGTGCACGCCGAGGGAGGCAAGATTTTCCTGCAGCTGTGGCACGTAGGCCGCATGTCGCACCCCTACTTCCATGGCGGAAAACTGCCGGTGGCCCCCTCTCCCATTAACCCCAACGACAAAGCCTTCACGCCCGAGGGCTTTAAAGATACCGTGACACCGCACGAGCTGACGATACCGGAGATAAAGCAGATTGTACAGGACTTTAAAACCGCTGCCCGCAATGCCATTGATGCCGGTTTCGACGGTGTGGAAGTGCACGCCTCCAACGGTTACCTGCTGCACCAGTTCTTCGTGAGCACGGCTAACGTGCGTACCGATGCCTACGGTGGTTCAGTGGAGAACCGCGCCCGCATCCTGTTCGAGGTGCTGGATGCTATCAAGGAAGTGGTGCCGCAGCACCGGATTGGTGTGCGCCTGAACCCCAGCATGCACGGCGGCTTCGGCATTACCGTAAACGAAGACACCATCCCGACTTTCGACTACATTGTGGAACATCTGAACAAGTATAACCTGGCGTATGTGCACCTGACCGAGGCCTCGCCGGCCAACAAGGATGTGCCGCACATCGAGCCGCAGGTGGCCAAGCGCTACCGCCCTAAGTATAAGGGCACCCTGATTCTCAACGGCGGCTTTACCCAGGAGACAGGAAATAAAGTAATTGCCGATGGCGATGCCGACATGGTGGCCTTCGGGGTGCCGTTTATCGCCAACCCCGACCTGGTGGAGCGCTTTGCCCAGAACGCCGAGCTACAGCAGCCAGACCAGAGCAAGTTCTACGCTCCAGGCCCTGAAGGTTACGTGAATTACCCGACGTTGGCAGAGGTGGAAGCCTAAGCCGACTTGCCGCAAATTTTGAAAGCGCCTGCTATACTTTAGCAGGCGCTTTTTTTATACTTTGTAACGCAAACGGATTCACCCCTCCCCAACCCTCCCCTAAGAACAGGGGAGGGAGCTCAGCAGTACCGGATCCAACCACCCCTTTATCCCTCTCCCGAAACAAGTTCGGGATCCAAGACTTGACTAAGGAGGGGAGCCTGTCATTACTTTGGCTAAAGTATAAGTTCTATAGTCAAAGTAATGACAGGCTCCCCTATTGACCTAAGGTCGCAAGTTTCGAACTCTCGTTCTTGTTTGTCCTCAAGGGGACAGTAGTAATAGCTGTAGCTATCGAATCTGATCCCAGCCCTTGGGTTGAGCGCCTATGCGAGTTTTTCCGGTGACGAGCTGCAAGCGAGGCAGCCCGAGGTACGAGGGCAGGAAAAGCTCCAAGCGCGATGCCCGAAGGCGAGGCCTCCCGGCCTTGAGGGAGCCAAAACTGGATATAAAACAATTAAGGTTGTAAGGCAATGGATCAGCGGAAGCTAGTAAGTATAGCTTGTGTCAAGTGGAAGGCAGCAGCAGCTATGGAAGTATAGCCAAAGTATAAAAGTATGACTCTTTGAGCCAGTCGGGTTGAAAACCCAACGCATAAAGGGGCACGGGCTGCAAGCCCGCGCCAGAGAGCGGGGAAGTATAAAGTATAACCCAAATATAAATTTCAACCGAGCCATACTTTTATACTTTATACTTCCACTAATGACCATGCTGCTGCAAATCCGGGGCCTTGTCGGTTAGCTGCAGCTGGCGCACCTCGCCCTGCTCCCAGGCGTTGGCGCCCGGCACCACCTCCGGCGTCGGGATGTCCGCGCGTTGCCTGCGCTTCTCGGCCGTCGATACCTCCAGGTTCCTGTCGCGCTCGTCTACCAGTTCCTGCCGCAGCTGCCCGTCCCGGGTAAAGCCCATCATGATCATCGGGGCACCAAAAGGCAGCTCCATGTTGCGGTCGGTGTGCCAGGTATGGATGGTTTTGCCGTAGGTGCTCACCAGCTTCTCCATCAGTTGGTGCTCGGCGGCATCGGGTATGCCCGGCGCAATCAGGGTGCCCGACTTCACCTCGTAGTGGTGGCTGTGCCACAGCTTTTTCTCCTCCTCCGGCAGCTTTTTGAATAACCGCTCCGAGATGATGTACTCCACCCCCATCAGTTTGGCGTCCTCGCCGTTGCCATCAAAAATGATCGCCTGTTGCACGTCCTCGTTCAGCTGCGTCACATAGTGGTGCGCTTCCATCTGCCCCTGCGGGTGACCATTGTAAAAGTGGAAGCCAGCCAGGTACATATCAATCCTGGTGAGCGGGGCCTTGTCCTGCATCAGTTCCGCGCTCATCTCCAGCGCCTTCGACTCCGTGGTTTTCTCGCTGCCCGGCACCTGCACGTTGGTTTCGGTGTTCTCGCCGCCGCAGCCAGCCAGCAGCCCCATCGCCAGCAGGGGCAGGGCGGTTCCTATCTTTCTACTCATCCTTATTTCTGATTACACCTTATGCGTGGTTCCTCAACTCTACGCACGTGCGCCCGTAGAGTATGCGGTGCTTTATACTTTGATACCGGCAGCGCCCTTGCCCGAGGCAGGTATAAACGCAAAAAACAGCCCTGGAAGTGGCACAAAATCGTATTTTTAGCTTAGATTTACTTTTTAGCCCTGCTTCTTCAGGCGCTTTAGGCATACCTATACTTCGGATAACCACACTATGAAACTGAAAATAAGAACCGGCTTCGGCTACGACGTGCACCAGTTGCAGGAGGGCCTCGACTTCTGGCTCGGCGGCATCAAGATTCCGCACACGCACGGCGCCCTGGGCCACTCCGACGCCGACGTGCTCACCCACGTGATCTGCGACGCCCTGCTGGGTGCCGCCAACATGCGCGACATCGGCTTCCACTTCTCCGACAGAGACCCCAAGTACAAAGGAATCGACTCCAAGATCCTGCTGAAGGAAGTGGTGCACCTGCTGAGCCGCGAGGGCTACGAGATCGGCAACATCGACTCCACCATCTGCCTGCAGGAGCCCAAGGTAAACCCGCATATTCCGGCCATGAAGGCTTGTTTAGCCGAGGTGATGGGCATCCCGGAGGAGGATATCTCCATCAAGGCCACCACCACCGAACATTTAGGTTTTGTGGGCAAGAAAGAGGGCGTGGCGGCCTTTGCCACCGTTTTGATCGTGAAGCAGTAGGCACCGCGGATTAAACCACCTGCACCAACGCACGTCTAACCTCAACTTATACTTTTATAACACCTTAACTAAACCATGAAGAGACATAATCTCTACGCCGCCCTGCTGCTAGCCGCCTTTGGCTATGGCTGCGCCCAGGGCCCAAGCGCCAGCAAGCCTACCACCGATGTAGCCAAGCTGAGCGAGGCTGCCCCCAAGTATGCCGAAACCATTACAGCCGCCGATCTGTCGAAGCACCTCCACATCATCGCTTCTGATGAGTACGAGGGCCGCAACACTGGCGAGAAAGGCCAGAAAATGGCTGCCGAGTACATCGCCCGCGAGTTCCGTGAGGACGGTCTGACCGGACCGGTGAAAGCCAACAGCGCCAACCCTTATTACCAGACATTCGATCTGCAGAAAAGCGCCTGGGGCGAAGGCCATATTTCGATAGGAACCGAGAAGTACCTGATGATGCAGGACTTTTTCCCGTTCGGCTCTTCCCCGTTCACGACGGAGCAAAGCGTGGAGGCGGTTTATGTAGCGGATGCCGCGCAGCTTGCCGGGAAAGACGCTAATGGCAAACTGGTGGTAACCATGCTGACGCCAGCCGAGATGCAGACCAAGATGCGCGGTTTTGGTGCCGCCGCAGAGCAGGCAGGCGCTAAGGGCGTGGTGTACGTGCTGGGAGCAGAGGAGTACCGCGGCATGGCCGAGCGCTTCTCACACCGCCTCTCGCAGCCCTCCCTCTCGCAGATGGGCAGCAACAACAGCAGTCGCCCGGCCACAATTTTTGCCACGCCTACTGTAGGCGCCGCCATTTTGGGCACTACGCCGGAGCAGCTGCAGCGCAATGCCTCCACCATCGCCTTTAAGCCTGCTTCTGATATCAGGATCCTGATGAGCAGAACCTCTGAGCCACTGCCAACCGAGAACGTGCTGGGCTTTGTGGAGGGTACCGATAAAAAAGACGAGGTAGTTATCGTGACAGCGCACTACGACCACGTGGGTGTGGACGAATCGCTGGAAGGTGACAAGATCTACAACGGCGCCAACGACGACGGCTCCGGCACGGTGGCGGTGATCGAGCTGGCCGAGGCCTTTGCCCAGGCGAAGAAAGACGGTTACGGCCCGCGCCGCAGCGTGCTGTTCATGACGGTGACTGCCGAGGAGAAGGGCCTGCTGGGCTCTGAGTACTACTCCGAAAACCCGATCTTCCCGCTGGAGAACACCGTGGCCAACGTGAACATCGACATGATCGGCCGCATGGACTATGAGCACGAGAAGACCAACGACAGCAACTACATCTACGTGATCGGGGCTGACAAGCTTTCTTCGGAACTGCACCAGATCAACGAGGAGATGAACCAGAAGTACGTGAACCTGAAGCTCGATTATACTTTTAACGACGAGAACGACCCGAACCGCTTCTACTACCGCTCCGACCACTACAACTTCGCCAAGAACGGTATCCCGATCGTGTTCTACTTCAACGGCGTGCACGACGATTACCACCAGCCAGGCGATGAGGCCGATAAGATCATCTACGAGAGCGCTGAGAAAGTATCGCGCCTGGCGTTCCACGTGACCTGGGAGCTGGCCAACCGCGAGAACCGCATCGTAGTGGACAGCAATAAAAAGTAAGACTTCTGAGTTAGAGAGTTTGGGGGTTTGGGAGTTAGAGAAAAATGAGTTAAAAAAGGAGGAGTAACAAACTATAATTGTTCCAGCTTCCTAAACTCTTAAACTTTCTAACTCTTAAACTCCCAAACTCTTTATACCTTTAAGGGTGCTTTTCTTTTAAGAGGGTAGCTATAAAGTATGGCTCACCACCGGAAAACGCAGGGGGAAATACAGTATGAGTAAACTGAAACAGTTTCTGCAGGACGCGGAGACGAAAGCATTCGACCAGGGGCATCGTTCCACCATCAAGTTTAACATCGGCAAGTATAACGCCGCTGTGCAGCGTGGCCTTACCCAATACTCCGACCATGAGCTGGCCCGCGAGCGTGCCTCCTTTATAAAAACCCAGACAATCAACAACCTGGACAAGTACCTGATGGAGTTCGAAGCCAACTTCACGGCCCGTGGCGGCAAGGTGATCTGGGCCCGAGACGCGCAGGAGGCTTTAAAGGAGATTGGCGAGATCATGAAGCGCAAACGCGCCCGCTCGGTGGTAAAGTCCAAGTCGATGACGACGGAGGAGATACACCTGAACGAGTACCTGGAGAAGAACGGCATCGAGACTGTAGAAACAGATCTCGGCGAGTATATTGTGCAGCTGGCAGAGCAGCGGCCTTACCACATCGTAACGCCGGCCATGCACATGTCTAAGAAGGACATCTCGGAGCTATTCGTGCGCAAACTGGGCATCCCTCCTACCGATAACGCAGAGGAACTGGTGGGCGTGGCCCGCACGCTGCTGCGCGAAAAGTATACTTCTGCTGAGGTGGGCATTACGGGCGGCAACTTCCTGATCGCTGACGTGGGCGGCGTGGCCGTAACCGAGAACGAGGGCAACGGTCGCCTCTCTACCGCTTTCCCCAAAACGCACATTGCCATTGTGGGCATCGAGAAGATGATTCCCTCTATCATGGACCTGGACCTGTTCTGGCCCCTGCTGAGCACCAGCGGCACCGGACAAGGTATAACGGTTTATAACACCATTTTTACCGGCCCGCGCCAGTCCAAAGAAAAGGACGGCCCGGAGGAGATGTACGTGGTGCTGCTCGACAACGGCCGAACCGAACTGCTGGCCCTGCCCGAGAAGCGCGAGGCCCTGAACTGCATCCGCTGCGGCGCCTGCCTGAACGTGTGCCCGGTCTACAAAAACATCGGTGGCCATACGTATGAGACCACCTACAGCGGCCCCATCGGCTCGGTAATTACGCCCCACCTGAGTGGCATGGCCGAAAACAAGCACCTGAGTTTTGCCAGCTCCCTTTGCGGCGCCTGCACCTCGGTGTGTCCGGTCAAGATCAACATCCACAACCTGCTGCTCTTAAACCGCAAGCAAAGCGTTGACGAAGGGCTGGCCGAGAGCCAGGAAAAAACCGCAATCAAACTGTGGGTAAAGGCGATGAAGAGCAGAACGTTGATGAACCTAGCCCCTGCCGGCCTCAAGAACTTTGTGCTGCGCTACGTGCAGAAGGATACCTGGAGCAAGCGCCGCGAGCCGCTGCAAGTTGCCGGCAAATCGTTTAACCAGCTCTGGAAAGAGCAACGCGGAAAATAAAGTATAAAGCCTGCTGATGAAGCAGGCTTTATTGTTGGTTTTATACTTGCAGATGCTGGGCTGTAGGGACAGGTCGCGACCTGTCCGAATCGTGCACCGGTAATTTGTCTGAATCAGGATTTCCAGCAGGACCGGGTCAAACCACCCCTAACCCCTCCTTAGCCAAGGCGGGGAGCTCTGTAATTACTTTGGCTAAAGTATAAGTTTTATAGCTATAGCTATCGTTCTTGCGCGGACAGGTCGCGACCTGTTTCTACAACACCAACAACCAATAACTAACAACGAACAACTATAACGGCTACCTATCCACTTCGCCCAGCACGATATCCACAGAGCCGACAATAGCGATGAGGTCGGCGACCATGCAGCCGCGGCTGATTTCGGGCAGTACGGAGAGATTCACAAAGCTTGGGGCGCGGCCCTTGGCGCGGAACGGCACGTCGCTTCGGTCGGTGGTGCGGAAGTAGTAGCCCAGTTCGCCGCGTGGGGTTTCGCCACGGAAGTATAGCTCCTGCGTGCCCGTCATGCGCATTTTCTTGGGGCAGGCTGCCTGAGGGTCAAAGTCGGGGGTGCGTTTGTGGTCGCCGGTAAGCTGGTCGAGGCACTGGCGGATGATCTTAACCGACTCGCGGCACTCCAGGGCGCGCACGTAGTTGCGGTCCCAGCAGTCGCCGGTGGTGCCAGCCAGCCCCTGCCCTATCGGTACCTCAAAGTCCAGTTCGGGGTACACGCTGTAGCCATCCACGCGGCGCAAATCATACTTCAGGCCGGAGCCACGCAGCATGGGGCCGGAGCAGCCATAGTTGATCGCCACGTCCAGCGGAAGTATACCCACGTTGGCCGTGCGGTCGATGAAGATCTTGTTCTCCAGAAGTATAGTGTCCAACTCATCGAGCTTGGGCTGCAGGTAGTCTATAAACTCGCGGCAGCGCTCCTCAAAGCCGATCGGCAGATCATAGTATAAACCGCCCACCCAGATGTAGTTGTACAGCATACGCGCGCCCGAAACCCACTCCAGCAAACGCTGAATGTGCTCTCTGTCGCGCAACAGCCACAGGAACGGCGTAAACGCCCCGATGTCGATGGCGTAGGTGCCGATGGCCACAAAGTGCGAGGCAATGCGGTTGAGCTCCGTTACCAGCACGCGGATATACTCCACCCGCTTCGGAATCTGGTCGGTAATGCCCAGCAGCTTCTCCACGCCCATGCACCACACATGCTCCGAGTTCATAGCGGCCAGGTAGTCCATGCGGTCTACGTAGGGGATGGTCTGGTTATAGGCCATACTTTCGGCGTGCTTCTCGAAACAGCGGTGCAGGTAACCAATGTGCGGCACTACCTCCTGGATGATCTCGCCGTCGGTGACCACCTCCAGGCGCAGTACGCCGTGCGTGCTCGGGTGCTGCGGCCCCATGTTCACAATCATCTCACCGGCCTTCAGCGCATCCTGGCTGAACTTGTTCGGCTCCGATTGCAGCAGGTAGTTTTTATAGATCGTGGACACAGGGTGAATAATTAATAACTAATGATGAATGAATAGCAAAGGTCGGGAAAAAGGGGGAATAATAGAGGGGCTGGTTCTAGGTAAAGAATAGCATTCGAAAATGCATATATTAAATAATATATAGTATATTCGGATATTTAATTATGATTATCTGTCAAAAACGACAAAAGACTATATGCCTTTTGCATTTATACAGAAGCTTTGTTCAACAAAATGTAAAAAATAAACGCATATGAATTATAAAGATGGAAATTACTCAGCATTTTATGTAAGTGAACCATTCAACGAATGTAGTCTTGGTGCACATGCAACAAAGGATTTTGTTTATTACAACATGCTAAGAGCTTGGAAGGGAGGTGACTCCACTTTCCCTTTTGTTGACTCACATGATAAAAATTATAATGTAAGGGACAATAGCGATTGGGAGATGACATTAAAGCCTAGAATTCGTGAGCGCTTAAGATACTCAAAAAGTATACTATTGTTCTTGAGTTCCTCAACTAAGAGTTCCAGAGCTATAAGAGAAGAAATGGATTATGGAATTAACACGCAAGAACTCCCAATAATAGTAGTTTATCCAGAGTATTGCGAAAAGAGTGATATAATTAATTGCCAATCTGGTACCTTACGAAAGCAGATAATAGATCTGTGGGACAATTTACCAATCTTCCGAGATTCTATGAACAATGTTCCAACTTTGCATATACCAAATAAAAAGGATCTAATAAGAGCCGCACTTAATGACCCGGATTTTATGGTTGCTTCAAAATGTAGCGCTGGAACCTACTTTTACACGTGTTAACCTGCAATGAGATACATCTTCAATTCAATTACAAGTAAGGCTTATTGGCGATATATATTTTCGATTGATGGGTTAAAATCAATACTTGCCATTTTTGGGTTATTATGGCTTCTTATAGAAACTCTGGATTTCTTTAACGTCTACACAAGAGACCAGTATGCTTCCTATGCATTCTTCTTCTTTATAATTATATCAATTTTAATCTCAATCCTTCTAAGAAGACCTATTAAATCATTCTCAATTTCATTTCCTGAATATGACTTTTGTATTGATGTGCGAATAGTTGATTTATTTGATATTAGCGGTGCTGCCATGATTAGCACAAATACTTTATTTGAGGCAGATGTAGCCGGAGGAAAAATAGCAGTTAATAGTCTTCAGGGCCAATTTACAGCAAAGTATTTTACTGGAAACCAGAATGAATTGATCAAGAAAATCCAGGAAGGACTAGATGTTATTAACTTAACTTCGCCTTACCCTATGGGAACAACAATTCCAATACATACTCATGGTAAAACATTTTACTTTACTGCAATGGCAAATATTGGCGAAGGAGGTAATGCATCTTCATCTATATCTGATGTAAATATAGCACTAAATGGATTGTGGAATCATGTTAGAGAAAATGGTGAGTTGCAAGAACTCTCTGTGCCAGTGATTGGAACCGGAAGAGGTCGAATAAAGATATCAAGAAAAAAAATGATTGCTGTAATAGCTGAGTCATTTGTAAAAGAATCAACAAAAAACAAAATTACTGAAAAATTAATTATTGCGATTCGACCAGAGGATGCCGAAAACTTTGGAATTAATCTTTACGATATCAAAGATCACTTAATACATGTATTAAAATAATTAAAAGCACCTAACACAGGCCATCCCACCGCTAGTGCAGTGCGAGCTTGTAGCTCGCACTGCCTACTAAATCAATAGCAAACCATGACTCCATACCTCAGACCCCTTACCCTCACAGACGCCGAAGCCGTAGTCACCCTCTCCTCCCAACTCGGCTACAAGGCATCAGTTGATCAAACCAAAGTATGGCTGCAGGAAATCTTAGCGAGTAAAGACCACTGCGCTTTTGGGGTGGTGCTGGATGAAAGGCTGATCGGCTGGGTGCACGGATTTTATACGTTGCACCTGGAGTCCGGAGCCTTTGTGGAGATAGGCGGCCTGGTGGTGGATGAGCACTGCCGGAGAACCGGAGCCGGCCGGATGCTGGTGGAGCAGGTGCTGGCATGGGCCAGGCAAAAAGGAGTTGGCAAGGTACGAGTGCGCTGCAATACCCAAAGAACCGACAGCCATACTTTTTACAAGGCAATTGGCTTTGAGGAAGTGAAAGAACAAAAGGTTTTCAGTATATTGTGTTAAAACCACACTCCTTATAGCTTTCCCGCTGCTACCGGAGTGCAATCCATACTTTTCTTATGCTTATACTTTCTCTTGGCAAGGGCTAAGGGTATTAAAATCTCACCTAAAACAAAACATGAATACAAAGCTACTAATGGCTATAAGTGCTGTCGTGATGGGCATGGCAGGGGTAGCCTTATCTTTTTTGCCGCAGGAAGTTGCCGGCAGCTTAGGGATGTCTGAAGCTGCTGCCATTATTTTGCAGGTGCTGGGAGCGCTATACTTTGGTTTTGCCATGATTAACTGGACAGCCAAAGCAAACCTGATAGGCGGGATTTACAGCCGGCCTGTTGCGGTTGGCAACCTGTCCCATTTTGTTGTCGGCGCACTGGCTCTGGCGAAACTGGCATTTAAGGACACGAGCCTGAACTACCTTTGGATAGCGGCGCTGGTTTACGCAGCTTTTGCCATCCTTTTTGCGTATGTTTTCTTTACCACCCCTAACCTGAAGAGCAAGTATAACCAGAGCACATAGCGTTACAGTTGGAATAGCTTTGGCATACGTGCTGACACTACCCTGTAGCGTATACTTCTCCCCGAAGCGGCTTCCCCCGTTGGCTTTCTGATGCTCCGGCTATACGAAGGCTTGTTCCTTTCTCTTGAAGCCATTTCCTAACATCCAAATACCGGTTCATATGCCGTTGAAGCTAATTTTTTCAAGATGGGCGCAGGTAGCGGGGCTATTTTTGATCGGGGGCACGCTTGCCTGGGCCATAAAACTAGCCGTCATTGTCGCCACAAACGGCCGGATCATCACTTCCGGTGCCGCAGCTTTTTTCATGGCGACCGGAATCGTGCTGCTGTTAATCGGCTCCACAGGCATCGGGTATTACCTCAGCAGAAACCGTAGAATGCTGGTGCGGGCCATTGCCATTATACTTTCTCCTGCCCTGGTTTTCGGTTCTTTTATCCTGATTGGTATGGTTACCAACCCCTTGCTGCAGAACAGCAGCATCTGGTATGCGCAGCAGGAAGCTCCCATCGGAGTGGGCGTTATCGTGTACATGCTAGTGGGGTACTTCCTCTTCAGGAGCGGCCGGCGCGATAGCAACTATGCGTAGTTTTTTACCACCTTCCCGCCAAAGAACGCCGGCTGCCCGTTTGCATCCGTAAAGACCTTGCCCAATCCTCCTTATTTATACTTTCCTGAAGACAATCAGCCTGAAGCGGGTGATAGAACAAAAGGTTTTCAGTATATTGTGATTGCAATATACTTTTAATGAAATTACTCTACATTCTTTTGCTCATTCTGCTGCTGCTTGCGGACATCTTTGCCTACACCGAAGTAGTGACGCTTATCCGCCAGCCTTCCGATGCCTCGGTTATACTTGGCTTTGGGCTGCTGGCCATACTTATACTTGCCAATTTCTTTATAATCCGTTTTTCGCTAACTAAACTAAACGCCTGATGACCCGAAGTATCACTACCTGGATAATTGCTGTTGTACTTATCGCCCTGTTCTCCGTTACCGCCATGACCTCCTGCACCCGCATCGACGCAGGCCACGAGGGTATCCTGGTAAAACTCTACGGCACCGACAAAGGCGTGCAGGACGTGAACCTGGTAACCGGGCGCGTGTGGTTTAACCCGTTCACGGAGGAGGTTTTCCAGTTCCCGACCTTCGTGCAGACGGTGGATTACCCGGCCTTTACCGTGAACGCCAAGGATGGTTCCGTTTTTACCGTTGATCCCACGATCTCTTTCCGGGTAACGCCCGGCGAAAGCCCCCGCATCTTCAGCAAGTACCGCAAAGACATCGAGCTGATCACCAAAACGACGCTCTTTAACTATGCCCGCGACGCCTTCCGCATCCAGTTTAACCAATACAGCACCGACAGCATCATCTCGAACCGCCAAAGCTTCGAGGATAAAGTGCAGATAGCGCTTGACAATGCCCTGCGCAAGGAAGGCTTCGAACTGGAGCAGATGACAAGTGGCTTGCAGTACCCCGAGGTAATTGTGCAGGCCGTGAACCTGAAAAACAAAGCGGTGCAGCAGGCCATGCAGGTAGAAAACGAGTTGAAGGTAGCCGAGGCCCAGGCCCGCAAGAAAATAGTGGAAGCCGAGGCCGAAGCCCGCGCCAACGAACTGCGCCAGCGCACCCTCACCCCCCTGCTCATCCAGCAGCAGTTCATCGAGAAATGGGACGGCAAAACTCCGCTCTACGGCAACTCGCCTACCTTCTTTAAGAACGTGCAGTAAGTATAAAGTATAAAATCAGAGGCCGCCGGAAGTATAACCGGCGGCTTTTTTTTACTCCTCCCCAGCCCTCCCCTCTTATCGAGTGCCCCTACCCCCAGAACAGGGGAGGGAGCTTTGCAGCACCGAATCCAACCACCCCTACCCCTCTCCCGAAACAAGTTCGGGACCCAAGACTTGTAAGGCGGGGAGTCTGTAGTTGCTTCTGCTGAAGTATAAGTTGCATAGCCGCAGCCTTCGCGCGGACAGGTCGCGACCTGTCCCTACAAAGTATAAACCCACCCCAGCCCCTCCCGAGAGGGGAATTCGGGAACGATTATCATCCCCCTGCCCCCTTCGAAGGGGGACTTTGATTCTTCGAGCTCCGTCAGCCGCTGCTATCGAATCTGATCCCAGCCTTTGGGTTGAGCGCCTATGCGAGTTTTTCCGGTGCCGAACGAGAGTGAGGCATTGCGACGTTAGGAGCAAAGGAAAAGCTCCCAGCGCGATGCCCGAAGGCGAGGCCTCCCGGCCTTGAGGGAGCCAAAGTATAAAATGAAGCGAGACGCTCGTAAGTCTGGAGGATGAACGGAAGCTAGCAAAGATAGCTTATTTCAAGTTACAAGAGGCGGCGGCAAATAGAGACACAAGCGGACGCCCCGAAATGCTCCGGGACTTTCAGCTTGCGCCAGAGCAGTATATAGTATATCCAAGTATAGCTACTTACGCCAGAAAGAGAAGGGAAATATATCGATCTTACTCCGGCTTCTCGCGCTTATCCGGAAACTGCTCGGCGGGCGGTTGCTGGGTAAGTATAACCGGCTCACCCCGGAAGCCGTTGTTCTCGTTGTGTTGGTCGTAGGGCACTTTGATGCCGTGGTAGTAGTCCTGCAGTTGGTAATCCTTGCGGAGCGGGTGTCCCTGCCAGTCAGCGGCGCAGAGGATGCGGCGCATGTCGGGGTGATCTGTAAAGTAGATGCCGAACATATCGAACACCTCGCGCTCGTGCCAGTCGGCGGTGCGCCAGATATGGCTGACGGTGGGCACCTGCGGTATTACCTCTTCCGATGTGCTGTTGCGTGGCACCCGTACTTTCAGCGTCAGGTGATGATCGTAGGGGATGGAGTACAACGTATAAATCACCTCCATCATACCGGCCTCGGGCCCGTTGTCCATCCCCGTCAGGCAGGAGAGGCAATCGAAATAGGTTAGCTCGTTGTCGTGGAGCTCCAGGCATACCTCCGGCAGGCGCTCCGGCTGAAGCACCAGGTATGGCTGCAGGGCATCGGTCTTTGCCTCAAGTATAACTGCTGCGCCAAACCGATCAAGTATAAACTGCTGTAGCTCCCCGAAGGTCATAATTATTAATTAATAGTAAATAATGAGTAATTACTAATCTCCCTAACCATTAATCATTACTGATTACTCATTCCTAATTAAGCATTCTTCATTCTTTTCGCCATGATCTGCTGCACGGCTCTCGGGGCACGAATGGTTTCCTGGCGGATGATCTCCTGTAATTTTAAGAAGCCACCGATCAGCGCCTCCGGCCTTGGCGGGCAGCCTGGCACGTACACATCCACCGGAATAATCCTGTCCACCCCCTTTACCACATGATAACCATGCTCCCAGTACGGGCCGCCGCAGTTAGAGCAGCTTCCCATCGAGATCACGTAGCGCGGCTCGGGCATCTGCTCGTAGAGGCGGCGCACGCGGTCGGCCATCTTAAAGGTAACCGTGCCGGCCACGATCATCACATCCGACTGGCGCGGCGAGGCGCGCGGTATAATGCCGAAGCGGTCCAGGTCGTAGCCCGAGGCATAGGCCCCCATCATCTCAATGGCGCAGCACGCTAGCCCAAAGCCCATCGGGAACAGCGAGGTGAGCCGCGCCCAGTTGAGCAGGTCATCCAGTTTGGTGATCACTACGCCGCCTTCTCCTGTCTTATCCACGTTTTATACTTAGGAATGTGAATTACACTTCTATACCTCGTTTGTTCTTTGTCCTGCGTCTTTTGTCCTCAGGTCGTACTTTCGCTCGTTTACACGCTGGTACACGTCCAGGGGTATTTTGGAGCGGCTCTGCGGAAGTATAGGCTTTGGCTTTATCCAGTCCAGATGCCCCTTGGCCCAGGCATACGCCAGTCCCAGCACCAACACGCCTATAAAGATGAACATTTCTACGAGCGAAAACCATCCCCACAGGCCGTCTGTCGCCTCTATTAAATCCCTGCGGCCAAACACGGTGGCCCACGGAAACAGGAAGGCCAGCTCCACATCAAAAATGATGAAAATGAGCGCCACCACGTAAAAACGCGGATTAAACTGCACCCAGGCATTACCGATCGGCTCCTCCCCCGATTCGTAAGTAGTCAGCTTCTCCGGGTTGGGCCTGCTCGGGCGGATAATCCTGGCCGTGAGCAGTCCGATCACCACAAAGATAGCCCCGCCTACCAGAAAGAGCAGGATAGTTCCGAAGTCTGATGTATAGTTTTCTGCCATGGCGCCGCAGCTGTTTAGGCAAAATTACGATAAAATTTCCACCCCTGCTCTAAAAGAGGTTTTAACATGGTTCAAGCATCCGGTTATGCTTCTACCTCCCACTGCTGGCGCGGGTTTGCAACCCGTGCCTTCCTATCTTCTCGGATTTGCAATCCGAGTGGCTTGAAAAGCCATACTTATACTTCCGATTTATACTTTGGCTAGACTTTTATACTTTGCTGGCGCAAGCGTCCGCTTGTGCCTTTATACGCCCCTGCTTCCTTCTGTTTGAATCAAGCTATCCTTGTTAGCTGCCGTTCATCCTCCAGACTTACTTAAGCTACTGTTGCATCTATACTTTGGTGCTCTCAAGCCCGAGAGGGCTCGTCCTCAGGCATCGCGCTGGGAGCTTTTCCTGCCCTCGTGCCTCGGGCTGCCTCACTTGCGTTCGGCACCGGAAAAACTCGCATAGGCGCTCAACCCAAGGACTGGGAACAGAATCGATAGTTACAGCTATTACTATTGTCCCTTTGAGGGGACTATAGGGGTGTTTATACTTTGACTATGAAACTTATACCTTGAAGTGTAGCTAAGACCAAGCTCCCCTCCTTGGCTAAGGAGGGGTAGGGGTGGTTAGACCCGGTACTGCAGAACACCCTCCCCTGTTTTGGGGGTAGGGGCCCTCGACAAAAGGGGAGGGCCGGGGTGGGGTGAAAATTCCCCTCCTTGGATAAGGAGGGGTAGGGGTGGTTGGATAAGGCTGAGATGGGGTAAACAAATCATCCCCCAAACCTGTAACAACTAAAGCACCGCACACACGCTTAAACCATACTTACACTATGCTTACCGGACGCACAAATGCACCAGAGATAAACACCGAATACGGCTGGCTCAACACCGACAGGAGCTGGTCCATCAAAGACTTTGCAGGCAAGATCGTGCTGCTCGATTTCTGGACCTTTGGCTGCATTAACTGCCAGCACATTGTGCCTGACCTGAAGCGGCTGGAGGAGGAGTATGCCGATGTGCTGGTGGTAGTGGGCATCCACTCGGCCAAGTTCGACGCTGAGAAGCAGAACGAGACCATCCTGCAGGCCATCCGCAAGTTTGGCATAGAGCACCCGGTTGTAAATGATGCTGACTATAAAATCTGGAACCAGTATGGCGTGCGCGCCTGGCCTACCACGGTGCTCATAGACCCCAAGGGAAAGGTAATTGGCCAACATGCCGGCGAAGGCGTGTACCAAACGGTGCAGCCTTACATAGAGCAACTAACAGAAGAGCATAAGGATGTATTGAACCGCGAGCCGATCCGTTTCCACGTGGAGCATGAGGCTACGCCGGAGCAGGGTTTATACTTTCCCTCCAAGCTCATCAGCGACACGAAGGGCAACATCTACCTCTCCGACAGCGGCCACAACCGCATCCTGAAGCTAAACCAGCAAGGGCAGGTGCTGGAAGTGATTGGCAGCGGAGAGCAGGGTTTTGAAAACGGCAGTTACACCGAGGCTACTTTTTACGAGCCGCACGGCCTGGCGCTGCACGGAAGTATACTCTACGTGGCAGATGCTAAGAACAACGCTATCCGGAAGGTAGATCTCGAACATAAGACCGTTGAAACGGCAGCTAGCAACGGCGAAATGGGCTATTATTTCCTGGACGACAAGCTGGACGAGCCCGTAAACCCCAATAGCCCCTGGGACCTGCTCATACTTGGTGAGTACCTCTACATTGCCAGCGCCGGCAACCACCAGATCCTGCGCATGGATTTGGCCACCGGGAAAGTATACCGCTACGCCGGCAGCGGCCGCGAGGCGCTCACCGACGGGCCGTTACTTCAGGCTGCCTTCAACCAGCCCAGCGGACTGGCCTCTAACGGACCTATACTTTACGTAGCCGATGCTGAGGCCAGTGCCATCCGCACCGTGAACACGGAAACCGGCATGGTGCTCACCCCATTGGGCAGAGGCCTGTTTGATTTTGGGGATGTGGACGGCGACACCGACGACGCGCTGCTGCAGCACTGCGTAGGCCTGGAGGTGATCGACAGCGACGTGTACATTGCTGACACCTACAACGGCAAGATTAAAGTACTCGACTTGCAGCGCAGGCGCGTGCGCACCCTCACCAGCGGCCTCCACGAACCCAACGACATCATTTTCCTGAACGGGCAGCTCTGGGTAACCAGCACCAACAGCCACCAGTTATTCACCGTCGATTTACATACCGGCCAGAAGCAGGAGGTACAGGTGAGCTTTGCGCCTGCCAACGTATAAAAAGCCTACGCAGCGGCCTGTTGCGCTAGCTGCTGCTTTACCCGCAGCGCCTGCTGCACGTGCCGCTCCTGGTGCGCCACCACAAACTCCAACGCCTCCCCTATCCGCAGTTTCAGCAGTTGGAAGAACTCCACCGGCACCGCCTTCTCGCTCAGGTCTGCCTTCACCGCATCACGAATCAGTTGCAGCAGCTCCTGCTGGTGCTGCAGAAACTCCTTTAGGGTGGCGCGGGTCAGCTGGCTGTTGTTGGGGTTCATGTGCTTCACGGTCTTGTGCTTCTTCATGTTCTGCGGCCGCACCATCTCCAGCGATTTTTTGCCCAGCCAGCTGTAGGTTATACTTTGCACGTAGTTTCCGGTGGAGTTCTGGGCAATGGCCTTGGCCAGGGCCGGGTTGTAATAGCGGCTGTAGCGGTTCAGGTGCTCCAGGCACTCCAGCATGCTCCAGCTATCGGAGGCAGGTTTGTGGTTGAGGTCTACCAGGCTTAGCGAGTCGAAGCTGTGAACTACGGTTTCGTAGAGGCTTCTGGTGGTTTGGGAGAGTTGTTCTAGTGTCGTCATGGATCTCATAGTTTTATGTGTACACCCCAAAGGTACAGCAGGTTATACGCACCAATCCTTGACGGGAATCAAGGTTTAAGATAGTATATATAAAGATTTTTTTGCATCTTCAGCACCTGGCCACACATCATACACTGTCCATATGAGAAAATCAGTTAAAGTACTAGCGTTATCATTACTAGCCTGCGGCCTGTCTTACATGGATGCTGCGGCACAGTATACTTTAACAACAGACATGGAGGCCCGCCCCATACATGAGTATAACACAATTTCCATGACTGGTTCGCCTTACCTCCACCCCGACTGGGCCGAAGGCGCCATCTCCCTGAGCAATGGCACCACCTATCAGGGTATCAACATCATGTATGATCAGGTAAAGGATGTGATTCTTTTTAAGAACAAGGATGACCAGGTAATGGAATTGATAGAGCCGGTGAAGGAGTTCAGCATCAGTTATATCCAAAACAACGAGAAGGTTAACAAGACTTTCCGCAAAGGCTACAGCAGCGAGGGCGTGACTCCGGATGCCTTTTTGGAGGTACTTGCTGATGGCAAAACCACACTCCTAAAACGAACCACCAAGAACGTTTTCGACCGCAAGGGCTATAGCTCTGCCACCATCGAGCGAGAGGTACAGGAGAGCCAAGATTACTACGTTGCCAATAGCAACAAGCTGTTGAAAGTGAAGAAGAGCAAAGGCTCGCTGCTGGCGGCTCTGCCAGGCAAGGCCGATGAGCTGCAATCCTACATCAAAACCAACTCCCTGAACCTGCGCAACGACAGCGACATGGCCAAGCTAGTGGCTTACTACAACAGCCTGTAAGACGGGCTACTTCAGCCGGCTCAGCGTTTCCGGCGACATGCGCAGGTAGGAGGCGATATACTTTTTGGGGATGTGCTGGAACAGGTGCGGGCTGCGCTGCATCACGCGCTGCAGCCGTTGCGCCGGCTCGGGCAGCAGCAAATCCACCTCGCGCTCTATCTTGCCCACCAGCGCCTTCTCCAACTGCTCGTACCAGAAGCGCCTGATGTGGGGACGCTCCTCCATCAGCTGCATAAAATCGTTTTTGCTGATGCCGAGCAGCTCGCTTTTCCGGAGGGCCTGTATGTAATAATCGGAGGGTTTGCCGGCCACGAAGGAGGGGAAGGAAACCACCAGCGTATTGGGGTAGGCAAAACCAACGCAGATCTCCTCGTCGGGGAGGGGGTAGTAGATGCGCAGCGCCCCGCTGGCTACAAAGTATAAGTTCTGCTCCACCTGTCCCTGCCGCGTCAGGAAGTCGTGCCGGCGCAGGTGCACCCGCTTCTGCCAGAGCATTTCCAGGGCGGCTATGTCTTCCGGCGCAAAGTATGGAACCTGCTGGAGGAGGGAGAGGGGCATGGGAAAGTATGGCTTTAAAGTATTGAAGCTGGATTATAACCGCCGCCCTTGCTGCGTGTTTTCACCAGCAAGCGGTTGGGTTGCAGAAGTATAGATTGTTGGCGAGAACACCAACAATGGCGGAAAAAGTCTCCAGAAAGATGAATTGATTCTCCATCTCTAAAATGCTTATAATTAGCTTCTAGATGGTCTAGAGCTTGGCTTAGTAAGGAGCTTTCTTTTGTCGTTATATCTCGCATCGACTTTTAGAAACTATTAGTTGGGATTAATAAAAATAATGAAAATTATACCCTCTCCCTACCGCCGCTGCTCAAAATCTTCAAACCCCTCCAGCGTTTCCTTCTCCTCTACCTCCACCCGCTCCACCTTGGCGCGGCGCGGGCCTTGGTGCGCCCATTGCTCCAGTTGCTGCAGCGCATCCGCAGTGCCCTCGGCTTCCAGGTATACCGTGCCGTCGGGCTCGTTCTGCACAAACCCCGAAAGGCCGAGCTCCTGCGCCTTCTCCTGGGTGCTGGCCCTGAAAAACACTCCCTGCACCCTGCCGTGCACCCGCATAGCCACGCGTTTCTTGCTGTTCTCCATCGTTGAAGTATAAAGGTATAAACCGAACCCTTATTCCTGAAAAACGGGCCCCGCCGGCATAGGTTAGCTTCCGTATATTTTAATGATCAGAACATTTACCGGGGGAGATTTTGTTATACTTAAAACCCGTATACTTGTGTATAGGACCAGGCGCTTCAGAAAGCCGGTTCTGCCGCAATAAATACTATAGGAGGAGTTAAAACGATGTCATTACTATTCACTGATTTTAAGAGCTGGCAAAAGCACTGCGCTGAGACCGGCAAGCCATTATATGAGCCCGTGCTCGAGTACGAGATCGAGCAGAAAGGCCGCACCGAGGAGTTTATCTGGGAGAACATCGCCAAAGCTTACGAGGTGATGAAGGATGCCGTGCAAACCGGCCTCACCGAGGACATGAAGTCGCGCTCGGGCATGGTGAACAACGGGGCCAAGAAAGTGGCCCGATCGCCGGTAACGGTGCTCTCGCCGGAGTTTAAGATGCTGGTGTCGCGGGCATTGGGCGCCAAGGAGGTGAACTCCTGCATGGGCCGTGTAGTGGCCGCCCCTACGGCCGGTGCCTCGGGCATACTTCCGGGCACGCTCACCACGCTGCAGGAGCTGCACGGCCTGGAGGACAGAAAAATTCATGAGGCCCTGCTGGTGGCTGCCGGCATTGCCCTGATCATCGAACAGAATGCCTCGCTGGCCGGGGCGGTGGGCGGCTGCCAGGCCGAAACAGGCAGCGCCGCTGCCATGGCCGCTGGCGGCATTGTCTATTGCCTCGGCGGCGATGTACCGCAGGTGTTCAATGCCGTGGCCATCACCATCCAATGCATGCTGGGCCTGGTGTGCGACCCGGTGGCCGGACTGGTGGAGGTGCCCTGCATTGTGCGCAACGCCAGCGCGGCAGCCATTGCCTTCTCCTCGGCGCAGCTCGCCATTGCCGGCGTAGACCCGGTTATACCGGTAGACCAGTGCGTGGCAGCGCTGGGCGAGGTAGGCGAAAGTATGGAGCGCAAGTATAAAGAGACCGCCGAAGGGGGCCTGGCCAACACCCCGAGAGCCCGCGAGATCGAGAACTTTGTGCTGGTGCAGGATGTGGAGATCCTGCCGGATGAGGACAATGTATAGCGTTTGAAAAGTAAAGGGTGGGCGGTCGACGGGATCTTCTGCCCTTTTCTTTTTTAGTGCAGGTGGCTGTTTCTGTAGGTTGATGCGCGTAAGATCGAAGAACTATAACTTCTCCATGGTCTGCGAGCGCAGGTCTGCAACGCAACTGACCCGGAGGGGCCGGGAATGATTTAGCTACATTTGTTCTAAACTCAGTTTCTCAGAGGAGGCGCAGCATCTTCCACCTCCTCTTCATCCCCACCTGCCAGGCATCACTCCTATAAACAAACAGCTTTTCTGCCATTTAAGCCGTACCTTTGCGGAGACAAAAGAAAGAACGCTTTTCTGTAAAATTCATAGATATGCTCAGAAGACCAAGACGAAACCGCCAGACCGAAGCCATTCGCAACCTGGTGCAGGAAACAACACTCCATGTAAATGATTTTATACTTCCGCTCTTCGTTATCGGGGGGCAGAACCAGCGGGTAGAGGTAGGCTCCATGCCGGGCATCAACCGCTTTTCCGTAGACACGCTGCAGGACGAGATCGCCTCCTGCGTGGAGCTGGGCGTGAAGGCCTTTGCGCCCTTCCCAAGTATACCGGATCAGTTGAAAGACAAGTATGCCTCCGAGAGCCATAACCCCGACGGCCTCTACGCCCGCGCCATCCGCGAGATAAAGAAGAACTTCCCCGATGTGGCGATCTTCTCGGACGTGGCCATGGATCCCTACAGCTCCGACGGACACGACGGCATTGTGGAGAACGGCGAGATCCTGAACGACGAGACCCTGGAGGTACTGGGCAAAATGGCGCTATCGCAGGCGCAGGCCGGTGCCGATGTGGTGGCCCCTTCGGATATGATGGATGGCCGCGTGGCGCACCTGCGTCATGTGCTGGACGAGCACGGTTACCACAAGGTGGGCATCATGAGCTACACGGCCAAGTATGCCAGCGCCTTCTACGGCCCGTTCCGCGACGCCCTGAGCTCCGCCCCTAAAATGGGCGACAAGAAAACCTACCAGATGAACCCGGCCAACACCCGCGAGGCCCTGGTGGAGGCCGAGCTCGACATTGCCGAAGGCGCAGATTACCTGATGGTGAAGCCCGCCCTGGCTTACCTGGACATCATCAAGTCGCTGCGCGAGAACTCGAACCTGCCCATTGCCGCCTACAACGTAAGCGGCGAGTACGCCATGGTAAAAGCCGCCGCCCAGAATGGCTGGCTCGACGGGGAGAAAGCCATGCTGGAGAGCCTGCTAAGTATAAAACGCGCCGGCGCCGACATTATCCTGTCCTACTTCGCCAAGGAGTTCGCGCAGTATCAGAAGCGATAGCACGTATAAAGTTTATACTTTGAAGAGAGCGCACCGGCCATGGCCGGTGCGCTTTTTTGTTTGAGTGAGATTCAGCCCACCCCAGCCCTCCCCTAAAAACAGGGGAGGGAGTTTCTGCAGTACTTGTTCCAACCACCCCTACCCCTCCTTATCCAAGGAGGGGAATTATACTTGTTCTATAGCAAAGGCCGTAGCTATTGGAATGATACCCAGTCCTTGGGTTGAGCGCCTTGTAGATTTACGGTGCCGCCTTGGCGGCATTGCGACGTAGGAGCAAAGGAAATGTACACAGCGCGATGCCAAAGGACGAGCCCTCTCGGGCTTGAGAGCACCAAAGCAGGAAATGCAACTGTAGATATGTAAGTCTACAGGATGAAAGGTCGCTAGCAAGTATAGCCTGTTTCTAGTGAAAGGAAGCAGCAGCTAGGGAAGTATGGCTTAAAGTATAAATCAGCAAGTATAAAGTTTAAGGCACAAGTGGACGCCCCGAAATACTCCGGGACTTTCAGCTTGCGCCAGGTAAGTATAAAGTATAGCAATAAGTATAAACAGACAAGTATGAAAGTATGGCTTGCATCAACTAACAGCAGCCGGCAAGTATAACTGGCGTCAAAACGCTAACCAACAGCGGCCATTCCGTATAAACTTTCTCTTCCTCCCTAACATAAGAACCACTTTGTCTTTATCCTGATTTATACTAACTTTAGAATGGAACATCTTTACCCTGCTATATTTATATGAGAGGACTGAGCCTTTGGCTTGTTGCGCTGAGCCTGGCTGTAGGCACTACGGCCTTTGCCCAGCGTGGCCTTACCCCCGACCGCACCAACACGCAGGAACTGCAGCGAATTGCCTCTGCCGCCGAAAAAGACTACCGGGCCAACCGGGGAAAGGCGCTAGCGCTGGCAGAAAAGTATGGCTGGGTCATTGAGAAGCAGTACAAGGACGGAACCGTGATCTCGCTGCAGGGGCTGGATGAAACCGGCATGCCCGTCTACTACATCACCTATAACAACTCTAGCTCCGCTTCCACCACACGGGTAGACGAGCTCTGGGCCGGCGGCTCGCTGGGCCTTAGCCTGAGCGGCAGTAGCAGCAACGTAGTCAACAAACTGGCCATATGGGACGGTGGCCGTGTACGCGCCTCGCACCAGGAAATGAGTGGCCGCGTCATCCAGAAAGACAACCCCACCAAGGAAAGCGAGCACGCCACGCACGTAGCCGGCACCATGATAGCCAGTGGCATCAACCCGCTGGCGAAGGGGATGGCCTACGGCTACAAATCGTTGCTGGCTTATGATTTTAACGGTGACGGCGCAGAGATGGCCGAGGCAGCCAAAGACCTGCTGATCTCCAACCACTCCTACGGTAACCTGGCCGGCTGGCGCTACAACTCCGAGCGCAAAGGCACTGAAGAGGACCCCTACTGGGAATGGTGGGGCAACAGCAGCGTGAGCCAGGAGGAGGACTTCACCTTCGGGTACTACAACAGCGAAGCCGCCACCTGGGATGAGATCGCTTTTAACGCGCCTTACTACCTGATCGTAAAATCAGCGGGCAATAACCGCGTGGAAAACGGGCCGAAAGTAGGTGAGCCATACTTTCAGCGCAACAGTAACGGCACCTTCGAGTACGTGAAGTCGCGGCCGGCAAGTATAAGCAGCAACGATGCCTACGACGTGATCTCCACCTCCGGCACCGCCAAAAACATACTGACAGTGGGCGCCATACGCGCAGTGACCGATGGATACAACCAACCCCTGGATGTAAAAATGGCCAATTTCAGCTCCTGGGGCCCTACCGACGACGGCCGCATCAAACCGGACGTGGTGGCCAACGGCATCGATGTGCTCTCCACCTACTCCTCCAACGACAGGAGCTACCAGACGCAAAGCGGCACCTCCATGGCCTCGCCCAACGTATCAGGCACACTGCTGCTGCTGCAGGAGCACTACACCAACGTAAACCCCGGCAAATTCATGCGCGCCGCTACCCTCAAAGGCCTGGCTATTCATACCGCCGATGAGGCCGGCGACGCGGCCGGGCCGGACTACCGCTATGGCTGGGGATTGGTGAATGCTGAGTTGGCCGCTAAGGTAATCAGCAACACCAACGGCACGCACCTGCTGGAGGAGCGGGCGCTGAAGCAGAGCGAGACGCAGACGCTGGAGGTAACCGCCTCCGGCAACGGCCCGCTCCGGATCACCATCTCCTGGACCGACCCCAAAGGCACGGTAACAGCCGCAGGCACCAAGGCGCTTAACAACCGCACGCCCAAGCTGGTAAACGACCTGGATGTACGCGTATCCGGCAATGGAAAAGACTACCTGCCCTGGACCCTGAACCCGGCCGCCCCGGAGGCTGCCGCCACAACAGGCGATAACGTGGTGGATAACGTGGAGCAGATCCTGATTTCAGATGCCGTGCCGGGTAAAAAGTATACCCTCACCATCAAGCACAAAGGCACCTTAAAAGAAGGCCCGCAGGCCTACGCGCTGCTGGTGAGCGGTATGGGAGGCACGGCGGCCTGCGCCAGCGCCCCCACCTCTAACCAGGGCGCCCGCATCAGCAAGCTCACCTTCGGATCTCAAAGTATAAACCAGCAGGACGACTGCACCACCTACCGCGACCTCACCTCCACGGTGTTTACCCTGGAGCCAAGCCAGGCAAAGCAACTGAAGCTGGAACTGGGCAGCTGTGGCACGGCCGCCGCCAAAGTAGCCAAGGTATACATCGACTGGAACGGCAACGGCAGCTTTGCAGAGCCCGGCGAAATAGCGGCTACCTCCGGTGTAATAAATGGAGATGGCACCTTCACAGCCACTATAAAAGCACCAGGCACCTTGGTGGCGGGCAACAAAGTACGGATGCGTGTGGTGGTGCAGGAAACCACCGATGCCGCCGCGGTAAACGCTTGCAGCAGCTACGGCCGCGGCGAAACCCAGGATTACCTCATCCAGTTTGTGAGGCCGCAGCGCGACATAAGTATAGCTGCCGTGCAGCCTGTCGGGGGCAGCACGCTGTGCGCCTCGCCCGAGCAGGCCGCCATGGTTACCATCCGCAACTATGGCACCGCAGCGCAGCAGAACATCCCGGTAAGTATAAAAGTGCTGAAGAACGGCCAGGAACTGACAACGCTGACAGGAGTTTTTGACAAGGAACTGCCCCCCTTCGCGCAGGCGGAGCTGCTTGTAGACGGATCTTTTGCCACGGAGGCGGGTGCCACGTATGAATTGGTGGCGCAATCGGGGCTGACGTCGGATGCCGTGGAGGGCAACAACCAGCGCGGGTATACGTTCACGGTTGCCGGCGAGGCGGCCACACCTGTAGATGCCTCGGCTTTCCGGTGCGGCGACAGCCCGGTTTATACGTTGTCAGCTGAGGGCAACGGCACGCCTTTCTGGTACACCTCCCCTACCAGCACCACGCCGGTGGCCGCCGGCAACCAGGCACGGGTGCAGGCTGCCACGGCAGGCAACACACTTTTCGCTGCTTTTGATGAGTTTTCGGCCACTGTTGGACCCAAAGACAAAAACCAATTTCCGGAAGGTGGCTATAACCAGTTTTCGCCCGACGTACAGGTAACGACAGAGGCCCCGGTGGTGCTGGAGCAGGCGCGTTTATACATTGGCCACAGCGGCAAGATCACGTTCACGGTGTATGACATGAATGGGGCTCCGGTCTCTTCGCGCGTCCTAAGGGTTACCGCCACCCGCTCCGCACCAGCAACAAATGATCTGGTACAGCCCGACGACCCCAACGACAAGGGCCAGCTCTACTACCTGGGGCTGGAGCTACCGCGCGCCGGCATGTACAACATCGCCATTTCGTATGAGGACAGCGCCACCATCTACCGCAACAACAAGGGCGTAACAGGCTACCCGTTTGGGCTAGAGAATGTGTTTACCATCAGCGGCAACACCGCTTCCTCGGAGTGGGAGAGCTATTACTACTACTTCTACGACCTGAAGGTGCGCGCCCTCGGCTGCCCGAGCCCGCGTGTGGCAGTAGCGCTAAAGGAAGGCATCCCGCTCGATCAGCCTAAGGTGACGCGCGAGGGGAACGAGCTTGTTTCGAGCCTGCCGGTGGGCAACCAGTGGTACCTGGACGGTGCGCCGCTGGAAGGTTCTACCGGCCAGCGCCTCAGCCCGACGCTGAACGGCCAGTACAGTGTGATTGCCTTTACAGATGGTTGCGTGTCGGAGATGTCGCTTGCCTACAGGTATGAGGTGGAGAGCGCGGCGCGGAACGTGGGGCCGGAGCTGATGGTGTTCCCAAACCCAAGCCAGGACGGCAAATTCAGCTTCACGGTAGAGACCTCCTCTCCCGAAGACCTGACGCTGACGGTGGCAGACCTGCTGGGCAAGCAGCTCTATAGCACTTCGGTGCAGCAGATAAACGGCCAGTACAAAGGCATGATCGACCTGAGCAAGCATTCTAACGGCTTATACATTGTGCGCCTGCAGCACGGCAACCAGGTATACACCTACAAGGTCATGATCCGGAAATAGCCGACCACAGCATCCGCTTATACCCAGCTGCCGCTGCCTCAGTGGCGGCTGGACCGTTTTATACTTCAGGGGAGGATCTGGCATGTATGGGGCCACCCGCGCTGAAAGTATGAATATAGCGGCGCATCCATATTTATTCGCTATTTTGGCTGTATGAAGCATATCCTCACCTCCCTTTGCCTGTTGCTGCTACTTGCCTGCACCGGGCCGCAGCAGCAATCCAGTAAGCAGCAACAGTCGTTTTACCAAAGTATGAGCAGCCTGTGCGGACAGTCTTTCAGCGGAAAAGTAGTTTTCCCGGCTGATGGGAAAGATCCGTTTGCCGGTGCGCCCCTGATGATGATCATGCAAAATTGCTCCGACAGCACCATTCGCATTCCGTTTATAGTAGGTGAGGATAAATCCAGAACGTGGGTGATCAGCAAAACGGCGGAGGGACTGCAACTGAAGCACGACCACCGCCACGAAGACGGCACCCCGGACGAAGTGACCATGTATGGCGGCATGGCCTCTACCTCAGAAAGTGAACTGGAGCAGCGTTTCCCGGCGGATGCCTATACAGCAGAGCTCCTGCCAGCTGCCGCTACCAACGAGTGGACACTTGCCCTCAGCCCCGACGGCAAAACGTTCAGCTATATCCTCAAGCGCGACAATCAACTCCGCTTCCGGGCTGATTTTGATTTGACAAAGCCGCTGGAGTAGTGAAGTATAAAGGATAAACCTACCCCTCCCAGGCGGGGCTGTTAAGTTCTCGTTTTTTGTCATCCTGAAAGTGGAAAATCCCGAACTTGTTTCCGGGGATCTTGATGGCCTGGAGCGACGGCTTAACCTACCTGCTACCAAGATTCTTAATAGAATGACAGAGGTTTTTAACAGCGGGGTAGCTAGAACTTAACGATTCAAGCTTCAGGTTGGGGAATTTCTTAAATCATACTTCTCTGGCGCGAATCTTCAGATTCGTGACTTGCTGTAATGTTGAGCCTCTGACTCAACTGGGCTGGAGGCCCAGGAAATAGCCGGGCACTCGCGCCAGAAGTATAGCTTTTCACAAAGCGTAGCTTCGTAAGGAAGTATAAAACCCAAGCTGTGTTTACTGATGCAGTGCAGGTGTATACCCACCCCTAACCCCTCCAAGGAGGGGAATCACCTACTCTTTTGCGAAATTCCCCTCTTGGGAGGGGCAGGGGTGGGTTGATCGCAACTTGAGCTATAAAGTATTAAAACACGAAGCCCGGACTACAGTAGCGGCCCGGGCTTCGTGTTTTAAAGTATAAAAGTATACTTCAGCAAAGTATAAACCTCCCCGATTTCCAGCCTACAGATCCTCCTCGCGTACCAGCATCAGCACCGCCGACTGCGGCACGATGAAGTACTTCTCGCCGAGGTAGCTGATCTCGATGGCATCGCGCTGCAGGTAAATGGCCAGGTCGCCCTCTCTGGCCTGAAGCGGGATGTAGCGCACCTCTTCCTCCTCCTGCCCCCACGTGTCCTCGTCGTAGCCAAAGTCTGCAGGAATCGGGTAGCCGGGGCCTACGCGCATGATGTAGCCTTCCTGCACCTTTTCCTTGGCCTGCACCCCCGGCGGCAAGTATAAACCGCTCTTGGTCTGATCGCTGGCCATTTTCGGCTTTATCAGCACGCGGTCGCCAACAATGATGATCTTCTCTAACTTGTTATCCTCTGAAATCCTCATCTGTATTGTATGCATCTTATAAAGGATCTGCGGTTACTTTGAATCGCATATCGGCTTTAATGGTAATGTCTTCCGTTACCGGCTTCGCGATCTCGGCCTGTGTCCGGATAGTATAGTTGTCTCCTTTGATGTATTCGTCCAGCTTGGCGTTGGTCGATTTCAGCTTCAGCACACTGGCCCCGGCGGGCACCTCCTCCAGGTAGGCTATCTTCACCTCCGGCTGCTTCTCGCTGGAGATGTAGAGCTCGATGCGCTTCAGGAAATCGAAGTTTTGTGCTTCGGGCTCCGTTATCGTCAGCTCCAGCCTGTTCAGGCTCACGTTCTTTACCAGCTCGGCACGGGTCTTGTTGTTCTTAAACGTTTCCGCTGAGTTTGTGGTGATGGTAAACGGCGTGGCCGGCACCAGCGCTCCCAAAGGAAAACCAGAATCAATGGTAAAGGTCTCCTCTTCTTCGATGTAAAAAGTAAGCAGGTCTTCGATCTTTTCGCAGGCGGTGGCTACTACGGCAAACAGCAGTACGGCCAGCAGCATCATTCTCTTCATCAAGGTTAAGTATAAAGGGTGTAAAGCAATTGCGGCGGGAAAATTGGCCCCTAAGACCGCCTTTCCCGCCGCAAGTTACAAAACAAGAAGCAGTTTAGTCAAACATATCACCTAGGCGTACCTTGTCATCGCTGTCCTCGTTCCAGCTCATCGGGTATTTCTCGTCCAGGTAAGGCAGGGCGTCCTCGGTCAGGTGCAGCGGCTTAAAGGTGTCGATCATTACGGCATACTCCTCCGTTTCCTTCTTGCCTATACTTGCCTCCACGGTGCCCGGGTGCGGCCCATGTGGTATACCTCCGGGATGGATGGTGAACGAGCCACGCTCCACGCCCTTGCGGCTCATGAAATTGCCCTCCACATAGTACAGCACCTCGTCGGAGTCTACGTTGGAGTGATTGTAAGGCGCCGGGATGGACAGCGGGTGGTAGTCGAACAGGCGGGGCACAAACGAGCAGATCACGAAGTTGTGCGCCTCGAAGTTCTGGTGCACCGGCGGCGGCTGGTGGATGCGGCCAGTAATCGGCTCAAAATCCCTGATGTTAAAAGCGTACGGGTAGAAGTAGCCGTCCCAGCCCACGGCATCAAGCGGGCTTGTTTTATAGTAGAACTGATGCAGCTCTCCCTCCTTTTTCACCTGCACCAGGTACTCGCCTTTCCCTTTTTCGGTGATCAGCTCCATTGGCGGGCGCATGTCGCGCTCGCAGAACGGCGCGTGCTCCAGCAGCTGGCCGAAGTGGTTGCGGTAACGGCGCGGCGTCTCTACCGGGCTGAAGGATTCGATGATCAGCAGCCTTACCTGCCGCTCGCTTTTATCGAAGCGGAACTTGTGAATAACCGTGCGCGGAATCACCAGGTAATCGCCGGGACCAAACGGGATGCGCCCCATCTGGGTGAGCAGATCGCCGGTGCCGTCGTGCACAAACACCACCTCATCGGCCTGCCCGTTCTTATAGTAGTAGTCCATCTCGTGCTCCGATGGGTTGCAGAGGCTGATGGCTACGTCGTTGTTGAAGAGCATGGTTTTGCGGGCGCTCAGGTAATCGGATCCGGTGGCCTTCGCCTCTACGGTGCGCAGGTGCTGCGGCGCCAGCTTCACGCCCTCTGCCCGCCGGGGCGCAAAGGCTTTAGGCTCGCCAAGGCGGCTGATTTGTGTGGGCGGGTTAATGTGGTAGAGCAGCGAAGAAACACCGCTGAAGCCCAGTGTGCCCACCAGCTGCTCGGCATAGAGGCTTCCGTCGGGTTGCCGGAACTGCGTGTGCCGTTTGTGCGGGATCTCCCCAAGTTTATGGTAAAAAGGCATATGGATTAGTTTTTAAGGTGATACTATATCCGTATCAGGTAGCACGACACACGTAGCACGACTTATTAAGAAGGATGATGGCGCTTAGCGTATTAACTACTTTCCTCAACCTTAATTAAAAGCATAGTCTTGTTACCTGATACATGCTACGAGATACGCAAAATCTACATACTTCCCGCTGCCATACTTTGGGCGCGGCTAAAGTGCCTTAGCCCCTGCTGAAACTCCTCGTCCGACTGGTGCAGCACCGGGAAAAAGCCCTCGTTGCCGTACACGCTGCGGGCGATGAAGGCTTTCAGGTGGTTGCGCAGCAGGTTGCCGGAGCGCCTGAACTGCGCCTCGTTATATTCCACGCCGGCGGCTGTGGCCGTTTGCACCACCTCCTGCAGCATCTTGTCGGTCACCTCAAAGCTCTTGCTAAACTTCTCGAACGGCATCTTCTCCAGCTCTTTCTTGTGCTTCTGGTAATAGTTGAGCGTATACTCGCGGATCACGTTCTTGTTATACAGCTGGCTCAGGTACTCCGACAGCTCGGTGGTATCGCGCGGCACGAACACATCCGGCATAATGCCGCCGCCGCCATACACGGCACGTCCGCCCAGGGTTTTATACTTCAGCGAGTCCACGAACAGGCTGCTGTCCGGTTGGAAGTACTCGCCGTTCTCAAAGCGGTTCAGGATATCCTTTTCGTAGTCCTCGGCATTTCCCTTGTAGGGCTTCTGGATGGAGCGGCCGCTCGGCGTGTAGTAGCGCGAGATGGTCAGGCGCAGTTCGGAGCCATCATTGAGCGGGATCGGCATTTGCACCAGGCCCTTGCCAAAGGAGCGGCGGCCCACGATCAGGGCGCGGTCGTTGTCCTGCAGGGCACCGGCCACAATCTCGGAGGCAGAGGCGCTGCCCTCGTCCAGCAGCACTACCAGCGGACCTTTCTCGAACGCGCCTTTGCGCTGAGCGAAGGTTCTGGAGTCGTAGCGGTTGCCCTTGCCGTCGGTGTACACGATCATCTTCTCGCCGTCAATAAACTCATCGGCCATCCGGATGGCGTGGTCCATGTAGCCGCCCGGGTTGCCGCGCAAATCGAGCAGCAGCTGCTCCATGCCTTTGCCCTGCAGCTCGGTAAGTGCCTCCATAAACTCCTCGTAAGTATGGGCCGAGAAGCGGCTGACTTTAATGTAACCGGTCCTGTTATCCACCATGTAGCGCACATCCACGGAGTGCGTAGGAATTTTGCTGCGCTCGATGGTGAAGTTAAGTGGCTTTTTAAGGGTGTTGCGTTGGATGGTGAGGTTCACTTTGGTGCCTTTGGGCCCGCGCAGGCGCTTGAACACGCCCTCGTTGTTGATGCCGGTGCCGGCCACGGTTTCCCCGTCTACTTTGATGATTTTGTCGCCGGTCTGTATGCCTGCCGCCTCGGAGGGGCCTCCGCTGAGCGGGGTGATGACGTAAATGGTATCCTTGAAGATGTTGAACTCCACGCCGATGCCCTCAAAATCGCCCTCCAGGTAGGAGCGTGCCATGGCCAGCTCGTCGGCCGGAATGTAGGCTGTGTGCGGGTCCAGCTTCTCGAGCATCTTGGTGATGGCGTAGTCCGTCAGTTCCTCCACGTCCACGGTGTCCACGTAGTCGCGGTCTATGTAGCTGAGCACGTCGCGGAACTTGAGGTAGCCTTTGGCGGTGCCCTGCGGGTTGGTGGTGGAGGGCGCGAACATGGTAGCGCCCAACAGCAGGCCCACCACCAGCGCCAGACTTACAAACAGCGGCAGCTTTACCTGGAAGGGCGTGTTCCGGACCCTGTTATTTTCCTCCCCATGCTCCATCTTGTCCATGTTCTTAAAGTATAAATTCAGTGAAATGCCACAGCACAGGCACGGCAAAGTAGTACAATAATTTACCTTAAATATACTGAGGTCCTTTATATCTATACAAATACAAATTTGTTAAAGTTGCTAATACGCCGCATACTTGGCGGCGGCCCTGGCGAACGGGGCAAAGTATGGCCCGCACTATCAGATTAATTTTTAATCTCTTACCTTTGCAGACAGAACCTCAGGGGCAACAAATTCATACTATGGGCAGAATTTTAGGGATTGACTACGGCACAAAGCGGGTGGGGCTGGCCGCTACGGACACGCTCCAGATCATTGCGAGCCCGCTGGAAACCGTTCATGCCCAGGAGGTGTTGTCTTACCTGAAGGCCTATGTGCAGCGCGAGCCTGTGGAGGCCTTTGTGCTGGGGATGCCCAAGCGGCTCTCCGGCGAGGCCACCGACAACACGCAGCACGTGGTGGGCTTCCAGCGCAAGCTGCAGAAGGAATTTCCGGGTGTACCGGTGCACCTGGTGGACGAGCGTTTTACCTCCAAGATCGCGCAGCAGACCATGCTGGCCGGCGGGCTGCGGAAGAAGGCCCGCCAGGACAAGGCAACCGTAGACCGCATCAGCGCCGTAATCATTTTACAGTCGTATTTAGAAAGCAGAAACATATGATTTACCCAATTACCGCCTACGGAGACCCGGTACTGAAGGAGCCGGCACAAGACATCCCGAAGGACTACCCGGAGCTAAAAGAGCTTGTTGAAGATATGTACGCCACCATGTACCACGCCCACGGCGTGGGGCTGGCCGCCCCGCAGATCAGCAAGGGCATCCGCCTGTTCGTGATCGACTCGGAGCCGATGATGGACGACGAGGACAAAGGCAAGGGCGTGAAGAAGGCCTTTATCAACCCGGAGATTGTGGAAGAGGACGGCGAGGAGTGGGGCTTTGAGGAAGGCTGCCTGAGCATCCCGGGCGTGCGCGAGGTGGTGTACCGCCCCGAGCGCATCGTGATCCGCTACTTTGATGAGGAGTGGAACGAGCACGAGGATACCTACGACGGCATGACCGCCCGCGTGATCCAGCACGAATACGACCACGTAGAGGGTATCCTGTTCACCGATTACCTCTCCGGCCTGAAGAAGCGCCTGATCAAGAACAAGCTCGCCAAGATCTCCAAAGGCGAAGTAGACGCGGACTACAAGATGCGCTTCCCGGAAATGAGCAAGAAGCGCTAAGATTATACTTTAGAAATTATACCTGACCGGCCTGCTACAACCTATGTGGCAGGCCGGTTTTGGTTTTATTTATACTTTGTCTACTCCGTTACAGTCAGTGTGAAGGTGTTCTCCAGGGTAAAAGCCTCTCCTGTAACAGGCCAATTGTACGTCTCGCCGTTCGCAATCACGCCGTCTTCTGCAGCACTTAGCTTGATCTGTATGGTTTTCTCCGGGTCGAAGTTAGCGGTTGGGACAATTTGCAGAACAAGCACATTATTACTCTGCCAAGGCCGAGCAGGATATATTGGATTCAGAACTACTTGTGCTTCCTTTTCATAATGCACCCCCTCTTCGGCTGTTCCTGAAAAGGTGAGTGTGATTTTCTGTGGCTGCGTGAAGCTCCTGTCTGCAAATACGGTGAGGAAGAACCGGTTCAAATAGTCAAGCCCACCCTTTTTCACGGTGCGGGCTACATCCAGTTCTCGGTTCTTGAATATGCCGAACACGGGCTTTGGAGTGGTATCCTGGTACTTGATGGCCAGGCTGGTTTTGGGCAGCACCACCTCGTTTTCATAGCTATACACTTTTAACTCGTAGGTACTGTTGCCCTGGTACACCTCGTCCTTAGCCACCCACAGGCGTACCGTTCTTTTCTTCTCACCGGCAGGAATCGGCACCCGGAGCAAGTATAATTGCTCGTCACCCGTTCCCACGGTTATCCATCCGTGGTTAAGAGCGGTTTCTCTGTCCACGAGCCCTTCTGCTCCTGCTAAGTATAGGTATTTAAGGTCCTTGTAGGTTCTGTCTAATTCAATTGTCAGCTCAACCGGCGCCTCCCCTTCCACAAGGGTCTGGCTGGAGCTCTGCATCGTTACGTTTACGCTGGTTGGTTCCGGCTCATCCTCTTTACAGCCCCAGAGGACGAGGCATAGGCTAAGGCATAGTAGGATCTTTGATTTCATAGGTCTTGGGGTAAGGTATAATGGAAAAAAATAAAGGTCTCCTGGATGATAGAAGTATAACTTTTACCCACAGCTCCCCTCCTGTACTTTTCCCTTTATACTTCTCCGCTGGGCTAATAAAGCCGTAAAAGCCTACATCGCTATGAATATACTAATAAAACCATATTTATCCTTCTTCCCAGCGAAAAACATCAAAATTCATACTTATACTTTATACTTTCTTCGGTAAAGCGTGAGGGGTATTGGAAGTATAACCGCAGTCGCTCCGGTTGCGAATGGGACAAGACGCAGGCAGCCGTATAAGTATAAAAACCGCCCGCTATACTACAGCAGGCATAGTAAATGGCCCGCAGCTTATTTCCGCCTGGCGATAGAGAGCCTCGTTTTCCGGATTTGCCGGGTAGCCAGGTAATGCACCCGCTCGTTGTACAGCAGCCAGCCGCCCACAGCGCCCACGATGCTGCCGGTAAGGATGTCGAAGAAGCGGGCCGTGATCAGCTCGCTCGGGTTAACGGTTAGCGCGGTGCCACTCTCTGCCAGAAAGATGGTAAGGATGGTGATGAAGATAACGGCAATGGCGTAGTTGCGCACCACCAGAAACTCCACAATGGTCTGCAGCACGATGATGCCGATGCTGATGACCAGCAGCGAGGGCTTGAGCAAAAGTATAAACCACGTCAGGATAAGGCCCAGGAAAGTGCCCAGGATACGCTGGGCGCTGCGCTGCCACACATGCGTGGCGCTGGCTCCCTGCATCACGGCAGCGCACGAGGTGGGCACCCAATACGGTTTCTCCAGTTCCAGCAGGTAGCCGATAAGCAGCGAAAGCCCAACCAGAGCCCCGAATGTTACGGACTCCACAAAGTTGACATACTGGTTCTTGGTTACTTTGATCACCTCATCCTCGGAGCGGGTTTTCCTTAGGGTGACCAGGCTGTACACCAGCCCCAGAAAGCAGGAGATTATGGTTCCGATCCCGATAAGGCCGATGTTGTGGGGCACCGTTTCCAGGTTGTGCGGCATCGAGATCGCCACCGACGCGATCATGATGAAGAAGAAGTTACCCGGCGGGCGCACCATCTTGAGGTAGTATAAAACCAGGTGCACGGCAAAGGCATACAGCCCCAGCACCACCGAGGCCACCACCGGGTTAAAGCCAAACACGATACCCACGGTAAACGAGAGCATAATGCCAAAGGAACTGGCCATGAGCACGATCATCCGCCGGCCTATACTTTGCGACTGGATGTAAAGTATAACCAGCGCGGCCATGGAGGCCAGCTTGCCGTCCTGCAGGTTGTCTGTGTAGTAGCCGGCCAGCACCGGTATGCCCACACACAACCCGGCCAGCACGGGCAGGTGCCACTTGCGCTCTGTTTCCTTAAACTCAAAAAGCTGCCTTAGCATCCCTGGTTGCGCGTCTCTCATACATTGGTTACTGGCTACGAAAGTATAAACGGAATCAGCCATGCAAATATACGGCACGCGCAAAGGAATAGGAAGCGGCGCGGCGGCGGGTTTATACTTAGGAGGGGATCGGGACGCTGTGGTGGTGCCCTTAGAAGAAGTGTGTCAGGAGGTTTTGGGTAACGGCGGGGCTATACCAGGGAGTCACCCGGCACGGATACGCGCTCCTCCAGCTTGGAGAGCAGTTCCAGGAACCTGGCGGAGCGCTCCTCTATTTTTTGCAGCCCGGCCAGCGCCTCCTCAATCTTGCCGTTGCCGTACAGGCGAAACAGTTGATCGGAAGCCGAGTCCAGCTCCTGTTGCACCTTTATCAATTCCTGCATCTCGGGCAGGCCCACATACTTGCTCCTGCCTATTGCGCTAAACCATAAGCTCAGGGGCCCGCTCCCCGAGAAGAAAGCCTCGTCTTTCCTCCCTCCGTAAAGAACGGAGCGCACCTTCGACTTAAACAGGATGTGTTTAATCCGAAGTTGCTGAAAATCTACCTGGGCCTGGTTCATGCTATGGTAAAGCGCATTAATGTGATATAAGTTCGGGCGTTGGCATATTTAGCGCATTTACTTCCCGGCAATTCCCGTGATATCATACCCGCAGATCATGATGCCGTTGACCTGATGTTGCTCATCGTAGATGGCCTGGAAGATAAAGGTCAACTGCATCTCCTCCAGGTTTCCAGTGTTGTAGCGATCGAGGCTAACGGTTAAGTCCTCTGCCACATACTCTTTGCCGGAATTGTAAACCTCATCCAGGATCGTCACAAAACCTTGCTCCGCTACCTCCGGCAGCACTTCTGCTACGGCTTTGCCGAGCAGCTCCTTCTGCGGCATCAATTGCCTGTACTTTTCGTTTACCAGCTCATAGCGGTGCTCAGGCCCGCGGAGGATGCTGAAGAAGACGGGCGCTTTCATGATAAGCCGCTCGAGGGTGCGGCGCTCCACTTCGGCCTTTGTATAGGCCTGCTGCACCTGGTCGGCCAGCACCGACATCTGCTCGTTGCTATCTAGCAGTTCCTGCACCAGCTGCTTGGCGTCCTGCACATCCGAGGAGCTGCCCACCCACAGCAGGGTGTTCCCGTTTTCGTCTTGCATGGGCAGGGTCTTTGTCAGGAACCACCGGTACATGCCATACTTGTTGCGGATGCGGTACTCCAGCTGTAACTCTTCGCCAGCCAAAATTGCCTCGCGCATCCTCTGCCGCACAAGCTGCAAGTCATCCGGGTGAATAGCCAGCTCCCACCCGTTGTTGTGCAGCGTGTCCTCGGGCGAGGTACCCGTGTAGTCGACCCAGCGCTTGTTCACATACGCAGGTTTGCCTTCCCCATCCAGCATAAAGATCAGCTGCGGAACGGCATCCGTCAGAAACCTGAACTTCTCCTCGCTCATGGCTTGCGCCTGCCGGGCCATCTCCCTTTCCGTAACGTCGTGGGTATTCTGGATAACGTACTTTATACTGCCCTCCTCATCCAGGACCGGCGTGTGCGATGCCTCCCAATACCGCTCACTGTACCCGCCCCCCTCTTCAGCCGGCTTCGCGATGTCATAGCGGATCACGTCCAGGTAGTCCGCTTCCTTTGTGTGGATGGCATTATCGATGGATATTCTTACCGGGTTTTCCTCGTACGGCACGTCGTTATTGGGGAAAGCCTCCAGCAGGAAAATCAAACCGATCAGTTCCTCACGCCTGCGGCCTGTTGTTTTCAGGTACGTGTCTGTAACCGCTAGTATTCTGTGCTCCGGCGATATGATGATGATGTTTTCCGGAACGTTGCTGAAGAAGTCAAGGGTATCCATCGGAGTAGGTGTATCTTTAGGAAGTAGAGACAAAGATAAGTTTATACGGAGGTTCTGCTATTTTTATAGCTTGTAGCATAAATAAATACGCCTGCACTTGCTTGCGCAAAGCGGCCAGGGCGTTATAGGTCTTTCTCTAAGCAAGTTACAGCACAACCCCCTCCGCTTAAACCCACGTACACCGCAAGTATGGCTAAAAAGTATAAGGTTATACTACTGCTGCTCACCCTGTTGCTGCCGCTCAACGGCTATACCTGGGGCTTTTTCGCGCACCAGCGCATCAACCGCCTGGCTGTGTTCTCGCTGCCGCCCGAGATGATGAGGTTCTATAAAAAGCACATCCGCTACATCACCGAAAACGCCGTGAACCCCGACAAGCGCCGCTATGCCGTGGAGGGCGAGGCCCCGCGCCACTACATCGACCTGGACGTGTACGGCGACAGCGCCCTCTACAAAATACCCCGGTTCTGGCCGGAGGCAGTGGAGAAGTATACCGAGGACACGCTCATGGCCTATGGCATTGCGCCCTGGCACATCAACCGCATGAAATACCAGCTCACGGAAGCCTTTAAGGAGCGTGACGTAGACCGCATCCTGCGCCTGAGCACCGAGATAGGCCACTACATAGCCGATGCCTGCGTGCCGCTGCACACCACCCAAAACTACAACGGGCAGCTTACCGGCCAGCACGGCATCCACGCCTTCTGGGAAACGCGCCTGCCCGAGCTCTTCTCCGGCAACTATGATTTCTTTGTGGGGCAGGCCACTTACATCGAGCAACCGCAGCTGAAAGCCTGGGAACTGGTACGCTCCGCCCACACTGCCCTCGACTCGGTTTTATACTTTGAGCGAGAGTTGACGCAGGAGTTTGACGAGGAGAAGAAGTATGGCTTTGAGGTGCGCAACAACCTGACCACCCGCGTGTACTCCCGCGCGTTCTCCGAGGCCTACAGCAAGCGCCTGAACGGGCAGGTGGAGCGGCAGATGCGCCTGGCCACCCACACCATCGCCAGCTACTGGTACACGGCCTGGGTAGATGCCGGCCAACCCGACCTGCGCAAGCTCGCCGACCTATCCGCCAAAGAGCTGCAGCAACTGGAGATGGAGAAAAAGGAGTATGAGCAGGGGTCGCACCAGCCGCGCGAGGAGGAGAATTTTCACCCCTCCCCAGCCCTCCCCTAAAAACAGGGGAGGGAGTTATGTAATTACATTGACTAAAGTATGAATTCAATTGCCACTGATCTTGCGCGGACAGGTCATGCCTTGTCCCTACAAAGTATACACCCACCCCAACCCCTCCAAGGAGGGGAATTCTGTACTTGCTATACTTTCACTGTCATCTCGAGCAGGGCGAGAGATCTATCCAGAATTTTAAAGAGATCTCTCCCGTAGGTCGAGATGACAAAAGCGGCGGCTATCGAAACTGATTATAGCCTTTGTTCAGAAGACGATCATCATCCCCCTGCCCCCTTCAAAGGGGGACTTTGGTTGAAGCTACGTCAGCCGCAGCTATCGAAACTGATCCCAGCCTTTGGGTTGAGCGCCTATGCGAGTTTTTCCGGTGCCGAACGGAGTGAGGTATTGCGACGCAGGAGCAAAGGAAAAGCTCCCAGCGCGATGCCCGAAGGCGAGCCCTCTCGGGCTTGAGAGCACCAAAGCTGGAAATGAAACTGTAGGTTCGTAAGACTGAGGATCAGCGGCAGCTAGAAAGTATAGCTTGGTTCAGGTTGCAGGAAGCAACGGCTATAAAAGTATAGCCAAAGTATAAGAAGGCGTATAAAAAGGCACAAGCGGACGCTTGCGCCAGAGAAGCTATGAAGTATGACCAAAGTATAAAGTATGGCTCTGTGAGCCAGTCGGGTTGCAAACCCAACATCATAGTAGGATACGAGTTGCAAGCCCGCGCCAGCGGAAGTATGAAGTATAACTCAAGTATAAAAGTATAACTAAAGCCAAAACCCCGCTTCCTCAACCTCGCTGCACTCAAACCGAGAACCCTCAAAACGACACTTCCCCGGCCCTTTACTGCCTGCCCAAAATTACTTACCTTGCTACATTATCATACTACTATATTAATGGACAGAATCTATACTTTGCGCATCAGCCTTCTACTGCTATGCCTGGCCCTGCTGCCCCTGCCACAGATGCAGGCGCAGCAAAACACTGCCGCCACCCTCCAGAAACTGGACGCCTACTACCAAAAGGCCCTGAAAGAATGGGATGTGCCGGGCATGGCCATCGCCATCGTGAAAAACGACTCGGTGATCTTTGCCAAAGGCTACGGTGTGCTCGATACTAAAAAGGGCGGACAGGTAGATGCCAACACGGTTTTCGGCATCGCCTCCAACTCCAAAGCCTATACGGCCGCTGCGCTGGCCACTTTGGTAGACCAAGGCAAAATCAAATGGGAGGACAAGGTGAAAAAGTATGTGCCCTACCTGCAGCTCTATGACCCGTTCGTGACGGAGAACCTGACGATAGAGGATTTACTGAGCCACCGCGTGGGCTTCCAGACCTTCAGCGGCGATCTGCTGTGGTACAACACCACCTACAGTCGCCCCGAGATCATCGAGCGCATGCGCTACCTGGAGCCGGTGTACGGGTTCCGCGATGGCTATGGCTACTCCAACCTGATGTTCATCACGGCCGGGGAGGTGATTGAGCAGGTGAGTGGCAAAAGCTGGGAAGATTACATCAAGGAAACGTTCTTCCGGCCGCTGGGCATGAGCCGCTCCTATACGTCGGTTAACGAGCTGAAAGGCGTGCAAAACGTGGCTTCGCCGCACGGCAATGACGAAAACCAAAAGCCTGTGGCCACCACCCTCAACGCCTGGGACAACTGGAACCCGGCAGCAGGCATTTTCACCAGCGTGAACCAACAGGCCCAGTGGATGCGGTTGCAGCTGAACCGCGGCAAGTATAACAATAAGGAGATATTCAGTGAAGAAGCCAGCCGCAACATGTGGACAATGCACAACCCGTTCCCGGTTTCCAAACAATCCGAGGAGATAACGCCTTCCACGCACTTTGTGGGCACCGGCCTGGGCTGGTTTGTGGGCGATTACGAGGGTCGCAAGCAAGTATACCACGGCGGCGGGCATGAGGGCATGAACAGCCGCACGGTGCTGGTGCCGGAGGAGAACCTGGGTATGGTGATCCTGACCAACAGCATGAGCAGCATCATGACGCCGCTCGGCAACTATACCTTGGACCAGCTTTTGGGCGTGGAGAACGGCCGCGACTGGAGCCAATTTTACCTGGATAGGGCCGCAGAGGCTCGCAAGGCGGAGGCTGCCGCTGTCGCCAAGGCGCCAAAGGAGAAGAAAGCCAAAAAGAGCAAGCCAACCCGCAACCTGAAAGACTACACCGGCACCTACCACAGCAAGCTTTACGGCGCCGCCATCGTTAGCCTGAAAGACGGCAAACTGCACCTGCAGCTGGAGCCGGCGCCGGTGCTAAACGGCACGCTTAACTTCTGGCAGCACGACATCTTCAACCTCGACTGGAAAAACGACTATGCCCTGCTCACGCCCACCAACGCGCGCTTCATCGCCGGCGAGGACGGAAGCATAAGCCAGCTGCGCCTCGACGCCGACAACCCCGACTTTCACTTCAGTGAGCTCGATTTTGAGAAAGTAAAGTAAGGGCTGTAGCTCAATCAGCCTGAAAATATAAAAGGCCATACTTGCGTATGGCCTTTTTCGTTCAGAGGTGCGTTTGGTTAATAGCTTACCAGCACGGCAATGGTGCCGGCCACCGCAAAGTATGCAGCAATAATCAGGTAAGCTAATGACTCCTGGTTTTTGTAAACATTTTTCATGGCAATCGGGGTAAAGTTTTTTACATATTAAAGTTAGGTTATAAGTATACCTTTCGTATGTATACGCCCGATCACGCACAATTGTTAACCCATAACGTATTGACATTCCAAGAGTTGACGCCTTGTATAGGGTACTTTTAAAGGAAATTTGCGGCGGCAGAAGTTGCAGCGGTTACGAACCGGCTTTTGGCCCCTCCTGCAGCCTGAGCAGCAGCTCCTGCCGCACCTGCTTCAGCAGCCGGAGGGGCAGCGGCAGCCGGTTGTACTTCCACTCGTAAAAAGGCGCAGGCTCCGACCCGAAGCTCCGGTAAAACCCGGCTATACTTCCGATCATCGGGCTCTCAAAGTCCAGCACCTGTTGGGAGTTGGCGTTGCGGTGGATCACATCGTCGAGGATAAGGGTGCGGCCGTTGCTTTTGCGGCCGCTGGCGTCGGCAGCGTTAAAGATGTAGGTGATGTAGCCGCCGTAGTACAGAAACAGCCCGCCCGCCGTTATACTTCCCTGTTCATCCAAAGTATAAATCAGCTCGGCTATCCCCTTTTCCACACAAGCGGTGTATAACTGCCGCAGCATACGGTACGCCGCTTCATCCACCCCACCGTATACTTTGCGCGCGATGTTCTGGCGGAACAGGCCGATGAGCGGCTCAATATCCCGGCTCTGCACCAGGCGCAGGCGCTCGCGGCGGGCCTTGTTGAGGTTATACTTGCGGTCGCGGGTGTAGCCTTTCCAGAGTTGCTCATACGGCCGGTTCAGGTCCAGGTACAAGGTATGAATCGGCTGCAGGTGCTCCTGTTTTATGCGTTGCAGGGAGCTGGTGTTGCCGGTGCAGAACGCGTAGCCCGGGCTATACTTGAAGTGCTGCTGCACCAGCGCCAGAAACGCCGCTGCCTGCTCCGGCCTCAGTTCCCGCTGCGCGTAGATGCCCAGCTGCTGGCAGAAGAGCGGCTGCTGCAAGTATAAAATGCCATACTTGCGGCGCACGGGCAGCGGCATCACGCACGTGTAAACCCCGCGCTGCTGCTCCACCACCGCCTGCCACCCCGGCGACACCACGTCCAGGTACCACGACAGCGTATACACCTGCCGTTGCCCGGAGGCCGCCACACAGGCGTCCCAGGCGGCTTTGTCGATTTCGTTATGCTGGAGTAACTGCGGCACGCGTGCGGGGTTTATACTTCCTCGGCCACGCCGGAGGCAAAGAAGGTGCGGTATACTTTCATGCGGATGTTGCGGATAACCCTGACGTACAGCGGCAGCGCGTTGTGGCGCAGCGCGAAGTACTTTACCCGGTGCGCCCCGAAGCTGGCGTAGAAGTGCTCTATCTGCTCAATCATCGGACTCTCGAAGTCCAGGGTATAATCGGTGCCTGCGTGCTGCCGGATGATCTCGTCGAGCACCAGGGTACGGCCGTTGGCCGCGCGCCCCTCGCTGTCGGCCGAGTTAAAGGCGTAGCTGATGACGTTGTTATACTTAAAGAACAGGCACCCGGCATTCACCTCACCGCCGGCGGTGGTATAGATCAACTGCGCCACACCCCGCTCCTGCATCACCCGGTACAAATCGCGCAGCATCTGGTACGTGTACTCCGACACGCCGCCCACCACCTTGTGCTCGATGTGCTTCTTAAAGTGCTGGATCAGCGGCTCGATGTCGTCGCTCCCGAACATGCGCAGGTTGGCCCGCTGCGCCCGCTTCAGGTTCATCTTGCGGTCGCGGGTGTAGTTTTTGTAAAGCTCCTTGTATGGCTTGTTTAGTTTGAGGTAGCGTGTATACCTTGCCACCAGCTCATACTTGTCCTGCAGCTGCTCCAGGCTGGCCGTGTCGCTCATGTTAAAGCGGTAGCTGTGGATAAACTTATAGCGCTTCACGGTGAGCTCCAGCAGCTGCTCCCGCACCCTCTCGCTGCTGCGGGCGGTGGTGAACATGCCCAGCTGGTGCGTGTGGTAAGGCTGGCTCAGGTACGGAAAGCCCATTTTAAGTATGCCCGGCAGCGGCATCACCGTTACATAAGCCCCCTCCTGCTCCTCCACAAAGGCCTGCCAGCCCGGCGCCACCACATCCAGAAACCACGACAGCGCATACACCATATTATCGGCAGATGCCGCAATGCAGGCGTCCCACTTGGTTTTGTTTATCTGCTCGTGGCGGAGGTAGGTGATCATACGTTGTAGAGATAATCGCTCTCCTGCCGCTGTGCACCCGGCAGGGCTCTGGCAAACTTAATCATTTTTAAGCTGATCCTGCTGCTCCGGGTTCCTGATAAAAGAGAGGGGGCTGCACCCTTACAGCGCAGCCCCCTCTTATATGGTACAGCCGGTAAACTTATGCCATTACAAGCAAGTGGCTGATTATACTGCCCACAATAAAATAAGTAGCAACAATCACGTTTACCAGAGAATCATTGAGTACATTTTTTTTCATGACTTTAGAACAGTTTTGAGGTTTAGTTTTTATTTATAGTGAGATGCAAATATTCAGTTCAATTACTTAATTAGATAGTTATATTTCCTTAAGTAGACGATGCAAATAAATAGCAGATAAATTTAATATGCAAGTTATAGTATGTTATTTCTCTTCGTTTATACTTTACCCACACTGCCCCCTCTTTAAATATTACAACCTGCTTATTATCAGCCATATTCCTAAAGCATATATTAAGGATGGAGAGTACAATAATTTTTTTTAGAAAAAATTTTCAGCAGCCACTGTAACTACGCGCTTATCAGCCAGTTAAAAGTATAACACGGCATAAAAAAAGCCCCCGCTGCCGTAGTGGCAGCGGGGGCTTGCAGCAAAGGGGTGTATACTCTGGTGGCTACGCCAGCTTCTTATAACGGATACGCTTCGGCTCCACGTCGCCCATGCGCTTCTTCTTGTTCTCCTCGTACTCCGTGTAGTTCCCCTCGAACCAGTACACCTGTGAGTCGCCCTCAAAGGCCAGGATATGGGTGCAAATTCTATCCAGGAACCAGCGGTCGTGGGAGATAATGACGGCACAACCCGCAAAGTTCTCCAACGCGTCCTCCAGCGCACGGATGGCGTTCACGTCCAGGTCGTTGGTGGGTTCGTCGAGCAGCAGCAGGTTGCCGCCCTCTTTCAGCGTCATGGCCAGGTGCACGCGGTTGCGCTCCCCACCCGACAGCTTCTCCACCTTCTTCTCCTGGTCACCGCCCGAGAAGTTGAACTTGCTCACGTAGGCGCGCGACACCACCTGGCGCCCCGCCATGATCATGTGCTCTGTGCCTCCCGAGATCACCTCGAACACCGATTTGTTCGGGTCCAGGTTGGCGTGCTCCTGGTCCACGTACGAGATCTGCACCGTAGAACCAACGGTAAACTCACCTGCATCCGGCTTCTCCTGGCCTGTTATCAGCTTAAATAAGGTCGTTTTACCGGCACCGTTCGGCCCGATGATCCCCACAATGCCGCCCTGCGGCAGGGCAAAGTTCAGATCCTCAAAAAGGAGTTTATCGCCGTAGGCTTTGCTTACATGGTTTACCTCTACTACCTGGCTACCCAGGCGCGGGCCGTCCGGTATAAACAGTTCCAGCTTTTCTTCTTTCTTGCTGGCCTCTTCGCTGGCCAGTTTATCATACTGGCTGATACGGGCCTTCGACTTGGCGTGGCGGGCTTTCGGGGCCATCTTCACCCACTCCAGCTCGCGCTGCAGGGTCTTCTGGCGCTTGCTCTCGGTCTTCTCCTCTGCCGCCAGCCTAGTAGACTTCTGCTCCAGCCAGCTGCTGTAGTTGCCTTTCCACGGAATGCCCTCACCGCGGTCCAACTCCAGAATCCAGCCGGCCACGTTGTCGAGGAAGTAACGGTCGTGGGTGACGGCGATCACGGTGCCTTTGTATTGCTTGAGGTGCTGCTCCAGCCAGTCCACTGACTCGGCGTCGAGGTGGTTGGTCGGCTCGTCCAGTAGCAGTACGTCCGGTTCCTGCAGCAGCAGGCGGCACAGGGCCACGCGGCGCTTCTCACCACCCGACAGGTTAGCGATCAGGGCATCCTCCGGCGGCGTGCGCAGGGCATCCATGGCGCGCTCCAGGCGGTTGTCCAGCTCCCAGGCATTGTGGTGGTCGAGTTTCTCCTGCACCACGCCCTGGCGGTCGATGAGCTTGTTCATCTCCTCGTCGGTCATCTCCTCGCCGAACTTCATGTTGATCTCGTCGAACTCCTTCAACAGGGCCACCACCTCGCTCACGCCTTCCTCCACTACCTGGCGCACGGTTTTGGTGGGGTCCAGCTGCGGCTCCTGCTCCAGGTAGCCCACGGTGTAGCCCGGAGACCATACCACCTCGCCCAGAATCTCCTTGTCCACGCCCGCGATGATCTTCAGCAAGCTGGATTTACCCGAGCCGTTGAGGCCCAGCACGCCGATTTTAGCCCCGTAGAAGAACGAGAGGTAGATATTTTTAAGTACTTGTTTCTTTGGAGGGTAGATCTTGCTCACCCCGGCCATCGAAAAAATAATGGTTTCGTTGCTCATGCTATCTCTAAATGGTGTTTTGTCAATATACTTTTAAATAATGAGACGGGCAATGTAACGGCCTGCCGCGGCTCCGCGGCGCCGGCAACTTATCCGCCTGATTATTATTAACGTAAGGAATTACAAAGATCGCAAAAATTCATGTCTTTGCACTTCACAAAAGTGCTTTGAAATCATTAAACTTGTAGAAACTGTATGGGTAAGGTATGCATTTACTGGTTTTGCACCAGCAATCCTTCAGGCGCACGCCCGGTTTAGTCCAAGCCGCGGCAAACGCGACAGGCACGCCTGCGTATGCAGAGGTTAGTTTGCCCCTGATGCCTTAACCCAATATTTACGTACGACGCATAACCCAATCCAGTAAAATGGAACACAACAACCTATTGGAAGAAGCCAAGAAGTTTGGTTTTACCCAGGACCAGCAAGTATGGCTTAAGCCCTTTATGAACTACCCTGCACGCCAGGTAGGCGACGTGAAAGAGTCTGAGGATGACTCGCTTGTGTACTTTGCCAAGCGTTTCGAGATGTTCCGCGACAAGGTGAACAACCTGCTGCAACGCATCGAGGCCTCCGATAACAAGGGCTCTTTCCTGATGAAAGTACTGCACATGAAGGAGCAGGTGGGCAGCTACGACGCCCTCGGCGACTTTGAGCAGCTCTACCATACCCTGGCCACAGCCGAAGAGGAGATAAACGAGACCATCAAGCAGAACCGCGAGAAGAACCTGAGCATCAAGGTGAGCCTGATACAGGAGGCCGAGGCCCATAGCGAGAGCATCGACTGGAAAGAGGCCACCGAGAAGCTGAAGGACCTGCGCACGGCCTGGATCAAGACCGGGCCGGTGGAGAAAGAGCTCACCGACGAGATAGAGGAGCGTTTCCGCAATGCTGTGGAGAATTTCTTTGAGCGCAAGAAGAACTTCTTCGAGGATAAGAAGCGCATGCAGAACCGCGCCTACGAACGCTACAGGGATCTGATCAACCAGTCGTACCACCTGGCAAACTCGGAGGAGTGGGAGGAGACGACCGCCAAGCTGAAGCAACTGCAGAACGAATGGAAAGAAGTGGGCGGCAACCTGCCGCGCAAGACCATGACCACCCTCTGGAACAACTTCCGGAAGGCGCACAACCACTTTTTCGAGCGCCTGAAGCGCAAGATACAGAAGGAGAAGAACGCCTCCAGGGACCAGTTTTACGAGCAGAACTTCGAGCGCAAGCAGGAGCTGGCCGTGGAGGCCGAGCAGCTGCTGCAGGACATGAGTCTGAACGATGCCGTAAAGCGCGCCAAGGAGCTGCAGGCCGAGTGGAAAAAGGTTGGACCGGTGCGCCCCGACGTGTCGGACGCCATCTGGGAGCGCTTTATCAAGGCCTGCGACCGCGTATTTGAGATGAGCAGCCTGGAGCACTACATCCGAAAGCGCCAGCAGGCCAGCAACGAGGAGTATTCGGAGCCCGATGGCCTGCAGGCCCGCATCAACGCCCTCCGGGACTTTATCAAATCAGACAAAACCGAGCTGGAGGTACTGGAGACGAACCTGGACAAGCTCAACGACTCCCCGAGCAACGAGGCCTTCCGCAACATGCTGAAAGGGAAGATCCGCAACTTCAACCGCAAGATCGGCACCAAGACCGCCCTGATCGAGATGTTCCAGAGTCAGCTGAGCGCCATCTCGCGCTAAGCCACAGCTCCGGCTATACTTTACAAAAAGCGCCTGCTGCGGTGGTAGCAGGCGCTTTTTGCGTTTACTGCCACCGCCCCTGCCGCGCCTCCTACAACTTATGTTACTGTGCCGCGGCAGTGCCCTGAATTTATTCCTCACTTTTTGAACATTTGTTTTTTATTTGCGTTGTGTTGTTAAAAACAGACAAAAAACAATAAATATTTAGTTAAAATTTTTGTTCTTGTTTTTATTTATACTTTTGCGAACAAATCACACACGCCAATAAGTTAAAGGAGAAAATACTATGTACTGGACACTTGAATTAGCTTCATACCTGGAGGATGCACCCTGGCCAGCCACAAAAGATGAGCTGATCGACTTTTCCATCCGCTCCGGCGCCCCTATGGAGGTTGTAGAGAACCTGCAGGCCCTGGAGGACGACGGACAGCCTTACGAGAGCATCGAAGAGATCTGGCCTGACTATCCTACCAAAGAGGATTTCATGTTTAACGAGGACGAGTATTAATAATGAATAATTGGTAATGAGTAATGAATAATTGCCAATGGCTTTAAAGCTGACTCATTATTCATACATCATTAGTAATTAATCATTGGACAACATCGTCGAAGCAAAGAATCTGGTTGCGGGTTATGGCCAACGTGTGCTGATCCGCAACCTTTCTTTTTTTGTACCCTCCCCTGCCTTTGTGGCGATCATCGGCCATAACGGCGCCGGCAAGACCACGCTCTTCCGCGCTTTTCAGGGGAAAATTGATTACCAGGGGCAGCTACTGGTGCAAAACCACGACCTGCGACACCTCTCCAACCCATCGGGCAAGGGCCTGCTGGCATACTTGCCGCAAAAATCCGTCATTAACTTCCCCATTAAGGTGCACGACCTGGTGGTGATGGGCCTGTTCCGCCAAAAGCGCTTTTTCGAGAATTATACTTCGGAGGATTATACGTTAGCGGCCCAGACGCTGGAACTGCTGCAGCTCTCCCACCTGATGGATCACGACTTTACCACCCTCTCCGGCGGCGAGCAGCAGCTGGTGTGGCTGGCGCAGCTCATGCTGCAGGATGCTGCCATTAACCTGCTGGATGAGCCCACGCAGCAGCTGGATGTATACTATAAGCACCAGGTGTTCGGGCTGCTCCAGAACTGGGTAGACGAGCGGCGCAAGACCGTCCTCTGCATCACCCACGACCTGCAGAACCTCACCCACATGCGGGGCTTTCTGCTCAACCTCTCCAGGCCCGATCCGAAGCTGGAGGTGATTTCCCCGGAGGCGGTGCAGGAGAACCAGGCTTTTCTGGAGGCGGGGCGTCAGCCGGAGGTGTAGGAGTGTATTGGTCTGGCAGTTATCTTGCGTTATACTTTCATATTTGCCTGCATCCTTCCACTGACTTCCGCTGGCGCAAGCGTCCGCTTGTGTCTTTTTATACTTGAGCTATACTTTATACTTTCATAGCCGCTGCTTCCTGCTTTTTGAGACAAGCTATACTTTGTAGTTACTGCTGTTCCACGGCTTTACTACCTGCTCGTTTCATCTCCAGCTTTGGCGCTCTCCAGCCCGAGAGGGCTCGTCCTTTGGCATCGCGCTGTGTTCCCTCCTGCCTCCGCTGCGCTACGGCTGCTCAACAAGTTGAGCACCGGATCTCACAAGGCGCTCAACCCAAGGACTGGGATCAGATTCGATAGCTTTGGCTTATACAAAATGAACGGAGCTCCCTCCCCTGTTTTTAGGGGAGGGTTGGGGTGGGGTGAATTCCCCTCCCCGGAGGGAAGCCATCGTTATAGACTTCAAGATTCCCTAACCTTCCCTTGCAAAAGCCTCGGCAAGCAGAAGATCCTCGGGCGTGGTGATTTTGATGTTGCGGTAGCTGCCTTCCACTAAAGTTATACTTTCGCCTATACTTTCCACCACCGAGGCATCGTCGGTGAAGTACTCCTGTTCCGGCTGCTCATAAGCCTTACGAAGTATACTTGCCTGGAAAACCTGCGGCGTTTGCACCAGTTTATACTTGGCACGCGGCACGGCACGGCTTCCCTCCGCCGTCAGTTCCCGGATAGAGTCTTTCGGCGACACAGCCACCACAGCGCTTCCATACGTTGCGGCGGCCTCGTAAGCCGCTTGTATCGTCTCCACCGCCACAAAGGGGCGCACGCCATCGTGCACGGCCACCAGACCGTCTCCCATCACCGCGTCCAGCCCGTTCCTGACCGAACCGAAACGCGTGGCGCCGCCCGGCACCGTCATGTGGAACAGCCTGAAGCCGTGCTTCTGGCAGAGGCTGCGCCAGGTGTTGAGTTGCTCCTGCGGCAGCACCACAACCATTCTAACAGCAGGGTTATACTTGTGGAAGCGCTCTATCGTGTGCATCAGGATCGGCTTGCCCGCTACCTCCATAAACTGCTTGGGCAGCTCGTGCTGCATGCGGCTGCCGCTGCCGCCAGCCACTATGATCGCATATTCCGGGGTTTTTGCCATAGGGCAAAGTTAGAAAGTTGTTTTGAGTTTGGGAGTTTGGGAGTTAGAGAGTTTAGGAGTTGTAGAGACGAAACGCGCTTCAAATCTCTAACCATCTTGATATAAAGTATAAAGCCCCTGCTTTTTAAGACCGGGGCTTTATACTTTTGCAAGCAGTTTATACTTACAGGATCAGCATTACGTCGCCGTAGCTGAAGAAGCGGTAGTTTTCTTTGATAGCCTCCTCGTACGCCTTCATCACCAGGTCATACCCGCCGAAGGCAGCGGCCATCATCAGCAGCGTGCTTTCCGGCATGTGGAAGTTGGTGAGCAGGCTGTTGGCGATCTTGAAGTCGTAGGGCGGGAAGATGAAACGGTCTGTCCAGCCTTCGTTGGCCTTCAGGCGGCTGTTGGCCGATACCGAGGACTCCAGGGCACGCATGGTGGTGGTGCCGATGGCGCACACGCGCCTCTTGCTGTCCAGCGCCTTGTTCACGCGCTCGGCGGTGGCGGCGGGCACCATAAAGTTCTCCGAGTCCATTTTGTGCTTGGTCAGGTCTTCCACATCCACCGGACGGAAAGTGCCCAGGCCCACGTGCAGCGTGATCGGCTCCACGTCCACGCCTTTGATCTCCAGGCGCTTCATCACCTCTTTGGTAAAGTGCAGGCCAGCGGTTGGGGCAGCCACGGCGCCTACGTTCTTGGCATACACGGTCTGGTAGCGCTCCCGGTCCTCAGGCTCCGCCTCGCGCTTGATATACTTGGGAAGCGGCGTTTCGCCCAGGTCGTTAATGGTCTTGTAGAACTCCTCGTCCGGGCCGTCGAACAGGAACTTGATGGTACGGCCGCGGGAGGTGGTGTTGTCGATCACCTCGGCCACCAGATCGCTGTCGCCAAAGTATAGCTTGTTGCCCACGCGGATCTTGCGGGCCGGGTCTACCAGCACGTCCCACAGGTGGATGTCCTTGTTGAGCTCGCGCAGCAGGAACACTTCAATCTTAGCCCCTGTCTTTTCCTTGTTGCCGTACAGGCGCGCCGGAAACACCTTGGTATCATTCACCACCATCACGTCGCCCTCTTCGAAGTACTCCAGGATGTCTTTAAACACGCGGTGCTCGATTTTACCGGTGTCGCGGTGGATCACCATCATGCGGGACTCGTCGCGGTTTTCGGAAGGGTGGGAGGCAAGGTAGCTTTCAGGAAGCTCGAACTTAAATTCGGATAATTTCATATAGCAAATATTACGGTATTTGGTTCTTATACGTGTGCGGTATCTCCTGTTACACAACAGCAGCGCCGCCTGCTGAGGTTCATAATCAACCGCCAACTAAAAAACAAAAAATCAAACCGCAAATTTACTCGCTTTGGCCGAATTATTCTTACTTTTAAGAAAATTACTTGCTACTGTTTTACCTGATATAAGAAGAACACTATGATCTACCTCCGCCTGATAGCCGAAAGCTTTCGCTTTGCGTGGCAGGCCCTGCGCGCCAACCTCCTGCGCACGATCCTGTCGCTGCTGGGGGTTACCATCGGTATCTTTGCCATCATCTCCGTGTTCACGCTGGTGGACTCGCTGGAGCGCAATGTGCGCGACAGCATGAGCTTTATCGGCGACAAGGTGATCTACGTGGAGAAGTGGCCCTGGTCTACCGGGGGCAGCTACCCGTGGTGGAAATACTTTCAACGCCCGGAGCCCACCGAGCGTGAGTTTCGCCTGCTGGAGCGCCGCATCACCACCAGCAGCGGCGTGGCCATATCCTCAAGCAAGGGCGGCAACACCTTTAAGCAGGGCAACAACAGCTACTCCAACGGGAACCTGATGGGCATCTCCTACGACTATCCGAGCGTAAGCGAAGTGCCGATCGTGGACGGCCGTTACTTTACCCCGCAGGAGGCGGAGGCCGCCCGCAACGTGATCATCATCGGCGACGAGGTAGCCACCACCCTCTTCCCCTACGGCAGCCCGATCGGGCAGACGCTGAAGGTGTCCGGGCAGAAGTTCTCCGTGATCGGGGTGATCGAGAAGCAGGGCGAGAACATCTTCGGGATGCCGAACATGGACCAGATGGGTATGGTGCCCTACAGCACCTTCTCCAAGATGTATGATGTGGGGCCAAACGGCCTGGGGTCCACCATCGCCCTGAAAGGCCGCGACAACGACCCGGGCCTGCTGGAACTGGAGTATGAGGCGCGCGGCATCATGCGCAACATACGCGGCCTGCGCCCCCGCGATGAGGACAGCTTTGCCATGAACCGGCCCGAGATGATACAGGAAGCCATCGGCGGCTTTTTCAGCGCCGTTGGGTTTGGAGGCTGGATCATTGGAGGCTTCTCTATACTTGTGGGCGGCTTCGGCATCGCCAACATCATGTTTGTGTCGGTAAAGGAGCGCACCAACATCATCGGGATACAAAAAGCGCTGGGCGCCAAAAACTTTTTCATACTTTTCCAGTTCCTGTTCGAGGCTGTTTTCCTGAGCCTGTTGGGCGGCGGCATCGGCATTATGCTGGTGTTCCTGCTCACGCTCATTCCCCAGGACATGATGAAGGTCACGCTCTCGGCAGGCAACATTATACTTGGCCTCGGCGTATCGGCCGTTATCGGCATGCTGTCGGGTATCATCCCGGCCGTGCTGGCATCAAACCTGGACCCCGTTATAGCAATCCGGTCGAAATAGAGAAACCTTTACATGCTTGGCGCTGATGCTCCCCTCCCGCACAGGGGCAGCGGGCCAGGCCTGATTTTATAACTATGTGATGAAGCGTGCCCCAGCCTGTGGGCACAGCAGGCGAAAGCCTCCGCAGAAGAAGACGAGAAAGAATTATGACAAAGCTTAGAAAGACGAGCAAAACCAAACTGAATGACGAGGCGCTGCACACCGGCAGCGGCCAAACCATCCTGAAACCCGATGTTAACGAGAATAAGGCCAGGTCGGTAACAGACCTGCGCGAGAATGGCCAGTCCACCGCGGCCCCAGCCTCTGCCGAGGACATTAGAATCCGCAAGGCCTTCGTGGACAAGGACTGGAACGAGATTAAGATTGCAGACTCCTGGCAGATATTTAAGGTAATGGCCGAGTTCGTGGACGGCTTCGAGAAGCTGGCCAAGATCGGCCCCTGCGTGTCGGTATTCGGCTCGGCCCGCACCAAGTCCGACAACAAGTACTACATTATGGCCGAGGAGATTGCCGCCAAGCTGGTGCGCCACGGCTATGGCGTGATTACGGGCGGTGGCCCGGGCATTATGGAGGCCGGCAACAAAGGCGCGCACTCTGAGGGCGGCAAGTCGGTGGGCCTGAACATTCACCTGCCCTTCGAGCAGTTCAACAACATCTACATCGACTCCGACAAACTCATCAACTTCGACTACTTTTTTGTGCGCAAGGTGATGTTTGTGAAGTATGCGCAGGGTTTTGTGGTGCTGCCGGGCGGCTTCGGCACGCTGGACGAACTGTTTGAGGCGATTACGCTCATCCAGACGAAGAAGATCGGGGCCTTCCCCATCGTGCTGGTGGGCCGTTCGTACTGGGGCGGCTTAATGGAGTGGGTTGAGAACGTGATGCTGAAGATGGAAAGCAACATCAGCCAGGAAGACCTGGACCTGGTGCACATCGTGGACGACCCCTCGGAGGCCGTGAAGATCATCGACGACTTCTATAGCAAGTACCTGCTGTCCCCGAACTTTTAAGGAAGCCATACTCATACTTACAGAGAAGCCCGCCGCACACGCAGCGGGCTTCTTTTATGCAATGCGGCTCCATACTTGCCTGTCGCGCCGCTGGCTCCTATACTTCTCCCATTCTATAAGGCCTCGGGCTTACTCCATCAGGCTAACCTCGTACGTTGCCTCCCCGTGCAGAGGCTCCCCCGCCGCGGTCTGCCCTGCTATCCTTATCGTGAATTCGCCGGTTTCATCAGAAGTATAAAAAGTGAAGGAGGCCTTCCCGTCGACGCCCACCTGCAGCTGCGGCTCCCAGTGAACCAACTGCCTGAGGTCCGGAACGGTAGTCATGCCTTCAGCCCCGGCAGAAGCGGGCACAAAGGATTTAGGGCGGGTATACTGTTCATAGAGCACCGGGTAGCCTTTCTCCTTTAATTTCTCCCTGGCCTCTCCGCTTTTGGTATACACCGCGAACATGCCGTTTTCCGCCCTGTTCCCCAGGTTACCGGCGTATAGCTTTTCCTCCAGCCAGGTTAACTCAAACGAGGCGATGTCGTTCAGGTTCAGGGCCAGTATTTCCTCCATGCCGTTCACGACCACCCCATCCACCAGGTAAATAGGCTCCTGCTTCAGCATCTTCTTTACCCCGGGCCTCACGTACAGCAGCCTGACTTCGTAGCGCCCTTTCCGCTTGCTTAGCCTCAGGTTTGTGGTTGCCTCCCGTATGGCTTCCTCCACGCTATGAAAGGTGACATAGTCATCCAGCCGGAAGACTCTATCTGCGGGCAGCTTCGGGATAGGCGCTGTGGCATGAGGCTCCGCTACACCGTACGCTTCGCTGATCCGGGTTCTGTTATGGTGCTGCTTGGCGTAGTTCACCATGCTTTCGGGCAGCGACTGCACAAAGGCGGTATCGGTGGGGGCGCTGTAGGCGGCATTGCTATAGGGCTCCGTCACACCCTCGCGCGCAAAGGCGTCCACCAGCAGCTCTGGTTTATACTTTGCTGCTGCCTCCCCCCTCATCAGGCCATTCCAAAGCTCCTTGTCGGGAGTGTGCACCAATGCCTGCTCGCCCTGCCCTTCCTCGCTCCAGGTAAAAGTAGCTGTGGGCAATGGCCTGTGGAAGTCCTGGTTTATACTTGTGGTGGCTACCGCCACGTTGGCTGCCACGGGTGCCCCTGCCCTGTTTTCCACCTGCACGTTGACCGTTACCTGCTGCCGGGGCCCATACTGCTTCCGGTCGGTGCTAATGCGGAGCGCTACCTGCTCCTGCCGCCGCACCACCTTCTGCTCGGCCTCCACTGCACCGCCCGGGTTCAGCAGCAGCAACCTGACGGTCTCACCGGCCTCAGCCGGCCACGGCACCGCGACCACGCCGCTTTCGCTGCCCTGCTGGGAGAAGTATACTTTCCCGCCTGCCTCTGCCAGCAAAGTATAAGCCCATGCTCCGCTGTTGTTTATCCTTACCCTGAGCTCCTCGTTCTGCTGCTCCTCTACCACCAGCGCCAGCCCGACCTGCTTCGCAGCCGGCAGCTTTGTACGTTGGAGTGTATAGCCATCCGCCTGCACCTGCGCCTCATACTGCTCCTGCAGGCCCGGCCGGAGGCGGAAAGAGCCGACACCCGTTTTATCGGTCTGGAAGGATACCACCGTGTCACCGGCACTGCTTAAAATGGTGCAGCTGGCGGCCACTCCCATACCCGCGGCATTGGTAGCCACCACGGCAACCCTGGACGCCACCCCGGCCAGCAAATTGTTAGACTCCGGGAAGAACTGCACGTGCAGCGGCCTGGCAGTCTCCCGGGCAGTTTTGCCCTGCAACGCCATCACCTCGCCGGCATTCACGATCAGGAGCTGCTCGCGGTACTGCTGCCCTTTGCTGTAGTTTCGCATCCAGTTGGTGGTAGCCAGTAAGGTATAGTTACCACTGGGCAGGTTCTCTGGAAGCAATATATCGCCATAGCTCGTGCCTTCCTCTATGATGAGCCGCTGCCTGAGTATAAGCTGTTCCTGCGCATCGAGCAACTCCACATACAGGGCTTTGCTTGGGTGGGCAGAGGAGGTGCTTTTGTTCAGGAACGCCTTGAACCACAGCCGCTCCCCCGCGGCATAGTAAGGCTGGCTATGCACCAGCCGCACCTGCTCGTCTGTCAGCAGCGCTTGTACCCGCTGTGCCCCGGGAGCCTGCTGCGCCAGCGACGTGAAGCTACTGCACAATAGCAACAAGCCTCCGGCCAAACGCCCGACTACACTCTTCTTGGTCAGCATAAATGATATCATCAAAAGTATACTCTGTTTCAAAATCCCGGAGGCCGAATGCTGGTACTATTTGGATTAAGCAGGAGGCACCCCCACCTAAAGTCGCTCATAGGCACTTCGTAGGGGCCTCTCCTCGGGAAGGGGTAGTACCTCACCCTGTCAATGATCAGGCTTTTCTCGGCCACCCCTGAGGCGCCGAAATAGCCGTATACCTCTTCTTCGGGATCAGAGGCATTGTAGAGGTTGCCCCTGATCCGGGCCGGAGGAGGATCGAAGATGCTGCCCACGCTGGTTTGCTGCTGCTGCAGAAGCCGCCAGAACTCAAACGCCGCCGGGGTAAGCGAGAACTGCTGCACGGTTGCCTGATACCGTGTGGGTATGTCAGCGGGCACCACGGCCACCAGTTGGCTTATCTTGTTGCCGTTTACCTGCGCATCATCGGCGGCGACGGCTGTCTTGTTTATCCTCCCCTGGCACGACCAGCAGGTGGATGGCGGCGGGTCTTTTATTTCTAATGCTATCGTGTGGTACTCTAAGATTCCCTTTGTGGACCAGCGGTAGAAGTTCTGCGCATTGGCGGGATCATCCACCTCAGCTCTCACCTCGAAGCCCAGTTCTGTCTGCTCCACAAGTTCTCCGGAGCCATTCTTCACCACCTCTATAAATTCCTTGTAAGTATAACCTAAGTCACGGATGGGTGGTGCCTCGGTGAGAAGCTCCGGCCTGGACGCATACTCCCTGCCATCGGGCAGCCAGATGCGCAACGTATAGCTTTCGCCGGGCCGGGCGTCATACTCCGATTCGTCCAGCACATAGTTGCCGCTGTAGGACTCCCTGAACTGCATAAGGTTCCCCTTGTTGTCGTACAGCATGACAGACGCCCCCGACACGGGCTCTTTTACCACGACACCATCCACACCATTATAGGGTGCTGTCCAGGAGAGCGTCACCTTGTTCAGCGTGGTGTCGTTGCGGTCCGTGATCAGGCCATCCACCACCAGCGACTGCTTTTCGGTGCCGGTCTCCAGCTCAAAAGGCTCCACGCAGGCCTGCAGACAAAGTATGGCCAGCAAGGGGGCCCAAAGCCAGCTTTTCCGTTCTGTTCTCAGCCGCATCATTTCGTAATTTTAAAATTGTAAGTGATGGCAGGCACCGCACTGCCAATGACAGATAGCTTATAGGCTTGCGGCACGTTGCCGCTATAGGCTGGTTTAAAAAACACCGAGTAGGGGTTGTTGCGCCCGTACAGGTTGTAGACCGATAACGTCCAGCTGCTGAGCCTCTTGGCACCCCGCTTGTTGGTACCGTCAATGGTCAGGGCCACGTCGAGGCGGTGGTAGTCGGGGATGCGGTGCTGGTTCCGGTCGCTGTAGTTTACCATCAGCAACCCGCCTATCATCGAAACCGACTCCGGGTAGGTAACCGGCCTGCCGGTGCTGTAAGTAAAGTTGGCTGAGAGGCTGATCAGGCGGCTGAGTTGCTGGTTCAGCACCACGGTAAAGTCGTGCGGCTTGTCGTAGTTGGACGGGAAGTAACTGCCGCTGTTGATCGTCTCTTCTGGCGTGGGCCCCTTTACCCTGCGCAGCGACCGGGAGTAAGTATAGCTGGCCCAGCCGGTAAGCTTTTTACCCTTTCGGCGGATCATCAGCTCCAGGCCATAGGCTTTGCCGTCGCCGGGCAGCAGGTCCGCATCCAGGGCATTGTTGAGCAGCAGGCGCGCGCCGTCCTTATACTCCACCAGGTTGTGCAGTCTTTTGTAGTAGCCCTCTGCCGATAGCTCTATACTGTTATCGTGCAGGTTCCTGAAGTAGCCAAGCGCCACCTGGTCGCCGATCTGCGGCTTGAGGTAGGGGTTACTGGTCTTCCAGATATCCATCGGCGACACCGCGGTGGTGTTGGAGATGAGGTGGATGTACTGCACCATGCGGTTGTAGCCCAGTTTCACGGAGCTGTTCTCGCCCAGCGCCACCCGCACCGATGCCCTTGGCTCCAGGTAGTTGTACTGCTTGATGCTCTCGCCGTCGGCAAAGTGCAGCGTATCGGTAACGCTGGAGGCGCGCCGCGGCACCTCCGGGTTGTAAACATACACCCTGCCGGGGCCCAGGTTGAAGTAGGAGGAGTAGCGCAGGCCATAAGAAACCGATATGGCAGGGCTTAGGGTATACTCGTGGTTCAAGTATGCGGCTGCCTCCAGAGATTGCTCACGGGGCATGCTGAGCTGCACCAGGCTCGACTGGTCTGAGGAAGGCTTTAGTTCGCCGGAGTTAAAGTTATACCAGGTGGAGGACGCGCCCAGGCCTATTTTATGCTGCGCAGAGGGCTCATAGTTGACATCGGCCTTGAGGAGCTTATACTTGATGTCCGAATCCAGCGTGAAGTTGTAAGGAACGGTCTCTGCGCTGACGCCATACGCATAGTCGCCTGCCACGCCGGTAAGGGTAGAGAACAGCTTGTTGCTGAAAGTATGGCTCCACTTCAGCGTACCCGTGGCGGTGCCCCAGGTATAGGTGGTGTCCGTTCCGAACCGGAAGCTGTCGCGGCTCAGATAACCCGAAAGCATGAGCTGGTCCTTCTCGCTGAGCGTGTAGCTGAGCTTCGCGTTGAAATCGTAAAAGTTGCCGTCGCTGTCCCGCACCGATTTGTCGGGCACGAACCGCAGCAGCAGCCCGGGGTAAGCTCCCCGTCCGCCAAGCACAAATGAGGCTTTGTCCTTCACGATCGGCCCCTCCAGCAGCAGCCGGCTGGACAGCAGCCCAATACCGCCGCTCAGCACGGGTATTTTTTTGTTGCCGTCCCGCATCTTCACATCCAGCACCGACGACACGCGGCCGCCGTACCGGGAAGGGATGCCGGCTCGGTAAAGCGTCACGTCCTCCACCATGTCGGGGTTGAAGACGGAGAAGAAGCCGAACAAATGGGAAGAGTTGAACAAAGGGGCATCATCCTGCAGGATCAGGTTCTGGTCTACGCTGCCGCCGCGCACGTTAAACCCGGTGGCGCCCTCCCCTACCGTGGTGACGCCGGGCATGGCCAGCACGCTGCGCACCACGTCTACCTCGCCCAGAAAGGCCGGCACTGATTTTATCTCCTTTATACTTAGGCGCGCAACGCCCATCTCCAGGCTCTTGACGTTCTGGTCCGGTGCCACCGCCGACACCTCCACCTCCCGCAGCTCGTTCGACACCTCAAAAAGCTCCACATCCACAATCCTGCTCTGCAGCAGCTGCAGCTTCCGCTTGTCGGGCACCATCCCCACCGACCTTACCTCCAAGGTATAGCTACCGGCGGGGATCGTCAACGTATAGTATCCTTTCTCATCAGAGGCAGTGCCTTTTTTCAGCTCCTCTACCACTACGGTGGCCCCAATGCTCGGCTCCCCCGTCTTGGCCTCGCGGACATGGCCGCTCAGGGTGATCATACGGCCCCTGCCCGGGTTGGCCAGGTCGGGACCGGGCGATTTCTCTCTTTCTTCCGTTGTGTCTGCATCCGTGCTGAGGCGGGGCACCAGCACCACGGTGCGGGGGTCGTAAAGTATGGCGGTGAGATGGGCTTCCGTCAGGACTTTGCGCAGCACCACAGGCAGGGGCTCCGCTACGAACGTATGCGTTACCTGCACGCCGTCCAGCCACTCATCCAGGTAAAATATTCTTAGGGCATGTTGTTCCTGCAGGTCGAGCAGCACTGCTTTTAGCGGCTCGTTGGTGTACGTGGCTGTTACAAGCCGCTGGCCTGCTTCCTGCTGCGCCTGCGCATGGGGTAAAGCCATAAACAGGCACCAGCAAAGTATGGCTAGAAAGGGAAGTTTGTTCATAAAAGCTACTTGAAACAGCAGGGCGAAGCGGGTAAGTAAGGCATTAGGTTTTCTAGATATAGCAATTTAAGGTTATTATTTAAGATTGCAAGCAGCCCATACTTTCCGGCCGCGCCGCATCACCGAGCCCCGGCCTGGCAACTCATCAACGGAAGCCGGGGGCATCCCGCTCTCTGGTAATTTTCCAGCCTCAACTAACACACCCCACAGGCTGCACTCGTATATAAAAACATGCTGAGCCCTGACAAAGAAAAGATTAAGAAGCTAAAGAAGAAACTGAAGGTGCAGGAGAAGAAGAACGTGGAGATACGCGACCACATGGCGGCCCAGCGCACCATCTTTGCCAACGAGCGCACCCTGATGGCCTACCTGCGCACCGCCATGACGGTTTCTATCGGGGGCTTTGCCGCGGTAAAGTTCTCGGATGATCTGTACCTCGAAATCATCGGCATTATCCTTATCCCTATCGGTATTATCCTGGCGCTTTATAGTTTTATCAGGTTCAGGCAAAAGCAAAAACTTATTGAGGGCCACCACCAGGACTACTGCCCTACCAGCCACGAGCACGAGCGGGCCCACAACAGCAAGTATAAAGAGGATGGCACCGACATGCCGTGACCGCCCCGCATACCCTGCCCGGCCATCTCCGTATACTTTGCAAAAAACGGAACCATGCCGACCTCGGAGCAGGAGGAGATAAAGAAACTGAAGAAAAAGCTGAAGCGACAGGAGAGGAAAAACGCGGAGGTGCGCGACCAGATGGCCCTTCAGCGCACCATCTTCGCCAACGAGCGCACCCTGATGGCCTACCTGCGCACCGCCATTGCCTTTATTGGAGGCGGCTATGCAGCCATTAAACTTTCCCAGCATGTATACATGGAGGTTATCGGGATTCTGATGCTGCCCGCAGGGGTGGCGCTGGCCGTCTACAGCTTCTACAGATACCTGCAAAAGCAAAAGCTCATCCGCCGGCAGCGCCAGGACTACGCCCACACCAGCCACCTGCATGCCGAGCTGCACGAGAAGGAGGCCTCCGGCTACGGCAACACCAACTAAAGCATGGCCTGGGCCTAAACCTATTCCTGCTTATTTCTGTTAAGATAGGTTGGCGCGCTGCAACGGCAAAACGCTGATAATTTTGTACCTTTGCTATTTAAAATCAAGCATTCCTGAATGGCTTTTAACCAAGCGCAAGAAACCGCAACCGGCACCGCCGCAGCTTTCCCTCAGAACGGGGAAGCACAGCAGATCGAAGTATACGGTGCCCGCGAACATAACCTCAAGAACATCTCCATCAAGCTGCCGCGCTACAAGTTGGTGGTGTTTACCGGCATCAGCGGCTCGGGCAAATCGTCGCTGGCTTTCGACACGATCTATGCCGAGGGGCAGCGCCGCTACATGGAGACCTTCTCGGCCTACGCCCGCTCGTTTATGGGCGGCCTGGAAAGACCGAACGTGGATAAGATCGAGGGGCTCTCGCCCGTGATCTCCATCGAGCAGAAAACCACGAGCCGCAACCCGCGCTCCACGGTAGGTACCATCACCGAGATCTACGACTTCATGCGCCTGCTCTGGGCGCGTACCGCAGAGGCTTTCAGTTATGTGACCGGCGATAAGATGGTGCGCCAGAGCGATGACCAGATCGTGAGCCACATCCTGGAGCACTTCGATGGCAAGCGCCTGATTATACTTGCCCCGGTGGTGAAAGGCCGTAAGGGCCACTACCGCGAGCTGTTCCAGCAGATCCGGAAGATGGGCTTTATCCGCGCCCGGGTGGATGGCGAACTGCTGGAGATAACCCCGAAAATGCAGGTGGACAGGTATAAAATCCACGACATAGAGATCGTGATCGACAAGATCGTGGTGAAGGAGGAAGACCGTTTCCGCTTGTCGAGCTCGGTGCAGAACGCCCTCACGCATGGCAAGGGCACGATCCTTATTCTTGACGCCGATGCCGACAAGACGCATTTCTTCTCGCGCCACCTCATGGACCCGGCCACCGGCATTGCCTATGACGACCCGGCTCCAAATTCCTTCTCGTTTAACTCGCCTTACGGCGCCTGCCCGGTGTGCAATGGTTTAGGAGAGATACAGGAGATCACCGAGGAATCGGTTATTCCGGACAAGGACCTGAGCATCCGCCGCGGCGGCATTGCCCCGCTGGGCGAGTACCGCGACATCTGGATCTTTAAGCAGATCGAGGCATTGTTCAAGCACTTCAAGGTATCGGTTTCGACGCCAATAAAGGACCTGCCGGAGGATGTATTGAAGGTATTGCTGTATGGCCTGGAGGAGGATCTGGAAGTAAACACCAAGAAAGGCAACTACACCGTGGAGTTTGAGGGCATCATCAACTTCCTCAAAAACCAGATGGAGTCCGATTCCGATAACATCCGCTCCTGGGTAGAGGACTTTACGCAGACCAATACCTGCCCCGAGTGCCACGGCTACAGATTAAAGAAAGAGTCGCTTCACTTTAAGATCGATGGGAAGAACATTGGCGAGTTATCGGTTTTAGATATCACCAAACTGGCCGCCTGGTTCGAAGGGCTGGAGGAAAGGCTGAGCGAGCGCCAGAACGTGATTGCCCGCGAGCTGCTGAAGGAGATCCGCAAGCGCATCGGTTTTTTGCTGGACGTTGGCCTGGATTACCTGAGCCTGCACCGCCCGGTAAAGACACTTTCAGGGGGTGAGAGCCAGCGCATCCGTTTGGCCACGCAGATCGGCACGCAGCTGGTGGGGGTTTTATACATTATGGATGAGCCCAGCATAGGCTTGCACCAGCGCGACAACGAGCGCCTGATCAAAGCCCTGCAGGATTTGCGCGACCTGGGCAACTCCATTATTGTGGTGGAGCACGACAAGGACATGATCCTGCAGTCGGATTACGTGGTGGACATTGGCCCGGGTGCGGGTATACACGGCGGGCAGGTGGTAACGGCCGGCACACCGGAAGAAATGATGCAGGCAGGCACCCTTACGGCCGAGTTTCTGAGCAACCGCAGGGGGATAAAAGTGCCGCGTAACAAGCGCGAAGGCAATGGCCAGCTGCTTAAGCTGAAAGGCGCCACCGGCAACAACCTGAAAAACGTGACGCTGGAGCTGCCGCTCGGTAAAATGGTTTGCATTACCGGTGTGTCGGGCAGCGGCAAGTCATCGCTGATACACGACACGCTGTACCCTATCCTGAACACGCACTTCTTCCGGGCGAAGCGGGAGCCGCTGCCCTACAAAAGTATAGAGGGCCTGGAGCACCTGGACAAGGTCATCGAGGTGGACCAGTCGCCGATTGGCCGCACGCCGCGCTCTAACCCGGCTACCTATACCGGTGTGTTCACGGATATCAGAACACTGTTTGCACAACTACCGGAAGCCAAGATAAGAGGCTATACTCCAGGCCGTTTCTCATTTAACGTAAAGGGTGGCCGTTGCGAGGCCTGCGAAGGTGCAGGTATGCGAACTATAGAAATGAACTTCCTGCCGGATGTGTACGTGCCCTGCGAAGTATGCAAAGGCAAACGCTATAACCGCGAAACACTGGAGGTCCGCTTTAAAGGCAAAAGTATAACCGATGTGCTGGACATGACCGTAGAGCAGGCCGTTGACTTTTTCGAGAGCCAGCCGCGCATCCTGCGCAAGATAAAGACGCTGAATGATGTGGGCCTGGGCTACATTACCTTAGGCCAGCAAGCTACTACCCTCTCGGGTGGCGAGGCGCAGCGCGTGAAACTGGCCACGGAGCTATCGAAGAAAGACACCGGCCAAACGCTCTACATTCTGGATGAGCCCACCACCGGCCTGCACTTCCAGGACATTGAGCACCTGAGCGACGTGCTGCACAAACTCACCGACAAAGGCAACACTGTCCTCATCATCGAGCACAACCTCGACCTGATAAAGATAGCCGACTGGATCATTGACGTTGGGCCGGAGGGCGGCGAGAAAGGCGGAACCATCGTGGCTGCCGGCACGCCGGAGGAAGTAGCCAAGGTGAAGAGCGGTTATACTCCCAAGTTCCTAAAGGAGGAACTGGCCACCAGCCACTACCGCGAGAACGGGGAGGAAGCGCAGAAAAGCTAAATGCTTCTCTTCACCAAAGTATAAAAAAGTATAAAACCCCGCTGCCAACCTGTGGCAGCGGGGTTTTATACTTTTACAGGTCATCCAGCGATTCCTGCAGCCTTTCCAGCACCTGCTGGTGCTGCTGCAGCAGAGGCACCTGCTTGCTGGCGTACTGCTTCAGCTCCATCACCTGCCCGTTTTTGGCCATATCCTCGTAACGCTCCACCAGCTCTTTGTTCTGGTCGCCGATGCGCCGCAGGTAGGCCAGGTCGAAGGAGATGCCCGACTTATCAGTTACCTCCTGGTATACTTTGTGGTGCGCCTCGCCCAGGGTGGAGGGGAGTACGAAGTTTCCCCTGCCGGCCATGTCGCGCAGGTCGTTGAGGATGCTTTGGTGCGCCGTTACCATCTCCTGCGCCAGCCCCTTCACCTCCGGGCTCACAGCCTTGCCTTCGGCTGCCTCGCCCAACTGCACCTGCAGCATGCTGGCGCTGGCCGCCTCGGCGGCAAACAGGGCATCGTTGCGCATGTCTTCCTGCACACCGGCCGCCTTAAACTGCTCCACGCTTTGATCGGCTGCCTGTTTAATGCTGTCGTCGGAGCCGCAGGCGGTGGCAAAAACCAGGGCCAGCAGGGTGAATGCTTGTTGTACGCTTTTTTTCATAGGTGATTTCGGTTTAATGTATAAAGCACCTGCAAGATAGTGCTTACAGATGCTTTATACTCAATTTGCCGGCATGAAGGGTGCCCTTATTTTTACTTTTGCAACGTGCTGTCGATTTCCTGAGCCCGGTTCAGGTGCGTGCGCAGGGTAGCCAGCGTTTTGGAGGCAAAGGCTTTGGCCTCCGCGTCCTCCAGGTTGTTTGATGCTTCCTCAAACATCTCCACATCTTCTTCGTGGTCCTCTACCATCAGGTCCATGTACGCGGCGTCGAAGTCGGCTCCTTTTTTATCACGCAGTTCTTTTACATGGTCCATGTGGTCCTGGCTCATGCTGTCGGGCAGCACGAGGCTCTTTTTAGCCGCCAGCGCCTTCAGCTCATCATTCGCCTTGCTGTGGTCGTTCACCATCATGGTGCCGAAGTCTTTTACCTGCTGGTTCATCGCCTGTTGCTGTGCCAGTTTACCTAGCTCCACTTCCATCATGCCGCCGCTTGCCGCCTTGGTCATAAACTCAGACAAGTCATCCTTCTGCTCCTCCATCCGGGTGTCCTCAACCATTCCCTCGTTTACTTCCTGGGCCTCTTCCACAGCGTCCGTCTTTTGATTGCAGGAAGCCAGTGCAAATACAAAGGCGCCCGCTATCAGTCCTGTTGAAACAATCTTTCTCATAGTTTTATTTTGTTTAGTAATGTTTTGGTATACGATGGTATTTTATCAGAATTCATATACGCCTTCGGGGGATTGGAGTTTTTTGATCCTGCTTTCTTCCGGTTTCAAGTAATAATTTCCCCTAGCGCCAACCTTAAGAAATATAGCCTTGATCAAGATGCAACATAATTTTACCATGACATGTAAAGCACAGGAAACACTCCTCTTGCCCACACCTGAAGCTCACCCAAAACAAGTATGACATGAGAAACAGCAAGTATGTTTTCGCAACCCTTTGGCTGGTGCTGCTGATGCTGCCACTGCGCCACACCCTTGCCCAGGACACGACGGAAGCAGTCCTGATGGACCCTGCCCACGACCGCATTCTGAAGCTGCACCCGCTACAGATGGGTGAGGTATACATCTCTTACGAGAAGATGCGCACTGAGCGGATCTCGAATGAGTTTGGCCTGAGCTATGTGTACCGCGGCTACCTCAAAAGCGAAGATTTCCTGCCTGATGACGTGAAGGTAGGTGGCGTGCATATACGCATGAGCCAACGCTACTACACCTCCAAGAAGCATGACGGCGTGCCCTTGGGGTTCTTCCATGGGCCAATGTTTGGGTACCGCTTTATGGCCTTTGAGGAAGGCGCCCTCGACAGCCCTTTTGAAGACCCCGATAACTCCTTTGGGCGCCAGGTGGGGCGCTTGTACCAGAATACGCTGGAGCTGAACTACCAACTGGGCGGGCAGTTCCTCGTCGGGAAGAAGCTTACCGTGGAGGTTTCCGCGGCGTTGGGCGCCCGCCTGAAGTATGCGCTGGCCAAGGGCGCAGACGAGCTGCTGACGGAGAACATTATTGGGCATGCGCTGGTAGCCGAGCAGAACTCTGCCATTTTCATAACCCCCTCGCCGCAACTGAATGTATCGGTAGGCTACTCTTTCTGACACCTTAAAAAAGTAAAAGCGCCGGCTCCTGTTCAGGGGGCCGGCGCTTCGCTATGAACAGACGGACTAAGCCTGGTTATTCTATCTTACTGAGTACCGTGTACGACTGCAGCTTTCCGTTGCGGTACGTCTCGGAGCGCACCATTCCGATCTTGGGCACGTAATACTCTACCGTTTCGATGCGCATGCCGGGCATTTTCATACCCATGGCGCGGTTCTCCATCTGGGTGTTATACCTTATTTTGTAGCTGTCGTAAGTGCCGGCGGGCACGGTTATACTCTCTTTGCCCTCCACGGTGCGGTCAGTCACTTTCATCACCATGGTCATCATACTTTGGCCGTTGCCGGAGTCCTTCATCTCCATAGTCATGGTGCCGTCCTCGAGCTTCTGCCCCGCCTGCATATTGCTGGGGTATAGCATCTTATCGCCATCCATACTCATCTCCAGGTTATTCTCCTGGCCCTGCATGGCGCCCTGCCGGTTCATCATGGAGTTCATGTCCATCCAGATGCTCCCGTTCTCACAGCCAATCTTGAAGTCTCCCTCAGTGGCGAGTTTGTCCTTCTCGTCATACACCTGGCTGTGGATGGTGGCCTCCAGCTTACCGCCGGAGCGGTCCAGGTCCGTCACGTTATAGGTCATGCGGCCGGTTGGCTTGTCTTTGTGGTTGTAGCTTAACAACTCATACACTGCGTTTTCGCGCAGCAGTTGGTAATCACTACAGTCGGTCTGGGCCTGAGACGGCACTGCCACCAGCAGCAGCAGGCAACACAGCCATGAAACGAGAACCTTGCAGTACATAAGCATCAAATTTAAGTTTAAAAATAGATGGAAATAATTATAAATACTGTATACGGATGAAGGTGCCGCAGGGCTATCCAAAGTATGGCAAAGTATAAATCAGGGGCGGCGAAAACAGAAAGAGCCGGATCCAGGGACCGGCTCTCTGCTGAAGTATGGCTGTATACTTTATGTGATGCTATTTTTGATTTGGAGGATGCAGGCAATCTCCTTTAGTCTGCGCAATGCTTGCTATACTTACGCCCCCTTAAACTGCGGCTTCCGCTTCTCGTTGAAGGCAGTCACGCCCTCTTTGTAGTCTTCAGAGTTGCCGGCTATCTTCTGGCAGTGGGCCTCGTAGTCCAGCATCTCATCCAGCGTGGAGCTGAAGGACTTGTTCAGCATTTTCTTCATCAGGCCAATGGCTTTGGTCGGCCCGGCAGCATAGCGGGCGGCCAGTTCGGCCACAGCGGTATCCAGATCCTCCGGGGCCACCACCTTGTTTACCATGCCCAGTTGCAGCGCCTCCTCTGCCGACACCTTGGAACCGAGCGTGCTCAGCTCAAACGCCTTCAGCGAGCCTACCACCCGCGGCAGGAAAAACGACGAGCCGGAGTCCAGCACCAGCCCCACGTTCACGAACACCTCGATCATACTTGCCGCCGTGCTGGCCACCACCATATCGCAGGCCAGGGCCAGGGAGCAGCCAGCACCGGCCGCCACGCCATTTAACTTGCAGATGATGGGCTTAGGCAGGTTGCGCATCGCGCGTATAATCGGGTTATACCTTTTCTCCAGCGACTCGGACAGGTCGCGCTTGCTGGCGCTGGCGATGGCCTTCAGGTCCTGGCCGGAGCAGAAGGCCTTGCCGGCGCCGGTCAGCACCACCACGCGCACGTTCTCGTCGCGGCTTACCTGCTTCAGGGCGTCCTGCAGGTCGTAGCTCTGCTGGTCGTTAAAGGCATTGAAAACATCCGGGCGGTTTAGCGTGATGGTGGCCACGCCGTCCTGCACTTCATATAAAAGGCATTCGTAGGTCATAAGGTTAGGGTTAGTTTTGATCTAACCAAAGGTATTGATTATGAGGGTAAGAGCAAAGTATAAGGCTGGCTCTAGCGCTTTGTTGCTGAAGCAGAAATCTATGAATTATACTTGCCGGTTTATACTTGAGCTATGCTTCTATACTTCCAGTTTATATTTACTGCTATACTTTATACTTACCTGGCGCAAGCGTCCGCTTGTGCCTTTTTATACTTTAGCCATACTTTCCCTGCCGCTGCTTCCTTCCAATTGATACAAGCTATCCTTGCTAGCTACCGTTCATCCTCCTGACTATACTTATCTATCGTTTCATTTTATATTTTGGTGCTCTCAAGCCCGAGAGGGCTCGTCCTTTGGCATCGCGCTGTGTTCCCTCCTGCGCCAGGGCGCTGCCACTAACGTGGCACCGGATCTCACAAGGCGCTCAACCCAAGGACTGGGATCAGTTCGATAGCCGCTGCTTTCTGTCATCTCGAATGTAATGAGAGATCTATTTAGAATTCTGTTTTGATACCTCACCCTGCTCGAGATGACAGGAAGATGGGCAAGTATAAACTCCCTCCCCTGTTTTTAGGGGAGGGCTGGGGTGGGGTGTAAATTCCCCTCCTCGGAGGGATTAGGGGTGGGTTTATACTTTGCAAGAGGTCGTTAAGCCCGGTACAGCCGAGCCCCTCTCTATATTTTATACTTACCACAGCGCCAGCGATGCGCCCAGCGCCAGCAGGAAACCACAGCCGAAGCCCGCGTATACTTCCTCCGGGGTGTGGGCCTGCAGGGCCAGCCGGGCCGACATGATAGCTCCGGAAAGGAAAACAGCCACGATGATCGGGTAGATGAGCATGGCCTCGGGCGCCAGCTTTTGCAGCACCACGAGTAGCCCCAGGACTCCACCCGCCCCGATGCTGTGCGCGCTTATCTTCCAGAACTGCGAAATGGCAAAAGCCAGAAATATGGCCGCCGCGATAATCCCCATCACAAAGTAGAAAATAGCGTCGTAAACCGGCTCGCGGTAGAACAGGTAAGAGGTGGCAGCGTAGCAAATGCCCGTGAACAGCAGCGGAAAGCCGCGCTGCTCCCGCTTGTCCATCTCCATAGAGTCGAGGTAGCCGAGGCGCACCATGAAAAAGGCCGCTGCCGTGGGTATGATAAAGGTGGTGAAGAAAATCATGGCCAACACGATCCAGCGCACGCTCATGGGCAGCGTGAGTGTGGATGAGGGCATGTAATAAAGTATGATGGCGAAAAGGTAGGTGGGCAGCAGCAGCGGGTGAAACACCACAGACAGGGCTTTCGCGAGCGAACGATTCACTTTATTAATTAATAATGAAGATTGACGGATGAATAATGGATAGATAAAGTATAGGCAATGGCGTACGATTACTCATTCGTCATTATTAATTACTCATCAGTTAGAGCTCCTTACGTAAACGGGCCACCGGTATGTTCAGTTGCTCCCTATACTTGGCCACGGTGCGGCGGGCAATGTTATAGCCTTTCTCGTTCAGCAGCTTCTCTATCTTCTCGTCGGAAAGAGGCTTGCGCTTGTTCTCGCCCTCGATAATTTCTTTCAGGATATGCTTCACCTCGCGGCTGCTGGCGTCCTCGCCGGAGTCGGTGGCGATGCCCTCGGAGAAGAAGTACTTGAGCGGGTAAATGCCGAACTCGGTCTGCACGGCCTTGCTATTGGCCACGCGGCTCACGGTACTGATGTCCATGCCGATCTCCTCGGCAATGTCCTTGAGGATCATTGGGCGCAGCTCGCTCTCGTCGCCTTCCAGAAAAAAGCTGTGTTGGTACTTGATAATGGCCTCCATGGTGCGCAGCAGCGTGTTCTGGCGCTGGCGGATGGCGTCGATGAACCACTTGGCCGCGTCCAGCTTCTGCTTCACGAACGTCACGGTCTCCTTCAGCTTCTTATCCTTCTTATCCGATTTGTCATAGGCGTCGAACATATCGGCGTAGGAGCGGCTGATGCGCAGGTCCGGGGCATTGCGGGAGTTAAGCGAGAGCTCCAGCTGGCCGTTGTTGTTGGCAAGTATAAAGTCGGGAATGATGTACTGCACGCGCGTCATGCTGGCGCCGGCGCCACCCGGCTTCGGGTTCAGCCTCGTGATCGCATCAATGCCCTTCTTCAGCTCCTCCTCCGACACATTGAACTTACTCTGTATCTTCTGGTAGTGCTTTTTGGTAAACTCGTCGAAAGCCTGGCGGATAATGCGCTCGGCCAGCACAGTGGTTTCGTCCTGCTCGCGGCGCTCCAGCTGCAGCAAAAGGCACTCGGGCAGGTCGCGGGCGGCAATACCAGCCGGGTCGAAGGTCTGGATCAGGTGTAGCACCTGCTCGATCTCCTCCTCGGTGGTCTCGATGTTCTGCGAAAAGGCAAGGTCGTTGGCAATGGAGCGCAGGTCGCGGCGAATGTAACCGTCATGGTCTATACTTCCGATAAGCTGCATACCGATGTTATACTGCTTGTCATCGAGGCTCAGGAAGCCCAGCTGGTCGAGCAGCGAGTCAGTGAGCGTGGAGGTCATCGCGATGGGCATCTCCTTGTCCTCCTCGTCGCCGCCACGGTCGCCCTGCATCTTGTAGCCGCTTATCTCGTCGTCGTTCAGGTAGTCGTTCAGGTCGATGTCATCGTCCTTGCTGTAGTCCTCCTCATACTCGTCCGAGGAGTCGCTGTATTCCTCGGCGCTCTCCTCGCGGCCTTCCTCCAGGGCAGGGTTTATCTCCAGCTCCTCCTTTATGCGCATCTCCAACTCGGCAGTAGGTATCTGCAGCAGCTTGATAAATTGTATCTGCTGCGGCGATAGCTTCTGGGATAAAAGTTGTCTTAAATCGAGTCGCTGCATAGTTTTTGAAGAAAAATCCGCGCCTGTGTGTGCACGTCCAAATTTAGGATAATTTTACTCGCATTTACAAAAAAGGTTAAAATATCGTTACTTTGAGGGATTTTCGGGAAAACACAGGCAAGAGGCCGCGAGCTTGCTGCTTTTAAAGTATAAAAAAGGTACTGGCCGCCGCCATACTTCCTTAGAACGCCGCAGGGCCGTTTTAAAGTATAACCGGCCACCCGGAGCCGAATTCTTGGGGTAGCCTGCTGCCGCATCATTTAAAATTTATATTTTTAGAGGATTTACTGTACCTTCGGGTAACAACAACCATACACATGCAACGCACAAAAGTTAAAGATCTGCTACAGGGCGCCGAGGAAGGCAAAGAGGTACTGCTGAAAGGCTGGGTGCGCACAAAGCGCGGAAACAAGTATGTAAACTTTATCGCCGTAAACGACGGCTCCACGATAAATAACCTGCAGGTAGTAGCTGATGAAAAGTTCAGCGAAGAGTCCCTGAAGGATATAACCACAGGCGCCGCCATCTCGGTGGTGGGCCAGCTGGTCGCCTCGCAGGGCAAAGGCCAGGCATACGAAGTACAGGCCACCAGTATAGAGGTGGTGGGCAAAGCCGACCCGGAAACCTACCCGCTGCAGAAGAAGGCGCACTCGCTGGAGTTTTTGCGCGAGATCGCCCACCTGCGCTTCCGCACCAACACGTTCGGGGCGGTGTTCCGCGTGCGCAACACGCTGGCCTTTGCCGTGCACAGGTTCTTCAACGAGAAGGGCTTCGTCTACATGCACACGCCCATCATCACCGCATCCGATGCAGAGGGCGCCGGTGAGATGTTCAGGGTAACCACGCTGGACCCCACCAACCCGCCGCTGACGGAGAACGGACAGGTAGATTATGCAGAGGACTTCTTCGGTAAGGCTACGAACCTGACGGTATCGGGGCAGTTGGAGGGCGAGTTGGCCGCTATGGCGTTCAGCGATATTTATACGTTCGGGCCGACCTTTAGAGCCGAGAACTCCAACACCACGCGCCACCTGGCCGAGTTCTGGATGATCGAGCCGGAAATGGCCTTCTACGACCTGAAAATGAACGCCGACCTGGCCGAGGAGTTTATCAAGTACATCATCCGCTACGCCCTGGAGCACAACCGCGAAGACATCGAATTCCTGGGTCAGCGCCTGGCAGAGGAAGACAAGAGCAAACCGCAGCAAGAGCGCCAGGAAATGACCTTGCTCGAGAAGCTGGAGTTTGTGGTAAGCAATGATTTTGAGCGCGTAACTTACACCGAGGCTATCGACATCCTGGTGAACTCGAACCACTACAAGAAAAAGAAATTCCAGTACGATGTGTCCTGGGGCGTGGACCTGCAAAGCGAGCACGAGCGCTACCTGGTGGAGAAGCACTTCAAAAAGCCGGTGATCGTGACCGACTACCCAAAGGATATCAAGGCCTTTTACATGCGCCTCAACGACGACGGCAAAACCGTGGCGGCCATGGACATCCTGGCCCCGGGCATCGGCGAGATTGTGGGCGGATCGCAGCGCGAGGAGCGCCTGGACCTGCTGGTAGAGCGCATGAAGGCAGTAGGCATACACGAGGAGGACCTGTGGTGGTACCTGGATACCCGCCGTTTCGGGGGCTGTCCGCACGCAGGTTTCGGCTTGGGCTTCGAGCGCATGGTGCAGTTCGTAACCGGCATGGGCAACATCCGCGACGTAATCCCTTTCCCGCGCACGCCGCAGAACGCAGAGTTTTAAGCGAGTTTATACTTTACAGGAGAGCCCGGCCATACTTTGGCCGGGCTTTTTTGTGGGGCTGTAACATCCCAGGTATGATATTGCTATATTTGGATCTCCAACCTACGTATGAAGTACGCTATGAACAAACTTTACCCGCTTTTGCTGGCCCTGCTGCTGGCTTTTACCGCCTCCGCGCAAACAGAGTTCGCAACTTTCCAAACACCTCTTACAAGCCCCTCCCACATCCTTACAGCCGTGAACGACTCCGGCGAGGTAGGCTTGCTGGCCTTCGAGGGCGGCATTCTGTACAGCTCTGTTCTGAATGCGCAAGGCCAACCGGCAGCGTTTACACCGGCGCTTAGTTATAACGAAAGTGGCGGCGCGCTTGGCATGGTCGCGCAGCCTGACCGGTTTATATACTTTGAGAAAGCCGTTGGAAAAGGGGAAGCTATCCGTCCTTACCGCATTGATAAAACCACCGGGAGCATCACGGGCTTTGAACCCCTCACCCCTGCCTTAGACGATAAGGCCGAACTGGTGCAGGTTTATACTTTCGAAAACCGCCTGTACACGTTATACTTCAGCAAAAAGACCAGCAGAATGCAGGTCTTCGTGATCGGGAGTGAAACTGAGTTTTCTGTTAAAAGCTTTCATGTGCCGGTTTTAAAACTGCACGACCGCCTTCTGAAAGGGGAACGGCCGGTGAACCCTGTGTTTATTGACCCGACGCAGGAGCACACCCTGGCCTCCGGTTCACATCAGAAAAAGATTTACCAGCAGGGCGACAACATTTACCTGGTATTCGACGGCTTTGGAGCGCAGCGCATGAACATCCGCAACCTGACCACCGAAGTGCTGCACCTGAACCTGGCTACCGAAGAAGCCAATTTCAGAGCGTTGCCTATGGTGAAGATAAGGCCAATTGGGATCAACTCGTTTATACACCAACGTATACTTTACCGCTTCCTGGTAACGCCGGGCTACGACTTGCAACTGGCAGCCTATGATGTAGAAACCTTGGTCCCCAGGAAAAGCTATGCATTCGGCAGTGATGAGCCTCTAACAATCAAGGCCTCGCCGGTGGCCGCTAACAAGCAAAAGCAGCATAAAGCTGACACGGCGGTGGTGGAAACAACGGAGACCGTATTGAAGAAGCTGAGCATCGGCACCACTACGGTACTGGCAGAAGAAGCCGGCCCGAACACCATCCGCCTGACGCTTGGCAGCTACGCCCTTACCTCCGGCAATGCATCCATGTTACCGACTGGCTCCACACTCCTGCCTTACTTAGGTCCGGCTGCTCTCCCTGCCATGATAGCGCTCACCGCCGTAAAAGTAAGTGCGGCAAACTCCGCCGAATCAGAAAATTCCTTCCACGTATACTTGCAGAAGGACGACTTTGAACAAGCTGCCCCGGTAGCGAGGCAATCCTACCTGGAGCAGCTCAGAGCCCACAACAACAGGCTGGCGACCCAGAAAGTACCTGTTTCAGCATCTTTTGCTTATAATTACCAGGGGCAGATGCACTATGGTTACCTGAACAGAAAGACCCGGACAATTCACATCACCTCGTTTAGCAAATAGCAGCGTTTGCCGATAAGGCGTAGTGCCACAGCATTATCTTTCCAAAATGCTTAACTTAGCAACAAAGAAACAGCAGTTGCACCGGCAGCGCTACGTATAACTCTGCACACCATGAACTATCAGAACACGCTTGCCTTTGCGCAGGAACAGGACCGTCAGGACCCTCTATACCATTTCCGGGACCGTTTCTACTTCCCGCAGGTAAACAAGCAGGACGCCATCTATTTCTGCGGCAACTCGCTGGGGCTGCAGCCAAAGTCGGCGCAGATGTACATCGACAACGAAATGTATAAATGGGCCAACCTGGCTGTGGAAGGGCACTTTAAGGGCGAGGAACCCTGGTTTAACTACCACGAGCTGCTGGCGCCGGCAACGGCCCGCGTGGTGGGTGCCCAGGAGAGCGAGGTGGTGGTGATGAACCAACTGACCGTGAACCTGCACCTGATGCTGGTGTCGTTCTACCGGCCGGAGGGCAAGCGCTTTAAGATCATCACCGAAGGCGGGGCTTTCCCCTCGGACCAGTACGCGCTGGAGACGCAGGTAAAATTCCATGGCTATACTCCGGGTGAGGCCATCGTGGAGCTGTTCCCAAGAGCGGGGGAGCACACGCTGCGCACCGAGGACATCCTGCAAAGTATAAAACAGCACGGCGAGGAGCTGGCGCTGGTGATGATGGGCGGCATAAACTACTACACCGGCCAGGTGTTCGACATGGCGTCCATTACCAAAGCAGGCCACGAGGCGGGTGCTTTGGTAGGCTTCGACCTGGCGCACGCTGCCGGCAACGTGCCGCTGCACCTGCACGACTGGAACGTGGACTTTGCCGTGTGGTGTACCTATAAATACCTGAACTCCGGCCCGGGCGGCACCTCCGGCGTGTTTGTGCACGAACGCCACGGCAACGACGCCAGTATACCGCGCTTCGCCGGTTGGTGGGGCCACGATGCCCGGGAGCGCTTTAAGATGCAGAAGGGTTTTAAGCCGATGCCCGGCGCAGCGGGCTGGCAGCTGAGCAACGCGCAGATCCTGCCGATGGCCCTGCACCGCGCCGCGCTGGCACTGGTGGAGGAGGCCGGTGGCATGGAGGCCCTCCGCGCCAAGAGCGAAAAACTGACCGGTTACCTGGAGTACCTCATCAACGATGTGCACGTGGGCAAAGACGTGCTGGAGATGATCACACCGCGCGACCCGCAGGCCCGCGGCTGCCAAATCTCGCTGCTCGTGAAGAAAAACTCACGCCTGCTGTTCGACAAGCTGATGGAGGCCGGCATTATTGTGGATTACCGCGAGCCCAACGTGATCCGGGTGGCCCCTACCCCGCTCTACAACAGTTTTGAGGAAGTATACCGCTTCTCTGAAATCTTACATGCCTGCCTGGAAGGCCAGTCCTAGGCAAATCTGCTTTTCGCACCGCTATAGTAAACCTCTTTTGCAACCCTAACCCCGACGCTAAGTACTTATTCCGACGTGCGTACGTATTAATTTCTACGGGTTAACAAATCCGGCCTGGCAGCTGCAGCCAACGCGTAGGCGCGTGCAGGCAAGGCTGCCAGGGGCTTTCTGAGTATGGGTAGCAGTTAAGGTAACTGTTGGGAAATTTTAATGTGGTGCTTTAAGGCAATTAATGAACGTCACTTTTGAGGACATACTTCTTGTTTCATCCATACTTCTATTCCTGAGCATCTTAATTACCAAGAGCTTAGGGCGGTTTGGCGTTCCTGCTTTATTGCTATTCCTAGGCGTAGGGATGCTGGCCGGTTCTGAGGGGCTCGGCAAGATACAGTTCAACGACCCGCAGACGGCGCAGTCGCTGGGAACCGTGGCGCTTACGTTTATACTTTTCTCCGGTGGCCTGGACACCCGCTGGGAGAGCACCAAGCCCATACTTTGGCGCGGCGTCGTGCTGGCTACCGTGGGGGTCTTCTCGACGGCCATCCTGCTGGGGGGATTCACTTACTACGTCACTGATTTCACGGTGCTGGAGAGCCTGTTGCTGGGTTCCATCGTGTCGTCTACAGATGCAGCGGCGGTGTTCTCCATCCTCCGCTCCAAGAACATCGGCCTCAAGCACAATCTCCGGCCCACCCTGGAGCTGGAGTCGGGCAGCAACGACCCCATGGCCTACTTCCTGACCGTTAGCTTCACGTTTCTGATCATGAACGAGGAGGCCAGTATCTGGCGACTTATCCCCATGTTTTTCATGCAGATGAGCATCGGCGCCATGACAGGCGTGGCAATGGGCAGGGCCATGGCCTGGATCATCAACCGGATCAAGCTGGAGCAGGAAGGGTTATATCCTGCCCTCACCATGGCAGCGATTATCTTTACCTATGCCTTTACCAACGTGATCAGTGGCAACGGCTTTCTAGCCGTGTACATAGCGGGCGTTATACTTGGGAACCAGAACTTCATACACAAGCGCAGCCTTACCAAGTTCTACGATGGCATCGCCTGGCTTATGCAGATTCTGATGTTCCTAACGCTGGGGCTATTGGTGTTCCCCTCGCACATGGTTCCGCTCATAGGCACTGGCCTGCTGATAGCCATGTTCCTTATTTTTGTGGCGCGGCCGGTGAGCGTGTTCCTGAGCATGTCCTTTTTCAGAAATCCCCTCCGCGACAAGCTCTATGTGTCGTGGGTGGGGCTGCGCGGCGCCGTGCCAATTGTGTTCGCCACCTACCCTTTACTGGCCGGCGTCGAGAAGTCGGGCATGATCTTTAACATCGTGTTCTTTATCGTGCTCACCTCCGTGCTGCTGCAGGGAACCACCCTTTCTGTTGTGGCCAGGTGGCTGCGGCTGAGCCAGCGGGACAGAAGGCAGAAGAAGTACCAGTTCGACCTGGAGATGGAGTACGACATTAAAAACGAACTCACAGAGATACGGGTACCCGACAAAAGCCCGGCCGTGGGCAAGACCCTGGTTGAGTTGCGCTTTCCCAAGGGGGCTCTGATCGTTCTGATCAACAGGGGAGGAAAGTTTTTAACGCCCAACGGCGCCACCGCCCTGCAGACGAACGACGTCCTGTTTGTGATGACCGACCGCGACGATGAACTAGTGAAGGTAAACGAACTGCTGGGGTATGAAGTAGAGTAACACAGGCCTGAACAGCCGTAATGCACCCCGTAACTACTACTTTTTAAGCCAAAAGCATTAGTTTTGTAGCCAAATGCCAAAAGTAATCCAATGAAGCACCTTCTTAAATACCCGCTTATGTGGGTGATGCTGCTTTGGGCAATTACCTTACCCGGACACGAGCAGGCCGTGTACCGCCTCATTTCAAAAGGGGCCATCTCAGAGTTAGGCTATTGCTTGCTTCAGAGGCCAGGCGAGCAGCGCGATACTGCCCTGGGGCAAGAGGCGGTGCAGGTGCTTCCGTATGCGAAGATGGCATCTCCCACTGTGCTGCCCCGGCAACAGGCAACGCGATGCTTCCCGCAACTTTATACTTTAGCTCGGCCCGCCGACAGGCCGCTACCGGAAAACCAGCAACACTCCTCCGGAGCCGGGTTGCTGGCGAAAATCCTCCCTGCTACCATACTGCCCAACGCTCCTTAGCGCCGCATGTTCCGGCAGCCTTGTACGCTTACCGCGCTTTCTCCCACTTCCGGAGCGTCCTTCTCCTGGTGATTTCCACCAGAGCCGGTTTTAGGGCAGATGCTCATACTTCCACCTCTGCCAACTTGTTTGCGGCCCCTCTCCCATTTAGCGGGAATAAAAGCATGGCTACGATTTTGCAGAAAAATCTTCTGCCTTTTTATCTCAGGGTTTATATTGAAGCCTGCTTTTACCAAGTGGGGCATTTTTGCAGAGCGGCTCGAAAACAGACCTGACCAATGTTCCCGGCTAAGCCTCGCCCCCTGCTATCTGCCTTGCGGAGGGCTGGGGCATTAACCTGGAAAACCATGCTGAGCGTAAAAACAGTTGCTCCTGAGCTTTTAGAGCAAGTATTGAGTCTATTGCCCACATCACGGCAAGTATACTTTCATCTATTTCTTAATTGAGACATTAAATTACTATATGACACACCTCCCCAATCTGGTCATGGACCTCGGGCTGATACTTGGTGCAGCAGGCATCATGACGCTCCTTTTCAAGAAGCTGAAGCAACCCCTGGTACTGGGCTACATTATTGCCGGCCTGCTGGTAGGCCCGCACATCAACCTGTTCCCGACGATCATTGAGATCGAGAACATCAACGTATGGGCGGAGATAGGCGTTATCTTTCTGCTCTTCAGCCTGGGGCTGGAGTTCAGCTTTAAGAAGCTCGTAAAAGTAGGGGGCGCGTCCTCCATCATGGCGGGCGCCGAGGTGGTGGTGATGCTGCTGCTGGGCTACCTCACGGGCAAACTGCTGGGTTGGTCCACGATGGACAGTGTATTTCTCGGCGGCATCCTGTCCATCTCCTCTACTACCATCATTATCCGCGCGTTTGAGGAACTGGGCATGAAATCGCACCGCTTTGCCGGGCTGGTGTTCGGGGTGCTCATCGTGGAGGACCTGGTGGCCATACTTCTGATGGTGCTGCTCTCCACCCTGGCTGTGAGCCAGCAGTTTGCCGGCGCCGAAATGCTCTCGGCTGTGCTCAAGCTTGCCTTCTTCCTGGTGGTGTGGTTCCTGGCGGGCATCTTCCTGATACCTACTTTGCTCAAGAAGGCGAGCAAGCTCATGAACGACGAAACGCTGCTGATTGTCTCCATCGCCCTCTGCTTCCTGATGGTGATCCTGGCGGCTCAGGTAGGCTTCTCGCCGGCACTGGGCGCGTTCATCATGGGCTCTATCCTGGCTGAGACGACCAAGGCCGAGAAGATTGAACATATTACAACCTCTGTAAAAAGCCTCTTCGGCGCCATCTTCTTCGTGTCGGTGGGCATCCTGATTAACCCGGCCATGATTGTGGCGTATGCGGGGCCCATCGCGCTTATCACGGTGGTAACGCTTGCGGGCAAATTGGTAAGTATCACGGCGGGCGGCCTGATAGCGGGGCAGGGACTCAAGACATCCATCCAGTCGGGCATGAGCGTGTCGCAGATCGGGGAGTTCTCCTTCATCATCGCCACGCTGGGCCTTACCCTGAACGTGACAAGCGACTTCCTCTACCCGGTAGCGGTGGCTGTCTCGGCTATCACCACCTTCACCACGCCTTACATGATCAGGCTGTCGGAGCCGCTCTACAGGTCGGTGGAGCGCATGCTACCCGCCCGATGGATTACCTCGCTGAACGAGTACAGTTCCGGTGCCCAAACCATCAGCACGACCAGCGACTGGAAACTGGTGCTCCGTTCATACGGCGTTAACCTGGTGGTTTATTCCGTGATTTTGATTGCCCTTGTGCTGCTGGCCGGTGAGTTTCTGTACCCATTCATCCACGAAACGGTGATCAAAGGCGCCTGGGGCGGCATTGTAACAACAGCCATTACCCTGCTTTTCATGGCGCCGTTCCTTTGGGCGCTGGTCGTGCACCATCCGCAGAAAGAGGCGCAGGGGCGCATCTGGGCCAATAAAAACTACCGTAGCCTCATCATCGTGATGGAGTTTACCCGCATAGGCATCGCCATACTTTTCATCGGCTTCCTTCTGAACCGGGTACTGTCGGTGCAGGTGGCCATTATCGTGGGTCTGTTCATCATTGGCCTACTGGTCATTTTCTCCAAAAGGATTCAGGACTTCTACATCAGGATAGAGAACCGCTTCATGTCTAACCTGAACGCCCGGGAGATCAGCGCCGCCAGCAAGATGAGCCATACCCTGGTGCCCTGGGACGCGCACCTCACCAGCTTTGAAGTGTCGCCTGAGTCTGTGGTAGTGGGCAAGAGCATGCTGGAGCTGCAAATAAGGGAGCTTTACGGCGTCAATGTGGCTGTGATAGAGCGCGGCGACCGCACGATCATGGCCCCTACCCGGCACGAGAGGATTTTCCCCGGCGATAAACTCTATATCTTTGGCACCGATGAGCAGATCGAGGCTTTCAGGCAGTTTATTGAGACGGAGATGGCGTCGCCTGCCACAGATGGCGAGACCGGAAAAGAAGACATCGGGCTTCAAATGCTGGTCGTGTCGGCGGATTCTGCGCTCCTTCACAAAACGGTGCGCCAGTCTGGGGTGCGGGAGAAAACGAAAGGCCTGATTGTAGGTATCGAAAAGAAAGGGGAGCGCCTGCTGAACCCGGACTCGGAACTGGTGCTGGAGGAGGGCGACATCCTGTGGATTGTTGGCAGCCCGTGGCGTATAAAACAGTTGGAGGGCACCACGCAAAAGGCCGCCGTAGTATAACCCTGCTGCTGAAAGGCCGTTTGCCTAGAGCTGCAATATTCACGATATTGCTTTAAAGTCGAAGCTGCATGCGAAACGTCGAGCGTTGGATTGAGAAAAACCTGAACCTGTCTGCTGCGATACAGGAGAACATCTTCATGTCGCTGCTGGCCTTGCTGGGGCTTTGGGTTATAAGCCGGCTATTGCTGCGGCTGGCGTCGCGGCGGCAGACCGACTCCCATAAGCTGTACCAGTGGAGGAAGACGACCAACTACGTGATAACAGGGCTGGGCATCATCTTTCTGGCCAACATCTGGTTCGACGGGTTCAGCTCCATCACCACCTTCCTGGGCATCTTCTCGGTGGGCTTGGTGGTGGTGCTCCGCGACCCGATCCTGAACATTATGGGCTGGGTATTCCTCATCTGGAAGCGCCCCTTCAAAGTAGGCGACCGGATCAAGATCGGTCAATACACCGGCGATGTGATCGATATTGCCTTCTTCCAGTTCACGCTGAACGAACTGGGCGATTGGGTAGACTCAGAGCAGGCCACCGGCCGCGTGGTGCATGTGCCCAATGGGCAGGCTTTCACGCAGCCGCAGATCAACTACAACTACGGCTTCCCTTTTCTGTGGCATGAGGTGCAGGTACGCATCACCTTTGAAAGCAACTGGCAGAAAGCCAAAGCCATACTGGAGGAGATAGCCGGCAGGAACTGCGAAAAGCTAAGCGAGGCAGCAGAGAACCTGGTGCGGGCCGAGGCGCAGCAGCACCTTATCTTTTATAAAAGCTTTGCCCCAAGGGTGTTCACCAAAGTGCGCGAGAACGGCATCCAGCTCACCGTCCGCTACCTGTGCGGCCTGAATGGGCGCCGCGAGAGCGAGAACAGCATCTGGGAGGAAGTGCTGACACAGTTCCTGAACACCCCCGACATCCGGTTTGCCTACCCTACCACCCGCTTTTACAGCGCCATGGAAAGCCAGCAAGACGAAATGGAGGCCCAGCGCCTGGAGGCGCCGGAGAAAAGGGGGAAGTAGGCGCGGCAGGAGACTTATACTTCGGGGACGCTCAAGCCTGTGCAGGAAACATGCCTGGCCTGGAGGAAGCCAGGTTCGCTAACTTTTTACCTCGCTAACTTCCTTAAGTTTCGCCTCTTCCCTGAACTCGCGCATCCTTCTGAAGTAATCCTTGGCGGCAGCCATCACTTTGGGCGACAGCAACAGGCCCGAGGTCATCGTCGGGATGGCCATCATGGCGTACATGCCGTCGATCAGGGCCAGTACAGCCGTGATGGAGGCCGTAGCCCCGAAGATGATGGTGAGCACGTAGAAGTAGTTGTAATAATGCTTATACTTTGCCCCAAACAGGAAGCTGAAGCACTTGGTGCCATAGTAGGAGTAGGAGAACAGCGAGGTAAACGCGAATATCAGCACACACACCACCAGCACATAGGAGCCCACGGTAGGCATGGCCGAGTCAAATGCGTGCACCGTTATACCTACGCCGTTCTTATCAGGATCCTGCCAGGTGCCCGTCACGATGATGGCAACGCCAGTGAGGGTACACACGATAATCGTATCGATAAGCGGCCCCAGCATGGCAACCAGCCCCTCCCGGATTGGCTCATCGGTTTTGGCAGCGCCGTGCATCATGTCGGCTGTGCCGATGCCCGCCTCGTTGGAGAAGGAGGCACGGCGCGCGCCAGCAATAATAATGGCCCCTACCGCACCGCCCAGCATGGAGTTGGCCGTAAACGCATCTTCGAATATCAACCCAAACGCACCAGGTATGCTGGTATAGTTCACGGCCATGATGTAAAGAACCGCCAGCATGTACAGCACGACCATACTAGGCACCATTTTGCCGGCTACGTGCCCAATGCGCTTTATACCCCCGAAGATCACCAGCGAGGTGATAATTACCAGCGTTACGCCTATGCCCAGGTTCCAGGCAAAGGTATTGGTAGTGGCAATGCCGTTCGGCACTAACACTACCTCGCGGATAACCTGCGTCAGCTGGTTGCTGGTGAAGACAGGGAGCGTACCGAACAGGCCGGCCACGGAGAAAAACACCGCCAGCGGCTTCCACTTGCGCCCCAACCCATGCAGCACCACATACATCGGGCCACCCTCTATGTGGCCATTGCTGTCGCGGCCCCGGTACATGATAGCCAAGGAGCAGGTAAAGAACTTGGTAGCCATGCCCACAAAGGCACTCACCCACATCCAGAACATGACGCCGGGCCCGCCAATGGCAATCGCCACCGCCACGCCGCTGATGTTACCCATACCCACCGTGGCCGCCAGCGCACTTGAAAGGGCCTCAAAATGGCTGATGTCACCAGGATCGTTCGGGTCGTCATACTTGCCCCGGATCACGTTAACGGCGTGGCCCAGGTAGCGGAACGGCAGGAAACCGGAGTACAACATAAAATAAAACCCGCCCCCCATCAGCAGGATAAGCAGCGGCATTCCCCATGCAGCATCGCTAAACGCTACTAAAAATTCTTCTAATGCTTTCAAATCTATAGCGGCTTAAGCATCCAAAATACAAAGAATATGGTAAAAACAAGTATGGCAACGGCAACTTATCGTATGGATGATGCAAAGAAATCCTAACCCTAAGGAGGAAGTATGGCGCTAAGACTCCGCAGCACAAGCTGCAATCCTCCCGCTTCGGTTTCATCTGAGATAATTTTCCTGCCGCCGGTAAACCCACTACCTTATGTATTTTTCCCTTATCTTTTCCAGTGCTATGGCCTTGCAGAGCTGCCTGCGGAAAGTGGTGATGGCAGGGGACGGCCCGCAAGCAGGAGCAAAGCAAACAAGAGATAGAAACGTATGCGCCCCGACGAAAACACACTGCAACAACTGGCCATGCCCGATGCCGAGGTATATTTTGCCCCAGCCTTTATACGTTCCCCGCAAAGCGATGTATACTTTGAGCGGCTGCTGCGGGAGGCAAACTGGCAGCAGGAAAGTATAAAATTATTCGGGCGTGAGGTCCCCATGCCCCGCCTTACGGCCTGGTACGGGGATAAGGCTTATACTTACTCAGGGCTGCAGAACAAGCCGCAGCCCTGGCTGCCGGTGCTGCAGGAACTACGCGAAAAGGTGGAGCAGGCCAGCGGACAAAAGTATAACAGCGTGCTGCTCAATTTCTACCGCACCGGGCAGGACAGCATGGGCTGGCACGCAGACAACGAGCCGGAGCTGGGCCGGCAGCCAAGTATAGCCAGCCTGAGCTTTGGCGGCGAGCGCCGCTTCGCTTTTAAACACCGCACCCGCCAGGACCTCAGGCCCGTGCCGCTCATACTTTCCCACGGCAGTTTGCTGCTCATGCAGGGCCCAACGCAACACCACTGGCTCCATCAGGTACCCAAAACCAGCAAATCTGTACAGCCGCGCATCAACCTCACGTTCCGGTTTGTAAATAGCTGAGGAACTTGCGCAAGCGAACCGGAAACGTTTACTTTACACGATACACCAGGCTCTGCCCCTGACATACTATGACCAAGAGAAAGAACATCGCCATTATGGGAGCTGGTTTGGTAGGCTCGCTGCTGTCTCTGTACCTGGCTAAGCGCGGCCACAAGGTAGACCTGTACGAGCGCCGCCCCGACCTGCGCAGGAACATAGTGGATGGTGGCCGTTCCATCAACCTTGCCTTGAGCGATCGCGGCTGGCGCGCTTTACGAGGCATTGGCATAGAGGAGGACGTGCGCCAGGTAGCCATCCCCATGCATGGCCGCATGATGCACGACGAGCAGGGCACTCTTACCTTCCAGCCCTACGGCAAGGAGGGGCAGTCGATCTACTCGGTGTCCAGGAGCGGGCTGAACGCGGCGCTGATGAACCTCTCGGAGCCAAATCCCGACATCACCTACCACTTCAGCCGCCAGGCCATGGACGTGAACCTGCGCACCAACGAAGTACAGCTGCGCAGCCTGGAAACAGATCAGACAGAAACCATACAGCCGGACCTGCTTTTTGGGGCAGATGGGGCCTTTTCGGTGGTGCGCGGCGCCATGCAGAAAACAGAGCGCTATAACTATGAGCAATCATACTTAGAGTACGGCTACAAAGAGCTTTCCATACCTGCCACGCCCGAGGGCGGCTGGGCCATCGAAAAGCACGCGCTGCACATCTGGCCACGCGGCAAGTACATGATGATCGCCCTGCCCAACCTGGACGGCAGCTTTACCTGCACCTTGTTCTTCCCCTATGAGGGGGAGCCATCTTTTGCCGCCATCAACAATGAGAACGACCTGCTGGCTTTTTTCAGGGAGGTGTTCCCGGATGCGCTGCCGCTGATGCCGACCCTGGCGCAGGATTATTTCACGAACCCTATCGGCTCGCTGGTTACGGTTAAGTGCTTTCCGTGGAGCTACGAGGGCAAGGCGCTGCTGATCGGGGATGCCAGCCACGCGGTGGTGCCGTTCTACGGGCAAGGGATGAACGCCGGCTTCGAGGATATCACGGTGCTGGACCAGATGCTGGAGGGCTTTGAGGGGGATGACTGGGACGCGCTTTTCAAGGCTTTTGAGCGCAGCCGCAAACCCAACGCCGACGCCATCGCCGACCTGGCCGTGATGAATTTTATCGAGATGCGCGACAAGGTGGCCGACCCGCGCTTCCTGCTGCGTAAAAAGATAGAGGGCAAAATCTCCGCCCAGTACCCCGACAGGTGGATCCCGCTATACTCCATGGTGACTTTCACCGACCTGCCCTACTCCTACGCCCTGGCGGCCGGTCAGCAGCAGGACAGAATCATGAAGAAGGTAATGAGGCACATCCGAAGTATAGAGGATTACGACAAACCCGAGGTACAGAAGCTGCTGGAGAAGCAGCTCATCCAGAAAGAGAAGCTGAAGAAGTATAATGCTGGCCAAATATAGCCAAAGGCACAAAAGGCGCTGGTTTATACTTTTAATAACAGAACGTATAAGCCAGCGCTGTGTTTATCAGAAGTAGTACCCCACCAGTAGCGAGATGTTGCTGGTGTTGGAGCTGAGGCGGGCATTAAGCTGGTCTACCTGCCTGTCATGGTGCACATCCAGGCCATGCTCATACCTTGCTTCTGCGGCTACCTTGCCCCCGGCAAGGCCGTACAACAGGCCGGCGCCAATCATAAAACCTTTTTGGTTTTTGGTGATAAACTCTGGATCGTCCTTTACCCGCACCTCCGGCTCCCTCCATACCGTTCGCCTTACATACTGGTTGTGCTTTAAATCCCTATCCTGGAAAAAGTTAAAGAACATGCCTGCATTGACGTAAGGCTGCAGCTTTTTCGAACCGAACTCGTGCCGCACAGCCGTACTCAGCTTTACGGCCGACATTCTCAGTTCCATCTCATTTTCAAACTCCATATAGGCCCATTCGTAGGCATTCCGGTCTTCGTGGCTGGCTCTAAAATAATGCCCCTCCAGCTGCACAGAAGTAAACTTGCTTACCCGCGGGGAGCGCAGGTTCAGCAGCAGGCCAACCGTTGGGTAAGTGCTTGTGGTAAAATCGGAGTGCTCCAGGTGCAGATAGCGCTCATCCTTGGCCGAAAAGCTCAGCGAAGTATGGGTTACCCCCACCCCAACGCCAAACTCAGCCGCAAACCAGGGCTGATCTTCCTTAAACACCACCACCGGCACTCCCGGCGAGCACTCGTTGTAATCTTTTATTAGCCTGATCAGTGAACTCTGTGCCAGGGCTACGCGCTCGGTCTTCTCGACCATCACCAGTATACAATCGTCCATATACTTGTTAAGGGTAGCCGTATGCTTGTTGGCGCTGGTCCGGTGCAGCACTCCTGCGTCGTTGTAGTACTCCCTGAACTCAGTCTCCAGCTCCTCCAGCCCCAGCCCTTCCTTCTCCACATAGAACCTGCCCTTCAGATTATACAGGTTAATTTTACTACGCACCAACTCCTCCATAAACACCCTGGACGAATCTGCCTTCACATACTTACTGGCATAGTACCTGTCTTCCGGGAATCCATAGCTGCTGATGTCGTTGGGAGAGTACAAAACCACTGAGGCGCTCTCCTTGCTTTTAAACCTGCATACTTTAGAGCTGAGCACGTTGGCCCGGTAATCCACCAATCCTGTCAGGGTATCTCCGGAGGCCAGCACCACAAAGCCCGGTTTAAAGTCAGACTGCGCCCGGGCAGATAGGGCAGCCCCTATAACGCAGAGGCAGGCCAGCAGGAAAGTATAAATTCGTTTCATGGTATGTATTTTCCCCAATATATAGGTTCTCTTGAATAATTACGATAAGACCATGTTTGAAAAGTATAGGTAGCTATACCGATTGATGCCTGCTGCCTCTACGGCCGCACAACAATTTTCACACTCCGCATGTATAATTCCCTTAGGCTAGTGTTATAACTGGCTTTAACCTTCTTTTCACACCTAAAAGCAAATCCCCCACCTTATGAATTTTATGCAAAACCTTAAAGGCGCCGCCCTGGCCGCGCTTATATGTGGTGCTGTACTGGCAGCACCCGCCGCCATGGCACGACAAACAGCGCCGCAAGCGCAGCCGGCCCAGCCACAGAACTTCTCCGACGCAGACCTGCAGCAGTTTGCCGATGCCAGCGCCCGCCTGATAACCATACAGCAGGAAGGGGAAAAAGCCATGATGGGCATTCTGGAGGAAGAGAAGCTGAGCGTGGATAAGTTTAACCAGATGGCGCAGGCGCACCAGCAGCAGAAGCTAAGCGAGGTGGAGGCCACCCCCGAAGAGATGGCGGCCTTCAACAACGCGGCGCAGCGCCTGATGGAGATGCAGCCTACCCTGCAGAAAGACCTGGAAACAGCCATACAGCAGGACGGCATGACGCTGGAGAAGTTTGAGCAGATTATGCTTGCCTACCGCCAGGACCAGGCAGTGCAGCAGCGCATCGACCTGCTGATGCAGGAGAAGCAAAACTAGCCAGCATTTGTTAAGAGAGCATAAAAAATGGCCGCCAGCAAAAACTGGCGGCCATTTCTGTATACACAAAACTATGGTTCGGTTATTCCTGCGCGGGCTGCGGGGCTGGCTCCTGGCCATGGGCAAACTCCACAATGCGGAAGGTGCGCGCCTTGCGGTCGTAGTAGCCGTAGTGTAGCTTGTCGCCGTAGCGGTAGATCGTCTGGAACTCCGGCTCCGGCTTCAGGTTGCGCTCATACGCCTCCACACGCTCCTGCAGCACTTCTACATCTCCCTCCTGCTCCACCTTGGCCAGGCTGTTGGCATCCAGCACCGAGTGGAAGTAGGTGCTAATTCCCGGCCCGGTTGGAATGTTGCCGCCCTGCCCCCACGGGTCGTAAAAATAGCGGCTGTAGTAGGGTGAGTTCAGGTAATAGGTCGGGATGTTGTAGGCTGGCGTCCAGCGGCCGGGTATCAGCATCAGCCCGCGCGAGGTGCGCACGTAACGGTCCGGGGTGCGCACCATGCGGCTGCGGTCGTTGCGGTTGCTGCGCTCGGACGGCGCCTTGTAGGAGCCAATGGTGAGCTGCAGGGTGCTGTCGCTGTAGGTATCCACCGTGATGGCGGGCACGCCGTTGGCCAGGTTCTTCATCACCTTGTCCTCCTTCTCTATCACTTCGTAGCCGGACGAGAACAAACCGCCTGCCCCGCGCTGGTACACCGGCGTGGAGGCCAGCGCCAGTTGCTCCTTATCCGTGAAAGCATACTCCTTCAGGGGCTGCAGCGTGTTAAAGTCGTAAGCGGTCAGCTTCAGTTTGTCCTTCTCTAGGTTCACCCTGAAAAGCTTATCCTGGTGCAGGAAAGAGTTAAAGCTAGGCGCGTTGCGCTGCTCTATTACCGGCAGTGTGCGGTACTCCGACTTTCCGGTGTTCCAGTCCAGGGTCAGTATCTCGGTGGTGGTTTCTTTGGATGGTTTGCCACGCAGCGAGTATCCGTCGAAGATCATGTGCAACTTATCGCCGCGCGAGTAGATTTTGCTGCGGTGGTGGCCCGTGAACACGTTTCGCTCCAGGTCCGGGTGCACGTAGATCATGCCCGACTCGCGGGCGTAGCGGTCGCGGGTGCGGGGCATCTGCTCTGCCTTAAACAGCTTGTAATCCATCGTCGCCACGTTATCGTCTGAGTCGCGGTAGAGGTGCAGGTTGCTGTCTTTGTCGGTGTAGAGCATGTAGAAATGGTCCTCGTCGCCGAAACCGCCCACAAACGTGACGTTGCGCTCCAGCTTCAGCTGCACATCCTGTATGCTGCGGAAAGCGCCGGTATGGCGGTTGATGGCAAACGGACGCACATACTCGCGGCGGCCATTGGTGTAGCGGCTGTAGAAAATGAATTCATCCGCTGTTACGCGGGTGCCCATCACCTGCGGGTCTTTGGAGTGCCGGTACGGAATCTCGTGCTGGGCAAGTTTCTCCCCCGTGGGGGAGATCATCGCGAAGTTCAGGTTGCCGCCCTGGTAAAAGTATACCACCACGTTGCCCTCGTCGTCTGCCACGGATACGAGGTCCTCTGCGCGGTTCATGGGTAGTTCTATATCGGCAAACTCTTTCTGGGCATGTGCCGCCGTGGCGAAGGCCCCCACTAAGAGCAAGCTAAAGAGTAGTTTACGCATAATTCTAAGGATGAATTGTATATGTTTACAACGAGCAAATATTTAGCCAAAGTATAAAATTTAACAGGCACAACCATAGAATCTGTCGTTTCTTCTGGTGATTTGCTGTTGGTTGGTGGTGGGAATTGCCTTCTGGTGCCGTAGCTGCTGCTCATCTTATGCTTGGGCTTTGCCTGGCTATACTTATATACTTGCGGTTTATACTTGATTTATACTTCCTCACAATCCTTTCGCTGTTCCGAACATCCTTGTCAGGAATCCCTCTGCTGTGGACGTCCGGATCCGCGTAAGTCATACTTATACTTGGGCTATATTTTATACTTCCTCCTTCTGGCGCAAGTCTCCAGACTTGTGTCCTACAGGTGGTGTCAAGTCTCTGACTTGACTGGCTTGAAAAGCCATACTTCCTGTGGCTATACTTTTATACTTCAGTTATACATTCTTAGCCGCCGCTTCCTTCCACTTGAACCTAGCTATACTTACTAGCTCCCGCTGATCCTCTAGTTTCCACAAACCTATAGTTGCATTTCCTGCTTTGGTGCCCTCAGGCCGGGAGGCCTCGCCTTCGGGCATCGCGCTGTGTTCCCTCCTGCCTCCGCTGCGCTACGGCTGCTCAACAAGTTGAGCACCGGATCTCACAAGGCGCTCAACCCAAAGGCTGGGATCAGTTCGATAGCCGCCTGCTATGCAGCTTGAACCAAAGTCCCCCTTTGAAGTCGCAGATCCCAAACTTGTTTCGGGGGGGTAGGGGGATGTAATCGTCTGCTGAAAAATCCTCTCTCGGGAGGGGCTAGGGGTGTTTATACTTTGTAGGGACAGGTCGCGACCTGTCCGCGCGAGAACTGAAGCTATGGAACCTATACTTTAGAACTAGCAGTAACAGATTCCCCTCCTTGGCTAAGGAGGGGTAGGGGTGGTTGGATTTCGTAGCCCTTAGCCTCGGCCTCACTTCCCTCCCCACAAGTTCTCCCGGCACAAGTCCGGGATGTGCCACTTTCAGGATGACAGAAAAAGGACACGTATATTTTCCTTCTCAGGAGGGATGGTTGGACCCAGTACTGCAGAAACCTTGTCCATCCAATCCTGATTCTAACAAATTTATACTTTTTGATCCTTTGGCAAGCGCAGGGATGAGCCATACTTTACAAACTGCCCGCGCTCCAGATTCAGCCACTCCAGGGCAGTGCCGCTGAGCATGCGTTCTTTAGTAGCCAAATCGTAGGGCATGGACTCGATGAGCTTGCCGGGCTCCAGCTCGCCCAGCGGGAACGGGTAATCGGTGCCGAGGGCTATTTTATCGGCCCCTATCAGGTTTACCAGGTACTCCAGCATCAGCGGGTCGTGCACCAGCGAGTCGAGGTAGAACCTGCCGAGGTATTCGCGCGGGTTTACGTTATTATCTACGGCGCACAGGTCGGGGCGCACCTCAAAGCCGTGGGCAATGCGCCCGATGGTTGACGGGAAGGAACCTCCGCCATGGGCAAAAGCCACGCGCAGCTTCGGCAGGCGCTCAAACACGCCCCCAAAGATCATCGAGCAGATGGCCACCGTTGTCTCGGCGGGCATGCCTACCAGCCAGGGCATCCAGTACTTGCCGGTGCGGTCTTTGCCCAGCATATCCCAGGGGTGCACAAAAATGGCGGCGCCTAGCTCCTCGGCCGCCTCAAAAACAGGGAAGAGCTTCGGTTCGTCCAGGTTACAGCCGTTTATGTTCGTGCCGATCTGGATGCCGGCCATGCCCAGTCCTTTCACGCAGCGCTCCAGCTCTTTTATGGCCAGGTCGGTGTCCTGCATCGGGATGGTGCCCAGGCCCACAAAGCGGTCGGGATAATCGGCTACGATGCCGGCAATATGGTCGTTGAGCAGTTGCGAGAGATCGTACGTATGCTCCGGCCTGGCCCAGTAGTTAAACATGACGGGTACCGTACTCAACACCTGCACCCCTACCCTGTGCTGGCTGCACTCGTGCATACGCACCCTGGGGTCCCAGCAGTTGTCCTGTATCTCGCGGAAGAACTTGTCGTCCATCATCATGCGGGCGCAGCAGGGCTTGTGGTGCTCCAGCCGGACAAAGCCGCCATAGCCGTATCGCTCGCGCAGGTTGGGCCAGGTAGCGGGCAGGATATGCGTGTGGATGTCGATCTTCAGCAGGTTATCAGCAGTAAGTATGGGCGTCTTGTCTTGCATGGTAGAAACGAACAAAAATGCGGCTATACGGGGTATAACTCTGTCGGGCAATCCAACAAGATAATCATTTTATACTTTTTACGCACCTCCCGGCGCGAAAGCTTATACTTGCTGCTGGTAGTCTTTTCGGAGCAGGCCAAAGTATAGCAGGTCGATAAAGCGGCCGTGTTTGACCTCGCGCTCGCGCAGCCTTCCCTCACAGGTAAAGCCCAGTTTTTGCAGCACTTTCGCTGACTGATTATTGCCGCCTTCCACAATGGCCTCGATGCGGTTGAGATTCATACTTTCGAAGCCATACTTTACAACTGCTGCGGCACTCTCCGGAATATAGCCTTTTCCCCAATGCTCGGGCAGCAGCCAGAAGCCAAGCTCAGCCTTCCGATGCTCCTTCTCCAGGTTGTTCAGGCCACAGGCTCCCAGCAGCTTGTCATTCTCCTTCAGCGAGATGGTCCACCAGGCGCCGGTGCCGTTCTGCAGCAGGTCCTGGTAAAACTGCATCTGCTCCTGCACCACTTCCTCCAGGGTTTCATAATGCACCGCGTAATACTGCGTTACCCGCTTATCGGATAAGCCACAAAGTATAAACTCCGCGTCGGAGGGCTGTACCAGGCGAAGCCGGAGGCGACCGGTGCTCAGGCTGGGGTGACTCATACTTACTTAGCGGCCTCGGCAGGCTTGGCCGGCGGCTCCATCACGGTGCCGCAATTGTTGCAGGTGCGGTGCTCCATGCTGTCCCAGAAGTGGCTCATGATCACCGGCAGCTGCCCTACAATGTCGCTTACGTCGGCATACTCCTCATACAGTTTCTCGCCGCAGTTTTCGCAGAACCACAGGAAGCCGTCCTGCTCACCGGGCTTGCGGTAGCGCTCCATCACCAGGCCCACCGTGTTGGCCGGGCGCTGCGGCGAGTGCGGCACGCGCGGCGGCAGCAGGAAAATCTCGCCTTCCTTTATCGGGATGTCCACAGGCTTGCCGTCCTCGATGATCTTGAGCACGATATCGCCCTCCAGCTGGTAAAAGAACTCCTCTCCTTCGTCATAATGGTAATCCTTGCGCGCATTGGGTCCGCCCACCACCATCACAATAAAGTCGTCGTTGCCTTTAAACACCTGCTGGTTGCCTACCGGGGGCTTTAGCAGGTGGCGGTGCTCGTCAATCCATTTTTTAAAGTTGAAAGGTCTTGTTATGGCCATAGTTTCGATTTTGAGGTTTACTTTTTGAAAGTACGCATTTTCCGGCAAACATGGTAGCAGCAGGACAAGTATAGCTATGTTACTTAGTATAGATTTACGTACATTTATCCATGGATTTAAACCTGAAGAACAAACGCGCCCTGGTGTGTGGCAGCACACAGGGCATTGGCAAAGCGATAGCCCTGGAGCTGGCACAACTGGGAGCAAGCATTACGCTCATCGCCCGGGACGAGGAAAAGCTGCAGCAGGTGGCCCAGGAGCTGGATACGCAACAGGGCCAGCAGCACGATTACATCACCGCTGATTTTGCGGACCCCTACGACCTGAACATCCGCGTGCAGGCCTACCTCAACGACCGGCCGGGCGTACATATCCTGGTTAACAACACCGGCGGCCCGGCGGGCGGACCGATCACCGAGGCCATTTCGGATGAGTTTACCGCCGCCTTTAACCAGCACCTGATCGCCAACCACCTGTTGGCCAAAGCGGTGATCCCGTATATGAAGGAGGCAAAGTATGGCCGTATCATCAACGTCATCAGCACCTCCGTGAAGCAGCCTTTGCATGGCCTGGGCGTATCGAATACCATTCGCGGGGCGGTAGCCAGCTGGGCAAAAACCATGGCTAACGAGCTGGGGCCTTTCGGCATTACGGTCAATAACGTGTTGCCTGGCTCTACTAAAACAGGCCGTATAGACGCTATTATCGAGAATAAGGCCGACAAGACAGGCAAAAGCAAAGCGGACATACAGCAGGCGATGGAGGCCGAGATTCCTGCCCGCCGCTTTGCCGAGCCCGAAGAAGTGGCCGCCGCCGCTGCGTTTCTGGCCACGCCGGCCGCCGCTTACATCAATGGCATTAACGTGCCGGTGGATGGGGGCAGAACGGGGTGTTTGTAAGTATTGATCCAACCACCCCAACCCCTCCTTGTCTAAGGCGGGGAGTCTGCTATTACTTTAGGAAAGTATAGATCCTATAGTTGATGTTCAGGATTCAAAAGAGAAGTACGAGGCTATATTAATAAAATGTGCTACGGTAAGTACAAGCTCCCCTCCTTAGCTAAGGAGGGGCAGGGGTGGTTGGAACCGGTATGGCAAGTATAAAACTTCAATTAAAACAAGTGTGCAAAAGCTCCAGAACTACATAAACGGCCAGTTGGTAGCGCCTCTAGCAGGGCAGTATATTGACAACTACAACCCGGCCACCGGCGAAGCATACTCTTTGATTCCGGATTCGGATGGGCAGGACGTGGAGCAGGCGGTGCAGGCAGCTCAAGTGGCTTTCCCAGCCTGGTCTAAAACGCCGGCTGAGAAGCGTGGGCAGTTCCTGATGCGCATTGCCGATCTGATCGACCAAAACCTGGACCGACTGGCCGAGGCGGAATCTGTAGACAACGGCAAACCGCTGAAACTGGCAAAGACGGTGGATATTCCGCGGGCCAGCAGCAATATGCGTTTTTATGGTACGGCCATTCAGCATTTTGCCTCAGAGGCCCATTATATGGAGGGCACCGACGCCATCAACTATACCGTACGCCACCCGCACGGCGTGGCCGGCTGCATCTCGCCCTGGAATCTGCCGCTCTACTTGTTTACCTGGAAAATTGCGCCCGCCCTGGCTGCCGGCAATTGTGTGGTGGCCAAGCCATCCGAAATAACGCCCATGACAGCCTACCTGCTTTCGGAGATTTGTATAGAAGCGGGTTTGCCGGCCGGTGTGCTGAACATTGTGCATGGCTACGGGCATAAGGTGGGCGCGGCTATCACGGCCCACCCGAAAGTGCCGGTTATCTCCTTTACCGGCGGCACCACAACCGGTCGTAGTATAGCTGCCACAGCGGCACCGATGTTCAAGAAGCTGTCGCTGGAACTGGGTGGCAAGAACCCCAACATCATCTTCGCCGACTGCGACTTTAACAACGCGCTACACACGTCCATCCACTCCTCCTTTGCCAACCAGGGACAAATTTGCCTTTGCGGCTCCCGCATCTTCATTGAGCGGCCGCTGTACGAGCAGTTCCGGGATGCTTTTGTGGAGAAAGTGAAGGCCATGACCGTGGGCGACCCGATGGAGGAAGGCACGAAACTGGGCGCGGTGGTATCGGAGCAGCACATGCAAAAAGTACTTTCCTATATCGAGTTGGCAAAACAGGAGGGCGGATACATACTTGCCGGAGGACACCAAATACAGGTAGAGGGACGTTGCCAGAACGGCTGGTTCATCGCGCCGACTATCATCGAAGGACTGCCTTACAACTGCCGCACCAACACCGAGGAGATCTTTGGCCCTGTGGTAACGCTTATGCCATTCGATACCGAGGAGGAAGTGATCCACTACGCTAACTGCACCGACTACGGCCTCTCCGCCACCATCTGGACCCAAAACCTGCCGCGGGCGCACCGCGTGGCGCACCAGGTACATGCCGGCATTATCTGGATCAACACCTGGCTCCTGCGCGACTTAAGAACCCCGTTTGGCGGCATGAAGAACTCGGGCGTAGGCCGTGAAGGCGGCTTTGAGGCACTGCGTTTCTTTACCGAGCCGCAGAATGTTTGCGTGAAGCTGTAAGCGTGTTGTATGAAGTATAAGTACTCTTGTCATCTCCCGCTATATTTATACAGTTGATTTATACCAGTATTGAGTGACTCGTGCGCATCAAAGAAATAGTAACCTACCTCTCTAGGGAGGTAGGGCCGTTACGTTCTCGTTTTTTGCCATCCTGAAAGTGGAAAATCCCGAACTTGTTTCGGGGGATCTTGGTAAAAGAGGGCCCCTACCCCCGCCAGTAGCTACGGCTTAACCTACCTGCTACCAAGATCCTTAACAGAATGACAGAGGTTTTTTTAACAACGGTGTAGCTAGAACTTAACGGCCCTACTCCAAGGAAGGGAATTGGCTTTGCTTGGTAGGATATCTAATGCGCACAAATGAATTCTTATTGGCAAATCTTAGAAGTATACTTTCGCCAGTTGAAAACGGGCTGCCAAACCAAACAACCCATTTCCTCATCAAAGAAACGGCACTTTATACTTTCCCCTCCCCTACATTTATCCGTACTTTTGCCCCATGGACTTTAAGAGACGACGACTGGCCGTTACGCTTCGTAACCAGATAAACTATCCTTTGCAGTTCAACCCCTTTGTGTTCAGCAAGATTTTCCTGCTGTGGGTGGCTATTGGTATTGTAGGTGGCGTAATTGCCGGCTTATACTGGACTGTGCTCGTGGGCTTTCTTCATTTTCTGGCCCCCATCCAGGGGCTGTGGGTGATCCCACTGATGGCTACGGCGGGCCTGCTGGCGGGCTTCATCATCCATAAACTAGGAGACCCGGGCGAGATGGACCTCATCGTGAACAACATCCGCTTTAAAGGCGGGCACCTGGAGCCGAAGAACAATCCGTCCATGATCCTGTCGTCGTTATTATGTATTGCCAGCGGCGGTAGTGCCGGACCGGAGGCGCCGCTGGTGCAGGTGGTGGGCTCCACAGGCACCTTTATCGCCAAAAAGCTGAAGATACGCGGCGAGGACCTGCGCTCGCTCACCATCGCCGGTATGGCTGCGGCCTTTACAGCCCTGTTCGGCGCCCCGTTGGGCGGCACCTTGTTTGCCCTCGAAATCCTGCACCACAAGCATGTGGTAGAGTACTACCAGGCGCTTATACCGGCCTTTGTGGCCAGTTGCTCCAGCTACGTTATTTTTATCCTGATCACGCACATCGGCATCGGCCCCACCTGGAACTTCCCGGTTTACGGCACCCCGGAACTCACCGACTTCTTCTATGCCATGCTGTATGCGCTGGCAGGTACGGCGGCGGGCTGGCTGTTCATCTTCACGGTGCGCTGGAGCAGGAGCCTGTTTAAGCGGTTTCATGTCCCGATTTACATCAAGATGATGATGGGCGGCATTTTGATCGGCGCCATCGCTTACTTCGTGCCCCTCTCCCGCTACTTCAGCCACGACGAGCTGAACATACTTTTAGAGGAGCAGTTTACGCTAGAGTTCCTGCTTCTACTGCTGGTGGCCAAGATCCTGGCCATTGCCTTTACCGTAACCTCCGGCTGGCGCGGCGGCTTCATCATCCCGCTGTTCTTTCTGGGCGCCACCGTGGGCCTGATCATAAACAACCTGTTTCCGGGCCAGAACCTGCCGCTTATACTTGTCAGCTGCATGGCCGCCATTAACGCCTGCGTAACCCGCACCCCTATCAGTACCATCATCCTTCTGGCCACCTTAACTGGTTTCAATCAGTTTATCCCGATCATGTTTGCCAGCCTCACGGGCTTTTTCCTGGCGCCTAAAACACCTTTGATAAACGCGCAGCTGGGTATGAAAGAGTAAAGTATACTTCAGCAGGCGCAACATTTCGCAGTAAATCGGCTATACTTTCTCAGGAGGCTTCGATGATGCCCTCGTGTTTATGCGCCCATCCGATCATAAAGCTAAGGCCACGGTGCCGTTTATACTTTCCATACTTGATGTTAGGGAGGCGGAGCTTCGTGCGCAGGGTTTGGAGGCAAGGGAGCTGGCCGCCATCTACAACGACTATACTTCCCGGCTGAGCGAGCTGGAGGACCTGGCCATACTTGTAAGCAGCGCACTGAGGCGGCACAAAGACGTGCATGCCGTACGCTACAGGGTAAAAGAGCCGCTGCACCTGCTCAAAAAGATCCTCCGCAAAAAACAGGAGTACCCCGACCGCCACCTCACCTCCGCCAACTACCTGGAGTTTATAAACGACCTGGCGGGCCTGCGCATCCTGCACCTGTACAAAAGCGCCTGCCACGACATCGGCAACTACATACAGCAGGCTTGGGAGCTGAAACGGGAGCCTTACGCCTATGTGCAGGACGAAAATAACATAGAAGCCAGGCAATTTTACGCCGACAAGTACAGGGTGCTGGTAAATGGCAGAGGGTACAAGGCGCAGCACTACATCCTGAAAGTAAAGCCGGCCCGGCAGTTATACTTTGTAGAGGTTCAGGTGAAGACACTGCTGGAGGAAAGCTGGAGCGAGATAGACCACTGCGTCCGTTACCCCGACCGCACGCCCAACGAGCTGCTGCACCGGCTGCTGGGGCTGTTAAACCGCTTTACGAGCACCGCCGACGAGGTGGCCACGCAAATACAGGCGCTCTCTGATGCGCTGCAGCGGTACAACCAGGGCCCGGCAGCGGGGCCGCAAGTAACCGTAGCGCAGCTGCGCAGCCACATAGACAGGCTCCCCGTTGATGAGCAGGAAAAACAGTACCTCTATACTTGCCTGGCCAAGCTAACAGGGGGCTGACAAAAAAAGGCCCACCGTTTCCGGCAGGCCTTTCATACTTCAATTTATACGTTATACTTACTGGTTTACCTTGGTCGGGTTGATCAGCTTGCGCTCCAGGAAGTCCGTCATCATCTTAAAGCGGTGAATGGACGTTACGCCACCGCCCACACCGTGGTTACGGTTCGGGTAGTAGAAGCTCTCGAACTGCTTGTTGGCGCTGATCAGGGCATCCTGCATGGCCACCGCGTTCTGGAAGTGCACGTTGTCATCGCCGGTGCCGTGGATGAGCAGCAGCTCGCCCTGCAGTTTATCGGCAAAGAACAGCGGCGAGTTGTCGTCGTAGCCGGCTGGGTTTTCCTGCGGCGTCTTGAGGAAGCGCTCCGTGTAGATCGTGTCATAGTATCTCCAGTTCGTAACCGGCGCCACTGAGATGCCGGCTGCAAACACGCCGTTGCCTTTGGTAAGGCCCAGCAGGGTCATGTAGCCACCGTAGCTGTGGCCCCAGATGCCGATGCGGTTCTTGTCTACATACGGTTGGTTGCCCAGCCACTTGGCCGCCTCAATCTGATCCTCGATCTCATACTTGCCCAGGTTGGCGTAGGTCACTTTCTTAAACTCCGCGCCGCGGGCACCGGTACCGCGGTTATCCACGCTCACAATGATCAGCCCTTTGTCGGCCAGCACCTGGTACCACAGGTAGTTGGTGCCGCCCCAGCTGTTGGTCACTGTCTGCGAGCCCGGGCCGCCGTACACGAATATCAGCACCGGGTACTTTTTGTTCGGATCAAAGTCGGTTGGTTTGATCATCCAGCCGTTCAGTTGCGTGCCGTCAGCGGTCTTCATCTGGAAGAACTCCTGCTTGGCGATGTCGTACTGCGCAAGCGTGTTTTTGAGCTGTGCGTTATCCTCCAGCACCTTGATCAGCTTGCCGTCTTTGGCCGTGTGCAGGCTTACGGTTGGCACCTCGTTGGCGGCAGAGAAATAATCCAGGTAGTAGGTAAAGTCGTTGCTCATGTTCACGCGGTGCGTACCGGCATTCTCCGTAAGGCGTTGCTTTTTTTTGCCTTTGCTGCTGATGCTGTACAGGTGGCGCTCCAGCGGCGATACCTCCGTGGACATGTAGTACAGGCGGTCGTTCTTCTCATCGAAGCCCACGTAGCTGCTCACTTCCCAGTTGCCGTTGGTGATCTGGCGTACCAGCTTGCCCTTCATGTTGTAGAGGTACAGGTGGTTAAATCCTTTCACCTCCGAGGAGTGGATAAAGTGCTTGCCATCCTTCAGGTAAGTCAGGTCGTCGGTTACGTCGATGTAGGCTTTGTCGGTTTCCTTCAGCACCACGTCGGCTTTGCCTGTTGAAGCGTTGGCGTGCAGGATCTCCAGCGTGTTCTGCAGGCGGTTCATGCGCTGGATAGAGAGCAGGTTCGGATTGTTCGTCCATTTCATGCGCGGGAGGTAGATGTCGGTCTCGTTGCCGGTATCCATCTTCACGGTTTTGCCGCTGGCCACATCGTACACCGATACGGTTACAATAGAGTTGGCTTCGCCTGGTTTGGGATATTTGAACTTGTTATCCTGCGGGTACAGCTCGCCCCACATCTGCATGTTAAACTCCGGCACGTTGGTCTCATCAAACGTATAGAAGGCGATCTTCTTGCCGTCCGGCGACCAGTGGAAGCCCTGCGCAAACGAGAATTCCTCCTCGTACACCCAATCCGCATAGCCGTTGATGATGGAATTATACTTGCCGTTGGTGGTGATCTGCGTCTCCTGCATGTTGCCCAGGTCCGTCACGAACATGTTGTTCTCGCGGGCAAAGGCCACGCGCTTGGCGTCCGGCGAGAAGGTGGCGTACATCTGCTTGCCGCCGTCGCTCAGCTTGGTCAGTTTTTTAGAGGCGATGTCGTAGATGTAGAAGTCTGCCTTGGAGGAGCGGCGGTAGATCTGCTCGGTATCCGTGGAAAACAGCACCTTCTGCTCATCCGAAGAGAACGTGTAGCCGTCGTACTGGATCGGCTGGTTGCCGCCCTCCGGCACCAGGTTCTCGCCCTCGATGATGGTGCTGACCGGCTGGCCGGTGGTGACGTCATACTTGACGATGTCGTATACTTTATTCTTCTCGTCGGCTACCTGCGAGCTGTAGTAACGGCTGTCGTTCATCCAGTTCACGCCATACACCGATTTGGCGCGGAAGGTCCCTTTCTGGTAGATATCCTCCAGGGTGATGTCTTTTTTCTGCTGCGCCTGCGCCACAAAGGCAAAGCACAGAAGCACGGCAGCCAAAAGGTTTGTTCTTAGTCTGATATGCATGTTTAAGGTTTCGTTATAGTTTAGCCCCTCTAAGTTAGGGGAATAATGTGGTTTAGCCATGATTCTGTAGCCAAAACCATACCTGTAGCTGTTTTGAGCGGCAATTTTCAGGAGACTTATGCTTTGAGCTTATACTTCCCGCCTGGGTCTTATCCTGCCTTATACTTGTCCGGCTATACTTTTATACTTCGGCCATACTTCAGATCATCGCTGGCGCAAGCGTCCGCTTGTGCCTTTTTATACTTGCTGCTATACCTTTTATACTTGCTGTTCCGGATATCCTTGTCCGGAACTTTGCCTGTTGCGGACTTCCAAGTCCGCGTAAGCCATACTTTTATACTTGAGCCATACTTCCCTGGCCGCCGCTTTCCGCAACTTGAGACAAGCTATCCGTACTAGCTTCCGCTGATCCTATAGTTCCCACAAGCCTACTGTTGCATTTCTGACTTTGGTGCTCTCAAGCCCGAGAGGGCTCGTCCTTTGGCATCGCGCTGTGTTCCCTCCTGCCTCCGCTGCGCTACGGCTGCCCTTTACGGGCACCGGATCTCACAAGGCGCTCCACCCAAGGACTGGGTTCAGTTCGATAGCTTCTGCTATTACAACTGTCCCCTTGAGGGGACTATAGGGGTGTAATCGTGTGCTGAAAAGCTCCCCTCCTTGGATAAGGAGGGGCAGGGGTGGTTGGTACAAGTGCTGTAGAAGCTCCCTCCCCTGTTTTTAGGGCCGGGGTGGGGTGAAACCAGGGTGGTTGGACCCAATGCTACCGAAGCGCATTTCCCTATACTTTATGTTGAGGCTGAGCACAAACAACAAGCGGCAGCCCCTTCCGGAACCGCCGCTTGTTATGTTTTATACTTGCTGATCTTAAAAATTCACACCCACTGTCAGCACCACTGAGTTTTGCTTTTTGTCGATGTTCAGCATGGGCTCCCCGGAGCTCTTAAGCGCGTAAGGGGAATAATCCGTGCCGCTCACGAATGGAGCATAATCCGAGTCCTGCTGGGTGTGCACGTAAGCCGCATCCACATAAAAATTCTGCAGCCTTATACCGGCGCCAAAAGTATAGTTTTGCGTCGGGCCATACTTGTAGTTGATAAAACCGGCATCGTAGCTGGAGCCACCTTCCGGGTCGGCGTTATAGGCATAGCCGGCGCGCAGCCGGAACACCTCATAGCGGGCCTCCGCCCCGATCTTATAGTTCACCACCGAATTATTATTGTCGGAGATGCCGTCATTTATATCATCAAAAAAGCCGCCGGAGGAGAAATCATCGTCTTCTCTGAACTTGGCGCTGCCATAGTTCACAAACTCCACGTCGGCCGTGATGAAGCCATACTTGCCGATAAAGTAAGCCACGCCACCCGTAGCCCTGAACGGGGTAACCAAGCGGTAAGAGAACTGCCCCGGCACCTCTGCGGCTGTCTCCACGCCGTCGTTAAAGGTGGTGGCGATCCTGCGCTGGTAGTCGTCGTCGAACGTGTAGGCCGTTGGCGTTTGTATGCTCACGCCCAGGCGCAGCGCATCTATTGGGCGGGCAATCAGGCCCACCTTCAGGTTTACACCGGCGCCGGAGGTCGAGAACTCATCCACGTACTCCAGGCTGGTAAACGGCGTGCTGGCGTCGCCCTCAGCCTCTGTATAAATCTTCTCTTCCTTGAAATCCGCCGTTACAATGCCCAACGAGGCGCCAATGTAGAGCCTGTCTTTGTAGCTGGTACCCACGCCGATGTCGATCTGGTTCTGGGAGCCTGTTCTTCTGATCTCCTCGCGCTGGGTTATACTTCCGACGCGCTCCACCTCGTAAATCACGCTATCATCGTCAACATCAAACAAAAACCCTCCGTAGGCCAGCCCCTCCAGGGTGGTGATGCCCGCGTCATACTCCTGATCCAGGCTGGCCCGGGTGCGGTTGTTCTGGAAGGCCAGGTCCGCGAAGTATTCCACAATCGTGGGGTCAAGCTCACCGGACTGGGTGCGGTAGGAAGTATAGTTCTCGTTAAAGTTGTTGAGCCTGGTAAACCCGATGCCGAAGGTTACGCCGCGCCAGTCGCTGGCATCGCTGTCACCTTTCCTGCTGGAGATCACCACGCCCAGCTGCGGAAACACGAAGTTGCTGTTGCTTCCTGTGTTTCGCTCGCCAAGTATGGAGGTATTATTGTTGACGGATTGGATGCCCGGGGAGATGGTGAACTCGGAGCGGCGGAACATGCCCAGGCCGGCCGGGTTGCCGGAGAGGCTGGAGATGTCGGCGCCCAGTGCCGTTTGCGCACCGCCCATACCCTGTATACGCGCAGTACCCGATACGCCCAGTTGGGAGTAGCGCAGGGCGTCTACCTCCGTCTGGGCAAAAGCAGTACCGCCCCAGCCCAGCAGTAAAGCCAGGCTGGCCAATAGTGTCTTCTTCATCTGTTAGATAGTTTTTATACTATGGGTCTAATTGTTTCCTCGCGATGGACGGCCGCCCCCGGAAGATGAATTGCTGCTGCTACTGTTGCTGCTGCTCCTGCTTGGACTTGGGCTAGGGCTCGGTGAGCTCTCATACGTACGACTCGGCCTGCTCTCTATCGTGCGGCTCGGCTGGCTACGCTCAATGCGCACAGGCTGGCTTCGCTCGATGGTGCGGCTAGGCTGGCGCTCAATCGTACGGGTACGGACCTCGCGGCGCTGCTGCGGCTGCTCTGTGGAGCGGCTCGGCACATACTCGCGGGTTCTACGGGTGTTGCGGTTATTGCTTGGCGCCGGCTGTGCGTTCTGCTGCTGTGGTTGCACGGTGGTGCTACGGCTGCTGCGGCTTGGCCTTGCCGGCAGTTCCTGCCTGGTGCCTCCGGTAGCTGGTGCCACGGTGCTGCGGCTGCTGCGCGACTGTCGGCCTACGCTTTGCTGCTGTTGCTGCCCGGTGCTCTCGCTACGGATAACACCGTCCCTGGATGGCCTGCCGGCGCCTCCGTTGTTCACCTGCGTGTTGCGGCTGTCGCGTGGGCCATACTGCACCCTGCTGGCTTTGCCAACTACCACTGGCCTGTCGTTGTACCAGCCGTAGGGGTTGTGCCGGGCATAGTGTCCGTTATAGAAGCCTCTGTAATAGCCGTTGTAGTAACCATGACCGTAGCTGCCTGGCCACCAGTTGCTGTAGCCATATGGGTGGCCGTAGTAGCCTCCGCCGCCCCAGCCATAGTTAAAGCTGATGCTGACGCCGGTTCTGAAACGGGCATTACTCCAGAACGGATCATAATAGAACGGATCGTTGTAGAATGGGTCGTAGAAAGGATCATAGAACGCATAGCTGGTGCGGCGCGGCACGTAAGCCGAGCCCCAGTAAGGGTCTACGTAAGAGTAGTTCGGGCGGTACCAGTTGTCGCGCTCGTCGTAGGAGCGGCCGTCGTAGTACTCATCGCCGCTGTAGTTCTGTGTCACGTAGTTTTCCGAGTACTCCGGATTCAGTACCTCTCCCTCAGCAAGCGGTGCCGCCTGCTGGTCGCTGCTTTCGTACTGCTGCTGGTAAGCCTGCGCCTGGTGTTGCTGCTGCGGTTGCTGCGCCGCCGGCTCCACGTACACTGTCTGGTCCGAAGAACTGTAGTACATGTCGTCGTATTCCGACGACTGCATCGCGATGGGGCTGCTACAGCCTACAGCCAGCAGGGCAAGCGCGGGGGCTACGGCAAGTAAAGTATATTTTTTCATGGCCTTCTGCTGATGTTCTGTGGGTAATAACTTCTTCTATATCAAAGATAAGCACAATTGGGCAAAACCTTATCTATAGTATAACAATATTAACGTAATTTTGAGTCGGAACGATGTCCGGATTCAATATATCTAGATAACAAAATTTGTTCCAGAATCAGTCCAAATCAGATATTTATAATAAATTAAAAGTAAAATGAGCAAAGGGTTACCTAAAAGAAGCGAAGATTACTCGCTGTGGTATAACGAGCTGGTGAAAAAGGCAGGTCTGGCGGAGAACTCGGCCGTGCGCGGGTGTATGGTGATCAAACCGTACGGCTACGCCATCTGGGAGAAGATGCAGCGCCAGCTCGACGACATGTTTAAGGCCACCGGCCACGAGAACGCCTACTTCCCGCTGTTCGTGCCCAAGAGCTTGTTTGAGGCCGAGGAGCAGAATGCCGAGGGCTTTGCCAAGGAGTGCGCCGTGGTAACGCACTACCGCCTGCAAAACGACCCGGACAGGGCCGGCAAGCTGCGCGTGGACCCGAATGCCAAACTGGAGGAAGAACTCATCGTGCGCCCCACCTCGGAGGCCGTGATCTGGAATACGTACAAAAACTGGATACAAAGCTACCGCGACCTGCCCCTGCTGATAAACCAGTGGGCCAACGTGGTGCGCTGGGAGATGCGCACGCGCCTGTTCCTGCGCACGACGGAGTTTCTGTGGCAGGAGGGCCACACGGCCCACGCCACCGCCAGGGAGGCCATCGCCGAAACGGAGCAGATGCTGGAAGTATACGCCACCTTTGCCGAACAGTACCTGGCGCTGCCTGTGATTCGCGGCATTAAAACCCCGAGTGAGCGCTTTGCAGGCGCCGTGGAGACCTATTGCATCGAAGGCATGATGCAGGACGGCAAGGCGCTGCAGGCGGGCACCTCGCACTTCCTGGGCCAGAACTTTGCCAAGGCCTTTGACGTGAAGTTCGCCACCAAAGACGGCGGCCTGGAGTACGTATGGGGAACCTCGTGGGGCGTGAGCACGCGCCTGATGGGCGCGCTGGTGATGGCCCACTCCGACGACGAGGGCCTCGTGCTGCCTCCAAAGCTCGCCCCTATCCAGGTGGTGATCGTGCCGATCTACAAAGGCGAGGAGCAGCTGGCGCAGATTACGGAGAAGGTGAACCAACTGAAGCGCGAGCTGCTGGCCAAGGGCATCAGCGTGAAGTTCGACGACCGCGACACCGAGCGCCCTGGCTTTAAGTTTGCCGAATGGGAGCTGAAGGGCGTGCCGGTGCGCATCGCCATCGGCGCACGCGACCTGGAGAACGGCACTGCCGAAGTGGCCCGCCGCGACACCAAGGAGAAAAGCACGCAGCAATTCGCCACGCTGGCGGATTACATCCCGGCCCTGCTCGACGAGATTCAGGAGAACATCTACACCAAGGCCCTGAACCACCGCGAGGAGCACACCACAAAGGTGGATTCTTACGAAGAGTTCAAGCAGGTGCTGGAGACCAAGGGCGGCTTTGTGCTTGCCCACTGGGACGGCACGGCTGAGACCGAGGAGCGTATCAAGGAAGAGACAAAGGCCACTATCCGCTGCATCGGTCTGAACACGCCGGAGGAAGACGGTGTGGATTTGGTAACCGGCAAGCCAAGCAAGCGCCGCGTATACTTTGCCAGAGCCTATTGATATACTTTATTCGCTGTTCGCTATCAGCTATTCGTAACCGACGGCAGCTATACTTTTTGGAGCGCCACTTCCCTAACCGGGAGTGGCGCTCTTGTTTTTGGGGCTGGTTTATACTTTGGTTAGGCATCTATACTTACAAATCATGAAGAAATTACTATATTGTAGATGATAACCTTTTGCCCTATGCTTTTGGATTGGATTACCGTTATTTCGCTGGTCGGCATTGGCCTGCTCCTGATCGTTGTGGAGCTGATCTTTGTGCCGGGCACTACCATTGTGGGCATTCTTGGCTTTATACTTACCGCCATCGGCATATGGGTAGGCTATGCAGCATTGGGCACCAACACCGGCCACCTTATACTTGCCGCCACCGTACTCCTTGGCGGGCTGGCCTTCTTCTATAGCTTCCGCTCGGACAGCTGGGCGCGCTTTGCCCTGAAGGAGCAGAACCGGGGCCGCGTGAACGAGGATTACCAGCATGCGCTGGCGGTAGGCGAGGAAGGCAAGACCGTTTCGGCGCTGCGCCCGCAGGGCCGGGCCCTGTTCGCAAACCAGCACCACGAAGTACAGACCGAAGGGGAGTTTCTGGCCCCCAACACCCCTATTCGTATTATCAGATTAAGTCAACATAAGATTATCGTAGAAGCAATCTCCTAACGTACACAGATGGAAAATTTAACTCCCCTTTTTCTTATAGCAGGCGCTATTATCCTGCTTATCATCTTTTTATACTTTGTGCCGATCAGCCTCTGGATCACAGCCCTGTTCTCGGGCGTGCGCGTGGGCCTGCTGGAGCTGGTGTTCATGCGCATCCGTAAGGTGCCGCCAAGCCTCATCGTCAACTCCATGATCAACGCCACCAAAGCCGGCATCGACCTGACCACCACCGAACTGGAGACGCACTACCTGGCAGGCGGCAACGTGCCGACCGTGATCAAGGCGCTGATCTCGGCAGACAAGGCCAATATCCCGCTTTCCTTTAAGCAAGCCACGGCCATTGACCTGGCCGGCCGGAACGTGTTTGAGGCCGTGACCACCTCCGTGAACCCGAAGGTGATCAACACGCCCAACGTGGCCGCGGTGGCGCAGGATGGCATACAGCTTATTGCAAAGGCGCGCGTAACGGTTCGTGCCAATATTAACCAGCTGGTGGGTGGCGCCGGCGAGGAAACCATACTTGCCCGCGTGGGCGAGGGCATTGTAACCTCCATCGGTTCTTCGATATCCCATAAAACCGTACTCGAAAACCCCGACATGATCTCTAAGCTTGTCTTGCAGAAAGGCCTGGACGCGGGAACAGCCTATGAAATTCTGTCCATTGATATCGCTGACGTGGACGTGGGCGAGAACATAGGCGCCAAGCTGCAGATAGACCAGGCGGGCGCCGACTTGAAGGTGGCAGAGGCCAAGGCAGAGGAGCGCCGCGCCATGGCCGTGGCCGTGGAGCAGGAAATGAAGGCCAAGGCACAGGAGGCCCGCGCCAACGTAATTCAGGCGGAGGTGGAGGTGCCGCAGGCCATCGCAGCGGCTTTCCGCAGCGGCAACCTCGGCATTATGGACTACTACAGAATGCAGAACATCCAGTCCGATACTGAAATGCGCAACAACATTGCCAACCCGGGACAGGGTGGCGGAGGCAGTAACACGCCAAACAGAGCGAAAGAATAACCAGAATTTATACTTCTTTATACTTCGCAGCAGCGGCCACTCCATACTTTGGGGTGGTCGTTTTTGCAGCGGGACGGGCACCTGGGAGCGGACCACCCAAAGGCGGCCAAGTATAACCATGCAGCCAAAAGTATGGCGCGCGGAAGAAATCTCCTGTGAGAACAACATGCCATGAGATCCTTTACCAAAGTAGCGCTCACCGTAGCCGCGGCAGTCATGGCGCCGCTCACCGTACTTGTATTCTATAGCTTCTGGCTCAGCCCGGAGGCCAGGGAAGGAAACCGGAACCGGAGAAACATACAACAGGTGCAGGCAGGAATGACCCGAAACGATCTTCTCCGCGTCATGGGTCCGCCAACATTTGTAAAGCCTCCTATGGACTGGAGGGAAGGCACGCAAAGAGAGGGGCAGGTATACCTGTACCAATCACCCCCGCTTGCCTCCGACTTCTTTCAATTTTACATAGGTGCCGACAGCACGGTCAGGTCGGTAAACTACGGTGACTGAGAACTTGCGCCAGGGACTTCCGCACGAAGCAAATCAGGCTCGTTTGATGCAAGACCGCCCGCTCTGGCTAACCGGAGGCAGGCGATGCTATACTTTACTCTCCCTGCCCCAGCCCGTTGATCTTCCGGACAAGTTCGTCGCGCCGCACGGTAACAAATGAGTAGGTAGTGCTATCGGCGGTGATAACCTCCAGCCCGAACGGAAACACCAGCATCCACCTTTTCTCCCGGAGGCCCACAACCTCACCTGAATTGATAAAGGTGCTATCCCTCCTACTGACATGAAGTACTCCATAATGGGGCGTGGGAATGAAGATCAGCTTATCTGCTGTCGCAATAACTTTTCCTTTTGCGGGCCATACTTTCGGTGTTTTCCGGTAAAGGCTCACATTATGCTGCTCCATCAGCACCTCTTTACCAGCAAAAGTATACTGGGGCTGTTTTGTAGCGCATCCGGCGGATGCAACCAGCAGCAGCAGACTTGGGATAAGCTTAAGGAAGCTCAACCTTAAACTTTACAACAACATGAGAGCCCCAGTCGTCGCTACCGCGCTGCTGTGTGTAGTATCCTTCTTTTGTTGCTTTGTTAAGGTATAGTTGCGAACTACCCCCCGTCACTAAATTATGTGCGATTAGCCGGTCTGCTTTGTCTTCGTTATGGTCAAAGAATTTAAAGAACGGAGTATGCATGTAGGGCAACTCAGGAACTCCACCACCAAGGGGAATCCTATCTACGACAAAAGTCAGTGGCAGGTCTTCTCTGGTTACAGCAGGCCGTACTTCGCTTTTATATAGTACCTTTTCCTCATTGCTTTCATAGGTAGAGACCTGCAGATAAACATCCGGATTGCCTTCCGATGGAGCAGATAAATCGCCTCCCTCCAAGGCATAGTTTTCGAGATAGCTCAGCAATTGCACCTCGTATACGTATAGGCGTGCCACCTTTACCTCCTTTTCAACTGTTTTTGCAACGCCGGCCGTGTAAGTTGTTAATGTAATAGTATAAGCGCCTGGCTCAGCATACATAAATGAATCAGGCACCCGCTTTGTTGAAGTTGTACCGTTACCGAAATCCCATTGATATCCATCTGCTTCGCTCACGTCTTTGATGTTCACATACTCTTCCATCGTATAAAACTCATCTGGGATGGTAAATTCAGGATCAGGAACCGCAATTTCTTCTTCTTTATTACAGGAGAAAAAGAATAAAGGCAAGACAATCAGGAGGAGGTGCTTTCTCATTTTCATAGGTTAAATTTAATTTTCACATATCACCATTGCATATAATAATTTAAATATACAAAAAACCCTATAACAACATAACTTATTAAGGCACTTTACCTTAAATAAAAAAAAGCCCGCCCCTGTATACCAGAAGCGGGCTTTCTTATACTTTATACTTTGCAGGCTATTGCGCTTTCAGCGTAATCTTTCGCTCCACGCTGTTGAACGGGCCAGGCAGCACGTTGCCGCTGTTGTCAACCAGTTCCAGCTTGATGGTGTTTTCGCCCATCGGCAGGCCTTCCATGATGTAAGGCATCCAGCGATCCAGCATGAACTCGGTGCCGTTGATGGTGGCGCGCACCTTGTTGCCGGTGGTAGAGAGGTCGGTGTTCACTAGGTAGAAGTCCAGCATCACCCGCTCTGTCTCCTGTGGTCCTACGTACTCGCCTTTCGGGCGGCTGTAGAACATGTGCGGCGCACTCTCGTCAAATTCCATCGTTTCGGTGGGCTTGCCGACGGTGATTTTGCGCAGGTCGTAGGCGCCCTTGTGCTTCAGGCTCTCGTGGTAAGAGCGCGACAGGAACGACAGGATCACGTGCTCCCCTTCTGGTATTTCCTTGGTAAACTCCGTCTCGTAATGGGCGGTGTAAGGTTGGTTGTCCACAATGTTGTGGATGTGCTGCCCCTGCATGGAGTTGGCCATGTGCTCGGCGTTGGAGTGCGGCGTCATGCGGGTCAGCTCGAAGTTGGATAGCGTGTACACAAACTGAACAGGGCCCGGCTCCACCACGCCACCGGCCGGCGGTGTGTTTAGGCGCAGCTGCGACTCAGGGTATTTCTGTGAGTTATCGAAGGCGTAAACGCGCAGCCCGCCTTTGCTCATAACAGCGCCCGAGGGTGTTGGCCCTCCGGTTACTTTCGATGCTTCAGGTGTTTGGTTCTCAGCTTCCTGTGTCTGGCGCGCAGTATCACAGGCGGAGAAACTAAGCATCAGGGCCGAGGCAAGCAGTAGGTACGTTCTTTTCATGAGTTTATTCTGTATCGTTAGGTTTTCGATGTAGCTAATTTAGCAATTATTCTTTGTATATTGCGAAGTACGTGAATATCACAGTAAAGTATACGAAAAATTTTATATTCGAGCAGTATGAGCGAGATTTTGTTTGATGAAATCCCGTCCCTGGACCTGGCGGATTTCACATCGGGAGATGCGGAGAGGAAGGCTCAGTTTGTAAAACGGCTTGGCGAAGCCTACCAGAATATTGGCTTTATAGCCCTGCGCAACCACGGCCTCAGCGACGAGCTAACCAAAAAGCTTTATGCGGCCACCAAAGCGTTCTTTGCCCTGCCGGACAATGTAAAGCAAACGTATGAGCACCCGGAGCTTGCCGGCCAGCGCGGCTACGTGGGCAAGGGAAAAGAGAAGGCCAAGGGATTTAACACCGGCGACCTGAAGGAGTTCTACCACGTTGGCCAGGAACTAAGCGAAATTCCGGACAGTGATCCGATCAAAGCAGAATACCCTGAAAATATTTTCCCGGCAGAAGTACCGGAATTCAGGGAAGTGACCCTGGAGGCGTACCGCAAGCTGGAGAGCGCCGGAAAGCAGGTGCTCCGCGCCATTGCCATCCACTTGGGCCTGGAGGAGAATTATTTTGACGAGAAGGTGACGTATGGCAACAGCATTCTGCGCCCTATCCACTACTTCCCGATCGAGAACCCGGACAGCGTGCCGGCCGATGCGGTTCGCGCTGCCGAGCACGGCGACATTAACCTGATCACGCTGCTGATGGGCGCCAGCGCCGACGGCCTGCAGGTGCTGCGCCGCGACGGCCACTGGATCCCAATCACGGCGCTGCCCGAGCAGGTGGTGGTAAATGTGGGCGATATGCTGGCCCGCCTGACCAACAACAAGCTGAAGTCCACCATCCACCGCGTCGTGAATCCGCCGCGCGAGCTGATGCACACGTCGCGCTACTCCATCCCCTTCTTCATGCACCCGCGCTCCGAAATGGACCTGACCTGCCTGGAGAGCTGCATTGACGAGAAGAACCCCAAGGCCTTCCCGGATGCCACTGCAGGCGAGTACCTGACCGAGCGCCTGGTGGAGCTTGGCCTGCTGAAGAAATCCTAAGAAACAGGTATACATGCACCTATGAACATAAAAAAGAGGGATAGCGAGAAAGCTGTCTCTCTTTTTCTATTTTTATGCCATCATGAGTCTGCGCTACTACATCTTCCTCAAAGACGTATTGCTTCTGGCCTTCACAGCATTTGGCGGGCCACAGGCGCATATTGCCATGATGTTCAAGCTGCTGGTGGAAAAGCGCCGCTACCTTACGGAACAGGAACTGATAGAACTGAACGCGCTCTGCTCCATCCTTCCCGGCCCCACCTCCACGCAAACCCTCACAGCCATTGGCTATAAGATCGGCGGGCCCAGCCTGGCCTACCTCACCCTGCTGGTCTGGATTCTGCCGGCCGCTACCTTTATGGGCGTAGCCGCTGTCGTTATTTCCTACTTGCAGGGGCAGGGGGTGTCGTTGGGCTTCCTGAAGTACATACAGCCAATGGCGGTAGGATTTGTGGCCTACGCCGCCTACATGATCAGCGCCAAGGTCATCCATACCAAGACGGCCGTATCGCTGATGGTAGTCTCGGCCATACTTGCCTACTTCTTCCACTCGCCCTGGGTGTTCCCGGTCCTGCTGCTGGCAGGGGGCGCCGTAACGGCATTTCGTTTTAAGCAGCACCCCCACGAACCTAACAAGCGCCTGCACATAGAGTGGGCCAACTTTATACTTTATGTGGCGGTGCTGGTGGCCGCGGCTTTGCTGGGTGCTTATACTTCGTCGCTGCCGGTGCGCTTGTTCGAGAACTTCTACCGTAACGGCAGCCTCGTATTCGGGGGCGGACAGGTGCTCATTCCGCTGCTATACACCGAGTTCGTGGACTTTAAGGGCTATCTGACGGGCGAGGAGTTCCTGTCGGGCTATGCCATTGCGCAGGCGCTGCCGGGGCCAACCTTCTCGTTTACCTCTTTTGTAGGTAACCTGGCCATGCGCGAGTATGGCATCGCCGGGCAGTTCCTGGGTTCTTTTGTGGCAACCGTAGGCATTTTTCTGCCGGGCACCTTTCTCATCTTCTTTGTCATCCGGTTCTGGGATGAGTTGAAAAAGTATAGGGTAGTCCGCGCCTCGCTGGAGGGCATCAGTGCCGTAAGTTCCGGCATGGTGGTAGCCGCCGCCATCCTGCTCTACCACCCCATCGAAAGCACCATCCTGAATTTTGGGATTGTGGTGGCTACCTTCTGCCTGCTCATGTTCACCAAAGTCCCCGCGCCGGTGCTTATACTTACAGGACTGTTGCTGGGATTTGTGCTGTAAAAATAGAAGGCTATTCCACCTCAACAAACAAAAAAGACCACCTTTCGGCAGCCTTTCATACTTTACATTTTCTCTTTCAGCATCCTGAGGAGGTATTCGCCGTAGCCGCTCTTCCGCAGCGGCTCTGCCACTTGGCGTAGTTGCTCATCGGAGATGAAGCCCATGCGCCAGGCTACTTCCTCGATACAGCCGATCTTGAGACCCTGCCGCTCCTCAATCACCTGCACAAAGGTGGCCGCCTGCATCAGCGACTGGATGGTGCCTGTGTCGAGCCAGGCCGTGCCGCGATTGAGGATGCCTACCTTGAGCTTGCCGCGCCGGAGGTATTCTTTGTTGATGTCGGTCACCTCGTACTCGCCTCTTGCACTGGGCTCCAGGTTTTTGGCGATCTCCACCACATCGTTGTCATAGAAGTATAGACCCGGCACGGCGTAGCTCGACTTGGGCTCCTTCGGCTTTTCCTCGATGGAGACGGCCTTCATGTCCTGATCGAACTCGACTACGCCGTAGCGCTCCGGGTCGTGCACGTGGTAGGCGTAAATCACCCCGCCATCCGGGTCGTTATTAGCCTGCAGCAGCTTGCTCATGCCCGCTCCGTAGAAGATGTTATCCCCCAGCACCAGCGCCACCTTATCTTCTCCAATAAACTCTTCGCCGATCACGAAGGCCTGCGCCAGCCCGTTGGGTATCTCCTGCACGGCATAGCTGAACTTACAGCCGATCTGGGAGCCGTCGCCCAGCAGCCGCTCAAACATGGGTAGGTCGTGGGGCGTCGAGATGATCAGGATCTCCCGGATGCCTGCCAGCATGAGCGTGGAAAGCGGGTAGTAGATCATGGGCTTGTCGTAGACCGGCATCAGCTGCTTGCTTACTGCCAGCGTCAGCGGGTGCAACCGCGTGCCGGAGCCCCCGGCAAGTATGATTCCTTTCATCTGAATCTGATTTTTACTCCGCCGTAGCGGCCTTGGTGTCTCTGTAGATAAACTCCTGGTTCTGCTCAAACCACTCGAACGTGCGCTTCAGTCCCTCCTGGATTCTCACCTGCGGGTCATACTTCAAGAGGCGCTGCGCCTTGGAAATATCAGCCAGGCTATCGCGGATATCGCCTGCCCGGTTGGGGCCGTGCACCGGCTCCACGTCGGCACCGGCCGTCTCCTTTAGGATATGGAACATCTGCAGCAGCGAGGTTCTGTCGCCCACCGCGATGTTGTAGACCTGGTTCACCGCCTCCGGGTTCTGCACCAGCGCCGCCTTGATGTTGGCCTGCACGCAGTTCTCCACGAAGGTGAAGTCGCGCGTCTGGCCGCCGTCGCCGTTGATCTTCGGCGAGCGGTTGTGGAGCAGCGCGTCAATGAAAAGCGGAATTACAGCGGCGTAGGCGCCGTTCGGGTCCTGCTTCGGGCCGAAGATGTTGAAGTAGCGCAGCCCGATGATCTCCATACCATAGGTCTTGCCGAACACATCGGCGTACAGCTCGTTGGCATACTTGGTCACAGCATAAGGCGAGAGCGGCTTGCCGATGCGATCCTCCACCTTCGGCAGCTCCTTGCTGTCGCCGTAGGTCGAGGAAGAAGCTGCGTACACGAAGCGTTTTACCTGCTGCTCTTTGGCTGCGGTGAGCATGTTTACAAAGCCACCCACGTTCACGTCGTTGCTCGTGATGGGGTCGTTTATACTTCTGGGCACGGAGCCCAGCGCCGCCTGGTGCAGCACCACGTCCATGCCTTGGCAGGCGTCCATGCAGGTTTGCACGTCGCGAATGTCGCCCTCCACCAGCTCAAAGGCCGGATCACCCAGAAACTGCTCGATGTTCTTGCGGTAGCCGTTGGAGAAGTTGTCCAGCACGCGCACCTTGCCTGCCTTATACTTTAAAAGGTACTCCACCAGGTTAGAGCCGATAAAGCCGGCCCCGCCTGTTACTAAAAACGACAGCCCATCGAGGGGCTGGTCGTGGAATGGGGAATCGTACATAATGTTGCTCAAGTTCTATACTTACCGATGCGTGTATTGTTGCTCATAGTAGCTCTGGTAGTTGCCCGATGTGACGTTCTCCAGCCACTCCGGGTTCTCCAGGTACCAGTCTATCGTTTTGCTCAGGCCTTCCTCAAAGGTCACCGAGGGCTTCCATCCCAGCTCGTCCATCAGCTTGGAGGAGTCGATGGCGTAGCGCAAGTCGTGGCCGGCGCGGTCTTTCACAAAGGTGATCAGTTTTCTGGAGTGGCCTTTCTCGCGGCCCAATTTCTCGTCCATCTGGTCGCAGAGCAGGTGGATCAGGTCCAGGTTCTTCCACTCGTTCACGCCGCCGATGTTGTAGGTGTCGCCCAGTTTGCCTTCATGGAAGATCACGTCGATAGCGCGGGCATGGTCCAGCACGTAGAGCCAGTCGCGCACGTTCTCGCCCTTGCCGTACACCGGCACTGGGCGCTCACTTTTGATGTTGTGGATCGCCAGCGGAATGAGCTTTTCGGGGAAGTGGTTCGGCCCGTAGTTGTTCGAGCAGTTGGAGATCTTGATCGGCAGGCCATAGGTATGGTACCAGGCACGCACGAAGTGGTCGGAGCTGGCTTTGGAGGCTGAGTAGGGCGAGCGCGGATCATAAGACGTCTCCTCGGTAAACAGTCCGTCCTCACCCAGCGAGCCGTATACTTCATCGGTGGAGATGTGGTAGAACAGGTGCTTGCTCAGGTCATCGGACCAGTGTTTTTTAGCCACGTTCAGCAGGTTCACCGTGCCGATCACGTTGGTCTGCACAAAGGCCAGCGGGTCGGAGATGGAACGGTCCACGTGCGACTCGGCGGCCAGGTGGATCACGGCATCAAATTTATAGGCCGAGAAGATCTCCTCCAGGTAATCCGCATCCACAATGTCGCCCTTCAGGAACGTATAATTCTCCCGCTCCTCAATATCCGACAGGTTCTGCAGGTTACCCGCGTAGGTCAGTTTGTCGAGGTTGTATACTTGGTAGTTCGGGTACTTGGTAACGAACAGACGCACCACATGCGAGCCGATAAAGCCCGCACCGCCCGTAATTAATATTTTCATGCTTATACTTTTGTCTTCTGAAGTGATACTTGCCAGTCCCAGGCGCTTTTCATGGCCTCCTCCAGGGTGCTGGTGGTTTTAAAGCCGAGTTCCTGGGTTGATTTCGTCACATCGGCAAAGATCTTTGGCACGTCGCCGGCGCGGCGTGGTCCAATTTTATAGTTCAGCTTCTGGCCGGATGCATTTTCGAATGCGCTGATTGCTTCCAGCACACTGTAGCCTGTTCCGGTGCCCACGTTGAAGAATTCTATACTTTGGGCTTTGCCCTGCAGCAGACGCTCTACCGCCACTACGTGTGCCTTGGCCAGGTCCACGACATGGATGAAATCGCGAATACAGGTACCGTCCGTGGTATCATAATCATCGCCAAACACAGTCAGCTCTTTGCGAATGCCAGCAGCAGTTTGCGTGATGAACGGCACGAGGTTATTCGGCACGCCCAGCGGTAACTCTCCAATTCTGGCGGAAGGATGCGCCCCGATCGGGTTAAAATAACGCAGCGCCGTAGCTTTGATGCTGCTGCTCCCGCTGTTGGCCAGATCGGTGAGGATCTCCTCGCATACTTTTTTGGTGTTGCCATACGGGGAGTTGGCCTTCTGTACCGGCGTTTCCTCGGTTACAGGCAGTTGCTCCGGAATGCCGTACACAGTGCACGATGAGGAGAAAACCAGGTTGTATACTTTATACTCCTCCATCACCTGCAGCAGCGCCACCAGTGAGCCCACGTTGTTGTGGTAATACTTCAGCGGCTCTGCCACCGACTCGCCCACCGCCTTGTAGGCCGCAAAATGGATAACACCCTGTATGTTCTGCTCCTGCTCAAACACTTGGCGCAGGGCCTCTGTGTCTGTGCAGTCGATGCGGTGACAGAGGATATCGCAACCAAGTATGGCGGCAATGCCCTCCAGCGCGCTCTCCTCTGAGTTGGAGAAGTTGTCGATGATCACCGGCTCATAGCCTGCCTCCACCAACGCTACCACCGTGTGGGAGCCAATATAACCGGCTCCGCCGGTAACCAATATCTTTGCGTTTGCCAAAACCTATAAGCTTGTATATTCGATGTCCTTGATTTTGTTGCGGAAGATGCCTTTCAGGTCCACCAGGATCGGGCTGCCGTTCATGATCGACTTGAAGTAATTTTCGTCCAGCTCCATGTAGGCTTTGTGCGGCACAGCCACCACCACGGCATCATAGTCTTTGCCAGCTTCCTCTACCAGGCCAAAGCCGTACTCGTGCTGCAGTTCCTGAGAGTTGGCGTAGGGGTCCACTACCTCCACGTTCACGTTGAAGCTCTGCAGTTCCCGGATCACGTCCACTACCTTCGAGTTGCGGATATCCTCCACGTTCTCCTTAAAGGTAGCGCCCATTACCAGCACCTTCGTCTGCGAAATGTTCTTGCCGCGCATGATCATCATCTTCACCAGTTTGTTGGCGATGTGCGCGCCCATGGTGTCGTTGGTGGTTCGGCCGCTCAGGATTACCTTGGCATCGTAACCAAGTGCCTTTGCCTTGTAGGTCAGGTAGTAAGGATCTACGCCGATGCAGTGGCCACCCACAAGGCCTGGCGAGAAGCGCAGGAAGTTCCACTTGGTTCCGGCAGCCTCCAGCACCTCGTAAGTGTTGATGTTCATCCTGTCGAAGATGATGGACAGCTCGTTCATCAGGGCGATGTTGAGGTCGCGCTGCGTGTTTTCGATCACCTTGGCTGCCTCGGCCACTTTAATGGAAGAGGCACGGTGCACGCCGGCATCAATTACCAGCTCGTATACCTGAGCAACCTCCTCAGCCGCCTCCGGGTCACTGCCGGAAACCACTTTCACGATCTTGGACAAGGTATGCTCCTTATCACCCGGGTTGATGCGCTCCGGGGAGTAGCCCACTTTAAAATCCACGCCAAACTTCAGGCCTGACTCGCGCTCCAGCACCGGTACGCAATCCTCTTCCGTGCAGCCAGGGTATACCGTTGACTCAAACACCACGTAATCGCCTTTCTTGAGCACCTTGCCTACCGTGGCAGAGGCAGCCAATAAGGGTTTCAGGTCTGGCTGGGCATGCTGGTCGATGGGCGTAGGCACGGCCACAATGAAGAAGCGGGCCTCGCGCAGCACGTCCAGGCTGTCGGTAAACGCAATGTCGGCGCCTTCAAACTCGCTGCTATCCAGCTCCCCGCTTGGGTCAACGCTGTTGCGCATCATCTCCACGCGCTTTGAGTTGATATCAAACCCGATCACTTTTACCTTTTTAGCGAAGGCCAAGGCTATAGGCAGCCCCACGTAGCCCAAACCAATCACGGCCAGTTTGGCTTCTTTGTTGAGTATTTCCTGGTACACGTTATGTATTGTTTAGTTTTGTTGCAAGATCATAAGCCCGACTGAACCAGCCAGTTCAGGAGCAAAACGGCCCTTTATACTTCCTCATTGCGCTGAAACTACAGATTAAACAGCAGCAAAACAGTATACGGCCAATTTTACCACAAAAGTACAATTTTAACTTATACTTTATATAAATTCACCTGATTTTTACGCCAGCGCTACTTCGTGCCCCACACGATGCGGTCCTTCCCGAAGAGGTCCTGCACCACCTGCGCCTGCGCAAAGCCCGCTGCCAGCAGCAGCGCTTTTACGTCCCGGCCGTAGCGCTCGTTTACCTCGAAGTATAGTTTGCCGCCTTCTTTCAGCAGCTGCTGCGCCACCTCCGTTATCCTCCTGTAGAATTTCAGCGGGTCCTGGTCGGGCACGAACAGCGCCAGGTGCGGCTCATACTGCAACACGTTCTCGCGCATCTGCCGCTTTTCCTCTTCCAGCACATAGGGCGGGTTGCTCGTGATAATGTCCAGGGAGGCGGAATTTATACTTTGAATTGACTCAAAGATATCCGCTTGTAGCCACTGCACCGGCAGCTTATACTTTGCCGCGTTGGCCAGCGCCACCTCCAGCGCCCCCGCCGACACCTCCAGTCCGTATACTTGTGCATTTGGTAGATTGGCCGCCAGCGCCAGCGGAATGCAGCCGCTACCGGCGCAGATATCGAGTACCTGCAGCCTCTGTAATCCTTTATGCTCCCGCAGCACCAAATCCACCAACTCCTCCGTCTCCGGCCTCGGGATCAGCACACGCTCATCCACCTGCAGCTCCAGGCCATAAAAGTGCGCCACGCCCAGCACATACTGCACCGGCTCCTGCCGCTGCAGCCTTAGTATTATCTGCTCTATCTGCGCCTCCTGCCCTGGCTGTACCTCTTCCTGCTGGGCTAGTGTCAGCTGCACGCGGCCTTTCTGCAGCACGTGCTCCAGCACCAGTTGGGCTATACTTCCCGCCTCTGGCTCGGGGTACACTGCTCTTATACTTTCCCGGATGTGCTGCTGTAATTGCTGGATGGTCGCCACGCCTATACTTTCTGTTGATTTCGGTATCTTTGCAAAAGTAAGGTTTATAGATTTGAAAATGTGAAGATTTGGGAATTTGAAGATTTGCGGATGTGGGGATTGGCAAACAGGCAAATGAATTTCTCCTGCGGGCTCCCATACTTCAACTCTCTAACCTTCTAACTCCTAAACTCTCCTATGTCTGACGAACGATACATGCGACGCGCCCTGGAACTGGCCCGCCTGGGCAGTGGCCATACTTCGCCTAACCCGATGGTGGGATGCGTGGTGGTGCACGAGGGGCAGATCATCGGTGAAGGCTGGCACCAAAAGTATGGCGGGCCGCACGCCGAGGTAAATGCCGTTGCCGCCGTAGGGGACAAGCGCCTGCTGCCCAAAAGCCGGGTGTACGTCACGCTGGAGCCCTGCTCGCACTACGGCAAAACGCCGCCCTGCGCCGACCTGCTCATCAGCCATGGCGTGAAGGACGTAGTGATCTGCAACACAGACCCGAACCCGCTGGTGGCCGGGCGCGGTATTAATGAACTTCTCGATACCGGCGCAAAGGTACAGGTGGGCGTGCTGGAGGAGGAAGGACTGGAGCTAAACAAGCGTTTCTTCACGTTTCATACCTACAAGCGGCCGTTTATACTTTTGAAATGGGCTGAGTCGGCAGACGGCTTTATTGCAGCGGCTGATTATAAACAGGAGCAGATCAGCGGACCCCTAGCCAAGCGAATGGTGCACAAGTGGCGCACCGAAGAGCAAGCCATTATGGTGGGCACCCGCACTGCGCTTCATGACAACCCGCAGCTCAGCGTGCGGGCGTGGCAGGGCCCCAATCCGCTGCGCCTGGTCATAGACAAGCAATTGCTGCTGCCGCCGCACCTGCACCTGTTCGACGGAAGCCAACCAACGGTGGTTTATACTTACAGGCAGCAGGACAACCGGGAGAACTTATACTTTGCGCAGCTTCGGGAGGACGAGCCTCTGCTTCCGCAGATCTTGCAGGACCTGCACCGGCGCAACGTGCTGTCGGTGATGGTGGAGGGCGGCACCTTTCTGCTGGAGAGCCTGCTGCAGGCCGGGCTCTGGGACGAGGCTCTTGTGTTCAAGAATTCGCACAAAACACTTGGGGAAGGCACAAAAGCGCCAGGCATGACGTACGGCCGGCTGCAAAGCATCCAAACCTTAGGCGCCGATCAGCTGTTGCACTACCGTAACATTTAACAGTTATCATTGATCAATTATCAATACACCAGCACATTCACTCAATCACTCACTCAAAATTTACCCATGGCCGAATCCTTAATCATAGATACCAACCTCAGCAAAGAAGAAAAGTATAAAGCGCTGCTTCCGCAAATCGAAGCCTTAACCGCCGGTGAAACTGACCTGATCGCGAATATTTCGAACATGGTGGCCGCGCTGCGCCAGGGGATGGGCTTCTTTTGGGTAGGGGTATACTTTAACAAGGAGGGACAGCTGGTGCTGGGGCCGTTCCAGGGGCCGATTGCCTGCACCCGCATCCCGTACCACAAAGGCGTTTGCGGCGCCTGCTACACACAGCAGAAAACCATGCTGGTACCGGACGTTGAGGCTTTTCCGGGTCATATCGCCTGCAGCAGCGACTCCAAATCAGAGATCGTGCTGCCAGCCATAAAAGACGGTGAGGTGAAACTGGTACTGGATGTAGACAGCGACCAGCTGAACGACTTCGACGAGGTGGACCAGCAGTATCTGGAGCAACTCATGAAACTGGTGGAAAGCTGGTACTAATTTCGTTATTGGTTGATAGTTATCCGTTGTTGGCTTGGCAGTTACCCTAAGTTGCGCTTTGCTATACTTATAGCAGACCAAAAGAGGCGTAATATATTGAGCCTCTACAAATTCTGCTCAATCTTTCAATCCTGATCCTGAAAATCAGGATTCAGAAAAATAAAAAGCCGCTGCAAGTATAAATTGCAGCGGCTTTTCTTTTGTCTTGATACGTGTGTCGTGCTACGTGATACGCTGGTAGGCTTACCCAAACAACGTCGGTGGCGGTGTTTTCAGCTGTGCGATGACGGTTTGCCCGCCCTTGGTTTTTTGCCCTAGCTCTGCCTTTATCACTGTGTCCAGCGGCACGAAGATGTCCACGCGGGAGCCGAACTTGATGAAGCCGAACTCCTCGCCCTGGCTCACCTCATCGCCCTCGTTCACATACCACACAATGCGGCGCGCCATGGCACCGGCAATCTGGCGGAACAGCACCTCCGGACCGGCAGTAGACTCCACTACCACGGTGGTGCGCTCGTTCTGCGTGCTCGATTTCGGGTGCCAGGCCACAAAGTAGTTACCCGGGTGGTACTTGAAATACTTGACGATGCCGGACACCGGGTTACGCGTGATGTGCACGTTTATCGGCGACATGAAAATAGAGATCTGCTTGCGCTTGTCCTGGAAATACTCCGGCTCCTCCACTTCCTCAATCACCACCACCTTGCCGTCGGCAGGGGCTATGATCAAATCTTCGTGCAGCAGCAGGGTGCGGTAAGGGCTACGGAAGAACTGCAGGATCAGCAGGAAAAGAAAGGCTGACACAGCGGAGAATACTTTGTTAAAGGTGTCGTTCCCGGCGTTAAAAATGTAGAGCAGCACGTTGAGCGCTACCAGGGTGAGTAAAGTAATAAATAATATCTTCCGTCCTTCCTTGTGAATTTTCATCCGTTTTTATGTTTGCCGCAGGTACTATATAACTCATAATAGCCCATCCAGTTACGTGGATGGGCTATTACCTGCTTCAAAATTATATAATCTTTCGGTTATTCCTCTAAAAAATCTTTTTAGAAGCCGCCACGGTACTTGTATGTCATGGCCACCTTGTCGATTGCCACGATGTAAGCTGCGATGCGCATCGGTACGTTATACTTTTGCGAAGCAGCGTAAACGCGCTCAAACGATTCTTTCATGATGCGCTCGGCACGCTCGTTCACGCGGTCCAGCGTCCACTTAAAGCCCATGCGGTTCTGCACCCACTCGAAGTAGGAAACGGTTACGCCACCGGAGTTGGCCAGGATGTCTGGCACCACCATAATGCCCTTCTCGTTGATGATGTTGTCGGCTTTGTACGAAGTAGGGCCGTTGGCACCCTCCACAATCAGGCGGGCCTGTATCTGATCCACGTTCTTGATCGTGATCACGTCTTCCACAGCGGCTGGCACCAGCACGTCCACCTTGGCCGTCAGCAGCTCGCCTCCATCGCTCATCAGCTCCGCTCCTTTAAAGCCTTCCAGGCGGCCGTTGTGCGCGTTCTTATACTCGATGGCCTCTTCAATATCGATGCCGTTGTCGTTCCAGTAAGCACCGCTCACGTCGCTAACGCCCAGGATCTTCACGCCGCGCTCCGCCATTAGTTTGGCAGCCCAGGCACCTACGTTGCCAAAGCCCTGCACCGCGGCAGTGGATTTGGACGGGTCCATGCCCAGTTTATCCATGGCCGCCAGGGCCGACACCATCACACCGCGACCGGTCGCCTCCACGCGGCCCAATGAGCCACCCAGAACAAGCGGCTTGCCCGTTACCACAGCGTGTATGGTAGAGCCTTTCATTCTGGAGTATTCGTCCATCAGCCAGGCCATTTCGCGCGGGCCAGTACCCATGTCAGGGGCAGGTATGTCCTGATCCGGACCGAAGGTATCCACCAATGCCTGGGTATAGGCTCTTGTCAAACGCTCCATTTCACCGGCAGACATCGAGAACGGATCGCAGATAACGCCTCCTTTGGCACCACCGTACGGAATGTCCACCACGGCGCACTTCCAAGTCATCCAGGCAGCCAGGGCCTTCACCTCGTCCAGGAACACGTCCGGCGCGAAGCGCACGCCTCCTTTGGATGGGCCCAGGATGGTGGAGTGGATCACGCGGTAACCTTCGAACACGCGTATTTTTCCGTCGTCCATGGTTACGGGCACGTTCACGATTACCTGACGTGTCGGAGATTTCAGCACGTTGTATACTTCCTCATCCAACCCCAGCACCTCCGCCGCGATGTTGAAGCGCGACATCATCGATTCAAAAGGGTTTTCCTTATCCTTGATCGGAGCTGGCTCTTTGTATAGCATCATCTACTCTTTTAAGTTATCAGTGAGTAATTAATCAGTGAATTAGATTCGGGGCAAAGTTGGGAATTATACTTGCAACCTCCTAAGGGCTGCCAGCAAAATTTTTTAGAAGATTTTGAGGAAAGCCACCACAAACGGAACGACCAGCAGCAGGCTGTCGAAGCGGTCGAGGATACCGCCGTGGCCGGGCAGCAGCGTGCCCGAGTCCTTCACGCCCAAACTGCGCTTGAGCATGGACTCCGAGAGATCGCCCAGCACCCCTATCACCCCCACGATCACGGCCACGCCCACCCACTGGTATACTTCCAGGTCGAGGAACAGGTACGACAGGCCGTAGCCCACCAGCACCGTGAGCAGCGTGCCGCCGACCCAGCCCTCCCAAGTTTTACCCGGAGAGATGCGCTCGAATAGCTTGTGCTTGCCGAAGTTCTTGCCTGCGATGTACGCACCCGTGTCGGCGGCCCAGATAAGCAGCAGGAGGCCGAGGATGGGCTGCCAGCTGTACTCCTCGCCCAGGTAGCCCAGCAGGTGCAGCAGCCCGAACGGAACGGCAATGTAGATCACGCCGGTTATGGTGAAGGCGATGTTGGTGAAGGGCTGCGGTTTTTTGCGGTACATCTCGGCGATGAACACCAGGAAGAGCAGCGGCAGCGAGAGGTAGAGCAGCTCAGGCGGCATCACCTCCTTCTGCACCAGGAACATAGAGGAAAAGAACACGAACCCAAGCAGGAGCCCCAGCGGTTTGTTGGGCCGCATGCCCTGCACGCCCACCAACGTATAAAACTCGGAAATGCCCAGCAGCGTGAGCCCCAGAAACAGCAGGAAGTACGTCCACTCGCTAAACCAGATGCCGCCTACAAACACCGCGGCGCCCAGCACCCCTACTATGATCCGTTGGTTTAAGTTACTGAGGGTTGATAGCTTGTTACTCATGTAAAGGACTTGCGCCGGAACAGGCGACGGGTGTAAGGGTTTAGGGTTGTGTTTAGAGTCGGTCTTCCGCCGCTGCAGCCTCTGCCACACGCTGCCTGCGCAGCGGAACGTGGCCGTAGGCCTGGTAGAGGAAGTATAAGATAGCCGCGCTCACCAGCGCCGACACCGCGATACTGTACCAGGGCATGGCCTCGGTGCTCTCTATGTCGGCATCGATGGCGCGGGTCTGCTGCAGGTACAGCAGGAAAACGGTGAAGCCGTTGTTGGCAAAGTGCGCCACGATCGGCACGATGATGCGGCCCGACCAAAAGTATAAATATCCGAACAGGGCGCCAAGTATGGCCCGCGGCAAAAACCCAAAAAACTGCACGTGTATGGCCGCGAAGATGATGCCCGTAACCCAGATGGCCACATGGATGTTGCCCGACCAGCGGTGAATCTGTTGCTGCGCAATGCCCCGGAAAACCAGCTCCTCGCCCACGGCGGGGATAAGGGCAAACACCACCAGGCCTATCAGCAGCTCCGGCACCGAGTTGAACCTGGTGATCAGCTTGGTAAGCTCGGCCAGCTGCTCCTCCTGCGCCCGCGCCCACTCCTCAAAGGGGCGCATAAAGTCGGGGAAGTTCATGTTGGCGTTCCAGTTGATGATAACCGAGTTGGCCGGCATGATGGCAACAACCAGCAGGCCGCTGAGCAGCACGAGCAGCCACGGAGAAGGTAGTTTCTGGTTCAGGTAATCGCCGAGCCTGTAGTTAAGCGAGAGCAGCAGGAACAGCGGCGCCACGACAAACGCAAAGAACTGCAGCACGCCCTGCAGCAGCAGCATCACCTGCGGTCCCTGCGGGTGGTCGGCGGGGTTGGTGGCCACGCCGGCCAGCTCAATAAAGCTGATCCCGAAGATCCAGTTGGAGAGGATTCCCACCACAAACATGGCCACGAAGTAGCCGCCGGCCATGTATACGATCAGCAGTAACAATACCCAACTTGGGTGCAGATCCTTCGAGATGAAACCTTTCATAGGGAGATTTAGGTTTAATTGGCGTAAATTTACGCGAATAATTAGATTTTGCTTTGGTAAAGATTGCTAACATAGAGCTAGGGGAGTTTCCGTTGCTGCTGGCACCGATGGAGGACGTGAGTGATCCGCCGTTCCGCAAAGTATGCAAGGCCAACGGTGCCGACCTGATGTACACGGAGTTTATCTCCTCTGAGGGTTTGATACGTGATGCCGCCAAAAGTGTGCAAAAACTCGACATTTTTGACTACGAGCGCCCTATCGGCATCCAGATCTTCGGGTCTGATATTGAGTCGATGCGCGAGGCGGCTATTGTGTCGGCGCAGGCCGGTCCGGATTTGATCGACATCAACTATGGCTGCCCCGTGAAGAACGTGGCCTGCAAGGGTGCGGGCGCCGCTTTGCTGCGCGATGTGCCTAAGATGGTGAAGATGACCGAGGAGATCGTGAAAGCGACTAACCTACCGGTTACCGTAAAAACCCGCCTCGGCTGGGATGAGGACACCAAGTATATTGTGGAGACAGCGGAAAGGCTGCAGGACATCGGCATAAAAGCCCTGAGCATACACGGCCGCACGCGCGTGCAGATGTACAAAGGCGAGGCCGACTGGACTTTAATTGCCGAGGTGAAGAACAACCCGCGCATGCACATCCCCATCTTCGGTAACGGCGATATTGACTCGCCGCAGAAGGCGCTGGAGTACCGCAACAAGTATGGCGTGGACGGCATCATGATCGGCCGCGCCAGCATCGGCTATCCCTGGATCTTCAACGAGATCAAACATTACATGGCTACCGGAGAGGTTTTGCCGGGACCAACCCTGGAGGAGCGCGTGGAAGTATGTCGCCAGCACTTTACCCACTCGCTGGAGTGGAAAGGCGACAAGCTGGGTATTTTTGAGATGCGGCGCCACTACACCAACTACTTCCGTGGGCTGCCGCACTTCAAGCCGCTCCGCATGAAGCTGGTGCAATCCGAGGACATCCAGGAAATCTACGATACGCTGGATGAGATCGCCCAGACGATGAGCTATGTGGAAGTTTAGAAGTTGGAGAGTTTGGGAGTTAGGAAGTTAGAAGGTTAAAAAGTTAGAAAGTTAAGAGTACGGTTCTGCCGCAGGTGTAGCGTTAGCGCAACTTGTGGCAGCATTAGGCAGAATTATTCGGCTCTTTGTTTTGAAAAGCTTGGGCTGTCTGGTGCTGGTTATACTTTATAACTCGAGTTGCGATTCACCCGCCCCTTCCCCTCCCAGGAGGGGAATTTTGCAAAAGAGTAAGTGATTCCCCTCCTCGGAGGGGTTAGGGGTGGGTTTACACCTGCACTGCATGTGTATATTGCAACTCAGGTTTTATACTTTTCCTGCCCTTGTTGGTGTTATCACCAACAAGCGATACATCAGCAGCTTTCAAAGTATAAAACGCAAGTCGCGATTAAAGCATCTTTTCTGCCGCCGCAGAAAGCATTTGCAAACCTGCCTTATACTTAGCCGCACGCTGCGCTCCCGCTATACTTGCGGCTGCTCTCATCGTTTTACCACATCACCAAAAAAACTGAGGAGTTGGGACATCAGAAACCTGAATCTGACGTTCCAACTCCTTACTTTTGTCTTTACTTTCTAACCTTCTAATTTCTAAACTTTCTAACTATTAAAGCTTCTCCCGCTGCTCAAGAAACCGCTATACCGGCGCTGGCCTGGTTGCTGGTCGTTATACTGGCCCTCATCTGGGGCACCTCGTTCATACTTATCAAGAAGGGGCTGGTGGTTTTCGCATCTGATGAGGTGGGGGCCCTGCGGATGGTGATCGCCTGCGCCGCGCTGCTGCCCTTCGCTATTCAGAACCTGCCGAAGGTGGAGCCCAGCCGCTGGAAGTTTCTGCTCGGCACCGGCCTGCTGGGCAACTTCTTCCCGGCTTTCCTGTTCGCCATTGCCGAAACGCGCCTGGCCAGCGGCCTGGCTGGCGTGCTAAACTCGCTCACGGCCCTGTTCACGCTACTGGCAGGAGCCCTGCTTTTCGGCCAGTCCATCACCTGGCTGCGCATGCTCGGCATTGCTATCGGGATTGCGGGCACGGCCATACTTATCTTCTCGGGCAATGGCAACGCCGACCTCGATAACATGTACTATGGCCTGTACATTGTGCTGGCCACCATCTTCTACGGCATCAGCGCCAACATCATCAAGCACCGCCTGCAGGGCATGAAGGCCATTGCCGTCTCCAGCCTGGCGCTGCTCACGGTGGGCCCGGTGGCGCTGCTCTACCTGCTCACCACTGATTTTGTGTACAAGCTGCAGCATGTGCCCGGGGCCTGGGAGGCGCTCCTGTACATCGCCCTACTGGCCGTGTTCAGTACCGCCATCGCGCTTATACTTTTCAACAGGCTCATCCAGATATCCACCACCCTCTTTGCCAGTTCCACCACCTACCTGATACCTGTTGTGGCGCTCATGTGGGGCGTGCTCGATGGCGAAACCATACATGTGTGGCACTACGCCGGCATGTTAGTGATTCTTTTGGGCGTGTTTATCGTGAACCGGGCCAGGTAGGATATCGCTTTCACAGGAGCAGCACCACCTGTCCGGAAGTATACTTGCTAAGTTTTATACTTCAAACTATGCCCTATACTTTGCGCCGTACGGGCTCATTTTTTTACGTATACCCGGCGCAGCGATGTACAAGCATTTCTGGGTTTCCTGATTCTTTTCTATATTAGGGAGTTTAAAAATCCCTGAACTATTTGAATGAAGCTTTACAAGCCCCTCCTGAGCCTCTTGCTGCTTGTGCTGGTATCGGTGCAAGCCCCGGCGCAAGAACTGGTCTCCAAAGACGAAATAGAAGAACTGCAGCTACAGGCCATTAACGACACCGCCTTTGCCCTGCGCACCGTTACCGAGGCCGGCAACCTGACCAAGTATACCGGCACGCTGCCGCTGCGCATCAACGGGGAAATGCAGGACAACGAGTTCACGGAGGGTGAAACGACTTTCTCGCTTCCTGAGAGAGCCGAACTGGTGCAGGTGAGCGCCAACCTGGGCACGCATACCATTGCCCGGCTCTACCGCCTGGATGTGGAGGAGGAGCGCGGCGTGCGCGAGTTCCCGATGTGGCTGTCCATACTTCCGCCGCTCATTGCCATCGTGCTGGCGCTCATTTTCCGGGAGGTGCTCCTGGCGCTGTTCGCGGGCATCTGGGTGGGCGGCTTTGTGGTCTACGGCTTGTCCTTCAAGTCCATCTTCACAGGCCTGTTGGCCGCTGCGGACACTTTCCTGCTCAAAGCCCTTGTGGATAGCGACCATGCCTCCGTTATTATCTTCTCGATGCTGATTGGGGGCATGGTGGCCATTATCTCCAAGAACGGCGGCATGGCCGGTGTGGTAAACCTGCTCTCGCGCTACGCCCGCTCCGCCAAAAGCTCGCAGGTGGTAACCTGGGTGCTGGGGATCGCCATTTTCTTCGATGACTACGCCAACACCCTGATTGTGGGCAACACCATGCGTCCCGTAACCGATAAGCACCGGGTCTCCCGGGAGAAGCTGGCCTACATCGTGGACAGCACCGCCGCCCCCGTGGCGGCCATTGCCTTTGTTACCACCTGGATCGGCGCCGAGCTGGGCTACATAAAGGACGCGGCCGCCAAGCTGGGCATCGAGGAGGGCGCTTACTCGCTGTTCTTCCACTCCCTGGAATATGCTTATTATCCAGTGCTGACGCTGGTGTTTATGCTGATGCTGATCCTGATGAACCGCGATTTTGGCGGGATGCACCATGCTGAAATCCGTGCCCGCGAAACAGGAGCCGTGACAGCCGCAGGTTTTGACAAGGCCGGCCAGAAAAAGCAGGAGCAGGAGATGGCCGAGTTCGAGCCGGTTGACGACACCCGTACCTACGCTATCAATGCGTTGCTGCCCGTGCTCACCGTCATCGGCGGCACCATGGCGGGCCTGCTTTACACCGGATATAGCCCGGAGGTCTGGGCCGACCCCGGCATGGGCTTCTTCCGCAAGCTCTCCGCCACCATCGGCGACTCCAACTCTTACCTTGCCCTGATCTGGGCCTCGCTGGGAGGTGTGATCGTAGCGATAGCCCTGACAGTGGGCCAGCGCATCATGAGCATGACAGCCACAATGGAGTCGCTGTTGGTGGGCTTTAAAACGATGCTGCCCGCCATCCTGATACTGGTGCTGGCCTGGTCGCTGGCGGCGGTGACACAGGAGCTCTACACCGCCGAGTACCTCACCTCGCTGCTCTCGGGCAACGTGTCGCCCTACTTCCTGCCGGAGATCACGTTCTTCCTGGCGGCGGCCATTGCTTTCTCCACCGGATCCAGCTGGGGCACCATGGCCATACTTTACCCGCTCATGATGCCGGCGGCCTGGTACGTGTGCCAGCAGCAGGGCTTTACCATGGACGAGACCATGCCCATCATGTATAACGTGATATCGGTGGTGCTGGCAGGCGCCGTGTTCGGCGATCACTGCTCCCCTATCTCCGACACCACCATCCTGAGCTCGCTTGCCTCGGGCTGCAACCACATAGACCACGTGAACACGCAGCTGCCCTATGCTGTTTCGGTGGCGTTGGTTGCCAACATCATTTGCACTAACCTCTCTGCCTTCGGCGTGCACTGGGCGCTGGTGTATGTGATAGGTGCCGCCACGCTCTGGGGCCTGATCAGGCTTATTGGCAAAAAGAACGAGGTCAGGTTTGTGCCTGCCGCAGAAATGGCTTAACGTATAGCAAGTATAAAAACAGCGGCGGCTGCTCAACCCAGAGCAGCCGCCGCTGTTTTTATACTTGCTGCTCACGCTGGTTACTCCCCCAGCCTCAGCTCATAGAAGTCATGCACCACGGTGCGGGCGCCGTAGCTTTCCTTGTATTGGGCCAGCCCCTCGTTCAGGAACTGCCCCCCCTGCTCCGTTGAAATCCCGAAGCTGAAGTATGATTTGTGCGGGTATACTTCCGTTAGCAGCCAATCCAGAAGCACATCCAGCGCGTGCAGGTTGCGGCCCCGCGCTGAGGTGGCAATATACTGCGAGTGCACCACCTGCGGCGTTTCATACACCAGCACGCCGGCCAGCAGCTCATCCGCATCAGTGGAAGTATAAAGTTTGATATTCTCCGGGAAGCGGGAGGCCAGCAGCGTCATCTCCTCTGCGGTGTGCGCGGGCAGGATGTTATACTTCTCCTGCAGCAGCTCCCGCTCCAGCTGCATGAAGCCCATATAGTCTTCTGATAGTTGCACCTGCACATTTCCTCGCCAAGCGTTCTTCACCTCCCATCTCCGGGTTCTGCTGTAGCCAAGCCCTGCAGCAACATCTACCACAGAATTTACATCACGCCGGCAAAGTATGGCTCCGTGGCGGAACAAGGCGTACAGATCTTCCTCGGCAGGCAATTGGTGGTAGATATGGGGGATAACCTTATAAAGTATACTCAGGAAACCCAGTTCCTGAAAGTATGATTTCGTGGCCTGCATCACCTCCAGCATCAGCGCGGCCTTCATGCGCTTGTCTGTTATAAGCCCGCCGTAGCTCAGGCCGCCGTGACTCTGCACCTGCCGCCCTACCTCGTTTGCCGGCAGCAGCGCCACCAGCCTGTCCTTGCGGAAGAACAGCAGCGAGTGGTCCGTGAATCTGTCGGCGTGGTACTCCATGTAATCGCGCAGCAGCATAAACGTGCCGTTCTTTGACGCCCGCACAAATGTATCCCACTCGGCTTTATACTTGCCGTTATACTTTACTACTTCAACCATGCTCTTGACAAAAGACTGCGAGACAAAAGACACCCTTTAACTTTCTAACCTTCTAACTTCTAAGCTTTCTAACTTCCACTACCTGTTCAGCACGATCCGGAAGGTTGTTCCCTTGCCCACTTCCGACCACTTCACGTAGAGCCTGCCATCGTGGTAGTTGTCGATGATGCGCTTAGCAAGGGCAAGGCCCAGGCCCCAGCCGCGCTTCTTGGTAGTAAAGCCAGGCAGAAACACGGAATCGACTTTGCTTTTGGGAATGCCCTTGCCGGTGTCGGTAATATCCACTGCGATGCTGCTTTTGCCCAGGAGCACCATCTGTATGGTTATACTCCCGCGGCCCTCCATGGCATCCACGGCGTTCTTGCAGATGTTCTCGATCACCCAGTCATACAGCGACACATTCACCTTGGCCGTGATGTCGGGCGAGAAGGCGGACTCCACCGTGAAGGTGACCTTGCGCGAGATGCGGTTCTGCAGGTAGTTGATGGCATTCTGCGTTACCTGCAGGATGTTCTCGTCGCGCAGCGTAGGCACCGATCCGATGTTGGAGAAACGCTCGGTAATGATCTCCAGCCGCCGCACGTCCTTTCCCAACTCCTCCAGGATCGGCTCGTTCTCAAACTTCGGGTTGCCCTTGATGTACTCATACCAGGCCATCAGCGACGAGAGCGGCGTGCCCAGCTGGTGCGCCGTCTCCTTGGCCAGGCCCACCCATACCCGGTTCTGCTCAGCGCGGCGCGAGTAGCTGAAGGCAAAGTAGGCCACCAGCGCAAAGCACGAGATCACGATCAGCTGCACGTAAGGGTAAAAGCGCAGCTGCGAGAGCAACTCCGAGTCCTTGTAAAAGACATAGTTCACCGAGCCCTCCGCCCACGGCACCACAATCGGCGCATGCTGCTCCTTCATCTTCCCGATCTCGCCCTGCAGGTAGTCGTTTATTTTCTCCGGCTTGTCCGAAATGTTTTCAGGGATGCTGATGTTTTTGGAGTCGAGGATGTTCTCGTTTTCATCCGTAAGTATAACGGGCACGGTGGTGTTGGACGAGAGGATCTCCTCCTCGATGAACACGATGTTGTCGTCTGAGGGGGCGTTGATCATGTAGCGCAGGCCCTTGGCATAGAGCTGCACCAGCTCCTGCTCCCGCTCCGATAACTTACTTACAAGTATGTTGGTATAGGTAATGGTGGCGGCACCGATGATCAGGGCAATGATAACAACGACAAGCTTTATCCTGTTCTTCTGGGAGTAGATGGGAATCATGCAGTAATCACGTAATTTATTTGAAATTAGTATAAATTGAACATAGAGGGCAAGTAAGTTTCATTTTAAAAATTAGAGGCTTAACTTTGCACTTTAGTAGAACCCACGTTATTATGCTTCAGAACTTTAAAGCAATCAGCCTGTCGTATAAGAAAGCGCCGCTGGATATCAGGGAGCTGATTGCCTTAGATGAATCCTCGTGCAGACTTTTCCTTCAGACGCTCAAGGGCTTTATACAGGCTTCTGACATCCTGGTACTGTCTACCTGCAACCGCACCGAAGTATACTACAACTCCGACAACGACTACAGCCAGGAGATCGTCAAGCTCCTGGGCATCACCAAGGGCATCGAGAACATCTCCCAGTACTTCGATTACTTCACCATCCTGAGCGGGCACGACGATGCCGTGCAGCACCTCTTCGACGTGTCGATGGGGCTGGAGTCGCAGGTGGTGGGCGATATGCAGATTTCGAACCAGGTGAAGACGGCCTACCAGTGGAGCGCCGACAACGAAACTGCCGGCCCGTTCCTGCACCGCCTGATGCATACCATCTTCTTCACCAACAAGCGCGTGGTGCAGGAGACTTCTTTTCGGGATGGCGCCGCCTCTACCTCCTATGCCGCCATTGAGCTGATCGAGGAGCTGACCGCCGACATTGCCGATCCAAGTATACTGGTGGTGGGCCTGGGCGAGATTGGTGCCGATGTGTGCCGCAACCTGAAGGACCTTGGCTTTAAGAACGTCAAGATCTCGAACCGCACCAAGGCGAAGGCGCAGGCCCTGGCCGAGGAGTGCCACATGGAGATCCTGCCGTTCGAGGAGATCGTGCCGGGCATGAAGGAGGCCGACGTGATCATCTCTTCCATCGCCCGCGAGACGCCGTTTTTCACCAAGGAAATGGTGAAGCGCCTGAACATACTTACCTACAAGTTCTTTATAGACCTGTCTGTGCCGCGCAGCGTGGAATCCGACCTGGAAAGTATACCTGGCGTGCTGGTGTATAACATCGATGCCATTCAGAACAAAGCTTCCGAAGCGCTGCAGCGTCGCATAAACTCGGTGCCGAAGGTAAAGGAGATTGTGGCCGAGTCGATTGACCAGTTCAACGACTGGTCGAAGGAGATGATGGTGTCGCCGACGATCCACCGCCTGAAGAGCGCGCTGGAAACAATACGGCAGGAGGAAATAGCCCGCTACGTGAAGAAGCTGGGGCCGAAAGAGACAAAATTAGTAGACAGCATCACCAAGTCGATGATGCAAAAAATCATAAAGCTGCCGGTGCTGCAACTCAAGGCCGCCTGCAAGCGCGGCGAGGCCGAAACCCTCATCGACCTGCTCAACGACCTCTTCAATTTGGAGAATCAGCCGGTAAGCGAAGACCAAAAAACTGAGTAAACAGTACAATTTTCTTAGTGAAAAAACAACTGAGGCCTCCGCAAATCTCCCATTTCTGAGATGCACGGGGGCCTCAGCTGTTTCATCCACTGGCAAAGAAAACCGCACCGGAGTGCAGGCTCAGACTTATATATCAATGCAGCATTCTTCCAGGCAATCAATCACGTCGATCAATTTGGGGATGGCCAGGGAGTAATAGATCTTGGTTCCCACTTTAAAGGACGAGAGCACGCCCTTGTCTTTCAGTGTAATGAGGTGCTGCGATGCGATGGCTTGGGGAAGGTCTAACTGCTTATATATCTCCGTAACAGTCATTTTATCCTCTTTTCCGAGCAAATCCACAATCGCCAGTCTTTTAGGGTGCGCCAATACCTTCAGCATGGCTGCCGCCTTATCTATCTTCTTCGATTCAACTCTTGACAACAAACTTTTCATAATTAAAATTATACCTAACAGTTCTAAAATCAATTTTCATTCTTATTCATAATAAGATATATACGAAGCCTGCACTATTTGGCTGAAAATCATTGGCATGCATTTAGTATTTTTGGCCAATGGATACTTCTTATCATGTAATCGGCTTAATGTCCGGGACGTCGCTCGACGGCCTCGATATTACTTATTGTAGATTTACGTACAAATCTCATAATTGGATATATGAGATACTAAATACTAATACATTACCATATACGGATACTCTAATTGACTCTCTCCGGGGAGCCGAGTCTGCAAGCGGCCTGAAACTGGTGGAACTGGACCACGCCTTTGGCAGGTTTATGGGGCAGCAGGTTCACCAGTTTGTACAACAACACGCAATACGCCCGGATTTTGTTGCCTCTCACGGACATACCATTTTTCACCAGCCCGAAAAGCACGTCTCGCTGCAGCTGGGGCACGGTGCTTACCTGGCCGCAGGCGCACAGCTGCCCGTCGTCTGCGACTTCCGCACCCTCGACATCGCCCTGGGCGGGCAGGGCGCCCCGCTCGTGCCCATCGGCGACGAGCTGCTGTTCGGCCACTACGACTACTGTATCAACCTCGGGGGCATCGCCAATGTTTCCTACAACCGCAACGGCGCCCGCCTGGCCTTCGACACGAGCGCCTGCAACATGCTGCTTAACACGCTGGCCAACAGTGTGGGCCTCCCTTATGATGATAACGGTGCCCTGGCCCGCTCCGGTACGTTGCATCCAAAATTATTAGAGGACCTCAACCAGCCAGCCTACTTCTCGGCACCGGCGCCCAAGTCGCTGGGCAAGGAGTGGGTGCTGGCGCACAGCCTGAAAAGTATAGGGGAGAGCGATGCCTCCGTAGCCGACAAGCTGCACACCGTTTGCCACCACATTGCCCAGCAGCTGCAGCATGCCCTGCCGAAGCTGCACGAGGGGCAGCACCGTGTACTATTAACGGGTGGCGGCGCGTTTAACGGCTACCTGGTGGAGCAGATACAGCAGCAGCTGGGGCCAATGTATAACGTGGAGGTGCCGTCGCCGGAGGTGGTGTCGTTTAAGGAGGCGCTGATATTCGCCTTCCTGGGCGTGCTGCGCTGGCGCGGAGAGCACAACTGCCTCAGCAGCGTAACGGGCGCCAGCCGCAACAACATAGGCGGCGCTATCTACCTGGCATAAGTCCGGCCTGTTTAATTTATTTACCTTTGCACCATACACCTGATACACCCTTAACTGGAATGAAAGACTTACTGGCTAAATTTGAGAACAAGAGACCCGAGATAGTTTTTGAGTGGAAAGACCCTGAAACCGAGGCCGAAGGATGGGTGGTGATCAACTCGCTGCGCGGCGGCGCGGCGGGCGGTGGCACCCGCATGCGCAAGGGCCTGGACAAGCGCGAGGTGGAGTCGCTGGCCAAGACCATGGAAGTGAAGTTCACCGTATCCGGCCCTTCTATCGGGGGTGCCAAGTCCGGCATCAACTTCGACCCGGCAGACCCGCGCAAGCGCGGCGTGCTGGAGCGTTGGTACAAGGCCGTTATCCCGCTGCTGAAGAACTACTACGGCACCGGCGGCGACCTGAACGTGGATGAGATACACGAGGTAATCCCGATTACGGAGGACTATGGCCTGTGGCATCCGCAGGAGGGGGTGGTGAACGGCCACTTTAACGCCACTGAGCCTCAAAAGATAAACAAGATCGGCCAGCTGCGGCAGGGCGTGGTGAAGGTGATCGAGGACCCGCACTTCTCCCCTTCCACCGCCCGCAAGTATACGGTGGCCGACATGATCACGGGGTTTGGCGTGGCGGAGGCCGTGCGCCACTACTACGACATCTGGGGAGGCCAGTTTGAGGGCAAGCGCGCCATCATCCAGGGCTGGGGTAACGTAGGAGCCGCCGCAGGCTATTATCTGGCCTCCAAGGGCGTGAAGATAGTCGGCATTATGGACCGTGCCGGCGGGGTGATAAACGATACCGGCTACACGTTCGAGGAGATTACGGACCTGTTCCTGAACCGCCAGGGCAACACCCTGAACCCGGCCACACCGGGCATACTTACCTTCGAAGATACCAACAGCCGCATCTGGGACCTGCCGGCAGAGATCTTCATTCCTGCCGCCGCCTCCAGGCTCGTCACCCGCGACCAGGTGGACCGGATGATCCGGAGCGGCATGCAGGTGATCTCCTGTGGCGCCAACGTGCCTTTTCAGGACCCGGAGATCTTCTTTGGGCCAACCGGCGAGTTTGCCGACCGCAACCTCTCCGTTATCCCCGACTTTATCGCCAACTGCGGCATGGCCCGTGTGTTCGCTTACCTGATGGAGAGCGAGGTGGAGATCACGGACGAGGCCATCTTCAGCGATACTTCCCACATCATTCGGAAGGCCCTGGAGAAATCGCACGGCAAGCACGGCCAGAAGACCGAGATCGCCAAAACAAGTTTTGAAATTGCCCTGAGCCAGTTGCTCTAAAGTATACCTTTTACCTATGCAAGAGTTGCTTAACAGCGAATGGCTCCGCCACGAGTTCTTAGGAAATACCGTGGCGGAGTACCTTACTTCCGCAGCCATACTTTTATTCGGACTTCTCTTTAACACGCTGCTGTCCAGAATGCTTTCGGGCCTGGTTTACAAGCTGGGAAGCCGGTTCTGGCCGGAGGCCGCTTTGCCGGAGTTCCGCCGCCTGCTGGTACAGCCGCTGGAGGTGCTGCTTTTCCTGGTGTTTTTATACTTTGCTTTCCAGGTGCTGGATTACCCGGTGCAGCCGCGAGACCTGAAGGCCGGCGACCCGTTCCTGAAGACGTTCCTGCTCCGGACATACCAGGTGTTCATCATCGTGGCGCTTACATGGGTGCTGCTGCGCTTTGCCGACTTTGTGGGGCTTGTGTTCCAGCACCGCACCGAGCGGTCAGCCTCCAAACTCAATGAGCAACTGGTGCCTTTCTTCAAGGATTTCACCAAGGTATTGATCGTCATCTTCTCCTTTATGGCCATGCTGGGGTCGGTGTTTGGCGTAAACGTTACCGGACTGGTGGCAGGTCTGGGCGTGGGCGGTTTGGCCGTTGCCTTTGCCGCCAAGGAAAGTATAGAGAACCTCCTGGCTTCGTTTACCATCTTCCTGGACAAACCCTTCATGGCCGGCGATCTGGTACAGGTGGGGGAGATGATCGGCACCGTAGAGAAAGTGGGCTTCCGGAGCACGCGCATCCGCACGCTGGAGAAAAGCTTCGTAACGGTGCCCAACAAGCTGATGATCGACAAGCCGCTCGACAACCTGACGCTGCGCACCTTCCGGCGCGCCAAGTTCGATGTGCGCCTGACCTACCAGACCACCTCTCAGCAGCTGCGCGACATCACCCGCGACATACAGGCCTACATCGACCAGCACCCGCGCACAAACGATGATGGCCGCGTCCGCTTTCTGGGGCTGAGCCCTGACGCGAAGGATGTGATGGTGCTATACTTTGTGGATACCATGGACTGGTTCGACTTCATCGACATCAAAGAAGAGATCAACTACAGGATCGTGGAAATTGTGGAAAACTATGGGGCAGAGTTCGCCTTGCCCACACAAAGGCTATACTTGCAGCAGGCACCGAAAGGTGCTCCGACGCAACCCGCGGAGAGACCGTACGTGGGAGGGACTGACCTGGAGTAAAAACCACTGAAAATAAAAAAGCCGGAGAAGCTCCGGCTTTTTTTTCACCCTTATATCTTAAATTCTTCTGAATTACACGGTTATACTATCCTCTTAAGCGTTCGGGAATCACTCCCCGTAAACCTGATTCCTCAGGCGCTACAAGCTTTTTCCTGCAGAGTTGATTTCTTTAACGGCCCCCTTATTTCATAGTTACACTCTAAGTATAACTTTTCCCTTATATGGGCCTTATTTTAAGGTAAACAGGGCCAATTGATAAGTAAAGGGATAGAATTTTTAAAGGATACTTCCTTTTATGCCGCCCAAGGCGGGCTTCCGGGGAACCTTGCCGGTTAATCAAAGTCAAAGTACTCGCCTTCCTCCAGCTCCACTTCCTTCTCTTTTTGCTTCGGCTTTTTCCCGCGCAGCAGGTCGCGCAGTTCCTGCCCCTCCTGCTTCAGGTCAGTCTTTATCTTCTGGCGCACCCGGTCATCGTCGTAGGCGATCTTAAAATCGCGCTCGCTGCCCCGCAGCGTCAGGAAGAGGTTGCTGTTGCCGGCATCCGGGTCCTCGGCCACCGTGCCGAAGCGGGCGTCCTTGTCGGGGCGCTGCTTGCTGAAGAGCGGCAGCTTTATCTTGTAGTCCATCTTCTGGTCGAACGTGTGGGTGCCCGACACCGACACCACCGGCGCCGCCGACAGGTTGGAGCGGATATCCATCTCCGGAATGTAAATGGTGCCCTGCTGTATCCAGAACGAGTTGTGCAGCTCGGCAAAATGCATGTTGGCCAGCTCGGTGCGCTTCACAAACGCCGACATCTTCTGCATGGGCGGGAAGCTGATCAGCTGCCCGTCGCGCACGGTGGCCTCTATCTCGGCCTGCAGCAGGTTGGTCTTGGGGTTGAGCTGGCTGTCGAAGTATACATCCGACACGATGTTGGCCGTGAGCAGGCCGCGCAGGTGGCGCTCCTCTATAAAGTTCTGGTGAAAGTTCTCGAACACGTAAAACAGGCTGTCCACGCTCATGCTGTTGAGTTTGGCGGCGGTGCTTACCTTGATGTGGTTCGGGGACCGGGCATCCAGGTTGCCGCGCACGGCAAAGTTACCGCCAATGGCCTGGAAGGAGATATTAGGCGAGGAAACCACCTGGTTGCGCAGCTTCACCTCCCCCTGTATGTTCTTGCCCCTGAACCTCCTGAACCGCAGCCTGTCGATGGAGGCGCTCAGATCGAAGGCGATGTTCGGGGACACGTTCAGCTTGTAGCTCTCGCCGGTGCGGGCACCCTCAGGCGTGTTCTGCTCCTCGCTCAGCAGCTGGTCGAAGTTCAGGTACCGGCTCTTAAAGTCCGCCTCCACCAGCAGGCGCTGGTTCTCCAGAATCAACCAGGCCATCACGTTCCGGAACATCCCGTTCACGGTAAAGTCCGACTCGCCCAGCTTGCCTTTAAAGTCCGACACGGCCACGTCGTTGCGCTTGAACATGAAGTTGCCGTTGAGGTTGCTCAGCGGCAGCGGCATTTCCTGCAGCGTCAGCGACACGTTGTGCAGCGTGATGTCGCCGGTGGTGTTGAGGGTGCTGTTGCCAGGCCGCGCCTTGAATTCGTTCAGGTTGCCCGAGAAAGCGATGCGCACATCCGCCAGGCCACTACCGCTGCGTACCTGCTCGATCTTCGCCAGTCCCAGCACATAGGCCACGTCCAGCATCCCCTGCACATCGAAGGCAATGTAAGGGTTATCGAAGTTGCTATACTTCAGGTTGCCCTTGAACGGCCTGCCGTTCAGCATGCCTTTCAATTCCTTTAGCTCCAGCACCGAACTGGCGGCATTCTGCTTCTCCCCGTTCGTGAAACTGCCTGTCAGGAAGATCTTCTCCACGCGCTGCTTTGCGTCGGGGTGGAAGAACGAGGCGTCGCGTGCCCCGAAGCTGACGTTTATACCTGGCACATGCTTGCCGGAGGATTTGCCCTTCACGGTGCCGTTAAAGTATACTTCGCCCTCGCTGCGGTACTGGCTAAACTCCTCGGCTATACTTTGGGGCAGCAGCGAGAGCAGCGACTGGACGTTGGTGTTCTTGCCGTCCACTTTCAGGTCCAGCTCCGTTACGCCGCCGTAGGCAATGCCGCCGCCCACCTCGTAGGCCGCCTCCCCCACCTGCACCATCGATGGCTGCAGCGCGATGGTCTGCGCTTGCCGGTTTATACTTAACGCCGAACTCAGGTTTACCTGCTTCCCCTTAAAATACTCGCCGGTGCCGATCTTGATGGTATGGATGGTGGCCTGGCCCTCGGCCTGTATGTCTATCGTTTCGGGGGAGATGGCAAGCGCCGCGGCCAGTTGGTGCGCGTTTACCTCGTAGCTTTGCTTCAGCTGCTGGTCGATGTAGTGGATGGCCACCTCGCGCAGGTTTATACTTTCCAGGTCGAAGGAGAAGCCGCTGTCGCCGGAGGAGGAGGTGTCGGTGGTGATAATCTCGTAATTCACGCTCCCGTCGGGCAGTACCTTCACGTATACTTCGCCCTGCTCCATGTAAAACTGCTTTACGCTGTACTCGCCGCGCAGCACGTCCCAGAGGCTGAAGGTAAAGTATAGCTTATCGGCCCGCGCCAGCGACTCCCGGCTCTCCGGCAGCCCCTCGTGCACGTTCACCTCGTCCAGGCTAACAGCCACCTGCGGAAACTTGTCGAAAAGCGAGAGCGAAATCTGCCGCACATCCACCTTTGTTTTGATGTGCTTGTTGGCCTCGGCCACAAAGAGCTCGATTATTTTATCCTGATAAGTATAAACCAGTGCCAACGCCAGGCCCAGGGCCGCTACCAGAATAGCGACGCCGTAAAATAGCACTTTTCTTACCACTCCTTTTCTCACCTGGCGAAAGTTCAGATTTTTAGCACCTTACAAACCCTAAAGGTACAGCAGTAATAACAAGTGAGCAATAGGCGCCCCGGGATGGGGAAATTTTTTAAGATTTTTTTTGCAGATGTTTTGCAGTCTCAAAAATAACCTTCATATTTGCATCATCAAACGGGGACAAAAGGTCAACGGAAACAAAAAAGGGGTGTTAGCTCAGCTGGTTCAGAGCACCTGCCTTACAAGCAGGGGGTCACTGGTTCGAATCCAGTACGCCCCACAAAAGGACAACTGCAAAGTTGTCCTTTTTTTATATCCATACTTTTCCGTTATCCCTCCCACTGCTTATACTTTAGCATTGGTTATATTTTACCAACGGCTTAACTTCAGGCATAGTATACCCCTCCTGCCGCCACACTGGCTGTCAGTCACTTCCTCCAGAAAAATCAGGATTTATACTTAGGCTCCGGCCTTAGAGAACTGCTCGTGCAGGCTAAGCACCTGCGGAATGATGAGTTGCTTGTCGTCGTTGAAGATGACGTGCTGGGCGCGACGCATTTTCTCCTCCTCGCTCAGTTGGCGGGCCAAGATGGCTTTTATGTCGGCTTCGGTGCGGTGGGTGTCGCGCTGGAGCAGGCGCTGGAGGCGCAGCGCCAGTGGCGCGTATACGGTAATCACCTCATCCATCTGCCTCCACGACTCTGACTCGAACATCAGCGCGGCTTCCTTCAGCACGTAAGGCTTGTCGGCATGCGAGGCTGCCCATACTTCAAAGTCCTTCCCGACGTGGGGGTGCACCAGGCTGTTGAGCAGCTCCAGCCGCTGCGGGTTATTGAAAACCATACTTGCTAAATATGTCCGGTCCAGTTCCCCGGCATTAGTATAGGTGGCCGGGCCAAAGGCCTCCAGCAACTCCTGCCGCAGCGCCTTGTTGTGGTGCATCACCCATTTGGCGCGGGTGTCGGCATCGTACACCGGCACGCCGAGCACCGCGAACAGGCGGCTCACAATCGTTTTGCCCGTGCCTATGCCCCCGGTTATTCCTATCCTCCGCATACTATCTCCTGGAAACCCTTACGCGGTTTGGCCACACCTGCACGTTGCGTATCCCGCGCGGCTGCTGTACCAGCTCCGGCACCAGCGTGGAGTCGATGGGGTTGAACCGGTTGTAGTTGAGCACCACTTTAAAGGCGGATCGGTTCAGCAGCGACATGGAATCCTGCAGCACCTGGTAGCGCAGCACCACAATGGGCGGCCGCAGGGTAAGCGAGGCCCCTTCCGGCACGTTCACCAGCTCCGGCAGCACCTGCCGCTCCTCCGACACCAGGCTCTTCACGTTCACGGTCACCTGCGCCTCCTCCACATCGGCCTCCACCAACGACTTGTAGTTGTAGTTGATAGGGACAGGCACTTTGGATGGCTCGGTCAGCGTCTGCTCGGGCAGGCGCAGTAGGAAAGGGTCCGGCAGGCTGTCGATCAGGGATGCGGGGCCGGTAAAGGTGATACTGTCGGGGCTGATTTGCACCCGCCCCACCACGGCGTGCTGGTTGTCGGTCAGTTTCTGGCTCGGGTCCAGCCGCAGGGCCATGCGCTTCTGCACCTTCGGGTCGAAATCAAAGTAAATGGTATCGGTTACCACGAAGTTGAGCTGGAGGCCGTCGAGGGCGTTTACCAGGGAGGGGCGCAGGGCGGAGCCCAGCAGGTAGTTGTTGCGCGGCAGGTCGCGGATGTAGATCTCGGCCGGCTGCACCTCCACCCTCAGGCTCTTGCGCAGCAGCTTCCATCCCTTGCCGGTCACGTTAATGGCGATCTCCTGCGGCAGCGGCTTGATGGGGACCAGCTCATTCTCGTCGTACACAAACCGGATGGGGTAAGAGGTCTGCGTACTGTAGCTTTTATTGAGGGCATTCAGGAGCCAGAAGGTAGAGGCCGCCATGAAACAAAGCAATACGACGCGCCAGTATTGCTTTGTCCGTGGCTGAAATGGCCTCATGAACCATAAAGCTATATTTTTTACTCCCTCTAAAGCCAATGTTAGGCTGGGTTTTGCACCTTCATGGTCGCTTCCATGGAGACGGCGGTTTTATCGAATGTCAGGCGTACGCCCTTGTCCACTTCCAGGGTGATGGTATCGTCGTCTAGTGCAATCAGCTTGCCGTGCAGGCCACCAATGGTTACCACGGTCATGCCTTTTGCCAGCTCCTCGCGGAACTTCTTCTGGTCGCGCACCTTTTTCTGCTGCGGACGGATCATGAAGAAGTAGAACACTAGGATAATGGCCCCGAACATGAGCAGCTGAGGCAGCATGCCACCGTCCGGAGTCTGAAGAAGTATCGTATTCATGTGTGATGTATTCTCTTGAAAAAACGCTCTTTGGAAGTATGAATTAGTTGCGGCGCACCGGTCCGTCTGAGCCCGCTACAGGCATCCTGTTCTTAGGCTCTACGCTACCTTTCATGGACACGCGCACGATGTTCGGCTCGGTGTTGGCACGGATGGTAACGGTTGGCTGCTGCTGGCCGGGCTTGCCGTTGCTGTTGAACTTAACGGCTACAGAGCCTTTCTCGCCAGGGGCAACCGGAGACTTTGTCCACTCAGGCACGGTACAGCCGCAGGTAGCCGTGGCGCTCTCGATGACAAGCGGGGTGCTGCCGGTGTTGGTGAACTCAAAGGTATGCTCTATGGTCTCGCCTTCCTGAATGGAGCCGAAGTCATACTCTGTCTGCTCGAATGACATCACGGCTGAGTTGCCCGTAGCCGCGGTCTCGCCCTGGGTAGCCGTGGCCACCACGTTCGGGTTCTCGATTGGCTGCACCGGGGCTTCCGCCGCTGTGGTGTTCTCAGCTACCGTATCGTTGCCAGCCTTGTTATTTTCGCAGCTTGTGGCAAGCATCATAATTGCCATACCTGCTACCAGAAACAGATTCTTTTTCATGATCAGTATACTTGGTTAAAGTTTTGAGATGATGTTCTGCGCAAATTGCATGGTGCTGGCCTTGCCGCCAAGATCGCCGGTGCACTCCTCTTTGTTGGCCAGCGTGGCCTCCAAAGCTACCTCAATGCGGTCCGCCTCCTCCTTCAGGTCGATGTGGTGCAGCATCATGATGGCAGAGCGCAGCAGCGCCGTTGGGTTGGCAATGCCTCTGCCGGCAATGTCGGGTGCGGAGCCATGCACGGCCTCAAAGATGGCCATGTCGTCGCCGATGTTGGCACCGGCCACTACGCCTAAGCCGCCCACCAGGCCTGCGCACAGGTCGGAGAGGATATCGCCGAACAGGTTAGTGGTCACGATCACGTCGAACTGCTCCGGCTTGGCCACCAGTTGCATGCACATGTTGTCGATGATCTTGTCGTCGGCCTGGATGTGCGGATACTCTTTGGCGGTGGTGTTGAACTCGTCCAGGAACAAAGCGCCCGCGCTCTTGAGGATATTGGCCTTATGCACAGCCGTTACTCTTTTGCAGCCATGCTTATCTGCGTACGCAAAGGCGGCGCGTACAATCTTGCGGCAGCCTACGCGCGTCAGGCGGGCCACAGAGTCGGAGATCTGCAGGCGCTCGTCGAACATCTCCAGCCCGGAGTACAGGCCCTCGGTGTTCTCGCGGAACAGCACGGAGTTCACGTTGTCAAAGCGCGTCTCGATGCCCTTGGTGGTTTTAGCCGGCCTTACGTTGGAGTAGAGGTCAAACATCTGGCGCAGCTGCACATTTACACTTTTAAAGCCTTTGCCCACCGGCGTGGTGATCGGCCCTTTCAGGGCTACCCTGTTCTTCTCCAGGGAGGCGATCAGCGTGGTTGGGATCAACTCCCCCATCGCGTCAAAGGTGGTCTGCCCGGCGTTTTCCTCTTCCCAGGTTACGGGAACGTTGGCAGCACTGAATATCGCTTTTACAGCTTCTGTAATCTCAGGGCCTATCCCGTCGCCGGGTATCAGGGTTACTTGTTTCATTTTACAGTTCTTTCCTGCTATTAATTTCATTAATGAGTGAGTCCACATCGCCCAGCAGCTTCTCGGCTTTCTCCTTTGCGTCCTGTATCACGCGCTGGCCCTCCGATTTGGCCGTGGTGGGCATGCTCTCGCCCTTGGCGATCAGCTGCTCCAGCAGGTCTGATAGGGTATCGCGGTATTTCTCCAGGCGGTAGCTCAGCCAGTATCGTGTTTCGCGCCCTTTCTCAGGGGCGAAAAGTATACCGGCCACGGCTCCTACAGCGGCGCCGGACACAAAAGCCAGCAATGCACTTGTCTTCTTACTCATAGGTCTAGTATGCTTATTTATCTCGGGTACAAACTTTTTCTCATACTACGGAGAAATTGCCGTAAAGGCCGCCTTTGCCGGACCAGGCCTACTTGTTGTCTATCAAGCCGCGGCCGGATTTGCGAATATCGCCTTTTGCCGTCAGTTCCTGTGCCATCTTATCCAGCACACCGTTGATAAACTGCTTGCTCTTGGGGGTGCTGTACAACTTGGAAATCTCGATGTACTCGTTGATGGTTACCTTTACCGGTATGCTGCGGAAGATGTACATCTCGCTGAGGGCCATCTTCAGGATGATCTTGTCGAGCAGGGCCACGCGCTCCACGTCCCAGTTCTTTACGCTGGCCGCGATCATGGCCTCATACTTCTCGTCCTGCTCTACCGTCTGAAAGTATAAATCCTCGAAGAAGGCTCTGTCATCCTCCCAGTTGGCCGACAGGTCCAGCAGTTGCTTTTCCTCCTCGGCCTCCTCGGCAAAAATCTTGACGGTTTTGTTTACCAGGCTTCGTACAATCGACTTGTTCTCCACCCAGTTCAAGTCCTGCTCCTCAAACAAAGATTGTAAGTTTTTTTCTTTAAAGATAATGTTTTTAAAAATATGTTTCACCACTTCAGCGTCCTCTTCCAGGGTATGGGCAGGCTGGCTGACGTAGCTCAGGAACACCTCGTCCTTCTTCAGGATGTTCTTGTAAACGGCGCGGATCTCGCTGATGTCGGAGCCCCAACTGATGTTGCGGCGGATGATGCTGTCCTGGTAGGACTTGCTCTGTAGCAGGCGCTGCACCACAACATTGCGCAGGAAGGCGGTGGTATCGGGGCCCTCGGAGGCGGTAAAGCGGTTGGCTTTTTTCTCTTCCTCCTCCTCTATCAGGCTCACCACCACCTGCAGTATCTGCAGCGTGCCCAGGTAGTGGTCGTAGATGCGCTCCACGGCGCTCAGCATCTGGTTGCCGTAGTACCGGAGGTCCTTCTTGGTGGCATTTTTGTAGAACACGATCGCTCTGTTCACCGCGTCAATGGCATCTTTGTCGGCGCCTTCGGCATCGAACTCCTGCTTCTCGTACCATTCCTTGAACATCAGCGTGGCCATTTGCTTTCTGCCCTCGAGCAGCTTTCGGTCCTGCACCTCCATGGAGTTCAAATCGGGCGCGAAGTCCTCGTTTATCTGGTCTAAGGCCAGCAGATAGTCTGAACTTACGGCCTGCTGATAGGCATAGATCGCCTGCATCGCCTTAATTCGTAATGTTCTGCGGTTGAGCATAATCTTATTTTAAAGAGCGTGTGTTGGGTAAAGTATAATTTAGGCCGGTGGCCCGGTAAATCGTTTTTCCTGCTACTTAAAAGCGGAGAAGGCAGGCGATAGTTCCGCAGTTTGGGGATGTAAAGCAAAAGTGCCACAGGTTAATGCAGCACTTTTGACTTTAACGGTATCGGTACAGAACCTGTATACTTAGTAAGTGGAATGCACCTTGCCGATGCTCTCGATGCGCTTCTTGGCCATTTGCATAGCGGCAGCCTGGGTATGGATGCCCTCTTTCTCGGCAAGCTCAAAGATATCCAGGGTATAGCCGTAGATACGCTCTGTCTGGGCATAGGCGCTCTCGCGGTTGTAGCCGATCAGCTCAGAGTACACGTTGATCACGCCGCCGGCATTGATCAGGAAGTCCGGGGCGTAGAAGATGCCCTTCTCAACCAGCGCAGGGCCGTGCACCAGCTCGTCGCGCAGCTGGTTGTTGGCCGAGCCGGCAATCACCTGGCACTTCAGGCGGCTGAGGGTATCGTTGTTCACTGTGCCGCCCAGGGCGCACGGAGAGTAGATGTCCACGTCCAGGTCGTAGATCTCATCCATGCCCACCACTTTGGCGCCATACTTCTCAGACACCTCGCGCAGGCGGTCTTCGTAAATGTCGGTGATGAAGATCTGGGCGTTCTCCTTGGCCAGCAGCTCCACCAGGTAGCCACCCACGTGGCCAACACCCTGCACAGAGATCTTCTTGCCTTCCAGCGAATCGGAGCCGAATGCCTTTTTAGCGGCAGCCTTCATGCCCATGTACGTGCCGTAAGCCGTTACCGGAGAAGGGTCGCCGCTACCGCCCATAGACTCAGGCAGGCCAGCCACGTGCTCCGTCTCCATGCGGATGTACTCCATATCCTTGGTCGTGGTGCCCACGTCCTCAGCGGTGATGTAGGCGCCGTTCAGGTTCTTCACAAAGCGGCCGTACCGGCGCATAAACGCCTCGCTCTTGTCTTTCTTGGCGTCGCCGATGATCACGGCCTTGCCGCCACCCAGGTTCAGGCCTGAGATGGCCGCCTTGTAGGTCATGCCTCTGGAAAGACGCAGCACGTCGTCCAGCGCCTCGGCCTCCGAAGCGTAAGACCACATGCGGGTACCACCCAGCGCCGGGCCAAGCACGGTGTTGTGTATGCCGATGATAGCTTTCAAACCAGTCTCCTTGTCGTGGCAGAAAACAACCTTCTCGTGGTTGTGCTCTGATATCTGATCAAAGACTGATTTGTCTCTTTTCACTTCAACTTCTTTTAATTCCACCATTGATAGTTTTGATTAGGGGTTTTCTATCTTTGTGAAGGGGGAGGCAAAAGATCGCCCTCACCGTTTCGCGCTGCAAAATTAAATCTTTTTTTGGTTATTTCAATTTGCGCGGGCTATCTCTGCGTAAAAGCGCAAAAGGCTTCAAGTTCTGACTGTGAAATCGTTACGATATTTAAATAAATACCTCCTCAAGTATAAGCACAGGCTGCTGCTGGGGCTGGTTTTCATCATCATCTCCAACTTCTTCCAGATTCTGCCGGCGCAGGTGGTGCGCTACGCCTTTAACCTGATAAAAGAGGGCATTAACCTGCACGGCCTCTTTGGCGGCATGGCGCAGCAGGAGCTGGTGTACGATATCTTCTCCCGAAGTATACTTGTCTACGGCGTCATCATACTTTTAATGGCGCTGCTGCGCGGCGTGTTCCTTTTCTTTGTGCGCCAGACCATCATCGTGATGAGCCGTTTGATAGAGAACGACCTCAAGAACGAGATTTACGCGCACTACCAGAGCCTGCCGCTGAGTTTTTACCGCAAGAACAACACCGGCGACCTGATGGCGCGCATCTCCGAGGACGTGAGCCGCGTGCGCATGTACCTGGGGCCGGCCATCATGTATGGCATCAACCTGGTGGTCCTTTTCCTGATGGTGATCCCCTACATGCTGTCGGTGAACGTGAAGCTGACCATGTATACGCTGATCCCGCTGCCCATACTTGCCGTCAGCATTTACTACGTCAACAACATCATCCAGCGCAAGTCCGACGAGATACAGCGCAGCCTCTCGGGCATCACCACCTTTGTGCAGGAGGCCTTTTCGGGCATCCGGGTTATCAAGTCCTTTGTGCGGGAGGAGGACTCGCACAACAACTTCACCACGGCCAGCAACACCTACAAGGACAAGTCGCTGGAGCTGAACTTTGTGAACTCGCTGTTTTTCCCGCTGGTGCTGTTTCTGGTGGGCCTGAGCACGATCATCACCATTTACATCGGCGGCCAGGAGGTGATCAACGGCAGCATCACCACGGGCAACATCGCCGAATTCATCATCTACGTGAACATGCTCACCTGGCCGGTTACCTCGCTGGGCTGGACGGCCAGCCTGGTGCAGCGCGCCGCCGCCTCGCAGGAGCGCATCAACGAGTTCCTCAACACCAAAAACGACATCGTTTCCCGCCAGGACATCAGCAAGGAGATCATGGGCGATATCCGGTTTGAGCACGTGGACTTTGTGTACCCGGATACCGGCATCCATGCGCTGAAAGGGGTTTCGTTCGATATCAGGCACGGCGAGACGCTGGCCGTGATCGGCAACACCGGCTCGGGCAAGAGCACCATCGCCAACCTGCTGCCGCGCATGTATGACGTAACGGGCGGCCGTATACTTATTGACGGCGTAGACGTGCGCGACTATAACCTCGACAACCTGCGCGGCCAGATCGGCTACGTGCCGCAGGACGTGTTCCTGTTCTCCGACTCCATCCGCAACAACATCGGGTTTGGCCTGCCAAGTATAACCGAGGAACAGATGGTGCAGGCCGCCAAAGACGCGGACGTGTATGAGAATATCGCCCGCTTCCCGGAGGGCTTTAACACCAAGCTGGGCGAGCGCGGCATTACCCTCTCGGGCGGACAGAAGCAACGCGTGTCTATTGCACGCGCGCTGGTGCGGGAGCCCAGCATCCTGATCCTCGACGACTCGCTCTCGGCCGTGGACACCAAGACGGAGAACGCCATCCTCAACAGCCTGCGCCGCATCATGCAGAACCGCACCAGCATCATCATCTCGCACCGGGTATCGTCGGTGAAGCTGGCAGACCGTATCCTGGTGCTGGACGACGGGGAGATCGTGCAGCACGGCACGCACGAGGAGCTCATCACCCAGGACGGGCTCTACAAGCAGCTCTACGAAAGGCAGCTGCAGCAGGAGGACGTGTAGTTCGTTTACCGGCTCCCGGGTGCCATTGGCCGTACTTCGGGTTACTTATGCTTTGCAAACATAGCTTGTGGGATTTTTTTAGCGCGAAATCTGTTATGCTTACGTATAGCAAAATTACTATCATCTTTTCACCCACTAAACGCACTGCATATGGCCATCGACTTACAGCAAATTGGAAAACGGTTCAGGTTCTACACCAACCTGAGAGAACTGGAAATGGAGGACCTGACTTCCATAACCGGCAGCGACGCGGAAACCCTGAACAACATTATCCACGGCCGCAACATTGTGCTGGATGAGCTGGTGTCCATTGTGAAGCATTTTGATGACCTGAACCCGCAGTGGCTCATCTACGGGGAGGGCAGCATGTTTAAGCCCATGGATGCGGATGGCCAATGCCATGAGCCGAACAAAAAGGACTGCCTGAAGAAAGACAAGGCCGCTTACCTGCAGCAGATGAAGAACATGCTCATAGAGCTTGACGCTGCCGAGGTGGCCAAAGGCCATAAGCCGGATATTGATGCCCTGATGGCGAAACTGGATCAACTGCGGGCGGCACAGCAATAGTGCCGCTTTTTTTATAGGTTATACTTTACTCCCGCACCGCGATGCCGTTAAGTATCAGGTTGATGGTGTAAAGCACGTCCCGCTCGATCTTCTCGAAGTCGATGGAAGGGAGCTGGTGGAAATCGGCGCGCTGGAACTCCTCAAACTGGATCAGGTCCTTCACCGTCATCATGGAATAGCCTACCCGCTCGGCCTCGCAGGGCACAAAAATACCTTTGGCCATCCCTTCCTTGATCACGTTGGCGTAGTAGTTCGTCTCCTTGCCCCTGGACTCGCGGAACAGCTCCTGAAACATGGCGCGCGTCTCGATCAGCACTTTGATAGAGATGGTATGCTCCGAGACGATCTCCTGGTAGTAGCGCAGCGAGGACTGGATGTATAACAGCAGGCGCTTGTGGGGGTTAGGTTCATGCTCGGCCAGCTGCTTGATGTGCGAGAGGCGGGCCTTCCACTCCTGCGAGAAGGCCTCGATGTAGAGCAGCTCCTTGCTTTTGTAGTAGTAGTAGAGCGAGGGCTTTTTCATGCCGATGGCCGCGGCGATATCGTCGAGAGTGGCCTTGCTGTAGCCCAGCCTGCCGAACACGCTCTTGGCTGCCTCTAAGATCAGCTCTTTTTTAGCCTCTGCCTTCTTGCCCAAAGTATGATTGCTGTAGTTTCAGAAAGGATGGAAAGTATAAACCCGCTCTTCCCAAAGGTATAGTATAAATCTATATGTGCAAGTATGCCGCTACTCCTTTACCGGCACCTCCAGCACACCCTTATCCTCCTCCGGGAACCACTCCACGTAGAACTCCTCCAGCTGCAGCTTCTCCTCCTTGGCGTAGTCGAACACGGCGGCGTAGAGCTTCTTGGGCAGCAGGGCGATGCTGGCCGTTGCCTCGGCACGGATCACTTTGCGGCCGCCCGGCACCGCGCGCAAAGTATAGCCTTCGGGTAGATTATCTGTGGAATCGGGGATGATGATGCCGATGAAGGCGCGGATACTGTCGCCGCTCCTGTCAGGGTTGTTGTAGTAGATGTTGCCGGGGTGCCCCTCCAGCGCCTTCTCCTGCAGCACCTGCGATACCCGCTGAAACGCCTTCCCCATCGCCTCGTCCTCCATGGAGCCCTCGAACGAAACACCTGCCACGTACATGGGTTTAGAAGTGGTAAGGGTAACATCGGGTGAGGTAAATCCGCCCTGGAAAGTATAAAACACCAGCACAACAGTGACAATGCCTGCCAGGGTGTAGAAAATCTTCTTGTTCATTATTGGTCGATCATGTTCTTGTACTGCATCTGGTAGAGCTGCGCGTAATAGCCGTTGTGCTCCAGCAGCTCTTCGTGGTTGCCCATCTCCTTCAGCTCGCCGCGGTCCAGCACCAGGATTTTGTCGGCTTTCTGGATGGTGCTGAGGCGGTGCGCGATGACAATGGAAGTGCGGCCGTGCATGAGCTGGTCGATGGCGTATTGTATCAGCTCTTCGGTTTCGGAATCCACGCTGGAAGTGGCCTCGTCGAGAATGATGATCTCCGGATTATAGACCATGGCGCGCACAAAGGAAATAAGCTGGCGCTGGCCCACCGATAAAGTGGCGCCGCGCTCCATTACCTGGTAGTGCAGCCCGCCCGGCAGCCGCTCGATGAACTTACGGGCTCCCACCAAATCGGCGGCGTGCCACATCTGCTCCTCGGTTATACTTTTGTTGCCCAGGCTGATGTTGTCGGCGATGGTGCCGGAGAAGAGGAACACATCCTGCAGCACCACGCCGATGTGATGGCGCAGCACGCTCAGGTCATACTCCTGCAGGTCGTGGCCATCCACCACAATATGCCCTTTGTTGATCTCGTAAAAGCGGTTGAGCAGGTTAATAACGGACGTTTTACCGGCCCCCGTCGCGCCCACAAACGCCACGGTTTCGCCCGCCTTCACGTCAAACGAGAGGTCGCGCAGCACCCAGTCCTCATCTTTGTAGGCAAACCATACATGCTCGAAGCGCACATTGCCTTTTATCTTCTCCGGGGCATAGGTACCGCTGTCCGGAATCATTTCTTTGCTATCGAGCAGGCGCATGAGGCGCTCGGTGCTCACCACGCCCAGCTGCAGCGTGTTAAAGCGGTCGGCGATCATGCGGATCGGGCGGAAGAACATCTGGATGTACAGTATAAACGCCATCAGCGTGCCCAGCGTGATCTCGTTCTCTATCACCCCGTACGCGCCATACCACACCAGCAGGCCCAGGCCCGCCGCGCCAATGATCTCGGCCACTGGAAAATAGACGCTGTAGTATAGAACCGAGCGGACGTTGGCGCGGGTATGCTCCTTGTTGATTTCCTGGAACTTCTCCATCTCGCGCTTCTCGTTCGTGAAGATCTGCACGATGCTCATGCCCGTGATATGCTCCTGCACAAAAGAATTGAGCCGCGCCACCGCCGTACGCACCTCCTGGAAGGTATCTTTTATCTTTTCCTTAAAGATGTAGGTACTGATGAGCATGAGCGGGAACGTGGACAAACTCACCAGGGCCAGTTCCCAGTCGATGTAGAACATGAAGCCCAGGATGAACACCAGCTGCAGGATGTCGCCGATCATGGCGGCCAGTCCCTCGCTGAACACGTCCGAAAGCGTTTCCACATCCGACACGTTGCGGGTAACCAGGGTGCCGATCGGGGTGCGGTCGAAGAACTTGAGGCGCAGGTTGAGGATGTGGCGGTAGAGCACCACGCGGATGTCGCGGACCACGTGCTGGCCCAGCCAACCGGCAAAGTAGGTATGCAGGTACTGCACCACGGCATGCACCACCAGCAGCACGCCCAAGATCACGAACATGCGGTTGAGGCCCTCCCAGTCGTTGTTCAGGATCTCGTTGTCCACGGTCCACTGAATCAGGAAGGGGCGCACCGCCGCCAGGATGGCCGACGCGAATGTCAGGAATATGATAAAGTAGAAGATCCTGATGTAGGGCTTCACAAACGTGAAAAGCCGCTTCAGCACGTCCGAGTCGAATACTTTACCGGTTTGTTTAGGTGTATCTTCCAAAAGTATGCTTCTGCTAGAGTATGGTTATTGCCACTGCACTGTCTCCTCTGTACGGGGGCTATGGTTTAACCGATTGTAAAGTTAATGGTTTTAGAGCAGGTTTCTCAGGATTTATAAAGCAGGGATAGGTGCTGATTGCTAATTGTTGCCTGCTGATTCCTATACTTGTTGGTTATACTTAACTCTATACTTGCCTTCCCTGGTGCAAGTCTTCAGACTTGTATCCTACGTTGGTGCCAGGTCTCTGACTTGGCTGGCTTGAAAAGCCATACTTGTATTGGCCATGCTTTTATTCTTTTCTGGCGCAAGCGTCCGCTTGTGCCTTTTTATACTTTGGCTATACATTATGCTTTTTATACTTGCTGTTCCGGACATCCTTGTCCGGAACCAAAGCTGCTGCGGATTTCCTAATCCGCGTAGGGCATACTTTATACTTGAACTATACATCCCATAGCCGCCGCTTCCTTTAACCTAACACAAGCTATCCTTGCTAGCAACCGCTGATCCTGTAGTTCCCACAAATCTACTGTTGCATTTCCTGCTTTGGTGCTCTCAAGCCCGAGAGGGCTCCCCGAAATGCTTCGGGGTAAACTCCTTCCCGCTCGGCGCTGGGAGATTTTCCTGCCCTCGTTCCTCGGGCTGCCTCGCTGCCGCTCGTCACCGGAAAAACTCGCATAGGCGCCTCACAGAAAAACTGGAATCAACCTCGATAGCTATTGCCTTTGCTATGGAACCTATACTTGTCCACCAGTCAATGGCGGAAAAGTCCCCCTTGGAAGGGGGCAGGGGGATGTAATCGGCTGCTGAAGCTCCCTCCCCTGTTTTTAGGGGAGGGTTGGGGAGGGGTTACCACAGCAGGGGTGGTTGGCCCCACTCCAGTAAAAAACAAAAAGGCCGGAGCTATTCGTAGCTCCGGCCTTCCTATACTTCAGAATCTATACTTTATACTTTGGCTTCTACGGCTATTTCTACTTTGGCCAAAGCCTGTTCCACGTCAGAGATAATATCCTCCGGGTGCTCCACACCTACGGAGATGCGGACCATTCCCTCCCCGATGCCCATTTTGGCGCGGTCGGTCGGGGAGATGTCGGAGTGGGTCATAGAGGCGGGGTGCTCGGCCAGCGACTCGGTGCCGCCCAAACTTACCGCCAGCTTGATCAGCTTCAGGCTGTTTAGGAACCTGAACGCTTCTTTCTCGCCGCCTTTGATATCAAACGAGATCATGGAGCCGGCAGCGGTGCACTGCTTCTGGTAAATGGCCTGCTGGCGCGGGTTGTCCTGCAAATCGCCGAGGTAGTAGATCTTCTCCACTTTCGGGTGCTGCTTCAGGTAATTGGCCACGACTTCTGCGCCACGGGCTTGCGCCTCCATGCGTATTTTCAGGGTCTCCAGGCTGCGCATCAGCATCCAGCCGGTCCAGGGGCTGGCCATGGAGCCGGTGAAAGTGCGCATGCCCTTCACCTGCTTCAGCAGCGCGGAAGAACCAGCACAGGCGCCGGCAATCAGGTCGGAGTGACCGCCGATATACTTGGTGGCAGAGTATAAAACTAAATCAGCGCCGTGCTTAAGCGGATGCGAGAACACCGGGCCCAGGAAGGTATTATCTACGGCCACCACTACTTTCTTATCAGCAGTGGAATGTTTCCGGGCCAGCGCCACGCATTCCTCAATATCCACCAGGTGGTTGGTCGGGTTCGCCGGCGTCTCCAGAAAGACCATGGCTAGTTTACCGGCTACGCCGCTCTCCTCCAGTTGCTGCGCAATTTCCTCCAGGGTGGCACAAGCCTGAAAGCCTATACTTTGGATGCCGAACTTGGGCAGGATGTTCTTGATGTAATAGTCGGAGCCGCCGTAAATGGGCTCGCTGTGCAGGATCACGTCGCCGGGCTTGAGCAGGGCCAGCAGCGTGGTGCTGATGGCGGCCATGCCGCTGGCAAACACGGCGGCTTCCTCGGCACCGTCCCAGAAGCGGAGGCGGTTTTCGAGTATCTCCAGGTCGGGGTTGTTGAGGCGGCTGTAGATCAGGCCCAGCTGCTCTTCGGCGTTCTTCTCGCGCAGGCCATATGCCAGTTCAAAAAACGCTTTGCCCTCTTCGGCACTTTTAAAAACAAAGGTGGATGTTTGGTAAATCGGGGCTTTCACGGCCATTTCCGACCACTCGGGGTTATACCCGTAGCTCATCATTAAACTTTCCGGCCGCACGTGCTTTCCGTTCAGGTGCGGACCCAGATGGTCCTCTTCCAGTTGCATAGTAGGTTAGTTAGGGGTTAAGGTTGATTAGTTTTAAGGTATAAATAGTTCAGATGGATACGCTACTTTGGCCAGGTACAAACCCTCCGATGGCGCTGCTCCGCTGGACCGGCTCCTGTCCTGACTGGCCACGATCTGCTCAAACTCGGGCACCGTCAGCTTGCCGCGGCCTACATCTACCAGCGTGCCTACCACCAGGCGCACCATGCCGCGCAGGAAACGGTTAGCCCGGATGGTAAATTGGAGTTCCTCGCCCTCCTGCTGCCACACGGCCTCATACATGTGGCAACGGTAATGCTTGGTGTCGCCCTTTACTTTGCTGAAGGTAGTAAAATCCTCGTACTTAAGTAGTATGGCGGCGGCCTCATTCATCTTTTCCACATCCAGCGGACGGCTGTGGTACCAGGCATGGTAGCGCTTAAATGGATTTTTACGAAGCGTGATGTGGTAGTGGTAGGTGCGGGCGAAGGCATCGTAGCGGGCATGCGCATCAGGCTGCACCAGGTATAAGTTGACGGCGGAGATATCGTCCGGCAGAAGGCGGTTGAGGCGGTAGATCACGTGCTGCGGGTCCAGGGGCTGCTGTGCATCGAAGTGCACGAACTGCTGGCTGGCATGCACGCCCGTGTCGGTGCGGCCGCTGCCAGTGGTGCTGATCGGCTCGCGCAGCACCTTGGTTAAACTATCCTCCAACACCTCCTGCACCGACAGGGCATTGGGCTGCACCTGCCACCCATGAAACCGGGTTCCGTCGTAAGCTATCTCTAAAAAATACCGCATGTGCAAAGGTATAAAAAATCCCCGCACACGCTTTGAGCATGTGCGGGGATCTGTTTAGCAAAAGCTGAAGGTAAATTATTAGTTTGAGGTGGTGCGGCCCCTGCCGGCCTCATCCAGAATCACCTGGCCCAGCGTGCGGTTTCGTGTTCTGCGGCGGGTCTCCTCACTTCGGCGCTGCTCCTCACGGCTTCGCTCCCAACGCTCGTCATCCCTTCTTCTTTCCTCCTCCCTGCGCCTGTTCCATCTGTCATCATCCCGATCCTCATCGTCGTGCTTCTTCATGCGCTTCTTATATTCTTTCTCGTACTCCTTCTCCCGTTTCCACTCCGCATGGGCGCGGTGCTTTTCATCCACAAAAGATGGTTTGCCTTTTGCTTTCCCCTTACCGTTACCATTCCCGTGGCTATCGGCCAGCGCAGCCTGTCCTGCAAACACAAAAGATAACATGAAGGCAATCGTCAGTAACTTTTTCATATGCTTCTTCCTTAGGTTCAGCTCACCTAATGCAAAGCAGGTGCCAAACACTATATAGCCATACTACATGTTGCTGTTGAACCCAATGTCATAAATTAAAAGAGCCCGTTCCACAGCTGAAACGGGCTCTTTTAGCAATATTTTATACTTGTCTTTTTCTCCTGGTGAAGTATGATTCGTCAATATAAAAGTATGCGGAGCAAGGGTTTTGATTATACTTTCTCATAGATCACGGCCACACCCTGCCCTACGCCCACGCACATGGTGGCCAGGCCATACTTTACGTTGTCGCGGCGCTTCATTTCGTGCAGCAGCGTGGCGGAGATGCGGGTGCCGCTGGCCCCCAGCGGATGCCCAATGGCAATGGACCCTCCATTCACGTTCACGATCTCCGGGTTGATCTCCAGTTGCTGCACGCACGGCACAGCCTGCGCGGCAAAGGCCTCGTTTATCTCGGCCAGGCCGATGTCGTTTATACTTAGCCCGGCGCGCTTCAGGGCTTTTTGAGTGGCCGGCACCGGCCCCATGCCCATGTGCGCCGGATCCACACCAGCCACGGCCGCCGATACCACACGCGCCATCGGTGTGAGGTTGTAGCGTTTCAGCATCTCCTCGCTCACGATAATAGACACGGCAGCGCCATCGTTGATGCCCGAGGAGTTACCGGCCGTTACCGAGCCGCCTTTTTTGAAAGCTGGGGCTAGTGTGCTCAGTTTCTCTACAGAAGAAAGGCGCGGGTGTTCGTCTGCGTCGAAAACAATGTCCTCGCCTTTGCGCTGCGGGATGTGCACCGGCACGATTTCATCTTTGAACTTACCGGCCTCAGCGGCAGCTTTATACTTTACCTGCGAGCTATGGGCAAACGCATCCTGGGTTTCACGTGAAATGCCGTAGCGCTCCGCTACATTCTCGGCTGTCTCGCCCATTCCGAACGGGTAGTGCAGCTTAGACAAAGCCGGGTTGGTAAAGCGCCAGCCGATGGTGGTGTCGTAGATTTCAGCAGAGCGCGAGAAAGCTGCTTCGGCCTTGGCCATCACGAAGGGGGCGCGCGTCATACTTTCCACGCCGCCGGCCAGGTACACGTCGCCGTCGCCGCTGGCAATGGCGCGGCTGGCATCGATAATGGCCTGCAGGCCGGAGGCGCAGAGGCGGTTGACGGTAACGCCGCCAATCTCCTGTGGCAGCCCTGCCAGCAGCAGCGCCATGCGGGCCACGTTGCGGTTGTCCTCTCCTGCCTGGTTTGCCGCGCCCATCACCACGTCTTCGATCAGTGCGGGGTCCAGGTTGGGGTTGCGGGCCACGATCTCTTTCAGCACCAGCGCGGCCATGTCATCGGGTCGTACCGAGCTGAGGGTGCCGCCAAACTTGCCGACAGGGGTCCGAAGTATATCAACTATGTAAGCAGTGCGCATCTTAATTTTAGTTTTACAGGTCTTTGTCTAATTTTGCAGCTCTTTGCAAGATAATTTAACCATCACATGATACAAAGAATTCAAACCGTATTTCTGGCCCTGCTGGCCATTGCCATGATCGCGATGCTGTTTCTGCCGTTGTGGTCTAAAACCGACCCCACTACCGGCGAGGAGGTGGTGCTAACCGCCTGGAACCTGAAATCATACTTCCTGACCGAGCAGGGAACGCCGGGCGCGGCTGGGAACGTGCCGCAGCAGGGCACCATTGCCATCGGCATGCTGGCCATTGCCGCCGCTGTTATTGCCATTTACGAGATCTTCCAGTACAAGAGCCGCCTGAACCAGATGAAGCTCGGCCTGCTGAACACGCTGATCATTATGGCTACACTGGGTGCGATGCTGTACTACGCCTACTTTGTGGGCTCCGACCTGGTTTTGGCTGGCGAGAAAGGCACGTACGAGGCGGGTTTCTACATGCCGTTGCTGGCGCTGGTACTCAACTCGTTGGCCAACCGCTTCATCCGCCGCGACGAGAACCTGGTGCGGTCGGTGGATAGGCTGAGATAAGTTCTGCGTAAAGTATAGCAGAGGGGCGGGTGTCGTTTAGGCGGCACCCGCCTTTTATATTTTATGCGTAGAGGTGCCTTTTATACTTGGGCTATACTTTATATTTCCCTGGCGCAAGCTGAAAGTCCCGGAGCATTTCGGGGCGTCCGCTTGTGCCTTCTTATACTTAAGCTGTACATCGGTTATACTTTCCTAGCCTTTCGTGTCTTTTTATACTTTGGCTGTACTTCCCTAGCCACCGCTTCCTGCTATTTGAGGCAAGCTATCCGTACTAGCTTCCGCTGATCCTATAGTTCCCACATACCTATCGTTGCATTTCCTAATTGGCTCCCTCCAGCCCGGGAGGGCTCGTCCTTTGGCATCGCGCGGTGTACATTTCCTTTGCTTGACCTTACGGTCTCCGCAATTTCGCTAAAGCGAAACCGTAAATCTACAAGGCGCTCTTTATCGAGGGCCCCCACCCCCACCCAAGGACTGGGATCTGATTCGATAGCTTCTGCCCTAACTGTCATCTCGAATGAAATGAGAGATCTTTTTAGAATTCTACATAGATCCCTTCCTCTGGTCGGGATGACAGTAAAGTATAGCAAATACAGAATCTCCCTCCTCAAAGGGGCTAGGGGTGGGTGTATACTTGTAGGGACAGGTCGCGACCTGTCCGCGCGAGAACAGTGGCAATGAAACGTATACTTTGGTTGAAGCAATTACAGGCTCCCCTCCTTAGACAAGGAGGGGCAGGGGTGGTTGGATATCAAAGTCAGTAGCTTCGGCTACACCTCTCTTCCCACAAGATCCTTTCAGGATGACAGTAAAAATAGCAAGTATACTTCCGCACCTCTGAATGGCAGGGGTGGTTGGACCGGGCCCTATAGAACTTTCCTCCTGTTCTTAGCAAAGAGCTAGGCAAAAAAAGAGCGGCGCAAGTATAACCTGCGCCGCTCCAACATATCTCATACTAAATTTTAAATTCACTAACTCCTAAACTCCCCTCACCTTCTCCTTCTCGCATACTCCTCCAGTTCCCGCACGCTGCTGTCGTGGCGGAAGAGGTCGTAGATGTAATAGAAGCGGTCGCGGTCGCAGAGGTAGTCGTAGGCGTACTTGGCGAACTCTACGCGGGTGCTCTCGTGGTCGAACTGCTGCAGCAGGCGCTTCAGGTCGTCGGCCATGATGCTGTTGCCATGCAGCGCATCGCGGGCTATACTTAGTTTGGTGCTCTCGAAATCGCGGTTGCGGATGGCGTCTATGGCGCGCTCCAGTTCGCGGCCGGAGAGCAGGTTGCGGCAGTTGCCATCGTTGTAGTCATCGCGGTAGCGGTCGTCTTTATACCTATCGTCGTACCGGTCATCGTAGCGGTCGTGGCCGCAGTACGCGTCGTGGCGGTGGTGGTCCGGGTAGCGGGGCAATGGCGGGGCGGGCACCACGACCACCGGCCTCAGCGGCACCTCGCTCAGGAGCTTGAGGTGCGCCTTCCCGCTCCGGCCCAGGGTGCGCACGCCATAGCTTGCCTCTACCCCGTGCGGCACAAATACCTTCTGGCCCATTTTGTACACGCCGTGCCGGCTGCGCACACGAAGTTCGATATAGTGCTCGCCCGGACGCACCGCGTTCATGCGCACATAGTTGGAGGCGGTGTGGTTGAGGGTGCGCCCGTTTACTTTCACCTGGAAAGACTCACCGCGCTCGGCGGTAAAAACAAGTATGGAGGCCTGTGCCCATACCGGCAGCGCCAGCAGCACAAGCAGGATCGGTAGTAGAAGCTTTCTCATGGCAAGTATATGTTTTTGCTTATACTTGCGCTATCCCAATTTCTGTGCCAGTTTGGTTAAGGTAGCTTACTTCTCCCGTTTCAGGCTAAGGTTGTAGTTGAGGCCAATGGCTAAAGAGCCCGGATAGGGGTACTTATCTTTTCTCCTCAGCCCATCGTTAATGCTCCGGCTGATCATGTAGTAGTTAAAATAGGCGTCCAAGCTTTTTGTTATTGGATACCCAATCCCAAATCCGCCTGTGAGGTAGGCATTGAAGCCGGAGGCTTTCTCATCGTAAGTAACAGTGGTTACCTCATCCCGGCGCGTTGTTTTCTGCAACCGTGTAGTGCTGTAGATAGGTGCGGGCCACCTCATCATAATAAATCAGCCTATCCTCGGCCTCCACATAAACATAGCTGTGGTCTATTTTGGCAGTACCAAGTACCATAAGAAAAGCCCGCATGCACCCTTGTTCCGGGGCTTAGCTTATAGCCTACATGCAGTACCCCGTGCGATGGATATCGCCGCCTTTGGGCTCGTGCTTATACTTGAGATTATAGCCCATCGTTGTTGCCGTAACACCAATATAAAGCTGTTTGGCTTTTATAGTGCCATTGGGAGTTAGTAGCTGGGCCTTTGTAGTAAACGAGGCAGGCAGAAGAAGATACACAAAGAATGTTTTCATGAGCCAATCCTTAATCATTCATGTTTAGAAGCAAAGCTATATTCTATTCCAAATGCGAGTGATCTATAGATACGGTTTGGTAAGGTGGCGAACTGGTTCCAATCTTGGTGTTGGGAGTTTAGACTTGTCAAGTTCTTTTTGAAGAAAAGATATTCTAAATACCCATTAAACCGATGGCTAATTTTATAGTTAAGACCAATACCGGCTGTGGCAAAAACATCTGTTCCCTTTACCTGCATACTATGTCCGGCAGATTCATTCCTATGGACCTCGGTTCTCTTTATATCTGTGGTACCAAATGCTGGCATTACCGTAGCAGTACCATAAATCGGGAAGCACTTATTAGCGTTGAAAAACACAAATTTACCTGTAACAGGAATGGCAATAACCCTGGTTTGGGATTTGTCCTTGTACAGCAGCGTATCAGCATCCCCAAGGTACCAATCATAGCTGTCTCTGCTTCCTCCATAGGCAAGTCCAATTTGTACCCTTGCTCTCTCATTTATTTCATAGCCAAGGCTTAATAAAAAAGGATTAAAATAACCTGACTTAATTGTATACTTTTCAATTTCAGGCTCATCATAGTAAATGTGATAAGAAACGGTGGTAAGGTTGGCTCCTATGTAAAGCCCGCTTTTATTAGAAACTCCCTCTGAAAGGCCTCGGGCCACTGCAACTATAGAGCCAAATACGAAATATAAAAATACTATATACGCTTTCATGATGAGTTAAAAATTGGGCTTTGGTTGCTGCTGTTTTTACTTCTCCCGCCTCAGGCTAAGGTTGTAGTTGAGGCCTATGCCCGCTGATTTCCCTTCATAAAGACTGCTTGAGCGCGGTTCGAAGAAAAAGTTCTTGTAGAACAGGATGCCATCAGCATAAAGATCTATCCGCTTGCTGAGCCTGTAGTTAAGTGTTAAGCCTGCCGTGGCAACCAAATCAAACGTATAGAATTTCTCATCATACAAAACCACTACATCCTCATCATAGGTTTCTGTGGCTCTTGTTTTCATGTGCCCAAATACAGGAGCAAGCGAGGCGTTGGCATATACTTGCAGCCTCTTGTAGGGGTTAAAAGGTGTCCATTTCAAGGTTAAGGGAGTAACTACTCCCCGGATGCGTTGATATTTATAGAACTTTCCTAATACACCATCTCGTAGAGAACCTGTCCCGTGCCCGTTTATTTCATCAGCTCCATAGCCCACCCCCATTTGTACAGCTGTTCTTTTGTTTAGCCTATACCCAAAATGAGCATTTACAATCGGCATGATAGCACTAAAGGACTCATGCTTCAACTCCCCCATGATCGGGTAGGGCGTGTTGCTTACCCCTATCCCGACAAAGAATTTATTTTCTGTAGAATCTGGGTTAGAAGTTTGCTGCGCCACAACAGCGAACGGGGAAAGCAGCAGCAAAAGGGCAAGTAAGTTTGTTTTCATTTGAGCTATGGTAATAGGAACATTATGCTTAATACTTATAAACATATCTATATTAAATTATAAAAACAAGGTGATTTTACTTCCTTTTGTCACATTGATTTTAGTCGGTTTTCCATCCTGCTATACTTAAAAAATGCCACTATAGCCTCAAAAGCTGCTTTTGCAATGGCATTTCCCCAGCTATTTGTCACATCAGCCCCGGAAAAAAAGAAGCGCCACAGGTGCTGTACCTGTGGCGCTTGCAAAGTATAAGTCAAGTATAAATTACCCTTCGTAGTAGAACTCGCCGTACTTGCTCCGGATGGTGAGCTCGTTGGTTTTGCTCTTCTCCACGCGGCCGATGATCTGGGCTTCCACGCCAAAGCTTTTCGAAATGGCAATCAGGTCCTGGGCATGCTCCTCTGCCAGGTAAATCTCCAGGCGGTGGCCCATGTTGAAGACCTTGTACATCTCCTTCCAATCGGTATGGCTCTGCTCCTGAATGATGCGGAACAGTGGCGGCACCGGCAGCAGGTTGTCTTTTATAATGTGTACTTTCTCAGTGAAGTGTAGCACCTTGGTCTGGGCGCCACCGGAGCAGTGCACCATGCCGTGTATGTGCGGGCGGTGTGCTTTTAGTATCTCCATCACAATGGGCGCATACGTACGCGTTGGCGAGAGCACCAGTTTGCCTATCTCCATACCTGTCTCCTTGTCTACATCCGTCAGGCGCTTGTTGCCGGAATATACCAGGTCAGCGGGAAGTTCGGGGTCGTAGCTCTCGGGGTAAGAGGCGGCCAGGTACTTATGGAACACGTCGTGGCGGGCTGAGGTGAGGCCGTTGCTCCCCATGCCGCCGTTATACTCGGTCTCGTAGGTAGCCTGCCCGTAAGAGGCAAAGCCCACGATCACGTCGCCGGGCTGTATAGTGTGGTTCGAGATCACCTCGTCGCGACGCATGCGGGCCGTTACGGTGCTGTCCACGATGATGGTGCGCACCAGGTCACCCACGTCGGCTGTCTCGCCGCCGGTGCTGTAAATGCCCACACCGTTGTCGCGCAGCATCTGCAGCACTTCCTCGGTGCCGTTTATGATGGCCGCAATTACCTCGCCCGGTACCAGGTTCTTGTTCCGGCCGATGGTGGAGGAGAGCAGGATCTTATCGGTGGCGCCCACGCAAAGCAAATCGTCGGTGTTCATCACTACGGCATCCTGGGCAATGCCCTTCCACACGCTCAGGTCGCCGGTCTCTTTCCAGTACATATAAGCCAGCGCGGACTTGGTGCCGGCCCCGTCGGCGTGCATAATAGCGCAGTAGTCCTCGTCTCCCGTCAGCACGTCGGGGATAATCTTGCAGAAAGCTTTCGGGAAAAGTCCTTTATCGATGTTCTTGATGGCGTTGTGCACATCCTCCTTAGAGGCGGATACGCCGCGACGCAAATATCTGTTTTCCATAGTTCAGGATGATTTGCCTACAAATTTAACAAAGGGAACGGCATTCGCGACAGCAGTGGCCATTTTTATACTTTAAAAGATACGGGTTGCAACGGTTGCGTAACGGCAGGGGTCAATAATATAGAAGTATCACCATAAAGCACTATACCTATGAAAACCAAACTGCTGCTCCCGCTGCTGGGTGCCCTCTCCTGCCTTGCTGCGCCTGCGCTGGCCCAAACCGATGACACTCCCTCCTCCAGACCCGGTGCGGTGGCGCCCTACAGAACCTCCCTCGGTTTCCGCACCACCTGGGGTGGGCCGTCGGGCGTTAACACCGAACTCCGCCTGAAACATTTTATACGGCCGCAGTCGGCGCTGGAGCTGCAGGTGGGACAATGGCATTACCAAGGCGCCTACCAAGCTTCGCTGCACTACCTGTGGCAGCCGCAGCTGCTCACCTCCAGCCGCCTGCGGCCTTACGCCGGCCTGGGCATCGGCGCTGTGGGCGGCACCCGCGACCGGTTTAACGAAAAGCAGGACATGGAAGTCGGCGCGGTGCTGCTGGGCTCTGTGGGCATAGAGTATACGTTCCCGAGGCTGCCGCTGGCCATCTCTTTAGATTACCGCTTTACTGCCATCGGCCTCAACACCAACAACTTCGAATACTTTGGCCACTCCCGCATGAATACGCTGGGGGTTGGGTTGAAGTATACTTTTGGAAGGTGATTTACCCCACCCCAGCCCTCCCCTTTTATCGAGGGCCCCTACCCCCAGAACAGGGGAGGGAGTTTTTGCAGTGCTGGGTCCAACCACCCCTTGCCCCTCAGAGCTGCGCTCGCTACCTTCGAACTCTCGTTCTCGGTAGTCCAAGGAGGGGAATGTGGAATTGCTTTGGCTGAAGTATAAGTCTTATAGCTGCTGGTATTGCGCGGACAGGCCGCGACCTGTCCGCACAAGTATAAACCCACCCCTACCCCTCCAAGGAGGGGAATTCTGTACTTGCTATACTTCACCTGTCATCTCGAGCAGGGCGAGAGATCTATCGGGAGTTCTAGAGAGATCTCTCCCAAAGGTCGAGATGACAGCAAGGCAGTGGCTATCGAACTGATACCCAGCCTTTGGGTTGAGCGCCTATGCGAGTTTTTCCGGTACCGAACGGAGTGAGGTATTGCGACGCAGGAGCAAAGGAAAAGCTCCCAGCGCGATGCCCGAAGGTGAGCCCTCTCGGGCTTGAGAGCACCAAAGCTGGAAATGAAACTATAGGTAAGTAAGGCTGGAGGATCAGCGGTGTTTTGAAAGTATAGCTTGATTGAGGTTGAAGAAAGCAGCGGCTAAAGGACAAAGGCACAAGCGGACGCTCCGAAATGCTCCGGGACTTTCAGCTTGCGCCAGGGGAAGTATAAAAGTATAACCCAAGTATAAATGCTCACCTCCTCATCCTATAAACCCTGATCCAGACAAATGCAAAGAGCCGCAGAAGTATAAAACTCCTGCGGCTCTCGCTATTGTAGCGCTACACTGATTACTCCTGTATACGTACCACCTTGAATTCGGTGCGGCGGTTGCGCTGATGTTGCTCTTCGGTTTTAGCGTTTTTCACTACCGGGCGGCTCTCGCCGTAGCCTTTGGCCGTGATGCGCGAGCGGTCTATGCCTTTCGAGATGATGTACTCCACAGCAGACTCGGCACGGCGCTGCGACAGGTCCTCGTTGTAAACATCGGAGCCACGGGCGTCGGTGTGGGAGCTAAGCTCTATCGAGATGGCCGGGTTATCCAGCAGGATCTGCACCAGTTTGTCCAGTTCCACGGCTGCGTCGGGGCGGATGTTGGCTTTGTCGAAGTCGTAGAAGATGTTCTCCAGCACGATGGCTTTCTCTTTCACGATCTCGTTGAGCACCAGTGTGGCCGTTAGCCGAACCTCGTTCATCGGGTCCTTCAGCTCACTCTGCGCCGGCATTTTCCCGACGGTGGTCACGCGCTGGCGGGCGGTAAAGAAGTTCGGCTTCTCAGCCACCAAAGAGTACGTGGCAGCGGAGTCGAGTGGGAAGGAAAACTTGCCTTCGGCATCGGTGCTGGCCATGGCCACCTGCTTGCCTGCCTCATCCTGCAGCGTTACGGTGTTGTTGGGTACGGCCGTGCGTTGTTTGGCGCCTTCGCGCTGCTGGTACAGGGTGCCATCCACAAAGAATTTCACCAGCTTACGGTCGCTGCGCACGAAGCGGTACAGGTCGTCACCGCCCTTGCCCCCCTCGCGGTTAGACGAGAAGAAGCCAGCCTGCTCGTTCACGAAGTACATCCCAAAGTCATCGCCCGGCGAGTTTACCGGCTTACCCAAATTAACAGGCTTTCCGTTCTCGATGCGGAACAGGTCGAGGTTACCCAGCCCCGGCAACCCGTCAGAAGCGATGTATACCGTGCCGTCTGGCCCTACCGAAACAAAGCTCTCGTTACCGGCTGTGTTAATGTCCGGGCCTAGGTTCTCTGGAGCGGTAAAGCGGCCGTTGTCATCTAAAGTTGATCTGTAAATATCGGTGCCTCCTAAGCCTCCTTTGCGGCTGGAAGAAAAGTATAGCGTCTTGCCATCTGGCGTGAAAGCGGGTGAGGAATCCCAGGCCTCGGGATCGTTTATACTTAGCAGCTTCGCCTCGGTCCAGCCATTGGCGCGGCGGTTCGACACGAACAGATCCACGTTGCTGCGGCCTTTCTTGGTGCCCTCGTTGCCACGGGCAAACACCATAGTGGCGCCGTCGTTGGCAAAGGTGGCAAAAGCCTCGTGCAGCTCTTCGTTGTTGATGCCTTCATACTTGTGCACGGCCCCTCCCATCTCAGCGGCGGAGTCGGTCAGGGTGGTGGTGAAGATATCCAGGAAGCCCTCGCCGTTGCCCAGGTACTCTTTGCCGGGGCCGCGTGTGGAGGAGAAGATCAGCTCGTTGCCCTGCACGTAGGGGCCAAATTCAGAGCCCTCGGTGTTCAGCGCCTCCAGGTTCTGCACCTTGAAGCGTTCGCCCAGGCCCATGATCTCGTTCAGCTGCTGCAGGTTCTCCAGTTCGCGCACCGCCATAGAACGCAACTGCGGGCTGGTGGCTACCTGCACATACTCGCCCATGCGGCGCAGGGCCTCCTCATACTTGCCATTTGCCTTCAGGGCCAGCGGGTAGTAGAAGTAGGCGTCCTCTTTGCGGTAGTTGGCATCCAGCGCGGCTTTATAGTAGGGCTCTGCGGCGGCCAGGCGGTTAGAGCGGCGGTAGGCCTCGGCAATCTTATAGTTTACCTCGCCGGCATTAGCGGCACTGCCCAACGCCTGCTTGTAAAACTCTATGGCACGTTCATATTCTTCCTGCCCAAAGCGTTTGTCGCCCTTGCTCAGGTACTGGCCGGCGCCGCAACCGCTGAGCAGCAGCAGGAACAGCACGATAAAACCGGTTTGTTGCAGTCGTTTCGCCAGAGGCATTCGTGGAGACATGTGGTGCATGAACAAGTAGGATTAAGGTTAGCCGGATCAGAAATAGCGGGAGAGCCAGCTGTTGCCTGCCGGCCGTGGCCATGCCTGCTGCAGCTCCCCGTAATTGGTTATAAGCGTATCAAAGTATAACGTATTCCTGTTGATGTCTCCGGTCTCCACTTTGGCTTTCAGCTCCGGCACGCTTACCAGTTCCACCTCCCCCTCGTTCAGGAAAGCCAGCTGCGTGCGGTCCAGAAACGACACGCCCAACTGCTGTTCCAGCTCCCGCACAAACCTTACAGAGGCATCGATGGAGCAGCCGCTGGAAGCCGTCGCCTCCTCGTTGTTGGCCAGCACCAGAAAACGCCCGTGCAGCAGCGCCGCCGAGGACTGAAGCCCTTTCCCGTGGCTGCTCCACTCTGTGGCGAAGCGCTCCATAGTGCGCTCTATTTCAGCCTGCTCCGCCTCCGTCAGGGGTCTGCTGGCCTGGTAAATCCAAACGCGCGACTGCGGGGGCAATTGATCAAACGGAATATACATAGTTAATGGTTGGATTGTTGATTGTTAGTTGTTGACTGTTGCTCGTTAACCGCCCTATGAAGTATAAACCCCAGAGCAATTAACAACCAGGGATCAGCATTTATTTAGAAAGCCCTTCGGCCTGGGCGATGAGCTCGGCGATATCGAACACTTTTACGTTTTGCTCCTGTTCCTTGTTCTTCACGCCATCGTTCATCATCACCATACAAAACGGGCAGGCGGTGGCTATTACACCTTCGCCATCTCCTAAAGTAGCCAGCGCCTCTTCGGTTCTTTCAATGTTGATCTCTTTACGGCCTGGCTCTGCCTCCTTAAACATCTGGGCACCACCGGCACCACAGCATAAACCATTTGCGCGGCTGCGCTTCATCTCCACCAGGTCGGCATCCAGAGCAGCCAGCACATCGCGCGGCGCCTCGTAAATGTCGTTGGCTCTGCCTAAATAGCAGGAATCATGATACGTGATGCGCTTGCCTTTAAATGCCTCGCCGCCCTGCACATGTACTTTACCCTCGTTAATTAACTGCTGCAGGAACGTGGAGTGGTGAATCACCTCGTAGTTGCCGCCCAGGTCGGGGTACTCGTTCTTGATGGTGTTGAAGCAATGCGGGCAGGCCGTCACGATCTTCTTCACATTGTAGGCGTTTAGCACCTCTATGTTGGTGAGCGCCTGCATCTGGAACAAAAACTCGTTCCCGGCACGCTTGGCCGGGTCGCCGGTACAGCTTTCCTCGGTGCCCAGCACCGCATACTTTACGCCCACGTGCTCCAGAATCTGTACAAAGGCACGGGTAACCCTTTTATAACGGTCGTCGAAGGCGCCGGCGCATCCCACCCAAAACAGGATCTCGGGCTCCTCACCATTGGCAGCCAGCTGGGCCATGGTCGGCACTTTTATCAATCTTTTATTTTCTTCCATCTGAGTATTTGATTGTTGGTTGTTGATTGATAATTGTTATTCTCTCACAATCTCTCGTCAACGCGCAACTATAAAGCAATTAACAATAAGCAATTAACAATTAATTCTTGCTCGGCACATACAGCTCGTCGGCCCAGTTAAAGCGGTCGGAGGCCGGGAAGGCCCATGGTGCGCCGTTGTTCTCGATGTTGGTGAACATGGCGTTCAGCGAGGCCGGCGCAGCCGACTCCTCCAGCACCAGGTAGCGGCGCAGGTCCATGATGGTGGACAGCTGGTCGATGTTGACCGGGCAGGACTCCACGCAGGCGTTACAGGTGGTGCAGGCCCAAAGCTCTTCCGGGGTGATATAGCCGCGCAGCAGCGTTTTCTCCTCTGTTGTCGCTACGCGCTCCACGCCCATCTCCTTGTAGTGGTTTGGCCGGAAGATAGCCGGGTGCTCGCCCTTCTCCTCCATCCTGTCGCGGGTGTCCATGATGATCTTACGCGGCGAGAGCAGCTTGCCCGTGATATTGGCCGGGCATACGGAGGTACAGCGGCCGCACTCGGTACAAGTATAGGAGTCCATCAGCTGCTTCCAGGTCAGGTCTTCCACGTCCTTGGCGCCGAAGCGCTGCACCACGGGGTTGCCGGCCGCATCCACCTCCGGGGCGGGCGGCTGGTAGCTGGGGACCAGCATGGCCTTGATCTCGTGCGTAATGGCCGGGTTGGTGGTGAACTTACCCTTAGGCAGCAGCTTGGAGAAGTACACGTTCGGGAAGGCCATGATGATGTGGAAGTGCTTGGAACTGGGCAGGTAATTCATGAAGGCAAGTATACCAATGATGTGGATCCACCAGCCTACACCCGCTACAGTTGCCAGCGTACCGGCATCAGCGCCAAAAGCATTTACAAAGAGCTGGCTTACCGGGAAGCTGCCGGGCAGCTCGTGGCCGCGTAGCTCTGCCAGTTTAAGGTCCGCTATGTTAAACGCAAACAAGGCAAACATCAGCACGATCTCCGTGATCAGAATAACGTTGGCATCCATTTTGGGCCAGGCACGCATCTCCACGCCATTAGCCAGGCGGGGCACTCTGGACACATTCCGTCTCCACAGGAAAATGGCACAGGCGATGATCACCAGCGCGGCCAGCACCTCGTTTATCGCCATCAGCCCACTGTATATCGGGCCCATGAAGCCCAGCACCCGGTGCGTCCCGAAAATACCGTCGATCATGATCTCCAGCACTTCGATGTTGATCACCAGGAAGCCCACGTACACGAACAGGTGCAGCACGGCCGGCAGCATGCGCTTAAACATTTTCTGCTGCCCAAAGGCCACCAACAGGGTTTTGTTGATGCGCTCCGAGGGATTATCAACCAGGTCGGTGTCGCGGCCCAGCAGCACGTTCTTGCGAATCTTGCGGATCTGCCACACAAACAGCCCAATGCCAACGGCAGCCACAATCAAAAAGATAATGTTCTCTATTCCTATCACGGCATTTATTCGTTATACATACTAATTTATAGATAAAGATAGTAGAATCCTCAGAAATATGTATGCTGACGCACTTTATTAAAATATTTTTCTGACGAATGTTTGCTACTTCAAAATTGGTTACTACTTTTGCATACCCTTTCGGATTAGGGGACACAACAAGAGCTGGTGATGTAGCTCAGTTGGTAGAGCAAAGGACTGAAAATCCTTGTGTCGTTGGTTCGATTCCAATCATCACCACCAGCAACCCTCACTTTAAACGGTGAGGGTTTTTTGTTTTTAGTCCCTCCCCTTTCAGGCACTCCCTATACTTTATTCCCTCCTCTACAGTTGCTGTTTCAGCATAATGCCTAGCAGGCCGGTATTCATACTTTAGCTTCAGAACCATGCCAGCCGCCCAAGAGAACCAAGTATACCGGAGCGTCTCTTTAGGTATACCGTCCGGCACCAGTACCCCGCACCGGGGCTGCGAAGAGTTCCAGATGAGGTTTTTTCAAATGCATCAAGGCTGGCACCTGGCCCGTAGCTCAAGCAGCGCGGCGCTATAGCCCAAATCATAGGCCCTGGAGAAATGCGCGCAGGCGGAGTCTGCCTGCTGCTGCTCCAGCTCGGTGCGCCCTAACAGGTAGTACAGGCGGCCATTCTCCTTATCGGCGATGAGCCCGGCGCGGTAGTCCTGCTCCGACTGCCTCAACTGCCCCTGCTTATAGTAGGCAAACCCCCGGAAGGTAAGCGCCTCCACCTGCTCCGGCCTAGTCGAGCTGTTGCGCAGGAAGGTGCTGAGGTCTGTGATGGCGTCCTCATACTTGTGCAGGTAAAAAAGGCGAACCTCCCCGCGCTTCAGGTGGGCATGCCAGAGCCTGTCGTTCAGCTCCAGCGCCCTGGTCAGGTCCTCCTCTGCCTGCTGGTACTGCTCCAGTTGCTGCAGGCTGCGGCCACGCATGTAATATACCTGGGCCGAGGGCTGGTCCTGCAGTGAGATGGTCTTGTTCAGGTCCTGCAGGGCAGAAGTATAATTCTCGTATACATCCAGCTCGATCATGGCGCGGGCCTCGTAGGCGGCTGCCTTGTCGGGTATGAAGTGGATGGCATCGGTGAGCAGGCGGTGGGCGCTGGTATACTTGCCGTCGGCGATGTAGGTCAGGGCCGTCTTATACTTGTCCTCCCCGGCGATGTGGTCCATCACGGCTTTGAGCAGCAAACTGAAAAGTATGAGCCCCCCTGCAAAGGCCAGCGTAATGTACCAGTCCTTGCGCGAGAAGCTGCTGCCCTTTGGTGGGCGCTTTTTGTAGTGCCGCTCATCCACGCCTGCGGGGGCGCGGGTGGTGTAGTGGCGCGGGTCGTAGCGCCGGGGCTGGTGCTGTATCACGGCGCGGTACTGCTGCTCGCGCTGGTACTGCAGCCGAAGGTCGTAGAGGGCACGCTTGCTCGGATTGGAGAGCACCTGGTAAGCCGCATTCGCCTGCTTAAACAGCTCCTCGGCAAGCAAGTTCCCGGGGTTCTTATCGGGGTGGTACTTGATAGCGAGCCGCTTGTATGCCGCCTTCACCTCCTGCATCGTGGCCGTCTGGCTTACCCCTAATACGTGGTAGTGGTTATGGTTCAAGCAGGTATAAATCTTTAGGTAAGATCCGTCTTAAATTTAACTAAACCTATACAATTAACCTCAAATTGCGTACTACAGTTTTAGCAAGTTATACTTTACGTAAATTTTTTTATCTACCCTCGTATACAGAACAAGTATTAAAAAAAGCTGAAAAAGAAACATGGCGCTACAACAAGAAGATAACGGAACCCGGGAGCGGAATCCCCACCTCATGGAGAACCTGATGGGGTACGTGGATACCCGCATAGACATTATACGTCTGGAGATACAGGAAAAGCTAAAGGCGGCCTTTGTGGGCACCATACATGGCGTCCTGCTGGGGGTTATCGCCTTTATGGTCCTCATCTTCTTAAACATCTTCCTGGGCCTGCTGCTCAACCACCTCCTCGACAGCTCTTTCTGGGGCTTTGGCATTGTGGCGCTCTTCTACATCATACTTTTGCTTATACTTGTAGTGGGGCTGGATAAAAAAGTGTTCCAGGGTGTGGCGGACAAGGCTTTTGACAACACCATCTATAAATCAGACAAACGAGAGAAACAGCTATGAGCGAGCTAAACAACCCATTATTTGATAACGAGCGTGAGTTTTTGGAGCGGCAGAAGGAGGAGTATAAGAGAGCGCTGATGGGCGACGTGGACCAGATCAAGTCGCAGGGGCAGGACATTGGCAAAAAAGCGGCCATGGTAGGCGGCGTGCTGCTGGCCGGGTGGCTGGTGAGGCGCATGTTCTCCGGCAGCAAAGATAAGGTAAAATCAGGCAGGAAAGCCAAGGTCGATAAAAGAGGCAGGAATGAGCCGCACGGCACGTTCGTGGCCGCAGCTTACCCGGCGCACACTTCCACGCCTCTAATTGATTATGACTCTTACGTGCATGAGCAGGAGGATGATTATACCTTATCCTCGGAGCAAATGCCGCACGCCTACCACGCCGGGGACGTAAAAAAAAAGCCTGAGCCATTCCTGGGTTCGAAGCTGAGCACCGCCCTGACACAGCAAGTGCTGGCGCTGCTGGTAATGTATGGCACCAAAAAGCTGGAAGAATACTTAAACAGTGTCTCCGAAAATAACGATATTGCGGTTAAGCCTACTGTAGCTGAGCCTGTGGTAGCGGTTACTGAGATAGAGACAACCGAGTATATCGTTCCGGAGAAGGATGCCATTTAACAACCATAGCCCTAAACAACCATTTAACCCAGGCAGGAAGCACCTGGCCGTGCTGCTCGACCCCGACAACCTGACAGAGGCTTCCTGCCTACACCTTATCGCCCTGAGCGAAACCCATGCCGTCGACTTTTTCTTCGTTGGCGGCAGTCTCATCACCTCCCAGAACCAGGCGGACATCATCGCCCTGCTGAAAAAGCACAGCCATGTGCCAGTCATACTTTTCCCGAGCAGCAGCCAGCACATCGACACACAAGCCGATGGCATCCTGCTGCTTTCCCTCATCTCGGGCCGCAACCCCGAGTTCCTGATCGGCCACCACGTGATCTCGGCCCCCATCCTGAAGGCCAGCCGTTTGCAAGTATACCCTACCGGCTACATGCTGATCGATACCGGCCGGCAAACCACCGCCTCATACATGAGCGGCACCACACCCCTGCCTTACGACAAGCCGGCCATTGCCGCCTGCACCGCTATGGCCGGTGAGCTGCTCGGGCTACGCTATATTTACATGGATGGCGGCAGCGGAGCCATGAAGCCTGTTTCTGCCGAGATGATCGCAGCCGTGCGCGAGGCCGTGGAGCTACCGATCATAGTGGGTGGCGGCATTGATACTGCCGAGAAGGCGAGCGCCGCCCTGGACGCCGGTGCCGACCTGATTGTGGTAGGTAACCACATAGAAAAAAACCCCGGCTTTCTGGCCGAGGTCTCTTCTCTTGTTGCTTCGTATAACGTTGCCCTAGATGTTCATCGCTGATTCGCGGCGGCGCATCTTACCAGCAGGTATACCAAACATCATCTTAAAGCGGCGGCAGAAGTAAGCCGTGTCTTTGTAACCGACTTCCTTTCCGATCTCGCGGATGCTCTTCTTCGTGGTGCGAAGTAAGAAGACAGCACGCTCCATACGCTGATACTCGATGTAGTCCTGCGGGTTAATGCCGGTCAGCATCTTGAAGTACTGGCCCACATAATCCTCCGACACGTTGGCTACGTTCGAGAGCACCTTGTTCGACAGGTCGCCGCCCAGGTTCTCCTTGATGTAGTTAAACAGGTCGATCAGGCGAGGGTCCTTAAAGTAGGTGCTGTTTGTTGCCAGCTGCTCCACGAACATTCTGTTCTTCAGGATGTGGCGCACGATCTCCACCACGATCTGCTCGGTGTAGAGGTTGATCAGGCGTTCTTTGCCCGGCAGCTCCTGCATGTTCTCCTCCACCACTTTTATCACCAGGTTGGCGAGTTTGGTGTTGTTGGAGATAAGGAAGGCCGGCAGATCCAGCGATGCAAAGAAGTTAACCGAATCAAATACTTTGGCCTCGAAGCTCACATAGCTGTGGCTTTCCTCCGCGTCACCGATCAGATCCAGGTCGTTGTTGCTTCTGAAGAACTTCTCTCTGTTCGTGATCAGGTCGTCATTGGTGATGGACTTTCCTTCACCAGACGGGCCATAGGTAACTTTGGTGCTGCGGCCACCAGGTATGAATAGAAGTTCCCCTTCTTCTACCGCCTGTTCCTCGTCACCAAAAAAGATACTGCCGTTGTGGAGCAGGATCAGATTGTTACCTACATCATAGTAGTTGCGCACCGTAAACGGCTGCTGCAACACCAGATTCTTAGCCTTAATGAATCGCACCCCAAGCGACTCAATAATCTTATTGTAATCTTCCATGTGTGTTACCAACTAACTTTTATACTGTAAACCCTTTAATTTGGCTTAAAGCTAAGACTAATCTTTATAAACTTCAAAATTAATTTTAAATTTTATTTTAATTCGGCAAAGACTATCTATAGCTCAAATCACATGGAAACAGCATTTTAGGCCCTTTCTTACTTAAGCAGTTCTCTCGAAATTACTATTTTCTGTATCTCAGACGTGCCTTCGTAAATTTGTGTGATCTTCGCATCACGCATCAGACGCTCCACATGGTACTCTTTCACGAAACCGTAACCGCCATGTATCTGCACTGCTTCCACGGTTGTTTCCATAGCTACCTTAGAGGCGAAAAGTTTAGCCATTGCGCCGGACATGCTATAGTCGCGGTGGGCATCTTTGTCATAGGCGGCTTGTAAGCATAACAGGCGGGCAGCCTCGATGTTTGTGGCCATATCGGCCAGTTTAAACTGTATTGCCTGGTGCTTGGCGATCTCCACGCCAAAGGCCTTGCGCTCCTTTGCGTACTTCAAGGCCAGTTCCATGGCTCCCGACGCGATGCCCAGTGCCTGGGATGCTATGCCGATGCGCCCTCCAGCCAGTGTTTGCATCGCAAACTTAAACCCGAACCCATCTTCTCCAATCCTGTTCTCTTTTGGTACTTTTACGTCAGAAAACATTAAAGAGTGGGTATCTGAGCCACGAATTCCTAATTTATTTTCTTTTAATCCTACCGTAAAGCCCTCCATGCCGCGCTCCACAATCAGTGCATTTATGCCACGGTGTCCTTTTTCGGGGTAAGTTTGTGCTATTACAAGGTAAACGGAAGCCGTGCTACCGTTCGTTATCCAGTTTTTAGTACCATTCAAAAGATAATAATCCCCCATGTCCTCGGCTGTGGTGCGCTGCGAGGTGGCATCGGAGCCTGCCTCCGGCTCGGAAAGGCAGAAAGCGCCGATAATCTCGCCGGTAGCCAGCTTGGTCAGGTACTTCTGCTTCTGCTCCTCCGTGCCGAATTTCTCAATACCCCAGCACACCAGCGAGTTGTTCACCGACATCACCACAGACGCAGAGGCATCCACCTTAGAGATCTCTTCCATAGCCAGCACGTACGAAACCGTGTCCATGCCGCCACCGCCGTACCGCGGGTCCACCATCATTCCCAGGAAGCCAAGCTCACCCATCTTCCTGACCTGCTCAGTCGGGAACTTCTGGTGCTCATCGCGCTCGATAACGCCTGGCAGCAGTTCGGTCTGGGCAAAATCGCGTGCGGCAGCCTGCACTGCCAAGTGTTCCTCTGTTAGTTCGAAGTTCATGTTTGTTATCTAAAGGATGCTATTTGATTGATTTTAATTCCGGCACAAAACTATGAAATTCAGTTGCATTAATTCAACCTGATATTCTAATAATTGTTGCGGGGCACCTCCAATTTGTTCATATTTTCACCGGCGCCTACGTCGGAAACGTGCAAAAAGAAAGCGCCGCCAGTGCAAAAGCAAAGGCGGCGCTCCTTAATTCAGGCAGATAAGACATTCCCTAGTCTCGGCGTCCCATCAGCAGCGAGGCATAGTACAAGAGCGTGGCCAGTGAGCCAAGCGCGGCAACCACATACGTCATGGCGGCCCATTTCAGCGCGTCTTTTGCCATGCCGTGCTCCTGCGTGGTCACGATGCCTCTTTGGTCTATCCAGGCCAGAGCGCGCCTGCTGGCATCAAACTCCACTGGCAGCGTTATAAAGCTGAACAGCGTGGTAAGGGCAAACAGCCCCACACCGATAGCCAGCGGAATAGGCGTCGTCTGTAACATGAAGATACCGATCAACAGGATCCACTGCATGTAGCGGGAGGCTATACTTAGCGCGGGCACCATGGCGGAACGGAACTTCAGGAAGTTGTAGGCTGTGGCATGTTGCACAGCGTGGCCGCACTCGTGCGCGGCCACTGCGGCGGCGGCGGCACTGCGGGCCTCGTACACGTACTCGCTCAGGTTCACGGTTTTGTCGGCAGGGTTATAGTGGTCGGTAAGCTTACCGGCCACAGATATCACGCGCACATCCGTAATGCCGTTGTCGCGCAGCATCATTTCTGCCACCTCACGGCCTGAAAGGCCGGAGCTAAGCGGGGTCTGCGAATACTTTTGAAACTTACTCTTTAATCGCCAACTCACAAGCCAGCTTGCGAGCATCATGGCAATCATTATAATCCAGATCATGGTTCAGGTGTTTATGTTCGTTTTAACTGGTTTTCTATCTTCTTTACGATGCTGGTGGTGGAATAGCCTTTTACGAGCGGCACAGTCTTGACCGCTCCGCCACGGGCCTGCACCTCCTCGTGCCCCACAATCTGCTCCACCGCATAGTCATCGCCCTTTACCAGTATATCCGGTTGCACGGCCTTGATGAGTTCCAGCGGGGTTTCCTCGTTAAAGAGCACTACGGCATCTATGAACAAAAGGGATGCCATAACGCGCGCGCGTGACATTTCGTCCTGCAGCGGGCGGCTTGGCCCCTTTATACGACTGATGGAAGCATCGGTATTCAAGCCCAAAACAAGCTTATCGCCGAGATGTTTCGCCTTTTCCAGGTAATCGACGTGGCCCAGGTGCAGCAAGTCGAAGCAGCCGTTTGTGAAAACGATTTTCTGGCCCTGGCTACGCCAGCTTTGCACCTGCTCCAGCAGTTGCGGAAGTGTATAAATCTTATCCTTTGAGTTCATGGGCATTGGCGGAAGTATGGCTACTTTGCTGTGTTACCGGTTTTGAGCGGCCCAGCATACTGGCTATAAAACTAATCACTCCCATTACAACGACCAAAAGTGTTTGCGAAGTATGGGCCAGCAGCGCGTAGGCCATGCCAGCCTCTTTGGGCACCCCGTAGAGCAGCAGCGTGGCCTGCACCATCAGGTGATACACACCAATGCCGCCCTGCACCGGCGCCGCCATACCCAGCGTGCCCGCCAGCAGTACAGACAGCGCAGCGCCCCAGCCTAGTCCGGAAGTGGCCGGCAGCGCGTAGAACACGGCCAGGCTCATGCCATAGTACATCAGCCACACAAACACGGTGTGGCCCCAGAACGCAAACTGGTTCTCAAGCCTGGAGATGCTGAACACCCCCTCCAGCATGCCCTTGGCAAAATGCACTGCCTTCCGGAAGTATGCGTTCTGGCGCAGCAGGCTCAGGTAGCGCAGCACGACGGAAAGTATCAGCACCGCCGAAATGAGCATCACCCAGAACACCCAGTACAGCGAGCTTATACTTTGCTCCAGGCTCTCATACTTATCTGTAAGCAGGCTGAGGAAAAAATCGCGGATGCGGCCAAACTCCACCAGGAAGGTGAGCGCTATGACCAGCAGCAGCATCATCATGTCGATGATGCGCTCGGCTATCACGGTGCCAAAGCCCGTATTGATTGGCAGGTTGTCGGAGCGGCGCAGCATGCTGCAGCGTGCCACCTCCCCCATGCGGGGCAGCACCAGGTTGGCCAGATAGCCAACCATCATGGCATTGTAGGTGTTGCGGAGCGGCGGGTTGTGGCCGGTGGGCCTGATCTGCATCTGCCAGCGCATGGCCCGGCTCAAGTAAGCCAGCACGCCCATCAGCACGGATACCATTACCCAGCCGTAGTCTGCGCTTTGGAACTCTGCCCACATTTTCTGGAAGTCCAGCTCCTTTAGCGCGTACCACATCAGAAACGCGGACACGCCCAGCAGCAGCACATACTTCAGAAACGAGAGCAGTTTGTTCATGCAGAAGGATTATACCAGGCGGTTGTGCTGGTCCGGAAACACCAGCGTGGGCGTATGGGTCCTGGCGTCTTCGAATTTGATGCTGCAGTACGAGATGATGATCACCACATCGCCCACCTGCACCTTGCGGGCAGCGGGGCCGTTCAGGCAGATGGTGCCGGTGCCGCGCTCGCCCTTGATCACGTAGGTCTCGAAGCGCTCCCCGTTGTTGATGTTCACGATCTGCACCTTCTCGTTCTCCAGGATGTTGGCGGCGTCCATCAGGTCCTCATCTACGGTGATGCTGCCCACATAGTGCAGCTCGGCCTGCGTAACCTTACAACGGTGGATTTTGGATTTTAAAACCTCAATATACATGGTGTAATTTGTAATTGGAGCGCAAAGTTAGGCAATCGGCTGCATAATAACTACCAAGGCTTTCAGCTGCATACTACCTCTGTTCTCCTCAACAATCTATACTTCGTTTAGATTCACCAGGATGTTGTCGATCAGGCGGACGGGGCCCACATAGGCGGCAATGCACAGCGCCGCCTCCTGCCCCGGCTGCACATCCGCCAGCGGCTGCAGCGTGTCGGGGTCCACGACCTCGAAGTACTCCAGCTTTATCTCCTTTGCACTTGCCAGGTAGGCCTCCACGGTCGCTTTTAAAGTATAAACGGGCTTCCTGCCGAGCTGCCCTTTGGCCAGTTGCAGCGCGCCATGAAGCATGGTGGCCACCTGCCGCTGCCCTGTGTCCAGGCGCTTGTTCCGCGACGACATGGCCAGCCCGTCCTCTTCGCGGATGGTGGGGTAGCGCACCACCTCCACATCAAAGCTCAGCCCCTGCACCAGTTGCTTCACAATGGCCACCTGCTGCAGGTCCTTCTGCCCGAAGTAGGCGCGGTGCGGCTGCACAAAATGGAAGAGCTTGCCTACCACGGTGGCCACCCCGTTGAAGTGGCCCGGGCGATGCTCGCCCTCCATCACGGCTTCCAGAGGCCCGAAACTAAACTGCAGCTTCGATTGTTGAATATATACCTCCTCTGCGTGCGGGGCAAACAGAATATCGCAGCCAACTGACTCCAGCAGCGCGGTGTCCTGCCCCAGGGTGCGGGGGTATAGCCTGTAATCGTCGGGGTTGTTGAACTGGGTGGGGTTAACGAAGATGCTGCAAACGGTAACGTCGTTCTCCTGCGCCGAGGCGCGCAGCAACTGCAGGTGCCCCTCGTGCAGGGCGCCCATGGTTGGCACAAAGCCGATACGCTTGCCGCTGCAGCGCAGAGCCTGCATACGATCCCGGATAATACTAACCCGCTCTATAACTTCCATGTCGGTGGTGTGTGTTGTAATGATGCTCCTGTAAACCCGGCAAAAGTAAGTTGCAGCGTTTTAAATTGAAAATCAGAATAAAAAATACTAATTTTGCACGACCCTATACTGTTGCTTATTAAAATCTTAATTCCATACCCATGTCTAAATTGCGAATCCTTTACGCCGCCACCGAGATCAATCCCTTCTTACAAACCACGAAAGTAGCAGAGTTCTTACAGACGCTGCCGCAGGGTATGCAGGAACGAGGGATGGAGATCCGGATCTTTGTCCCGCGGTTCGGCCTCATTAACGAGCGCAAGAACCGTTTGCACGAAGTGGTGCGTCTGTCAGGCATCAACATCGCCGTGGGTGACGATGAAAAACCGCTGGTTATCAAGGTAGCCTCTATTCCGAACGCGAAGCTACAGGTTTATTTTATTGATAACGAAGATTATTTCCACAGAAAGTCGGTTTTCGTGGATAAGAACAACAAATTCCACCAGGACAACGACGAGCGCGCCATCTTCTTCTGCAAAGGTGTGCTGGAAACGGTAAAGAAACTAGGCTGGGCCCCCGACATTGTGCATTGCAACGACTGGATGACGGGCCTGATCCCGATGTACCTGAAAACCACCTACAAAAAGGACCCGATCTTCAAGGACTCTAAGTCGATGTTCACGGTGTACAACAACAGCTACACGCACAAGTTCAGCGATGACCTGCTCGAGAAGGTGAAGATGCTCGACATTGACGACAGCATGCTGACGCACCTGGAGTCGGCCGACACGAACGGCTTTATTAAGTGCGGCATGGCGTACGCCGATTCGGTTATCAAGACGAACGAGGACTTCAGCGATAACATCAACGCCCTGTTCTCTGACTTCATGAAGAAGAAAACCATCAGCACGGTTTGCGCCGACGACACACTTCTGGATAATTACTATAATTTGTATAACGAATTGAGTAAATAAATCCGTCTGCCCTTCGCCCCCTTTTTACACTCTACGTAAAGTATAAAGGTGTAAGGGGTATTCTTGGCCAGGAGGTATAAAACAATATTACAAGAGGCTGCCGCTTATATTACATTTTTGTGATAGAAGCGGCAGCCTTTTTTTGTTTCACGCAAAGGGCTTACCGCAAAACAGTTATCACCTAAACCGCAACTGAAAACACAAAGGTAAAGCGGAGAAGTGATAGAGATATACAAGAATTGGGTACATTTGCAGTTACCTATGTGATCCTATGTGTTAATAATTAAAAAAATCCTATGTGTGGAATTGTAGCTTACGTTGGGCACCGCGAAGCGAGCCCAATTATTATCAAAGGCCTCAAAAGGCTGGAGTACCGCGGGTACGACAGTGCGGGCATCGCGCTGATGAACGGCGATTTGAACGTTTACAAGAGAAAAGGCAAAGTGGCCGAACTGGAGGCTTTTATTGCTGAGCAGGACACGCACGGCAACATTGGCATGGGCCACACCCGCTGGGCCACCCACGGCGAGCCCAACGACGTGAACGCGCACCCGCATTACTCCACCTCGCGAAACATCGCCATCATTCACAATGGCATCATCGAGAACTACGCCTCGCTTAAAAAGCTCCTGCTCGAGAAAGGCCATACGTTTCAGTCGGACACCGACTCGGAGGTGTTCATCAACCTGATCGAGGACATCCGCGAGAATAACAACTGCACGCTGCCGGAGGCGGTGCGCCTGGCCATGCACGAGGTGGTAGGCGCCTATGCGATTGTGGTGCTGGCCAAAGACAGCCCCAACCAGCTGATCGCGGCCCGCAAGGGCAGCCCGCTGGTAGTGGGCATCGGCGAGGGCGAGTATTTCCTGGCATCAGACGCTACCCCAATCATCGAGTACACCAACGAAGTGGTGTACCTGAACGACTACGAACTGGCGATCATCAACAACGGCGAGCTGGATATCCGTACCAAGGAGGACGTGAAGCAGACGCCGTACGTGCAGCACCTGGAGATGGAGCTGGAATCGATTGAGAAAGGCGGCTATGAGCACTTCATGCTGAAGGAGATCTTTGAGCAGCCCCGCTCTATCCTGGACAGCATGCGCGGCCGCATGATTGCCGAGAGCAACCACATGATGATGGCGGGCATCCGCGAGTTTGAGAACAAGTTCGTGAACGCCGACCGAATTCTGATTGTGGCCTGCGGCACCTCCTGGCACGCCGGCCTGGTAGCTGAGTACCTGATAGAGGACCTGGCGCGCATCCCGGTGGAGGTGGAGTACGCCTCCGAGTTCCGCTACCGCAACCCGATCATCACCGAAAAGGACATCGTTATCGCTATTTCGCAGTCCGGTGAGACGGCTGACACGCTGGCGGCGCTGGAGCTGGCCAAGGCAAAGGGCGCTACGATCTTCGGCATCTGTAACGTGGTGGGCTCGTCTATTGCGAGGGCAACGGACGCCGGGGCTTACACGCACGCCGGCCCAGAGATCGGGGTGGCCAGCACCAAGGCCTTCACGGCACAGGTAACCGTCCTCACGCTCATCGCCATGATCATTGGCAGCAAGCGCGGCACCCTGGAGACAACTAAGCTGCATGAGCTGATGGTGGAGTTGGAGACCATTCCCGCCAAAGTGGAGCAAGCGCTGAAGCTCAACGACCAGATCGTGGAGATTGCCGAGCAGTATAAGGACGCGACCAACTGCATTTACCTGGGCCGTGGCTATAACTTCCCGGTTGCCCTGGAAGGCGCGCTGAAGCTGAAGGAGATTTCCTACATCCATGCGGAAGGTTACCCTGCCGCCGAGATGAAGCACGGCCCGATCGCCCTGATTGACGAGCAGATGCCGGTGGTGGTTATCGCCACGAAGGACAGCTCGTATGAGAAGATCGTTTCGAACGTGCAGGAGGTGAAGGCCCGAAAAGGCAAAATCATTGCCATTGTAACCGAGGGCGACACGACCATCCCGGCCATGGCTGACCACGTGGTCGAGATTCCGGAGACAAGCGAGCACCTGATGCCGCTACTGTCCGTTATTCCGCTGCAGCTGCTGTCTTACCACATCGCGGTGATGCGCGGCTGTAACGTAGACCAGCCTCGCAACCTGGCCAAGTCGGTGACGGTGGAGTAACCTGCCAAGTATAAGAACAGAAAAGGGAGCTACATGTAGCTCCCTTTTTTATGCCTGCTGTGGTTAGTCCCGGTTGTAGGCCAACGAGTCCAGGAACAGCTGTATCAGCTTATCATCCTCATGGTCATACGCTGCGTTGAGCATGGTGATAAAGATGATGCCTTCGTTCTCGCCGCCCAAAGCCGCCACCGTGTAGCGCTGCACATCGCTGCCATACGTTAGCTCCACCGATTTACCTTTCGCCTGCTGCCCTGACTTTAGCCTGCGCTCAAACGGCTGTTCAGTTATACTATAGCCAAAGCTCACCTCCTCGTTTGTCACCTCCTTCAGCATCAGGTCCACCAGCTCGGTGGGGTTGATGGTTTTATACTTCTGCACCAGCACGCCGTTGCCGTTGGCCGTTACAAGGGTTATCTGCTCCAGGTCCGGGTCGGGTGTGGCGAAGGCAGGTTGAAGCCCCTTCGGGTACTGCAGCGAGATCCAATCGTCCTGGTAAGTCAGGATGTCTTTCTGCTGCACGGCCACTGTTACCTCCTTGCCGTTAGCGAGCTTCATCTTATACTCTTTCCCCAGGGCTATGTCAGTGGTTTTGCCGTTGATGGTGATCTCGTAATTGGCGGCCTCGTTGACTTGAGCTGTGGTGGCGCCGCCGGTCAGGCAAAGTATGAATACGAGTAAAGCTGCTCTCATTGAGGTGGGATGAAGGATGCTTGAGGCGCTCAAGATAAGGAATGCGGGAGCAATATAGAAGTATAGGGATTTAAAAGTATTTCGATGGCAGGAGTTTATACTTTGGCTATACTTCATACTTCGGCTATACTTCCTTATCCATAGTCACGGCTTCCTTCTACTTGACACAAGCTATACTTTCAAAACACCGCTGATCCTGTAGTTCCCACAAACCTACCGTTTCATTTCATACTTTGGTGCTCTCAAGCCCGAGAGGGCTCGTCCTCGGGCATCGCGCTGTGTTCCCTTCCTTTGCTACCCTCCGGTCGCAATGCCCTTACGGGCACCGGAATCTCACAAGGCGCTCAACCCAAGGACTGGAAACATATCCGATAGCTGCGGCTTATGCAACTTGAACAAAACTCCCCTCCTTGGACAAGGAGGGGAAGGGGTGGTTGGACCCGGTACTGCAAAATCTTAATATCCTAGGCTATATTTTAGAAGCTCTCCCCTTTCAGGTACTTTGTCTTCAGCAGGGGGCAGACCTTGTAGCGCTCTTCTTTGGTGTCTTCGTACACCGCCTGCAGCACCTCGTACACAATTTTCACACCGATCTGGTTGGCCCATTCAAAGGGGCCTTTCGGGTAGTTGGTGCCCAGTTTCATACCCAGGTCTATGTCACTGATTCCGGCTGTCTGCTCCTGCAACGTATAACAGGCCTCGTTGATGATCATGCAGAGGATACGGGGCGTCACCAGGCCTACACGGTCATCCACCAGCAAATACTCCGTGCCCAGCGCCTGGCATACTTCCTGCAGCTTCGCTTCGCAGCCCTTGTGCAGTATGCTCACCTCCAGCACCGGACGGTTAAACAGTGTGGGGAGGCCGTTAAAGCCTATAAGCGCGCACGGTTGCTCCAGTTCTGCCTGCCTGGCCAGTGCGGCCAGTTGCACGGTGGCGGCGTTGCAGAACACCACCTGGTTCGGCGCGTATAGGCTCAGGCGCTCCGGGTTCTCGTGCAGCAGGAAGTCGAACACCACATCGGCTGGTTTCAGTTGCTCATCCAGCAGGCCATGGCTGTGCAGGAAAGTATAACGCACGCCTTCCCGCTCCTCCTGAAACTTTTGCTTGAACTCAGTGGCCATTTCCGGACCAGACAAAACAACGATGTGCATATTTTCAGTACATTTGATAGTAAAGGTACAAACTAAAACAGAATCTCTATGGCACATACCATCATCAACTCACCTAAGGCTCCGGCTCCTATCGGGCCATACAGCCAGGCAACTATGGCTAACGGCATACTTTATGTTTCCGGCCAGATCCCGTTGAACCAGGAAACCGGCGAACTGGTAAGCAGCAGCATCGAAGAAGAAACACACATGGTCATGAAAAACCTGCAGTTTATACTTGCCGAGGCTGGCATGAACTTCAGCAACGTGGTTAAGTGCTCTATTTTTGTGAAGGACCTGAACAACTTCGGGAAGATCAACGAGACCTACGGCAGCTACTTCAGCAGCAACCCGCCCGCCCGCGAAACCGTGGAGGTGAGCCGCCTGCCAAAGGATGTGAACGTGGAGATCTCCTGCATCGCAGTGAAATAGGTTCGTGAGACAAAGGATTTCTTGACAAAGGACAGGGAGGAAAGTATGGCTTCTCTGTCTTTTGTGTTTTTATACTTTATCCAACCACCCCTGGCCCCTCCCCCGAAACAAGTTCGGGATCCGAGACTTGGCTAAGGCGGGGAGTCTGCTGTTGCTGAAGTATAAGTTGCATAGTTGCTGGTATCTTGCGGACAGGTCGCGACCTGTCCCTACAAAGTATAAACCTGCCACTCCCGAGAGGGGAATTTATACTTGTTGTATCGCTAAAGCCGTGGCTATCGAAAACTGACTCCAGCCTTTGGGTGGGGGTAGGGGCCCTCGACAAAGAGCGCCTATGCGGGTTTTTCCGGTGACGAGCGACAGCGAGGCATTGCGACGTTAGGAGCAAAGGAAAAGCTCCCAGCGCGATGCCCTTATCGAGGGCCCCTACCCCCAAGGCGAGGCCTCCCGGCCTTGAGGGCACAAAAGCCAGAGATGAAACAAGTAGGTTGTAAAGCCGTGGATGAACGGCTGTTAGAAAGTATAGCTTGGACCAAGTGGAAGGCAGTCGCTATGTAAGTATAAAGGCACAAGCGGACGTCCCGAAATGCTCCGGGACTTTCAGCTTGCGCCAGAATAGGTATAAGAGAGTATAGCTCAAGTATAAGTATGCCTCTGCGAGCCAGTCGGGTTGCATACCCGACACCATCATAGGATACAAGTCTGAAGACTTGCATCAGGGATGCCTAAAGTATAACTTTCTAACTTTTTAACCTCCTAACTTTCCAACTCTAGATATTCGCTCCTTTGGAGGCATCACCGTCACTGGTTGGTTCCTGCTCTACCTCCGGCTCGCCGTATACTTCGCGCTCGTGCTTGCCGGGCTCTGCGTTTACCGCCGAGTTGCCCACCTCTACCTCCTGCCGTATCACCCGCACCGCAAACTCTGCCGGATAAATGTTATGGCCATACTTGCGCGAGTACACGAACGTGAACACAGCCCCGAAAAAAATGATCTGCGAGGTAAAGAACACCCACGTAAGTATAATCACCACCGAGCCGGCCGCCCCGTACACCGAGGCCATGTCATTCTTGCCCAGGTAATACCCGATCAGGCCGCGGAACAGCACGAACAGCAGCGAGGTCACCAGCGCCCCTACCCCCACATCCCGCCACTTTATCTTGGCGTCCGGCAAAAATTTGTAGATGCAGGCAAACAGGAACGACATCAGCAAAAAAGCTGAGAAAAAGTTTGCCATATGTATTACGTATACTATCCAGCCGGAAAAGCGGGCCGTCAGGAAATCACTGATGGCGACAAGTATGGTGTTGGCCAACAGCGAGAGCAGCAGCACAATGGCAATGGTCAGGATCATCCCGAAAGAAAGAAAACGATCCAGAATAAGCTTGACGTACCCACGCCTGGGCACCGGCTTTACATTCCAGATCTCGTTCAAGGAATCCTGCAGGGAGATAAAGACCCCGGTGGCGGCTATAAAAAGGGCAATGACACCCACGATGGCAGCCAGGTTGAAGGCCCCGTACTCATTCACGTTCTCCACCATCTTCTGCACCGAGTAGGCGCCTTCGGTGCCGATCAGCTCCTTGATGCGGTAGTAAATCTCGCCCGACACGGCCTGCTCCCCAAAAAAATAACCCGCCGCGCTGATGATGATGATGAGCATGGGCGGCAGCGCGAAAATGGTATAGTAGGCCAGCGCCGCCCCCTTCTGAAAGGAATTATTGTCAATGAACTCCAGGGAGGTTTCCTTTAACAGGCCCCAGATCAACCATGCGCGCTTCTTTACCATCCTGTGCGGCTTAAACTACTTGCTGATACGCAATCGGCCTGTTATGTTTATACTTTGCAGGGCTAAGGCCCCGCCAGCTTGGCTATAGTATGTGTTTTGCAACGCGCGCAGCATTTTACCGTTACCGAAACGATACTTTATTTCGTACCTTTGCAGCGAATTTCATTGATTCTGAATCAGACAACCATACATGGAAAGAGAAGTTAGAGTACGCTTTGCCCCAAGCCCAACCGGGCCTCTCCATATCGGTGGTGTGCGCACCGCCCTTTACAACTACCTGCTGGCCCGCAAAACGGGTGGCAAAATGATCCTGCGCATCGAGGACACGGACCAGAACCGCTTTGTGCCGGGTGCCGAGGATTACATCCGTGAGTCGCTGGAGTGGTGCGGCATTGAGCTGGACGAGAGCCCGTGGAAAGGCGGGCCCTACGCGCCTTACCGCCAGTCGGAGCGCAAGCCCATGTACATGCAGTATGCCCTGCAACTGGTAAACGACGGCCACGCCTACTACGCCTTCGATACAGCCGAGGAGCTGGAGGAGATGCGCGAGCGCCTGAAGGCCGCCAAGGTAGCCACGCCGCAGTACAACGCCATCACCCGCATGACGATGAAGAACTCCCTTACCCTTCCAGAGGATGAGGTGAAGCAGAAACTGGAGAGCGGCGAGCCCTACGTGATCCGCCTGAAGGTGCCGCGCAAGGAGGAAATTCGCCTGAAGGATATGATTCGGGGATGGGTAATGGTGCACTCTTCTTCTGTGGATGATAAAGTATTGATGAAGTCGGACGGCATGCCGACCTACCACCTGGCCAACATCGTGGACGACCACCTGATGAAGATCACGCACGTGATCCGTGGCGAGGAGTGGTTGCCATCGGCGCCGCTGCACGTGCTGCTGTACCGCTACCTGGGCTGGGAAGATACCATGCCGGAGTTTGCCCACCTGCCGCTGCTCCTGAAGCCGGATGGAAACGGCAAGCTGAGCAAGCGCGACGGCGATAAGCTGGGCTTCCCGGTGTTCCCACTGCGTTGGGAGGATCCGTTTAGTAAAGAAATATCCTCCGGCTACCGCGAATCAGGCTACCTGCCGGAGGCTTTTATCAACTTTCTGGCCTTTTTGGGCTGGAACCCGGGCACCAGCCAGGAGATCTTCTCGATGGAGGAGCTGGCCAACGAGTTCACCGTGGAGCGCATCGGCAAATCCGGCACCCGATTCGATATACAGAAAGCCCGCTGGTTTAACGAGCAGTACCTGCGTGCCAAGCCGGACAGCGAACTGGCCGGCTACCTGATCAAAGCCCTGGAGGAGCACAACATGACCACCACCCCGGAGAAAGCCGAGAAAATTGCCGGCCTGATGAAAGAGCGCGTGTCGTTTCCGCAGGACTTCTGGCAGGAGGCCAAGTATTTCTTCGTGGCGCCGGAAGAGTATAGCGAGAAAGTAGCCTCTAAGAAATGGAATGCTCCGTCAGTAGCCGTTTTCGAAGATTTCAAGAACGAACTGCCCTCGCTGCAGAACTTCAACGCCGACACGGTGAAAGAGCTGCTGGTAAGTATACTGGACCGCCACAATATGAAGATCGGGCAGGTGATGCAGGCCCTGCGCCTGGCTGTAACCGGCGCCGAAGCCGGCCCGGACCTGATGCACATCATCGAGGTGATCGGAAGCGGGGAAACCGCCCAGCGCCTCGAAAACGCTATCAGCAAGTTGAGCAAGTACGCTTCGGCATAACGTAAAAAATCATACTTCCTGTAAGAAAGGCTGGCCCGGTGGCTGGCCTTTTTTGTTGCCCCTTGCCCCAATTCCGCAACCATTTGTACCTGCCTCGCTTATACAACTAAGTATAACCACAGGAGAAACATCATGGCTAAGAATAAAAAAGAGAGTAAAAGCGAGAAGAAAAAGTCGCGGGTGCACAAGGACCTGGAGGGGTTTGAGATCAAAGTGAACGAGCACGGCGAGATCACCTCCAACTACAGCATCGACAAGATCAATGATTTCCTGAACCAAAACGTGGATGATAAAAAGCTGATGAAGCGCGACGCCGCCGAGAAAGCAAAGCGGGAGGAGGAAGAATACCACGTGGAGGAAGGCGAGGAAGTTGAAGAGACCGATGAGGACTTTGTGCGCGGCACCAACTCGGTTTCAGATGAGGAAGACGACAAGAACCTACCCAAAGCCCGCCGACGCAAGAAAGGCGCGGAAGACGACGAAGAAGAGAACGAGGAGGATTAGCGAAAGCGGCCCTTTGGCCAGATCATACTTTAAGGCCCCTAGAGCCGGTGTTTTATACGTAGGGCACCGGCTTTTTTGTCCTGTTTCTTAAAAATCCGTTATCTTTCTACCATCACATATCCTAAACTACAACTATGAGAAACTCACACGAAATCGACTACAAGATTTTCGGCAACGACATCCAGGTGCTGGAGATTGAGCTGGACCCGAATGAAACGGTCATTGCCGAGGCCGGCGCCATGGTATACATGGAGGAGGGTATTGACTTCGAGACCAAGATGGGCGACGGCTCTAACCCCAGCCAGGGCTTTCTGGGCAAACTGGTTTCGGCGGGCAGCCGCCTAATCACGGGCGAGTCGCTGTTCATGACGCACTTTACGCAGCGTGGCTATGGCAAGAGCCGCGTAGCCTTCTCGGCCCCCTACCCCGGCACCATCCTGCCCATAGACCTGAGCGCTACCCGCAACAGCACCTTAATTACGCAGAAAGACGCCTTCCTGGCGGCGGCCCTGGGCACCAAACTGAGCGTTCATTTTAACCAGAAACTGGGTTCCGGCTTTTTTGGCGGCGAGGGTTTTATACTTCAGAAGATGCAGGGTGACGGCCTGGCCTTCGTGCATGCGGGCGGAACGATTGTAGAAAAGCAGCTCAACAACCAGACCCTGCGCGTAGACACCGGCTGCGTGGTGGCCTTTGAGGAAGGCATCGATTTCAGCGTGCAGCGGGCGGGAGGTTTAAAATCGATGATCTTTGGCGGTGAGGGCTTGTTCCTGGCTACCCTGCGCGGCACGGGCCGTGTGTGGCTGCAGTCGATGCCGGTGAAGAAGCTGATCGAAGCACTGATGCCGCGCGGCGAGAACGCCAAGAAAGAAGGCGGCTTTATGAGCAGCTTCCTGGAGTAGGAAAGTATAACGTTATACTTTGTTAACTTTGCTTTACCTTCTGAACTACAAACGCTACAATGAGCAGGTTAACAAAGATTATAATTAGTGCTTTTGCCATACTTTTCGTCATCGCCTTACTTATTAATGTTGTGATCTCGATAAAGATCAAAGAAACAGCTGCTTTTATCGCCGCTCAAGAATACATGAAGGAAAATCCAGCGGTAATAGATGCGATAGGTGAGGTTGAAGGTTACGGCTTCTTAATATCTGGTTCAATTGAAAGTTCCTCTGAAGGAGGTAAAGCCTTCTTTAGTTATACTGTGAAAGGAAGCAGAGATAATGCCCCTGTTCATGTTGTTTTAGAGAAAGACTCTTCCAAAGTATGGAGAGTTAAAGATTTCAGGATGAAGTAGATGCTTCTGCATCCCCGGCAGGTTTATACTTGCCGGGGATGCTATTTTATACTTTTATACTTTGTAGTACTGGGTCCAACCACCCCAAACCCCTCCTTAGCCTTGTCGAGGGCCCCTACCCCCAGGAGGGGAGCCTGCTATCAATACAGCAACTTGTATGCCTTGTAGCTGTTGCTTAACCTCCCTTCTACCAAGATCCTTACAGGATGACAGGAGAAGATGATGAGCAGGAATGGTTGGAGATACTTTAACTTTCTAACTCTTAAATTCTCTAACTCCTAAACTCTCTAACTTTCTACAGTCCGTTCACCTCCATTATTTCCTCCAGGTACTCGCGGGTGTTGCTGAGGCGGGGCACTTTATGCTGACCACCCAGTTTGCCTTTGTGGCTGAGCCAGTTCAGGAAGGTGCCTTTGGGAGCGGCATGCACCAGCGGCGCTTGCAGGGCAATGTCGTTCTGGCGTTTGGCGTCGTAGTCGGAGTTTACCTCGCGCAATTTCTCGTCCAGCACCCGGGTAAACTGCTCCAGGCTCGAAGGCTCCTTCTCAAACTCGATCAGCCATTCGTGCCCGCCGCGCTTGTCGCTCTCCAGGTAGATAGGGGCGGCCGTAAAGTTAGAGATAATAGCGCTGGTAGCCTCGCATGCCGCGGTAACTGCCTCTTCTGCATTCTCCACGATCACCTCTTCGCCAAAGGCATTGATAAAGTGCTTGGTGCGGCCGGATATCTTAATGCGGTAAGGGTCTATACTTGTAAAGCGGATGGTATCACCAATCTTATAGCGCCACAGGCCGGCATTCGTCGAGATAACTAGGGCGTAGTTCTTGCCCACCTCCACCTGGTCCAGCGCCAGGGTTTGGGGATGCTCCTCCTCCAGCTGGTCCATCGGAATAAACTCGTAGTACACGCCGTAGTCCAGCATCAGCAGCATTTCGTCTTCGGTACCTACCTGGTCCTGTATCCCGAAAAACCCTTCGGAGGCATTGTATACTTCCAGGTAGTTCATCTGGGTGGAGGGAATGATCTCGCGGAACAGCTGGCGGTAGGGCCCGAAAGCCACAGCCCCGTGCGTGAACAGCTCCAGGTTCGGCCATACTTCCAGGATGTTGTTTTTGCCCGTTTCGGCCAGGATGCGCTTGAGCAGCACATAGGTCCAGGTGGGCACACCGCTCAGGCTGGTTACGTTCTCCTTTACCGTCAGCTCCACCATCTTCTCTATCTTCTCCTCCCATTTGTCCATCAGGGCTACTTTAAGGGGTGGCGTGCGCATGACCTCGGCCCAGATGGGTAGGTTCTGCATGATCACCGCCGATACGTCGCCGCAGTTTACCTTGGCGTTAAACTCACTGGGATGATGGCTGCCGCCAATCGAGAGGCCTTTGCCGGTAAAGAGTTTGGTATCGGGGAACAGGTTCACGTAGATGGAGAGCATGTCCTTGCCGCCTTTGTAGTGGCAGTCCTCCAACGACTCCGGGCTGACAGGTATGAACTTGCTGCGGGCGTTGGTGGTACCCGAGGATTTGGCAAACCACTCGATCTTGGAAGGCCACAGCACATTCTGTTCCCCTTTCATCATACGCTCGATGTAGGGGTACATGTCCTCGTAGGTACTGATGGGCACACGCTCCTGGAACTCCCGCACGCTCAGGTTATCGCCAAAGCCATACTTCTTGCCCCACTCCGTGCTCTTAGCCGTGCTGATCAGGTCCTGAAACAACTCCAGCTGCACCTCATGCGGATACTTCCGAAACAGATCGATGTCATGGATCCGCTTCTTCATCACCCACGTTAAAATTGAATTCAGTATCTCCAAGTTCTAATTGCTGATTGTTGATTGTTAATTGCTTGACAGCTAATCATTCAAGTTATCGTTCGTCAGCTTTATCAAAGTATTTATCATTTTAGGCAATCTCTGTAAAAGGCCAAAAACATGCTCATACTCTTCCTGCGAAATCAGCTTCCTTATACGGCTTTTCTCATTCCAATCCAGGCATTCATACAAAGAGCCTTGTGCGTAGCGGTAAAAATTTATCTTATCTTTCTTTCCGTGCCTCCCAAAGCCTTCCGCAATGTTTGCTGAGACGCTATCCGCCGCAGTGATAAATTACTGTCCCGCTGTGTTTTGCGCAATCGGGCTCCACTGCGCAACTATGTCCCATACTTTGTTGCTTAGAGCAAAGATCTGATCCTGCATGCTTCAGTGTCATCCAGTTTAAGATACTTTTGCTCTTCCATTTACCTTAAACAACAATTAACAACTAGCCATCAAAGCTTAAATCTTCCGCTTCAGCTCGAAATGTTTGCCCAGGTATACGCGGCGCACCTGCTCGTCGGCGGCCAGTTCCTCGGCGGTGCCGGCTTTCAGGATTTTGCCCTCGAACAGCAGGTAGGCGCGGTCGGTGATGGAAAGGGTCTCGTTTACGTTGTGGTCGGTGATGAGGATGCCGATGTTCTTGTTCTTGAGCTTGGCCACGATGCTCTGGATCTCCTCCACGGCAATGGGGTCTACGCCGGCAAAGGGCTCGTCTAAGAGTACAAACTTAGGGTCTACGGCCAGGGCGCGGGCAATTTCGGTGCGGCGGCGCTCGCCACCGCTCAGCACAATGCCCTTGTTCTTGCGCACGTGCGTGAGCGAGAACTCCTCCAGCAACTCCTCCACCTTCTCGTGCTGCGCCTTTTTGGGCAGGTCCGTCATCTCCAGCACCGACAGGATATTCTCCTCCACCGTCAGCTGCCGGAACACCGAGGCCTCCTGCGCCAGGTAGCCCACGCCGCGCGTGGCCCGCTTGTACATGGGCAGGTCCGTGATGTCCTCCTTATCCAGGAAGATTTTTCCGGAGTTCGGCTTCACCAGGCCCACGATCATGTAGAAAGAGGTTGTTTTACCGGCGCCGTTTGGGCCCAGCAAACCCACGATCTCACCCTGGTTTACCTCCACGCTCACATCGTTTACAACCGTGCGGGATTTATACTTCTTAATCAGGTTTTCTGCTCTCAATATCATCGTGGCTAAATTACGCATAAAGCCGGCATCCTGCAACGGGCGTGCCAGTTAGGGTAGCGTCGGGTCATACCCTATGTATATTAGCAAATTACTATTTAAACAAATCCAACAAACTGTATAATCCTTATAATCAGGTGTTGCATGGTGTAGGATTAATATTTAATTTGATACACGCTTACAACCTACGACCTTACTTATGATATCACGTTTACTCCTTTCAGCCTGCCGGAGGCTTGCCTTCTCGGGTCTGTTGGTCTGCGGCAGCATCGCCGTGGCAACAGCCTCTGGCAACGACGACAACTCCAAACCCGCATCTACAACCAGTAGCAGCAGTAGTGCCGCCGTGATAAGGGGCATCGATGTGTCGAGGTGGCAGAAGGAGGTGGACTGGGATATGGTAAGCCAATCCGGGGTGGCCTTCTCGTTTATAAAGGCCACCGAGGGCGATTACCGACAGGACCCGTTCTTTGCCCGTAACTGGGAGGAGACGAAGCGCCATGGCATCAAGCGCGGTGCCTACCATTTTTATAAGCCTGAAATACCGGTACAGCGACAGATAGACCTGTTTACGAGCACCGTAACCATTGAGCCCGGCGACCTGCCGCCAGTGCTGGACCTGGAGGTGATGGACAGGGACGTGACACCGGAGCAATTGCGCCAGGATGTGCGCACCTGGCTGGAGGCCGTTACCACTCATTATGGCGTGCGCCCGATCATCTACACCGGCCAGAATTACTACCGCCGCTACCTGAAGGGCCACTTCCCGGAGTATCATTTCTGGATTGCCCGCTACAGCGACGTAAAGCCGGATATTCACCACACCGACAGCTGGATGTTCTGGCAGTTCACCGACCGCGGCTCTATTGCCGGCATCAACTCAGCCGTAGATATTAACTTCTTTGCCGGCGACTTTGAGCAGCTGAGTCTGTTGTGTGTGCCGGAGTTCACGGCCTACAGCCGCTACGATAGAGAAAGCCCGCTTTCGCAACTAAAGCACCTGCAGCCGCTGCCGTAGGCTAGAATTGTTTATGGCTTATTGTTGCTAGTTAAGCAGCCCTCGCCTCCGGCAAGTGTGTGGAATTTGGTGGCATCCCGCTACTTCATATTAAGAAGTATAAAATCCGAGCCGCAACCTATTCACCTCTTCCTAGCCCTCTCAGGTAGTTATGCCGTAATACCGGGCTCAACCACCCCTACCCCTCAGAGCTACGCTCGCAAGCTTCGAACTCGCATTTGGCTAGTGCAGAGGGAAAGTATACTTGTTATACTTGCACTGTCATCCTGAAAGGATCCTGTGGGAAGGGAGGTGAAGCCGAGGCTACTGGGAAGTATATGTTCCATAGTTGCTGTAGTCCAACCACCCCTACCCCTCCTTGTTAAAGGAGGGGAGCCTGCCATTACTATTTGCTGAAGTATAAAGTGCTATAGTCAAAGTATAGAACACCCCTATTGACCTATGGTCGCAAGTTTCGAACTCTCGTTCTCACTTGTCCTCAAGGGGACAGTTTATACTTGTTGTATAGCAAAAGCAGCGGCTAAGGAAGTATAGCTCAAGTATAAATCAGCAAGTATAAAAATATGGCTTACGCGGATTGGGAAATCCGCAGCAGAGAGGTTCCGGACAAGGATGTCCGGAACAGCAAGTATAAAAAGGCACAAGCGGACGCCCCGAAATGCTCCGGGACTTTCAGCTTGCGCCAGAGAAGTAAAAAGTATAGCCAAAGTACAAAAGGCTCCCTCACCGGGAGCCTTTCTTATTTAATGCGGATGTCTTTGATACGGAGTTGCAGCGTGATCACGCCCCGGTACTCGTTCTCCTCTATCGTATAGCAAACATCAAACGGAATGCCCTTGCTGATCCGCTCGTAGTAGTCGCTGAGGCCGAAGCCGATGGCGTCGATGTTAAAGTAGCCGTCCTGGGTGAGGCGCAGCTTCAGGTGCGAATCGCCAACCACACGCACGCTGCCGGTATCATACACGCACTCCGACACAAACACCGGGCGCATGTTGCCGGGGCCGAAGGGCTCCATCTGCCGCACAATGTTGTAGAAGTTGCGGGTGATCTGGTTTAGCTTAAGCGGTGCGTCTATCTCGATCTGCGGGATCTTCTGGTCTGCGGTAATCGTGCTGGCCACCACTTCCTCAAAACGCTTCCTGAAGGCTGGGATGTTCTCTACCGGCAGGGTTAAGCCGGCTGCATACATGTGCCCGCCAAACTGCTCCAGCAGGTCGGAGCAACTCTCGATGGCATCGTGCACGTTAAAGCCATGCACCGACCGGGCCGAACCCGATGCCTTGCCATTGGATTGGGTAAGTATGATGGTAGGGCGGTAGTAATGCTCGATGCAGCGCGAGGCCACAATTCCGATCACGCCCTTATGCCAGGTGTCTTTGTACAGCACCGTAGAGTTGGCGTTACGCAGGTAGTCGTCCTGCTCAATCATCTGCAGCGCCTCTTTGGTAATGTTGCTGTCCTTGTCGCGGCGGGCCTTATTCGACTCGTTGATGATGTCGGCCATCTTGAAAGCCTCCTCCTTGGTCTGGGACAGCAGCATGCGCACCGAGTTTTTGGCATCGCCCATGCGGCCGGCGGCGTTGATGCGCGGCGCAAAGCCAAATACAATGCTGGTGATGTCCATCTCGCTGCGGATATCGGCCAGTTCTTTCAGGGCCTCCAGGCCCGGGCGCATCGGCTGCGGACCGTTCAGGTGCTTCAGTCCAAAATAGGCAAGTATGCGGTTCTCGCCGGTAATCGGCACAATATCGGCGGCTATACTTACCACCAGCAAATCCAGCAGCTTGTATACTTCCTGCTGCTCTATATCGTTCTGCATACAAAACGCCTGCAGCAGCTTAAAGCCCACGCCACAGCCAGAGAGTTCCTTGTAGGGATAGGGGCAGTCTATTTGCTTGGGGTCCAGCACGGCCACGGCCTGCGGGATGTCTTCGTCGGGCAGGTGGTGGTCGCAGATGATGAAATCGATGCCTTTCTCAGAGGCCAGGGCTACTTTATCGGCAGACTTAATGCCGCAGTCGAGGCTGACGATAAGCGAAAACCCGTGCTCTGCCGCCCACTCTATGCCCTGGCTCGATACGCCGTAGCCTTCTTTATACCTGTCGGGGATGTAAAAATCGATGCTGGACGTATAGTTGCGCAGAAAGCCGTACATGAGCGCCACCGAGGTGGTACCATCCACGTCGTAGTCGCCATAGACCAGGATCTTCTCGTTGTGGTGCAGGGCCTCGTTCAGGCGGTTCACGGCGCGGTCCATGTCCTTCATCAGGAAGGGGTCGTGGAGGTCCTGCAGGGAGGGGCGGAAAAAGTGCCTGGCTTCGGCAAAGGTGCAGATGCCGCGCTGGCAGAGTATGGAAGCGAGCGTGGAACTGATCTTCAGCTCCTCTGCAAGCTGCTGTACTACCTCTGCCGGGGCTTCCGGACTGATTACCCACCTTTTCTCCATAAACTAACTGTGCCGCTATACTTGGTCAACCGCAAAGGTAGCTAATTTAACCTGCACCTGCAGGCGCTTCGCACCTTCGCGATTATTTTCGTACTTTGCCATCCTTAACAGGAATAGTCGTGAAACGATTCAGAGAACTCTACGGAAAGTATAAAAATTATTCGCTGGACCTGGTCATGTATGGGTTCTTCCTTCTTTTTATACTTTTCCTCTTCATCTTTTTTGCCTAAACAGGCTTAGTTGAGCTTGTCGCCGCGCAGGTTGCGGAAACGCTTGCGGGCCTCTGCCGCGTACACGCTGCCCTGGTGCTTTACCAGCAGCTCGTTGTAAAGCTCCTGCGCCTTTGCTTTGTCGTTCAGGTTCTCCTCGTAGATGTAGGCCATGCGGTAGAGGGCGTCGTCGCTCAGGATGTCGTACTGCGGGTTGCCCACGATCTGCTGCAGGCTCTCCACCGCCAGGTTAAACTCCCCCATCCGTTCGTAAATGTTGGCCTTCTGAAAATATATCTCGTCGGTGAGGCTGTGGCCGGGGTACTTCTGCAGTAGGCCATCCAGCGCCACTAAAGCCTCGGGCAGCTTGTTCTGGAAAATGAGCAGGTCGATGGCCGCATACTCCTCCATGGCCACCGTGGAGGTATCCAGGCCGGTGTTGTCGGTAATGAGCAGGCTCAGGTCCATGGCGTCGTTGGCGATCTCGCGGCTGGTGGCCATTTTCAGGATGTCGAGGTGCGCCTGCGCCAGTTCAAAGTCGCCGTTGTAGTAGTTCAGGCGGGCATTGCGCAGCTTGGCCTCGTGCCCTATGGGCGTCTCCTTATGCGATTTCTCCACCTGCGAGTACAGCAGCGTACTTTCCCACGGCTCCCCTTTCAGCAAATAGATATCCCCCAAAGTCAGCTTACTGTCCGCCACCAGGCTGGGGTTGGCGCGCGGCATGTTAATGGCCTCCTGCAGCAGGGCAATGGCTTTTTCCTTGTCATCCAGGTGGAAGGCGTACAGGCCGGCCATGTGCTGCAGCACCTCCACCGTCTCCGGCCTTCGGCCCACCTCACTTAGCAGGGCCTCATAGTCGGTGATCAGGGCCTGTATCTTCGCTTTATCAACCGGGAACGTGTTCTCCACCTGCTCCTCGCGGGCGTTGATCAGCCGCTGCCGCGCCACCAGGTAGTAGGGGCCGTCGGGATACTCCTCCACAATGTACTGGAAGGCCTCAATGGCCCCCTCGTAGTCGTTGTTCTTCAGGCTGATCGTACCCAGTTCCATCACGCGGGTGCCGCCTGTGCGGGTGCGCTTGTCCACGGCGCGGGCCTGCAGCAGGGCGCTGTAAAAGTCTTTCCGCTGGATGTAGAGCCAGATCAGCATTTCACTGTAGGCCAGTTTCTCAGGGTTCTGCTGCACCCGCAGGATCAGCTCTTTCTCCAACAGGTCGAAGTTCTCCTCCTCTTTCAGGCTGTTTTGCAGGCGGCTCTGCACGTAGCCCAGTTCGCTCTCGTTCTCCTGCAGCAGGTTCAGCACCTCGGGTATCAGCTTGTCGTTCTTTTGGCGATAGGCGTACAGGGCGATCAGGGGGCGGGTGTAGGATGTCTGGTCCTTGCTGAGTTCGCGGCCGCGCAGGTAGGCTTTCTCGGCATAGTCGAACAGCTCGTGCTGCATAAAGGCATTGGCCACCACGATCACCCCCTCCGGATTCATACTTTGCAGCAGCTTGTCGAACTGCCTCTCGGCGGCGCCCTTGTTGCCCGATGCCTGGTACACGCGCCCCAGGTCAACCTCGAAGTTCGGATTATCCGGAAACCGCTTGATCGTTTTCTTTACCAGCTTCTCCGCCTCCTTATGGTCCCGCTGGGCCAGCAGCGTGTTCAGGTAATCGGGGTACACGGCCTGGAACAGCCGGTCGTTGTTGATCAGCCTGCTATACAGCTCGCCTGCCTTGTCATAGTCGCCCTGGCTGAAGTACTGCCGCGCCAGCTCCAGGTCCTGCTGCTGTGCCCTGGCCGCCGGGGCCGCCAGCAGCAGCAGCGAGAGCAGTAAAGTATAAAGTATGTTCCTGCGCATGATTCTCTTACAACGAATAGCCTGTATCTCTCTGTATGTCCTTCTTCTTAACTATGAATATACTCAATCAGTTTGGTTTTGCAGGCTGATTTCTGGCCGGTGCAAGTATGGCTATACTTTGCCGCATAAAAAAAGAGCCACTCCCGCGGGAGTGGCTCTTGTATAAAGTATAACCGGATGGCTTAGAAGAAGCGCACGCGATTGTCTACGATCTCAGATTTCTCCTTGATAGCTTCAAAAGCCTGCGTCTCGGCACGGCTGGCACGCGTGGTCAGGATCTGCTGCTTCACGTTAGAGAAGTCATCGATCTCCGGTGCCGGGCTCAGGCTTGTCAGCTCCACCATCAGCACACCGGCCTGTCCCTCTATCGGAGCCGTGCGGCCGCCTGGCTTCAGGCCGAAGGCCTTACCCACTGCCACTGGCTCTACGCCCACACCCGGGATAGATGCAGAGGCAAATGTTACGTTATCTGCCGTTCTCACGATGGCATCCGGGCCATAGGCTGCGGCAACCTGGTCCAGAGTTCCTTTCTGGCCCTCCAGTTTCGCCATGATCTGCTTCGCCTTCAGCTCCTCGCGCACAGCGGCAGTCACCTCATCGCGCACATCCTTATCGTTGATAGAGGCATAGCCTTTCTCACGCTTACCCGTCAGGGTGGCCACCACAAACTCGTCGTTGATCTCGAATACCGGGGAAACGTCGCCTACTTCTGTGTCTTTGGCATACGTCCAGCGAACCAGCTCACGGGCAGCAGAGAGGTTGTTTACCAGTACCTGGTTTTTGCCGATGTTGGCTGCCTCTTCTTTCACCAGCGACTTGTTCGCCTCCACATTCTCGCGGAACTCCTCGCTGTTACCGCTTGTACCGGCCAGTTCGTCGGCAACGGCGTAGGCGGCATCGCGGGTAAATTCGCTTGGCTCGATGGAGCGCTGGATGGCGGCGATCTTGTAGGATTCTTTGGTCTTAGGCTCTGTTACTTTCACGATGTGGTAGCCATACTCTGTCTCCACCAGGTTTGGCAGCAGGCCGGTACCGCTAAAGCCAAATACCGCTTTCTCGAATGCCGGAACCATCTGGCCCTCCGGGAACCAGCCCAGGTCACCGCCACGGGAGGCAGTACCGTCCGAGCCATACTGCGCGGCCAGCTGCGCGAAGTCAGCGCCGTTCTTAAGCTGCGTGAGCACGTCCTGCGCCTTTGCCTTGGCAGCGGCTTTTCCCTCCGGGGTGTCGCTCTCCGGGCGGATGAGGATGTGGCTTGCCTTTACCGCGTTCTTATCTGAGGTTCTGGCATCGGATACCTTGAACAAAGTTACCGTGCTGTTGCTGGTGTATGGGCCGTATACTTTGCCTTCCTGCAGCGGCAGTTGCTTGCGCAGCTCCTCCGGCAGGTCGCCCGGGTTCACGTAGGTGCCATTGAAAGGCACATCAGAGTTTGCGTTCACGAAGGCGGAGTCGTTTGTTGCATTAGCAAACTGCTTTGTGATCGTGGCAAACTCCTCTTTATAAGAGGTGCTGTCTTCCTGAGAGGCTGTCACCGGAATGGTCACAAACTCGATGGTACGGCCATCCTCTACCTTGTAAAGCTCTTTGTTGCGCTCGTAGTAGTCCTTCAGCTGGGCATCTGTTACCGAAACGGCTGAGTCAGAGATAACGCTGTACGGCACGAGCAGCACCTTTACGCTGGCGGCTGCGTTCTGCGCCTGGTAAAAGCTCTTTGCCTCCGCGCCGGTTACGTACACCGTTTTGCCAATGAGGTTGGCATACTTGCTCTGCAGGCGGTCCTCGGCGATGCTCTGCTCAAAGCCAACCCACATGGGGCGCGTGCCGGTCTGGTCCAGGTTCTGCAGGTACTGCACCACCTGGCTGCGGTCAAACTCGCCGGTCTGCGGGTTAGCGAATGCCTGCATTACGGCAGGGTGTATGTTGTTGCCCTGTACCATGTCGGCCAGTTCTTCGTCTGTCACCTCCAGGCCCAGGCGGTCGTATTCCTTCTCCAGGACAATCTTAAAGATCAGCTGGTTCCAGGCCTGCTCGCGCAGCATCGCCAGCTCGCCCTCAGAGGCGGCACGGCCCACGCGGTTCTCATAGTCAGCCTTTACCTGCTGCAGCACATTGTCAAACTCCTGGTAGTCAATCTCCTCACCGGCTATTTCGCCTACTGTGTTTGCGTTGCCGCCCAGGAGCCTGGAGTTTGGCCCCAGCAGGTCGCCGCCCACCACAAACACACCAAGCCCGATGGCAATGGCGCCTACAGCCCAACCAGACTTCTCTCTAATCTTGTTAATTAATGCCATTCTGTATGTAACTTATAAAAGGATTGTGCAAAATAAGGTTAATCAGGCTAAAATTCAAAATTTTTATCCTGCTGTTTAGTTTTTGGCATCTGCCTGAAACTCTGTGTTTTTTACCAGCTTCACGGCGTCGATGCGGTTCTCGTCCATTGTCAGCACGGTGATGGTGAAGGGTGGAACCTCCACTTTATCGCCCGGCATGGGTATCTCGCCAAATGCGGAGAAGAAAAGGCCGCCCAGCGTTTCGTAGTCGCCCTCGGGTAGGTCCAGCTCATACTTCCCGTTCAGGTAGTCTATCTCGTGGCGCGCGCTCAGGATATACATGCCCTTATCCGGTATAACCTGTTCCAGCAGGCCTTCGTTCCGGTCGAACTCATCTTCTATCTCCCCAAAGATCTCCTCTATCACGTCCTCCACGGTTACGATGCCGGAGGTGCCGCCAAACTCATCCAGCACCACGGCCACGCTGCGGTGCTCAGACACGAACTTGACGAACAGCTCGCTGGCCAGCATACTTTCAGGCACCATGCTGACCGGCGCCAGCACCTCTTTTATACTTTGCGGCTGCCGGAACATGTCCAGCTGATGGCAGTAGCCGATGATGTTGTCGATGCTCTCCTCATACACCAGTATCTTGGAGTGGCCGGTGCTGGTGAAGGCCTCGCGCAGTGCCTCCAGCGACTCCCCCGCCTCCACGGCCTCTATCTCGGTGCGGGGCACCATGCACTCGCGCACCTTCACGGTTTTGAACTCCAGCGCGTTGTGGAATATCTGCGGGTCTACCTCCGGGGCCTGCTCATGCTCGGGGTGGTAGAGGCGGTTTTTGATGAAGGCGTTGAGGTCGGTGAAGCCGAACATGGGCTTCTCTTCCGAGTACTCGATCTTAAACACTTTCTCGGCTACCCACTTGCTCAGGGCCACAATCACCATCACCACCGGCCACAGCAGGTAATACAGCAGCAGGATAGGTATGGCCAGCACTTGCAGCAGCCTGTTGGGATTGATGGCAGCCAGGCTGCGCGGCAGGAACTCGGCCGTGAGCAGCACCACCACCGAGGCGATGAAGACCTGGAGCACCAGTATGAACAGGTTGAGCTGCAGCGGCTCGGGCAGGAAGGCAGTAAGCAGCTGGTGCAGCACGCCGGCAATGCAGAAGCCATACAGCACCAGCGCCAGGGTATTGCCGATCAGGGTGGTGCCCATCAGGCGGGCGGGGTGCTGCAGCAGGCGCCACAGAATGCGGCCCGAGAGCACGCCGTTCTTATCGCTGAGTTCTATCTGGATCTTGTTGGCAGCCATAAACGCCATCTCGATGCCGGAGAAAAAGGCCGAGAACAGCAGGGCTACGCATAAAAGTATGATCTGACTGGGGTCTACCATCGTTTACAGGACACAAACCAGCTTAGGCGCTGTCTTTCTTCTTGGTATAGCCGTAGAGGATGTAGAACAGGAACCCGATCATGAAGATCCAGTAGTTGCCTGCAAAATCGTCCTGCACCAGGCTGCGGTGCACGCCTATCACCATGGCCACAAAGGCCAGCGACAACAGAATTACGTATAGGAGCCGTCGGTTCATTCTTCGCTAAAATTAAACTTACCCGTTACCTGCTTGATGGAGTAGCGCGACAGGTCCTGGTTGGCCGTGAGGCCCTTGCCGGTGAGGATCTCCTCCGGTGTGGTGATCTTCACGAACTTGTCGGTGTAGATCCTGGCCTTTCGCCGGTCCCAGAATAGCTCCTCTGTCTCCAGCTTCTCTTTCTTCTTCAGGTTATCCACCACCACGTTGCCCCGGGCATAGTATACATTCGTTCGGGTGTCCTGCTTGCCGTAGTTGCCCCGCAGCGTCGACTCCAGCTTGCCGTCCTTATCGTAAAACTCCACATAAAAGCCCTCCGGGAAGATACCGTCGCCCGTCTCGAACTCCTGCTGCACCGGTGCCTGCAGCTTCATCAGCAGCCTGGCCGAGTCGCTGTAGAGCGTGGTTACATCGTGGTTCTCTATCGTCGGGCCGGTGTAGCGCTCCTCCTCATCCGGGTTTTTGATCTCCCGCTCGCAGCCGAAGCCCACGAAGGCCAGCACCAGCAGGGCTAAAAATGCGTTTCGCATGGGCGGTTTATACTTCGGTTTCTGTGAAGGTAGCAAATTTTATGCTTTTTATACTTTGGCAGGGAGTCACCACAAAAAAGGCCGCTCCAAGAACGGCCTTTATACTTTAGCTATACTTGTGCTCTACTCGATGCGGCGCTTCAGGAACCAGCGGCTGTTCACGGTAAAGCCAAGGCCGAACTGGAAGTAATTCTCCTGGATCAGGCCGCTGTCTGTGGTGCCGCGCTGGCCATAGCCCAACGATACGTTTAACAAATAAAGATCATACATGGTGCCACGGCCCAGCGGGAAAGTGAAGCCCGTGGTCACGCCCTTGTCTTTGATGTCCTCCCCGTTGAGGCGGAACTGCGTGTCGTTGTAGTACAGGCCGCCGCGGTAGGTAACGCGCTTAAAGTAATTGTCGATGGCATTGGCGTTTGGCGTGTACTCCGCCCCCAGGGCCATTTTGTAGCTGTCCTTCAGGTTATCGTTGCTTCCGTCAAAGCCTTTATACTTGGACCACTCGTGGGCGATAATGTCGGCTGAGACGGTCAGGTTGCTGCCGTTATCCAGGCTGATGCCCGCGCGCCAGTTGGCCGGCAGGTGAATCGAGCTACTCAGGGTGTCCTCGTTCGTGACTAGCGCCCCGCCATCCAGGCCCTGCAATGGGCTGCCATCCGGGCTGCGGCGCTCAAACGAGATATTGCGCTCTGCATCAAGGTCAGCAGCAAAAGCATAAACGCCCCCTGCGCTCAGGTGCAGCTTATCCTTCAGCTTTTGCCTGTAGTTGATGCCCGCGCGGTAAATAAAGTCTCTGTAAGTCGTGCGGTCTACACGCGTAACGCTAACCACGCTGGCGCTTGCCTGCTCCGGGTCCTGCACCGTGCTGCCTGTTTCGGAGATGGTGTTGCCGAAAATGTAGGAAGCGCTACCGCCTATGGTAAGGCCGCCAAACAGCCGGATGCCATGGGCAAAGTATGCCTCGGAGAGACCGCCCTCGCCACTGTAGCGGCGCAGGATGCTGGCCTGCGGGTTGCCTTCTACTTCGGAGGTGGAGTTGATCTCGTAATTTACCGTGGAGAAAGGACGCAGCCCCACGGCCGTGCTCCAGCGCCTGGAGATCGGCACCGCTAATGACAGGCTGTACAGGTTGGCGTTGCCGTCCAGTTGGGAGGCTTGCTCGCTCTTTACGTTCTTGAACTGCCCCGCCCCGCTAAAGTCAAAGTTGGTGATGCTGTTATAGTATAGCAGCGCCGGGTTGGCAATGTTGGGCTGAAAGCTGTTGCCGGCGCTGATGCCTGCCCCTGCCATACCAGCCCCGCGGATGCTGCCGTAGTTCTCGTTGATCTCGCCTACGCCATAGCGTGAATAGGGCGTATTGCCGATAAGCTGCGCCTGCGTGGCGTGCGCCAGGCAAAGTGCCGCGAGGCCTATCAGTACTCGGAGTGTCTTATACATTATGTGTCAATATTCTGTGAAGCCCGATCAAGACCAGCTCAGGAATTACAAAGATGCGTCCTTTTAACTTTTTTTCAAAAAATCCTGCATCGCCCCCGCAAAGTATAACCACTAAATCCGAGGCTTTTTCTGTGTAAGATTGGATAAGACCGTTGAGTTCGGCCACGCTGCCGCCCAAAACGCCGCTCAGAATCGATTCTTGGGTGCTTTGCCCCGTCAGCGGAAAATTTTCGTCAATTTGCTGTACTAACGGCAGGCGCTCTGTAAAAGTATGCAGCGCCTTGAATTTCATGCGGAGCCCGGGCGCTATGCCGCCGCCATGGTACCGCCCCTGCGCGTCCACAAAATCGTGGGTGATGCAGGTGCCCGCGTCGAACACCAGGCAGCTGCGCCCCGGGAAAAAGTAATGAGCCCCCACGGCCGCGGCAATACGGTCTGCTCCGAGGGTCTGGGGTGATTTGTACAGGTTGATAACAGGCAAGGCTGCCTGCGGGGTTAGCTCCAGTAGCTTACCCGTCACAGACAGCCTCTCCTTTATACTTTGTGCGCTTACGCCTACCGAGGCAACGATGGCATGGTCAAAGGTATGGTTTAGCAGGGATGGCGGCAGGTTGTCCTGCCCTTTAAAATAACCCTGCTCCACCAGAGCACCCTCCTCGAAGATGCCATACTTTGTGCCGGTGTTCCCGATGTCTACAGCGACGTTGCGCATGTGGGCTTACATGAAGTACTTCAGCTGGATTACTTCTTTCTCGGTCAGGTAGCGCCACTCGCCGCGGGGCACGTCCTTCTTCGTAAGGCCGGCATACTGCACCCGGTCCAGCGACACTACATCGTAGCCCAGGTGCTCAAAAATACGGCGCACGATGCGGTTACGCCCGATATGGATCTCCAGCCCCAGAAACTTGTTAGACTCGCCCAGCAGGGCCACGTCATCCACCTCGGCCTTGCCGTCCTCCAGCTCCACGCCTTCGGCTACCTTTAGGTAATCAGCTTTGGTAATTGGCTTGTCGAGCTCTACCTGGTAGATCTTCTTGATGTTGTTAGAAGGGTGCGTCAGCTTCTGCGCCACCTCGCCGTCGTTGGTGAAAAGCAGCAGGCCCGTGGTGTTGCGGTCCAGGCGGCCCACCGGAAAGATGCGCTCCTTGGAGGCATTGGCCACCAGGCTCATCACTGTTTTGCGGCCTTCCGGATCGTCTGTGGTTGTCAGGAAATCCTTTGGCTTGTTCAGCAGCACATAGACCATTTTCTCGCGGCTCAGGAGTTTCTTGCCGTAGTACACGCTGTCGGCAGGCTGTACTTTGTAGCCCATCTCCGTGATTACTTCTCCGTTCACCTTAATCTCACCGGACTCGATCAGCACGTCAGCCTCACGGCGGGAACACACGCCGGCATTGGCGATGTAGCGGTTCAGGCGGATGGTTCCGTCGTTCTCCTCCTCTTCGCGGCTGCTCTTTTTAACGCGCGGGTTGTTCTTGTAGCGGCTCAGGTTGTAGTCCGGGGTATTGGGCTCTTCCTCGTTGCCACGGGAACGGTCGTTGGAACGGCCCCTGGGCGTAAAGCTTTTCACGGCTCTTTCGCCTCTGTCCTCTTTAAAGCCACGCTTCTCGCCGTACGAAGGCTTTTCCTCGCGGCTGAAACCACGCTCCCCGCGCTCTTCTCTTCCTTCTCCACCCCTGCGGTCATCACGGCGGTCGGAGTTGAAGCTGCGCCTTTCGCCGCCTTCGCTTCTGTCACTGTAGCTGCGGCGCTCGCCATCATCACGCCGAGGGCGGTCGCTGCTGAAGGAACGGCGCTCGCCTCCCTCTCTCCTGTCGGAGTTGAAGGTCTTGCGCTCTCCGCCTTCTCTTCTATCACCGTAAGAGCGTCTTTCGCCTCCCTCACGACGATCTCCGCCTTCACGGCGGTCGTCACGTCTATCGGAGTTAAAGCTTTTTCTGTCGCCTTCGCGTCTTTCCGGCCTGTCTGCGTTGAACGAGCGGCGCTCACCGCGCTCTCCTCCCTCTCTTCTATCACCTCTATCGCTGTAAGACTTGCGCTCCCCGCCTTCGCGGTTCGGGCGGTCGCTGTTGAAGCGACGCTCGCCACGCTCTTCTCCGCCTCTGCGGTCATCGCGGCGGTCGGAGTTGAAGCTGCGCCTTTCGCCACCTTCGCTTCTGTCATTGTAGCTGCGGCGCTCACCATCATCACGCCGAGGGCGGTCGCTACTGAAGGAACGGCGCTCGCCTCCCTCTCTCCTGTCGGAGTTGAAGGTCTTGCGCTCTCCGCCTTCTCTTCTATCACCGTAAGAGCGTCTTTCGCCTCCCTCACGACGGTCGCCGTTAAACGGCTTGCGGTCATTGCTTCTTCTATCTTCTCTGTCTCCGAACGAGCGGCGCTCACTGCGTCCCTCTCTTCCTTCGTCAGGTCTTTCGTATTTATCTCTTCTGTTAAAGATTTTCTTGCCTTCGCGGTCGTTATTTGGCCTGTCAGAGCGGTCTCTGTCAGCACCTCTTCTGCCTTCGCCAGCGTCATCGCGGCCGGGCCTTTCATTAAATTTTGCCATTTCTAAGTATTTATCGATGCAGTATCGCTACTGTACCTTTGGTTGTGCAGTAATAATGGAATTGCTAAAACTATAGTTCAATACGGATGCGGATGCCCTGGGGGCTAATCGGCGGCTTCGCCAATGGTATTTTCCTCTAAGGCGAAATCTTTTAGCTGCGGAAGGTCTTTGATGTGGTTGATGCCGAAGTAGTCCATGAACTTCTGCGACGTGCCGTAGAGCACGGGGCGCCCGATGGTGTCGGCCTTGCCTTTTATCTCGATCAGTTCTTTCTCCAGCAGCCGCTGCACGGCATAATCGCAGCCCACGCCGCGTATCTGCTCCATCTGGCTCCTGGTAACCGGTTGTTTATAGGCAATAATGGCCAGCGTCTCCAAGGCAGACGCTGACAATTTCTTCTTTGATTTATGTTTCAGATAAGTGCTGACCGTATCCTGGTACTCGGGCTTGGTCAGGAACTGGTAGCCGCCCCCGATCGCGTAGATCTGGAAGGCGAAGTTTTGCTCCTGCAGCCGCTCGTTAATAGCCTCCACGGCCTCCAGCACATCGCTCACCAGTATCTCCTCCATCCCGAGCGACTCCTGTAGGCAGCGCTGGATCTCCTCGATGCTGATAGGCGACTGGGCACAGAAGACCAGGGCCTGAATATGGTTCTGCAGTATATCCAAGAGTAAAAGTGCTAGTCGTTACGCTGAAGTTTTGCTTCGATAGAATGCTGTGTGTGCGGCACGGCACGCAGTCTTTCCTTTGGTATCAGCTTGCCTGTTACGATGCAAACACCGTACGTGCCGTTTTTGATCCGGATCAGGGCGTTTTCGAGCTGCTGGATGAACTTCATCTGGCGGGAGGCCAGTTGGTTCAGGCTTTCTTTCTCGGCAGTGTCGGCGCCGTCTTCCAGCATCTTGGACTGTGAGGCTGTGTTATCCGTTCCGGAGTCGTTGCGGCGGCTCAGGGTTTCCTTGATAAAGGTGACCTCTTTTCGGGCGTTTGTCAGCTTCTCCAGGATGATTTCCTCAAATTCGGCAAGCTCCTCTTTGGAATAACGCTGTCTTTCTTCGTTTGTATTCATTACGCTGTTTTAGAACTGTGATATAGTTTTAACCTTTTTGCTACAGAAGGGTGTTTCAAGCTGAAAGCCAAAACGTCTCCTGCGCCATAACATCAGGCGCACTTATATAGTTTAACTTTCTTATTCACTACAAAATCTTAGCCAGGAACGCTTTGTTTTAAGAAGCCAAGCCGCTAAAATTGCTGCAAAAATAAGAGTAATCTTTATACTTTGCTATTGATGCCTGTTAATTAACCTTTTTTTCTCACCTATAATTACTTTAATTTCAGCCGCTCACAGCTGGAACGATAGTTGCAGTGCGGCACTAGGGCCACCTGGCCGTCACGAAATGAGCTTATACAACTAACTTTATGAAGAAACTTCCCTTTTTACTCTCTGCCATACTTTTACTGGCTGCAGCCTCCACGGCCTCTGCCCAGGTGCGCCGCCAGGCAGCGGAGCCTTCGCGCAGCGTTGTGCTGAAGGTTAACGTACTGAGTCCCTTTGTGCTGACAGCGTCCGGGTTTGTGGAGTATGCCTTTGCCCCGCACATGAGCGCGCAGTTCGGTGCCTTTACCACGGGTGCCTCCTACAAGGACGTGGAGTTTAGCGGCTACGGCTTTACGCCGGAGGTGCGCTATTACCTCTCTGACACGAAAGAGGCGCCCAGGGGCGTTTATGTGGCCGGCTATGGCCGTATCCTGAACTATAAGCTGACGGTGGATGACAAGGAGGAAGGAAAGACCTACGAGGCTTCCTACAAGCCGATAGGAGCCGGTATAGCTGCCGGTAACCAATGGATCTTCAACAGCGGCATTTCGGTGGACCTGTTTTTAGGTTTGGGCGTAAATGGCGGCAGCCTGAAGGTGAAGTCGGGCACGGAGGATGATTTTGACCTGGGCTTCCTGAACCTGGTGGGCAGCGGTGTCCGCTTCAGACCAGGGCTTACAGTCGGGTATAGTTTTTAAGTATAGGAAGCCTGAAGTATAAAAATCCCGCCCCATTAGCTGAGGCGGGATTTTTTATACTCTTAACTGCAGTTCACTTCTGTTTATACTTCTGCCATACTTGCTAGCTGCTTTTCTGGCGCAAGCGTCCGCTTGTGCCTCTTTATACTTTATACTCAGTCATACTTTATATCATACTCTCTTAGCCGCCGCTTCCTGCAACTTGACACAAGCTATACTTACTAGCTCCCGTTCATCCTTAGCCTTACAAGCGTCTCGCTTCATTTTATACTTTGGCTCCCTCAAGGCCGGGAGGCCTCGCCTTCGGGCATCGCGCTGGGAGCTTTTCCTTTGCTCCTGACGTCGCAATGCCTCACTCTCGTTCGGCACCAGAAAAACTCGCATAGGCGCTCAACCCAAAGGCTGGAAACAATTCGATAGCCGCTGCTGATGCAACTTGAACCAAAGTGTCCCCTTGAGGGGACTATAGGGGTGTTCTATACTTTGACTATAGCACTTTATACTTCAGCCAAAGTAATAACAGGCTCCCCTCCTTGGACAAGGAGGGGCAGGGGTGGTTGGACCCGACTCGGCAGAGACCCTAAGCCCATACTTAAAAACTCAGCATACCAATGGCAGCGGCGGCGGCTTCTATGCCTTTATTGCCATGCTTGCCTCCTGCCCTGTCCAGGGCCTGCTCCAGGGTATTGGTGGTCACCAAGCCAAACGACACGGGCTTGTTGAACTTCAGGGCCACGTTGGTGAGCCCGTTAGCCACGGCGTGATTGATGTAATCATCATGTTTGGTATCGCCTTTAATGACCACGCCAATGCAGATCACCGCATCGATCTCCTCCTGCAGGGCCAGGAACTGCGCCCCCAGCGTCAGCTCGAAACTGCCGGGTACGGTGTTGATGTAGATATTCTCTTTCTTAGCGCCATGCTTCAGCAGAGTGTCCACGGCTCCCTGGCACAGTACGCTGGTAATATCGTCATGCCACTCGGCTACCACAATGCCAAAGGCTTTCTCCGAGATGTCTGTAAACTTTTCCTGGCTGTACTCGCTCAGGTTCTTCAATGCTGTAGCCATACTTTAGTTGGTTATTCGTTACGCGTTGTTAGTTATTCGTGCTAAAAATAATACAGCAGACATTTTATACTTCTGGCTGCCGCATACTTTCAGCTGACAAAATATCAATAAAAAAGCGCTTCTGCCGGTAGCAAAAGCGCTTTTTATACTTGAGGCATGCGCCTGTTTATATGTTAGTTGCTGCCGCCTGCCAGCATTTCGGCACGGGCCTTAAACTTCTTAGCGTCCGTTACCTCCGCAGAAGCCACGTAGTCCTTAATGATCTGGTCGTATACTTCTGCGGCGGCGCCGTAGTTGTTGCCAGCCTCGTAAGCAATGCCGGCCTTCATCAGGTACTGCGGCGAGAAGAACTCGTTGGCGTTGTGGTTTGCTGCTTTCTTGTACTGGTCGGCAGCCTCGCTGTGCTTGCCCTGCTCCAGCAGCGCATCGCCGGTCAGGCTGTAGGCACGGGCCTGCAGCAGGTAGTCGTCCGACTCAAAATCCTGCAGACGTTCTGCCGCCTCTGCAAACTGGCCCTGCTTCAGGAGCGCTACGCCGGCGTAAAAGCTAGCCAGGTTACCGGCCTCGGTGCCACTGTAATCATCAGCAATCTCCAGCAGGCCCACGTTCTGGCCGTCACCGTTCAGAGCCTTGCTCAGCGAGTCGGCCTCGAAATAGTATACTGCCTGGAACATAGCGTTCTGCGCCTCCACGTTCTGCGTGCTGCGGTAGTTATAATACAGGAAACCACCCACAATAACAGCGGCGATGGCAATGAAAACTCCCAGCAGTTTCGATTTGTTTTTCTTCACAAAGTCCTCTGAGCCGTACAGGCGTTGCGCCAGTGCATCAGGGTTCTCAACCAGCTCCTCAAACTCGCTGTGGTTCTTAACTTTTTCTTTTGCCATCCGTGTGTTAATGTATTATAACTTCAAAAGTATGAATTAAAAGTAATTAGAATCAATACTTCTAGATGCTGAACATCAAATTTGTGACTTTTAATTCCTGATTTACTTAAAAATCCGCCTTAGTCCATTATAAATGGATAGTTCGGCTCGATGTAAATATCAGTGTAAAGCTCTTCCGGCTCCGGATACGGCGAGTTCTCGGCAAACTCTACCGACTCCTGCACCACCTGCTTGATCTTCTCATCGATCTGGTCGAGCTCCTCCTCAGTTGCCCAGCCATTCTTCAGGATCGTCGCTTTCACGGCCTCTATCGAGTCGCGGCCTTTGTAGTCCTCCAGCTCCTCCTTAGTTCTGTACTTGGCAGGGTCCGACATGGAGTGGCCTTTGTAGCGGTAGGTTCTGAACTCGAGCAGGGTTGGACCCTCGCCGGCGCGGGCACGCTCAGCGGCTCTTGCCACCGCCTCGTGCACGGCTTCTACCGACATGGCGTCCACTGGCTCAGAAGGGATGTCGTAGCTCTCGCCCAGTTTGTAAAGCTCCACCACGTTGGAAGTACGCTGCACAGAGGTACCCATGGCATAGCCGTTGTTCTCGATCACGAAGATCACGGGCAGTTTCCAGGTCATGGCCATGTTCAGGGCCTCGTGGAAAGCTCCCTGGCGAACGGCACCGTCACCCATGTAAGTGATGCACACGTTACCGGTCTTGTTATACTTCTCGGCAAAGGCAATGCCTGCGCCCATTGGAATCTGCGCGCCCACAATACCGTGGCCACCCATAAAGTTCACCTCCTTGTCGAACATGTGCATGGAGCCGCCTTTGCCCTTTGAGCAGCCCGTGGACTTGGCAAACATCTCTGCCATGATCGCGTTCGGGCTAGTGCCCAGCGCCAGCGGGTGGGCGTGGTCGCGGTAGGCCGTGATCCACTTGTCGTCTTTCTGAAGGGCGGTGGCGGCACCGGCCGCGCAGGCCTCCTGGCCGATGTACAGGTGGCAGAAGCCCTTGATCTTCTGCTGGCCATACAACTGACCGGATTTCTCCTCAAAGCGGCGCATGAGCTTCATCTTCTCATACCACCACATGTATGTTTCTTTTGAAAACTTTGGCTCAGCCTGTACCTTTGCTTTCGCCGACTTCGCTTTTGCCTTATCTTTCGTATCAGCCATGAGTAATAGTCTATAATGCGTTTAAGATGTCCGTTCCTGCTTTTGGGCGCTAACCGCCTAAAACTGCGGCAAATATAGCCCAAAACGGTATATCCTGCGAAATTAAGCAAAAAGATATCAATTAGAAATTAAATGCTCCTCGAAAATCTCGGTTTGCTGTTTTTCAAAAATTACGAAGAGGCTGCGCTCAGCTTTTCGGAGCACATTAACTGCTTTATCGGCGACAACGGCAGCGGCAAAACTAACCTGCTCGACGCCATTCACTACCTTTCCATGACCAAGAGCGCCTTTCCGGGCACCGACGCGCAAAGCATAAAGCAGGGCGAGGATTTCTTTATGGCGAAGGGCCGCTTCGATATTTCGGGGGAGAAGCACACAGTGCAGGTGAGCCTGAAGCAGGGGCAGAAGAAGACCGTGACGCACAATAAGGCGCTCTATGAGAAGATCAGCGACCACATCGGGCGCTTTCCGGTGGTGCTCATCTCGCCTTACGACACGGATTTGATCCGGGAGGGCAGCGAGGAGCGTCGCAAGTACTTCGACAGCCTCATGTCGCAGTTCGACCACGTGTACCTGGAGCAGCTCATACAGTATAACTATTTCCTGAAGCAGCGCAACTCGCTGCTGAAGCAGTTTGCCGATCGTAACTACTTCGACCGCGATTACCTGCAGATCCTGAACGAGCAGCTGGTGCCTTTCGGCGAGAAGCTGGTGCAGGCGCGGCAGCGCTTCCTGCAGGATTTCGTGCCGATCTTTCAAAAGCACTACCACCACATCTCCGACAGCCACGAGGAAGTATCGCTTACCTACAAAAGCCAGCTGGAGGGCGACGACTTTGCCTACAAACTACAGCAGGCCGAGCGCAAGGATATGGCGCTGCAGCGCACTACCGTGGGCCCGCACAAAGATGACTTCGTGTTTCTGATGGATGGCAACCCCGTGAAAAGCTTCGGCTCGCAGGGGCAGCAGAAAAGCTATGTGATCGCCCTGAAACTGGCGCACTTCGAGGTGATGGACCAGCGCCAGCACCATAAGCCCCTGCTCCTGCTCGACGACATCTTCGACCGCCTCGACGAAAAACGCATCACCAAGCTCATGCAAATGGTGGCCGCCCATACCTTCGGTCAGATCTTCCTGACAGACACCCACCTGGAACGCACCGACAAAATACTCGAAGGCCTCTCCGAAAGTATCCGTAGATTTGAGGTGAGGGAGGGAGTGGTGAAGGTGATTGGGGAGTTGTAATTAATCAAAGTATCTACCGCCGTGGATAATCTGCTTCAAAGAATCTTACTAAACTTACAACAAACAAAAAAAGCAGATTATGGAGTGCTGGAGACTTCCTTAACTAATTTCATTGATTCATTTTTCCCAAGAAGCTCGGTAAAACTAGGTACTAATTTTATAAAGAAGGTAACAACTTCAACTGATAATATTACTTTCATCCTACTAGGACATCTATATATTGAAAGACTTTTAAATGAAATCTTATTAAAAGAATTTGATATTCATGATATAAAAAAGGGAAATAAAAGCCTTAACACATTTTATAAAAAAGTTGTCTTTCTTAAAAAGACGAAAACTATAGATGAAGAGCTTATCAATGATATTTTATTGATCAACAGTTTGAGAAATGCTTTTGCTCATGAGCTAAATTATAAATTGTCAAACTTTAACATTTGGAAGTTGTCCGCTTTGAAAAACGTTGAAAGGAATGACTTTGAACCAAACTCAAAAGCAGCGAAAGATATTTTCACTCGGCTAATCATTAAAGTGTATTTCTTCAAAATTTTAAGGGATCTAACAGAAAAATTTCGGTTCCTAAGTCTTTTAAATGAAGGTTAACTCCTATTCATCACTCTTATATACTTTTGAGCCCTTACCGCCTTTAAGTATTCACTCATTCACTCACCCACTCATTCAAAATTAAAAACGTGCGCTACTACAAGAAGAAAGAGGCGATTGATAAACGCAAGGCAGACATCCAGCCGATTGGGGAGAGCCTGAAGGCGCTGATGCAGGCCTACCGCCTGGACGGCAAACTGAGCGAGGTGCAGCTGGTGCAGAACTGGGAGAAGATCATGGGCAAGCCGATCGCCCTGAAAACGCAGCAGCTATACTTTAAAGACGGGAAGCTGTTCGTGAAACTGACTTCGGCCCCGCTCAAGCACGAGCTCAACATGTCTAAAAGCAAGGTGATTGAGATCCTGAACACTGAGGCGGGCACCAACGTGGTGAAGGACATCATCTTCCTGTAAAGCAACGGCACCGCCCGAAAACAAGTATAGCTTTTCCTGAACAGTTATACTTGCCCATGATCGACACCCAGCACTTCCGCCCCGTTTCCTACTCCCGCACCACCCTCACTGAGCTCATGATCCCGAGCTATGCCAATTTCGGCGGCAAAATACACGGCGGTATACTTCTCTCTTTGATGGATAAGGCGGCCTACGCCTGCGCCTCTAAGCATGCCGGCAACTACTGCGTTACGGTTACGGTAGAGGGCGTGCACTTTCTGCAGCCCGTGGAGGTGGGCGAGCTGGTATCGCTGAAGGCCTCGGTAAACTACGTGGGCAACACCTCACTGATGGTGGGCATCCGGGTAATCGCCGAAAACGTGAAGACCCGCATGATAAAGCACACCAACACCTCCTACTTCACGATGGTGGCCAAAGGCGACGACGATAGGCCTACCCCGGTGCCCGGCCTTATACTTGAGAAGCGCGAGGATGCCCGCCGTTTCCTGGAAGCCATTAAACGCCGCGAGCTCTCCAAGCGCTACCAGACGGAGCTGTCCAACTCCAAAACCATACTTCAGGTAGAAGACGAACTGCACCTGTTGCAGCAGGAACGCTGTAAAGTGGCGTTTTAATTTGTCAAGATTGTCTGAGGTACCGGGTGCTGTGACAAGTATAAATTTCATAGCTGTTGCCATCGTGCGGACAGGTCGCGACCTGTCTCTACAAGTATAAACCCACCCCAGCCCCTCCCTGGAGGGGAATTTCACCCCACCCCAACCCTCCCCTAAGAACAGGGGAGGGAGCTCGGCTCCTGTTGTATAGCAGCGGCTATCGAAATGATCCCAGTCCTTGGGTTGAGCGCCTTGTGAGATCCGGTGCCCTGAAAGGGCAGCCGTAGCGCAGCGGAGGCAGGAGGGAACACAGCGCGATGCCAAAGGACGAGGCCACCCGGCCTGGAGGGAGCCAAAGCTGGAGATGGAACGAGCAGGTAGTAAGGCTGTGGATGAACAGTAGCTAGAAAGTATAGCTTGTGTCAAATTATAGTAAACAATGGCTATGAAAGTAAAAGGGCACAAGCGGCCCTTTCCGCCAGCGAAGCTGCGAAATCACAACAACACCTCCCCTCCTCCCATTTCTCCCCTATCCTTTGTACCTTGTATCTCCGATTATACTTTAAAAGATACATGATCACTACATCTACCCTTAAATCCCTGCTGGCCATGGTGCTGGTGGCTGGCTTATACTTCACCAACTTACCTACCGGCACAGCCCAGACTATTGTTCGCCAGGATGAGGAAATCAAAAAAATGGTGGAGGAAATCTCCGCCGCTAACCTGGAAGCGTTGGTCCGCAAATTGGCCTCGTTTGACACCCGCCACTCACTGAGCACCCTGAAAGACAAGAAAAAAGGCGTTGGCGCTGCCCGTGAATGGGTAAAAGCCGAACTGGAAAAGTATGCCCAGGCTTCGGGCGGGCGCATGACCGTGGAACTGGATAAGTATCACGTGAAAGCAAACGGGCAGCGTATTCCGCAGGATGTGGAGCTGGCCAACGTGATGGCGACCCTGAAAGGCACCGACCCCAACGACGACCGCGTGCTCATCATCAGCGGGCACATGGACTCGCGCAATACCGATATCATGGATGCCAAAGGCAAGGCCCCTGGCGCGAACGACGATGGCTCCGGGGTAGCAGCCGTGATGGAATTGGCCCGCATCATGGCCTCGCGCCAGTTTCCGGCTACCATTATTTTTGTAGCTGTCACCGGCGAGGAACAAGGGTTACTGGGTGCCCGCCACCTGGCTGAGAAGGCCAAAGCCCAGAACTGGAACCTGATCGCCATGCTCAACAACGACATGATCGGCAACTCTTCCTCCGACGAGACAGAGCTACGCAACAACATGCAGGTACGCATTTTCAGCGAAGGCATTCCGGCAGTGGAGACCGAAGAGCAGGCCCGCATGCGCCGCGCCACCAACCGCGAAAACGACAGCGAGAGCCGCCAGCTGGCCCGCTACATGAAAGAGATCGGCGAGCGCTACGTAGATCAACTCGAAGTGAAATTGGTATACCGCAACGACCGTTTCCTGCGTGGCGGCGACCACACGCCGTTCAGCCAGAATGGTTTCCCGGCCATCCGCGTGTGCGAGATGAACGAGAACTACCGCCACCAGCACCAGAATGTGCGCGTGGAGAATGGCGTACAGTACGGCGATTTGCCTGAGTTTATCGACTACGAGTACATGCGCAAGAATGCCGCGCTCAACCTGGCCTCGCTGGCTAACCTGGCCTGGGCACCGTATGCACCAGCCAAAGTAGGCGTCAACATCAAAAACCTGACAAACAAAACCGACCTGCAGTGGGAAGCACCGGCCAAGGGAGAGCGCCCGGCAGGCTATTACGTGCTCATGCGCGAAACCAGCAGCCCGGTGTGGGAGAAGAAATTTTTTGTGCAGGGTACCAACGTAACACTGCCCTACTCCAAGGACAACTACTTTTTTGCCGTGCAGACCGTTGACGCCGAAGGCCACGAGAGCCTGCCTGTGTTTCCGGTGCCGGTGCGCTAAGCATACACCAACATGAAGCGACTGCCACACTTTATACTTTGCCTGCTGCTCCTGATTCCGGTTTATAGGTTACAGGCGCAAACGCAGGAGATAAAGGTAACCAAGCTAACACCCAACGTATGGGTGCATACATCCTATAGCACGTATCAGGGCGTTTTGGTCCCCTCACATGGGCTGGTGGTTTCTACCAAAGAAGGCGCGGTGCTGCTGGATACCGGCTGGGGCAACGAGCCCACCGAGCAGCTGCTGACCTGGGTAAAAACCAACCTGAAGCAACCCGTGAAAGTATGCGTACCCACGCACTGGCACGACGATAAGATAGGCGGCATGGGTGCGGTGCAGCAGCAGGGAATTCCGGTGATGACCTCAGAACTTACAGCCATACTTGCCGCCCGGCACGGCAAGGGCACCCCGGATGTTACCTTCGCCACAGATACGATTTTCACAGTAGGCGGGCAGCGGTTTGAAGTATACTTCCCCGGCGGCGGGCACACAGCCGATAACGTGGTGGTGTACCTGCCGCAGCAGAAGATCCTGTTTGCGGGTTGTTTTATAAAAGATGCCCGGTCTAAGAACCTGGGAAACATTACCGATGCTGACCTGGAAAGCTGGCCTGGCGCCATTCGGAAGGTGCAGCAGCGCTTTCCAAAGGCAGAGCTGGTCGTGCCCAGCCACGGCCCCTGGGGCGATCAATCCCTGCTTAGCCATACTTTAGAGCTGCTGCAGGAGCACAAGAAATAATCCCACGGCTACACGCTACACGTCGACCCGGGCAAAGTATGGAGAACAAAAAAGCAGCCCCGAAACAGGGCTGCTTTCTGCTTTAAATCGGGTTGTATTCTCTTCATTATAGTTTGCCCACGCGGGCTGCGGACGTTACATCAGAGGTAATGCTTGGGCTGCCTTTGTAATATACCGCAGAGGCCCCGGAGGCATTGATGTCCAGTCCCTCCTGCGCAAACACTTTCACGCTGCTGGCTCCGCTGGCCTGCACGCTCACCTGGCGCGCCTCCAGCTCCGAAGCCTCCATCTTAGAGGCGCCTGACAGCTGCATGGTCAGTTCATCGGTTTTGCCCACCAGCTCTATCTTGCTTGCGCCGCTCAGGTTGCCTTTTATCTGTTCCGTCACGATGGTCAGCTTCACGTTGGAGCCACCGCTCATCTCCAGTTTCAGCGAAGGTGATTTAAAGCTGGAGTTACCGATTACCTTCACGCCGCCGCTGATGCTGATGCTCTCCAGGTCCTTGAGCGTTACGAAGGCTTTCATGCCCTTGGTGCTGCTGACGCCCTTCTCGTTGTAGATGTGCAGCACGCCGTTGCGCACCTCGGTTTTAATATTGTCGAGCAGGTTCTCCTCTGCCTCCAGGCGCACCCCTTCGTTGCTGCCCTGCGTCAGCTCCACCACAAAGCCGCCGCCCGCGTCAATGCCCTTTATGCCGGACACGCTTCTGTTTTGCGTGGCTACCTTGCCGTTGCCGCGCAGGCTCTGCGCCATGGCACCCGGCACATTCAACAACGTAAAGGCGAGGAACATCAGCCCGAGCGCCGCTTTGTGTAGATGGTTGATCTTCATAGTATGATTTTTTGAGTTGTTCTATTAAATGGTTTATCCGGTGTATTGCTGCATAAAAGATGCCGGGTTTTCCGGAAGGTTGCCTGTGGCAGCAAAAATATTTTCCGGCGGTGTTCGGCACATCCCACGGTTTGGCAGTGCAGCAGCGCCAGCAAAAGGTATAGCGCTCAAAGTATAAACACTCGGCGGATAAAGTATAAATGCTCGCAGGACAGCGTCAGCAGGTCGTTGGGATGCCAGGTGCAGCGGCCAAGTATAACTACTCGCCTGTTCCAGCGCTTGGTTTGCAATGGCAAGTATGAGCAAGAGAAGGAGGAGCGGTTGGCTGCAATGCCACCAGCCCAAGGGCCGGCATCATGCGGCCCGGTGACTCCCCAGGCAGGGCTGTTTTTTTAATAGATGGACGGGGGCAGCCGTGTCACAACCCGACGCCACAAAAAGCTAGAAAGGGTCGCTTTTACTCCAGCACCGGCTTTATGAGCAGGCCCAGCACCACCCCAACGGCATACAGCAGCAGCAGGGGCAGCACCTGCGCCAGGGTTATGGACACAGTGTCCGGCCGGAGGCTGTACATCAACAGGCCCAACAGAAAAACGCCACAGGTGAGCAGGAAAGAGGTGTATAGTTTAGTCATAGGCAATCCAATATTATACAATACCTATACTTGTTTATGTATAAGTAAGTTACATAAACATCAGGCTCTTATACAACCTGTGTTTACACATTTATAAGATATTATTAGAAAATACATATACTGTTCAAAGCATTCGCTGTTATAACGGTTAATCAGCTTGTAGAGTACTATTTGGCGGAAATTATCTGCGCTTTTTTGCCGGGAAGGCTATACATAACCTTCATAAACCCGAAAGGGTAAAACTGTACACAATAACGAAAGCGATGACACAGACCAAAGTAGACACTGTATATTATACCATCACCCGCGGCGACAGCCCCCTGGTGGCCACCGCCATCCATAATGGCCACGAGGTGCGCCATAACCTGCGGGACCTGTTTAACCTGACGCCCCAGGAGCGGCTGCGCGAGGAAGACCCCTTCACAGCGGAGTGGGTAAGTATAACCGATAACCAGATCACGGGCCATTACTCCCGCTTCGAGCTGGACCTGAACCGCCCGCCCGCGAAGGCCATCTACCGCAAGCCTGAGGACGCCTGGGGCCTGCAGGTATGGAAGGAGGAGCTGCCGGAGGAGCTGGCCAGGGAATCGATGAAGCGCTACGACAAGTTTTACGAGGATGTGAAGCAGATGCTGACGCAGCTCTTGGAGGAGCATGGTTGCCTCGTGCTTTACGACCTCCATACTTACAACCACCGCCGCGAGGGCCCAACCGGACCTGCCGCCGACCCCGAAGAAAACCCGGAGGTGAACATCGGAACAGGTAACATGAACCGGGAGAAGTGGGCGCCGGTGGTGGAGGCACTCATGCACAGCCTGAGCCACCACAACTACCAGGGCCGCCGGCTGGATGTGCGCGAAAACGTAAAGTTTAAAGGCGGCCACTTTATGCGCTGGATCCACGACACCTTCGGCGACAAAGTATGCGTGATGAGCATCGAGTTCAAGAAGTTCTTTATGGATGAGTGGACCGGGGAGCCCGACCGGGCGCAGGTGCAGGAGATACGGCAGGCGCTGCAGCAAAGCACCCGCCCCGTGCTGGAGGCGCTGGCGCAGGTATGCCAGGTGTAGTGTGCGAATGTCGTAGCACGATTTACGATACTAAAAGTTTGAGTCGTGATACGTGATACCTGCTACGTGATACGGCATAAAATCCCCGTCAATAAGACTTTTACAGTGCAACCCTCTGCCAACCTGCTAAGCACCTTTAGTAATGATAGAAAGTATAACCGACAGCTTTGTAAAGAAAGTCACCCGGAGCCTGAAGCGCGGCAAGCAGGTGCACCGCCGCCTGCCCGATGGCGGGTTGCTGTACATCGACCGGCCCCTGCCCTTCCTCCTGCTTTTCCGCCACCCCGCCGGCCAGCCCGACCATGCCACCGCCGATTTTCTGAAGGCTTATGCCGCTTACATCATCTCGCATGAGGAGCGCACCGAGGAGCTGCGGCCGCTGGTGCAAGGTATAGCCCGGACCATGGCCGATACCTTTGGGGCCTTTATGATCATTGAGCTCATGGCCGCCCCTGCCGATACTTCCGGGGTGCCGCTCTTTAAAGTGCTGGGGCCGGAGGAGCAGCTGCCCACGACCACTCAAACCATCCAAAGGGAGCTGCAAAGTATAAAGCTGCCCGGCATACTTACTTCCGTGGAGATTGTGAGCAACGCGCCGCTGCTGCAGGAGCCGCACTGCCTGATGCCGGAGGAGGACCTGAAGAAAAGCGGTATCCTGATGCTGGGGCTGCAGCTGAAACCGATCTATAAAAACGCTGCCACCGGCAAGATTTACCCCCTGCTGCTGCGCACGCTCCGCGCAAGGGTGGCCAATGCCCTCAAGAAAACCGTTTTCGACTTTATGAGCGTGCAGACCACCCACCACCCGGTGCATTTCCAGGCGCTGGGGCGGCAGTCGGTAAACCGCGTGGTGTGGCGCATCGACAGGCAGCTGACAAGTATAAGCGACCAGTTCCGGTTCCTGCTGCTGGTTACACCCGTGAACAACAACGAGGCCTGGGCCGAGTTCAGGAAGGCAAAGTATAAAAAGCCGCCTACCTTCCACTACCGCCTCATGCCCATCGATGCGGATCAGCTCAAGCGCAAGCTCTACAACATCCCGATCGAAAAAGTGGACGACCCCACGCTGGGCTTCCTGTTCCGCGACAAACGCCACGAGCTGGACAAGATGCTGACCATGCTCTCGGACCGCAACACGCCCGACTTCCTCTACAGCAGCATGCAGCTCTACGGCACCGTGGATGACCAGCTGCTGAAAGTGGCCGAAGGCATACTGGCCGCCATACCCGAGCCCACCCGCAGCGAAGAGATCGATATCATACCGGTGCCTGAGTTTGTGGCGCAAGCTGAGCGGGAGCTGGCTTTTCTGAGAGAGCAGTACCCGGCCCTGGACTCGGGGGTGGATGTGCGCGATGATATCGTGGGGCTGATCGTGTCGAAGGGCAGGCTGAACGTGGGCACCGACGCCAAAATACCGCGCCACCGCGCCGAGGCCCTGATCCAGCACGAGGTAGGCACCCACATCCTGACCTACTTTAACGGCAAGGCACAGCCGCTGCAGCAGCTCTACGTGGGCAGCCCCGGCTACGAGGAGCTGCAGGAGGGACTGGCCGTGCTGAGCGAGTGGCTGGTAGGCGGCCTGGACCAGGACCGCATGCGCATCCTGGCTGCGCGCGTGGTGGCCGTGCACCACCTGACCAAGGGCTGCAGTTTTACTGATAACTTCTGCCGCCTGAGGGACGAGTACCGCTTTGACGACGAGACGGCCTGGAACGTGGCCATGCGCGTGCACCGCGGCGGCGGCCTCACCAAGGATGCCGTGTACCTGCGGGGGCTGGTGCACCTGCTCAGCTACTTAAAAGAGGGCAACGAGCTGGAGCCGCTGCTCATCGGCAAGATCCGGCAGGACTACATCCCCATTGTGCAGGAGCTCATCTACCGCAATGTGCTGCGCCCCATGCCCATCAAGCCGCGCTACCTCCTCGACCCGCTCCTCAAACCAAAGCTGGAACAACTAAAAGCCGGTATTTCAGTATTTAACCTACTGTGATCTTCCAGCCACATCAACCAACAAAAAAGCACCCTCATGACAGTAGGATTTGTAGTAAATAACATAGAAACTGAAAAGGCAGCCTATACCACCATTTTCCTGGCACAGCGCCTGCACAATGCCGGCCACACCGTTTACCTGATGGGCGTGGGCGACCTAGCCTATTACCCCGACGGCTACATGGGCGCCAATGCCCTGTGCGCAGACCCCGAACGCAAGTTTAAATCACCGGCCACCTACATCGATTACATCCACAGCGACAAAGCGCAGCGGGTGCGCATAACCGCCCGCGAGCTGGATGTGCTGATGCTGCGCAACGACCCGTCCTCGGAGCCGGAGGGCCGCTCCTGGGCGCAGAACGCCGGCATTATTTTCGGCCAGTTGGCCATGCGCCACGGCGTGATCGTGCTCAACGACCCCACCTCGCTCTCCGACGCGGTGAACAAGATGTACTTCCAGCACTTTCCCGAGGCCGTTCGTCCGCGCACGCTCATCACCCGCGACAAAGAGGAGATAAAGCAGTTCTTTAACGAGCAGAAGAACAACATCATCCTGAAGCCGCTGCAGGGCTCTGGCGGCTCGGGCGTGTTTATGGTGAAGAAGAAGGATGCCACCAACCTGAACCAGATCGTGGAGGCCATCAGCCGCGACGGCTACGTGATAGCGCAGGAGTACCTGCCGGAGGCCACGGAAGGCGACGTGCGCCTGTTTGTGATGAACGGCGAGGCGCTGCAGCACAAAGGAAAATACTGCGCCATACGCCGCGTAAACAGCCCCGACGATATCCGCAGCAACATTCACGCCGGCGGCTCTGCCGTGGCCGCCAAGGTAGACCAGCGCATGCTGGACTTGGTGGAGCTCGTAAGGCCCAAGCTGATTCAGGATGGCATGTTCCTGGTGGGGCTGGATATTGTGGGCGACAAGCTGATGGAGATAAACGTGTTCAGCCCGGGCGCCCTGCCGACCGCCAGCGAGCTGGAGGGCGTGGACTTCTCGGAGCCGGTGATCGCTGCCCTGGAGCGCAAGGTGCACTACAAGAAAACCTACGGCACCCAAGTCGACAACAAGACCGTGGCGATGATCTAGCGGAACAAGCTACCTGGAAACTATAAAAGCAGGGCCTCCACCCTGCTTTTTTCTTGCCTCCTGGGCGCTCCGGCTGGCGCGAACCCTGGCTTTAGCGCCCGCAAAGTATAAATCGCACGTATTTCCCTGCCTCTCCAAAAATTTTAGAAAGATTTTAAAGCAGGCAAGTAGTTGTATTATAATCAGTTACGTCGTCCAGGGAGAGGCAATAGGGGAAAGCGGAAAATCTTTTCTGATTTTCCTTTTGAAAATGAAATCAAAGGGGTAATTTTGCACCCGAATTGAGAGAGACACTATATCGGAAGGCTAATATAGTTACGGATTATTGTAACGTGCAAGCGCTGCTCTGGTTTTTTTGAAAAGTTTTTTCAGTGGTCTGACATCAATTCTGCGAGCCAGCGTTATAAATACGCCTGGCGACTCCGGAAAGAAGTAAGTTTACTAAAGATAAGGTTAGATAAAGTTTAGATTAGTTTAGTTTGTTTTAAGGTGAGAGAAAGCCCCGTCATTAAATGGCGGGGCTTTTCTCATTTTTATACTTTATACTTCATCCTTTACCAACAGCCAACCGGTAAGCACCGCCAACGGGATAAGCGCCAACAGCAGCTTGAGTACCACGGCCGGCGCCGCTGTGCCGGAATTCCAGGAGCCTTTGCTGAACGTATAGCGGGCGCTCACCACCAGGCTCAGAAAGGCCAGCACGGCCAGCACCGCGTGTACCACCTGCAGCACCTGCGGTGCGTTAACGCTGGCATCCCACACCCGCAGCCCCACGCGCACCAGCCACGGCACCATGGCCAGCGAGCACAGCAGGGCCAGCAGCGTGCCCACCTTTATCCGGAACAGCGTGACCCACGAAGCCATACTGAACAGGACCATGCCCGACAGCAGCGCCACATCGGAGTACACATTGTGCGGCACCGACACATAGCCCCTGAAGAAAAGTATAACCGTTGCCATGGCAACACCCGTGAGAAAGTATAGCAGATACCGCGTCATATAGGAGTATCATACTATGAAAAGGCTGTTTCGGATACTGGGGACGGGGTGAAAAGTATAAAGGAACAGCTCTGCCTAAACAAAACCCCCTGCCGCCTGTATAGCTATATGGCCCAAAGCCGAAAGTATAAGTATGAATAAAGAGCGAAAAGGAACGAGAGACACGATAAACCAACAAGAAAAAAAGAGCCTGCGCGAGCAGATGGGGGCGCTGAAGAACCTGCCCAAGTTCTTCCGGCTGATCTGGGAGACGAGCCCGCGCCTGACGATTGCCAACCTGCTGCTGCGCCTGGTGAAGTCCGCTTTGCCGCTGGCCATGCTGTACGTGGGCAAACTCATCATTGATGAGGTGATCCGGCTGATAGACGTAACCGGCGAGCAAAACCTGACCTACCTCTGGACGCTGGTGGCGCTGGAACTGGGCCTGGCTATACTTTCGGATTTAATTAACCGGGGTATTACGCTGGTGGACAGCCTGCTGGGCGATTTGTTCTCGAACCGCACTTCGATAACGCTTATTGAACATGCCGCCAAGCTGGACCTGGCGCAGTTCGAGGATGCCACCTTTTACGATAAACTGGAGCGGGCACGAAGGCAGACCGTGACGCGGGTGGTGCTCATGTCGCAGGTGCTCTCGCAGCTGCAGGATATTGTTACCATCGGCTTTCTGGCTGTTGGTTTGATTGCCTTCAACCCCTGGCTTATAGGTATACTTTTAGTAGCGGTAATCCCTTCCTTCCTGGGTGAGACGCACTTTAACGAGCGCAGCTACTCCCTCTCCCGCTCCTGGACGCCCGAGCGCCGCGAGCTGGATTACCTCCGCTACATCGGCGCCTCCGACGAAACGGCCAAGGAGATCAAGACCTTTAACCTCTCCGGCTTCCTGGCAAAGCGTTTTAAGGAACTATCGGATAAGTATTACCTGCTCAACAAGAACCTCACCGTCCGGCGGGCAGTCTGGGGCAGTGCGCTCTCCTCGCTGGGCACCCTGGCTTACTACGGGGCCTACATTTTTATACTTTCCGCCACGGTAGCCGGCGCCATCACGGTGGGTAGCCTCACCTTTCTGGCCGGATCGTTCAGCAACATGCGGGGGCTGCTGCAGGGCATCATGACGCGCTTCTCCCAGATAACAGAGAGTGCCTTATACTTGCAGGACCTGTTCGATTTCCTGGAGCTGCAGCCGCAGATCACGCCGCCCGCCAACCCGCTGCCGCTGCCACGGCCCATCCGGCAGGGCTTTACATTTGAGGAAGTCGGGTTCAAGTACCACAACTCGGAAAAATGGGCCGTGCGGCACCTGTCGTTCCATTTGATGGCTGGCGAGAAACTGGCGCTGGTGGGCGAGAACGGGGCCGGAAAAACCACGCTGGTGAAGCTGCTGGCCCGGCTGTACGAACCCACCGAGGGGCGTATACTGTTAGACGGAATTGACCTGCGCGAGTATGACCTGAACGACCTGCGTCACCAGGTCGGCATCATTTTCCAGGATTACGTGCGCTTCCAGATGACGGCCTCCGACAACATCGCCATCGGCCAGATCAGCAACATCTCAGACAAGGAGCGTATTCAGGGCTCCGCCCACAAAAGCCTGGCCGATCTGGTGATCCAGCGCCTACCGGACAAGTATGAGCAGGTGCTGGGCAAGCGCTTTAACAAAGGCGTGGAGCTGTCGGGGGGCGAGTGGCAGAAGGTGGCTTTGGCCCGTGCCTACATGCGCGATGCGCAGTTGCTCATACTGGACGAACCGACCTCGGCCCTGGACGCCCGCGCCGAGCACGAGGTGTTCCTGCGCTTCTCAGAGCTGATCGAGGGCCGCACCGCCGTGCTCATCTCCCACCGCTTCTCCACCGTGCGCATGGCCGACCGCATCCTGTTTCTGGAGCAGGGGCAGCTAAAGGAACTGGGCACGCATGAGGAGCTGCTGGCGCAAAACGGCAAGTATGCCGAGCTGTTCCACCTGCAGGCGAAGGGGTATTTGTAAGTCGGCTATACTTTAAAACAGATGTTATTTACGTCCCGCTAAGGGCTTTGCCGCCCCATGCTTATCCAGCTCCCTGATCTCCACCTTTCGGAAGTCGATGGCCTGGCCCTCGCTTTGCAGGGCGATAAAGCCTTCGCTTAGCAGCTTACCGTCTTGTTTTAGGACCGGATCGAAGTTATTGACCACACCGCCGCCAATCTGCGGCTTGGTGTACTGCAGCACGGTATCGCCGTTGATGATATGTTTCACCAGCGAATCTCCCAACACGATAAGCTCCGCCCGTACCCACTCGTCTATGCCGTAGGTTTTAGAGCTGGAATTGATGCAATGTACAGGGGCTATCTCTCCTTCAAACACCACCTCTGTGCCCGGCGAGCACATATTGCCCGTGGGGCGAGGCTTGCCATCTTCGAGTGCCGCCAGAAACTGCATCTCCACCGAAATGGGCCAGTCCTGCTCGCGCGGCATGGTTCTCGGGTCCTGGGAGTGGAACATGACACCGCTGTTCCGTTTTGTGTACCCAGGAGCATCTTGCTGCCATTCATCCACAAAACGGTACTCTACCACCAGGTGGTAACGGGAAAACGGCTGCTTGTAATACAGGTGCCCAAACTGATCGTTAAAGTCGCCATACTGGTCATAGCGCACTTTCAGTATCCCATCCTCTACCCTGAACGTGTTGCCGAAGTTCTCCCCCACCTCGTGGTGATGGATCTTCACCATCCAATCGTCCATGTCTTTCCCATTGAAAAGAGACACCCATTCCGCTTCTTTCTCTACAGTATCAGTGTTTGACTGTTCCGGTGCTGATGGTGTACAGGCCATCAACAGGAAGGGGAACATCCACATGATGCGGCTAGCCGCGTGTTTCCAAAGGGTAATTTCTCTTGACATGGTGTAAGCTTGGAAGAAGGTATGAAGTAAACCATGGCCGGCTATACTTTCGCGCGGCCTCTGATCTGCTAAGATAGGTAGCTTCTGTTACATTTGCCCTACGTATCCCTTCAACATCCTCTCCACGTGGAACATCCCGTGTCAGAAGGGGAAGAAGTATGGGATGATGAGCGAGGCGAGCAGCCAGAGCAGCAGGTTGAGCGGGGTGCCCACTTTGAGGTAATCGGAGAAGCGGTAATTGCCGGGGCTATAGATCATGGTGTTGGTCTGGTAACCCACCGGAGTCATGAAGCTGAGCGAGGCGGCATAGGCCACCGCCATGATAAACGGCCGCTCGCTCACGCCCAGTTCCTGGGCCGTTACAATGGCAATGGGCGCCAGCAGGGCTGCCGTGGCGTTGTTCGACATAAAGTTGGTGGTCATGAAGGTGATGAAGAAGAACGCCGAGAGCAGCACGTGCGGGCCATGTTCGCCCGCCCCAAGTATAAGGTATTCGGCCAGCAGTTTGGCGGCGCCTGTCTTCTCCAGCGCGGCCCCCATCGAGAGCACGCCCCCCAGCATAAAGATCACCTTCCAATCGATGGCGTTGTAGGCTTCCTTCGGCTTTATGCACCCAAAAATCACCAGTACCACCGCCCCTACCATCGCGCTCAGCACAATGGGCACCAGCCCCGTGGCCGCCGCCAGCACCACTCCCACGCTTATCAGCAGCACAGGCACTATCTTAGTGTAGTCAAAGTTGCTGCGCACGGTTTGGGAGATGATGAGGATATCATTGTTCTGCCGGAGCTTCTCGGCTTGGTCGCTGTTAGCGGCTATCAGCAGCACGTCGCCGGCAGAGAGCTTTACGTGGGCCAGCCTGTCGTGCACGATCTCGTCGCGATGGCGGATGGCCAGCACGGAGGCGCCATAGTTGTAGGCCCGGAAGTTAAGCTCCTTCAGCGATTTGCCCCCCATGTAGGAGTTCGGGGTAACGATGGCCTCATAGAGCATGCTGTCGTACATACCCACGTCCTCGTCCCGGAACCTGCGCTCCGACTTAAGGATAACCCCCTGCTGCTGCTTCAGCTTTTTGAGCTTCTCCACGCCAATGCGCACCTTCAGCACATCGTTGGCCCTAAGTATGAGTGCCGGGAACACCTGCAGCCGCTCCTTCTCGCGCAGCACCTGCATTACCTCTATATCCAGGTCGCGCACCAGGCTGGAGCGCTGCAGCGGCACCCCCACCAGCGGCGAGTTAGGCAGCAGCACGATCTCGGTCAGGTAATCCCCCAGGTTAAACTCCTCCGAAAGGCTTTCGGTGTGCTTACGGTCGGGCAGCAGGTGGCGGCCCAGCAAAAACATGTACACGACACCGACCACCAGAAAGATGATGCCGGCTGGCAGGAACTCAAACATACGAAGCGGCTCCAGGCCCTGCGCCTGCGCAATACCACTTACCAGTATGTTGGTGGAAGTGCCGATAAGGGTGCAAATGCCGCCGAGCAACGCCCCGAAGCTGAGCGGGATAAGCAGCTTGGCGGGACTTACGCGGATGTCCCTGCTCACCTGGATCACGACAGGCATAAGGAGGGCAACCACAGCGGTATCGTTTATGAAGGCAGACAGTGCCCCCGAGATCAGCATGAGCGCCAGCAGGCACAGCAGGTAGCTATTGCGGCCTATGCGCGTAAGACTCGTTCCCACGCTGTTCAGAACGCCGGATTTGAAGATGGCGGAACTGATGATGAACATGGCGCCGACGGTGATGGTGGCGGGGTTGCTGAAGCCGGCGAAGCCCTCGGCGGGGGTAAGTATGCCCGTCACCATAAAAAGGACCATGGTCAGGAGGGCGACGGTGTCCATAGAGAGCCGGTCGGTTACAAAAAGTATAACCGCCAGCAGAATGATCCCTAACACAATCCCTATCTCAACGGTCATAAAAAAGTATGATGTGCGGCAGGTGGGCAGGCTCCCGGCTTTATGGGAGAGCCGTTTTTGGGATTCTATAACTTGATATAGGGAGGTACGGTTACAGCGCCGGAACTTTTTATTTATCTGGCACCATGCATGTTATACTTCTGCTATTCGTTCAGCCACGCCTCGGCTTCGGAGTAGGAGGTGAAGCGTCTTGTGACCAGGTGGCTTTGATCGATGGTATCATTTACCTGCAGCGAGGCAATGCGGTCGGCGGGGTCTACGCAGGCGGCTCTCCGCAGCCCGGCTTCCTTCAGCAGGCCCAGAACCTCTATGTGCTTGCTCATAACCGCCTGCGGATGCGTGATCATGGTGCGCAGGTCGAGCAGCAGCGAAAATCCACCGGGCTGCACCAGCGCGAGCGCCTTTTGCAGGTCGGGGAAGTATTCGGGTACCTGGCTCCTGTTTTTCCAAAAACCGAAAATATGGAGGTAAACCCTGTTCCTGTGAGGCATGTAAAGCAACTCGTAGCACTTGTTCTGGGCTACCAGCAATTTAGAATTCTCTTGTGTTATGTTATTGTCGGTGCTTTGCATGGTCATACCTGATAGCATACGCATTCAGGGGCAACCTGCCTTATACTATCAAAGGGTAAAGTATGACTTATCTATCCTGCGACTAACTTAATCAACAGGTAGGAGGATCTTGAATTTAACTTGTGCGGGAATGAGGAGTAAATCAACTGCGGATAAGGCCGCCCAGCCCGTGCACCACGCCGTTGCGGACCTGCAGGTTAGGGCGCTGTATCGGCACGCCGTTTATCAGCGCCTGGCCCTTTTTGCGGTAGACGGTGAGGCCGGTGGAACTACAGGCCGATTTCAGGGTTTTGCCCTCCTTCAGGTCCTGCTCCAGGTGTATGCCTCTCACGATGTGGCTCGAAAGGATGGCCCGCAGCCGCTCCGGCGATTCCCCGTTTATACTTTGCAGGGCACTCTCAGGTGGTGCAAAAAGCGTAATCGGCGCATCCCCGGACAACATAGGCGTTAAACCGGCTTTGGTGAGGAGGCCGGCCAGCACAGGGCGCTCCTGCACCAGGTACTCCATCATAGGCCGGTTTTCCTGGGCCTGCCCCACCCGGCCCCATACGGCAAACAGTGCAATTAGCAGAAATCGTATGTATAGGTTATTTTGCGTCAGCGTCATGTTGTTAAGGGTAACATTCGCTTTATTATACGTAACCGGCCTTATAACAGCCGGATTCAGCTAAAACTTACCTGCCGCAAAAGTACAATTCCTGCCAGACGTTTCCTTAAAACATGCGCCAGTTGGCTATCTGCTGGAAAAAGCTCGGCAACGCGCTCGGCACCAGCGCCAGGCTCAGCAAAAACCCGAACAGGGCGCCGTACAGGTGGGCATCGTGGTTGATGTTGTCGCCCATGCGCTTGCCCGAGAAGTAAGAGTACATCATGTACAGCACCCCGAAGATAAAGCCCGGCAGGCACAGGAAGGCGAAAAGGCAGATATCCAGCGTGGGATAGAAAAGGATGCTGGAGAACACGATGCTGGCCACGCCGCCCGAAGCGCCCAAGGCGCGGTAAGGCGGGTCGTTGCGGTGCTTGAAGTAAGTGGGCACATCCGAGATAATAATGCCGCCCAGGTACACGAGCAAGTATAAAAGTATACCTGTGGTAGCGCCATAAGCAGTCTTAAACACATACTCCACCACATCACCGAAGAAGAACAGCGTGAACATGTTGAACAGCAGGTGCGTAAAGTCGGCGTGCAGGAAGCCGGAAGTGAGGAAGCGGTACCAGGAGTTGTCGCGCTGCACGGCGTAGGGCTGGAAGATCCACTTGTGCATCAGGCCCTCGTTCTGCCAGGCGTACAGCGAAACGCCGACGGTGATAATGATCAGGATTATGGTAACGCTCATGGGGTAGTTTTGGGTGGGTGAATGTGTGTGATGGACAAAGATAAAAGACAAAGCCGTATGACACCTACTAAATATTGCCGCTTTCGCTGCGTTTATACTTTGCAGGCCCCCGATACCGGCCCTGAAGTATAAAGGCCGATTCAGGCAAATATTGTTTATCTTACCTCCCGGCCCCTTTTTATACTTGCCGGAAGGCACCAGAAACACCCTATGGAAAAATTTGTAATCTTCGACATGGACGGCGTACTCGTGGACAGCGAGCCCATCCACATGGAACTGGAAAGGCTGCTCTTCAGGCAGCTGAACATACAGGTATCCACCACGCTGCACCATACGTTCGTGGGTATGGCCCCCAAACGGGTATGGGAAACCCTGATCCGGGAGTTCAGCCTATCCTATACGGTAGACGAGCTGTTCCAGCTTGAGAAGGAAGTGAAGCACGCCGAGCTGCAGACCCGGCAGATCCAACACATCCCGGCGGTGGATACTCTGCTGGCTGCCTTAAAAGAGAACGGCTACCGCCTCTCCGTGGCCTCCTCCTCGCCCCACCTCATCATCGACCTGATCCTGGAGAAACTGGGGTTCCGGCATTACTTCGACTTTGTGGTGAGCAGCGAGGACGTGCGCGACGGCAAACCATCGCCAGACATATTCCTGGAAGTGGCGCAGCGGTACCAGGTCTCCCCTGGTAAGTTTATCGTGATAGAGGACAGCAGCAACGGCGTAAAAGCCGCCAAAGCCGCCGGCATGAAGTGCATCGGCTATAAATCTGCTAACTCCGGCAACCAGGACCTTTCTTTAGCCGATCTGGTAACCGAGGATTTCAGCAACCTTAGCCTGGAGGATTTCGAAAAGCTGCGCAAGGACGCTGCTAACGTATAAACCGCTTTAACCGACGGGACCGTTTCCTTCTCTTTGCTTTGTCATCCTGAAAGTTGAAAATCCCGAACATGATTCGGGGGATCTTGGTAGCAAGGTGTATAGGCTTAACCTCCGGGGGTAGGGGCCCTCTTTTTCCACCAAGTTTCTTAACAGAATGACAAAAAGTAAGTATAATGCTACCTCACCGCCTCTAAGCACTGAAGTTTATACTTTGCAGTGCAGGTACAAACCCACCCCTAACCCCTCCGAGGAGGGGAATCACCTACTCTTTTGCAATATTCCCCTCTTGGGAGGGGCAGGGGTGGGTGAATCGCAGCTTGGGTTATATACTTTCGCAGCCTTATAGTTTTATACTTGCTCCCACACCTTTTGAGGGGTAGCCAAGAGCCCAACGAAAAAGCCCTCTGTTTAAGAGGGCTTTTTCGTTGTTTAGCTATCGCGTTCCATTAGCTGCAAGGCCAGGCCGCGGACAGTGCTTTTGCGCTCCTTCGGGAGTTGGATGGCATTGAGGTGGTGCAGGGCCTTCTGGAAGTATAAATCAATCTGCTGCTCCGTCTGGTGGCGGATGTGGAGTTGGTCGTATACTTCGGTCACGGCCTTTACTTTCTCTTCGGCTATACTTTCGTCGGTTTTGTCGCGCCAGCCGATGATGGTCTGGCGCTGCTGCGCGTTGGCCTGCTCCAGCGCCGTCAGCATCAGGAACGTCTTTTTATCCGAGAGGATATCGCCGCCCACCTGCTTACCGAACTTGGCCTTGTCGCCGTACACGTCCAGCAAATCGTCGCGGAGCTGGAAGGCGATGCCGATATTGTCGCCGAAGGCCTTGAGGTGCTCGGCATCGGCTTTTGGCGCATTCTGCAGAATGGCACCCAACTCCAGGCTAAAGCCCACCAGCACGGCCGTCTTCAGCGCAATCATGTGGATGTACTCGTGTATGCTTACCTGCTCGCGGCGCTCAAAGTTCATGTCCAGCTGCTGGCCCTCGCATACTTCGGCGGCCGTGCGGCTGAACAGGCGCAGCACCAGCGGCAGTTTGTCGGGCTCCACGTTCAGCAGCAGCTCATAAGCATGCACCAGCATCACGTCACCGCTGAGGATGGCCGTATTGGCGTTCCATTTCTCGTGCACGGTTTGCTGGCCGCGGCGCAGCGGGGCACGGTCCATGATGTCGTCGTGCATGAGCGTGAAGTTGTGGAAAACCTCCACTGCCGCAGCCGGCAAAAGCGCCTTCTCCACGTCGTCGTCAAACATTTTGGCCCCCAGCAGCACCAGCAGCGGGCGTATTCTCTTGCCGCCGAGCGCCATGATGTAGCGGATCGGCTCGTAAAGCTCCACCGGGTTCTCACCGTAGCGCAGCGTGGATAACGTATGGTTTAACTTCTCGGAAAGGGTGTTGATATCCACAGGATACTTAATGTTGTTTTAGTGTCTCTACCAGGTCCAGATCGATGGTCCGGTCGGCCAGGTTGGCGCTCTTCACCTCTACCAGCACCTCATCGCCGAACGAAATGATACGCTTGGTCTGGCGTCCGATGATGCGGTAGTTGTCCGAGTCCAGCTCGTAGTAATCGTCGTTGATGTCGGCCAGGCGCACCATGCCCTCGCATTTGTTCTCCTCGATCTCCACAAAGATACCCCATTCCGTGACACCGGACACAATCCCCTTGTATTGATTTCCGATCGTATCCTTCATAAACTCCACCTGCTTATACTTGATGGAGGCACGCTCGGCATCGGCGGCGCGCTTCTCCATCTCCGAAGAGTGCTTGCAGCGCTCCTCATACTCCTCTTTCTCGGCAGAGCTTCCCCCATCGAGGTAGTGCTGCAGCAGGCGGTGCGCCATCATGTCTGGGTAACGGCGGATGGGCGAGGTAAAGTGCGAGTAATGGTCGAAGGCCAGGCCAAAGTGCCCCTCGGGCTCGGTGCTATACTTGGCCTTGGCCATGGTGCGGATAGCCAGATTCTGCAGCACGCTCTGCTCGGGCTTGCCCTCGATCTCAGCGGTCAGGTGGTTGAGCTCCTCGGAGATATCACCATCCACATCTACCTTATAGCCAAACTTGCGGGCAAACAGCGAGAACGTGCTCAGTTTGTCGGGGTCGGGGTTGCCGTGCGTGCGGTAGACCATGGTAGGGCGTTTCTTGCCTTTGCCCAGGTCGAACACAAACTCAGCCACGCGCTTGTTGGCCAGCAGCATGAACTCCTCGATCAGTTTGTGGGCATCCTTGCGCTCTTTTACATACACTGACAGCGGCTTGCCGTTCTCGTCGAGCTTAAATTTCACCTCCACCGTCTCAAAGGAGATGGCGCCGTTCTTGAAGCGCTTGGCCTGTAGTTTCTTGGCGATGTTGTTGAGGGTGTTGACTTCCTCGGCAAAGTCGCCTTCGCCGGTTTCAATGCGCTCCTGCGCCTCCTCGTAACTGAAGCGGCGGTCGGAGTAGATGACGGTGCGGCCGTACCAGGTATCGTATAGTTTGCCGCTGTCGTCGAGCTCAAACACCACCGAGAAAGTCAGCTTCTCCTCCTGCGGGCGCAGGGAGCACAGGCCGTTGGAAAGGCGCTCGGGCAGCATCGGGATGGTCCGGTCCACCAGGTAAACAGAGGTGGCTCGGTGGTAGGCCTCTTTCTCCAGCACGCCTCGTGGCTGCACATAATGCGTTACGTCGGCAATGTGTACGCCTATTTCCCAATGGCCATTCTCCAGCTTTTGGATAGAGAGGGCATCGTCAAAGTCCTTGGCATCGGCAGGGTCTATGGTGAAGGTGGTCACGTCGCGGAAGTCGCGGCGTTTGGCGATCTCTCCGGCCGGGATCTTCTCCGACATACTTTCCGCCTCTTCCTCCACTGCCTCCGGAAACTCGAAGGGCAGGCCGAACTCGGCCATAATGGAGTGAATCTCCGCCTCGTGCTCCCCGGCAGGGCCAAATACGCGGATCACCTCGCCAGTGGGGTTCTTGCCCGGCCTGTCCGGCCAATCAATAATGCGCACCAGCACCTTATCGCCCGACTGGGCCTCGTTGAGGTGGCGCTCGCCCACGAAAATATCAAAGTATAAGCGCTTGAAATCAGGCACTACAAAACCGAAGTTCTTGGAGAGCTCCATCAAACCCACCAGCTCGGTGCGCGAGCGCTCCAGCACCTCTGCCACCACGCCTTCCTGGCGGCCGCCTCTTACTGAGGGCAGTACTTCTACTTTCACCAGGTCGCCGTCCATGGCGTACTTTAAGTGCTCGGTGTGCACGCGGATGTCCTCCTCGCGCTCCGGCGACACAATGTAGGCGTACTTGCTGTTGGCCAGGTCCACGCGGCCCGTCACAATGTCCACTTTCAGGTTCATCATGTACTTGTCCTCGTCCACGGCCAGCAGCTTGTTCTCGCGCACCAGCGCCTTCACCAGGTTCTGCACCTGCTCTCTGGCGTCTTTGTCCACGGCGCCGAGGCGGCGGGTAACCTGGCGCATGGTAAACACGGTGTCGGGGCTGTTGGAGAACACCTCGAGCACCACCGCCTTCGGCGATTTTGGACCGCCTTTGCGGTTGGATGGCTCCTTACGGGCGTATGCCTCCCGGGCTGACTCTTTATTGCTTGCTGCGTCGCCGCCTCTTCTGCGGGAGCGGCCTCGGTCACTTCTGTCGTTGCGACTCTCTTTGTCTTTGCCGCCTTTGTTGTCTTTTTTGCTTCTCATGTATCTTCGTCGCTATGGGGGCAGCCAATAGAGCCGCCTCTGCCATTTACAATCTTTAGCCTAAATAGTTTAAGGTTACTATACGCCGCTACGGGCTCTTTGGCTATCGTGTGCTGTAAATCGACTTCAATTTATAGAGAATTTTCTATATATGTGGGGTGTGGAAGCGAATTTGGGGGCGCGGGTAAGGTAAAAGGAAAGGGCTTAAACTTCGATGGACGTCTCCCAGCCATCGTAGTCGCCGTTGTGCTTCTGGGCCAGGCGCCGCAGCAGCAGGACTACCTTGTCTATACTTAGCTGATCAATCTTGTCGGTGCGGCTGATGTGCAGGCGGTGCGGGTAGTCTTCCGAGGAGGCCAGGTAATCGCTGGTGACGACGCTGTAGTTCTCCGTGGCTATACTTTGCAGGAAGGAGGCCCTGTCTTCTGCGGTCTTAAAGTAGATCCAGTGATCCACCTGCCGCGCCTTGCTCAGGTCGTCGCCGTTGCTCTCCAGTTCCTCCAGCACCTTGCGGTTCTTTATACTTTGCAGCTGCTCCGGCTCGGGGTACAGGAAGTTGAAGTAGCGGCTCCAGTTCTCGTCCTTTGTCAGCTTTGCGGTATAGGCGTGGCCGTTGTAACTCTGCATTACCTGCTGCACATGCTCCGCGTACCCGTTGGGCGCGCCCATGTAAAAGTATACTTTGCGGTGCCCGTTGGAGGTCAGGCGGCCCGCGTAGGTGGCTTTGCAGAACTCCCGAAGCACCTCCTCCAGGTCATCCTCCAGGCTCTGCAGCACAATCGTCTCCTGCAGCGATGAGAGCCCGTCGGGCCTGGGGTCCACCATCTGCACCGACACCTGCAGCAGGTTCGGCTTTTCGGCCACAGGGGCAACTTTGGCAAGGCCCAGGTCTACGGCTATGGAGCCGGGCTTATTGTCTACGCTCCTGAAATGAAACTCCCAATCTGGTTCGTGATGCGTCTGTTCCATACGTTACTACCTCTAAAATACTTACGCCAGGGCACAGCAGCGGCAAAAGTTGCCGGGGCTATGCTCCTGCTTTCAGGGCCTCCCGTTTCTGCTGCGCGGCTAAAATATCTTCCGGCTCGCCTTTCGGGATGGCATTCATAAGCGTACGCGTATACTCCTCCCGCGGTTGACGGAAGAGCTGTTCCGGCGTTCCGCTCTCCACAATCCGGCCCTTGCGCATCACTAGTATACGGTCCGACATATACTTTGCTACTGCTAAATCGTGGGTAATGAATATAAGGGTGATGTGAAACTCCCGTTTTAGCCTGTTAAGCAGGTTAAGCACCTGCGCCTGCACCGACACATCCAGCGCCGACACGGACTCATCACAGATGATGCACTGGGGTTGCAGCGCCAGCGCCCGGGCTATACTGATGCGCTGCCGCTGCCCACCCGAGAACTCATGTGGATAACGATGGAAGTGCTCCGGCATAAGTCCTACCTTCTCAAGCAGTTCCAAGACTTTTCCACGGCGTTCGTGGCTGTTTTCGTAGAGGTTATGCACCTGCATCGGTTCCATGATGGCCTCGCCCACCGTATGCATCGGATTGAGGGAGGCGTACGGATCCTGGAAAACCATCTGGAAGTCGTGGCGGCTCTGGCGGAGTTGCTTGGGATTGAGATGGGCCATGTTGCGGCCGTTGAACAGGACGCGGCCACCAGTGGGCTCCACCAGCCGCAGCAGCGCCCGGCCCAACGTAGTCTTGCCGCACCCCGACTCACCTACCAGGCCTATCGTCTCGCCGGGCATCACCTCAAAGCTCACGCCGTCCACGGCTTTTACAAAATCAGTAGAGCGGCTAAAGAAGCTTTTCCGGACCGGGAAGTATACTTTCAGGTTCTCCACCTGCAGCAGCGGCGGCTTCTGCTTGTTTTCCTGCTCCTGTTTTATACTTGCTACCGTGCCTATGTACGTGTTCACCACATCTGCCAAGGAGGGCTCGCATACTTTTTTCTTTCTTTCAATGATATTGCCCTGGGCGTCCTCCAGCATAAAATCCGCCACGGTGGGAAGTATGGACTGCGGCCGGGCAGACAGCCTGGGGCGGCAGGCCAGCAAGCCTTTGGTGTAGGGGTGCTGCGGATCAGTGAAGATGTCCAGCACCCTACCCTGCTCCACCACCTTGCCTTTGTACATCACCAGGATGCGGTCGGCAATTTCGGCCACCACGCCCAGGTCGTGGGTAATGAAAAGTATGGCGGTGCTTTCCTTTACCCGGAGTTCGTCCAGCAGTTGCAGCATGTGCGCCTGCACCGTCACATCCAGGGCAGTGGTGGGCTCGTCGGCAATAAGTATACCTGGCGCGCAGGCCATGGCCATGGCAATCATCACGCGCTGCTGTTGTCCGCCCGAAAGCTCGTGTGGATAAGTATCAAAAACCTTGTCAGGGTTTGGTAGCTTTGCCTTCTCGAAAAGCTGTATCGTGCGTTCTTTGGCCTCTTTTTTAGAAAGGTTGGTGTGTAACAGCAGCACCTCCGCCACCTGCTTTCCACAAGTATAAACCGGGTTCAGTGACGACATCGGCTCCTGGAAAATCATACTTATCTCGCTGCCCCGGATGCCTTGCAACTGCTTTTCCGACAGCTGCAGCAAATCTACCTTGCCATACTTTCCGGATTGGAAAACCGCCTCTCCCCCTGTTGTGCCTGCCGCATCCAGCAGCCGCATCAGCGAGAGCGCCGTTACCGACTTACCTGATCCCGACTCGCCCACTATGGCCAATACCTCGCCCGGGTATACTTCAAACGATACCTTGTCCACCGCTTTGGTGGTGCTGTGGCGTGTGGAGAAAACAGTCTCTAATTCTCTGACTTGAAGTATGGGAGTTTTGATTGGCAAGGGAGAAGTAAGGGTTTGGCTTTTAGTAAAAGTATGAATTTTTGGGAGAAGGTGGCGAGTTGTCTTCCGAGATTAGGATGTCACTTCTCCCCGTTGGAAGTGGGGCTTCTCTATTCTTTCTGTCCTTCTGAAAGGATCTTGTAGGCCAGTAGCGTCTGCTTAACCTCCCTCCTACCAAGGTTCTTTCAGAATGACAGATAAAATAATTGGTTTCCTTACTGCCTATCCAGCCAAATCAATGAAGCAGGATAATTACTGCGGTTAATATGGTGATATAAAACGCCAGTTTATTGCCTCTGATGTACTCCTCAGGGTATAAATCTATCGTTGAAAGTTCTTCGAAAGATAGCGTGGATTTGTGGATGATAAAGCCACTCAAAGACCAAAGACCAAATATTACACCCATAAAGTATGGCTCATGAATGAAGTCAGGGCGAGGAAATCCTATCAAGTATAAGCTCCACTCAAACAGGCACCAAGCCCATACCATCCCAAGAAGACCAAAAAATAGCTTTGTCCAGAATGCACTAAGCCAATGGTCTTCCCTTCGCCTATAACGCAAGTATAGCGCCGCTATCATCAGGTCGAGCTTGTTCAAGTCTTTTTTCATCCTGCTAAAGATAACCAGCCCCAGGCAAAACAAAAAGGCTGCCCCACCCGGAGCAGCCATCTGCATTTATACTTATACTTTATACTTCGGATTACAGCCCCTGCTGTTCTGCAAGTTTGTGCTTCGGCTCTTCGTGGTGCTCGCCAAAGAAACGCTTTTGGTTGAACAGGATCAGCAGCACACCGATGAATATGGCGGAGTCGGCTACGTTAAAGATCGGCCACAGCGACATAGGCTTGCCGCCGAAGATCGGGATCCAGTTCGGCACGATGCCCTCCCATATATCTACATAGAACATATCGATTACCTGCCCATGAAACCACGGTGTAGAGGAACCATACGGGGCGTTATCGAACCACACGCCATAAAAGGTGCTATCAATCAGGTTGCCCACGGCGCCGCCAAGTATAAGCGCGATGCACCAGATGAGGCCTTTCGGGGCTTTATGCTTTACCAGGTAGTACAGGTAGTAACTAATACCGAACATAGCCACCAGGCGGAACAACGTCAGCATGAGTTTGCCATACTCTGATCCCAGCTCCACGCCAAAGGCCATGCCCGGATTCAGGGTGTAGTGCAGCTTCAGCCAGTCTCCTATCAAATGGATCTCACCTGGCAGGCCCATCTCCATGTTATAGTGCACGATCAGCTTCACAACCTGATCGATGAGGATGACAGCAAGCGCAGCCAGGTAATATTTTCCGTATTTCATATCTGAACATTAAGCAGCAGCGCTTTATACTTGCTTTCCGCCGCAATAGACCTCCTTAAAAGTATAAAAGCGCCAGGAACCCCTTTTAGTTTCCTGGCGCTCTCTGGTTTACACAATTGCGTTTTGCTCCGTCTGGATGCGGATGTATACTTTGTACTCATCAATGTCCAGCAGCGTGGCGCTTGGCAACTCCTGTACCACCTCCAGGCCCAGGGCCTGCGTTTCGGCGCAGATGTAGTTGCTATAGTTGGCTACCGCCGCATTTACCTCCGGCGCCGACTGCTGCATGGCGATGTGGATCTTGTCCTGCACCTCCAGGTTGGAGTCCTTACGCAGGTTCTGGATGCGGTTCACCAGGTCGCGGGCGATGCCCTCCTGCTTCAGCTCCTCCGTGATTGTAATGTCCAGGGCCACCGTCAGCTTGCCTTCGCTGGCCACCAGCCAACCCGGGATGTCCTCTGAGGAGATCTCCACATCCTCCGGCGTCAGCACAGCAGTTTCCTCCTCATTCAGCATGATCTTAAAGCCTCCTTCGCGCTCCAGCTCCGCAATGTCCTTCTGCTCCATCTGCTGCACGGCGGCGGCCACCAGCTTCATCTTCGGCCCAAACACCTGCCCCAGCTTTTTAAAGTTAGGCTTGATCTTCTTCACCAGGATACCCGATGTGTCGTCGATGTACTCGATGGTCTTCACGTTCACCTCGCTCAGGATGAGGTCAGCCACAGCTTCTATCTGCTGCTTCATCTTCGGGTTAAGCACCGGAATCAGGATGCGCTGCAGCGGCTGGCGTACCTTGATCATCTCCTTCTTGCGCAGCGAGTGCACCAGTGAGGAAACAGACTGGGCCAGTTGCATGCGCTCTTCCAGGTCCTTGTTGATGTCCTCGTGATTTACCTCCGGGTAATAGGCCAGGTGCACCGACTCCTCCCTATGCCTACTACTCACCGCGTTCAGGTCGCGGTAGAGTTGTTCGGTAAAGAACGGCGCCACCGGCGCGGCAAGTATGGCGATGTTCTCCAGGCAGGTATAAAGTGTCTGGTAAGCGGCCATCTTGTCCTGGTTGTACTCGCCTTTCCAGAAACGTTTGCGGTTGAGGCGCACGTACCAGTTGCTCAGGTCGTCCACCACGAAATCCTGGATGGCACGGGCAGCACGGGTCGGGTCGTAGTCGGCATAGTAGCCGTCCACGTCCTGTATCAGGGTGTTCAGCTTGGAAATGATCCAGCGGTCCGACTCGGTGCGCTGCGCCATCGGCACATCGGCCTCAGAATAAGTGAAATTATCGAGGTTAGCGTAGAGCGCGAAGAACGAGTACGTGTTCTGCAGCGTGCCAAAGAATCGGCGCTGCGTCTCCACTACCCCATCCGGGTTAAACTTCAGGTTGTCCCATGGCGGCGCGTTCGAGATCATATACCAGCGCACGGCATCCGGGCCGTACTGGCCGATCATCTCGAAGGGGTCGATGGCGTTGCCGAGGCGCTTGCTCATCTTGTTGCCATTCTTGTCAAGCACCAGGCCGTTAGCGATCACGTTCTTGTAGGCCACGCTATCCTCCAGCATCACAGCCAGCGCATGCAGCGTGAAGAACCATCCGCGTGTCTGGTCCACCCCCTCGGCAATGAAGTCGGCCGGGAAGTTCTGCTCGAAGATTTCCTTGTTCTCGATCGGGTAGTGCCACTGTGCATAAGGCATGGCGCCGGAGTCGAACCACACGTCGATCAGGTCTGGCTCTCTGTACATTGGCTTGCCGGAGTCGCTCAACAGAACTACGTTATCCACGTACGGGCGGTGCAGGTCTTTCACCTCTACCGAGGCATCCATCACACCGGCGTCCACAGCTCTGGCAATCTCCTCGTTCAGCTGCGCGATGGAGCCGATGCAGATCTCTTCCTCGCCGCCTTCTGTTCGCCAGATCGGCAGCGGCGTACCCCAGTAGCGGGAGCGCGACAGGTTCCAGTCCACCAGGTTCTCAAGCCAGTTGCCAAAACGGCCCGTGCCCGTAGACTCCGGTTTCCAGTTGATGGTCTTGTTCAGCTCGATCAGGCGGTCCTTCACGGCCGTGGTTTTGATGAACCAGCTATCCAGCGGGTAGTAGAGCACCGGCATATCGGTACGCCAGCAGTGCGGATAGGTGTGCTCATACTTCTCTACTTTAAAGGCCTTGCCCTCCTCTTTCAGCTTGATGGCGATCTTTACGTCGGTCGGCCTATACTCTGGGGAAGACTCATCTTCCTTGGCATAGTTCTTCACGTACATGCCGGCAAAGTCGGTGATTTCTGGTACAAAGCGGCCCTGCCTGTCCACGATCGGGGCAGGTTTGCCGTTCTCGTCGAGCACCAGCAGCGCCGGGATATCGTTTTGGGCGGCAACGCGAGCGTCATCCGCACCAAAGGTTGGCGAGATGTGCACCATACCGGTACCGTCCTCAGTCGTTACATAGTCGCCGATGATCACGCGGAAGGCGGGCTTGTCCGGCTGCACGTAGGGCATCAACTGGTGGTACTCTACGCCTGCCAGGTCAGCGCCCGTAAATTCCTCCACGACTTTGTAAGGGATCAGCTTATCGCCTGCCTTGTAACCGGTCAGGGCCAGTTCAGCGGCTTTGGGGTTGAAGTAGCGGCTCACCAGGTCCTTGGCTAATATAACCGAGATCGGCTCGAACGTATACTGATTGTAGGTCTGTACTTTTACATACTTGATGTTCTTGCCTACGGCCAGCGCTGTGTTGGCCGGCAGTGTCCAGGGCGTGGTGGTCCAGGCCAGGAAGTATACTCTCTCCTCCTCATGCTCGAAGAGGAACATGTTGCGGGTAATCTTCTTCACCTCAAACTGCGCCACAATGGTGGTATCCTTCACCATCTTGTAGCAGCCTGGCTGGTTGAGTTCGTGCGAGCTCAGACCGGTGCCGGCAGCCGGCGAAAAGGGCTGGATGGTATAGCCTTTGTACAGATAACCTTTGTCGTAGAGCCTTTTCAGCAGGGCCCAGCAAGACTCGATGTACTCATCCTCGAAGGTGATGTAGGGGTTGTTCAGGTCGACCCAGTAGCCCATCTGCTCAGTGAGCGTGTCCCACTGGTTCTTAAAGCGCATCACCGTTTCGCGGCAGTGCTGGTTGTACGCTTCTACCGAGATGGTTTTGCCAATGTCTTCCTTGGTGATGCCCAGTTCCTTCTCTACCTGCAGTTCTACGGGCAGTCCATGCGTATCCCAGCCGCCTTTGCGGTTTACCTGGAAGCCTTTCAGCGTCTTGTAGCGGCAGAAAATATCCTTCACGGCGCGGGCCATTACGTGGTGAATTCCCGGCGTGCCGTTGGCAGAAGGCGGCCCCTCATAAAACACAAAAGGCGTGTTGCCTTCACGGGTGGCTACTGATTTTTCAAAGATATTGTGCTGCTTCCAGAAGGAGAGCACTTCTTCGCCTACCTTGGCGTAATTCAGGTTTTTATACTCGTTGTACTTCACCGTTTATAGGTTTTATAACTTCCTCAACCGTTATTCTCTTTTTCTTGCTTTGCCGCCTCACGTTCAGTTTGCCTTTGATTGCCTGTGAATGGTCTCCAGCGCATGTAAAGTCGTGGTCAGCAAGATGGCAATTTAAGCAGGTTTGGCCACATTTCAATCGATGAGGCCAGCTTCCACTGCATTCCAACACGCTGCTATGGCATTGGTTCTGCAAAGGTACAGATTTTTTGCGGCACCGGGAGGCTGCAAACGCATAAAGCTGCTGAAACGAACCTGCCTAAGTGGCTATGAATCTGCTACGTCTGGTCAGATAAGCGCTGGGCTTCCCTTACGCTCCCTGCCTCTCCCCGCGCCTGCTGCTGGCTGTGCATAAAAGGAGTACAATCGGCCCATTTATACTTCCTGCCGCGATTTCATACTTGTTTTTCACATGCTGATGCCTGTTTAGCCTCCTGTGCCGCGTTCTCCTCCCAATATGTGTATTTCCCGCAGTTTTTTACACGACACAAATGTGTATAACTTTCAAGCTTTCGCCTTTTACACATCTAATCCACTGTTTTCACGCTCCTCCTTATACATTTTAACACGCATAAATCCACATTTTATACTTTACATAACTTTCACACTTAAAGACAAGTTCTAACGCCTGTGATTCTTTCGCTCTATACTTTATACTTGGAACGGGGTTGGCAAAGTATGAGGCCGGTGCGTTCAACGCAAATCGCCCCATACACCGGTGAAGGAGATGGGGCGATGAATGGTGTCCCTATTAAGACGGTATACTTGCAGTTCTACGGAGCCTTAGAGGCGGTCAATCCACTCCTTTATCTCGTGCTTGGTCTTGCCTACTCTTTGCTGCATCCGTCCAAGCCACTCGTCCTGCCTGCCTTCTTCATAGGTCAGGTCGTCATCGGTTAAGTCTCCGTATTGCTGCTTCATTTTGCCCTTTAGCTCATTCCAGTTGCCGCGGGCCCTGTATTCTGTTTCTCTCATGGTTTTAATGCTTGATTTATACTTCTATAAACGAGCCGCGGTATCGGGGGGTTTAAAACAGGCTAAGCCACAAGAACATAAAAAAAGCCGAAGGCGCTGCTGCACCTTCGGCTTTCTCCATTTTATACTTTATACTTAGGCCAGCTTTTCCAGAATGCTCTTAAAGCTGACAGCCTTGCTGATGTAGGCCTGCAGTTCGCTGATGGGCATGCGCACCTGCTCACGGCTGTCGCGGTCGCGCACGGTTACGGTATTATCCTCCAGCGTTTGGTGGTCTACAGCAATACAGAAAGGCGTGCCGATCAGATCCTGACGGGTGTAGCGCTTGCCGATGCTGTCGCGGTCTTCGTAAATCAGGTTGAAATCATACTTCAGGCTGTCGTAGATCTCGGAAGCTTTCTCCGGCAGCCCGTCTTTCTTGGTCAGCGGAAGTATGGCGGCTTTCACCGGGGCCAGCGCCGGGTGCAGTTTCAGGAAGGTGCGGCTCTTGGTGCTTTCACCCTCGGTAATCTCTTCTTCGGTATAGGCGCTGCACAGTACCATCAAAAACAGGCGGTCAGCGCCTACGGAGGTCTCCACCACGTAAGGCACGTAGTTGCCGTAAGGCTTGCCTTCCTCGTTCAGGTCGTTGTCGAAGTACTGTAGCTTTTTGCGGCTCAACTCCTGGTGCTGCGTCAGGTCGAAGTCGGTGCGGGAGTGGATACCCTCTACCTCTTTGAAACCAAACGGGAACTCAAACTCGATGTCCAGGGCAGCGTTGGCGTAGTGGGCCAGCTTCTCGTGGTTGTGGAAGCGCAGTTTGTTGGTTGGCACCCCAATGGCCTCGTGCCACTTACGGCGCGTATCTCTCCACTGCTCGTACCACTCCATCTCGGTGCCAGGGCGCACAAAGAACTGCAGCTCCATCTGCTCAAACTCGCGCATGCGGAAGATAAACTGGCGCGCCACGATCTCGTTCCGGAAGGCCTTTCCGATCTGGGCGATACCGAACGGCACCTTCATGCGGCCGGTCTTCTGCACGTTCAGGAAGTTTACGAAAATGCCCTGAGCCGTTTCGGGGCGCAGGTAAATGGTCTGCGAATCTTCGGCCACAGAGCCCACCTGGGTGGAGAACATCAGGTTGAACTGGCGCACTTCCGTCCAGTTGGTGGTACCGGAGACCGGGCATTTGATATTTTCCTTGATGATAAGTTCGCGCACACTGTCCAGGTCCTCAGCGCCGAGCAGCCTACCCATCTCTACCAGCAGTTCGCTGGCTTTCTCGTAGTGGCCGTCTTTCTCGTACTGGGCCGCTTTGTCTTCGATCAGCACGTCGGCACGGTAGCGTTTCTTCGAGTCCTTGTTGTCGATCATCGGGTCGTTGAAGCTGTCCACGTGACCAGAGGCCTTCCAAACCAGCGGGTGCATAAAGATCGACGCGTCCAGGCCAACTACGTTCTGGTTTAGCTGCGTCATGCTTTTCCACCACAGGGTCTTGATGTTGTTCTTCAGCTCCACGCCCATCTGGCCGTAGTCATACACGGCCTGCAGTCCATCATAGATCTCGCTGGACGGGAATATGAAACCATACTCCTTCGCGTGCGAGATGATGTCTTTTAACTGAGCGTTTTCTACAGGTGTTTTTTCTTGTGTCGCCATGCCGCAAATATACTTCTTTCGTGTCTGTTTATGCCAAATGCTAAGTTATACTTTTATTCGTGTATTTGCCCCTCCTTTACCCTTACACTTCTTTATCCCTGCACTTACTGGTTTTCCCGCTTGCATACTTTGGCTCAAACTAAATTTTTTGCCTGCTGCGTGGTAACAATTTCTTAACATTGCACATCAAGACTTAACATTGGTATAACTTACCTTTGCAGCGTTTTATTTCTCACTCATACATTTCATGATGGCTAAGACTAGAAAGAAGCTAAGTACTGTAGCACCAGCCAAGCCACACAAGTTCACCAAGCGGTATAGTTTGGTAGATGTTGTCTTTCAGAAGGAAAAGAAGTTCCTATACTTCATCGCCTTCTCCCTGATAGCTGCGGGTGCGCTATACCCTTACCCCTCCATCGCCATGTGGGTGGGCTTTGCCTTTGCCGGTTACTCTGCCATCGCCAACGACAGTATTCAGACGATTGGCACGTTCATCGGTTCCAACGAGGACAAGAAATGGTACTGGCAGTGGCTGTTCATGGGCCTTATTTTTGTTTTCACGATTACCTACAGCTGGGTGGTATTCGATGGCGATGTGTCGTATCAGCGTTTAGCCACACCTGGTCTGGAGACGGCACCGACCAGCTTTGTATACCTGCAGCTGGCTTCGCCCATCATCCTGTTACTGCTTACCCGTTTCCGCATTCCTGTTTCCACCACGTTCATGCTGCTCAGCGTGTTCACGGCCACATCGGGTACTATCCTGAGCATGATCAACAAAAGTATAGCCGGTTACTTCGTGGCCTTTTTCTCGGCCCTGGTTATCTACCTGGTGCTTACCAAGGTCATCAAACGTTTTATCAAGGGGAAGGCGCACATTTCCTGGACCGTTGCCCAGTGGGTGATCAGCGGTTTCCTGTGGTACACCTGGCTGGCCCAAGACCTGGCCAACATCGCCGTTTACCTGCCCCGCCAGCTCAATGTATATGAGTTCCTGACTTTCACCCTGTTTATTTTCCTGGGCCTTGGTTTCCTGTTCTACAAGAAAGGGGATAAGATCCAGAACATCATCAACGAGAAATCAGAGGTGCGCGACGTTCGCAGCGCCACCATCATCGACCTGGTGTATGCCATCATTCTTTATTTATTCAAGGAAGTGAACAACATCCCGATGAGCACAACCTGGGTTTTTGTGGGTTTGCTGGCCGGCCGCGAGCTGGGTATGCGCCTGCGCGCGCAAGACTCCCCGGTTAAGTTCGCCAAGACGTTCAATCTGATCGGCAAAGACATCCTGTCGGTAGCCATTGGTTTGACCATCTCCATAATCCTGGCAGTTGCCATTAACCCTGTGATACAGGAGGAGTTATATAACTTCTTCTTTGAATAGCCTTCTCACCTGCTTCTGACTCTTAAAAGCCTGGCATCGCTGCCGGGCTTTTTTGTTGGTGGACCTGTGGACATCCTTTTAAAGCATGAAGTATAAAAGTGGCCTTTTGAGTAAACGCAGTGGCTTTCGCGTATACTTATCCACGTGGTACGGCAGGTGATTTATACTTTGCACGAGACATAAAAAGAGCCCCGGCTATCATTTAGCCGGGGCTCTTCCTTTTTTAAAGTATAAACAGTTTTACCTATTTCTCAGGCCATACTACTTCCAGGTCGTCGTTGATGAATACCCCGAAGTTTACGGCGATCAGCTGGTCTTCGTCGAAGTATAGGTCGATCATCTCTTTCTCAAAAGAGATGCGGGTCTCGCCGGTTTCAGCCTCCTCTTCCTCCGGGTTGGTAACCTCGTGGTCGGTGAAAAGCTGCAGGACCTGCTGGCGGCTCATCTCGAAAACGCGCTCCCCGAAGATCTGCACGTCCCGGTTGGCTGTCTCGATGCAGCTCAGGCGGTAATCGTCCTCCTTATCGAAGTAGAGCGAGTAGCCCTCCTCCCAGTAGTTCCAGGCCTGATGCTCGAACTCATCCTCCTCATCTGATTCTTCCACCTCTTCAGGCTCGCCCAACAATTCTTCTACTTCTTCCATTGTCAGGCCAAACTTGATCTTACCAAGCCCTTTGCCCAACCTGATGTCTTTATTGATCATGTTCAATAGTGATTTTTTATATGTGCAAAGATACGGTTTTTACCTTTCGTTGGGTTTTCTTTTTATTCTGCCCGGGCTATTCGTGCAGGTCTCTGAATTCCTCCATCAGCTGCCTATACTTCTCGTTCTCCTTCGCCTGCTCCCACTTCTCCCTGAATATCGCCGCTGACTCGGCTTTTACGGGATCCGGATCGAGGGGGAGTTGCGGTCTGCCGTGGGCGCCGCTCTGGCCTTTTTTATCGTCCGGCACGGGGCCATTATACTTCTGGCCGCTGCGATGGTTGGCGTAGCGCCTGCTGCGGGTGTAGCCCATCTGCAGGAACTTGCGGGCCATGTCCGCGCCCACAAAATCGTTTTGCCCCAGGTATTCCAGAAACAAAGTATAAATCTTCTCGCTCGATTCCCGCGCCACTTCCGGGTTTTTGAACCGCCAGTGCGGCAGTATCTCCGACTTGTACGGCTCCACCAGCAATACGCCTTGCTCTCCTTTTCCTACCCTGTACAGCTCCGGGTGCTTCCTGAAATCTGTTTTATCGAAGTCCAGCTTATAGTTAAACGCTTTTTTCGCTTGTTTCTTCATACGCCTCCGTCGTCTGTTTCACCGGCACCGACTGGTGCTCTGAGTACTGTTCCGGGTAAATCACGATAAAGCTGTTGTCCTTATAATCCCTAGACAGCACGCGCGGCACGTAATCCATGTTGCTGTTATAGGAAATCGTTTTCTTTCTGGCCGAGATCACGATCACCATGTCATCCTTCTGCAGCTCTGACTTCATGCCGGCTATGTCTTTCATACTTGTGTACTCCTGGTAGCTTGCTTCCACGGTCGGCTTGCTGCCGCTTACGGCTTTCTTGAGCTTGTTGAGGGTTCTTCTTCGGGACCGGAATACGATAGGCGCCCCCAGTTGCGTCGATAGCAGCTTCACGGACTTGATCCACCTCAGGAAGCCTCTTTCCAGTTCTGCGTTCGTTGGCACGATCACCATCAGCCTTCCCGTCGTGTTCAAGGGCTGGATGATCTTGCATACCAGGATCATCTCGTCTGTGTTTTCGAGGAGGTTGTCCAGCACTGACCCGAAGATCCTGTCGCGGGTTGTTATCTTGGCGTTCCAGCCCAGCACCACCTCCGTGATCATCAGTTCTTTTATGGCCCTCAGAATTCCGCTCGATACGTTCACGTCAATCTTGGAAACCAGCTGCACATCATTGTCTGTGGCCGAGGCGTGTGTGATGGCCTCCTGCAGCATCTTGTTCTTCTTGAAGATCTCCTCCTCGGCGTGCTCATTGTCTATCACCACGGCCAATGGGAAAATCGGGGCCTTATGCGCCGGGTTCTTCAACATGATCGAGAGGTCGATCAACTGCTCGATGGTTTTCGGATTCCCTATCGGCACAAGGATCCGGTCTGGTTTCTGACTGATGTCCGGCTTCCTTCGGCTCTCGAAAATGGCCAGTTTCTTGCCTACCTTTTCCGTCGTCAGGGAGCTCACCATACTTGAGGTCAGGATCAGTACCACCGCACCGTTCAGGGCACTCTCCCCTATCAGGCCTATCTCGTACCCTGCCAGCACCACGGCCAGTGTTGCCGCCGCGTGTGCACTGCTCAGGCCGAATATCAGGTTACGCTGCAGCACGCTGAACCCGAATATTTTTTGCGTAAGGAATGCAGCGGCATACTTGGTGAGCGGCGAGAGCACCACAATTGTGGCCGCTATCAGCATGGCGTTTGTGTCCGTGAAGAGTACTTTCAGGTCCACCAGCATGCCGGTGCTGATCAAAAAGAATGGGATGAAGATGTTGTTGCCTACAAACTCTACCCTGTTCATCAGGGGCGATGTATGCGGTATGAGTGGGTTGAGCGCCAGGCCCGCCAGGAATGCGCCGATGATGGCCTCCATGCCTGCCAGCTCCGAGAGGAAGGCTGCGGCGAAGATAACAGTGAGCACGAAGATGTACTGCGCGCCCTTTTCGCTCTCCAGTTGCTTAAACATCCATTTGGCAATCTTGGGAAACACCCAAAGCACCACCACCACAAAGGCAATCATCTTGATGACCATCCATACCCAGAAGCCTGCGCTGGTTTCGCCCTGCGTTGAATTGATGATGATGGCCAGCACAAAAAGCACCGCTGTGTCGGTTATCAGCGTTCCACCTATGGTGATGGTAACTGCCTCGTTCTTGCTTAAGCCCAGTCGGCTGACGATGGGGTATGCCAATAGCGTGTGCGGGGCAAACATACTTGCCAGAAGTATGGCTGGTTTTATATCGTAATCGTGCAGGTAGAGAAAAACCACCGTACCCACCGAGATGGGTATCAGGAACGTGAAGGTGCCGAAAACGATGCTCCGTATCTTGTAGCGCTTAAAGTCTATCATGTCTATCTCCAGGCCTGCCTGGAACATGATATACAGCAAGCCCACCGTTCCGAACAACACGATGCTCGCGTCCCGCTCCAGGATATGAAACCCGTTCGGCCCCAGTATCACCCCAGCTATAATCAGGCCCACGATTCCCGGTATACTGAATTTTTTCAGGAATATCGGCACCACCAGAATGATCAGGAGCACCAACGTGAATATCAGTATTGGCTCGTGGAACGGGAGCGATAGGTCTACCTTTAAAAGCATAGTTTATCTTGTTGTGTGTATCCTTTTGCTTTGCGAGTTCTAAATATACAGATTTTCTCCTTGTTTTTTTCTCCTGTGTAAGCTCCCCGCCCCGTTTCACAGTCTTTTTTCCCGACCTTTCCACACTTCACAGTCCTTAATAATTTTTGTAAGAAGATTTTTTAAATAGAATCCTCTTTCATTGTTAGGTCTGTTTATAAGTGGACAACTTTACTCAGGTTTGTGTAAGGTCCATAACTTGTGTACATCGTTTGTTCTTTTCACCAGCCGCAAGGTTGAGATGTGGATTTTAGCTGCTTTTGTACCAATAGCTTAGCCCTCTTATCCACTTTTTGCCCTTTTGTGTGTATTTCTTTATGAACAGGAAACAGAAAGGTGGAAAAGGCCCAAACGGAGGGTGAATTATACACCGGTATCCACTTTTTACCCTTTGTGTAAGCCATTCCGGGGTGTGTAATATCTGTGCGTGCAAGTTATCCTTACCTTTACCCACGCTTTTCCACAGGGTTAGGCACAACTTTGTGGATTAGTGAAAAAATTTTCTGACTCCCTGTTTTCTTCCTCATTTCTGCCTATTTCAGTCATTCTTTTACCTGCCTTTTATACTTGCCGGTAGTCGTTACCTCTGCCCGTTAGCTTACACACGTGTAAGTGCCTTTGGTTTCTTACGCACGCAGCAGGTTTGTGATTGGCAGTAGCAACGTAAATGCTTTGCTCAGCAAAGCAGCTTTAAATGTATGAGGTGAGGCTTTGGTAAAGTATGAAATGGCAATGACAAATAGGATGCGGCAGACTTTTGTTGCAGCTGTGGCCAAAGCAGCAAAGGGAATTGAGCGGGATTTATACTTGGCTTATTATGGTGATGCCGTTGAGGATTGGTTTATACTTTGTGCCCGCTGGCGCGGCAGTGAGTTATACTTCAGAAAGCATCTGGATCAAGTATGTCCGTTTATACTTAGTTCCTTCGTCGGTTCGATACGTTTTATACTTCCCTGCTTGTTGGAGTCTATGCGGCCAGCACTTGCTATACTTCTTATAGTATTCGTGCCTTCTGACTCGTGTTTCTGGTACCTCAGATAGGTGTCTTTTTTATTTAATGCTTCTGTTTGCTGGAGTTTATACTTGCCGGGGCATAAAAAAAGGAGAGGCTTCCGCTTCTCCTTTTCCCGTTATACTTGGCTGTCCTAGAATTTCAGGTCCAGGTCCTCCACCTCCCAGTTTGCGCGAACCTCTATCGTGGCCGGGTGCATGTATACTGGCTCCGGCTGTACTTTAAACTCAGGATCTGCCTTATCCCACTTGCCGTTCTTGTTCTCGTCGATCAGCACCCGAATGTAATAACTGCCCGGAGCAATATTCCGAAACCGGAAAGTCTTGCCTACGCCGCGTTCCTCTACCACCTTATACTCGCTGTTTAAGAGTTGCAGAGTATAGGAAGTATGGTCCGTGCTGATGTTGCCGCTCAGGCTTCCGGTGGATCCTTTGCCTTCCGCTATGGCCAGCTGCAGCGGTGCAAACGAGAGTGCCGGTCCCTCCAGTGGTTGTATGGCCGTGCTGTCCAACAATACCGTCAGTTGCCTGATGTTACTGCTGATGCTTGGTACAGCGAAGCGCAGTTCTGTGTTTGTCTTGTCCAGGCTTACCTGCTCGGGGTGCTGCAACGCTTCTACCACCACGCTGTCGGCCATCAGTGTCACTGGTGCTTTACCGGCTAAGCGAACGGGTGTCTGCAGCTCCACTACTACCTCTTGCCCCACCTTGTATCCAGCGTTCCCGTTGTTCATAACTTTTATTGCGGCCCCTTTTATGCGTGTAGAAGGTTTACCCTCAAACGCGATATCCAGTGTGTCCGAGCCGATATTGCCCGCGGAATCAACAGCCGCAAGTATGACTTTTCCACCTCCGAAATTCGCTGTCTTGAATAGCTCTGCTGTTTTTCCGTCTAGCAGCCTCTTGCTCATCAGCGTGTCTTTACCGGCCACAGGGATAGCCGTGAACTGCTGTATCCCCTCATTGTATCCTGCCACAAACCTGTCAGTAAAGCGGCCCCGGCTCAGAAGTATGGGTTTCTTGGTGTCTATCCTAACCGTCTGCAGCTTTACTGTATCGGTATTCGGCGTAATGGTAATGGGCTTCGCCAGGTAGGCAATCCGCTCTTCCTCCGAGTCATAGTAGCTGTTGCTGTTTTTGTCTATCAGGGCGTACATGCGGTAGCTGCCTTCCTTCACATTCTCCATCGTAAAGTTGCCCTGTGCATCCGCTGCGGTGAGGTAGTATGGCCTGTTCTTGCGCACGCTCATGGTGTCTCCTGCCTGGTAGAGCAGCACCAGCGCCTCTTTCTCCGGTGTCTGCTTCATCAGGTCCACCACTGTTCCGCTCACGCGGCTGGAGTCTATAAAGGAGCCGGTGCTGAACGACAGCCTGAGGTCCTGAGCCTTGTTCTTTTCGGTGATGTCTGTTATTCCGTTCCTGAAATTGAAGGTGTAGGTGGTGCTATCCTCCAGCGGCTTTTCAAACTCCAGCGTCAGCACATTCCGGTTCGGAATCACCTTGTAGGGATTGTTGACATTAGGGGTGATGAGGAGCTCCTTGGTCAATGTATTCTGCTGAACCTCTTCGTCAAACTCCAGCGTGATGGTGCGGGTATCCACATTCAGTTGCTGGTCCTTTGGGTTACTGTTCACCAATTTTGGTGGGGTCTGGTCCCGTGGTCCTCCCTCCGGTGGGCTTTGCGTGGCGCAGGCAGCCATTCCTGTGGCAAGGGCGGCTGCAATAAATGCTTTTATTAGCTTCATGGGCTGTGTGGTCATCAAATCAAAATAGGCAAACTCTCGCTTGCCTATTTTTTTTCCTGCGCAATTTGGCGCTATTATTTTCTTTTCGCTATAAAAATCAAACTGGAGTAATCGTTGCCGTTCTTCTCAGCATAGCTGTTGGAGCGGTACCCGTTCATCACGCTCGTTAGCATCTTTGTCTTGCCCTGCTTTTGCTTCTCGCTCAGCAAACTCACATAATAAGCATCGAATTTCATGGGCAGCACCTCCTCAAGCCTCATCTTATGCTTCTTCAGGAAGCGCTTCATGGTAGGCTGCGTAAAGTGGTAGAGGTGGCGCGGCACATCGTAGGCGGCCCAGTTCTCCTTGTACTCCTGCGCGTCATGCGAGTCGGCGTTCGGTACGGCAATGATCAGGGTTCCGTCTTCCTGCAGGTGCTCCAGCAACTGCTCCATTGTCTCGTTCAGCGCATGGATATGCTCCAGCACATGCCACAGCGTGATCACTTCATACTTCTCCCCCTCTATGTCTTCCAGCGTTTCGGCTATGATCTCTCCGGTTTGCACCGTGGCTTTCTTTCGGGCCTTGGAATTTGGTTCGATGCCCCTTATCTCCCAGCCATCCTTTTTGCATGCGCTCAGAAAAACCCCGGTGCCGCATCCATAGTCCAGTATACTTCCTTTTACGGGTGCGTATTTGTTGATTAGCTCCACCTTCTGCTTGGTCGTGATGGAGCGCACCACATGATAGGCCCTGTTGATAATTCCGTTGGTGGTGTTGGAGTGCGAGATGTAATCATCTGACTCATAGTACTGGCTTATACTCTGCGCGTCGGGCCTCGGGTTTGTGAACTTGAACGAGCAGTTCTCACATTCCACAATCACAAAGCTCTCTTTCGAGACAGCGTTGTCGTTTACTACTAAAAAGTTTTTAAAGGCTTCCTTGCCGCAGATCGGGCATTGCTCCAGTCTTTCGTAGCTCATTTATTTTCCCAGGTATACCATTAACACCGATATGTCAGCCGGCGACACGCCACTGATCCGGGAGGCCTGGCCTATTGTTTCCGGCTCCACTTTCAGTAGTTTTTCCTTTGCTTCCTTAGATAACGCAGGGATGTCGCGGTAGTTTATTTTTCCTTTGATAGTATAGTTTTCAAGTTCCCCCATCTTGGCCGCCATCGCATACTCTTTCTCAATGTAGGTCTCATACTTCACCTGAATGCCTGCCTGCTCCACGCTGTCGGGCTTAAACTTGCTCAGGTATTCGGCTACGGCGGGTATGGCTCTGGCGATGTCCTCGATCTCCACGTTCGGGCGCTTGATGAGCTGGCCAGCGCGTTGCTTTTCTGTTATCGGCGCAGAGCCCAGCTCCTCCAGCATGCTGTTGATATTTCCGGGCTCAATCGGCTTGTTATTCAAGTAGGCGATGATTTCTGCCGTTTCCGTGATCTTCTTATCCACAGCCTGCATGCGGCTTTCGTCGGCCAGCCCCAGCTCATATCCCATCTTGGTAAGGCGGATATCGGCATTGTCCTGGCGCAGCAGGATGCGGTGCTCGGCGCGCGACGTGAACATGCGGTAAGGTTCGTCGGTGCCTTTGTTCACCAGGTCATCAATCAGCACACCGATGTATGCTTCGGATCTCTTAAGTATGAACGGTTCTTTGTCGTTAATCTTGTTGTGCGCGTTGATGGCTGCCATCAATCCCTGGCACGCTGCTTCCTCATAACCCGTGGTACCGTTTATCTGGCCTGCAAAGTATAGGTTCTGTACCAGCTTTGTCTCCAGCGTCAGGTTCAGCTGCGTGGGCGGGAAGAAGTCATACTCGATGGCGTAGCCCGGACGAAACATCTTCGCGTTCTCAAAGCCTTCAATCTTGCGCAGCGCCTCATATTGCACGTGCTCCGGAAGCGAGCTGGAGAAACCGTTCACGTATACTTCCACGGTGTTCCATCCTTCCGGCTCCACAAAGATCTGGTGGCGGGTGCGGTCGGCGAAGCGGTTGATCTTGTCTTCTATACTTGGGCAGTAGCGTGGCCCCAATCCCTGGATGCGTCCCTGGAACATCGGTGATTTCTCAAAGCCTGTCTTCAGGATTTCGTGCACCTCCGGATTGGTATAGGTAATGTAGCAGCTGCGTTGCTTGGGCAGCGGCTGGGTGTCAGTATAGGAGAATTTGCTTGGGTTCTCATCGCCAAACTGCTCCTCCATTTTGCTGTAGTCGAGCGAGCGGCCATCTACGCGCGGCGGTGTTCCGGTCTTCATGCGGCCGGCTTCAAAGCCCAGTTCTTTCAGTTGCTCGGTGATGCCTTTCGCTGCTTTTTCTGCGGAGCGGCCCCCGCCCATCTGCTTCTCACCGATGTGGATAATGCCATTCAGAAACGTGCCGTTCGTAAGTATAACGGCTTTTCCACGTATAGTTATCCCCAGGCTCGTGCGTACGCCAACGGCGCGACCATTCTCCACTTCGATGCTTGTCACCATCTCCTGCCAGAAGTCCACGTTCTCGGTTTGCTCCAGGCTCAGGCGCCAGGCCTCGGCAAAACGCATGCGATCGCTTTGGGCGCGCGGGCTCCACATAGCCGGGCCTTTCGACTTATTGAGCATGCGGAATTGGATCATGGTCTGGTCAGTGATGATGCCGCTCATGCCGCCGAGGGCATCCACCTCGCGCACGATCTGCCCTTTGGCTACGCCGCCCATGGCTGGGTTGCACGACATCTGCGCGATCGTGTTCATGTTCATGGTTGCCAGCAGCACCTTCGAACCCATCTTCGCTGCGGCCGCCGCGGCTTCACAGCCTGCGTGCCCAGCACCAACAACTATAATATCGTATTCTGGAAACATGTATTCTGGTTTAAGAGATGTTTCACGTGAAACATCAGCAAGGGGTTGGTAATTCCGTTAGACACTAAAATTTGCGCAAAGATAGCGAAGAATCTTCTTCTTTACGCATAAGTGCCTCTTGCGCTTCTGTCTTATCCTTAAAACCAAGCAGGTGCAGCACCCCATGGATGATGACGCGGTGCAATTCGTCTTCAAACGCAGTGCCGTGGTCCTGGGCATTGTCGCGCACACGGTCTATGCTAATAAAAACATCACCTTCAATGATGCCATCCTCGTCGGCATTATTGAAGGTGATGATGTCTGTCAGCGTATCGTGGTCGAGATACTCGACGTTGATCTCGTGGAGGTAATCGTCGGAGCAGAAGATGTAGGTGAGGTTGCTGAGGTCTTGTCCGTGGCGCGCGACGATGGATGCAATCCACTCCGCTACCTGCTCTGGGTTGTTTAGCTCGAATTCTACATCCTCGCTAAAGAACTCAATTGGATGATCCATTCTCTGGAAAGGGGATGTTAAAGATTAGCTGTACTTTTTTTCCTTCGTCCAGGAAGTTTACCTCGTCGCACAGGTTGCGCATCAGGAAGATGCCGCGTCCACCAGGGTTCTCCAGGTTTTCGGGTGCGGTGGGGTCTGGCAAATGCTCGTAGTCAAAGCCCGGGCCCTCATCAGCCACCTCAAAAAGTAACTTATTCTCCTCTACCTGTAACGTCAAGTACACATTCTTGTCTTTATCAAACTTATTGCCGTGGCGAATAGCGTTGTTTACAGATTCCGTTACGGCAACCATGATGTTGCCATAGATGTCATCTTCAAACTCAAACTCATCTTTAGAGTTGTCGATAAAGCTTTCTATTACTCTGATGTTTTCGATTAGGGAAGGAATCTGAATTTTAACCTGATTCATATTAATCGTTAAGTGTAAAATAGGTGCTGGTTATTTGCTTATGTTTTGGAAGTACTCGTTTACCTTCTGCTTATAGTACGGTGAAAGCGCAGGAGGTATGGTCTTGAGTAGTTCCGTTTGTTTTTCTTTAGCCTTTATATATCGCTCGAACGAAGGGGGGACATTGCGGGCAACCTCCTGAGCTGTCGTTGCTTCACGTTTATTGTCCAATTCCCGTTCCCTTGCGGACTTCTCTGCTTCAAGCAAACGTGTCAGGATTTCGCGCTGCCGCTGAATGGTTTGCTCAGTCAAACGTTTATTAACGAGATCAGTTTCGCTTTGTTCCATCATCTTGCTAATATTTCCCAGGTTGCCGTTTTGGCCCTTTTCGCCAGGTTTTGCCCCCTGTTTCTCCAGTTCTTTCAAAGCGTTCCGCAGCGCCTCCTGCTCCGCAGCCAATTTAGCTAATTCTTCAGAAAGTGCCTTGCCTGATTTGCCTCCTTTTTTCAGATCTTCGATTTTTTTGTTCAATTGTTGCTGCAACTCGCCCATGTTGCCGGGCATTGGCTTATTGCCCTTCTGTTTTCCGGCCATGCTGCCCTGCATTTGCTGCATCGCCTGCTGCATTTGCTTCAGGGCGTCGTTGAGCATCAGGGCCAGGTTGTTCATACTTGTCATGGCGAGCTGCTGCTGCCCAGTGGCCTTGCCCAGGTTGCGCTCGCGGAGTTCCTGCACGCTGTTGTCCATACTTTGGTTCATGGCGGCCACCTCGCGGGTCACGAACGATTCGATCTGAAACACCTTTTTAGCCAGCGCAAACAGGCTGTCCTCTATCACCTGGGCATTGTCACGGATGTTTAGCTGCCGCTGCGAGAGCTCCACCATGCGCGGGTCGCTCTGGTTCACGCTGCGGAACTGCTTCATCAAATCCTCCTGGTCGAAGGAGAGCGTGATCAGGTTCTCCAGGATGTCGCGGAGGTTGTCGAGGTTCTGCTGCATGCCCGACATGCTCATGCTGCTCTTCATCTCCTCCATCTGCTGGGCCATCTGCTTCATCTGCTGCCCTGCTTTCTGCTGCGACTCGCTGGCTTTCTTGTTCTCGTTCTTCTGAAGCTGCTCCTGGCTCTGCTCCATCTGCTGCTCTATACTTTGCTGGTCCTGCTGCTGTTGCTCCTCGTTTAGCTGGTTCGGGTTGTCCAGTTGCTTATTCAGGTCTTTCAGCTCTTCCATCTGCTCCTTCACATCCTCAAACTCCTCCTGCAGCTCCTGCTGCTGCTCCTGCAGGGATTGGTTCTCCTCTTGCTTCTGCTCGGTTTTCTGGGCCAGCTGTTCCTCCTTCTCCCCCATCTCCTCCAGCTTGTTGGCAATGTTGTCGAGCTTCTGCTCGAACTGCAGTTGCTTGAACAGCTCCAGCGCCCGCTCCAGCTCGCGCTCCAGGTTCTTCTCGCGGTTATCGAGCTTGCTCAGGAGTTGCTGCAGGTCCTGGTCGTTGGGCTGCTGCAGTTGCAGTAGTTTCTCCAGCTCCTCGTACAGCTTCTTCGTTTCCGGGTCCAGCAGGTCGTTCATGAGCTTCTGCAGCTCCTGCGCCTTCTCGGCCAGTTGCTTGTTTGGCTCGTTGAGCATATTTTGCTTTTTGTTGAGCTCCTCAAACAGTTCCTTCATAGAGTTGATGTCCTGCTCCAATTGCTTCTTCTTCGCGGCCAGGTCCTCGAGCTGCTTCTTGTCCTGCCAGTTCAGGTCGCGCTTGGTCTTCATCTTCTCCTCCGACCGGGATAGCTCCTGCTCCAACTGGTTTGCCCGCTCCAGGGTTTTACTCATCTGGCTGGCCACCGATTGAGAATTATTGTCCAGCTCCTTCTGCAGCTCGCGCTTGTCCGGAACCTTGAGCTCATAGGTGCGAGTGCGGGCGCTCTTGGGGCCATGGATGCCATCATTGTCCCATACCTGCACAAAGTACTCCAGCTTGTCGCCGGGTTGCAGGTTCAGGGCGGCGGTGTTCCATTGGTGATAGTATGTTTGGCTGAGCTGCTGCTTGTTCAGGGGCAGCGCCTGGCTTTTATACTTTGCCTGCGGGTTTTTACTGTTGCTGATGCGGTACAGCAGCGCCAGCCGCGTCAGGCCGTAATCATCCGACACATCGCCGCCCAACACCATAAAGGAGTACAGCGCCGTGTCCTGGTACTGCTCCAGGCTGATCTGCGGGTTTCGGTCCGGGATGGTGGTGATCTGGTAGCTGATCTGCTCCTTGTTCGTGCTATGCTCGTTGCGCAGGCTGATGCTATAGTTCTGGCTCTGGCTGAAATCCTTGCTGGCGGCAAAGGTGCTGCCGTCTTTCTGCGCTGTTATACTCTGAACAGGCTCCTCGAAGGTAAGTTTTATACTATCTGTTTCGGAGGTGGAGAAGTTCCAGGTGATGGTGCTGCCCTCGGGCACGGTAGCGTTGCCGGTGTTCTGTATCTCCTCCGGTTTGCGATTCAGGTACTTCGGGTATTGCACCAGCATCCGGAAATCCTTCAGGTTCGGGCGCGAGAGCAGGTTCAGGGTATAGTTGTCGGAGAAGAATCCGGAGCCCTCCAGCTGGAAATCCAAGGGGCGCTGCAGCTGCTTAAAGGTATAAGTATAACTGCCGTCAGGGTCCTGGCTTAGCTTTTGGCGGCGCCCGTTGTAGTTGATGTATACCTCGCTGGGCACGGTTTTGCCCTCCACTCCAACCTTAAGTATAAAATCCTCGCCGCGGAATGTCTGCAGCCCCTCGTTCTGCACCACAAAATTGAAAGGGGCCTGCGGCGTGTAATGCGTTTTATAGTGGATGATGCGCTCGGTGCCCTGCACGAAAATGGCCGGGTACACCAGCATGATTAGGAAGGCGATCAGGGCAGGCAACGCGATATACTTCAGCAGCGGCCTGTTTTCGCGGTACGAAACAGCCTCCTTAAACTTAAAGGAGAGCAACTGCTGGCTGCGCTGGGCGATACTCGCCCGGATCAACTCGTTGCTGCGGTCCTGCTGCTGCAGCTGGATGGCGTTAAGCAGCTTGTCGCGGATCTCGGGAAAGTAGGCCCCTACCTGCTGTGCCGCCTGCTCATCGGAGAGCACCCGCCGCAGCCGCGCCAGCGCCGCTGTGGGCAAGGCAATCCAGCGCACAAACACATAAACCACCACCGCCACAAACGAGAACAGCAAAAAGGCGCGCACATACTCCGGAAAGTAGAACATGTACTCCAGCAGGCTGTAGACAATGTAAACGGAAAGCAGGAGCCCAACCGCGAATATCCCGCCCCGCAACAGCATGTTGAGGTAGAATTTCTGCTTGAACTCCTGCAATTGATGCAGCAACTGATCGAGTGCATCGGTATGTTTCATGTCTCGCTATTACAAGGTTAAGGCATGGCGGCTATAGTTGTAAGTTAAGCAAATCCATCTAACACCTTATACTTCAGGTGGTAAAAAAGTATAAATGCCTATAGTATAACTCTATACCAGCGCGTTTTAGTATGCCTCCCCTACTCCAGTTCCAGCAACACCGGGCAATGGTCCGAGTGGCGGGCTTCGGTAAGTATGGCGGAGCGCTTCAAACGGTCGCGCAGGTTTTCGGTGGCCATGTTATAATCAATACGCCAGCCCAGATTTTTGTTGCGTGCGCCGGCGCGGTAACTCCACCAGGTATAGTTGTGGGGCTCCTGGTTAAAGTGGCGGAACGTATCAATAAAGCCGCTGTCCACGATCTTGCACATCCACTCGCGCTCCTCGGGCAGAAAGCCAGAGCTCTTGGCGTTGGATTTTGGGTTATGGATGTCGATGGGCTTGTGGCAGATGTTGTAGTCGCCGCTCACCACCAGCCCCGGCAGCGTCTGCTTCAGGTCGCCCACGTAGCCGTGGAAATCATCCATCCACTGGAACTTGAACTTCTGGCGCTCCTCCCCGCTGGACCCGGAAGGCATGTATACGCTCATCACCGACACATCGCCGTAGTCAGCGCGCAAAACACGGCCCTCGAAATCGTAGCAGTCTATGCCGCAGCCCACCTCCACGTGCTGCGGTTTTTCCTTAGAAAGGATGGCCACGCCGCTGTAGCCCTTCTTTACGGCCGGATGCAGGTACACATGGTAGCCCATATCCTCAAACAAGGCCTTGTCGAATTTGGATTCATCGGCCTTGATCTCCTGCAGGCACAGCACATCGGGGTTGGCGGCTTTCAGCCAGTCACCGAAGCCTTTGGTAACAGCGGCACGGATGCCGTTCACGTTATAGGTAATAATTCTCATGGGTGAAATTTTTGCGACACACGCAGCCCGTATCAGGTGGCACGATTTGTCTTCTTTCCACTATCACTGGGAAGTAGAAAGAGTGAAGCTACAAGTATAAGTTTGAGGATTTTATACTTCTGCATAAGCTTATACTTTGAGTTTATACTTTGATGGAAGTCGTGCTACGTGATACGAAATACGTGCTACGCTTTAGGGTTTCCGGATTTCGTCGGCATGGTTAAAGTACTCGATCACGTGCCATTTCAGCATCTTCTCCTGCTCCTTCAGGTTGGCGAAAGGAAGGGACTTTACCGCCTTGAAGTGCGGCCAGCCCTCCTCGTCGCGGCCGGTGAACTCGTAGTAGCCCGACTCGGCGAAGACGCGGCAGGTGGCGATGTGCATCAAGTCCTGCTTCTCCTCCTTGGTAAACTCCCGGATGCCCATGCCCAGTTCCTGTATCCCGATCAGGAACAGGATGGCGTTCATGTCCGGCTTCTTGCCGAAGCGCTTCATCATATTGGCCCGCAACTGTGTCCAGTTATGTTCCAGGTTATCGCTATCGTATATCATTTGATTGTTAAATCGTTGGGTTGTTAAAATGTTGATCCGCATAAAGTATAAACGATCAACAATTAACAAGCATCAATAAATTCTTACTCGGCCGAGCCTCTTGCTTTCAGCTCCTCCCAATACTCCACTGCCCGGCGGAAGTGCGGGATCACGATGGAGCCGCCCACCAGGTTGGCGATGGAGAATACTTCCATGATCTCCTCATCGGTCAGGCCTTCCTCGTAGCACTTGCCCACGTGGTACTTGATGCAGTCGTCGCAGCGCAGCACCATGGAGGCCACCAGGCCCAGCATTTCCTTCGTTTTCACGTCCAGGGCGCCGGCCGCGTAGGTGTTGGTGTCGAGGTTAAAGAAACGCTTGATCACCTTATTGTCGTATGACATGATGCGCTCGTTCATGCGCGTGCGGTAGTCGTTGAATTCTTCTACTAAGCTCATTGTTAGGTTGTTCTTTGTTAGGATGACTTTGTAATAAGTCCAAGTATAAAGTTACGGCAAAATCATCAGAATACCTTAAACCATCATGCCAGCCCATGTTCGAAGACCTGCTGAGCCTGCTTTTTCCGGAAACCTGCTACGCCTGCAGCGGCTCTTTGGCGCGCGGCGAAAAGTATATCTGCACCAACTGCAGCGTAAAACTACCCTATACCGATTTCCACGTGCACGGGGCCACCGAGCTGAACCCGCTGCAGCGCAGGTTCTGGGGCAAGGTGCCGGTGCGGTTCGCATTCTCCTATCTATACTTTATGCCCAAGGGGCGTGTGCAGCGGCTGTTGCACCAGCTAAAGTATAAAGGCGCCAAAGAACTGGGCGAGCACCTGGGGCAGCGCTACGGCTCCCTCCTCTCCGATTACCACTACAGCAGCCAGTTCGATGTAATCGTGCCGGTGCCCCTGCACAAGTATAAGCTGCGCCGCCGGGGCTACAACCAGGCCGAGAGTTTCGCCAGGGGGCTGTCCCAAAGTATGAAACTACCCTACAGCGGCCAGGCCATACGTCGTAACACCCACACCGGCACCCAGACCCGCAAGAGCCGCCTCGACCGCTGGCAAAACGTGGAGCAGGTGTTTGAGGTGGCCAGTCCGGAGCAGGTGCAGGGCAGGCGCATCCTGCTGGTGGACGATGTGCTGACCACGGGCGCTACCCTGGAAGCCTGTGCCCGCGCCCTGCTGGCAGCGGGTGCGGAGGAGGTGAGCATCGCCACCATTGCGGCGGCCTAGGTAAGGTTTATACTTTTTGGCGATACAGCCGGCCACTCTTGCAGAAGATTTTCGCCATGCCTCCGCTTTTTTCCGTAGTTCAAGTTAATTGCTTTTGCCGCCCCCAGGCGGCAGGCTGATAAATCAAGAAAGTATACTATGATGCATAACAACGAGGAAAAGGATATTATAGGGCCCGATGTGGTACTGATAGGCGCGGGGATCATGAGCGCCACGCTGGGCATGATGCTGAAGGAACTGAACCCGGACCTGAAAATTGAAGTGCTGGAAAGACTGGACATGGCCGCCGCCGAGAGCTCGGATGCCTGGAACAACGCCGGCACCGGCCACTCCGCCTTCTGCGAACTGAACTATACCCCTGAGCAACCCGACGGCTCCATCGACATCTCCAAAGCCATTCGCATTGCCGAGTCGTTCGAGATATCGAAGCAGTTCTGGGCTTACCTCATCAAGAACAGGATCATCGAGCTGCCTACCTCCTTTATCCGGAACATACCGCACATCAGCTTTGTGTGGGGCCACGACAATGTGAACTTCCTGCGGAAGCGCTACGAGGCGATGGTGCAGTGCCACCTGTTTAAAGGCATGGTTTATACTGAGGACCACAGGGAGTTAAAAGAGTGGATACCGCTGGTGATGAATGGCCGTGACAGCAGCGAGCCTGTGGCTGCCACGCGTATGGACCTGGGCACAGACGTGAACTTCGGGGCGCTCACGCGGAGTATGTTCAGGTACTTGCAGGAGGAGAACAACGTGATCACGCACTTCACCCATGAGGTGCGGAAACTGCGGCAGGTGGAGGACGGCCGCTGGCGCATCACGGTAAAGAACCTGAAGACCGGCGAGAAGCGCAAGATCTACTCCCGCTACGTGTTTATTGGTGCCGGCGGGGGCGCGTTGCCGCTGCTGGAGAAATCGGATATCCCCGAGGGCAAGGGCTACGGCGGTTTCCCGGTGAGCGGGCAGTGGCTCAGGTGCACGAACCGCGACGTAATTGAGCAGCACGAGGCGAAAGTATACGGGAAGGCCGCTGTGGGCTCGCCACCCATGTCAGTGCCGCACCTGGACACGCGCTACATCAACGGCAAGCGCGAGCTGCTGTTCGGCCCTTATGCGGGCTTCTCCACTAAGTTCCTGAAAAAAGGCTCTTTCCTGGATCTGCCCCGTTCAATCAAGGCTGGTAACCTGCGCCCCATGCTGTCGGCCGGCATCCGGAACATGGACCTGACCCGCTACCTGATAGACCAGGTGCGGCAGACGCCGGATGAGCGGGTGGAGGCCCTGAAGGATTACTTCCCTAACGCCAGGCCCGAGGACTGGGAACTGGCGGTAGCCGGCCAGCGGGTGCAGATCATCAAAAAAGACCCTGATAAAGGAGGTGTGCTGGAGTTTGGAACAGAGATAGTGAGTGGTGCCAATTGTACCCTGGCCGCGCTGCTCGGCGCCTCTCCGGGTGCCTCCACGGCGGTGTCTATTATGCTGGGGCTGCTGGAGCGCTGCTTTATGCACCGCATCAACACCGACGAGTGGCAGGAAAAACTGAAAGAGATGATTCCCTCCTACGGGCAATCCCTGAGCGGTAACCCGGCCCTGCTGGACCAGGTGAGAAACTACACCAGCGAGGTGCTGGGGCTGGTGCCGGCGGTGGAGAAGAAGTAGAACACCCAACAAAGTATAATCCTGGCGGGAGATAAAGTATAGCTATCTCCGCTAGGGCTTCTAAGCATGGCATTCGCTTAGCAAGGCTCCACCCACGTGCTCGCGGGGGCAAGCCACATCAGGATAAAGTATGAGCAGCGGCCAGTTCCTCCCGGGCACTTTATACTTTCAGCGTCTTTTGCCTGATGCTCTTTTGTCCGTGCCTTTCCCTAACTACTCGTCTGCTCGCGGTGCACGTCAGACAGGGAGGGCTCGGCAAACTCTATTTCCTCACCGGCCTCCAGGTCGTCCAGTAGCTCTTTCACCACGGCGTAGTTGATGGTCAGGGGCACCTCCAGCACAAAGAAATCCGCATTCACCTCCACCGACACGCAGCCAAGCTGGGCAAACTTCTTCCGGATCTCCAGCAGCGGCGTGTGCTCGTTCTGGCGGATAACCTGTATCGTGGAGTTGCCTGATGGCGTTACCGTTTCCTGGTAGAGCAGCCCCTCCTCCATCGAGTCATACTTGGCGCGCACGATATCTTCGGTGGCAATAAGCGGCACATAGTAGGGGATGCTGTCGATTTTGTAGAGGCCCTGTGCGGCGTCCACCTCCTGTGCCCAGAGCGTCTCTACCATCTCGCGCTCAAACACATCGCTGTAGAAACGGAAAATGATCTGGTGGCCTTGCTTGTTCTCGCTCATGAAAAAAGTATAAAAGTAAAAAGCCCGAAGCGTGAGCCCGGGCTTTTTATATGAATGTGATGTTTGTCTTACTTGTTAGAGCCAGCGTTGATCATGGCGCAACGGAAGCCGATCGTGGCTGTTGAGGAGTCCTGCGACATGAAGCGGCGGGTACCCGGTGACAGCCAGTAAGCTACGTCTTTCCAGGAGCCTCCCTTATAAACGCGAACCTCATCGCTCACCAGGGAGTGGTATCCTTCGCTGGAGTCATAGTTAGTGGACTCATCCAGGAAACCATCGCGACGGAACGGGTTCAGGTCTTCCACATCCTGAAAAGAAAGCGGGCGGTACACGTCCTGTACCCACTCGTTCACGTTGCCAGCCATGTTGTACAGGCCGAAATCGTTTGGAGGGTATGCATAGATGTAGTCCGTGATCATGGCACCGTCGTTCAGGGAGCCAGCGATACCGGCGTAGTCACCACGGCCGCGCTTAAAGTTGGCCAGGAACTTACCCATCTGCTTGCCATAAGGGTTACGTACCTGGTGGCCGTCCCATGGGTACATGCGGCGGTTGTTCTGGTTTTCATCTTCGGTATACTGCGTGCCGATCATGGCCTGAGCAGCATACTCCCACTCAGCCTCCGTTGGGAGACGGTAGTTCGGCAGCACATAGCCAGACTCGATAGACGGTCTCTCGCCCTCTGTCGTTTCGTCGCTGCCTCCGCGGCCAAAAAGGCCTCTTCTGCCACCGCCGCTAGCCTGCTGGGCAAGTATGTTGTTTACTTTGTTGGTGCGCCATACGGTAAAGTCGTTAGCCTGCAGCCAGCTTACCCCCACCACCGGGAAGAAGCGGAAACCAGGGTAACGCAGGTAGTACGTCACGTATGGGTCGTTAAAGGAAAGTTGCTGAGACCATACCGTCGTGTCAGGCAGGGCCGCCTCGTACACTTCGGGCAGTGAGTCGCGCTTCAGGTCGTGCAGGTACTCCAGCCAGTGGATGTTGGCCACCTCTGTTTCGTCCATATAGAAAGAGGCCACGGTCACGGTACGCTCGATGTTGTCGCGTGTCATGGCGATATCCTCTTCCATAGAGCCAAGCACGGTGCGGCCACCCTCTATAAAGATCAGGCCCGGGCCCTGTGGGAACTCAGCGTAGTCGGCAACATCAAAAGCATCTTCATCTTCGCCATACTCAGCGCCAGTGGCAGAGCTGTAAGCACCTGGGTCAGTGCTGGTTGGCTGGCCGCCTTTGGAGCAAGCCGTTAACAGGAACCCTCCTAACACTGCAGCCGATAAATACTTGATTAACTTCATAAAATAGTACCTAATTAAGATAAGGTTCTTGTAACGTAAATTAATGTGCAATTATAAATAATATTAGAATGCCGGGCAAACAATGCTTCTGTTAATTTTACTCTTTAAGCGGCTTCTAAACAAATTGTTAATATCGGCACGTTCAAAAACAAGCGAAACCTCGTTGGTGCCGCCTACTTCCCTGCTCATTCCCCGCAGGCCCACATCGTGGCTGAAGCCTACCCGGAGCTGCTTCAGCTGAAGCCCCGCAATTACGGACAAGGATTGGTCCTGGTTAGTTCCACCAACCACGGGTACTCCTTTGTATATTATCCCTAACGTCAGGGGCGTGTATTTAGTATAGAGGCCTATATCTAATCTTTTAGAACTTTGCTGATGTATAAATGTGGCCGCCGGCGTAAAGCTTAGTTCAAATAGCTGGCCCTGGTCCTCATAAGACCTGGCGTAAAATTTGTAGCCGGCCACGGCCGTGAAGCGCAGCGGCAATTCGGTTTCCCGGCTCAACTCATAGGTTGGCCGGTTGAGGTGAGCCGCCGTCAGCCCCACCCAGGCCTGCTCCGAGTAGAACAGGCCGCCCACGGTAAAGTCAAGGTAAGTGTTTGGGCTGAACTCCATTACCTCTGCCGACCTTACCGCCATCATGCCGTTGTCGGATAGCTGATCCCCGAAAACAAGGTTGCCGTAATCCAGATTGAGGCGGGCCATACTTGCCTGAAGCCCCGCTGAGAAAGCCCAGCTATCATTAATGGAAGTATGATAGGCGTAGCCCAGCCCGGCCTGCAGTTTCTTCAGGCCGCCCACGCCGGCGCGGTCCTGCAACAAAAGCAGGCTAATTGCACTTTTCGAATCAGGGATGCGCAGGTCGGCGGCCAGTGCGTTGGTAATAAAGGAGCCATTGAGCGAGGGCCACTGCTTGCGGTGCGAGAGCCCCACGCTCCAGCTGTGGCCGAGGCCGGCAAAGGCGGGGTTCAGGTACAGGCGGTTGGCGTACTGCTGCGTGTGCTGCACATCCTGGGCCACGGCAAGGGCGGCGCACAGGCAGGCCGTGCATAGCAGCAATATCTTCTTTAAACCTGAACCCATACGTTGCAATTTAATCCAAAAGCTACTCTTTAGCTGGTTGCGCGAGGTCCTGTCGCAAATCCAAAGTATAAAGTAGCACGATTTTAGCTATAATTTCTATAGTTTAGCTTTTACATCCGTAATACACCAAAACTACTACAACTCATGAAAAAAGTGGCCATTGGCTTTTTTATCTTTCTGGCCCTGCTGCTCGGCGCGGCGGTGCTGGTGCCTGTTATTTTCAAGGATAAAATCAAACTCGCCCTCGATCAGCAAATCTCCGAAAGTATAAATGCACAGGTTCTTTACAAGACCGATGACGTGAGTCTGTCGCTGTTCCGTGATTTCCCGAACCTGTCGCTGGGCGTGGAGAACCTTGCGGTAGTGGGCGTGGACTCCTTTGCCACCGATACCCTGGCCCGCATCCCCTCCTTCCGGATGGGCCTGAACCTGATGAGCGTTTTCGGGGACGAACTGAAGGTAAACTCCGTGACCCTGGAGGAGCCTGTGATTCGCCTGATCGTGCTCAAGAGCGGCAGAGCCAACTGGGATATTATGAAGGAGGATACCGCTGCCACGATAGACACCGACACTACTGCCTCCGACTTTAACATGGCCATCAAGGGCTGGAAAGTGAACAATGGCACCATCTTCTACGACGACCTGAGCATTCCGTTTGGCTTTGCGGCCTACAACGTGCAGCACAGCGGTAGCGGCGACTTCGAGAAAGACGTGTTCGACATGGACTCCAAAACCACAGCCGACCGCTTCGTGATGACCTATAACGGCACCAACTACGTGGAGAACGCCCGCCTGGACGCCGACGTGACCATGGCCATGGACCTGAACCAGTCGCTTTACACTTTCAAGGACAACAACATCCGCATCAACGAGTTTCCGTTCCAGTTTGCCGGCACCATCCTGATGCCCGAGGAACCTATCGACTTCGACCTGACCTTCAGCGCTACCGAAACCGACTTCAGAAACGTGCTGTCGGTGGTGCCGGGCATGTACAGCGAGGAGTTTGAAAACATCAAGACAGAGGGCAAACTGAGCTTCGATGGCTACTTCAAGGGCCGCATGATCGACACGCTCATGCCGGGCTATGGCGTGGATCTGAAGGTGATGGAAGGCTTTTTCCAGTACCCGGACCTGCCGGAGGCCGCAAGAAATATTAACGTAGACATGAGCGTGGCCAGTAAAGACGGCACGCCACAGAACACCGACATCAACATCCGCCAGTTCCACATGGACCTGGGCAAGAACCCGGTTGACGCCAAGGTGGTGATCAAGGGCCTGGAGACGATGCAGGTGGACGGCAACGTGAAGGCGAACGTGGACCTGGCCGAACTGACCAAAGTATACCCCGTGGAAGGAATGACGCTGCGCGGCCTGCTGAAAGTGGACGCCGATGCAAAGGGCACCTACTCCGAGACAAGCATGCCGGTGATAGACGCCGACCTGAACCTGACCAACGGCTACATCAAGTCCAAGGATTTCCCGGCGCCGATCCAGAACCTGCACATGGTGACCAATGTGCGCAACACCACCGGCAACACCGACGATACCCGCATCAACATCGAGCGCTTTAACATGACGCTGGATGGCGAGCCGCTGGAAGGCCGCATGCTGATTGCCGGAATTGACAAGCCCGCTTTCGACGGGCGCATCAAAGGGATACTGGACCTGGAGAAGCTGACAAAGATCTTCCCGCAGGAAGGCATGACGGTGACCGGCCGCATCAATGCGGACGTAACGGCCAAAGGCAAACTCAGCGATATAGAGGCTGAAAAGTATAACAACGTGGTGGCTAACGGCACCATGGCCATCCATAACCTGAATTTTGTGAGCACCGATTTGCCGCAGGGCTTCAAAATTGCGAAGGCCAACGCCACCTTTAACAACGAGCGCGTGAACCTGCAGAACATGAGCGGCCACTTGGGCAAAAGTGATTTCCAGGCAAACGGCACGGTATCAAACTACATCGGCTATGCCCTGGCTGAGGACCAGCCACTGCGCGGCAGCTTCAACCTGAGCTCCAACACCTTTGATGTGAACGAGTGGATGGTGGACGAAACTTCCGGCGAGCCGGTGGAGGGAGCTGAAGAAGGCGTGGTGGAAGTGCCGGCCAACCTCGACCTGGCCCTGAACATCGACGCCAAACAGGTGCTGTACTCTAACCTGAAGCTAAACAATATGAGCGGCCAGGTGCTGGTAAAGGATCAGGTGGCTAAGCTGAATAAAGTCACGTTCAACACGCTGGGTGGTGCCTTTGCCGCCAGCGGCAGCTATAATACCAAGAGCCTGCAGAAGCCGCTCTTCGACATGAAGCTCGACATCCAGAACCTGGGTTTCAAGGAGGCTTTCAACTCCTTTAACACGGTGCAGGTTTTTGCCCCGATCGCCAAGCTGCTGGAGGGTAAGTTCTCCACCAATTTTGCCTTTGCCGGCGAGTTGGGCCAGGACATGGTACCGGTTTTCCAGACGTTGGATGGCTCCGGGGTGATCAACGTGCTGCGCGCCGCCGTGCGCGACGTGCCGATCGTGGACAAGATCAGCAACCTGACGCACTTTGAGGAGCTGCGCAGCTTCGTGATCGAGAACAAGAAAATAGACGCCCAGATCATAGACGGCAAGCTGGTGGTGAAGCCCTTCGACCTTAAAATTGGCGACATCAACATGGCGGTGGGGGGCAGCACAGCCGCAAACGGCAACATGGACTTCACCACCGCCCTGAACGTGCCTACCGGTAAGGTGGGCCAGCAGCTCGGCTCCAGGCTAACAGGTATACTAGGGGCAAACCAGAGCCTGGTGAATACCGAGCGCGTGACCCTGAACCTGAGCGTGGGCGGCACTTTCAGCGACCCGAAAGTATCCCTGGCGGGTGGCTCCGTAAAACAGAAAGCCGCTGACATAGTGGAGAACGTGGTGCAGGAGAAGCTGAACGTGGTGAAGCAGCAGGCCGACGCCCGCAAGCAGCAACTGCAGGACAGTGTAAACGCGGAGGTGGACCGTAGAAAGCAGGAACTGGAGCGCAAGGCACAGGAGGAACTGCAGAAGAAGCGCCAGGAGGCGGAGCAGCAGATACAGAAGCAGGCCACCGATAAGGTGGGCGGCTTCCTGAGGCAGATCACCAAGCCGAAGACCACCACACCGCCCGACACCACGAAAAATCAGCAGTAAGTTTCTTAAAGTATAAAACCGCTGGAGAATCAGCGGATTAGCACAAATCCAGCAGTAGAGGAAGCTCCTGCTGGATTTTATTTTCTTCCTACTATATATTAGAGTGCAACTTTTCGCCGTTATGGTATGTAAAAGGAGCTTTCCTGAAAGCATAGTGTTTTAAACCAATGCAATTTAAAATGATGAAAAAAAGATTTTTTCTCCCTTTACTGCTAAGCGGACTGATTGGATTCAGCTCATGCGACAGCGACAATGATGGCAGCGGCACAGCCCGCATGGAAGTGCGCATGACCGATGCGCCCGGTGATTATGATGAGGTGAACGTTGAGATCGAGTCGGTGCAGATACACAGGGAAGAAGGTGATGGCGAGGAAGGCTGGATAACGCTGGATGAAATCCATCCGGGCGTGTACAACCTGCTGGACTTTGCCAATGGCCGCGATACGCTGCTGGCCAGCGCAGAGCTGCCGGTAGGACATATCTCCCAGATCAGGCTGGTGCTTGGCGACAATAACTCGGTGAAGCTGAAGAACGGGGATGTGATCGACCTGAAAACCCCAAGTGGCCAGACATCCGGCGTAAAACTGAAGATCGATGCTACCCTCGAGGATGACGTAACCTACATGGTGCTGCTCGATTTCGACGCGGCCCGTTCGGTAGTGCCGAAGGGCAACGGCGGCTATAACCTGAAGCCGGTGATCCGCACCATCACGCAGGCCATTGCCGGCGGTATTAAGGGAACGGTTACGCCAGCAGAGTATAAGCCGGGCATTTACGTGATTTCGGCAGAGAACGACACCATAGGTGGTTTCGCCAGCGACAACGGCGAGTTCCTCATCAAAGGCGTTCCTGCCGGAACGTATAGAGTGGAGTTCATTACCCAGTATGGGGAGCACAACAAGACAATCGAAAACGTGAGCGTATCGCAGAACCAGATCAAAGACCTGGGCGTGGTCATGCTGCCGCAGGAGTAATCTTTGACAAAGGATAGTTTGACAAAAGACTGTTAGACAAAGGACAGAAAAGGAGCCTCTCTATTCGGGAGGCTCCTTTTCTTTTTAAGAATATTTCCTTCCAAGGAAGGGGGCGGTTATACTTTTCGCCCATTGTCTAAAGCTTAAAACACCTGGCCCATCAGCTCGCGCACGTAAGTTACGTAGTCGGTGTTGGGCGGGGTGTGGCCGTTCTTGCGCAGGTCGGTGGCCACCTGGGCGCGGTGGTAGGTAGCGTGGTTAAAGGCGTGAGTCAGGATGTCGAGCACGCGGGTGCTGTACTTGTTGCCCTGGCTGTTGGTGTAGTCGATCAGGCGGTTGAACTCCGCCTCGTCGGCGTTTGTCACAAGCTCCGCAATCCTATACGAGGCGCTTTTGTGCAGCTCCTTCAGCTCCTCCAGGTTATGCTCCTGCCATACTTTAACCGGGCTCTGCGTGCCGGTGATGCGGGCGATCCAGATAGCCTGCGCGTTCAGGGCGTGGCTAAGCAGGCGCAGCGAGTTATTGGGTACCTGCGGCAGTTTGCTGAACACATCCAGCATGGTCTGGTTGGCCCAGATATTATACTCTGATAGGTTTTTCAGTACGTCGTTTCCGGTCATGGTCATTAACTTATTCTATTGTCTTCTCAAATTACGGTTTCACCCTGGCGCTGATCGGGAAAGGGGCCCGCGGCCGGTAAGCAAGTATGCTTCATGGCCCTGCAGGTAGAATGGCGGACGCTCGCAGCTGCCTCTGCCCTATTCTGTGGAGCTGCCTCTTTTAAATGCCTTATGCCGATCCCGGCTGGTTAAGCAGGCAATTTAAGCATTTTCCTGGATGTCGCGACATTGAAATTGGCGCAAAGCTGCGCCTACACGTACCGAGGCAGGTTTAAAAGTATACCTTGGCAAGCGCCAGCAGGTAGGGCAGGAAGATGATGGCGCCGATAAGGGCAGCCGTGATGGCCGCTACCAGCACAGCACCGGCGGCCAGGTCCTTTGCCCGGCCTGCCAGCTGGTTAAAGTCCGGCGACACCAGGTTCACCACCGTCTCGATGGCGGTGTTGATGATTTCAGCCGTTACCACCAGCCCCATACTTCCCACCAGCAGGCACCATTCCGTTTTCGTGACATCAAAAGTATAGCCCACCACCACCACCGCTATAGCCGCCAGCACGTGCAGGCGCATGTGCGGCTCCGACCTGACGGCAGCACTAATCCCCCGGAAGGCGAACCGGAAGCTGTTGAAGCGTTTTTTGAGGTAGGCGCGCAAGTATAAAAGGCTTTAGGGCGAAGTATACATTCAGAAACCTGTACGGTTTATACTTTAGAGGGTAAGCAATATCACGTTTTCACGGCTGCTGCTGTTCCGGGTCAAAGGTAATAGAATCGGCGTTAATGCAATAGCGCACGTGGGTTGGGGTGCGGGCATCCTCGAACAGGTGGCCCAGGTGCTGCCCGCAGTGGCGGCAGAGAAGCTGTATCCGGTCTCTGCCATATGTATCCAGCGGGTTTTGCTGTACGTTATCCCCCACCTGCGCCCAGAAACTCGGGAAGCCGGAACCTACCTTAAACCTGGTACTGGCTTCAAAAAGTATAGATTTGCAGGCTGAGCAAGTATAAAAGCCGCGTTGCTGCCCGTTTTCCGTTACCTTGCCCCTGTGCCTGAACATGCCCGGTTTATACTTCCTTCTCCAGGTCGTCTACGGCCACAAACTTCATCGAGAGGGAGTTTACGCAGTGGCGGATGTTCTTCGGGGTAAGGTACTCGCCCTCGAACACGTGCCCCAGGTGCGCCTCGCAGTTGGCGCATACAATCTCGGTACGGCGGCCATCGGCGTCCGGCACGCGTTTTACGGCTCCGGTTATCTCATCATCAAAGCTCGGCCAGCCGCAGCTCGATTCAAACTTATACTCCGAAGTATAAAGCGGGGCGTTGCAGCGGCGGCACAAATACACCCCTTCTGCCTTATGGGTGTTATACTCGCCGGTACCCGGGTACTCGGTGCCTTTGTTCACGATGATGCGGGCTTCTTCCGGTGTAAGCTTATTATACTCTGATGGGTCTTTCGCTACTTTCATGGTTTATACTTTGTGGTAAGGTAATCTATACTTGTGTCAACAAACAATGCGCCGCAAGGTTTAGAGTGGTCTTTTAGCCGGTTTATACTTTATACTTTGGTTAAGCCCCCTGCCCTACGTGCTGCGACAGGCCGCCGTCCATAAAGTAGCTGGAGCCGGTAACATAGTCCGAATCCGACGAGGCCAGGAACAGCGCCACCTTCGCGATCTCCTCTGGCTTGCCGGCGCGCTTCATGGGGATGTTCTGCTCGCTCTCCTGTCGCGCCTTTTTATCATCGATGGCCTTTTGGTTCATGGGGGTCAGGATCATGCCGGGGCAGATGTTGTTCACGTTGATGCCGTCCTCGGCCAACTCCAGCGCCAGAGTGCGGGTGAGGTTGCGCACGGCGGCCTTGGAGGCGCAGTAGTCAGCCGTGCCGGCGGCTACGATCTCCTCATGCACCGACGACACGTTGACGATCTTGCCCTTGCCGCCCTTTTGCTGGCGGTGGCGGATAAAGGCGCGGCAGCAGAAGAAGGTGCCGTAGAGGTTGGTGCGGATGGTGCGGTCAAACACCTCGGTGTCCATGTCGGCCACGTTAATGCCCGAGCCGTTCACGGCGGCGTTGTTCACCAGGATATCTATACTTCCGAACTCCTCCAGGGCTTGCCTGAACAGCTGCTCCACGCGCTGCTCATCGCTGATGTCGACCTGAAGTATAATCCCCCTCCGGTTTTGCTTTTCAACCTCCTGCAGTGTTTCCTCAGCGCCTTCCTTATCGGAGTGGTAGCAGATAACCACGTCTGCGCCTTCTCTGGCGAATTCTATTGCTGTTGCCCTGCCAATGCCCGAGTCTGAGCCTGTGATCAGGGCGATCTTGCCTTTAAGCTTGTCCATAAACCTATCGTTTGGTGTCGTGAAAATCGTCTGTTGAGAATGCTTTAGGTAACATACTGCCTGTATGGCCTAAGGGTTTGATGCCGGGCCTGTTGTGGGGTGCTGCGGTAAATTATAATAACCAAATAATTTTTTGGCGTTTGTAAAGAACAAGAGCAGGGGCAGCCTCGTTTTTATAGTACAAGCAATAAATCAATATAGATAAGTTGATGGATGGAACAGGCTGCCACAGGACTGCCTGGATGGGATGAGTCTTTTATATTATTTATTCATATCTAAAGTTAATTGCTATGAGTTCTTACACTTCCTTTTTTAGAAATTTATTTGGCCTCAAGGACCAGCCTTCAGGAGCCAGAGAGCCACGACAGGTAGTAGTTACCTCTTCCTCACAGCCAGAGGTTTTGCAGAAAGTAATGCGGGAAGAAAACTTATCTCACGGGGAGACCGTGATGGCAAACCTGTCCCCGGTGCGCCTGGAGAAGAACAGGGGGAAGATGGTGCTGTATTTCTGCCCGATGAAGTCCATGGAGGTGCTCAACACCCTTGCTGCCGGCGACGGAGGGGGCATCCCCGGACAGGTTACGGTAGAAGGCCTGTCTATCCCCAGGGAACTGAAGGAAGGGCTGTATACGCTTAGAAACGTGACAGTAACCTCCAACGGCACCATGCAGGTAAGGGCAACAGACCAAACCGAATGGAAAGCTGCCTACTCGGACCTTTATAGTTGGTAAGGGCAGCGGGAGTTGATCGGGACCAGAGAAAGAACCATATAACACAGGGAGAACAGGATCAGGATACATTGAAATAGGCCCATAAACTAAAAAGCAGCTCCGTGTGGAGCTGCTTTTTAGTTTATGGGAAAAGTATAATGCTTCCATCAGATGGCAGGAGTCGTTATCACACCCCCTGTCCGTCTATTCTGTTGTCGTTCCTGGTTTTCAAAAAGGACAGCACGATGCTGCCGATCAGGATGATGGCGATTACAAGCAGGGAAATAAAGGTAGGGATCTTGAAGATATCGACCAGCAACATTTTTGAGCCTACAAATACCAGAATCACAGCCAGCCCGTAGGACAGGTAAACAAAGCGGTCCACGACATGGGCCAGGGCAAAATACATAGAGCGCAGGCCCAGAATAGCAAAAACGTTTGACGTATAGACGATGAACTGGTCCTGGGTAATGGCAAGGATGGCCGGAATACTGTCCACCGCAAAGATCAGGTCGGTGGTTTCGATGAGTATGAGCACAAGGAACAGCGGGGTCGCATACTTCTTGCCGTCTAGCTTCACGAAGAATTTATCGCCATGCAACTGGTTTGTAACCGGCATAATCCTTCTGAAAAACTTGATGACCGGGTTCTTTTCCGGGTCCATCTTCTTATCCTTCTCGGTAAACATTTTGTAGCCGGTGTAGATCAGGAAGGCGCCGAAAATGTAGATGCTCCAGTGAAACTTCTCGATCAGGGCAACGCCGGCAAAGATAAAGATCACACGCATGACCAAAGCGCCCAGAATACCCCAGAACAGGATCTTGTGCTGGTAAATGGCAGGGATCTGGAAATAGCCGAACACAAGCACAAACACGAATATATTATCGATGCTCAACGATTTCTCGATCAGGTAGCCGGTCAGGAACTCTATGGCTTTAGCCTCGCCGAACCAGTAATAAACAAGACCGTTGAAAGCTAGGGCAAGGCTGATCCAGACACCTGTCCAGGTCAGTGCTTCCTTAACGGATACGACATGTGCCTTCCGGTTAAAAACCCCCAGGTCGAGGGCAAGCATAAGCAGGACGAATACGTTGAACCCAATCCAGAATGAGGCAGTTACTTCCATAAGTGTCTATTAATTTTGACAAGCTGCAATTCCTGTAGGTCGTTTGGTTTAGGAAAGGCCGCTTTTGTTTACAAAATTAATCAGATTGTGTTCTAAGCGTGTGGTGCTTTTAACCATAGGCCTTAAATCAAGATAGAAAACAAGAAAAGCAGCCTAAACAGCAGCTGCTTTTCCCTCAACTATATAGTATAGGTGTAAGTTTATGGTTCAATTTCCGGACTCGGTTCCTGAAGCCACACTTCAATTGAGATCAACGCGATAATTATTTAACCGGGCCTGCGGACGCCCTGTTTAAGGGTTTCCGTACATATTTGACTCACCGCCATCAATCGCTATGGTCTGGCCGTTTACATAAGAGGCGGCTTCGCTTAACAGAAATGCCACTACTTTGGCTACTTCTTCGGGCAAGCCCAGGCGCCTGGTCGGGTTTCGTTGGGCATAGTCGGCTTCGGCGGCTTTAGGGTCATCGGGGTTTACTTCTCTGAAGGCTTCGGCCACCATAGGCGTAAGTATGGCACCCGGTGCAATGGCGTTGGTTATGATCCCATCTTTACCATATTCAAGGGCCGCGTTTTTTGTCATGCCGGACACGGCGTGCTTGCTGGCAACATAGGCTACCTGGTTTAGTACGCCCCGTATGCCTCCTACTGAGGCCACATTTACAATGCGCCCATACTTTTGCTTCTGCATCACCGGAATGACATAGCGCATGCCGTAATAAACACCCATCAGGTTAATATCGATCACCTTCTTGAAAACATCGATATCGTACTCGATCATCGGTGCCTGCTTGCCCTCGATCCCGGCGTTATTGTAGAGCCCATCTATGCGGCCAAATGCTTTCTCGGTTTCAGAAACGTACTTTTTAACGTCTTCTTCCTTGGATGCATCGCCTACTACCGTAATAATCTTTGCTGAAGAGAATTCTTTGCTCAGGTCGTTAGCCGTATCCGAAAGCTGGTCTTTGTTGAAATCCATCAAGGTAAGGTTTGCCCCTTGGCTCGCCAGCTCTTTTGCTGCCGCCAGCCCCAGCCCCATGGCAGCGCCGGTGATAATAATAGATTTCTGATCGAATGTTTTCATTGTGGTTTATAGTTAAGTGTAGAACTCAGTAAGTATGGCAGGCCTCTGATTTCTGCTTTTCAGAAGTACAGTGTAGAAGCCCGAAAAATAACTTGGGTGATGAAGGAAAGCAGGGAAGTGTGAACTAGGAATTATACGGCGGAAGGCAGGTTTCCGCTAAAGCCACCTATAGTTGGACGTTTGGAGAGTAGGGTTGCGCAGCTATGGTAACATTCATCCCGCAAGTTTGAGCGTAGCGGTAACTTATGGGGAAGTATGGGGCCAGTTTGCAACTGGCAAAAGTATGAACATGAAAAAAGCCAGTTACAAACTGGCTTCAAAGTATAACCACAAGTTGCGCTGGCGCTAAACTTGCGGGATAATTAAAGATGTTTTAAAATCTTCTTGTTAATAGTATCATCAATCCTATTAACAACCTTTAAAATCCAACTCGGTAATCTATCACATTCAAGAAGAACATTTAACCATAATTTATTTTCTTCTACTGTACAATCGAGTTCATGGAACAAATTTTTTATTTTCTTAGGATACTTCCCTCCATCTTCAAACTTCCCTTTATAATGCACGACTTCATTTCTTATAAAGATTATCATTTCAAATGATTGAAAAGGTTCTTTAGAGCTATCCCAAGAATTTTCATTTAGAAGTATGCATAAAAGGTTAAACTTTTCTATTACTGAAATCTTTCTTTGTACATCTGTGACAGCTTTTATTGAAGAGTGAAGTTTCGTCCTAGTATCAATCTCAAAAACAGCAATGAACTCATTAATTTTAGCCTCAATGTAGGTAACAGCATATAGAATGGCTGTTAAGTTCTTCTGATGTATAGATAGGAAATCCGTAACTTGGGATGGGGTAGTAATAGAATTCGCAATGCTTTCTAAACCAACTATAAATTGGCTGCTCAAGTTGTATCTCTGTTTTGTTCCCATTTAAAGCTATTTACTTTAAATGTACTAAATAACCTTAAATTCTTAGATTGATTAACTATAATCAAAACAAAAAAAGCAGCCCCAATCGGAGCTGCTTTTCCTTTATCTGTTAAACTATAGTTCTTACTTCTTCAAGCTGCCGATCATGTCTTCCGGCTTCACCCACTCGTCGTATTGCTCGCTTGTCAACAAATCAAGGGCGATAGCTGCCTGGCGAAGAGTTGTACCTTCTTTGTGGGCTTTCTTCGCGATCTTGGCGGCGTTGTCGTAACCGATGTGCGGGTTAAGGGCTGTTACCAGCATCAGCGAGTTCTCTAAGTTCTCTTTGATCTTCGGATAATTTGGCTCTATACCTACCGCGCAATGCTTATCGAACGAGTCGCAGGCATCACCGATCAGCTGGGCGCTCATCAGCAGGTTAAAAATCATTACCGGTTTAAACACGTTCAGCTCGAAATGGCCGTTCATGCCACCAACCGAAATAGCCACATCGTTACCAATTACCTGCGCGCAAACCATTGTCATAGCTTCCGCCTGTGTTGGGTTTACTTTACCTGGCATGATAGAAGAACCCGGCTCATTTTCCGGGATTAGAATTTCAGCGATACCGGAACGCGGGCCAGAAGCCAGTAAACGGATATCGTTCGCAATCTTCATCAGCGATACAGCCAGTTGCTTCAGTGCGCCAGATGTCTCAACGATAGCATCGTGTGCTGCAAGGGCTTCGAATTTGTTTGGAGCTGTGATAAACGTGTGGCCGGCAAACTGAGAGATCTTCTCGGCGACCAGTACATCGTAGCCAGCCGGTGTGTTAAGGCCTGTACCTACTGCAGAACCGCCAAGGGCCAGCGTGCTCAGGTGCTCCAGTGTGTTGCGAAGCGCTTTCATGCCATAGTCCAGCTGGGCTACGTAACCTGAAAGCTCCTGACCCAGTGTAAGCGGCGTAGCATCCATCAGGTGCGTACGTCCGATCTTCACCACATCCATGAACTCTTCAGACTTGCTGTTCAGCGTGTCGCGTAGTTTTTTAACCAACGGCAGTGTGTGCTCTACCACTTTCTTGTAAGCGGCAATGTGCATGGCTGTCGGGAATGTGTCGTTAGAAGACTGCGATTTGTTTACGTCGTCGTTCGGGTGGATCTTCTTTTTTTCGTCCATCAGGTTGCCGCCCAGCAATACGTGTGCGCGGTTAGCCACCACTTCGTTCACGTTCATGTTAGATTGCGTGCCCGAACCCGTCTGCCAAACTACCAGCGGAAACTCGTCAGCCAGTTTACCTTCCAGAATTTCATCGCAAACTTTACCGATTATCTCAGCTTTGTCCTGCGCCAGTACACCCAGCTCGGCATTAGCAAGAGCGGCCGACTTTTTAAGTATAGCAAAAGCTTCGATCACTTCCTTCGGCATTAACTGGCCACCGATGGTGAAGTTTTCTTTTGAGCGCTGCGTCTGGGCGCCCCAGTATTTGTCTGCAGGCACCTCTATAGGGCCCATCGTGTCTTTCTCTACGCGAACTTGCATATCGTTTATACTTAGGTTAAAAGGATTATCTGTACGTGGCAAAACTATAAAATATTCCGCAAACAGGCTTTTAGAGCAAGAGAGTTTTGTGAAGAGACTGAAAAGTCATGTTCCGGGCGGATTTTCCCGTTTCTGCGGCACCGGGTCTAACCACCCCTGCTCCTTCCCTGAAACAAGTCCAGGATCCGAGACTTGTCCACGGAGGGGAGTCTGTAATTACTGCTACTGAAGTATAAGTTTCATTTCTACAGTTATCGCGCGGACAGGTCGTGACCTGTCCCTACAAAGTACGAGCTCACTCCTGGCCTTATCACCCCTCCCCAACCCTCCCCCTCCTTGTCTAAGGAGGGAAGTTTTGTTCAAGTTATATAACAGCGGCTATCGAATCTGATCCCAGTCCTTGGGTTGAGCGCCTTGTGAGATCCGGTGCCCGTCAAGGGCAGCCGTAGCGCAGCGGAGGCAGGAGGGAACACAGCGCGATGCCAAAGGACGAGCCCTCTCGGGCTTGAGAGCACCAAAGCCAGAGATGAAACAGTGGGTTTGTGGGAACTACAGGATCAGCGGCGGTTAGCAAGTATAGCTTGTTTCAAGTTAAAGGAAGCTGCGGTTAAGAAAGTATAAGCTGAAGTATAAAGTATAAGGCACAAGCGGACGCCCCGAAATGCTCCGGGACTTTCAGCTTGCGCCAGAGAAGTCTGAAGTATAGCCCAAGTATAAAGTATGGCTCTGTGAGCCAGTTGAGTTGCAAACCCAACGAATAAAGGGACACGGGCTGCAAGCCCGCGCCAGCGGAAGTATAAACTGGTATGTATGCAAGTATAAAAGTATGGCTTACGCGCTCAGAAGACCCGGAACAGTACGATACCAGAAAGGCAGGATATTAAAGTATAAAGTATAGCTCCCCTTACCGGATCACCCGAAGCCCTGATTTTTCGGCCAGCAGCGCGATCATCTCCAGTTGTGCCGGCTTCAGGTAGGTTGTGTTAAAGTTGGTCTGGTCGGTAAAAGTTACCAGGTACTCCCCCTCAACGCCCAGGTAATGTATGCTTTCAATCTCCTGCATGGTATAGGTCCGTTTCTCCAGCAGCATGTTCGTTATCTCGATACTGTCCTCGTCTATGGCTACGTGCCAGCGCATGGCAACCCAGGCAATCACTATAGATACCAGCAGCATTACCGCCAGCAGCAGGTTGTAGATGCGGTTGGAGTTCCTGCCTTCCAGGCGGACCATGTACTTTCTGTACAGCTCCTGCTCCTGGCCCAGCAGCGTGTCCTGCACCAGGCGCAGTGGAAAAACGGCCAGCGTGAGGCCCATCAGCAGGCCGGGCGCAAAAAGGGCCCTGAAGTTAGGCGTAAGCACATGCAGGTGCTCTTTGGAGGCATGGATGATGCTGGCAATGATGGCCAGCAGGCCAGCGCTTAAAACCGACAGCACACAGGCGAAAAAGAAGTAGGCGACCGTGAGTTTCAGTTCCTTCTTCTGCATGTATTTCACCTCCGCGACCGTCATGGCGTCCTCGTGCTCCACCGGGGAAAGGCGGCGCAGCGCGTATCGTACCACCGGCAGCAGCACGGCTACGGCAAACAGGGCAATCAGCAGGCTTTTTAGTGTCTCGAGCATAGGGGGCAATTAAAAACCCAAAGGTAACATCCTATCCGCAAATTCCGATACATATTGTCCCCGCACCCATGCCTGCCGCCCCACCCTCTTTGCACGCCCCGTAAAACGTCACATTCTAACCCCATGGCAAAAGAAAGGCCGCACAGCGCTCGCTTCTAAAGTATGAAGGCAGCCTGCAAGCAGCGGCGGCAAACATCAGGGCAGGCCCACTGTTGTCTTCGGCAGGCTGTGCAGGACCCGGTTTATACCTGCTTTATACATTGTACATATTAAAATAGTAACAAAAGTATGAGGCATGGGTGCTGATGGGGTTATTCTTGTTCTTTGCACCTTCTGCCCGCGTTTTGCCGGGTGTTATTGAACTTTTTGTGTTGGCAGATGGCTTAGTTTTTTATACATTTGAAGAAGAACATACGTTACCGGATCCGTACAAATGGCGATGGCCTTGACAGCCGCCTCCCGGTGTTAACTCAGAATATATGAAACTTGCCAGGCTGGCTTCTTTTGTAAGAGACTACTTTATAGCGATTTTCTCCTTTCTGCTCATCTTTCTGCTCACTCTTTTTACCTACACAGAAACCAAGAAGAAGTCAGACGAGCGAAGCGCTAAACTGTTCTCTATGCGCACCGCGCAGGTGACAGAGGCCATTGACAAGCGCATGCGCGACTACATCCAGATACTGCTTGGGGGCAAGGCCATGTTTGTTTCCTCCGACACCGTGACCCGCCAGGACTGGAAAAGCTACTACGAAACCCTGAAGCTGGAAGAGAGCTACCCGGGCCTGCAGGGCTTTGGCTATACCCATGTGGTAAGGCCAGAGGAGATGGAGCAGCACGTGAGCCAGATACGCCGCGAGGGGTTTGCGAACTACAGCATCACGCCCGAGGGCAAACGCGATCTGTACACCTCCATTGTTTTCCTGGAGCCTTTTACCGGCCGCAACCTGCGCGCCTTCGGCTATGATATGTACAGCGAGCCCGTGCGCCAGTCGGCCATGCGTATTGCCCGCGACACCAGGCACCCAACGCTGTCGGGGAAGGTGCGGCTGGTGCAGGAAACAGGCCAGGACGAGCAGGCCGGCTTCCTGATCTACCTGCCTGTGTACCAGAACAACGCGGAGCCGGAGTCCATTAAGGAGCGCCAGCAGCTTATCAAAGGCTTCGTGTACAGCCCCTTCCGGGCCAAAGACCTGATGAACTCGGTGCTCACCCACAGCTTTGACGACATCGACGTGGAGCTATACGATGGCAGCGAGCCCTCTAAGGAGAACCTGCTCTTTGCCACAGGGCCCCAATTATACTTTGGCAGCGACGGCCGCGAGCACAGCAACCTGAGCACCATCACCATTGGCAACCATACCTGGCGCCTGTATGTCTCGGCAAAAGATAACTTTGGCCGCACCGCCGAGTCGGACCTGCCCTACTTTATACTTTTGGGCGGCAGCATCATCAGCCTGCTCATGTTCTTCATCATCTGGTCGCTCTCCAACACGCGGCGCTCCAACAGCCTGAAGCAAACCATTACCGATAACGCGACTGCTGCCCTGTTTATACTTGACTCGAAGGGCTACTGCACGTTTATGAACCCGGCCGCCGAGGAAATGACCGGCTACACCCTGGAGGACATGCGCAAGAGGACGCTGCACGAGATCATGCACTACAAGCACCCGGACGGCTCGCCTTTTCGGGCGGAAGACTGCCCGATGCACGGCGCCCTGGTCAACGTAACCCCATTGCGGGGCTATGAGGATATGTTTATCCGCAAGGATGGTACTTTCTTCAACGTGTCGTGCTCTGTACAGCCAATGGGGGAGAGCGGCAGCGGGAGCTTTGCCATTATAGAGGTGCGCGACATTACCGACGAGAAGCAGGCGCAGCAGGCCATTATCGAGAGCGAGGCCCGCTTCCGCACCATGGCCGACAATGCCCCGGTAATGATCAAGATCATGGACGATGCCACCAACTTCATGTACGTGAACAAGCAGTGGCTCGACTTTACGGGCTACAGCTTCGAGGACACGATCAACATGAGCTGGAAAGAGGTGGTGCACCCGGATGACGTGGATAGGAAGGAGGCTATAACCCTGCAGGCGATAAAAGACCACAGCCCGTTCCGGCTGGAGTTCAGGATGCGCCGCTTTGATGGCGAGTACCGCTGGGTAGTAGCTACCAACACGCCGCGCTTCGGGGCCAATGACGAGTTCCAGGGCTACATCGGCTCCTTGATTGATATTACCGAGATAAAGGAGGCGGAGCGCAAGGTAAAGCAGAACGCGGAGCTGCTGCAGAAGCTGTTCCTGGAGGTGCCGGCGGTGGTAGGCCTGGTGCGGGCCCAGGATTTCCAGTATGTGCTGGCCAACCCGGAGTACCGCAAACTGTACGGCAACCGCCCGCTGGTGGGCAAAACCATTTACGAGGCTCACTCCGAGGAGGAGGGACAGGGCTTCTTCAACCGTCTGGAGCAGGTCTTCGAGACGGGCATACCGTTCGTGGGCAACGAGGTGTCTACCGCCATCGACCGCAGGAACAACGGCGAGCTGGTGTATGGCTACTTCAACCTGGTATACCAGCCGCTGGTGGACGAGCACGGCAAGATAGAGGCCGTGCTGCTGTTCGCCGTGGAGGTGACGGAGCTAGTGAATGCCCGTAAGGCGCTCCTGCTCACCAACGACGAGCTGAGCGGCAAGAACAACGAGCTGCTGCGCATCAACAACGACCTCGACAGCTTCGTGTACACCGCCTCCCACGACCTGAAGTCGCCGATTGCCAACATGGAGGGCCTTGTTACGCTGCTGCGCGACATCCTGCAGGGCAAGCTCAACGGTGAGGACATGCAGGTGCTGGACATGGTGCAGAACTCCATCAACAAGCTCAAGGGCACCATCGCCGATCTGGCCGAGATCACCAAGGTGCAGAAGGAGCTGCAGTCTGCCATGGAGCCGCTCAAATTTGAGCATATGCTGCACGACATCACCTCCGACCTCGGGGCAGTGATGGAGGAGCACGGAGCCGTGCTGCACACGGACCTGCAGGTGAAGAACATCCTTTACGCCCGCAAGAACCTGCGCAGCATCATCTACAACCTGGTCAGCAACGCCATCAAGTATAAATCTCCGGACCGCAAACCGGAGATCAACCTCAGAACGTATAAGCAGGGCGAGTACGTGGTGCTGGAGGTGCAGGACAACGGCCTGGGCATTAAGAAGGAGCAGCAGCACAAGCTGTTTACCATGTTCAAGCGCCTGCACACGCACGTGGAGGGCACCGGCATCGGCCTCTACATCGTGAAGCGCATCATAGAGAACAACGGCGGCAAGATAGAGGTGGAAAGCGAGCACAGCAAGGGCACTACCTTTAGAGTATACTTCAAACAAGTACCCGTAGCGCAGGAAGTATAATTTGGAGATATGGAGATGACTTCATGCTTTCAGCGTATCCTATAACCCGCCCATTCACTCAATCACTCATTCAAAATTAATCAAGTGGCTAAGATAAAGACATCCTACTTCTGTCAGAACTGCGGCGCCCAATCGGCTAAGTGGATCGGCAAGTGCCCGGCCTGCGGCGAGTGGAACACCTACGTGGAGGAAGTGGTGCAGCGCGAGGAGGTAACGCCCACCACCGCCTGGAAAGTGGGCAGCAGTTCGGCGCAGGTAGCCAACAAGCCCAAGCCCATTGCCGACATCAGCTATCAGGAGCAGCAGCGCGTCGTAACGCAGGACCAGGAGTTGAACCGGGTGCTGGGCGGCGGCATTGTGCCCGGCTCCATGGTATTGATCGGCGGCGAGCCGGGCATCGGCAAGAGCACGCTGATGCTGCAGATCGCCCTGAGCCTGCAGGGGCTGAAGGTGCTGTACGTGAGCGGCGAGGAGAGCGAGCAGCAGATAAAGATGCGCGCCGAGCGCCTCATGGCCCAAACCTCCGACTGCTTTATACTGACCGAGACCGGCACCCAGAACATCTTTAAGCAAATAGAGCTGGTGCGGCCGCAGGTGCTCATCATCGACTCCATCCAGACCCTCCACTCCTCTTTTATAGAGGCGGGCGCGGGCAGCGTGAGTCAGGTGCGCGAGTGCACTGCTGAGCTGCTCAAGTTTGCCAAAGAGAGCGGCACGCCGGTCTTCCTGATCGGCCACATCACTAAAGAGGGTAACTTGGCCGGGCCTAAGATTCTGGAGCACATGGTAGACACGGTACTGCAGTTTGAGGGCGATCGCCACATGACTTACCGCATCCTGCGCACCACCAAAAACCGCTTCGGCTCCACCTCAGAGCTGGGTATTTACGAGATGATGGGCTCGGGCCTGCGTGAGGTGAGCAACCCGTCGGAGATCCTGATCTCGCAGCGCGAGGATGCCTTTAGCGGCATCAGTATAGGCGCCACGCTGGAGGGCAACCGCCCGCTGCTGATAGAGGTGCAGAGCCTGGTGAGCCCGGCCACCTATGGCACGCCGCAACGCACCAGCACCGGCTTCGATGCCAAGCGCCTGAACATGCTGCTGGCCGTGCTGGAGAAACGCGGCGGCTACCGCCTCGGTGCCCAGGACGTGTTCCTGAACATTGCCGGCGGCCTGAAAGTAGAGGACCCTGCGCTGGACCTGGCCGTGTGCGCCTCCATCCTCTCCTCTTTCGAGGACATGCCGATCTCCAACACCGCATGCTTTGCCGCTGAGGTGGGCCTGGGCGGTGAGGTGCGCGCCGTGAACCGCGTGGAGAACCGCATCACGGAGGCCGAGAAACTGGGCTTTACTGATATCTACATCTCCAAGTACAACAAGAAAGGTGTGGATCTGAGCAAGTTCTCCATCAACGTGCATGCCTATGGGCGGTTGGAGGAGGTGTTCGCGAGTCTTTTCGGCTAGGCGCCCTGTAAAGTATAAAATTGGCTATTTCTTAGCCGCAAGTACAAAAAACGCAGGCATAACAGCCTGCGTTTTTTGTACTGTTTTTGGTCAATATTTTTCCTTCTGATAAGACTGAAGCTTGATTGAGTGCAAGTATATTGAAACAGAAGTGTTAACCCTGTTTATACTTTGCTTTGCCTTTATCGGTGAATGGAGTTGGTGTAGGCCTGCTTTAGAAGTATAAACTAGCAATTAATAGTGCTGCTGGTCTAGCTTACATAAAGGCTTTTGCTCGTTAATTCCTGTAAAACTATAAATTTAACACTGCTCCGGAATTTTGTTATTGGTTTATGTTGTTCAAAGTTATATTATTACTGCTGCGGGTGCTGTGTGCAGGGTGATAATAGTATAATGGTAAGATTCCTTTAGCCAATGAACAACAATACCTCCTGATGAAACAGATTTACATGTTGCTCCCAGCCTTTCTCCTGCTGGCCGCCAATCAACTCTTCGCCCAGAACACGGCCGTCATCACCGGCAAAATTTCCAACCCCCTCTCCGATCAGGTGGAGCTCATCATCTATCCCAATCCGCTGTTGCCGGAGGAGGTGAAAACGGAGGTAAAGCTTGATAGGAATACCTTTCGGATGGAAGTGCCGGTGCAGAAAGCCCTGGTAGCCGAGCTGGTGCACGGCGATGAGGTGGCGCAAGTATACCTGGAGCCTGGCTATGAGCTGCAGCTGAGCACCAATGGCAAAAGTTTCCTGAAGTCGCTGACCTATAAAGGCAAGGGCGCTAACGAGAACAACTACCTGGCTAAGTATACCTATCGTTTCGAGGAAGAGGAGGAGTACCAGGTGCTGCCGGATAACATCAAGCTACAGGAAAAAGAGTTTACGCAGTTTCTGGATTACCGCCGCGAGGACCAGCAGAGCAGCTTTGAGAAGTATACCGGTAAAAGGGACGTCTCGGACGAGTTCAGGGGATTTCTGCTGGCCGAGATCGACTTTAGCTATGCCCTGGATAAGCTGGGCTACCACCCGCTGCGCCAGCAGATCATGCAGGTAGCGCTCACCAGGCCATCGGCGGCTTTTTACGAATACCTCCACGACCTGGACCTGCAGAGCCCCGCTAACCTGCTAAGCCCGTCTTTCCTGAACTTCCTGCGCTCTTACACGGCCTACTTTGCAAAAGAGGTAGGCTACACGGAGAAGGATCCGCTGTACTACAAGGCGCGCTACGATGTGGCCGGGCAGAAGCTGCAGGGGCCGGTAAAGCTGCTGGCGCAGGCGCAGGTGCTCAGGCAGTCGGTGCAGCAGGGCCATCTGAAGTATACCGAGCTGATGTTGCAGGACTTCAAAGCCAGGAACCAGGAGGAAGCCGTGAGCGCCTACCTCACCCGCCTGCACAGTGAGAACAGCACCCTGGTAACCGGCGGGCAAGCCCCCGACTTTGAGCTGAAAGACATCAACGGAGACACCATTTCGCTGAGCGATTTTAAAGGAAGTTTGGTGTATCTGAACTTTTGGCGTAGCGATTGTGGTTTGTGCCACGTGGAACTGCCGCACCTGCAGCGCCTTACAAGTAAAATGGGCAACCATAAGATCGTGTTCCTGAACGTGGCCATAGGCGACAACGAGGAGCAGTGGCGGCAGTTGGTAGTGAAAAAGGAGCTGCAGGGCGAGCATGTGCTGGCAAAAGGCGCAGAGGCAGAAGTGGCAAAGCGTTATGGCCTGAAAGATGTGCCTGCCTATTTCCTCCTGGATGAGGAAGGCCGGTTTATCGCTCTCAAAGCGCGCCGCCCCAGCGACCACGAGGCCGCCAACGACATTCTCCAGCACCTGGAGGTGCGGCAGGCCTCTCTTAAATAGACATTTCGTTCACAGTTTATACCCAAGCCCGGCTTCCTGACAGGAGCCGGGCTTTCTTTGTATGTGGTTGTAGTACCGGATCCAACCACTCCCGGTTTAACCCCACCCCAGCCCTCCCCTAAAAACAGGGCAGGGAGTTCGGTTCATGTTGTATAAGCGGCAGCTATCGAAGTAATACCCAGTCCTTGGGTTGAGCGCCTATGCGAGTTTTTCCGGTGCCGAACGCCAGTGAGGCATTGCGACGCAGGAGCAAAGGAAAAGCTCCCAGCGCGATGCCCAAGGACGAGCCCTCTCGGGCTTGAGAGCACCAAAGTATGAGATGCAACAGTAGGTAAGTATAGTCTGGAGGATCAGCAGCAGCTAGAAAGGATAGCTTGTGTCGAGTTGTAGGAAGCAGCGGATAAGAGAGGCACAAGCGGACGCTTGCGCCAGCGGAAGTATGGGATAAGAACCGCCAAAGTATAGCCTAAGTATAGAGTATTGGCTTTTCAAGCCAGTCGGGTCGCAAGCCCGACGCCATGGCAGGATACAAGTCTGAAGACTTGCACCATAGAAAAGGGCAAGTATAAAAGTATAGCTGAAGTATAAACTACATCCCTTCATCCCGTAAGTCCCGATAACCTAAAGTATAGCCAAAGTATAAAGTAAGGCTCTCCAAGCCAATCGAGTTGCAGACGCAACATCACAGTAAGGACACGAGCTTGAAGATTTGCGCCAGAGGGGTATAAAAGTATACAACCTTCTTCAACCGCTGCGCCAGCAAAGGCAGCCCCTCAAAATAACCGTTGAATGTTTTGCTGCGTACTTAAACCCTACACCTCCGTATGGTTCGGGGTGCTATGAAAGCAAATGTGAAGCAATAAATACCCTACTTTTTAACCCCAAAAAATATGGCATTAATCAATAAGAGCGACATTGAGAAGCTGCTGAATGTGCAGAACAACGCAAAGAACGCTTTGTGTATCTCTCTCTACATCCCCACGCATCGTGCAGGGCACGAAACCCTCAATGGTCAGGACCATATCTTGTTCAAGAACAAACTTAGGGAGGCACGCACCCTGCTGCAAAGGCACGATGTGCCCGAGGCAGAGATGGACCAGTACCTGAAGCCGGCCGAAGACCTCCTGAACGACACCGGTTTCTGGCGCCACCAGGCAGAGGGCCTGGCCGTGTTCCTTACCAAAGGCTTCTCGGCCCACTATACCCTGCCCTTCACCATGCCGGAGGTGGTGTACGTGCTCGACCAGTTCTACCTGACACCCATGTTGCCGATCCTGAGCCAGAACGGCCGCTTTTTCATACTTAGCTTATACCGCGAGAAAGTGGCGTTCTTTGAGGCGACCATTGAGCGAATCAGACCAATAGACATCAGCTCGTTTGTGCCGGAGACGATGAACAAGGCCCTGAGGTTCGACGTGAAAGGCAACGATCAGGACTTTACCAACTCCACCACCACCGTGAACGGCTCCAACATTGTGCACGGCCCGGGTAGCACAAAAGGCGACGAGGAGCACGAACGTGTGCGTGAGTTTGTGATAGAGATAGACAACAGCATACAAAAGATACTGCACGATGCGCATGAGCCCCTCGTGCTAGCCGGGGTAGACCATTACTGCAGCCTTTACAGGCAGCACAGCAAGTATAAGCACATCGTGCCCCAGAACATCAATATAAACGAGGGCGCTGATAACATGAACGCGCTGCACGAGAAGGCACTGGCTATCATGAAGCCGATGATGCAGCAGGGCCACAACGACTCCCTGACCCGCTACCAGAACGTGGCCGGGACAGGCGCCACCTCCGAGGATGTGGCCACGGTGGCGGCAGAGGCCGTGCATGGCCGCGTGGACACGCTGTTCATTACGCCTAGCCAGCCCGTTTGGGGCAGGTATGACGCTAAGAGCGCCACGGCCGAGGTGCACAACGAGTACAAGCGCGGCGATGATGATTTGATCAACCTGGCAGCCATCAAAACCTTGGCGCAGGGCGGCAAAGTGTTCGTGGGCAGCTATAATGGATTATCAGAGTCTGCTGATGGAAGTGCCCGTGTGAAGGCGCTTTTCAGGTACTAGAATTCCTCTCTTTTGGCTGTTAGCGGCAGAAAGTATAAATTAGCGGGGCAGCCAGAGCGGCTGCCCCTTTTTTGGCGGATAGCCGTGATTCTGGCCGCTGCCGTAGCACCTGCATACTTCTATGGCACTTCACTTAGCCGATGGGCTTAACTTTTTAGCAAAGCTGACGCCGCTGCGCGCACTGAACGCGCTGCAGGTGGTAAGCAGTTACCTGTACTCCAAGTTTACCGGCCGGGCAACACACTGGGGGTATCCACTCAGCATCTCGCTGGAGCCCACCACCTCCTGCAACCTGCGCTGTCCCGAGTGCCCCAGCGGCCTGCGCTCGTTCTCCCGCCCCACGGGCATGCTGCAGAACGAGCTTTTTAAAAGCACTATAGACCAGCTGCACCGCCGGCTGCTGTACCTGATCTTCTATTTTCAGGGGGAGCCCTACCTGCACAAGAGCTTTCTGGGGCTGGTCAAGTATGCCTCAGACCGCGGCATCTACACGGCCACCTCTACCAACGCGCACTTCCTCGACGACGCCACCGCGCGTAAAACCGTGGAGTCGGGCCTGGACAGGCTGATCGTGTCTATCGACGGTACCACACAGGAGACCTATGCGGCTTATAGAGTAGGCGGCAAGCTGGATAAGGTGCTGGAGGGCACGCGCAACGTGGTGAAGTGGAAGAGGGAGCTCAAATCGCGCACGCCGCATATCATGTTCCAGTTCCTGGTGGTGCGCCCCAACGAGCACCAACTGGAGGAGGTGAAAGAATTGGCAAAGGGTTTGGGCGTGGATGAGGTGGTGTTCAAAACGGCGCAGATCTACGACTACGCGAACGGTTCGCCGCTCATCCCGACGATAGACTATTACTCCAGGTACCAGAGCAGCGGGGACGGCAGCTACAGCATCAAAAACAAACTGCTGAACCACTGCTGGAAGATGTGGCACTCCTGCGTGATCACCTGGGACGGCTTGGTGGTGCCCTGCTGCTTTGATAAGGATGCTGAGTACCGCCAGGGCGACCTGCAGCAGCAAAGCTTTGCCCAGGTATGGCGCGGCGAGAAGTATAACGCCTTCAGGCAGCAGGTGCTGCGCTCCCGCAGCGAGGTGGAGATGTGCCGAAACTGCACCGAAGGCACCAAGGTATGGGCCTGATCAACATACCCTGAAAATCAACCTGATTTTATACTATGAGAGACATAAACGACGCCATGGACCTGCTGCTAAGTAAGCTGGAAGCCTGGGGCAGGCAAGCCGTGCTGCTGCTGCCCAACATCCTTGTGGCCCTGCTGGTGCTGGTGCTAACCTTCTTCCTGGCCAGAATCATCCGCAACTGGCTGGAGAAGTTTATGGGGCGCTTTTCGCATAGTGCGGCCCTCAACAACCTGGCCCTGACGATCATCTATGTTATCATGCTTGCCATTGGGTTCTTTATGGCGCTCAATGTGGTGGGCTTAGACAAGCTGGTTGTCTCGCTGCTGGCTGGTGTGGGTATCATAGGACTGGCGCTGGGCTTTGCCTTCCAGGATATTGCCGCCAACTTTATAGCAGGAATTATTATTGCCGTACGCAAGCCTTTCAGGGTCGGCGACCTGATTGAGACCAACGATTACGTTGGCACCATTGAGCACATCACGCTGCGCACCATCGACATACGGCAGGTAACCGGCGAGATGGTTTGGCTGCCAAACAAAATGGTGTTCGAGAACCCGGTTACCAACTTCTCCGTGCTCGGCTCCCGTCGGGTAGACCTGGAGGTTGGGATATCGTACGGGGAGGACCTGGAGCAGGTGCAGCAGGTGGTGATAGAGGCGCTGCAGGAGGTGAAAAACCGTATGGGAGACAGAGAGATTCAGGTGATGTATGATGCCTTCGGCGACAGCTCCATCAACTTTAAGGCCCGTTTCTGGATACACTATGAAAAGCAGATAGACTACGTTTCAGCGAAAAGCGACGCCATCATCCGGATAAAGAAGGCCTTTGATGAGAATAACATCCTGATCCCATTCCCGATTCGCACGCTGGACTTTGCTATTAAGGGAGGCGATAAGCTAAGCGAGGAACTAAAGACCGCCCTCAGTGCCTCCGGTAAAAACGGGCAGCAGCTTGGCGATAGCGGGCAATAAGCAGGTTTATACTTTAGCAGCAACAGGAAGGGCCGATATCGCATCGGCCCTTCCTGTTTTATTTGTCTTTCTTATCCAGGTTCTTGCCCAGATCCTCCACCTGCTTCAGAAACGTGTCCACACCCTCGTCGGCGTACGGGCCATACGAGTTGGAGATGGTTCCTTTCAGGCCGTTGGCGGTTTCCACCGCGTAAAGTATAGACATGTCGTCCGGGTTGCTCTCGCCCTCAAAGCGATAGTGGTCCACGATACGCACCTGGTCCGGGGCAAACGACTCCTTCTCCTCCATGGTACAGAGCTTTCCGTCCTGCCCTACCTTAAAATCATACTTGTAGCCATCTTTGCGAAGGCGGTTCAGCACGTTCACCAAAGATCTCTCTTCAACTTTGTCTTGCATAGTATATCGTTTTAAGTGGTTCTACTCCTAAGTATAGAACTATACGCAAAAACAAAGTTTAGATACAGATTTATGATGAGTAGCGCGTGCTGATCAACGCATAATGGTAGGAAACGGGGCTCCTCTGTTTCTTAATTCTTGCTGATTGCCAGGTGTTATGCCTTTGCCTGCCGCTTCTCCAGTTCCTGCTGTATCTTCTTCAGGTCGATGGAGGAGCAGGCGCCGCAGCTCTTGGCGCAGCCGCTCTTGGCCGAAAACACCTGGTAAAGCATGCGCAGCATGTAGGCTACCGCGGCCAGGAAAACGAGCAGAATGACGATTTGCTGAATCATACTTTAGAAACCTTTATGAAGTATAAAAAGTTTAGGCCACCGGCTTTTTCCAGAACTCGCCGATGGTCTGCAGCATCTCCGGGTGCACGCTGCCGTTGCTGGCTACAATCTCCCGCCCGAAAACAACGTCGCCCTCCCCAGTAAACTTGCTGAGCCTGCCGCCCGCCTCCTGCACGATGATAACGCCTGCCGCCACGTCCCACGCGTTCAGGTTGTACTCGAAAAATCCCTCGAAACGGCCACAAGCCACGTACACCAGGTCCAGCGCGGCAGAGCCGATGCGCCGTATCCCGTGCGAGCGCGACATGAAAGCGCCCAGTACCTGCAGGTACTGCTGCGTGAGGCCAAAGTCAAAGTATGGGAAGCCGGTGGCGATGAGGCCGTCCTTCAGGGCTGGCGCGTCCGATACCTTTATGGACGATCCGTTGCAGAAAGCGCCGCCGCCTTTGTAAGCCCAGAAGCACTCGTCGCGGTTCGGGTCGAACACCGTGCCCAGTACTACTTCGTCGCCGTCCATCAGGCCCACGCTCACGCAGTAAGCCGGCAGGCCATGTATAAAGTTGGTCGTACCATCCAGCGGGTCTATCACCCAGTTAAAGCGCTCGCCGCGGGTGGTGTCGGTACCTTCCTCGGTGACAAAGCCGGCCTCGGGCAGCAGTTGGCGCAGGCCTTCCACCAGCTTCTGCTCTGCTTCCTTGTCCACATAGGAAACCAAGTCGTTGAAGCCCTTCTGCTCGATGCTGGAGCGCTCAAAGCCCTCTCCCTCCTTCTTTATAAATGCACCGACGCTGCGGCAAAGTATGTTCAGGTTGTTAGCCAGTTGGTTCAGGTTCATATCTTTTGTGCTATACTTTGTGGATGTTCCAGGGCTTGTGCCCTTTTAGAGAACCATACGGCGTAGGCCCCTCTAAGTACGGCCGCCACCATGATGGGCAGGAAAGCAGTATGGTACATTTGCGGCCACAGCGGCCACCCGATGAGCGCCACGGTGGTGATGATAGCGGTAGCCAGCATATACTTGCGCACCCACTCCGGAAGTATGATGTGGCCCAGAAAGAAGGCAACCACGGCATGCGTGGGGATGGCCCAGAGCAGGTTAAAGTTATAGGCCGTGGCCTGGTGGTCGGTGGCAAACCAGAGCAGCACCACCACAATGCCCAGCACGCCCAGCATGAAGAAGAACGCCATGTCGAACACGCGGCTGCGGCGGCGCTTGATGAAATCCATCACCGTGAGCGCTACCACTACCACTAAAAAAGTCCAGAACACGAGCTGCGGCGTCAGCCAGCCGGCCTCCAGCGGCTGCGAAGGATCGCGTTCGAAAATCGTCTTTGTCTCCAGCATCAGTGGCGCGGTTTTGCCATTCCGGGCGATGGTGGCGCTGGCCAGGCCTTTGGCCAGGTAATCCGGCAGGAACATGTACTGGTAAGGTGTGGCCTTTTGGTCGATACGGGCGCCCAGCGCCAGGTCGATGCCAAAATCACCCCAGGGCTGTGGCCCTAAGTATAAATCAATGAGGTTGCGGAAGCTGTAGTCCTTGTCGAAGTGGCTGATGTTGAAGGCCAGTTGATTGGGGAAAGTGGCCTCCACGCCGTCACGGATGCGGGTGGCGCAGTTATCGAAGAAAAAGTCGTAGAGGTAGAAGCGGTTCTCGGGCAGGTAGTTGTGCGTCAGAAAGCCCCAGTACTGCTGCTTCTGCTCCTCGGTAAAATTGAAGTCCTGCTCATACACCGAGCGGTTCTCCATGGTATAGCTGTACACAAAGTCCTGGAAGTGCGCCGCTGAGAGCTTATACCGGAGCTTGCCCTGCGCGAACTTGAGATAGAAGTTGGGCTCGTCGAAATCGAAGGTGCCGTAGTTGAACACCACGTCCATGCCGGTTACGGGGTCGTTTACGCGCACGGCGCTGTGCCCGAAGATGGCGTACAGATCCGGTCCTGGCGAGCAGGTGATGAGACTGATCTTGGCCTCCGGCGAGAGTTGCACGCCTTCGAACTGCGCCCAGGCCGGCAGGGTGAACACGCTGAGCAGCAGCGCCAGCGCGAGTTTCTTTACGAATGCTTTCATCTTATTCTTTATCGGCTTTGCCCGCCTTAGCGGCTCCGGAAACCACTACTACAAACTCTCCTTTTATACTTTTGTTGTTGAAAATCTCCAGCAGCTCCTCCAGGGTGCCGTTGATGGTTTCCTCAAACATCTTCGATATTTCACGTGAAACAGAAGCCTCCCGCTCGGCGCCAAACACCTCCTTAAACTGCGCAAGTGTCTTGAGCAGGCGGTGCGGCGACTCGTAGAAAATCATGGTGCGCTCCTCCTCGGCCAGGCTCTGCAGGCGCGTCTGGCGACCTTTCTTTATCGGCAGAAATCCCTCAAAGGTAAAACGGTCGGTGCTGAAACCGGACTTGACCAGCGCCGGCACAAAGGCCGTGGCCCCCGGCAGGCACTCTACCTTAATGTCGTTTTTGAGGCACTCGCGCACCAGGAAAAAGCCGGGGTCCGAGATGCCGGGCGTGCCCGCGTCCGAAATCAGCGCCATCACCTCGCCTGCCTTCAGGCGATCCACGAGGTGGGCCGTGGCCTTGTGCTCGTTGTGCAGGTGGTGGCTGTGCATGCGCTTTTCGATGCCCAGGTGCTGCAGCAGCTTGCCGCTGGTGCGCGTATCCTCGGCCAGTATCACGTCCACCTCCTTTAAAATGCGTATGGCCCGCAGCGTGATATCCTCTAAGTTGCCGATGGGTGTCGGCACCAGGTATAAACTTGTTTTTTCCGGTTCCTGCATGGCGTAAAGATACTATAGATAAGGGAGAAAGGTAAAAGGGAAGCCATACTTATACTTTTATACTTTAAGGAGGCGCTGCTGAAGTATAGGTAACATCATTTTATACTTTAAGTGGTGGGCAGGCAAAGTATAAACCTGTGCTAAATCTTACCTTTTTGCATCTTATACTTTAAGAACGGCCCTCAACAATCGGCTAATTCTGCGATCGGACAGGAGGCTGGCAAAGTGCGGCAACAGCATTATTGTTCTGTTGTAATCCCATGCTGATCTATCCAGCAAAGACATCAGTATTAGTTCCGCACAGACATAGGGTACAAGTACAGAGAGCAACAAGGCCTTTAGGTATACCCACACCCAGTCGGCAGCGTTGGAAGGAGTTCCCATAAACCGTTCAAACGGTAACCTGAGCGCGCGGCTGTAGAGCACGTAGAAACAAAGCGCCAAGGTAATGTGCAGGAATAAAGCCATGCTCATTGTACGTTAAGTTTATCCGATCTTCTTTATTGCTTGCTACCTGCTTTGCAGAGCGGTTGTGATAAAGTATGGCTTCCTAAGGTATAAGCCTAGGCAAGTATAGCCTTACTCCTCCGCCATCATCCTGTCATAAATCTCATCGATGCGCTGGGCCAGCTCCAGGTCTTTCTCGGTGACGGTGTTGCCGGCGTCGTGGGTGGTAAGCTCTATTTCTACCTTGTTGTACACGTTGCTCCACCAGGGATGATGGTTTAGCTCCTCGGCCACCTCGCCTACCGTGTTCATAAAGGACAGCGCCTGTTTAAAGTCCTTAAACGTGAGGCTGCGCGTTAACTTGTTGTCTTCTTCTCTCCACATAATGTATAAGTATAAAGTATAAACGGCTCCTGAAAGTATAAGATTAGGAGCCGGGATAACCAGCCTGAAAACGCAGGCGTATAGTAGGGAACTGCCCCGGTGGCAGCCTCACATAAAACTATGAAAACTATGGCAAACAAACCAACCAAGCTGCCTGCGCAGGAGCAGGCCAAGCAGCCTGGCAAAGAACATAAGATGACCCCGCAGCCCGAGTACATCCGCGACAACTACAAAGGCAGCGACAAGCTGAAAGGCAAAAAAGCCCTGATCACAGGCGGTGACAGTGGCATAGGTCGTGCCGTGGCCGTGCACTTTGCCCGCGAGGGGGCCGATGTGGCCATTGTATACCTCAACGAGGATAAGGACGCCAAAGACACCCTGCAGTTGATAGAGCAGGAAGGACGAAAAGGACTTATTATCTCCGGAGACATTGGCGATGAGAAATTCTGCCAGAAAGCTGTGCAGCAGGCCGTGAAGGAACTGGGGGGCCTTGATATACTGGTGAACAACGCTGCCGAGCAGCACGAGCAGACCGACCTGCAGGACATCTCGCAGGAGCAGCTGCAGCGCACGTTCAAGACCAACATTTTCTCGATGTTCTACATCACCAAAGCCGCTCTGGAGCACCTCAAGGAGGGCAGCGCCATCGTCAACTCCACCTCCGTTACCTCCTACCGCGGCAGCGACCACCTCATGGACTATGCCGCTACCAAAGGCGCTATCACCTCTTTTACCCGGTCGCTTTCCTCTAACCTGGCCGATAAAAAAATACGCGTCAATGCCGTGGCCCCCGGCCCTATCTGGACCCCGCTCATACCGGCCTCTTTTGATGCGGAGAAAGTAAAGGAATTCGGGCAGAATGTGCCGCTGAAACGTCCCGGACAGCCCTCGGAGGTGGCCCCGGCCTACGTGTTCCTGGCCTCCGACGATGGCTCTTACGTTACCGGTCAAGTCATCCACGTAAATGGGGGCGAACTGGTGGGCAGCTAAACCTAAGCGGCCTGAAAAGAGTAAAACCAGGTATAAGCGCTTTGGCAACAGGGCGCAGTGTTAATTAAAAGAATGCAATTATGGCTGAAGATAGAGATGACAAGAACAAAGTGCAGAACCAGCTGCCCAACAAGCGTGGTTTCCGCGAGATAGAAGAAGACACGGGTGACGAGGAGATGCGTGCCGGGCATATTATCCCAGGTGCCGACCCACCAAAGAACGAGCACCAGCGCGGCGGCTTCGGCAACCGCGACGGCAAGGAAGGCTACGGCAGCGACACCGCCTCAGAGGGCCCAAGCGCCACCGGCGTAAACGACTATGCCGACGACGGCACTCCGCCGCCAGACAACATGCGCACCGAAGACGAAGGTCGCGGTACCTGAGTTATAAAGTATAAAGTATAAGGTTGATAGGAAAGTATGGCAGGCAAGTATAATGCTTGTTTGCCGGGATTTGAATTTAAAAAAAGGAGGACATCATGCCATCATACAAGCACACACAGCCCGGCGGTGAAAACAAAGGCAAGCCAACCGGAGAAGGACAGAACAAGGCAGCGGGCGGAAAACCGGTAGACCCAGGCCAGACCCGCGCGGAACACGAGGAGCTGAAGAAAAAGCACACCGACGGGCCTGACAAGGCGGCGGGAAAGAACACAACAACAAACAACCCTAACCGCAACACCAACAAGCCAGAAATTGATAACAACAAGTATAATTAGAATACCTAACATTGCTTAAGCAGAAATAGCACCCGTGTACCACGAGTGCTATTTCTGTGTTATCTTTACGGTGCCGCCACGGCTGCGATAACTTACGACCTATGCCCCGTTACGCCCTAACAGACATCCATGGCTGCGCCCGCACATTCAAAGCCATGGTGCACGATAAGCTCCAACTCTCCCGCCATGATGCGTTATACCTGCTCGGGGATTTTGTGAACAAAGGCCCGGACTCCAAAGGGGTGATCGATTTTATACTTCATCTCCGGAAGCAGGGCTACCAGGTGCATTGCCTGCGCGGTAACCACGACCAGATGCTGCTGAAGTCGGTAAAGAAAGGCAGAAAAGCACTCACCCTCACGCCAACCGAGCAGGAACAGGTGTTGCAGAGCTTTGGCATCCATGGTTTTGAGTACCTGCCGGAGAAGTATACCAGTTTCCTCGACAGCCTCCCCTATTACCTCGAACTCCCCGATTACTTCCTGGTGCACGCCGGTTTCGATTTTAAGCAAGATGATATCTTCTCGGATAAAGAGGCCATGCTCAACATCCGGGGCTATACACCCGACTGGAAGCGCCTTGGCAACAAGCGGCTGCTGCACGGCCATACCCCCACCTCGCTCCACGCCATCAAAAAAGCTACCTCCCACAAAGCCCAGCGGCTAAACCTCGACGCTGGCTGTGTCTATTACAAAAATGCCGCCTACGGCAACCTAGTAGCCATAGACATGGATTCGCAGGCTCTTTTTATCCAGCCAAACATAGACCGCCCCTATCCGGTGGCACGCAAAGGGTAGAATTAATTCTATCTGCCCCTTTCCTATCTATACTCCTGTTTAGACATTATAAAGCAGCAAAGTTGTACTGCTTTATACCTATTTTCTAATATAAACGTAATATGTTGTGCTGTAATATATTGCATTCTGCCTGATGAGGTTATAAATTGTTCTTTTTTAAGAAATAGGACTGCTTTAAGGAGTACATGAGCATGCTAATTCGTGGCCTATGCATAACTTTACACCAAAAGCCCCTTTTTATTTAGTGGATGCGTGTAACTCCGCTGCCAAGAGCAGACTACATGTAAAAATCCTGTTATATCTTTTTATAAGTATTTTATTAGAATTATATAAAAAAATAGAGCAGGATGTTGCTTAAATGATAGATAAATTATCTTATTTTGTGGCAATTATACTTTCTTTAAAATAGCACAGGAAATTTTTTTAAATACTTATAGTTCAGCTATGGCACAACTCTACAATCTCCCTATTACACGACTCCTCAGATCACTGCTCTTGCAGTGCGTTTTCCTGCTCGGGATAGTCTCCGTTGGTGTGGCGCAGGCTACAGTTACGTACGATGGCCCTTGGCGAATGTCACCGCCTACGAATGTAAAGACTAGTGGCTTGGTTGCGGATGGCGCTAATATTGCGCCGGGCAGTGCTGGTGGCTCAGCCCAATTCAGAACCACCTCTGCTTATGTCGACATCAAACTACAGGATAATGACCTAACAGGTTATAAGCTGAGCTACAGTTTGGTGGCTACTACGCCTGGGGGAGGCTCTGCTAACATGACAGTGAGCTACAGCACCGACGGCGGTCAGACCTTTGGCAGCGGAGTTTCTACGGCTGTGCCAACAGAGGCATCCCGCGAAGAGTTATACTTGCCAGCTACTGCAACAGATGTAAGGTTCCAACTAGCGGATATATCAAATGCCTATGTGTTCCTGGATGCGGTAACAGTATCGCAGCAACCTGAGTTTGAAAGTTTCTCTCCAGACAAGGGAGTGCCGGGCACACAGGTTACAATTACAGGAAAGCACTTGAACGAGACTTCAGCAGTATACTTTGGCGACGTGCCAGCTGAAAGTATAGCGGTTAATGAGGAAGGAACAGAACTTACAACGGCCGTGCCAATAGGTGCATCAAGTAATTACATAAAAGTAGTAACCCCTTACGGGGAGGCCGTAAGCGCCACAGAGTTTGTAGTGCCAGCTCCTGTGTTTTCTGCCGATGTTCAATTCAGCCCAGGCGCCGCAGGTGCGGGTGAGACAATCACACTGTTCGGCCAGTACTTCACTGGTGTAAATCAAGTGCTGTTTAACGGAGCGGCGGCAGACCCTGCAACAATTGTATTTGTAAGTGACAGCGAAATAAAAGTGACGGTACCTAAGGGCGCCAGTTCAGGACCTATCATGGCCATGAGCCCGGCCGGTAATGGTACAAGTGCGACATTTACAGTTTACGGCCCGCAGATCATAGCCCAGTCAGAAGGGGAAGAAAATGCAGGCTTAGAGTTTGCTCCAACGGAAGGCCCTGCCCTTACTACCGTAGTTACCATTTATGGAAATTACTTTACAGCCGTAAATGAGGTGCTCTTTAACGGAGTAAAAGCAACTAGCTTTACTGTAGTAAACGACGAACAGATAACAGCAACCGTTCCGCTGGGCGCGGGTACAGGCCCGATCACGGTGAAAAGCCCGGCGGGAGAGGCGGTAAGCACAGCTGTCTTCAACGTGCCGGCCCCTCAGTTTGTCGCGTATGATGGCGTAGATTCTCAGTTTAAGCCAACCTCTGCCGGACCAAACATGCAGATAACGCTGTATGGTGTGAACCTGGCCAGCGTAAGCAGCGTGGTGTTCCTGGGAGCAGACGGTGACGAAACAGATAATGTAGAGGCTACTTTTGCTGCGCCAACAAAAGATACTGAATTGGTAGTAACGGTGCCAGCTGATGCCAAGACAGGAAAAATCCAGTTGATCGCTCCAGGTGGAAAAACAGCCACCAGCGAGCAGACCTTTACGTTTGTTCCTGCCCCAGTTATTGCCAGTGTAGCAAATACAACAGCAACGGACGGGAGAACCTATGGCCTTGTGGGGAATCAGATCACCATCACTGGCGAAAACTTTGGAACAGCGCAGACGGTAACTCTAGGAAATACAACACTTAGCCCTACTGCCGAAACCAACACAGCTGGCTTTGTAGTAAATGCAGAAGGTACCGCTATTACGTTTAACATTCCAGACGGAGCAGCATCAGGTAGCGTAACAGTAACTACACAAGGTGGAGAGGTTACCTGGGAGGGGCCGTTCGACGTAATCTACGCTCCTGTCATTGCAAGCATCAGCCCAACGAAGGGGCCAATCGGTCAGGTAATCACCATTACAGGCAATTACCTAAAGTATGTTTCTGAGGTGGTGTTCCTTGGCAGCAGCGAGAAAGAGGGTGATAACCAAACAGTTGCCCTCACCGCCCCTCATGAAAGCGATACAGAGATTAAGGTGATTGTGCCAACTGGTGCCGAAACAGGCTTGTTGAGTGTTACCAACCCGGCAAACACCACCACTTCAGCAGATGAGTTTGAAGTAGTACGTACACCGGTTATACTTTCTTTTACGCCAGCTCAGGGTATAGCAAGTACAGTAGTTACTATTGAAGGCTATAACTTCATAAATGAGGGTGTTCTAACGAGCGTAACGTTTGCCGGTGCAAACGGAGGCGTAGTTACTGCAGCGTATGAGGTAACCAGCGATACTACCTTAACGGCGACAGTGCCGGCAGGTGCCATCACCGGCCGCATTACTGTTTCAAACACGAACGGTTCTGGTGAAAGCCCCTCAAACTTCACCATTACTCAGATACCAACTATTACAGGCATTTCGCCTCTTAAAGGAGTAGCAGGCTCAAAAGTGGTAATTGAAGGTACAGAGTTTGTGGGTGATATAGTTGTGACTTTCCTCGGTACAGAAGCAGAGGGAGATGAGGCGACAGTACAAATCACAGGCAACTCTTCAACACAGATTACTACGACTGTACCTACTGATGCTGTAACAGGCAAACTGATGGTAACAAACGCTGCCGGAGACAGTGAGCCAAGCGCGGATACGTACACGGTTGTGACAAGTCCTGAGATTATCAGCTTTAACCCATTTGAAGGTAAAGCGGATGATAAGGTTATTATTAAGGGCTGGCTGCTGAACCAGGTTGATTCAGTAGGTTTCAATGGTGTACTGGCAGTTCCAACTTACAATGCTGCTGATAGCACGATCACAGTAGCTGTGCCAACGAATGCTACGACTGGAACTCTAACTTTAATAGTGAACGAGGAAGTAGTATTTACAAGTGAAGATGTCTTCACCGTTATCCCTGCTCCAACCATCGTTTCTTTCACGCCTACACAAGGCGTAGCAGGAACACCAGTGACAATTAGAGGTACCAACTTCGAAGGCCTGTCGGAGGTTGTGTTCAATAAGGCTAAAGTGGAGGACTTGACAGGAGTAACAATTTCCACAGTTGAAGATGGCGGAGTTTCTTACCAGGAATTTACCGTTGCGGTGCCAGATAGCGCAACTACTGGCCCTATAACAGTAACAGCAGATGGTGGTACAGCTAATAGCGGGGAGAACGTGTTTACAGTTCCAGTACCAGCAAATATTGCTTTCACCCCAACTACTAGCTATGCTAACCAGCAAGTGGTTATTACTGGTGATTACTTTAAGAACGTAACCAAAGTAACCTTCAACGGCGAAGAGGCAGAGGTAGTAAGCAAGGATGAAGTAGCAGGCACAATTACTGTGAAAGCTCCATTTGATGCGGGTACAGGCCCTGTTGTTGTTACTACGTTGGCAGGTGAGGGTACAAGCGCTGATAATTATAGCGTAATTGAGCCGATAATTACCAATTTAAGTGCCGAGGACGGTACAGCCAAAGGGTATGCTGACAAAACGCTTTTAACTATTACAGGCCAGAACTTTAGCGCTTACTATAACGAAGCCACTGGAGCTGTTGAGCACAAGGCTCCTGAGGTGGTGTTTAATGGAGCCCGGGTTACAGCAACCACCTATACCAACGAAAAGATTGAGGTGGTAGTGCCAACCAACGCACGAACAGGCAATGTGATTGTAATATCTGGAAGCGGCGAAAGCGAACCTAAGCCGTTCCAGGTTTTAGCTCCAATTATTACTGCAGTGAATCCAAGCGCAGTATACGCTGGTCAATCTGTAACGGTAACAGGTGCTAATTTTATAGATGTACTGTCTGTGAGTTACGGTGGTATTCAAATTACTAAAAGCGAGTATTTCGTTAGATCTGAAACGGAGCTAGTATTCAGGGCTCCGGTAATGAATGCAAACTCGACTAATACTCTAAGTATTACTTCAAAAAGTGGCACAGGTACATCAACACTATTAACTGTTCATAAGCCGATTATCACTAGTGTGTCTAGGACTAGAGTATACGCCGGTGTAAGTACGCTTAAAATCTCAGGTACTAGATTTGATGAATATTATAATGCCTTCACTACGGATGTTCAACGGTCCGCACCTACAGTAAGCTTTGTGGGAGCAGCTGGCGCAAGAGTAAATGCTACAATACAATCAACTGCTTCTGCCTACAGTACAACAGAGGAAGGTATAGATGAGGTTGTAGTAACGGTTCCAAGCACGGCAACGACAGGAAGAATCAGAGTAGCAAGCGAAAGTGGTACGGGTGAATGGAGCCAGAATATAATCGTCATTGGTGCGCCAACTATCACTAGTTTCTCTGCTAACTCAGGATTAGTGGGTTCTACATTCACAATAACTGGTACCAATTTAGATGAAGCAACTAAAGTAGCTTTCCTGGGAACTGATGCAGCCGGCGACGAGGTATCCTTAACAACAGGTTATACAATTAATGCAGGAGGTACACAGATCACATTGACTGTACCTGCAGGTGCTATAACTGGTAAGATAGCTGTAACGACCCCATATGGTGGAGTAGAAGGTCCAACAGCTATCAGCTCAGGCATCTTCAGAGTAGTATACGCGCCGACAATTGCAGAATTTATACCTACCTCAGGGGCGTCTGGTGAAACGATTAGAATTACCGGTATAAACCTTTGGGATCTGTTCGGTACAGGTAGCTCGCCAGACGGTGCCATAGAAGTATACTTCAACAGACACGAGGGAGCTAACATTCCTTCAGTTGGAGTAATAGACCTGAGAGCAGTCGTGACAGCCTATGACGAAGTAGGTGGAACATGGGTTGACGTGACAGTGCCTAATAATGCTATCACTGGTAACATTACTGTAGTGAACAGAGCAGGCAACGCAACGTCAGGAAGCACATTCGAAGTTACCAGCCCAGTTCTTATTAGATTTGAGCATATCGATGGTAGCCTTATCACTGACCAAAGCCCAGCCCGAATCAAGGAAAGGGTATTGCTGAGAGGCTATAACCTGGAGGGAATCGGAACAGTGAAGATCGGAGGTGTATTTGCTACGAACTTCTATGAGCCTATAGAGCCTATAGATGACACCAAGTTAGAAGTGGTAGTGCCACGACTAGCCAGAACAAACACTGTTTCGATAACAGCTGCTGGCGGCGATGACACAAGTACTGAGAAGCTTTACATTGCCGTTCCGACTATTAATGTAGATCCAACGCTCCTATCTTTCAAGGTAGAGGCAGGTAAGTCTTCGCGGCAGTCTTATGCAGTGAGTGCAACGAACCTGGCTGTTGGGGAGAACCTGACATTTACCTTAGCGACAACCGACAACTTCCTGATGTCAAGGGATACAACCAATTGGAGCAGAACACTTCCAGCACTTGGAGCTGATGAATTTGGTAATATTGCAGAAACTACCATTTATGTGAAAAACGAGCCGGGTGTGGATTCTGATCCTGAACAGTCGGGCACCATTACGCACAGCTCTTTTGATGCAACATCTCGTGTGGTTAACCTGGACTCAGATGTTCTTCCACTTCCAGTAGAGCTGATGGCCTTCAACGCGGCGCTGCAGAACAACAACGTGCTGCTGACGTGGGCAACGGCTTCGGAACAAAACAACTCACACTTCGAGGTGGAGTTGTCGAGAGATCCGAAGAAGGGCTTTGAGAAGGTGGGCCGTGTAGACAGCAAAGGTGCTAACAGCTCGGTGAGATTAGACTACCAGTACGCACACAAGCTGGGCAACGAGACAGGCACGATCTACTTCCGTTTGAAGCAGGTTGACCTGGATGGCACCACAGACTACAGCAAAGTGGTAGCGGTAAACGTGAAGGCCCGTGAGCTGGTACAGCAACTGCTGGTAGCCCCGAACCCGATCAACTACAACTCTAAGCTGTACTTTACAGCCGAAGTAAGCGGCAAGGCCACACTGGTACTGCACAACATGACCGGTAAGAAAGTATACAGCAAGGTGGTAGAGGTGCAGGAAGGTTCGAACGAAGTGCAACTGCCGGTATACGGCAAACTGTCGAAAGGCATGTATGTGCTGCGCGTAGAACTTAACGGCCAGGTAAGCCAGATTAAAGTGATGAAAGAATAGCGACAAAAGTATAAGCTATACCATAAAGGCCCGGTGCAAAAGCGCCGGGCCTTTATTTTTGCCTCCTGCAAAGCAGATCATACTTTGGAGGTCAGGGGATGCCACGGATATAAACTTCTGAAACATTGGTTTATTCGGGTGCATACTTTAATTTTGGGAGCTTAACATTCCGAAGACTGATGCAAAGAGATACCGCTATATTCGACCTGATTAATAAGGAAAAAGCACGCCAGACGCATGGCATAGAACTGATCGCCTCTGAGAACTTTGTTTCGGAGCAGGTGATGCAGGCCATGGGCAGCGTGATGACAAACAAGTATGCCGAGGGCCTACCAGGCAAGCGCTACTACGGCGGCTGCGAGATTGTAGACCAATCGGAGCAGTTGGCGATTGACCGCGCCAAGGAGCTGTTTGGCGTGGAGTGGGTAAACGTGCAGCCGCACTCAGGCGCGCAGGCCAACTCGGCTGTCATGCTGGCGGTGCTGCAGCCGGGCGATAAGATCCTGGGTTTCGACCTCTCCCACGGCGGCCACCTGACGCACGGCTCTCCCGTGAACTTCTCCGGAAAGCTTTACAACCCGAGCTTCTACGGGGTGGAAAAAGAAACCGGCCTGATCGACTTTGACAAAATAGTAGAGACAGCCCGCCGTGAGCAACCGAAGCTCATCATCTGCGGCGCCTCTGCCTACAGCCGCGACTGGGACTACAAGAAGCTGCGCCAGGCCGCTGACGAGGTAGGCGCCTTGTTGCTGGCTGATATCTCCCATCCGTCCGGACTCATCGCTCGCGGTTTGCTGAACAGCCCGTTTGAGCACTGTCACATCGTAACCACCACTACCCACAAGACCTTACGCGGCCCACGTGGCGGCATGATCATGATGGGTAAAGACTTCGAGAACCCCTTCGGCCTGAAGACACCAAAGGGCGAGACACGCATGATGTCGGCTGTATTGGACGGCGCGGTATTCCCCGGAACGCAGGGCGGGCCGCTGGAGCACGTGATCGCGGCGAAGGCGGTGGCTTACTTTGAGGCGCTTTCGGACGAATACCTCACCTATATAAAGCAGGTACAGCAAAACGCACAGGCCATGGCCAAGGCGTTTGTGGAGCGCGGCTACGACATCATCTCGGGTGGTACCGAGAACCACATGATGCTGATCGACCTGCGCTCAAAAGGATTAACCGGTAAACTGGCCGAGAACACGCTGGTAAAAGCCGATATCACCATCAACAAGAACATGGTGCCATTTGATGACAAGTCGCCGTTCGTTACCTCGGGTATGCGCGTGGGCACGGCTGCCATCACCACGCGTGGCCTGAAAGAGCAGGACATGGTGCGCATTGTGGAGTACATCGACCAGGTGCTGATGAACCACGACAATGAGAGCATGCTCAGCAGCGTGCGCAGCGACATTAATGACTGGATGCAGGCGTATCCGCTTTTCGCGTATTAACAGTAAGAGAAAGAATTGAAGGAGGACCAGCTTTTGATGGATCAACCATTTGTGGAGGAAGAAGAGCCGCAGGAGATGTCCTTTGTGGACCACCTGGAGGAGTTAAGATGGCATATCATCAGGGCATTGGGCTCCATCTTCGTGTTTGCGACCATTGCTTTTCTGGCGAAGGGCTTCGTGTTTCATGACATCATACTTGCCCCTTCGCGCACTGATTTTCTGAGCTACCAGGTGATGTGCCAGGTAGGCCAGTACTTCGGCTCGGACGGGCTTTGCTTTGACGATATGGGCTTTACCATCCAAAGCAGGCAGATGAGCGGGCAGTTTACGATGCACCTGCTGGTGTCGGCGGTGCTGGGGTTGGCGTGTGCCTTCCCCTATGCGTTCTGGGAGATCTGGCGTTTCGTAAGTCCCGGGCTATACCCGCAGGAGCGTAAAAACTCGCGGGGAGCCGTGTTCTTTGTGTCGGTACTGTTCATGCTGGGCCTGTTGTTCGGGTACTATGTGGTGTCGCCCATTTCGATCAACTTCCTGGCAGGCTACCAGGTAGATCCGAGCATCCTGAATGAGTTTGACCTGTCGTCCTACATCTCCACGCTCACCACGCTTTGCCTGGCCTGTGCCATCATGTTCGAGATGCCCGTGATCGTGTTCTTTCTGACGAAGGCGGGGCTGATTACACCGGAAACGATGAAGCTGTACCGGCGCCATGCCCTGGTGATCATACTCGTGGTGGGCGCTATCATCACACCGCCGGATGTTGTGAGCCAGTTACTGATCTCGTTGCCGCTGATGCTCCTGTACGAGGTAAGCATCCACGTTTCGCATAACATACGTAAAAAAGACCTGAAGCGACTGAACGAACAAAACACCCAAGCATAATGGCACTTAATATAGCGATTGGCGGCGACCACGCCGGTTATACTTATAAAAGCATGCTGAAGGAGCTGCTGGCGGAGCTTGGTCATCAGGTGCAGGATTTCGGACCCGACTCCGAGGCGTCGGTAGATTACCCGGACCACGTGCACCCGCTGGCGAAGGCCGTGGTAAGCAAGGAGGCTTATTTTGGCATCCTGATCTGCGGAAGCGGCAACGGTGTGGCCATCACAGCAAACAAGTACCAGGAGATACGCGCGGCACTCTGCTGGCTGCCCGAGCTGGCGAAGCTGGCGCGGGAGCACAACAACGCCAACATCCTGTGCATACCGGCCAGGTTTGTGTCGGAGGAGGTGGCCAGGGAGATGGTGAAGACCTTCCTGAGCACGGACTTTGAGGGAGGCCGCCACCTGAACAGGGTGAACAAGATCGCCGCCTGCTAAGCAAAGTATAAGCAAGTATAAAGTATAAGTATAACAACAGAGGAGCCGTTCTGAAAAGAGCGGCTCCTCTTATTTTAGCCTGTAAACCCCGGCGTCTCCTGTCTTTTCATACTTACCGAAGATGTCCGGGAGCTTGTAAGAAAGCTCCGGCATCAGTCCGGTTTTATCCACCAGGTATTGCGGCATCTCGTGCCTGAAGTTCTCGTGCAGCTGGAACACCGCCTGGTACTCATCAAGTCTGCCGAAGTGGCGCTGCGCCAGGTTCCAGTTCAGGTAGGGCGTAACGGGCTTGTTGTGCAGGTAATAACTGATGTCGCTGCCCAGCACCAGCACCGTGCTGTTTTGCATAGGCACAGCGGCCTGCTCGGGCAGTAGCAGCGGCGACTCATCCATCTGCATAAACTGGTTAATGCCCAGCACCAGCCGGTAGCGCAGCAGCAGCGTTCCGGCCAGCATCACCAGGAAAAACGTATTCAGGATCCAGCCTTTGCGGTTAGAAGTGAAGAAGAACTGACCGAAGTAGGCCACCGGCGGAAGTATGAGCACGAAAGTGGCCGCCGAAATCTCATCCCTTGTGAAAATAACCAGCAGGCTCGTGAGCAGCCATACCCACATCAGTTGCTGGAACTTAACCTGGAACACGAGGCGCTGCGGCAGAGAGGCGGCGCTGAGCAAAGAAAGCACAAGTATGATGCCGGGGATTATCATGAGCTTGGCCACATCGGAGGGCGGGCGCAGAAAGGCCACCTGCAGGTGCCAGGGGCGCAGCAGGTGCAGCTCCAGGAACTCCTGCGTGGTGTTGGTGTACATGTAGTAGGTCATCAGCACCGCGTACGGGAAGAGGAAACCACACAGCATGAGCATGGTGCTGCGGAAGGTGTTGGAGGCAAAGAAGATGACCGCGAAAACGCCCACCAGCAGGAACACCGCCAGCGGCAGGTAGCTCAAGGCCGCCAGGCCCAGCATAAAGCCGCCCACGAAAAGCCGGTTATTCTCGAATCCCTCGCGGTTAAGCGTGATGATGTAGGGCAGCGAAAGTATAAGAAACGTGTTGCCGATGAGCAGCGGCGTGAGCATGTTGAACTCAAAGGAGAGGCTGCCCAGGATCAGGTACAGCAGCGCCGGCAGGTAGTTCTTGGTGGCATACACGCTGTGGTGGTTCAGGGTACTGTTAAGAAGTAGCCCCTGCAGCAGGATAAGCCCCATAGCCGTAAGCCGGTACGCCAGGAAAGAGCGCCCCGCCGCCACATCCAGCAGCCAGTAAACGAAGGCCGAGATGGGCGCCGTGTTATCGTAGATATCGCGGTACATGTTATAGCCGTCGGCCAGACGCTCCCCCACCAGCATGTGCAGCAGCTCGGGCGCCGTTGGCCGTATGCCGAGCAGCACCAGTGGCAGCTGTATCCCCACAAACAGCAAAATCAACAGGAAAAGGCGCGATGGCAGTATGCTACGGAAGTAACTTATCAAGTAAAGACGGAGTTAGAAAAACGGTATTCAAGTATAAAGAGGCACGCGGGCAAGTATAAAAGCTGTCTTACGTTACCCCAGCAAGGGAAAGCCTAGATTAAAACAGCAGAAGCCCCTGCCCCGGTGCTGCCCTACCTGAAATGAGTAGGGCAGTTTTGGGGTAAAAATGCGAAATTAATATGATATTTGCATCTTCGTATGGAAAGTAAAAGACAACAGAAATTCTCGCGCCTGATTCAGAAAGAACTGGCAGACATCTTCCAAAGGGAGGTGCCGCACCTGTTCGGGGGCGCTTATATAGGGGTGAGCGTGGTGCGCGTATCGCCGGATCTGGGGGTGGCCAAGGTATACCTGAGCGTCATGATGGCCCAGAACAACGAGGTGGTGCTGCAGGAGGTGCGCGTGAACGCCAAAACCATCCGCCACCAGCTGGCGCAGCGCATCAAGAACCAGGTGCGCATCATCCCGGAGCTTATCTTCTACCTGGATGATACCGCCGAGTATGCCGCCAAGATCGATAAGCTGTTCGAGAACATAGACATCCCGCCACCTCGGGAAGACGACGAGGACGACGAAACATACCCTAACAAGTAGGCTTAAAGCCGCACACCACCCTTATGCAGTACGACCCTATCAAGCGGGTGCTTGGCGACGTGTTCAACAAGACACCGTTCCTGCGCCGCGTATTCTACAACCTGCTGGACCTGCTGTTGCTGCGCGCCTGGCACGTGCACAAAGAGCTGAACGAGTGGGCCGGCAACCGCCGCGGCAGGGAGCAGCACATCCTGGACGCCGGCTCCGGCTTCGGGCAGTACACGTACAAGCTCTCAGGCATGAGCAGCAAATGGAACATCCTGGCTGTGGACGTGAAGGAGGAGCAGGTATCGGACTGTAACCGCTTTATGCGCGCCATCGGCCGCCAAAACGTGTTGTTCAGGATTGCCGACCTGGTGAAGTTCCGCGACCCTAAGAGCTACGACCTTATACTTTCGGTGGATGTGATGGAGCACATTCTGGAGGATGTGGAGGTGTTCCGCAACTTCCAGGCCTCGCTGCGCCCGGGCGGCATGCTGCTGATCTCCACACCCTCAGACCAGGGCGGCTCCGATGTGCACGGCGACGATGAGACCTCGTTTATAGAGGAGCACGTGCGCGATGGCTACAACATCAAAGAGATAGAGGACAAGCTGAAGCTGGCAGGGTTTAGCAAGGTAGACGCGCGCTACTCCTACGGCAAGCCAGGGCAAATCTCCTGGCGCCTGTCCATGAAGTATCCGCTGCTGATGCTGAACGCCTCTAAAATTTTCTTCGTGCTGCTGCCGTTCTATTACCTGGTTACCTTCCCGGTGAGCCTGGTGCTGAACCGGCAGGACGTGAACGGCAAACACCCCTCAGGCACCGGCCTGATCGTGAAAGCGTGGAAGTAGGTTTAATTGTTAAGTTGTTACATTGCTTAATTGTTGGTCTCGGATAACTAGTAACGATCAACGAATAACGAAATACATGAACGTACCTTTTCTCATAGCGAAGCGATATTTTTTCTCCAGGAAGAAGAGGAACATCATCAGTATTATCTCCAATATTGCCATGATTGGGGTGGCTGTGGGTTCGGCGGCGCTCATTATCGTGCTGTCGGTGTTCAACGGCCTGGAGGACCTGATCCGGGAGATCTACTCCAGCTTTGACCCGGACCTGAAGGTTACGGCCGCAGAAGGCAAATCCTTTGAGACGGACACGGAGTTCATGAACCGCATCCGCAACACGCCGGGAGTGGCCGTGGTGTCGGAGGTGATAGAGGACAATGCCCTGCTGCGCTACAACGAGCGCCAGATGGTGGTGAAGGTGAAGGGCGTGAGCGAGAACTTCTTTGAGCAGAACGAGATCGGCGCCTCGGTGGTGGAGGGCTCCAGCGATCTATACTTTAACAAGACCTACCGCGCCCTGGTGGGCCGCGGCGTGCAGTACCAACTCTCTATCCGGCCGGGCAACCAGTTTGTGCCGATGCAGTTCCTCTACCCGCGCAATGTCAAGTTCAACCCGCTTAACCCGGAGGGCTCCTTCAACAGCCTCAACATTCTGCCGGGGGGCATTTTCGCCATCGAGCGCCAGTACGACGATGCCTACGTGTTTGTGCCCCTCAACTTCGCCGAAGAACTGTTGGATTATGGCCGTCGCCGCACCGCCCTGGAGATAAAGGTGGCCGAGGGCACCCAAATAGATCAGGTGAAGCGCGAGTTGCAGCAGCTGCTGGGCGAGGGCTTTAAGGTGCAGAACTCGGATGAGCAGCACACCAGCCTGCTGCGCGCCGTGAAGGTGGAGAAGCTGTTTGTCTTCATCACCTTTGCATTTATACTTGGCATCGCCTCCCTCAACATCTTCTTCTCCCTCTCCATGCTCGTCATCGACAAGAAGAAGGACATTGCCATACTTGCCTCCATGGGTGCCACGGCCAAAACCATCCGTAACATTTTCCTGCTGGAGGGGGCGCTGGTGGCCTTTATCGGGGCTGCTTACGGCCTTACCATCGGCATGCTGATCGGCAACCTGCAGCAAACGTTCGGGCTGGTAAGTATGGGCATGGCCACCTCGGTGGTGGAGGCGTACCCGGTTAAGATGGAGGTGGCGGACTTTGTCTTTACCGGCCTGGCGATCATCGTCATCACGCTGCTGGTATCCATCCGTCCGGCCAATAAGGCCGCGGCCATGTCTGTTACCGATAACATTTAGCTCCCCTCCCTCCCACAGTACAATTCCTGTATTTCGGAAACATCCGAGGCGCGTGCCTGTTTCTGCATAAAATTTAGCCGGTCTTACCAAAGTACAAGCCAAACCACCTGTTTCTGATAGGAAATGAGCGGTTTTTTGGCTAAATTTGAAGTCCAAAAATGTCTTCGGCATGAATGTTTATACCACGCAGCCTTTTCAGGTAGTCTATTCGCTCTTCGAGCACGAATACCTGGGTTACCTGTTTGAGTCGTATGTGGTACAGGTAAACTCCAAAGGGCAACTCACCCTGCAGCACCAGAACATCTCGGCAAAGAACGCCGACGAGTTCAGGGCCCGCCTTGACGCGGATGACTTTAAGCTCATCGCCATGATGGACCAGATACAGCAGGACGCTGTACTGAGGAAGTTCTCGCCGAAGAAGAAGCTCTCCGCCGCCGATTTCTTCCTGAAGGTATATGACCCCGAGAGGGGCGACAAGGCGCTGCAGGAGGCCATCAGCAGGCACATGCAAACCCAGATGGGCAAGATACTGGAGCTGCTGCGCAACGGCAAAACGACCTTCATTATGGGCAAGGACGGGGACCCTACCTGGCGGCAGATACACATCGCCCCGGAGCGGGCCACGGTGCTGTTTCATTTCAGGCGCAATGCCGACAATACCCACTATTTCCCGACGGTGAAGTATGCCGGACAGAAGCTCGAGTTTCAGTATAAGAATGCAACCCTGATCTGCCACACGCCTGCCTGGCTGCTGCTGAATGACCAGGTATACAGCTTTGAGAAGAACGTGGACGGCAAGAAGCTGCAGCCCTTCCTCAACAAGAAGTTCATTGTGGTGCCCCGCTCGGTGGAAGAGAACTACTACAGCAAGTTTGTGGCCCCGCTGGTGGAGCAGTTCGACGTACACGCCAAAGGCTTTGATATCCGGGACGAGAAGTATGTGCCCAGCCCATACCTTACCTTCTCGGAGATAGCCGCCACCGAGGCGCCCGCCACCGTGGCCGGCAGGGACGAGGCCGCAGCCCAGGAGAAGGGCCGGATCCTCTTCGACCTCTCGTTCAAGTATGGCGATTACATGGTGGAGACGCGTGAGGCCAAGCGCATCAGCGTGAGCATGGAGAAAACCCCGGACTCCTACGTTTTCCATAAACTGATACGGGATGTGAGCACCGAGAAGAAGTTTCTGAAGGAACTGGGCAAACGCTCCCTGGAGGTAAAGAACGGCCACGCGGTGCTGGAGAAGAGCGAGGCGTTCTCGTGGCTGAACAGCAACCTGCAGGGGCTGGAGGAGATAGGCTTCACCGTGCAGCAGAGCCAACGGGACGGGAAGAACTACTTTATCGGCGATATTACGCTGGATGTAGGCATCACGGAGAAAAACGACTGGTTTGACATTTATGGTACCGTGCGCTTCGGCGAGTTTGAGGTCCCGTTTATCAGGCTCAAAAACAACATCCTCACCCGGAACAGCGAGTTTATACTTCCCAACGGGCAGGTGGCCATTATCCCGGAGGAGTGGTTTACGCAGTACATAGAACTGTTTGCCTTTGCCGAGGGCGAGGAGCACCTGACGCTGCGCAGGCACCACATGGCGTTGGTAAACGATTTGCAGAATGGCAACCTGGCCACCGTAACCATGAGCCGCAGGCTGGAGAAGCTGCGCGGGTTCGAAACGATAGAGGATCAGCCCATGCCGGCCGGCTTCAGGGGCGAGCTGCGCCCTTACCAGAAGGCTGGCTACAACTGGCTCCACTTTGTGCAGAACTATAAGTTCGGCGGCTGCCTGGCCGACGACATGGGCCTGGGCAAAACCGTGCAGACGCTGGCCATGCTGCAGCACCGCAAGGAGAATGGGGCCGAAAGCGCGACGCTGCTGGTGATGCCCACCTCGCTGGTGTACAACTGGATGAACGAGGCCCAGAAGTTCACGCCGAGCCTGCGCATCCTCAACTACACCGGCACCTACCGCGAGAAGAACGTAGAGCTTTTCTCGGAGTACGACGTGGTCCTGACCTCCTACGGCATCGTGCGCCTGGACGCGGAGCTGCTTAAAACGTATTATTTCGATTATATCATACTGGATGAGTCGCAGGCCATTAAAAACCCCGACTCCAACACCTCGCGCTCGGTCCGGGAGCTCAAGTCGCGGCACCGGCTCATACTTACGGGCACGCCTGTGGAGAACAGCACCATGGACCTGTGGGCGCAGATGTCGTTCATAAACCCGGGGCTGCTGGGCTCCCAGCATTTCTTCCGCAACGAGTTCCTCAAGCCGATCGAGAAGGAGAAGGACGAGCAGAAAACGCGCCGCCTGCACGCGCTCATCAAGCCGTTCATACTTCGCAGGCACAAGTCGCAGGTGGCCAAGGAGCTGCCTGAGAAGATAGAGAACACCACCTTCTGCAAGATGACGGAGGAGCAGGAGCACGCCTACGAGGAAACAAAGTCCTACTACCGCAACAAGATCCTAACGAACCTGGAGGAGAACGGGCCGGGCAACACCCAGTTCATGCTCCTGCAGGGCCTCACCAAGCTGCGCCAGATCGCCAACCACCCCCTGATGACGGACCCGGGCTACGAAGGCAGCTCCGGCAAGCTGAAGGAGGTGGTCCATAAGACTACCGATGTGGTGAGCAAGGGGCACAAGGTGTTAATATTCAGCCAGTTTGTGAAGCATTTGGAGATCATCAAAAGGTCTCTGGACAAGCGGGAGATAAAGTATACGTACCTGGACGGCAACACCAAGAACCGCCACGAGCAGGTGGAGCGCTTCCAACAGGATGAGAGCATACAGGTGTTCCTGATCTCGCTGAAGGCCGGCGGCGTGGGCCTGAACCTGACCGCCGCCGACTACGTGTTTATACTTGACCCCTGGTGGAACCCCGCCGTGGAGGCGCAGGCCATAGACCGTGCGCACCGCATCGGGCAGCAGAACACGGTGTTCACCTATAAGTTCATCACCAAGGATACCGTGGAGGAGAAGATACTGGCACTGCAGAACCGCAAGATCCGGCTCGTTACCGACCTCATCAGTACCGACGAGACTGTGATCAAGAGCCTCACCAAAGAGGACATCGACAACCTGTTAAGCTAAGTTGTTGGATGGCTGAATGGTTAGTTTGTTGTTCAGCAGAAAGTATAAAGTATAAAATGGCCGCTGCAAGTATACATGTAGCGGCCATTTTATTGCCGGAAGTATAACTTTAATGTCCGGGGGAGGTTTTAAGTAGTAAGTAAGAAAACTCTCCTCCTTGGTTAAGGAGGGAGGGGTGGTTTGACCTGGCACTGCAAAAGCCAGCAATTTAACAATTCAACAATTAACCCATGCAGCTCCACCTCAGCACCTACGTCAGCCAGAATTACCTGCAGGTCTTTAATGCCTTTGATGAGCAGCTGTTCTGGAAGCTGTCGCCGACTTACCCTAAGCTAAAGCTGCTGCGCTTCGATGGCTCCGAGCCCGGCGATGTGGTGGAGGTGGAGCTGCAGACAGGCATCAAATCCTTCCGCTGGACCAGCCTGATCACCGAGAGAAGTATAACCGAAACCGAGGCGTACTTTGTAGACCAGGGCCAGGAACTGCCGCCGCCGCTAAAAGTATGGCACCACAAGCACCTGGTTTCCAAAAACGGCAGCGGCGCCGTGATCCACGACATCATCACCTACAGCACCGGCTTCAAACCGCTGGATTTGCTGCTCTACCCGCTCATCAAGGTGCAATTCGGGATGCGGAAGCCGGTTTACCAGCGGGAGTTCGGGAAAGTATAAAAACCTTTCCCCCACCCCATCAGTTTACTGCACAAAAAGTATAAAACCGTATAGCAAAGTATGAGGAAGGCAGCCATCATCGGGGCGGGAATCGGGGGCATTGCCACAGCCGTGCGCCTGGCCGTGAAAGGCTACGGGGTCACGGTGCTGGAGGCCAACCCTACGTTTGGCGGCAAGATGCAGGAGTTCTGGCTGGGCAAGTATAGGTTCGATGCCGGTCCCTCGCTGTTCACGCTGCCGCACCTGGTGGATGAGCTGTTCACGCTGGCTGGCCGCACCCCCTCCGACTACTTCCGCTACAGCCGCCTCGACCCGATCACGCACTACTTCTGGCCTGACGGCAGCCACGTAAAAGCCTGGGCCGACGCCGATAAGTTTGCAGGGGAGGCCGAGCGGCAACTGGGGGTGCCAGGGCAGGCGGTGCGGGAGGCGCTGCAGAAAAGCGCGCGCCTCTACCGGGGCACCGCCGGCACGTTCCTGCAGAAGTCGCTGCACCGACTCGATACCTACCTGAGCCCCGACGTGCTGAAGGCGCTTGGCTGCCTCTCCGACCTCGGCCTGACCACCACCATGCATCAGGAAAATACCCGCCAGTTCTCCGACTCGCGCTTTGTGCAGTTGCTCGACAGGTTTGCCACCTACAACGGCTCCGACCCGTACCAGGCGCCCGGCACGCTCAACATCATCCCGCACCTGGAGCACAACATCGGCGCCTTTTACCCGGGGGGGGGCATGTATAGTATAGCCGCGAGCCTGGTGAAGCTGGCGGAGGAACTAGGGGTAGCATTCAAGTATAACGAACCCGTAAAACAGATCTTAACCTCAGGTAAACGTATAACCGGCGTAGAAACCAGCCATGCAACGTATAAAGCCGATGTGGTGGTGAGCAACATGGATGTGGTGCCCACGTACCGCCGGCTCCTGCCCCACCAGAAAGCGCCGGAGCAAACGCTGCAACAGCCACGCTCCAGCTCGGCGCTCATCTTCTACTGGGGCATTAAAAAGGAGTTTGAGCAGCTGCACGTGCACAACATCTTCTTCAGCCAGGACTATAAAGCCGAGTTCGAGCACATCTTCAAGTATAAAACCGTTAGCCCCGACCCTACCGTGTACCTCAACATCACCTCCAAAGCCGACCCGCAGGATGCGCCTGCCGGCGGCGAGAACTGGTTTGTGATGGTGAATGTGCCCCATAACCAGGGGCAGGACTGGCAGCAGCTAACCACAGACACCCGGCAGGCGGTGCTGCAGAAACTGAGCAAAATGCTGGGCACCAATATAGAATCGCTGATAGAGCAGGAGCAGGTGCTGGACCCACTGCTGATCGAAAGCCGCACCTCCTCGTTTGGCGGGGCCTTGTACGGCAGCAGCTCCAACAACCGCATGGCTGCCTTCCTGCGCCACCCTAACTTCAGCTCCAAACTAAAAGGATTATACTTTTGCGGCGGCAGTGTGCATCCCGGCGGCGGCATTCCGTTGTGCCTGCTCTCTGCCAAGATCGTGGGCGAGTTGGTGCCTGCCGTTGCCCCCTCACCTGCTAAACCACATCAACCCCATGCCTGACACCACGACTGCACCTACAACAGCACCCGTTGCCGCCAAGTATAAAAAGTATGCGTTGCCGCTTGCTGTGGCTATACTTGTCATTTTTCATGCGGTGGGGTTCTGGGGGCTGCTGTTCAGCGGGAGGCCGACGTATTTCCAGAACCTCACGCCCATGAACCTGCTGCTCACCAACACGCTGCTCTTTGCCTTCCACCGCCGCTGGAACGCCGCATTTATACTTTTTGCCGTGGTGGTGTGGGCCGTGGGCTTCTTCTCGGAGGTGCTGGGCGTGCACACCGGCCTGCTGTTCGGGGAATATACGTACGGTGCGGCGATGGGCCTTAAAGTATGGGAGGTGCCCCTGCTGATTGGTCTGAACTGGCTGATGCTGGTCTACAGCACCGGGCACATCAGCAACTACACGCGGCTGCCGTGGTGGGCAAAAGCCCTGCTAGGCACGCTGCTCATGCTGCTGCTTGATTTTTTTATTGAGCCGGTGGCCATGCGCTTCGACTTCTGGGACTGGCAGGGCGGGCAGATACCGCTGAGCAACTTCGTAGGCTGGTTTTTGGTGGCGCTGGGGCTGCAGGTATACTTCCAGCGGGCAGCCATCTACAAGAAAAACCGGCTGGCCCCTTTCGTGTACCTGGTGCAGCTGCTCTTTTTTATGGGTATTTTCTTACTGCTGTAATTTTCTGTTTCCCATGATAGAAAAAAAAATATGTACCTTTGGAAAAGGGTAACCTGTGTTAAAGACACCTTTACCAAAAGAAAAGGTCATCAGAAAACAGGCTATGCTATTGCTGCGGGATAGGGTATTTTTACATACATGGGTATACCAGAAACGATTTTAGGCCAGCTAGTACAGGTGTTCAAGAGTGAGGGGATAGAGCGCCATACGGAAGAGGAGCTAATGGAGCGCCTGGGGATACAGCAGAGCGACTACAACGCCCTGTTCTCCGGCAAAGCCGACATGGTGCGGCAGGTGGTGCAACACGACCTGTACCTGGGCGAGCAGCGCGACCAGGAGCTGTTGCAAAGTGCCAGGAACCCGGTGGAGGAGATCATCCTGTTGCTGCTGCACGGCATCAAGGAGCTGCAGGCAATCAGCCCGGCCTATATCTACGACATGCAGCAGTACCACCCGCAGGTATGGCAGTTGTGCCTGGACCACCTCAACTCCTATAACCACGACCTGAATTTCGGGGTGCTAAACAAAGGAGTGGTGCAGGGATACTTCCGCAAGGACATCAACCTGCAGCTGGTTACCAAGATCATCCTGGAGCAGTTTAACCTCATCATCAACCCGCACGTTTTCCCGCCAGACCGCTACGACATGGGCGAGGTTTTCCGGAGCATCTACCTATACTATGTACGCGGCCTCTGCACCGACAAAGGCAGCCGGTTGGCAGAGGAATACTTCTCGAAGAACAATATTTAGGAAGCCATCACAACGTAAAAAGCGCTGCGGCCAAGATTTTATACGTTGGCCGCAGCGCTTTTAAGCTATAGTAATTTGCCCTTAGCTGATGGAAACGCGCACCTTCTGCGTGTAGGAGCGCAGGGCGGTTTTAAAGTCGGTGCCGTTGTCCTCCATGTCGTTCAGAATCCAGACGGCGGCCAGCACGTGCGTCAGCTGCTCGCCCTCATCGTCGCCCCCCACCTCAATGGCGGGCTGCTGCTCGTCCACAATCGCGGCCTCCGCGGCCATCAACTCGTCCAGGTTATGGTTCTCAACCAGTTTCTTTATCGCAGGTATCTTCATGGTATGGTTAGGCGTCTAGTTTATGGATCAGTTCACGAACGGCTTCCTCCTTGCTGGCAGCCACAGAGTCTACCAGCTGGCCATTTTTAAAGATGGCGAAAGTGGGCAGGTTGTTCACGTTGGCCAGCTTGCGCGCTTCCGGGCTGGTCTCGGCGTTCACATCCACAAAAGCCACGTTGGCAAATGCCTCGTCGTCGGACATACGCTTGAACTTAGGCGAGAACAGGCGGCAGCTGCCACACCAGTCGGCGTAGTATTTCACCACCACTTTCTGGTTTGCGTTCAGTACTTCGTTAAAATCGTTGTCAGTTGCTACTATAACAGCCATATTGCTTCTTTTTTGAGTTACGTAAAATGGTTCTATCCCTTTATAACCAATGTCAAAAGTAAATGTTTCGGCCGGAAGTATGGCAATAGTTTAGATAGATTTAATTTATCCGTTTATAGACAGAGGCTATAACGTTGTTTCCCCGCGCATCCTCCCCTTCCTCCTGAAACTATACCCGCGGCTTTAAAGTTATAGCTTAGAGTATAGTATGGCGATAAAATTATACTTAAAGCGGTAACGGAGGATAATAAAACCTACGGCCCAATTTTGTATCTTTGCAGCCTAAAACCAGGAAAGTACGATGTTAGATAAGTTAGAAGCCATCAATCAGCGTTTTGAGGAGGTAAGCCAGTTGCTTATCCAGCCGGATGTGGCCAGCGACATGAAGAAATTCAAGGCGCTGAACAAAGAGTATAAGGACCTTGACAAGATAGTAGTTGAATATAAGAAGTACCTCAACATCCTGAGCAACATCGACAATGCCAAGCAGGTGATTGCCACGGAGAAGGACGAGGATTTCAGGCAGATGGCCAAGGAGGAGTTGGACGAGCTGCTGCCGCAGCGCGAGGCCATGGAGGACACCCTGAAGGAGCTGCTGATCCCGAAAGACCCGAACGACAGCAAGGACATCATCATGGAGATCCGCGCGGGTGCGGGCGGCGACGAGGCCTCCATCTTTGCCGGCGACCTGTACCGCATGTACATCCGCTTTGCAGAGCGCATGGGCTGGCGTGTTGAGATGATCGATGCCACCGAGGGTACTTCCGGCGGTTATAAAGAGATCATCGTGAACATGTCTGGCGAGGATGTGTATGGCAAGCTGAAGTTTGAGTCGGGGGTGCACCGCGTGCAGCGCGTTCCGGCCACCGAGACTCAGGGCCGTATCCATACTTCCGTGGCCTCTGTGGTGGTGCTGCCGGAGGTGGAAGAACTGGACGTGGAGATCGATATGAACGATGTGCGCAAAGACCTCTTCATGTCATCAGGTCCGGGCGGTCAGTCCGTAAACACAACTTACTCTGCCGTGCGCCTGACGCACATCCCAACTGGTATCGTGGCCCAGTGCCAGGACCAGAAATCGCAGCTGAAGAATTTTGATAAAGCCCTGGCTGTACTTCGCTCACGCCTCTACGAGATTGAGCTGGCCAAGAAGCAGGAAGCGGAAGGCGCCCAGCGCAAGAGCATGGTGGGCAGCGGCGATCGCTCTGATAAGATCCGTACCTACAACTACCCGCAGGGCCGCGTAACCGATCACCGCATCGGCTACACCGTGTATAACCTGCCCAACGTAATGGATGGTGGCATAGAGGACTTTGTAGAGGAGCTTCGTATTGCCGAGAACGCCGAAAGACTGAAAGAAGGCGCCACCGCCGAATAAGAAAGTATAAAAGTATAAGCTGAAGGGATGTAGTGAGCAAGTATAGCGGCGCTGCATCCTTTTTCTTTTTTTAATTGCTACATTGTTGAGCAGTTAAATTGTATAACGGAGGACTTGGCAGTATGATAATTTCCGAGTTTGCAACAGTTATACTTTGAACATCCAATAACGGACAACGATTAACGAACAACGAAACGTGAAGCTCCTGCTCGCCATACTGCCCCTGTTGCTGCTGCTGTCGGTATTCGGCTGTGAGCCCAGGGAGGAGGTGACTACCACCGACCCGGGGGCGCTGCTGGCTTTCTCGGCAGACACGGTGCTGTTTGATACCGTTTTCGTGAGCCGTGGCAGCGTTACCAAGCGTCTGAAAGTATACAACCGCCATGAGAAGGCCGTGCGCATCAGCGAGATCACGCTGGCGGGTGCTGCTTCCTCCCCTTACCAGCTCACTATTAACGGGGTGCAGGCGCCGCTGGCAAATAACCTGGAGCTGCGCGGCGGCGACAGCCTGTACGTGCTCGTAAAGGCCAACATCAACCCTACAGACCAGAACCAGCCGTTCCTGGCGGCCGACTCCATCCTTTTCACCACCAACGGGCAGCAGCAGCAGGTAAAGCTGGTGGCCTACGGGCAGAACGCCTACTTCCACCGCAAAGGCAGCATCGGCACCGCCACCTGGCCTGCCGATAAGCCGCACGTGCTGCTGGATTCGGTGCTGGTGCCCGAGGGGGCCGTACTTACCATTGAGAAGGGAGCGCGCATTTACGGCTACAACAAGTCGGTGCTGCTGGTGGCGGGGCAGCTGCAGGTGCAGGGTACGCCGCAGGAAAGGGTAATCTTCCGTGGCTTCCGCCGCGAGGAGGAGTACCACACTGCGCCCGGCCAGTGGGAAGGCATTCGGATCCTGGCCACCAGTGGGGGCAATAGTATAAAGTATGCGGATGTGAAGAACACCGTCTACGGCCTGCGCATCGGCAACCCGGGCAAGGCCGGCACGCTGCTGGAGGGGAGCATCGTGGCGCATGCCCAATTGGGCGGCGTGGTGGCCTTTACCTCGGAAGTGCGGCTGGTGAACACGCTCATCTATAACTGCGGACAGTACGGCTTCGGCGGGTTGGGCGGCGGCAAGTATGAGTTGCTCTACTCGACCATTGTCAGCTACCAAAACCCGCTGCAGCGCGAAACACCCCTGCTTGCCGTAGTCGATTTTATACCTGAAACGGAGATTGTGGACCAGCCCACTTCGCTGCGGATGGTGAACTCCATTGTGTATTCGGATGGCTACAGCACAGCGGACGAGGTGCTGGTAGAGCCGGCCACTGCCGCCACGGAGGTGGCCAACAACCTGCTGCGCACCGAAAGGCACAAAGCACAGTTCTCCGGAAGCAATATCCTGAACACCGATCCGAAGTTTAAGGCACCTGCCAAGTATGATTTCAGCCTCGACACCCTCTCCCCTGCCAGCGGCGCGGCCAAAGCTCTGCCAGCCATACGCCAGGACATGAAAGGGACCACCCGCAGCAGCACCCATCCGGACGCAGGCGCGTATGAACGTACGTTAGATTAAAGTTAATGCTGAATGAGTGGGTGCGTGAATGAGAGTTGCTGGTAATCTTAACCCTATACTTATACTTGCACATGCAGGGTGTAGCCATTCATAAAGTATAAAGTGGCTGCTCTGATCCCTCAAAAAATCATTCACTCATTCACACATCCACTCATTCAAAATTATACTTTATGTGGTTTCAGAAAGAGATAAGGCTGCCGGCCGTTAAGCGCGGGTTTCATTTGATAACGGATCTGCTGGAGGCGCACCTGCCTGAGCTTGAAAGTATAAACGTGGGCCTGGCGCACATCTTCATCAAGCATACTTCGGCCAGTTTAACGATCAACGAAAACGCCGACTCTACCGTGCGGCAGGACTTCGAGCGCCACTTCAATCACATGGTGCCCGAGAACCAGCCTTACTACCGCCATACCTTAGAGGGCGCCGATGACATGCCGGCTCACCTGAAAGCGGCCATACTTGGCACCTCCGTTACCATACCTATTCGCAACGGCGCGTTTAACCTGGGCACCTGGCAGGGCGTCTACCTCTGCGAGCACCGCGACAATGCCTCCAAACGCACGGTGGTTGTCACGCTGCAGGGCGAATAGTTACTGGTTGTTCGTTAGCGGTTAGTAGAGTGTTGAGCATGTATAAAGATGGACTGTGATGCGCGGTTTATACTTTGAGATATTCCCCCAGCAACCAGTAAATAGCAACTAAAAAACCAAGGTGCGATTGCCCTGCTACCCGGAGGGGAACAATCGGAAATTCTGGACGAAGGACTATTTTCCAAGCGATAGAGTATAAAACCACCTGTACTTCTCATACTTATACTTGTGGCAAAGCTAAAGCCGCAGCTATCGAATCTGATCCCAGTCCTTGGGCTGAGCGCCTTGTAGATTTCCGGTTTCGCTTTAGCGAAATTGCGGAGACCGCAGGTCAAGCAAAGGAAATGTACACAGCGCGATGCCAAAGGACGAGCCCTCTCGGGCTTGAGAGCACCAAAGTATGAGATGCAACAGTAGGTTTGTGGGAACTACAGGATCAGCGGTAGCTAGTAAGGATAGCTTGTGTCAAGTTGCAGGAAGCAGCGGCAGGGAAAGTATGGCTAAAGTATAAAAAGGCACAAGCGGACGCTTGCGCCAGGATAAGCCTGGAAGTATAGCCAAAGTATAAGTATGGCTCTGCGAGCCAGCCGGGTTGCAAACCCGACGCCATTGTAGGATACAAGTCTGAAGACTTGCACCATGAAAGATTGGGAAAGTTAGCGGGATATAGAGCCATACTTTTGATCTCTTTACCTGACATCTAATAACGAACAGCTAATAACTAACTCCTACCGCACTATACTTATCCTCCTGATCTCGGTACCGTTGGTGCTGGTTAAGCGGAGGAAGTATACGCCGGGTGGCAGGTGCTGCACATCCAGTTGCAGGGCACGGTGGCGGGTCTCGGCGGTGAGCACGGTCTTGCCCACACTGTTGACCAGCTCTAAGTGCCGCACCACTATGCGCGCGGGCTGCTCGATGTATATATAATCAGAGGCAGGATTCGGGTAAACCGTCAGGTCGCTTACCGTTACGTGCACGAAATCCTCCTTCACTTCCGTATCGCTGGTGCTGCCGTTGCGCACCGTCAGCTTCACGTTATACTTCCCAGGTTGCGGGTAGGTAACAGTAGGACTCTCCTGCGTGGAAGTGGCCGGCACGCCTCCCTCAAACTCCCAGAGCCACTCCGTTGCCCGCACTCCCTCAGGGGCAGCGGCAAACTGTATGCTTTCCCCGGCCACCACCAGGCTGTCGGCCTCCAGCGCCATTCCGAAGTCGGAGCGGATGGCAGCGGAGCAGGCCAGCGAGGACAGCAGCCGGCTGCGGCTGGTACTGACAACGGCGTTCATGTAGGCGGCCTGGCCGTGGGTGAACAGGTTCATGCAGGCATCAGCGCTGTAATCCATGTAGTTCTGGTACATGTCGCCGTAGGGGCCGTTGTCGCAGGAAACCCGTATGCCGCCTTCGCAGTCTGTGGAATAGTACTCCTGGTTAGGGGTGTCGCTGATGCCGTCGGAGTCAGAGCAACTGGCCGCGTCATCGCCCCAGATGTGGCTCAGCCCGAGCCAGTGCCCCACCTCATGCGTGGCGGTGCGACCCATATTATACTCCGTGCCGAACTTGTTAGCCGGCGCGGCCCCCACGGCCGTGTAATGCAGCACCACGCCGTCCAGGTGCGGCAAGGTGGTACCCGGCATGGAGGCATAGCCCAGCACGTTGTCTTTCACGTTTCCTACCCAGATGTTGAGGTAGCGGTTGGTGTCCCAGGCGTTCGCACCGCCGTTCTCCGGTTTCTTGATGAAATCATACGCATAGTCGAACTCGGTGCGGTAGGTTTGGGTGCGGGTGATGCCGGTGGTCGGGTCGCCGTTGGGGTCGGTAATGGCCAGGCAGAACTCGATGCGGGTGTCGGCGGCGTAGGGCGAAAAGTAGGAAGGGGTGTTCGCGGCATCCGCGTTGCGCCTCCTGAAGTCGGCATTCAGCACCGCCAGCTGCGACAGGATCTGCTCGTCCGAAATGTTCTGTGCCTCCTCACTGTACAGTACATGAAACACCACCGGGATGGTGATGGTGGTCGCGGCGCGCAGGTGCTGCCACTGGCGCTGCTCCTGTAGTTTCTGCTGCACGGCCTGCTGCACCCGCTGCTGCTGCTTTCCCAGCGATGGATGCTGTGCCCGCATGGCCTCCGCGTAGCTGTTGGTGGCGCAGCTGCGGTTACCCGTTAGATGCTGGGCAAGGCCGGGGAAGGCTACGCCAAGGCAAAGAACGGCCGAAAGGGCAAGCGTACGCATGAGGTAAAGGGTTAGCAGGTTTTACGGGCAGCCCATGTGCCTGTAGCCATGCAAGATAAGGAAAATCAGGAAAGGGAAAAGGCTTTTGTGAGCACCCGCTAGAGGTTGGCCTTCACCTCGTAGCGCAGCGTGTCCCCGAAGATCATTTTCTGCACGCCCTCCACCTGGTAGCTAGAGATGTCGCCGGTTCGGGAATCGGTGCTGAGCTCTATGACGCGGTTTGAGAAAAAGATGATGTTCTCGTCCTGCAGGCGCGCGTTAAGCTGCTTCAGCCTGCCGTCGGGTGCCATGATGAGGCGCAGGTAGTGCACCAAGGTAGAGGCATCCTCCAGCTTGGTGAACTCCACAGCTACAGCGCCATCCTCCAGCACCTGCTCCCGGCGGGTATAGAACTCCTGCAGCGCGGGGCGGCTCAGGTCGGCCTGCTCAAATATAGCCAGCTCATCCTCCCAGTCAATGTCCGGCGTCTCCACCACCTCCGGCTCCCGACCCTGCGCCGCCACGGATTTCAACACCATGGGCTGTTCCGTCTCCAGCTTCTGCCGTTGCTCGTGCAGGTAGGTCGTCAGGTTAAAAGCGTCCTGTCCCACCTCGTTGGTAACAGGCGGGACAGGACGTTCACAGGCAACAGTGGCCAGTAAAAGGCCCATCCATAAGAGCGGTTTATACTTGGCCACGGCGGTAGGGTTAGTGGTTTATCAATGTTTCGCCGGTCATTTCCTCCGGCTTCTGCAGGTGCATCAGCTCCAGAATGGTGGGGGCGATATCACCCAGCTTGCCCGGGTGCAGCGTGCCTTTAAAATCACCGCTCACCAGCACGAACGGCACCAGGTTGGTGGTGTGGGCCGTGTTGGGCGTGCCATCCGGGTTAATCATCATATCCGCGTTGCCGTGGTCGGCGACCACGATGGTGTCGTAGCCGTTCTCCAGGGCCGTAGTGATCACCTTTGCCGCGCATTCGTCTACCACCTCGCATGCCTTAACGGCGGCCTCAAACACGCCGGTGTGGCCCACCATGTCCGGGTTAGCGAAATTCAGGCAGATAAAGTCGGCACTTTTCTTCTCCAATTCCGGCACAATGGCGTCGCGGATGTCATATGCGCTCATTTCCGGCATCAGGTCGTAGGTGGCCACTTTAGGGGAAGGGCACATCAGGCGGCTTTCGCCCTCGAACTGCGTTTCGCGGCCCCCTGAGAAGAAGAAGGTAACGTGCGGGTACTTCTCCGTCTCAGCAATGCGGATCTGCTTTTTGCCGGCCTTGGACAGCACCTCGCCCAGTGTGTTGTTCAGGTTGTCCTTCTCGAAGATGGCCTCTGTGTTCAGGAAGCTGTCGTCGTAGTTGGTCATCATCACGTAGTGCAGGTCCAGCTTATGCATGTCCTGCTCCGGGAAGTCGCGCTGCGTCAGGGCCTGGGTAATCTCGCGGCCGCGGTCAGTGCGGAAGTTGAAGCAGATCACCACGTCGCCGTTCTTGATCGTGGCAATGGGCTCCTGGCGGTCGTTCACCTTCACGATCGGCTTGATGAACTCATCCGTAACACCGGCGTTATAAGAATCGAGCATGGATTTGATCAGGTTCTGCGACGGCTCGCCCTCCCCTTTCACCATCAGGTCGTAGGCCAGCTTTACGCGCTCCCAGCGGTTGTCGCGGTCCATGGCGTAGTAGCGGCCCACAATCGAGGCGATGGTGCCGGTGGTGTTCTCCAGGTGCTCCTCCAACTCGTTAATATACTTGACGCCGCCCTTCGGGTCGGTGTCGCGGCCATCGGTAAAGGCATGGATGTATACTTCGTGCAGTTCCTGGTCGTAAGCCACGGTGCAAAGCGCCTTCAGGTGGTCTATGTGCGAGTGCACGCCGCCATCAGACACAAGCCCGATAAGGTGGACAGGCCGCTTGTTTTCTTTGGCATAGGAGAAAGCGTTGGCAAGCGCCGGCATGGCCGCCAGCTTGCGCTCGGCAATGGCTTTGTTGATGCGCACCAGGTCCTGGTACACCACGCGGCCGGCGCCAATGTTCATGTGCCCTACCTCGGAGTTGCCCATCTGCCCCTCCGGTAATCCAACGGCCTCGCCGGAAGCCTGCAGGGTGGTGGTGGGGTATTTGTCGAAAATAGAATCAATAAAAGGAGTGCTGGCTTTATTAATGGCCGAAACCGCCACATCGGTGGCAATTCCCCACCCGTCTAGAATCACTAAGAGTACCTTCTTATCCATGGCGCAAATATAACTATAATCTTTAAAGCTGCAGGCGCTAATTGGGCTGTCCTTGCGGCGCGCAGGGAGCTAATGCTCTGCCTGGCAGCTATAAAAGTATACGTGTGGCGGGGCGCGGGTTCTTTCTTTATAGGTATAATCGTGTTATATTAGAGACCCGGAATCTCCCTCATTACTTGGCATAGTTTTGGCTCATGAGAGAGCGAGTATTACAAACAGCATTTATGAAAAACTTTAAACACTTTGCAGTTGCCTTCTCGATGTTATTAGTGGCCGTTTTACTGACGGCAGGGCCGGCTGTGGCGCAGGGCGATGCGATGAATTCTGTGAAGCAGGCGATGAAGGCCGGCTCGGCCAAGGATCTTTCCAGGAGCTTTGGCAGCATGGTGGAAATTACCCTTGACGGCGCGGAGGCGACCAGCTACAGCAGCACGCAGGCAGAGTTCGTGATGAAGAACTTCTTCTCCAAAAACGCGCCGGTAGATTTTAGCGTGAACCACAACGGCACCTCCGACAAAGGCCAGCTATACGCCATCGGTACCTATGCCTCCAAGGGTGGTTCCTATACGGTGCTGATCCGGATGAAGTCCTCCGGAGGGAAATACCTCATCCATTCGATGAACTTTATAAAAGATTAAGACAATACTAATGAGATTTTTACAAAGGCTCGGGTTTATACCGGGCCTTTTTTTATTTTTGCACCGTGAAACCGACATACCTGACCGAAAAAAGTATAAACGCGTTCATCGCCGCGGCGCTGGCCGAGGACGTAGGCGACGGAGATCACTCCTCGCTGGCGGCCATTCCTGCCGACGCGCAGAACCAGGCGCGCCTGCTGGTGAAAGGCGAAGGTGTACTGGCCGGCGTAGAGCTGGCGGGCTATATCTTTAAGGCCGTGGACCCGGAGCTGCAGCTGGACGTGCTGATGCATGACGGTGACCGGATGAAGTATGGCGACGTGGCCTTTACCGTGAAGGGGAAGGCCCAAAGTATACTTACCGCCGAGCGCCTGGTGCTTAACTGCATGCAGCGCATGAGCGGTATCGCCACATATACCAATTATATGGCAGGCCTGATTGCGGGCACCGGCGCCAAACTGTTGGATACCCGCAAAACAACGCCTAACTTCCGCCTTATGGAGAAATGGGCTGTGGTAATAGGCGGCGGCCACAACCACCGCTTTGGCCTGTACGACATGATCATGCTGAAGGACAACCACGTGGATTATGCCGGCGGCGTGCGCGAAGCCATCACCGCCACGCAAAAGTACCTGCAGGAGAAAGGTAAGGACCTGAAAATTGAGATAGAGACACGCAACCTGCAGGAAGTGCGGGAGGCGCTGGAGACGGGCGGTATCCACCGCATCATGCTCGACAACATGAGCACGGAGGTGATGCGGGAGGCCGTGGCCATGATCGGCGGGAAGTATGAGGTGGAGGCCTCGGGCGGGATCACGGAGGAAACCATCCGGGCCGTGGCCGAGTGCGGCGTGGACTTCATCTCGGTGGGCGCGCTGACGCACTCCAACAGAAGCATCGACCTGAGCCTGAAGGCTTTTTAAGAATGCGTTGCCCTCTATTGAAGGGGGATTTTATACTTGACACTTGCTCTGCAGGCCTGGCCGGAGGGGCTGGGAAAGAGGAAGACAGAGATTTTATACTTATACTATTTATGCAGCAACCAAACCAAAGAGGTCGGCGGATGGCGCAGGGGGCGAACCCGCTCGCGATCCGTACCAAGAAGTACCAGCTAGACAAGAATGACTATACCCGCATGGCCCTGGGCCAGGTGTGGCGCAAAAGCTGGTGGCAGGCGCTTATTCCGCTGGTGCTGTTCCTGCTGCCGGCTGTTTTCAGCTTTTCGTGGTGGTGGGTGGCCGGCGCTGTTATCGTAACGCTGCTGTTCGTGCTGCTGCGCTCGGCGCAGGTAATGAGCGTGACGCAGGTGGAGCAGGGCAGCCCGCTGTTCGAGAAACTGACGTACGAGGTAGACCCGCGCCAGATCCTGCTCAGGCGCAACGAGCGCGAGGGCATGGCCCTGACCTGGGACATGATCGGGCGGGCGCAGAAGAAAGACAACGGCTACATGCTGTGGCTGCAGCCGCCATCAAAGGAGCAACTGCCCGGCGGCTGGAAAGGCTGGGTGGCTCGTACCTTCCAGGTACCGGTGTTCATCTTCATGCCGTTCCGTATCTTTAACAGCCCCAACGACCTGAAGCTGATGGAGAGCTACCTGCGCCGCAAAAGCCTGATCGCTTAACACGGCGGTATAACCCGTCTCGGGCGCTTTAACGTAAAATATTAACAATTAAAGCTTTGCCGCACCAGTTGCGGGCTAGGCTTTTAAAGGGAAAGTATAAAAACGTACAAAAATGAATAAGAACGTAACAGCAGTATTTGCCGCCGCATGCGGTATGTTCATGGCTTCCTGCGGAGCACCATCAGACCTGAGACCGGAGGAAAAGGTGTCAATAGATACGGTAGAGCCGGGAACACGTAAGACCTATAACGTTTCTGATGCCGGTACTTTTGGCGAAGGCGTGGAGGATGAGGTGAAGGCGGAGCAGGTGATGCCCAATCATGACGCGGGTGCCAACTCCATACAGCCTGGCGACAGCGTGAAAGAGAAAGCAGAGATAAACTCTGAGGCAGGCGCTGTAAAGCGATAGAAAGCCGCAGTACAAGGCCTGCCGCTGCTGTTACATCAGCAGCGGCAGGCCTTTTTTTTGCCTCTCGGTAATTATCCAGCCCTTATACCGGGGTTAGGTTTATTTCTTCTATATTTGCAACACTATTGCTTTTAGCCCCCTCACATGGCAGCACAACAGGACGCAGCATCATGGTTTAGTACCTGGTTCGACTCGCCGTACTACCACATCCTTTACCAGCACCGCGATATGCAGGAAGCGCAGCACTTTATGGACAGGCTGCTGGCTTACCTGCACCCCAAGCCGAATGACAGGATATTGGATCTGGCCTGTGGAAAGGGGCGCCACTCGCGCTACCTGAGCCAGAAGGGCTTTGACGTGACCGGCATCGACCTCTCGGAGCGAAGTATAAACCACGCCAAAAAGTATGAGAGCGAGCGTCTGCGCTTTGAGCGCCATGACATGCGCGAGGTATTCAGGCCCGGCTACTTCGACTTTATCCTGAACCTGTTCACCAGCTTTGGCTACTTCGACAACGAGACGGAGAATGTAGTGGCGCTTCGTGCCACTGCCGAGAGCCTGAAGCATGGCGGCAAGCTGGTGATCGACTTCATGAATACCGATCAGGTGATCGACGAGTTGGTGGCCGAGGAGGAGAAGCAGGTGGAGGGAATAAACTTTAAAATAACGCGCGGCGTAGAGAATGGCTTTATTGTGAAAAATATCCGCTTCCACAGCGATGGCAAGGAGCACAGCTTTGTGGAGCGCGTGCGGGCGCTACGGCAGGAGGACTTCCTGGAGTACTTCGGCATGGCGCAGCTGCGCCTGGTTGATACCTTCGGGGACTATGCGCTAAACCCATACAACCAGGCCACCAGCGACCGGATGATATTTGTGCTAAAAAAATAACGGCTCTGCATGATCATAGCTATACTCGCGCTTTTCTTTACGGTAGTGCTCTCCGGCTTTTTGGTAAAGGTTTTCCCTCCTACCAATATTAAGTGGCTGAAGATGGCGCTGGCCTTTAGCGGGGCTTACCTGTTCACCATCACCATTATTCACCTCCTGCCTGATGTGCTGCTGAACAGCCACGAGAGCTCCTACCAGGTAGGTTATTGGGTGCTGGCTGGCTTCTTTCTGCAGCTGGTGCTGGAGCTGTTCTCGCATGGCGTGGAGCACGGGCACATCCATCACCACCATGGCCGCACCGACACGATGCCGTTCCTGTTGCTGGGCTCTCTGTTTGTGCACTCTTTCCTGGAGGGAAGCATCCTGGTCGACCAGGGCCACGCGCACAGCCACGCAGGGGGGCATGCCCATGCGTCCGACAACTTTTATATCGTGCTGCTGGGCATCGCGCTGCACCATATACCAGCGGCATTTGCGCTAATGTCGGTGTTGATGTCGCGGCTGGAGAACTTCCGGAAGGCTTTTCTGTGGTTGCTGATCTTTGCGGTAGGCTCGCCGCTGGGCATTATCGTGAGCAACACGGTGCTGTCGGAGGCGGCGCCTAATGGGCTGCTCTTCACGGCGCTGACGGGTTTGGTGGCCGGTAACTTCCTGCACATCTCCACCACCATCCTCTTCGAGACCAGCCCTGACCATCATTTTAACCGGAACAAGCTTGTTGCCACGCTGCTGGGGCTTGTGCTGGCCCTGCTGAGTGATTTTGTATAGGCGGAAGCAGGTATAAAAAGAATGGCCGGGGTATAAGCCCGGCCAAACTCACCTTAAAACACATGCAGCATCTCTGCTGCACAAATTGTAATAGTCTTCTCAAGGGGATAGACTGTGGGCTAGGGCAAAGGTTTAAAGCGAAGTATAAATTTCGTCTTCTGCCCTTAACTTAAACTACCGGAGGAAAGAGTGTGCAGGCGCATCGGTTTATACTTGCTGCCCCGAAAAACTAAGCGCCTGGCTAGGATATAACCCTACCCCGGGAGCTTAAGCCGCCGCTACCCGCAACCAAGTCATTTCAGGATGATAAAAAACTGGCCCTGCCCCTTCGGGAGTGTTTTCATGGCTGGGATGAAGCCCATAGGTTCGTAAAGTTGAGAATCGGAGGGTAGCCCGCAAGTATAACCGCAAAAGTATAAAAGAAGTCGTGCCGGCTAAAGTACACAGAAAAGCAACCTAAGCCTGCTATACGCTAAGGAGAAGTATAAAGTGGTAAGAAAGAGCAAGGTTAAATAACAGTAGAAAGCAGCGTAGCGATAAGGGCCTTTAGGGTAACCACTACTGCGTTAGATCCCGTGGCTGTGTCAGACTCCTCTCCTTCTGAGGAAAAGGCATCGCGGAAATAAGCCAGCGGGCTTTCCAGAACCTCGGCATCCAGAACGGAGCGCTCACGGGGTTTAGTGGTGGTCGCCTTAGGCTTCTCCTTATCGGGGGTGGTGCCCTGCGCGGTAACCGTCTGGGGGGCGGCAGCGTCCTGCATCACCTGCTGTGCGGCGGCAGCAGAGGTGCCGTTGCTGGTTTCCGCGTAAGCTTGGGTGGTAGGCATGATAACCATGCACAGCAGCAGGATAGCTACCATGGGCAATAGATCACGCACTTTTCCCCAAGTTTTAGTCATGCACAAACTTATACATAAAACAAATAAAAGCCAAGAGCCTGCGGCAGTGATTTAGAGAAAATCATATAATACAGGGTGAACGTATATGGTTGAGGCCGTGTAGGTTAAAAATAGCGCGGCGGCACCCTGTTTATTTGCTTCTGGTTGGCCTTACAACCTCCAATCGAACGGGCACCACGCCTTTTTTGATCATGCCCACGCGCTTCGCCGCAGCCTCCGAAAGGTCCACGATGCGGCCACGGACAAAGGGGCCGCGATCTGTAATCTCCACCCGCACCGATTTGTTGTTTTGCAGGTTGGTAACCTCTACCTGGGTGCCGAAGGGAAGCTTTCTGTGCGCCGCGGTTAGCTTACTGCGTTTGTAGCGCTCGCCATTGGCCATTTTGCGCCCCTGGAACTTGCGCCCGTAGTAAGAGGCCTTGCCTCGCTCGGTATAGCCTTTCTCCCCGAAGCTGGGGGCAGTGGGGGCGCAGGAACTCAGGCAAATGGCCATTGCGGCGGCAGCCAGGGCGCTCTTAGCGGCTCTGGAAAGTATGGAAAGGGGTGATGCGGGTAAAAAAGGAAGCATAATCTACTCTTTAGCTGTTGGGTTAACGGTCAACCTGGCTGATGAATTGCCCGATGTGTTGGCTTAAATCCTGCAGCGGGAGCGTTTCGAGCGGGTGGCGGGTGTTGGGCAGCACCTGCAGGCGCGCGTTTGGCAGCAGCCGGTAGGCCCACAGCGTCTCCTCCACCGTTACCATGTTATCGCGGTCGCCGACGGCCACCTGCACGGGTAGCTGCAGCTGGGGCAGTGTGTCGGGGGTAAGGATGGGGCTTTGGCCGAGCTGGCGCATCATACCTGCGGTTTGCTGCATCACCTGCTTCCAGTCCTGCGGGGCGTGGCGCTGGGCCAGTGCAGCGGCAAAGGCCGGCACCTTCTCCTCCACCCGCTCCGGGTTCAGTAGCTTTGTCTCCCGCTCCGCCGCCTCCACCGACCAGGCAAATTTGGTGGCCAGCGTATAAATGCTGCGGATGCGCTGTGGGTGGTGCAGGGCAAGGCTCAGGGCTGCGTAGCCGCCCATGCTATAACCGAACACATGCGTGCTTTCCAGCTGCTGCTGCTCCAGGAAATCAAGTATATCCTGCACAAACAGCTGCATCGTGAACGGCTCCCGCGGCAGCGGCTTGCCCCCGTGGCCCGAGAAATCCAAGGTATGAACCCGGTAAGTATGCTGCAGCGCCTGCTTTAGCGGCTGCAGCATAGTGGCAGCGCCCAGGGCGCCATGCAGCAGTAGTAGGTTTTCCATAGGCAGGGGGTGTCTGGTTAAAGTATGGAAGGTGCCCCGGCCAAATCTACGAAAATCACCCCAACCATACCGCCTAAAAGTATAAATTGCCGGCCACATGTATGAAAAGCAAGCCTATGATGATTGAAGACCTGCAGCAACTGTGCCGGCAGCTGCCCGGCGTAACCGAAAGTATAAAATGGGAGCACGACCTGTGCTTTTGCGTGGCCGACAAGATGTTCCTGGTGGTAGGGCTGGATAAGGCCCCGGTTTCGGCATCGTTTAAAGTAGCCGCAGAGGAGTTTGAGGAAATGAGCAGCCGTCCTGGCTTTAGCCCCGCGCCCTACCTGGCCAGGTATAAATGGGTGGCGCTGGACGATATAGGCCGGCTGGCGCCGCAGGAGTGGGAGCAGCGCGTGCGGGCGTCGTATGCGTTGGTGGCTGGCAAGCTGCCGAAGAAGGTGCGGCAGGGGCTGGGGCTGGAGGCGTAAAAAAGCCGGAGCTGTGGGCCCCGGCTTTTTTTATGCTATTGCTGTAGCTGATAGTTGTAGACTTCCATGGCCTGCGTCAGCTTGTCTTTCTGAAACAGGTTTACCACCAGTTGCACGCCCAGCACGCCGGCGCCGGCGTACATCAGCGGGTTTATCTTCAGGTTGGTGTTGCCGTTTACCTCCTGCGAGTTGTTGATGGACTTCACGGCACCCACGGCCAGCAAGCCAACCCCTACGATAGACACCCCCGTGTTGATCAGCTTGTCGCGCTTGTGGCGCTGCAGCAGCGTCATGCTGGAGGCGTTGTCGGCCAGGGCGGTCTCCAGGTTGTCGAAGTTCATCACGTACAGCGGGCCATTGTCCTTGGAGAAAAAGTAAATGCGCTTGCGGCTAGTGCGCGGCATGCCATAGCCGCTGTACCCATACCCGTACGGAGAGTAGCCGTAGCCGCCGTCGTAGTAGGTGCGGGTGGTGTAGAACTTATCGATGCGGGGGCCGTCGGTGAGGCGCTTGGCAAAGGCATTGTAGTTGCTGCCGGACTCCACGCGCGCAAAAAAGCCGTCCTCGCTCTGGAACACGTTCACCATGCTCGGGTTAACCTTCAGGGAATCGTCGAGGAGGAAGTGGTTGGATTTGAAGATGGGCGACTTATACTGCAGCTTGTTGGCATAGTAAATCTGGCCGTCCTGCAGCTGTATAAAGTAGCGGCCCGGCCCGGTGCCCACCTGCCCCAGGGCGGTATAGCCAAGCAGGAGGCAGAGCATCAGCGGTAATAGGTTCTTCGTCTTTAGCATACTCAGAAGTATAAAATCCGGTGTTTTAGGTTAGTACAGGAAAAAAAGCATCACGAACATCCCCAGCAGGGCCAGGTATACCCAGCGCATGAGCTGGGGGCGGTGCTTGCCGGGTACGGTGCTGCTCACCACCAGCACGGCGGCCAGCAGGCAGAGCAAGTATAGAAGTATAAACGTAACCGCCTTTACCCAGTTCGGCACAATCGTGTTTTCCGGCTGCACCTGGTTGCTCATGCCCATGCCCGACAGCAGCCACTGCAGCCCGAAGAACACGGCCAGCTCAAAAACAACAAAGTATAACAGCCATTTAAGCCAGGTGTTTTTGCCGCTGCTCATGGGTGGTGTACGCTTTAAAATGATGATGTCTCCCGCGTTGGAAACTCCGGCTGCGGTAAAAGTTGCGTGCGCCACTACGTATAACGTACGCAGCGGGCATTATGGTATAGCCGCCCGCCTGCGCCTCAACTGCTGCGGAGGCATCTTCCCTCAGTCCTGACGTGCAACGTTTGGCCACCTTCTAAAATCCAGCTAAACCTACGCATTTTTCTGATGCTTAGAAAGTGCCGGGTCCGCCTTAATCTTAGTGCAGCCTCAGGCAAGACGGCTATACCTTGTTGCCCCAACCAGCTGCGCCTGCAGGGGCCGGAAGAGCGGATGATGAGGTGGTGCTCTTTAAGCTTAAGTGCTTACACTGAGGGAATAAGGGCACTGCAGCAGGCCAGATATAGAAGTATAACCATATGCTGGTATTGTGGCCTGTTTTTTGCACTACTTTCCGCAGACAGCAGCAAGGGCCTTTTCCGCGCAGATTCAGGATTTCACCATTTTACTGCAGCTGTAAGGTATAAACCGCTGTTTATCAGGTATGTGAATTTCTGAAGAATATAATTGTACTCTTGCCTTTTTTGAAACAAAGGGAATGGTAAGTACCGTTAAAGTACCAGGAGACTGTAGGGATATGAAGTTAATACGAAATATAACGTTAGATAAATATAAATTTTACACCAGTGAGGACGCAAGGAAGATATTCAGCATCGCTTACGAGGACCTCACTACCGTGATCTATTACCAGGACGAAAATAACGATTTCAGGTTGGTAGTGGCGAAGGAGGATGACCCTCCTATCATTGTAGAAAAAGGAATAACAAGGGCCGAGGCCTTCCGCTTAATGAACACCCGTCCGTAACCCGGACGGGTTTTTTGTTTCCGCCATCATGTGCAACTCTCCCCGTTTACAACCCCATGAACCTCAGAAACAAATACTATAGGATTGCCGTGTACGGATTTGTGCTGAGCCTGCTGCTGCAGCTGGTGCTGTTCTTCGCCGTGGACCCTTACATTGCCTCCGTCATCTCTCCCTTTTACCCTGTCTGGTTCATACTTTTTGTGGTGGGCTGGCGCCAGGAGCACCCGCGCCGTTAGCCGTGGCGGTTTTTATACTTTAGCCTGTTGTACTGAGACCTGAGGGGGCTGTGACAAAATAAAGAAAATGCCCCAGTGAGGCGCGGGCGCGGCAAAGCGGGCACTTTTTATGCTGTTTTATACTTATAGGGTATAGCCAAAGACGACAGTATGGATAAGACGCAAGAAAGGATTATGGCCGATGAGAACCATGTGCAGCACATGTTTCTACTGGTGGAGAACGCTGAGATGGTGTGTGTGCTGAACATTGCCGGCCACCCGTACCGCCTGCGCGAGCTGATCTTCATGATGATTGAGAGCGGCTGCAGCGTGGTGCAGACCACATCCGACGGGTTTAACACCTTTGAGTACGACCAGGAAACGGTGGAGGTGCACGATTTCCTGACCTCTATCATCAAGGCAAGGTTTATACAGTAGGTAAGTTAGGAGGCTGTGAAAATAGAAAGGCTACCGTTGCGGCAGCCTTTTTTTATACTTGTTAGCGTTGCTTTATCTCGATTTCGCGGGGCTTGTTGGTGCCTTCAAAGTATGGCAGCCTTACCTGCAGCTGTCCGTCCTCGTGTACGGCCTCAATGCGGCCCAGGTCTACCTGCGGGGGCAACACAAATGTCCTGTTAAAGAGCGGAGCAGCCATTTCCGGGTTCTCCTGGTCATGCAGGATCGAGAAAAGGGTAAGCTGGTTGTTGTGCAGCACTACCTTAAAGGACTCCGGGCTTACGCCGGCAGCCCACACGTTGATCACTGCGCCTTTCTTATACTTCTCAATATGCACGTAAGTCTCACTCACGCCACCGCCAATGGTGTTCAGCAGGTCTATCTGGTGTGCGATATTCTTTAAAAACTCTTTATCCTTTATCAATTTCATCTCTTTCTCCTTCTTAGTTCTTATAGCTACAAGTATGCAAACCTGGTGCCAAACACTGCAAGGCGCTTGCTCCGGAAGTGTGGGGTGCTCCAGGTGTCAAAATGGCTCTAATCAGGCTGTTAACATATAATGGAGGTGCCAAGGTGTCACCACGGCCCTAAAAGTATAAGGCATGGCCAGCGTTACGCTGTCTCCTGTTCCTTCTTTCTGCCTCTGGCAAAGTCTTTCTTTTGCTGATTCCTGTTTTGGGAATAGCCTACTGGCTATATAGTTCAGTTTCCATTTTTGGGAATAATTGGATTGGAATTGAACTTGCTAAAGAAGAAAATTGATCTTTTTTATACGCTATGGCTGTTTAATGTTGCAACAGTATAGTGATGAACCTCAATAGGTTACAAAAGTAGGACAGCTCCGGGTATAGCTATTGTTATATTGTATTGTTTAGGCGAAGTATGATCATTCATGGCCTGGCATGTTTCTTTCTTTATAAGGACCGAACGAAACAAAGTATAGTGCCATGAAATTCCTCTTTACCCTTATCGCATCCCTTTTCTTTTTTGCTTTTACCGTACAGGCGCAGGAAGTAGTTTTATATGAGCAGAACTTCACAACTGCCCCATCCACTATTACTACCACAACCTGGACAACGGATAACGTGTACCCGAATGGCACTACCGGAGGACCCTACTACAGAACCAGAGTCGCCTCCGATACCGGTACCGTAAAGCAGTTTACCCTGAGCAACCCCATCTCTACCATGAACATGGTTGGCCTGATGGTTACCTGGGAAGAGTATAGAACACAGCACTGGCGCCACAACGACAACGGACAGACAATCCTGAAACAGCAGCAGAACAGCAATTCCACGAAGATAGATAACATAAAACCGATAGTGCTGGAGTACAGCCTGGATGGGGTGAACTACTCCTCTAAAGGCATTGGCTTTACGCAGAACACGAGCAGCTTCTACACATGGGCACCCATCAATGGAGGCAGCCCGATATTCCTTCCCGCTGATGCCCTGAACCAGGAGAAAGTATACCTGCGCTGGACCATTACGGTGGACATTACCAACCAGGATTTCTATGCGATGGACGACTTGAGGATAGTTGGCGAGGAAGAGCAGGTGGTGGCCCCCCTTCCGGTAGAGCTGATGTACTTTAAAGGAGCCGTGCAGGGTGCTAATGCTAGTTTAACCTGGGCCACCGCGCAGGAACTGGACAATGAGAAGTTTGTGGTAGAGCGCAGCCAGGACGGCAAAAGCTTCAGCCAGATTGGGGAGGTACAGGGCCACGGCAACAGCAGCATACTTATCAACTATACTTTCACCGACACCAACCCGGGCGTAGGGACCAATTATTACCGCCTGCGCCAGGTAGACTTCGGCGGAACAGAGGAAACCTCCAACGTGGTGGCCTTGCAGTTCAAGGGGGGGCAGCACACGCTGAACGGAAACCTGGCCAAAGTATACCCCACCATTGCCGCCACCGAAGTGAACGTGAGCCTCGCCCTGCACAACGCGCAGGTTACGGTGCTAAACGCCAATGGCCTGCAGGTAGCGCAGTACAGCAGCGCCAGCCAAAACCTGGTACTGCCGGTAAGCCACCTGCAGCCCGGTATATACTTTATAAACGTAACCGACGGCAAGCAGCAGCAGACGCAGCGTTTCGTGAAGAAATAAGCAAGCATAAAGTGTCTGATTCTGAGCTTTCACCAGCCCCGGTTCCTCTTCAGGAGCCGGGGCTTTGCTTTTACGCACTGCTTGCCGCCGCCTCTTTAAGGTTATCTATACTTTATACTTGTGGATGCGGTCACTCCCTGCTTTACATTCTTCGGGGAATGGCCGGGAAAAAATGGCGCAACTATCCTTTCCGCGCCGCGTAACTTTAGGACGAATTTATGACTAGATTAACCATGAAAAAGAATGTGATCCTACTACTTTGCGGAATAGGCATACTTGGCGCCTGCAACAGCCCCGAAGGGGGCGTGGACAGAGACACCATGGACGAGGCCACCGCCGATACTGCTGTGGCTTATGAAGATGAGCGTGGACGGGTAGAGGCAGATGGCGCTGAGGTAATAACTGTGGAAGAAACCTACTGGACTAACATAGACTGGGATGCCCCTGAAACAGACGATGCGGCGATGAAGGAAGCAGGGATAGAGGCGCGCGCCACAAACGAGTACAACATTTATACTTTAGATGACCGTGTGCTTTTTGATACCGACAAGGCTGAGATCCGGGCCGAAGGCGAGGAGAAGCTGCAGCAAGTAGCTGATGCCCTGAAAAAGCTGCCTCCAAACGCCGTGATCAGGGTGTTTGGGTACACCGATGCCAGGGCCGGCGCAGCATATAACAAGGAACTCTCTAAGGAACGCGCCAACGCCGTAAAAGACTGGCTGCAGAACAAGGGCAACGTTGCCGCCAACCGCCTGTCCGTTGGTGCAATGGGCGAGCAGGCACCGCGGGCCACGAATGAGACACCCGAAGGCCGGCAGCTCAACCGCCGTGTGTCCATCGTCGCAATTACCCGCGCGCCACAGCCTTAAACGGTCATACTTGAAAAAAGCCGCTGGTTAGCTCAGCGGCTTTTTTTGTAGAGTAGCCTGACGCAGCAGCCGCAGCTTCAGGCGTTCCTGGCCGTGGCTGACGTACCAGGCTTCGGAGGTTACCCTTTTGATTTAAGCCATACTTTCTATACCTTTTGCCAGACTTTATCTCACACCGGATTTATGTTCAACCTGTACTTCAGGAATAACTTTGTAAGTATTTATTTCAACAGAGAGCGGCGGTTGGGCAAGGCTGTCTGGAGCGGCCATTTGAGCGGGGCAGAGTATAGGGAGCTGGTGCTGCTGTGCCTCGACCTCACCGACAGGCACGAGCTGCTGGGCTGGCTCGGGGATAACCGCAAGATGCACGCCATTGATTCAGCTGACCTGCAATGGAGCCTGGAGGTGTTCGTGCCACAGGTTGTAGCCGGGCCACTGCTGCGCATGGCCACCCTGCCCTCCGAGTACGAGGAGCACCGGCAGGCAGTAGAGGTGATGCTGGAGAAAAAGGACAAGCTGAACCAGAAGCTGGTTCTCCGCGACTTCGACAACGAAGAGGAGGCCATGGCCTGGCTACTGGAAATAGTATAAGCAGGAAACAGGGGGCTATAGAGCGTTTTTGTTATTGCCGCGGGTGTAAAGCTGGTAGAACTTCCCCGGCCCCAGCTGTATCATCTTTTGCAGCTATACTTCTACGAACCAGCAGCAACGTTGGCTCAAAAAGACCTGGCGGCTCAGAAGACCTCGCGGTGTACAGAGACCCGGCGAGTCGGAGATCCCAAACACTTTCGGGGCGTCTGGTGGAAAGGCTACTGCTCTGCTTCGTAGCTGAAGGCGTTGGAGAGGTTAGACGCTCGCGGGTCGTAAAGACGCCACGAGGTCTGTTGGGTTAAGGAACGCAGATGTAAGTCTCTATACAATCCATTTTTAGAAGCGTTTTCTGATGCTTAGTTATCTCTTCATTCCTACACTGGAACCTGACTTAAAGCATTTACTTTGGAGATAACCTCTAAGTATCCTTCTTTCATCGTTTTCTTGTTCCTCTTGATTTCTGCAAAGCGAAGCCTTCTTGTATACTTGTTCGTGCTCTTTTCTAATGGGTGTGACAATTCACTCTTCAACCTTAAGTTGTGCACTATGTCGCATAGTTTATAAAACTTAGGGTATAAGGTTTGTAACCTTATAGAGTTAAGCACTGAGCCTATTTTTCCTAAAGTATAGCTGCCAAGCTGATTATCTACCTTATATAGACTATCAAGAAGTAAGTCGTTAAAGACATCTAGTTGGTTAAAGTATGCCGTAGCATCGGTTTGCATATAAGATCTACACATGAACAACTGCCTTTCACACTTAGGATGTTTTCTGCCGAATAGTCTTTTCCAATCGCATTCAGGCAGCCGTTCTTTAAGTATTATTTTAAGGCTATCACTTATTGTGCTGTTTCGATAAATAGGTGTTTTGATCTTTCCTAGCTTCGATAGCGGAATTTGAGCTAAAGGATTTATTGTATTTTTCTCTACTGTTACTTTCAAATCATTACTTATGCATAGATAAGCGGCGCTTAGTGCAACATCGCTACTGTCATTGATAAGTAAGCTATTGATGAGTTCTTGGTAAGAAGCAACGCCATAGTGATCTTTTTTTATTTCACCAATTATAGATTGTATCGTCCAACTGCTTGATTTAGCTAGTAATCTCTCTAAATCAATGTAAGTAAGTTTAAGATCACATAGCAGCCATGTTAAAATGATTGATCTTAAAGTTGGAGATCTTAAAGTGTCAATAATCCTGACATAATTTAGGCATATATTGATGATGTCATCATAGTAGTCTTTATGAATTCGATTCAGACAACATCTTAAGTACATTGCTGTAGTCTCTTCATATAAGTTGTTTGTTTTTATTTGGTGAACAAGTTCTTCTGACACTCTCTTAGAGAGTTTAGGCAAACTTTCATAATATCTAAGAACAGGCTCATATAGATGCTGCTGTTTATTTAATACTTGTAATAGCTTATTATTTAATTGAGTACTAGGAGTAGCAATATTAAGAAGGTATTTAAACTGAGTCTCATTATTGATCTTGTCTCCTTTTGTTAGCTTGCTAAGCTTATTGAGTACTTTCTCAGCGCTCATGCTTTTTTCTGCCTCCCTTATTTCTGGGTCTTGGCTAATCGTCTTAATTTCATCGAAGACGTTCGTAATTTCATGTATATCAATTTTAGCCGGCTGGGGGAATAAACCGACTCTTTTACTTAGAAGGTCTAAGGCTAGCAATCCCTGTTTTACTCCTCGTTCATCGAGAGCCATTAACCTAATGTCATCTACGTATCTAAGATATTTAACAGGAAGTTTAGACTTCTTAAACTCTTCATCAACATAATGCATCACCACTTCGGCTAATAAGCTAGATGCCATTGGCCCCTGCGGTATGCCATGGCCATGATATAAACCTTCTCCCGTGTTACAGGTCCATTTCCCTAAGCAGTCTGTTAAAAATTTAATAAAGTCATCACCAAGTCCATGCGTTGAAAGTATATACCCTAAAACTTTATGATCTATAGAATCATAAAATGCAGTTAAGTCAAAAGTTGCAGTTGTTGTTAAACCGTTTTGATAAGATTTTATTAGAGTACGATTAAAGAGGCTGTACCCTTTCTTCCAGTCTTTAAAAAAGAAAGTTGCTTTAGGACCATTGTACCTGTTTCCAAAGTTGACTTTGTTATAGTTGCCTTCAACTTTGGTTAGTAGCTTATCTGCGATTATGTTTACAAGAGCCTGATAAACAATCTGATCTTCTATTGACAGAAGTGTAAATGGTCTTAGAATGCCGCTTTTTTTGGGAATGTATACTTTAGTAGAATGAGAGGGAATATAAGTGCCATCCTTTAGCCTCTTTCTAAGATCTTTGATAGATTCTTCATTAGATAAAGCATAAGCCTTATATAGATTTCTAAAATAGCTTTTGTAGTCATATTTAACACTTGTGTTGAGCCATTTCCAACTTTTCTTAAGGTTATCGATTTCGTAAAATCTTCTTAAATCTTTCATCGCAAGTGGTGTAGATAATATAATACTACCCGCTAACAGGGCACTAGCAGTAACATAGGACTTATAAGAGGTAGGAAAAAGAAGAAGGAGGGCGATGTGCCCTCCTTCTTTAGTTATTTACGATCCGCAAGCTTCGCAAGCGTCCGGGTTGTCCAGGGAGCAGCTCATGTCGCTGCGGTTCTGATCCTGGTTGCTATACACCGGCGAAAGGGTTTCGGCGGCTTGCTTCTCCACGGTAAACTTAATGGCGTCCACGGCAGATTTGGTGCGCAGGTAGTACATACCTGTTTTCAGTCCGCGCTTCCAGGCGTGGAAGTGCATCGAGGTCAGCTTGCCGAAGTTCACGTTCTGCACGTGCAGGTTCAGCGACTGGCTCTGGCAAATAAAGGCACCACGGTCGGCGCTCATGTCAATCACAGCACGCTGGCTGATCTCCCACACGGTTTTGTACAGGTCCTTGATGTGCTGCGGGATGTTCGGGATATCCTGCACAGAGCCATTGGCCGCAATGATATCCTGCTTCATCTTATCGTTCCAGATACCCAGCGCGATCAGGTCCTTGAGCAGGTGCTTGTTCACCACCATAAACTCGCCGGAAAGTACGCGGCGCAGGTAAATGTTAGACGTATAAGGCTCAAACGACTCGTTATTACCCAGTATCTGCGCTGTAGAGGCAGTAGGCATTGGCGCCAGCAGCAGTGAGTTGCGTGCACCGTGCTCTATTACCTCCTTGCGCAGGCTTTCCCAGTCCCAACGGCCACTCTCCGGCGTTACACCCCACATGTCGAACTGGAACTTGCCCTCCGACAGTGGAGAGCCTTTAAACGTCTCGTAAGCACCGTTCTTCTTAGCCAGATCCTTAGAGGCCGTCATGGCTGCGAAGTAGATCGTCTCGAAGATGTCTTTGTTCAACCCTTTTGCCTCGTCGCTCTCGAACGGCATGCGCAGGTGAATAAAGGTATCGGCCAGGCCCTGCACGCCTAACCCGATTGGGCGGTGGCGCATGTTCGAGTTCTGCGCCTCCGGCACCGGGTAATAGTTGATATCGATAACCTTGTTCAGGTTGACCGTGGCATGGTAGGTTACGTCGAACAGCTTCTGGTGGTCGAAGGTCTTGTTGCCTTTATCGTCCTCTTTCACAAAGCGCGGCAGCGCCAGCGAGGCCAGGTTACACACGGCAATCTCGTCTTTGCTGGTGTACTCCATGATCTCAGTGCACAGGTTCGAGCTCTTGATGGTGCCCAGGTTCTGCTGGTTAGACTTACAGTTGGCGTGGTCTTTATACAGCATGTACGGCGTGCCCGTCTCTATCTGCGACTCCAGGATATGGAACCACAGTTCCTGCGCCTTTACCGTTTTGCGGGCACGGCCCTCGCGCTCATACTTCTCGTAGAGGCGCTCGAAGTCCTTACCCCAGCACTCGCCCAAGCCAGGTGCCTCGTTCGGGCAGAACAGGCTCCAGTCGCCGTTCTCCTCCACGCGCCGCATGAACAGGTCCGGTGTCCAGAGGGCGTAGAACAGGTCGCGGGCGCGGTTCTCCTCCTTGCCGTGGTTCTTCTTCAACTCCAGGAAATCGAAGATGTCGGCATGCCATGGCTCCAGGTAAATGGCAAAGGCGCCTTTGCGCTTGCCACCGCCCTGGTCTACGTAGCGGGCCGTGTCGTTAAACACCTTCAGCATCGGGATGATGCCGTTGGAGGTGCCGTTGGTGCCTTTGATGTAAGAACCCGTGGCACGTACGTTGTGGATGCTCAGGCCGATACCGCCGGCGCTCTGCGAAATCTGCGCGCACTGCTTCAGCGTGTCGTAAATGCCCGGGATACTGTCGTCCTGCATGGTCAGCAGGAAGCAGGAAGAAAGCTGTGGCTTTGGCGTGCCGGCGTTGAATAAGGTTGGGGTGGCGTGCGTAAACCACTTCTCAGACATGAGGTTATAAGTCTCAATGGCAGATTCGATGTCCTCCTTGTGGATACCCACGGCCACACGCATCAACATATGCTGCGGGCGCTCCACGATCTTGCCATCCAGGCGAAGCAGGTAAGAGCGCTCCAGTGTCTTATAGCCAAAGTAATCGTAGTTGTAGTCGCGGTCGTAGATGATGGTGGAGTCGAGCAGGGCCGCGTGCTTGCGGATGATCTCATACACATCTTTGGCCAGCAGCGAAGCGTTCTCCCCTGTTTTCGGGTCCTCGTAAGTATAGAGGCGCTTCATGGTGTTGGAGAATGACTTGCTCGTTACCTTGTGCAGGCTCGAGATGGCCACGCGCGCTGCCAGCACCGCGTAGTCCGGATGCTTGGTGGTAAGCGATGCAGCCGTCTCGGCAGCCAGGTTGTCCAGCTCCACGGTGGTCACGCCATCGTAAATGCCGTCGATCACCTTTTTGGCCACCTCAATCGGCGACACGTAGTCCATGTGCAAACCATAGCACAGCTTCTCGATGCGTGCGGTAATCTTGTCGAATTTGACGGACTCGCGTCGGCCGTCGCGTTTAACTACTAACATAGCGTATACAATTAGCGGGTGTCAAGGGCCCGGGTGGTTAATTAAATAAACAGGTGTCTGTAAAAAGCCGCTGCCGTTCCGACAGTCGGGTATACTTTAATATAGCTATACAATCAGCCCATACGCAGATATAAGTATAAGCCGTTGCAGTACAAGTGATTATGCTTAAAGCCAAATGCTTTTGCTATGGAGCAGGGTTGGGATACCCTGCGGGCGGCGATGATGCCGGCTATTGTTCCGGTGCGGCTTGCGGTCGCCTCTGTTGCTGCTACTGCCGCCCGGCACTGGTAATAAGTATAAGTTCAGGGGCCAGGCATGTGCTCCCCTTCTGCCCCTGAACTTACAAAGGAAAATCTGATCTTAAAAGTCTTCGTCCAGGCTGAACATCTTTTTATCCTTATCGCCCAGCACGCCGGCCTTCTGGTACTCGCCCACGCGCTTCTCGAAGAAGTTGGTCTTGCCCTGCAGCGAGATCATCTCCATAAAGTCGAACGGGTTGGTGGAGTTGTAGATCTTGCTGTAGCCCAGCTCGCCCAGCAGGCGGTCGGCCACAAACTCGATGTACTGGCTCATCAGCTTGGCGTTCATGCCGATCAGGTCCACGGGCAGGGCGTCGGTCACGAACTCCTGCTCTATCATTACCGCATCTTTTATAATATCGTGCACGCGCTCCTCCGGCAGCTTGTTTACCAGCATACGGTACAGCAGGCAGGCAAAGTCGCAGTGCAGGCCTTCGTCTCTGGAGATCAGCTCGTTCGAAAACGTGAGGCCAGGCATCAGGCCGCGCTTCTTCATCCAGAAGATAGAGCAGAACGAGCCTGAGAAGAAAATGCCTTCCACCGCCGCGAAAGCGATCAGGCGCTCGGTAAAGTTCTCGCTCTCGATCCAGCGCAATGCCCACTCGCCCTTCTTTTTCACGGCAGGCACGGTTTCCAGGGCGTTAAACAGGAAGTCCTTCTCCGACTGCTTCTTTACATAGGTATCTATAAGGAGGGAGTAGGTTTCGGCGTGGATGTTCTCCATCATGATCTGGAAGCCATAGAAGCAGCGCGCCTCCGGAATCTGCACCTCGTTCATGAAGTTCACGGCCAGGTTCTCATTCACGATGCCGTCCGAGGCAGCAAAGAAGGCCAGCACGTGGCTGATAAAGTGGCGCTCGCCGTCGTTCAGGTTCTCCCAGTCCTTCAGGTCCTGGCTCAGATCAATTTCCTCGGCTGTCCAGAAACTGGCTTCTGCCTTTTTATACATCTGCCATACCTCGTCATGCTGTATCGGGAACAGTACAAAGCGGTTTGGGTTTTCTTGCAGTATTGGCTCCATAATCTTTTAAAATAAGCGTTTTATTGATTGAAGGGGTAAGCTGACTAGCTTAGAAAACACCCCGTTTAAGTTTTGGCTCAGGTGGAGGTCAGAAGGCCATCCAATAATATCCTGACTTCAAATATATAGAAATGAACTCGATTTACGGGGCGAAAGTTGTTCAATTTATGCACATGCCCCTGTGGCGGCGCCTGGGCCGATTTTACCCATAATGCACACGGTTATCCACATTGCAATTAACATATATATTACTCCTGAATATTAGGACAAGTATATATGAAATAGCTTGAGTGCAGCAATATAGCTCTTTCGGGCCAATATAGGGCTAAAACCTTAGAGTGGGAGTAGCGGGAGGAAGTTGCCTCAAACAGGCGGCGCGCAAGGGGATGGTATAAGGCGAGGCGTAGATGATGGTTGTGGAAAAGTAGCCTTGGGCAGGATAACTGTAAGGTGTTGTTGTAAAACCGTTTATGCGATTTATCGACAAGAATGAAAAACGCCTATGTGGATATGCACATACTTTTCCACACATATGTATAGGCAAAGTATAGGTGGCGAACAATTTGTTATACAAGCCGTTGCAAATATCAAAACGAAGCCGTACTTTTGCGGACTAAATATTTTTTAAACATACATTGAAGCTGATGTACGCAATTGTAGAAATCGCAGGTCAACAGACCAAGGTAGAGAGCGGTAAGTTCATCTACGCCAACAAGCTTTCCGGCAATGAAGGTGACGCCGTTGAGTTCGCCAATGTTCTTCTAACTGATGACAACGGTACTATCACTGTTGGCGCTCCTTTCGTGGATGGTATCAAGGTAATTGGTAAGATCCTGGGTGAGGTAAGAGCCGACAAAGTGCTTATCTTTAAGAAGAAGAGAAGAAAAGGGTATAAGAAGTCGAGAGGTCATCGTCAGAACTATACCAAAGTTCTTATCGAAAGCATTGGTTAAGCAGTAAGAGGAAATTAATCGTAGAACCTTTTGGGCTGGCGTAGCTAACCCAACTAAATAGTAAAAGAAAATGGCACACAAAAAAGGAGCTGGTAGTTCTAATAACGGCCGCGAATCGCATTCTAAACGACTGGGTGTTAAGATTTACGGAGGCCAGGACATTATCGCAGGTAACATCATTGTAAGACAGAGAGGCACTGCGCACCACCCAGGCAAAAACGTGGGTATCGGCAGAGATCATACTTTGTTCGCGTTGGTTGACGGCGTGGTAGAGTTCAGAAAGAGCGTGAAGAACCGTTCTTTTGTTTCTGTAATACCTAAGGTAGAAGCAGAGGCTTAGTTCAAGCCAAACTCATAGAAAAGAGGGATACCCGGCGGGTATCCCTCTTTTTTTAGGGAATTCGGGAAAAACGAAACCAACCGGCGCAGCGGGCGTACATATAAGCAGGAATCGGATTTGTGATTAAACGAAAAAGATTCTGAAGGAAAAGGACACGATAAGTGTCCTTTTCTGTTTTTATACCTTTCTGTGCCGGCGCCAGGCCTTCCTTTACAATTTAAGGGCAACTAATTTCCTTTTCCCACGGATATACCTTTACTTTGCATATATTCTTATCAAGAAAGACTGAGGGAAAGGGCCCTGTGATGTCTTAGCAACCATGTATAAAGCTTGGTGCTAACTCCCTCCTGGCGCATCAGCGGCCAGGGAAGATAAGATCGACTTCCTCTCCCGGGTGCTCTTTCTTGATAAGTTGTGAAAATGACTAACGAGGAGAAAGACACCGGCCATGACCAAAACACATCCAATTTATACTTTACTGCAGGAGCGCGTGCTTGTGCTCGACGGTGCCATGGGCACCATGATCCAGCGCTACCAGCTTTCAGAAGCCGATTTCCGCGGCGAGCGCTTCAAAGACCATCCCTCCGACCTGAAGGGCAACAACGACCTGCTTTCCATTACCCGTCCGGATATCATCAAAGCCATTCACACAGAATACCTGGAAGCTGGCGCCGATATCATTGAGACCAACACCTTCAGCGGCACAAGTATAGCCATGGCCGACTATAAGCTGGAGCACCTGGTGTATGAGCTCAACTATGAGTCGGCCAAAATAGCCAGGGAAGCAGCAGATGAAGCGGAAGCCAAAGATCCTTCGCATAAACGCTTTGTGGCCGGTGCCATTGGCCCGACTAACCGTACCGCTTCGCTTTCGCCGGATGTAAATAACCCCGGTTACCGCGCCATAACATTCGACCAACTGGTAGAGGCCTACTATGAGCAGGTGCGTGGCCTGGTAGATGGCGGATCTGACTTGCTGCTGGTAGAGACTGTTTTTGATACGCTGAACTGTAAGGCTGCGCTGTTTGCGATACAGCAATTTGTAAACGAAGGTGGCAAAGAACTGCCGATCATGATATCCGGCACCATTACCGACGCCAGCGGCCGTACCTTATCCGGGCAGACGGTAGAAGCCTTTTATAATTCCATCTCGCATGCTCCTATACTTAGCGTAGGCTTTAACTGTGCTTTAGGAGCCCGCCAGCTAAAAACACACATCCAGGAGCTGTCCCGTATTTCAGACTGTTACATCAGTGCCTACCCGAATGCCGGTCTGCCAAATGCGTTTGGCGGCTACGACGAAACAGCCCAGCAAATGGGCGCTATCGTGGAGGAGTACCTGAAAGAAGGGCTTGTAAACATACTGGGTGGTTGTTGTGGCACTACGCCTGTTCATACCAAAGTAATTGCAGACTTGGTGCGAAAGTATAAACCACACGTTCCTACCCCGGTCGCTCCACTCCCACGCTACAGCGGCCTCGAGCCCCTTACCATCACTCCTGAAAGTCTTTTCGTAAATGTTGGAGAGCGCACTAATGTAACCGGTTCCAAAATGTTTGCCCGCCTTATCGTTGGCGAAAAGTTCGAAGAAGCCTTAGCCGTTGCAAGGCAGCAGGTAGAAGGTGGTGCGCAGATCATCGACGTGAACATGGATGAAGGCATGCTGGACTCGGAACAGGCCATGACCAACTTCCTGAACCTGATCGCCTCTGAACCAGACATAGCTAAACTGCCGATCATGATTGACTCTTCGAAATGGAGCGTGATCGAGGCTGGGTTGAAATGTGTACAAGGCAAATCTATAGTTAACTCTATCAGCTTAAAAGAAGGCGAAGAAGCCTTTAAGAAACTAGCCCGCAAAGTGCGCCAATACGGTGCTGCGGTTGTGGTAATGGCTTTCGATGAAACAGGACAGGCCGATACCTTAGAACGCAGAAAAGAAATTTGCGAGCGCTCTTACCGCATCTTGGTGGATGAAGTAGGCTTCCCGCCTCAGGATATTATTTTCGACCCGAACATACTGGCCATTGCCACCGGCATAGAGGAGCATAACAACTACGCGGTTGACTACATCGAGGTAGTAAAATGGATAAAAGCGAACCTGCCGCATGCGCTGATAAGTGGTGGTGTAAGTAACCTGTCGTTCTCGTTCCGTGGCAACGATGTGGTGCGCGAGGCCATGCATACCGTATTTTTATACTATGCTGTGCAGGCTGGTATGGACATGGGTATCGTAAACGCTGGTATGCTGGGCGTGTACAGCGAAATTCCAGCGGAACTGCGTGACCTGATCGAAGATGTGATCTTTAATCGTCACCCGGATGCTACCGAGAAATTGGTAACCTATGCCGAAACTATAAAAGGCAAAGGCAAGACAGCCACTGTAGCCGACACGGCCTGGCGCGATGCCCCAGTAGAAGAGCGACTGAAACATGCCCTGGTGCGCGGTATCGTGGATTTTATTGAAGAAGACACCGAAGAAGCGCGTCAGAAAGCTGTCAAGACGTTGGATGTGATTGAAGGGCCGCTGATGGCTGGCATGGGCGTGGTAGGTGACTTGTTTGGGGCTGGGAAGATGTTTTTACCGCAGGTAGTGAAAAGTGCCCGTGTCATGAAGAAGTCGGTCGCCTACCTGTTACCGTTTATGGAAGCGGAAAAGCTGGCTGGTGATACGTCTAAATCCACCGCAGGAACTATACTAATGGCTACGGTAAAAGGTGACGTGCATGATATCGGAAAGAACATTGTGGGTGTGGTGCTGGCCTGTAACAACTATGAGGTAATAGACCTGGGTGTGATGGTGCCACTGGACAAGATCCTGTCTGAAGCTGAAGCACATAAAGTAGATATCATTGGTCTGAGCGGACTGATCACGCCATCTCTGGATGAGATGGTATATGTCGCGCAGGAAATGGAACGCCGTGGCATGAAGATTCCGCTGTTGATTGGCGGTGCTACCACTTCCAGAGTACATACAGCCGTGAAGGTTGCGCCACAGTACAGCGGACCGGTAGTGCATGTGCACGATGCATCCAGAAGTGTAACCGTAGTTAGTAGCCTGCTAAGCAGCGAGCGTGATAATTATATTGCTGAGATCAAAGCAGAGTATCAGAAACTGCGTGAAGACCACCTGAGCCGTACCAAAGACCGTGCGTTTGCAACTATAGCTGAAGCTCGTGCCAATAAGTATAAAGTAGATTGGACTGCAACACAACCAACCAAGCCAAGCTTTATCGGCAACAAAACATACGCCAACTACCCGCTCTCCGAGATCGTGCCGTACATCGACTGGACACCATTCTTCCATGCCTGGGAGCTTAAACGCCAGTATCCGAAAATCCTGAACGACCCGGAATTGGGAACAGAGGCTACTAAGTTGTTTAACGATGCACAGCAGATGCTGCAGGAGATCGTGGAGAAGCAATTACTGGAAGCGCGCGCTGTCGTTGGGTTCTACCCGGCCAATGTGGAAGCAGATGATACGATTGAAGTTTACGCTGATGATTCACGTGGAAATGTGCTGACAGAATTCCATACGTTGCGGCAACAAGGCAAGAAGGGGGCAAATGTTCCGAACCTGGCCTTCTCTGATTTTATTGCTCCGAAAGAAACTGGTGTGCAGGATTACATTGGCGGCTTTGTAGTGTCGGCTGGTTTTGGTATTGAGCAACTGCTGGAGAAGTATCAGGCTGATCATGACGACTATAAATCCATTATGGTGAAAGCCCTGGCGGATAGATTAGCCGAAGCCTTTGCCGAACTGATGCATGCCAAGGTGCGCAAGGAGCTATGGGGTTATGCACCGGAGGAAGATTTGACCAACGAGGACCTGATCAAGGAGAACTATAAAGGCATTCGTCCGGCACCGGGTTATCCGGGCTGCCCGGACCATACCGAAAAGATCACGCTGTTTAATTTGCTGGATGCCGAAAGGACATCCGGAATTATACTGACCGAGAACCTGGCTATGTACCCGACAGCGGCTGTGAGTGGTTTATACTTCTCGCATCCGGAGTCCCGCTATTTCGGTTTGGGCAAGATAGGCGAAGACCAGGTAGCCGATATTGCGCAGCGCAAAGGTATGACCAAAGAGGAGCTGGAGCGATGGCTGTCGCCGAACCTGAACTATGAGCCGAGGCCGGTTAACCTCACCCCAGCCCTCTCCTAAAAACAGGAGAGGGAGCTTTAGGTGGTTGCAACTTTATACTTTTCTTGATGCTGTCATCCTGCAAGGATCTTGTGTGAAGGGAGGTGAAGCAAAAGCTCTGGAGCTCTTGGGGCGCTAAAGTAAGAACAAGTTCCCCGCCTTGGATAAGGAGGGGCTAGGGGTGGTTGGACCCGGTAAAACCAGCCATTTAACAATTGACCATCTAACCATCTAAGTATAACTTGAAAGTTACAGACCACTTCAAGAATGCGAATGGCAAAACGCTGTTCACTTTTGAAATACTGCCTCCGCTGAAAGGCGAAAACATGCGCACCCTGTTCAGCCACATCGACCCGCTGATGGAGTTTAACCCGCCGTTTATCGACGTAACCTACCATCGCGAAGAATATGTGTACAAGCAGCGCGAAAATGGGTTACTGGAAAAAATCACCACGCGCAAAAGACCGGGCACGGTGGGTATTTGTGCGGCCATCCAAAACCACTATAAAGTAGACACGGTGCCGCACCTGATCTGCGGGGGCTTTAACAAGGAAGAAACCGAGAACGCGCTGATAGACCTGCACTTTTTAGGGATAGATAATGTGCTGGTACTGCGTGGTGACTGCGTGAAGAGCGAGCAACGCTTCGTGCCGGAACCGGGCGGGCATAACTACGCCACAGAGCTGATTGAGCAGGTAGTGAACATGAACAACGGCGTTTACCTGGATGATGAGCAGGCCTACCACAACGGCACCGGTTTCTGCATTGGCGTGGCCGGCTACCCCGAGAAACATTTCGAAGCGCCCAACCTGAAATCGGATCTGCGCTGGCTGAAGAAGAAAATAGAACTGGGCGCAGACTACATTGTAACGCAGATGTTTTTCGACAACCAGAAGTACTTCGACTTTGTGAACCGCTGTCGTGCAGAAGGTATAACTGTGCCGATCATTCCGGGCCTGAAACCGATGACCACCAAAACGCAGCTTACCTTATTGCCAAGCCTGTTCCATATAGAAATACCCTGCGATCTGGCAGAAGCCATTGAGGACTGTCCGGACAACAAGGCGGCGGCGCAGGTGGGCGTGGAGTGGGCCATACAACAGTCAAAAGAGCTGATGGAGTTTGGCGTGCCGTGCCTGCACTACTACTCTATGGGCAAATCGGATTCGGTGCGGAAAGTGGCGGAAGCGCTGTTTTGAAGTATAGCACATATCCCGGAATGTCGGAAACATGTCCCGAAGTATTTCAGGAGACCTTCGAGGTCTTGATTACAACGGAGCGACAATCAATCCTCCGCCAGACGCGCGTAGGTTTTGAAAACACCACAAGGTCTTTTCATACTTACTCCGGCCTGAAAATCTCCGCGATCATACAGCGCACACTTCCGCCGCCGCACTGCTCTATCACATGTATCGGGAAGTATAGCAGGTGGTCGTGATGCTTTCTAAGCTTCTGTAGCTGCTCCTTCGTCAGTGAAGTATAAGCTGCTTCGGACATCACAAGGATAGCTTCGTTTTGCTTGTTGCGGAGCTGCAGCATGTTGCCGGCAAAGTGGTGGTGCGTTTGGGCAGCTGTCAGTTCGATGGTCTCTTTCCCGGTATTTTCGAGTTGCTGGCGTAGTTTTTCGCGATCATCCGCGTCCACTACATCCATACCTATCACGGCAAAAGTATCGCCAATGCAAAGCATTACATTGGTGTGGTAGATTAGTTCGCCTGTAGGGCCGTAAGCGCGGAACGCTACCGGTTTATAGTTCAGTTTGTCGCAGAACTCCTGCAGCGGTTCCAGTTCTGTTCTGGGAGATAAAGCGGCGTAGGCAATGCTGTTCTCGCGGTCCAGGATCATACTTCCGGTGCCTTCCAAAAACGTTGGCTCGGGCTGGCCTTCGAAATATTCCAGCCCTACATGTTCGCTAAAGCCATACTTCTGGAACAGCAAATCAATCACATCCTGCCGGCGCTCCCCGCGGCGGCTTACGGGTGCCATGGGGTAAGTAACGAGTTGCCCGCCTTGGTGCGTGGAGAACCAGTTGTTCGGGAAAATGGAATCCGGGGTGCGGGAGTTTTCCACATCCTGCATCACAGTTACCTCAACACCCTTCTGCTGTAGTTGCCGCACCATTTGCCGGAACTCCAGTAACGCCCTGGCCTGTACTTCTGCCGGTGTTAACCCTGCCGCCTGCTTCTGGAATTTGTTGGTCTCGGCCGCGTCCGGGTTATAGCCAAAGCTAGTTGGCTCGATCATTAAAATCGTATCGGTGGTCTGCCTCATACAAAGTATAAACTATAGTTGCGGAAAAACGGGCGATAAAGTATAAAGCACAGGTTTGCTCGGGCTGGCATCGAGTTGCAGGCTGGCGATCTGCAGGTTGAGCAAGTATAAGCCATCGGGAATATGGTCCGGCACGTAGATGAGCTCGGTGATGGTGGCGCCGCAGCGGGTGTTCTCGGGGTACTGCCAGAACGCGTGATGGCACAGCAGCTTGCCTTCGTCCAGCTCGCGGTCCACGGAGGGCAGGTCCAGCAACAGATGCTGTACGCCTTTTTCTGCTAAATATTGGCCAATCGTATGTTCTAAGTATGGCGGGTTGGTGCCGGAATAGTGGCGGGTGAGTTTGGCGTCGGAGTTAGGCGAGGTGCGAAGCATAAGGGCCTCGGGATTTATACGTTGGAGCTGCGCTTTCACGTCCTCCAGCAGCACTACCTCGTCGCCGTTTTCCTGGGTTTGCGGGCTTACGGTTAGGAGTTGGGCCACAAATAAAAAGCGTTTCAGGCAGTTGTGGATGGTGGCGTTCTCGTCCGCGGCAATATGGCCGTAGCACTCGGTGTGGGTGCCGTTGCCGTGGGGCGTCAGGTGCACGCGCTTGTAGTTGGTACTGCCGCCCTCTGCCACCGATCCCACGAAATTCCCTACCCGGATCACATCAAACTGAACCGGCTCAGCCCAGAAACACTCCGGCTGTGGTTGCCTGTTGTGCAGCGGCATGGAGATATCCAGCGGCTGCAGCGGGTTAAAAGTATAAATCTGGTGGCGGTGGGTGATGGTGGCTTCCATGGGCTTGCGGGCTTTTTGGCAAGTATAAACGAAATTACCGAGACCTATACTTTATACTTGTCACTAACGTAGGCTATCTTTCCAGCAGCCAGTTAACAGCTTCCTCTTCCGATGGAAAGTCGCGGATTTCGTAGGTAAGCTCATCTGTCGCCTCTGCCCTGGCCACCACCGATTCCATTGCCAGTTTCCTGAACAGGTTATCGGGCATAACGCGGGCCATTTTCTTTAGGGAAGTATGGGTGAATAAATCGTAGTAGATGTTGGCGAGCCAGTCCTTTGTCACAGGGCTGACGGCGGACACGAATTCCGCGTTCATCAGCATTTTCTCAGCTCTTGTGGCGGTGACAGTCGCATGGGACCTCATGGATTCAAGCATAAACTGCTCATCATCCACAGGGTGCAGCCACTCCGTTCGAACGTACGCAAGCGCATCATCTGCCTCTATTTTAAAATGGTCTGACTGGTAGATTATCCTAAGTTCCGGCATGTGAGTTTCAGGGTTAATAATTATGGCTAAATGGTGATACGGAACCAGCAAACTTAAGTGCCGGCCAGTCTGCTACTCCATCATCAGGTCCAGCGTAATCTGATCGGCGAGCAGCTTGCCCTTATCCGTTAAGCATAACACATTATCGTTTATACTTGCCAGTTCCTGCTGCTGCAGCTCCTGCAGGTATACCTGGTGCGATGCCTGCGCATCATACTTATACTTGTCGCGCAGCAGCGCCAGGTCGCAGCCCCAGATGGTGCGCAGCGTGGTGAGCAGGTAGTCGTTGGCCTGGTCTGCCAGGCTCAGTTCCTCTGTTTCGGCGGGAATTATACTTTGGCTGATGGCTGCGGTATACTTGCGGTTGTTGGCCACGTTGTACTGCCGGCTATGGCCGTTAAACGAGTGCGCGCTGGGGCCCACGCCCAGGTAATGCACACCGCGCCAGTAGTTGCTGTTGTGCCTCGACTCGTGACCGGGCTGACAGAAGTTGGAGATCTCATACTGCACAAAGCCATGCTGCGCCATCTGCTCCAGCAGGATCTCGAACTGTTGCGCCGTAAAGTCGTCTCCGGATGGCCTGAACTTGCCTTTCTTGCTCCAGCGACCCAGTGCCGTGTCGGGCTCTATGGTGAGGGCGTAGCAGGAAACGTGCTGCACATGCAGCGAAAACAGTGTTTTTAAATCTTCCTGCCAGATGGTATGGTCCGGTGCCGGGATGCCGTAGATCAGGTCCACGGTGATGTTGTCGAAGCCGGCTGCCTGGGCGTCGCGCACGCACTGCAGGCTCTCGCTGGCGTTGTGGGCGCGGTTCATCAGGCGCAGATGCGGCTCATGGAACGACTGCAATCCTATACTTAGGCGGTTGATGCCAGCGGTCTTCAGCTCCCGCAGCTTCTCCGGGGAGAGGTCGTCGGGGTTGGCCTCCAGGGTTATTTCAGCATCCCCCGAAACTATAAACAGCCTGTTGATGGTTTGTAGCAATAGCTCCAGCTCTGCCTGCGTGAGCAGCGAGGGAGTGCCGCCGCCAAAGTATATCGTGCGCACCGTCTGGCCCTGCAGGTACTCCCGGCGCAGCTCCAGCTCCCGGGCAATGGCCGCAATGGTCGAAGCCTTGTGCCCCATCGAGGTGCTGAAGTGGAAGTCGCAGTAGTGGCAGGCCTGCTTGCAGAAAGGGATATGGAGGTAGATGCCGGACAAGTTTATTTAATTGTTAAATTGTTGGAGGATTCAATTGCTGATGGTCTGAAAACGGTGTTCGCTCTAGAAGTCTAGAAGTCTAGAAGTCTAGAAGTATGAAGTAGACCTGAACCCTTTACCTTTGTAAGTATAAAGTATAAACCAGGCGCTGCCGTACAGCCCACATCCATTAAACAAATTAACCCTTTAACAGTTCAACCGCACAAATGTACAAAATAGCTGCCTTCTTGTGTTGCCTGATGCTGTGCCTGGAGCCCGTGCATGCGCAGGAGGTGCAGCCGCCCCCGGTGCCGGCGAAGCAGGAACCAGCCAAAAAAACCGAGGAGAAGCAGCCTGAGAAGACGCAGAAAGCGCCGCCCGCCAACAGGATGCACCTGTCGGTGAAGGCGGTGGATGCCGAGGGGGCGCAGGTGCTGCGGCGCTATAACTTCCGGCAGGCCCTGCCCGACTCGGCCGAGGCCCTGAAGGAGGTGCGGGCGCTGGTGTACCGGCTGCAGCAGGATGCCTTCCTGCTGGCCTCCGCCGACAGTTTATACTTTGCCCGCGACACGCTCCACGTGAAACTTCATGTGGGACAGCCCTTTGCCTGGGCGCAGCTTCGGAACGGCAACCTGAACGAGGGCCTTCTGGTGGAGGCCGGGTTCCGGGAGAAGTTCTACAACAACGTGCCTTTCAGGCCGGCCGAGTACGTGAAGCTGCAGCAGCGCATCCTCGACTACGCCGAGCGCAACGGCTACCCCTTTACCAACGTCTGGCTCGACTCTGTAAGTATAAACGGCAACAAGGTGGCGGCTACGCTGATGGTGGAGAAGGCCTTTGCGGTAACGTATGACACGCTAGAGATCGTGGGCAAGACCAAGACGCAGCCCAAATTCCTGATGCGCTACCTGCAGCTCCTGCCCGGCCAGCTCTACAATCAAGACCAGATAAACGCCTCCGAGCGGATGCTCACGCAGCTGCCCTACATCAAAGCCACGCGCCCGGCGCAGGTACGCTTTACCAGTGATAAAGCTAAAGTATACTATTACCTGGAGGACCGGCAGGCCAACCAGATCGACGGCGTGGTGGGCTTTTTGCCAGACCCGAACCGGGAGAACAAGCTGCTGATCACGGGCGAGGCGAACCTCAACATCCGCAACATCCGGGGCTCGGGCAAGCAGCTGGGGCTGCAGTGGCGGCGGGTAAGTGCGGGCTCGGTGGTGCTGAACGGCGAGTACCTGCACCCCAACTTCCTGGGTAGCCCGTTTGAGGTCGGCACTAAGTTTAGCCTGCTCAAGCAGGACTCCACGTTCATCACCGTGCAGCCGCGCCTGCAGATAGGCTATTATACTTTAAAGTATGGCAAGTTCAGTGTGTTTACTGAGTGGCGCAACTCCCGCATACTTTCGGAGGTGAGCCCGCAGCGCCTGCAGCAGCTCGACCTGGCCGACGCCCAGACCACCACCTACGGCCTGAACTACCTCTGGAATAACCTCGACGATTTCTACTTCCCGCGGCGCGGCCGGTTGCTGGAGCTGCAGTTCTCTGCCGGCACTAAAAAGCTGCTGCGCAACGCCGACCTGGAGAAAAACTTTTACGACACGCTGGACATGAAAACCTCACAACTGAGCCTGAGCCTGCGGCTGGAGAATTTCCTGCGGCTGGGCAAGAACAGCGCCCTGCTCACCCGGCTGCGCGGCGAGGCCCTGCTTAACGACCAGATCTTTCTCAACGACATGTACCGGCTGGGCGGCCTCTCCTCCCTCCGCGGCTTCGATGACTACTTCTTTTACGCCTCCAGCTACGCCGTAGCTACCATGGAGTACCGCCTCTTCACCGCCTCCGACTCCTACGCGCTGCTCTTCTACGACCAGGGCTACTACCGCAGCGACCTGGAGCGGTTTTCTGCGGAAGATTACCCCTTTGGCGTGGGCGCGGGAATCAGTTTCAGCACGGCGGCGGGCATCTTTCAGCTGGTGTACTCCCTGGGGCAGTCGGAGCAGCAGGCGCTATCGTTTAAGTATTCCAAGATACACTTTGGGATAACGAGTAAATTTTAGCAGAACCTAACTTTTTTAACGTTTTTAGGTAAATACACTTGCATGGTAAACATCTTTCGTATACTTTTGCATCATACAAACAGTGCGGGGTGGAGCAGTTGGTAGCTCGTTGGGCTCATAACCCAAAGGTCGCAAGTTCGAGTCTTGTCCCCGCTACCTCAGAAAAACGCCTGATTCAGAAATGAGTCAGGCGTTTTTGTTTTATACTTTCTCCCTTCTCACAGGCCCCTTCAAGTATAAATTCCTCCCACAAAGTATAGCGCCTGGAATTATATTTTAAGCAGATGCTGAAATCATATATGCTATCCAGTATATTGTGCCCTGAATTATACTTAATCCTACGATAGCCTATACTACTAATGGTATTGCGGCTGGTGCAGCAGCAGTGCTTGTATTTTTCGGATAGACTCTCGTTTATTATCAATCCACCCTTTTTACAACCATTTTATGAAACAACTTTACATTTTTCTGGCGCTCCTCGTGTGCGCTTTCTCTTCGAATGCCCAAACCGACTCCCTGCAGTTGCAGATCCAGGAGATCGAGAACTCGCTCAGTTACCAGTATGGCGAGATAGCGCTGGGTGACGGCCTGGCCAAGATTACGGTGCCGGAAGGCTTTAAGTACCTGGATGCGGAGCAGTCGGAGTACGTGCTGACGGAGCTGTGGGGAAACCCTGCCTCGGGCACTACGATGGGCATGCTCGTGCCCAGGGATAAAGGCGTGCTGGACGACGATGTGTGGGTGTTCGACATAGAGTTCGATGAGATCGGCTATGTAGAGGATAAGGACGCCGGCGACATCGACTATACTGAACTGCTGGCTTCTATGCAGGAGGACATGCTGGCGGCCAGCAAAGAGCGGCTGGCAAACGGCTATGAGGAGATCCAGCTTATTGGCTGGGCCTCTGATCCATACTATGACCAGGAAAGCAAGATTCTGCACTGGGCAAAAGAGTTGAAGTTCGGAGAGGCAGAAACAAACACCCTGAACTACAACATCCGGATACTGGGGCGCAGAGGCGTGCTGATGCTGAATGCTATTGCCAACATGGGGAGCCTGCCCGCGGTAAAGCAAAACATTCCGCTTATTACAAACAGCATTGCCTTTGAGCAGGGGCACAGTTATTTCGACTTTAACCCGGATATTGATGAAGTGGCCAGCTGGACCATAGGAGGCCTGGTGGCCGGCAAGGTGCTGACAAAAGTGGGCTTCTTTGCATTAATCCTCAAGTTCTGGAAAGTTATAGCCGTCGCTGTAGCTGGCCTGGGCGGTGCTTTATGGAAGCGCATCAGAGGCAGAAAAGAAAAGGAAGTGGCCGTTGCCGTTGCAGAGGAAGAGCAGGAGAAAGTGGTGAACTAGCGTAGGCTTTATTGCTTCAATAAAACGCCCGGTACAGCAGTGTGCCGGGCGTTTTTGTTTTAAGTACAGGTTTTCTTTTCAACATCTTCCATAGTTTCTGCCTGTGTCCCTTCTGCTGCAATTTTCAGAGAACCAAGCCGTTATACTTTTAAACATTATAAAAATCAAAGAAGCCATGTAACCTTTTACAGGCTTTGGCAATAAAGGTAAAAGGCGTCGTGGCGCCTTTTCGCCGCTGCCGGCCTGCTGCTGGCCTTTTCCCTTCTGCACAGTGGTTAAAGTGTAGCCGCCGTGGTCGATGCAAAGCGAAGTGCTGTTGTATCTTAATATATATGATTTTCGTAATTCAAAAACTCTGAGCCTATAGATCACCCTTAACTCCTATCTAGATGCGCCTTCTTTTTCAAAGGTATTTGTTTGCTGGCCTGCTTCCTCTGCTCTTGCTGCTTAGCCACACCGGCTGGGCTCAGTGCCCTACCACTATTACCGTAAATGGGCGTACTGTACTTTGCGCGGGGGAGACTACTGAGCTGCAGGCGCCTGAAGGAGATGGGCTCAGCTACCAATGGATAAAAGACGGTGCGGACTTAACCGGGCAAATAGGGCGAACTTATCAAGCAAGTGAGTCCGGGGCTTACCAGGTGCGGGTAACAGGTAGTGCCTGCGATACGAACACCTCCAGCGAACGGGTTATTACCGTAAACCCCAAGCCAACTTCTCCCGGTTTTATAGTTTCTCCTACTCCTGCCCCTAACAATCCTATATGCTCCGGCGATGAACTCACCTTCTCTGTGAATGCGCCCGATCCAGACATAACCTATACCTGGCTTTTTGGGGATGGCAGCACAGCTAGAGGATCAGAAGTCACACATACGTATACTTCGATTGGCGTGGGAGATGAGACGTTCGAAGTAAAGGCTTTTGCTGCCAACTCTCTGGGCTGTGAGTCCGATACAGCCAGGCAGGTTATCCGTGTAAACAGCCTCCCCGAAATCAGTTTTTCAGAAGAGAGCAACTTTCAGGTGTGCTTGCCGGACTCTGTAGAGGATAGTGAGATAGAGGAATTTGCGATAATCAACAACGAAGTGGCAGAGCCATACCTCTCCGACATCCGCACATACTTTGTGGACTGGGGGAACGACGAGCCAGAACAGCAGTACAGCCGCGGCGATTTCCCGATCACCAGCCCCACCGCCTACGATACCGTCGGCACATTTCCCATCACCATCAGGGCGATAGCCGGAAACGGGTGCGAGGTAACTTTCACGCAGGATTTCAATGTCAGCAAAGAGCCCAAGGCTAATTTCTCTATTGCGGAGAAGAAACGGGTGGAGCAAGACCAGGTGCCGCCCTGTGTGCCCATCATCGTTACCCTGGCCGACAGCGCCACGGGCGGAGGTCTCTCCTATAAATGGTCGGTGCAGCCGGCGCAGGGCTGGTCTTTCGAGACCGGCGACTCTGCCTCTGCAGAGCCAAGTATAAGATTCACGCAGTCGGGGGTTTACACCATAGAGCAGATCGTGACCAACGGCTGTGCGTCTGATACTACATCGCAGGGGATTGTGGTGGGCTGGCCGCAGGTGCAGCTGCCGGCAAGTGTGACGGTGTGCGGCCCTACCGAGATAGACTACAGCAGCAGCGGTCCCGGGGGCTTTACCGGAGGCTTGTTCGTGGATAAGAACCTGGGCGAGAAGATTACCGTCAAGCTGACCATCACCGGCCCTACCAGCACCACGCAGACCTTTACCTCTGATGTATTCCAGTTCAAGTATACTTTTTCACAACCCGGCAGGTATACGGTGGCGCTGGAGGCGATAAACGAGTGCGGCAGCTCCAACGCCATTTACCAGGGGCAGCCAGCGCCGGTGCAGGAGGTGGTTATACTGCAGCAGCCCGCTGCGCCGATCGTGCAGACGCCTATCACGGCCTGCGCAGGCGATACCGTCCGGATCACGCCGTCCGGTCCGGGGCCTATCTTCGCCTGGTTCGATACTAACGATCCCGCTGCAGCGCCTGTATTTACGGGACCTGCTTTCACCACGCCATCCTTATCAAACGATGTTACCTTTTATGTGGCGGCCATCGACACGGCCAACAGTGTGATCTGCATCAGTGACCTTACGCCCATACCCATCAGCGTAGTGCCAGCCATCGACGGGAACACCATTGAGGCGCAGGGCGAGCAGGTGCGAAGCCTCTGCGTTGGGGCGGTGCCGCCAACTCTAACAGGCTCTACCCCTACCGGCGGAGACCCAGGCGCCCCGCCCCGCTACCGTTGGGAGGTAAGCACTACCAGCCCGACGGCAGGCTTCACCGCCGCTCCCGGCACGAACAACACCAGAGACTATACCCCTACCGAGGCGGTGGCCGACGATACCTGGTTCAGGCGTGTGGTCTTCTCCGGGAGCTGCGCCGAAAACATCAGTAACGTGGTTGCTATCCTAGCTGTGGATCCGGTGCCGGCCAGCGCCAACACGATTGCCGCCGAGCCTACCGAGATTTGCGAGGGGGATACACCCGGCCAGTTAGTTGGCTCAGAGCCTACGGGCGGTGGCGGGCGGCCTTATACTTTCTTATGGGAAGTAAGCACCACCGGCCCCGACGAAGGCTTTGCCAGCGCACCCGGCACAAACGACGACGTGAACTATGCTATTCCGGCAGGGGCGCTGCGGCAGGGCGAGACCTGGTTCCGCAGAGGGGTAACCTCCGGCGGTTGTACCTCCTACTCAGAGGCGGTCAAGATCACACTGTACCCAAGGCTGGCGAATAATGAGATCAGCACCGACGAGCCACAGGTATGTATCGGCACCGCGCCACCCATACTTAACGGCACGGAGCCCACGGGCGGCAGCGGCAGCTACAATTACTTGTGGCAGAGCAGTACCACCGGGCCTGGCGCAGGATTCAGGGCAGCGGCAGGCACAAGCACAGGCCAAAACTACTCGCCTGGCATACTTACCGGCACCACCTGGTTCCGGCGTGTGGTAAGCTCCGCCTCCTGCGGTGCCGACACCTCCGCTGTGCTGGAAATAAGGGTAGCTCCTGCGTTGCGCAACAATGCCATCACGGTGGCGCAGCCGGAGGTTTGCCAGGCACAGGAGCCGCCGCAGATAACCGGAAGCTCCCCTGCCGACGGGGCCGGTGGTTATACGTACCTGTGGGAGAGCAGCACGACCGGGCCTGATGGCGGCTTTGTGGCGGCAGCGGGCACAAACACTGGGCAAAGCTACCAGCCAGCGGCCCTTAACCGCGAAACCTGGTTCCGCAGGATCGTTTTTTCCGGCGGCTGTTCCGACACGTCCAATGTGGCAAGTATAAACATACTTGCGTTGCCTGCCGCGCCTGCGGTTGCAGTGTCCAATGCCACCGCCTGCTTTGGGGAGTCGGTTACGCTGGCGGTGACGAACGCCGATGGGATGGATTACAGGTGGTATACCTCCTCTACAGGCGGCAACCCGGTATTTATCGGGGCGGAGTTCCCGGTGGATAATGTTACCCAGTCTACCACATACTATGTAGAGGCTGTAAATTCACAGCAATGCACCAGCGAGGCACGGACACCTGTAACCGTTTCGGTGGTGGTGGCAGAGGCGAGTGCCGGCGAGGATGTGACCATTATACAGGGCCAGCCCGTAGAGCTGCGCGGCTCTGGCGGCGCAACCTACTTATGGGAGCCAGCCACCGGCCTCAACGACCCGACCCTGCAGAACCCCGTGGCCAGACCCGACGAGACGATCACCTATACGTTAACCGTAACCACTGCCGAGGGCTGCGTGGATACGGCGAGTGTAACGGTAGAGGTGATCCCGGCCATCGAGGTGCCGAACGCCTTCTCACCGAACGGCGATAATGTGAACGAGGTGTGGGAGATCAAGAACTATGAGAATTACCCGGACATGCGGGTGGAGGTGTTTAACCGCTGGGGCAACAAGATCTTCAGCTCGAAGGGGTATGGCGCGCCGTGGGACGGGACCTACAACGGAAAGGAGCTGCCCGTGGCTACTTACTACTACCTTATCTACCTGCGCAACACCAACGAGGAGCCGCTTTCCGGTAACGTGACCATTATCCGATAAGACATGACCAAGCCGCTTATACTTATACTTTCGATTTTGGCCGTGGCCATGCAGGCTATGGGGCAGCAACGGCCGCAGCATAGCCAGTACATGCTCAACAACTACCTGCTTAACCCGGCCATTTCAGGCATCGAGGATTACGCCGACATCAGGCTGAGCCACCGGCGGCAGTGGGTAGGGATCGACGGCGCCCCCACCACGTATTACCTGTCGGTGCACACGCCGCTGAACAAAGGCGCGGCCAGCAACAAGTACCACCGCGCGCTGGCACACCACGGCGTAGGGGCAATCATCCACACCGATAAAACCGGGCCGCTGCGTCGCACGGGCCTTAGTGTGTCTTATGCTTACCACCTGCCGCTCACCACAAGTATAAACCTGTCCGGAGGAGTGTCCACAGGCCTTATCCGCAACTCCATCAACGCCAACGACCTCGACTTCTCGAATGACAACGACCCACTGCTGGGCGGCGGCAACATCAACAACACCGTGCTGGACCTGAACCTGGGCCTGTGGCTGTACTCGCGCAACTTCTCGGTGGGAGTGGCCGGGGCGCAACTGCTGGAGGATGCCGGTAGCTTTAATGCGGACAGGAACAACGAGGCGGTGCTGCCCCTGCAGCGGCACTACTTTATTACCGGCAGCTACCGCCTGGAGCCAACCGAAAGTATAGACGTGATCCCGTCGGTGATGGTGAAACTGGCCGACCCGAGCCCGGCTTCCATCGATGCCAGCCTGCGGGTAATGTATGCCGAGCGCTTCTGGCTGGGCGGTGCCTACCGCCACAACGATGCGCTCACGGCCATGGTGGGTGTGTACATCAGCCCTCTGCTCGATCTCTCCTACTCCTACGACTTTACCACCTCCGACCTGAACAGGGTGAGCGCCGGCACCCACGAAGTCGTGCTCGGGTTCAAACTGCTCAACGATAACCGCATCATCTGCCCGCAATGGGTGTGGTAAGTATAAACTAAGCTTTCTATACTTCTACAGAGCCGCCCCGGCAGTTGCATCCGCAGCTGCCGGGGCGTTTGGTTTATTCCAATAAATCCCTCTGAAAAAATATCCGCAGTGCATGTATGCGATGTTACTCCGTTGGCTGTCAGCAATGGGTAAGGTATAAATGCAAAAAGTAATAAATATAGAGGGGTTGTTTTAGAAGGATAAATAGACCTATATTCGTGATATATATACTATTACATATATATTGGAATGTTATTTGATAATGAATAAATTTAAACTTTTAAGCAAAACTTGTATTGTACCAAAAATTGTGAAATTTTAGGTGTATTGTAGAGGATAAATGCATAGGGCCGATTTAATAATTTTTCTATGTAACTTTTAAAGTCTATTATTGCACCTGAAAAATTGACTCAATGAGTAAAGCCTGCCGGGGGTTGTTGATTTAGTACAAAGTAGCATGACAGCGCAAAACTCAATGTTTCACCTTAAATAGTAGGTATATAAGAAAATTTTACACATAACTGAATGAGAAGCTGGTTAGAAAAAGTCATACTCCTGGTGGTGTGCTTTTGCGTAGTTGCTGTTGGCGCTTTTGCACAGACGGCGCCAACGCTCGGGGCTATGTATGAGTTTGGGGCTTTGGCATCACAGAGTGTGTCAAACACAGGCAAAACAGTAGTTCAGGGAAAAGTGGGGGTAGCCAACGGTAGCATCACTGGCTTTGTTCCCGAACTCAATGCCGAAGGCACGGCTGTGCGCGGTGTTCACAGGAATGAGGAGCCCGCCAAACAAGCTGTTAAAGATGCCTTAGCGGCTATGAGTTATATGGGCGGCTTAACGGCTAAGGGTACAATTTCGGGTAACCTCAGTGGGGCTACCATTTCCCCCGGCGTGTATGATATTAATGGGTCGGCAACTTTAGATGACGGATCAGTCCTAAAACTAGATGGTGGAACAGAGCAAAACCCAGTGTTCATTATCAGGGTTAAAGGAGACTTAACCATAGGGCAGGTAGAAAAGTATGAGCTGAAAAACGCTGTAGGCATTAACCTGTACTGGTTGGTAGAGGGAAATGTTATCGTACGCAGTGGAGGATCGGCCAGGGGCAACATCTTCTCTACAGGCACCATCACGATGAACTACGGAGCCCGGCTACGAGGGCGGATAATAGCCCCTACTACAGGAGGCTCTATAAGCATTGAAAACAGCTCTCTAAATCACCCTACAGACTTAGCGGTTTCCCTCTCAATGCTCCCGAGTGCGAGCGGGGATGACAAGTACGCCTTCGGAGAAAAATTAACCTATATCATAAAGGTCCGCAACAATGGTCCCGTTAACGCTACCAATGTAAAAGTTCCGCTGGGACAGTTGATTGGTACGCGGTTGGGGCATTCTTCCACGATGCAGGAGAGAACCTCTTATAATGCAGAGATTAATACTGTAGTTGTATCGGAGCTGAAATACCAGGAGGAGGTAACGATTACAGTTGAGGCGAGAGCAGACCAAGCCGGCCCCTGGACCAGCCTGGTGAGTGTATCGTGGCAGGATATTGATGAAGTAGGGTTTAACGACTCCAGCTTTGCAAGTTTTTGTGTGCTGCTTTCTGAGACAAGCGAGATAACTGGCCCAACAGAGGTATGTAAAGGCGATGTTCTAACGTACAAAATAGAAAAGGTAGCAGGCGCTACGTATTATGAGTGGACGGCATCCAATGGCTTGGAGGTTAAAGTTCTTGGTACGGCTGGTGAAGCCCTGGCTGTAGAGGTGACTGTGTCGCGAAACCAGGACTTCCCGGGTAGCGCTGCTTGGATCACAGTTACACCCGGCAACAATTGTGGGCCTGGTCCTTCAAGAACGATCAATATAAAGATACAATCAGATGTTCCGCAGCAGCCCGGCCCAATAACCGGGCCTGACGCGCTTTGCCGCGGCACAACGGAGGCCACCTACAGCATAGCACCAGTAGAAAACGCCACCTCCTATAACTGGGTGCTCCCCAGCGGATGGGCGTTTATCTCCGGGCAGGGCACTACCGAGATTGTGGTTAAGCCTGGCGACAACAGCGGAGACGTGCAGGTAACAGCCGTAAACGCCTGTGGCGCCAGCGAGCCGCAAACCAAGTATTTGCAGGTAGATGATGCCACTCCGGATGCACCTTCCGAGATTATCGGTACCATACAAGGTTGTGTGGATGCGACAGTACCGTACGAGGTGCCGGCGGTGCCAACTGCCACAGAGTATACTTGGACCATTGCTGCGCCGGCGGGCTCAGGGTGGGCCATCGTGTCCGGCCAGGGTACCAGGCAAGTAACGGTAAAGGTAGGCAACACACCCGCCGACATAGCGGTGGTGGCAAAAAATGGCTGCGGCGTCAGCGAGCCGGTTACCAAACATGTGGAGCCGGTATCGTCTCCTAGTCCGGCCCCGGGAGCTATTACCGGCGACGTGAATACCTGTATTAACCAAACCGGCCTGGCGTACTCAGTAGAGCCTGTGCCCGCCGCCACGCGCTACGAATGGACGGTGCCAGCTGGCTGGGAGATCGTTTCCGGACAAGGAACTACCAATATCATTGTAAACGCTAAAGACAACGGTGGCGATATTACCGTGGTAGCCTGGAACGACTGCGGCCCCAGCAACCCAACTGTGCTCACCGTAGTGCCTGTGGAAGACGTGCCGCTGCAGCCGGGGCCTATCTCGGGCTCACAGTACGGCTGTGTGGGCGGGACCACAACCTATAGTATAGCTGCCATTGAGGGAGTGAATTCCTATAACTGGACAGTGCCTGCCGGCTGGACCATCGTTTCGGGCCAGGGCACAACGGCCATTGAAGTACAGACAGGCGAAAACAGCGGAAAAATAACCGTGTCAGCCCTGAACGGCTGTGGCACCGGTGCCGCAAGCGAGCTTACGGTGGTTCCTCAAACAGAGCCTCCCCTTCCTCCTGCGCCAATCAACGGCCCGGGCGAAGTATGCGAGGGGCAGGCTGGCTACGAATTCAGCGTTAACCCGATAGCCGGCGTGAATGTCTATACCTGGACCGTACCAACCGGCTGGACGATTACCGCAGGGCAAGGCACCAACAAGATAACCGTGACTGCAGGAGACACTGCCGGCGAGGTGACCGTGAAAGGCGAGAATGATTGCGGCGAGGGAACAGCAGCGGCTGTGAACGTTACCGTGGTGCCGTCTCCGCCAGACCAGCCGGGGGCCATCAGCGGACCGCCGTCTGTGTGCGTTGGTCAGCAAAACGTTGAGTACTCCATCGATCCTGTCGCTTTCGCCTCCAACTACATCTGGTCTGTGGGCCAGGGTGCTGGCTGGCAGATCGTTTCGGGCCAGGGCACTACCGGCATTGTGGTAAAAGTGGGATCTGAACCAACCGTTATAACTGTGCAGGCCGAGAATGCCTGCGGTATTACCGGCGAAACTCAACTCACCACCATCATGACGGAGGAGGTGCCCGCAATGCCGGGACCTATCACCGGAAACACGGTTACCTGTGCAGGCGGCACTTACACGTTCAGCATAGATGCCGTGAAAGATGCTTACAAGTATAACTGGTCTTTCCCGGAGGGATGGCAGGTGGTAGAGGACAACGGCACCTCGATCAGTGTGATAACAAACGGAACGGGCGGCACGGTGCGTGTAACGGCTGAGAACGGCTGCGGGCCTGGCGGAGCGCAAACCCTGCAGGTAACCCCGACCAATACAGCTCCTCCCACACCGGAGGCTATACTTGGCAACGTGGATGTATGTGCCGGCACGGAGGCTGTTTTCTCGGTGAAGGAAGTAAACGGGGCCTCCAGCTATACCTGGGAAGTGCCGAAGGGCTGGAAAATAGTTACGGGTCAGGGCACGGCAAGTATAACCGTGCTGGTAGGCACCGCCGCCGGAACCATCAGCGTAACCAGCAAGAACGACTGCGGCGACAGCGGCACCATCTCAAGGGATCTGATCCTGAACACTGCTCCTCCTGCTACGCCAGGTGAGATATCGGGCTCTGCACAAGTATGTACCAGCACAACTGCAACGTACACCATCGCCCCCGTAAACACGGCTTATACCTATACCTGGGATGTGCCGGAAGGCTGGAAGATTGTCTCTGGGCAGGGTACCGAAACGATTGAGGTATTGGTTGGGTCAGCCGCCGGTGAGGTAACCGTGATTGCCGGTAACAGCTGCGGCGAGAGCGGAATGGCTAAACTGGCCGTGGACGTGGCAGACAATACACCGATCGCACCGGGCGCCATCACAGGTCCTGCGACAAGCTTCTGCGAGGGAACCCCAGGCTTAACCTACAGCATAGAGCCGATAAATGGCGCAACCTCTTACAACTGGACCGTGCCAACCGACTGGAAAATCACGGCGGGTCAGGGCACAACCAGCATCACGGTAACAGCAGGAGCCGAAGCCGGAGAAGTAGCCGTAACCGCCACGAACGCCTGCGGCAACGGAGGCACGGCCCTGAAGAATGTCATGTCACAGACTACGCCGCTGACACCGGAAATATCCCTGGGATCTATTAACCCTTGCCAAGGAGTTACGACAACCTATAGTGTTACAGCCAGCGCAGCCGGTAACGTGGACACTTACATCTGGGAAGTGCCAACCGGCTGGAAGATCGTGTCGGGCCACAACACCAGCACCATTGAGGTGCTTGTGAACGGCACTGCCGGGAAGATCAGGGTGACGGCGAAGAACAGCTGCTCGGAGAGTGGCACTGCCGAAATGGATGTAACGCCTTCACCAGCCTTGCCGGAGACACCAAGCGCCATAGTGGGCACTCCGGAAGTATGCGCCGGCACAACCGTATCCTACAGCGTGCAGAACCCATCCGTTGGGGCAACTTACGAGTGGACGGTGCCGGAGGGCTGGCAGATCGTTTCGGGCCAGGGCAAAGCCACCATTACAGTCGTAACGGCTGCCGGAACCGGGGTGGTAACCGTAACAGGCGTGAATGGCTGCGGTACGACAGACCCGGCATCGCTGAACGTGGCGGCCATGCCAGCTGAGGGCATCACCAGTATAAAAGACACCAGCACGCCGTGCGTGGGCCTGAGCTATGAAGTGGAGCCGGTGCCAGGGGCTACTACCTATACCTGGACGGTGCCGGCAGGCTGGACGATCACCTCCGGTCAGGGCACGACTACCATCATGGTAACGGCAGGCTTTGGCAGTGGCGACATCTCGGTGGTGGCCAGCAACGGCGGCTGTGCCGATGAGCCGGTGTACTACACGCCGGATGCGACCTTCGCGAACAGCGAGCTGCACTTCCCGAACGTGTTCTCGCCTAACAGCGACGGCACGCACGACCTGTGGGAGATCCGCAACCTCACCAACTATCCTGACAACGAAGTAACGATCATAAACCGCTGGGGCAACCAGGTATACCACAGTAAGTCTTACAAGAACAACTGGAGCGGCGATAACCTGAGCGAGGGCACCTACTTCTACGTGGTGCGCGTGAAGCTCTGCGACGGGCAGGACAAAATGTTTAAAGGGTACGTGATGATAGTAAGGTAAGGAGATGGAAACGAACGTGAAGGCAATACAGAAACTACTCGTGCTGCTAGGCATTGTGCTGGCCCCGGCCGCCTTTGCCCAGCAGGCCCCGCAGTATAGCCAGTACATCTTTAACGAGCTGGTGGTAAACCCGGCCTATGCCGGCAGTAAGGAGATTCTGAGCATTAACGGCACCTACCGCACCCAGTGGACGGGCCTGCCGGGCGCGCCCACCTCGCAAACCCTGAGCGTGGACGGCCCGACCAGCCACAAAAACCTGGGCTGGGGCGTGCACCTGGTGAATGACGAGATCGGGGCGCAGAGCCAGACCTCGGCCTACGGCGCCCTTTCCACCCGCATCCGGCTGGATCGCTACTCCGACCTGGCGCTGGGCGTTGCGGTGGGCGCGTCGCAGTATGTGCTGGACGGCACCCGCCTGGACCCGGGAAGCGAAATGCCGGACCAGGCCATTCCGGAGGGACGCGTGTCGCAGGTGCTGCCGGATGTGAAAATAGGAGCCTTTTTTAACACCGAGCGCTTTTATGTCGGGCTATCGGCAGCCAACCTGGTGCCGTTTAAGGATGATAAGACCGAGATCGCCACACCGCGCCGCCACTTCTTCCTGTCCAGCGGCTACGTGTTCGACCTGAGCCGGGACATCCGCCTGAAGCCAAGTATACTTATTAAGGAGGATTTCAGAAGCCCGACGGCCGTGGACCTGAACGCTTTCGTGCTGCTGTACAACCGCCTATGGCTTGGGGCCTCTTACCGCACGGCAGTGCCGATGTTCACCAACCAGGAGATGAAGCAGCTGGACAAGCGGAACGCCGTGGCCCTGATTGCACAAATTTACGCCACCAAAAAGCTACGGATAGGATATTCTTACGATATTAGCCTCAACGAACTTAAAAACTACTCTAGCCACGAGGTATCGGTGGGTTACTATTTCCTGAAAAAGAAGTATGGCCGCATCCTCACGCCCCGGAACCTATAGTTTAATACCGCCCTTATATGAAGCGAATTTTTACCCTTGCCCTGGTGCTGGTTCTGCTGGCCACCTGCAAGAGCCTCCCTGTGCTGGCACAGGACATGAAGCAAGCTGACAAGTACTTTAACAACTTTGAATTTAGCCTGGCCCTGGAGTCCTACAAAAAGGTGCTGGAGAAGGAGGAGCCGAGCCTGAAGGTGGTGCAGCGCATCGCCGACAGCTACCGGATATTGAACAACAGCAAGGATGCCGAGTTCTGGTACGCGCAGGCCGTGGCCTTCCCCAACGCTGACCCGGCCAACATTTACCTGTATGCAGAGGCGGCCAAGCGAAACGCCAACTACAGCAAGGCCAAGCAGCTGTTTCAGGAGTATGCCGACAAGGTGCCGGAGCAGCGCGAGGTAGCCCTGCGCATGGTGGCCTCCTGCGATACGGCCATGAAGTGGATGAAGTTTCCGGAGCCCTACGAAATCGCGCAGCTGGAGGCCATTAACTCCGAGAGTGCTGACTTTGGGCCGGTGCGCACCGAGGCGGGCCTGCTTTTCTCCTCAGACAGGCTGGAGGCAAACAACAAGCGCAACAACTGGACCGGCAACGGCTTTATCCAGATGTACCTGGCTCCGAAGGTAACGGACAGCACCTGGGCAAAGCCGGAGCCACTGCCCTCTTCCATCAACACCGATTACCACAACGGCCCGGCCGATTACCTGGAGAAAGACAAGACGCTATACTTTACCCGCACCCACGTGGTCAAAAAAAGGGCTGTGCCAGGCAAGAACTCCGACCCTACCAGCTGGTTTAAGGGAAGTGACAACGGCACGCACACCAACCGCCACGGCATCTACATGTCCAGGTTCAACGGCAAGAAATGGGAGAAGCCGCAGGCGTTTAAGTATAACAACACCGATGAGTTCTCCATCGGGCACCCGGCCATTACCCCGGACGGGCAGGTTTTATACTTTGTGTCGGATATGCCCGGAGGCCACGGCGAAACGGATATCTACTACAGCGAGCGCCAGGCGGACGGCTCGTGGGGGCAGCCCACCAATGCGGGCACCGTAATCAACACCAGTGGCCGCGAGAGCTTCGCAAGCCTGGGGGAAGACGGCAGTTTATACTTCTCCTCTGACGGGCACATGGGCATGGGCGGCCTCGACCTGTTCAAGGCCGTGGGCGCGCACAAAGCCTGGACGAAGGTGGAGAACCTGAAGTACCCGCTCAACACCTCGCAGGACGATTTCGGGATACAGGCAGACAGCACGGGCAGTAAAGGGATGCTTTCCTCGAGCCGCTTCTCCGAAAACGGATTTGACGACATCCTGACCTTTGAGAAGTATGAAGTTCCGTGCATCCTGATAGGCACCACCATTGAGAAGCTGGCGCAGGAAGGCACCGTGAAAACCCGCGTGTCGCCGGTTGCGGAGGCCAGGCTGCGGCTGTATGTAAGTGGCAGCGATGAGTTTGTGGAGGCGGTTTCTGATGCGAAAGGCAGGTTCTCGTTTCCGGTTCTGACCGGCACCAAGTACCTGATCAGGGGCAGCAAGCCGGGCTACCTGGAGCAGGCGGTAACGTTTACGCCGGAATGCCTCTATAAAACCGACACGGTGCAGGTGGAGTTGATATTTATCCGCAGCGCGCTGAACACGCCGATCGTGATCGAGAATATCTACTACGACCTGGATAAGTTCGACATTAAGCCGGAGGCTGCCAAGGAGCTGGATAAACTGGCGCAGACGCTGGAGGTAAATCCGCTCATCCGCATCGAGCTGAGCTCCCACACCGACAGCCGCCAGACGCACGAGTACAACCAGGTGCTGTCGCAGCTGCGCGCGCAGGCCGCCGTGGATTACCTGGTGTCCAAAGGCATCAGCCGCAACAGGCTGGTGGCCAAAGGCTACGGCGAGACCAAGCTCATCAACAAGTGTAAGGACGGCGTAAATTGCCCGGAGCAGCTGCACCAGGAGAACCGCCGCACCGAGTTCAAGATTCTGAAATAGCAGCAACAGCAAGTATAAAAGTATGAAAGGAGGCCCGCAGCAAGTATGACTGCGGGCCTCCTTTTTTATAACTAGAGTGGCTGGTTTTTACCTACCTGCCCCATTTCACCCCACCCCACCCCTCCCCTAAAAACAGGAGAGGGAGCTCTATAATTGCTCATACTAAAGTATTATTGCATAGTAACCTGTTTCGCGGGGACAATTCGCCACCTGCCTCTACAAGTATGAACCCACCCCCGGCCCCTCCCGAGAGGGGAATTTATACTTGCCACTTTCTCCTGTCATCTCGAATGAAATGAGAGATCTATCGGGGATTCTAAAGAGATCTCTCCCAAAGGTCGAGATGACAAATAGCTGCGGCTATCGAATCTGATCCCAGCCTTTGGGTTGAGCGCCTTGTGAGATCCCAGTGCCCTTTAAGGGCATTGCGACCGAAGGGTAGCAAAGGAAGGGAACACAGCGCGATGCCAAAGTATGAGCCCTCTCGGGCTGGAGAGCACCAAAGTATGAGATGGAACTGTAGGTTAGTGGGAACTATAGGATCAGCAGCAGCCAGTAAGTATAGCTTGTATCAAGCTGATATAGCGGAGGCAGGTAAAGGCACAAGCGGACGCTTGCGCCAGCGGAAGTATCATAGCTCAAGTATAAAGAGGCACAAGCGGACGCCCCGAAATGCTCCGGGGCTTTCTAGCTTGCGCCAGCAGGAGCTATGAAGTATAAACCGGCAAGTATCAAGTATAAAGTATAGCCAAAGTATAAGTTCGCTCCACTTGCAGCAGAAAATAGAAGTTAGGTTTATCAGCTTAAACCTGATCCCTCCCAATTTATTATAGCTTTTCTCTATCTAACTACGAAAATAATCGTAATTAAATTTCCTATTACGAAACAATTCGTATATACTTGCAGTACACTACAAGACAGTGCTTAACTACTTATACTTTATGGCTTTACATCAAACACCTAAACCCACAGAGTCGGAGCTGGAGATTCTGCAGGTGCTGTGGCAGCATGGCCCCAGCACGGTGCGCTTTGTGCACGAGGAGCTCAGCGAAACCAAGGATGCCGGCTATACCACCACCCTCAAGATCATGCAGCTGATGACGGAGAAGGGTATGCTGGAGGCCGACAAATCGAGCCGCTCGCACATCTTCCGGCCGCTGTTGCAGGAAGAGGACACGCAGCAGCAGCTGCTCGACCGCTTCCTGGATACGGCCTTTCGGGGCTCGGCCAGCAAACTGGTCATGCAGGCGCTGGGCAACAGCCGCGCCTCTAAGGAAGAACTCGACGAGATTAGAAACCTGTTAGATAAACTGGAAGGAGGTACCCAATGAACCTGATACAAAGCCTGCTGCCGGAGGGGCTGGTAAGCGCCCTCGGTTGGACACTGCTGCATGCGCTGTGGCAGGGCGCCCTGGTGGCGCTGCTCCTGAGCCTGCTGCTGGTGCTGCTACACCGCCACCCGGCCAGAACCCGTTATGCCGCGGCCAGCTCGGCCATGCTGCTGCAACTGCTGCTCTCGGTGGGCACCCTCGCCTTCTACCTGAACAGAGCAGCCTTTGCCGCGGCACCCATGCAAAGTATGAATAATGCAGCGGGTGCGCCTGCTATAAGTATAAACGCCCCGTTCTGGGCCAATCCGCTGGGGGCGGCGCAGGTATACTTTGAGCAGCACCTGCCGCTGCTGGTAACGCTGTGGCTGCTGGGCCTGGCGCTGATGGCCGTGCGGCTTATAGGTGGCCTGGCCTACACGCAGCGGCTGCGCCATTATAGAAACGCTGCGTTGGGTGCGCAGTGGCAGCAAAAGCTGGTGCAGCTGCAAAGGCGGCTTGGGGTGCGACAGGCGGTGCGGCTGGCAGAGTCGGCGCTGGTGCAGGTGCCCATGGTCATAGGCGCGGCCAAGCCGGTGATCCTGCTTCCGATGGGAGCTGTCACGGGGCTTACGCCCGCGCAGGTGGAGGCCATACTTGCCCACGAGCTGGCGCACATCCTCCGCAAAGACTACCTGCTTAACCTGCTGCAGTCGGTGGTGGACATGCTCTACTTTTACCATCCGGCCATGTGGTGGGTGTCGGGGGTGGTGCGTGCCGAGCGGGAGCACTGCTGCGATGATGTGGCGGTGGCCCTCTGCGGCGACTCCCTTGCCTATGCCCGCGCCCTAACCGAACTGGAGACGATGCGCCTGCCGGCCGCACCAGGTATGGCCCTGGCTTTCTCAGGGCAGCGCGGCTCACTAATGAACCGCGTCAGGCGCCTGGTGGGGCAGCCGTTAAAGCCGTCTTTCACCGAGGGCTTTGCCGCAGGGCTGGTGCTGGTGGTGGGCATGCTGGCGCTATCGGTGGGGGCGATGGCGGAGCGACAACCGCCTGAGACGCAAAAGCCAGTTCAGCCTGAGAAAGTAACCAATGAGGCGGACGTGGTCGGGGAAGCAGGGGAAGCCATGAGCTTTACCGCACAGGATGCGCAGGGCAACACCCGTAACGTGGTCATCATCACAAATAAAAAAGGCAAGGTAAAGGAGCTGTACGTGGACGGAAAGCGCATTCCGAAAAAGGAAATCGATACCTATAAAAGTTTGATAGACCAGCGCCTGCAGGCCATCAACAATGCGCCTACAGCAACTCAGGAGGAGGTAAACCTGCTGATGGAGCAGGAGCGCGTGGACGTGCCCCGTACCCGACGAGTCGACCGGGAGGAAAGGATCATCGTAGATCGCTTCAGCGGGCAAGGTGTTCCGCCTCCGCCACCGCCTGCACCGGGTGAACCTCCTTTGCCACCACTTCCGCCTGTTCCCGGAGTCGCCCCTCCACCGCCGCCTCCAGTCCCACCTGCAGGCGCGAGCAAGAAAGAGCAGAAGGCGTACGAGCGCGAAATGAAGGAGTATGAAGAGGAAATGAAGCGCTACAAACAGGAAATGGCGCAGGCGATGAAGCGGTATGAACAGAAGGTGGTGGTAAGGAGTATAGTGCAGGACAGCCTGAGAAGAAATGAGACCATGCTCAGAAACCATGAAAGAGCCGACGAGATGCGCGCCCGGCAGGAGGCGCGCCAGCACGAGACGGAGGCCCGCCGCGCCGAGATGGAGGTGCGCAGAGCAGAGATGGAGAAGCGCCGGGCGCAGCAGACCGAAAGCATGCGCCAGATGAAGGAGGAGATGGTGAAGGACGGCCTGATAGAGAGCGACAGCAGCAACCTGAACATCCAGGTAACGAATGGCGAGCTGTTCATCAATGGGAAAAAGCAGTCGCAAAAAGTGTACGACAAGTATAAAAAGTGGCTAAGCCCGGAGCGGAAGCAATAGCCCCAACCCCGGCCGAGAGGATGCAAATTTGATAATAAAGCCTACCTTTGAGTATGAAAAGGTAGGCTTTATACTTTTTAAATGCCTGGCGTGCTATATTTTATACTTTGCATGTACATCCCTAATAAGGGTAAATTGCGTAAGTAGGCGTACCCGCCCCAAGGGCCGGCCCTGAAACGTTTATTTAAAACCGTCATCACCCATACCTTGCTTTATGGCTAAAATGTTTCCCCTAACCCGGACGTGCCTGCGCGCTGCGCTTGCATGGCTGCTGCTTTTGCTCAATTTTGCCGCCGCTGCCTCAGATACCCAGCACATGGTTCCGCTCTCGCTGCAGGAGCGGGTGCAGCAGGCCGAAATGGTGATAGAGGGTGAAGTGGTGCGGCAGGAGTCTTTCTGGGACGCCCGCCAGGAGAATATCTATACTTCCAACATCATCAAAGTATACAAGTCCTTTAAGGGCGAGGTGCAGGCAGAGCTGATCGAGGTGATTACGGAGGGCGGCGCGGTCGGCCTGAAAAAGCACGTTTTCTCTACGGCACTAAAACTGAAAACGGGGCAGCAGGGCCTGTTCTTCCTGAAGCGCCAGCAGATGCTGCAGCGCACACCCGGCAACCTGCCCCTGAGCACCCGCGCCTACGCCAGCGAGCAGGGCTTTGTGCGCTACGATGTGGAAAACCGCAGCGCAAGCGGCGTTTTCGAGAACTACAGCAGCGTGCAGGAGCTCTATAAGGCCGTGAGCGAGAAGACCGGGCAGCAGTTCCGCACCATCTCCGAAAACCAGAAACTGAAGGCCACCTCTGTGCAGAACGGGCAGAAGCAGGAGCAAGCCACCGCAGCCCCGGTGATCACCGGCTTCTCCCCGACGGTAGCCAGCGCGGGCACCGGCACCGTTCTTACCATTACCGGCTCAGGCTTCGGCAGCAGCCGCGGGAATGGCGCCGTGGAGTTTCCCAATGCCGATGATGGTGGCCAGACCTACGTAAAGCCGCTCCCCTCAGAGTATATCTCCTGGAGCAACACGCGCATCACCATGTACATTCCCTCGGTAATGCAGGACGAAGGAACGGCAGGCTCCGGGCGCATCCGGGTAACCACCAGCGACGGCAGCTCCTTCACCTCCATCGGCCGCATCGAGCTGGAGTTCGCCTACTCGAACATCGACTTTAACGAGAGATCCTTCAAGCCTATACTTACCGACCAGAACGGGGCCGGCGGGTACACCATCCTGTACTCCGAAAGTATGGATTCCCGGTTGGCTGCCAAGGAGGGCTTCCGCAGGGCGGTAAACACGTGGGTGTGCGTGTCGGAGATCAACTGGAGGCTGGGAGGACTTACGACCATCAACACTGCCTCAGACGATGGGTCCTCGGTGGCTCGGTTTGCCTCGCAGAGCACGGTGGGCGAGTCGGTGCTGGCGCGAACCATCAGCCGCTACGAAGGCTGCGCCAACAACGGTACCGGCGACACGCTGTTCTGGGTAACGGAGTTTGATATGGAGATCAACAGTGAGATTGACTGGCAGTACGGCCCCGGCGGCCCCGGCGGGCAGCAATTCGACTTTGAGACGGTGATGCTGCATGAGCTGGGCCACGCGCACCAGCTGGGGCACGTCAATGTCCCCCGCGCCGTCATGTTCTACGCCATTGAGTTTGCCCGCCTAGAGCGCGGCCTGAGTTCGCCAGATATCCGGGGGGCGCAGCTGGTGATGGACAAAAGCGCCGGGGAGAATATCTGTGGCGTAGCACCCATGATTCCCAACCCGAACGGCGAGTGCAATCTGGCACCTGAGATACTTACCCTGGACGCAGCGTTTACCCCAACTAACGCAGTGGAGCTAAACTGGACGAGCCGCAGCGAGAAGCGGGTGGTAAGCTACACCGTGCAGCGCAGCCCCGACGGCATGACGTGGGAGGATGTAGGCAGTGTGGCCGCCAAAGGCCCGAGCGATGCCGACCTGCTCTACACGTTCACCGACCCGGACCCGCTGCGCGAACAATCCTATTACAGGCTGGAGGTGGAGTACGGCAACAGTGAGAGCAGCTTCTCGCCCCGCGTGTTCGTGGTGAACCCGGCCGACCTCCGCGTACTAAAGCTTTTCCCCAACCCTGTAGCCGGGGAAGACACGCGGGTAACCCTGCGCTACCTGGTTAGCCGCAGCACTACCATGAAGGCGCAGCTCTACAACTCCAAGGGGCAGGCGGTACGGGAGTATGCCGTCAGCTTCAGCAGCGGCACCAGCGCCTATACTATCAGCTTGGAGGGCTTGGCCGCCGGTATATACTTCCTGAGGTGGAAGGAAGGCAACAGAAACGGTACGGAACGACTACTGAAACTGTAGCGGCAAGTATAAAAACGGCAGCGCCGGGGTTTACTGCCCCGGCGCTGCCGTTTTTATACTTGCCGTTCTTTTAATCGATCTTGATCTTGCGGGTTGGTTTCTCCTTGTCCTTGCCCTTGGGAACGGAAACATGCAGCACACCGTCCTTATAGCTGGCCTTAATGTCGTCTTCCCTCACGGATTCCGGCAGGCGGAAGGAGCGGCTGAAGGAGCTGTAGTTATACTCGCGGCGGGTATAGTTCTCCTGCTCGTCATTTTTCTCTTCCTCCCGCTCTGAACTGATCGTGAGCATGCCCTCATTCACGTCAATGTTGAAGTCCTCTTTCCGCATGCCCGGGGCAGCTACCTCAATGCTGAAGTCCTTCTCGTTCTCGCGGATGTTGGTGGCGGGCACGTTGGCCATCATCTGCTGGCCCATGCGTGAGGGCATTCCCCACATGTCATTCTCGAAGAAGCGGTCCACATCGCTAAAGAAATCGGAGAATACGGAGCGGGCCGGAGCCATGCTACCCCTGTTTCTCCTTGTCATTGAGTTTGCCATAATTTATTCCTCCTACTACGTTTAAGTTTGTTAACTGAATTTATACCTTAAAACTTTGGCTTTTACCATTTCTACGAGCGGGTATCGTATACGTTGTGTTGTGGAAGGCGTGTTAGTAGCCCAGGACGGGGCAGTTCACTTAAAATGCACGTATGCTCGCCCAGGGTACGGAAGTAGGAGGATGGATTTAAAAACGACAGTGCCGGGGCGGATAAAAGCAAAAAGGCAGGCAACATGTAGTTGGGGAAACTAGCTGTTGCCTGCCTTTTCAGGTAATAGCACCTGTTATACTTGAGCGTAGCACATGGAAGAAACTACTGCCCCGGTATACCTGCCATTATTAAAGAGGTTTTAGAGCATTAAGGGTTTTCTAAGCTTGGAAAGACTGTGAACGATGCTACAAAAGTGTAGATCCAAGCCATATAACACAAGGTATTTGGAGGCCCTTTTGTAACATCAGGAAAAAGGGGTTTCACCTGTAATTGTGAAGGGGAAAGCGGCTTTAAAGAATTTAAAGGTGTTTTTTCGTTAGCGGGAAAGGGACCATTTGTCACATCGGCCTCTGAAAAAAATATGTTATACCATTAAAGAAGTGGTGGCCACAGGCAGAAAAATATGGTGCAGGCGGTGTTACAAAGGGCGCGGTTGGTAATATTATAGGGATAAAAGTATATTTGGGCAAGATTGGAAGACTCCTTTCTGCCAGGTTGCCAACTATGGAAAAGAAACGACGCAAGTTTACGCAGTGCCCTAACTGCGGCTATACTTTTGAGGAGGTGAACAACTACTGCCCCAACTGCGGCCAGGAGAACCACGACCTGAACGTGCCGGTAAAGCATCTGGTGGAGGAGTTTCTGGAGGGTACGCTGCACTATGACGCCAAGTTCTGGCTTACCCTGAAGTACCTGCTGTTCAAACCCGGCCTGCTCACCGAGAAATTCAACATAGGGCAGCGCGCCTCCTACGTGCCGCCGTTCCGGCTGTACGTGTTCATCAGCTTGGTCTTCTTCTTCCTGCTGGCCATCAGCCCCAACACCATGGAGGTGAATTTAAATGACAAGGACAGGCTGGAGCAGCTGGACCCGGAGGAAAGGGAGGCGCTGGCCGAACTGGACTCTGTGCGCGCCAGGTTGGCCGCGCAGGAGATGGATGCAAGTATAGGGGCACTGGTGGAGAAGGCGCGCGGCGAAAACGTGGATACTAAGCTGCTGCGCGAGAAAATGATCCACAACACCTCTTTTCTGATGTTCCTGCTCATGCCGCTGTTCGGGTACCTGCTCTACCTGTTTTACCGGAAACTGCGCCGCAACTACGTGGAGCACCTGATGTTCTCGATTCATGTGCACTGCTTCTTTTTCATCCTTTTCATGATTTACCTGGCGCTGAAGTTCTTTTTGCCCCAAAGTGCGGCCATTTTCCTTCTGGTGCCGCTGATTACGGCGGTTTATAGTTACCTTGCCATGATGCGTGTGTACAAGCAATCGTACCTGCAAACGCTGCTTAAGTTCATACCTGTTTCGCTTCTTTACATGTTCTGCCTGGCCATTGCCCTCCTCGGAAACGTGGTGGTAAGCCTGCTGCTAAGCTAATTTATACTTCCCCCTATGCCGCAATCCATACTTACCTGGGACAAACTGATCTCCAAAAAACGCTTCGAGACCACCGATAAAAAGTATAATCTAGATGAGTCGGTGCGGGGCGAGTTCCAGCGGGACTACGACCGCATTGTGTTTTCCTCGGCCTTTAGGAGGCTGCAGAACAAGACGCAGGTAATGCCCATGCCGGAAAGCGATTTCGTGCACACCCGCCTCACACACAGCCTGGAAGCATCGGTGGTAGGCCGCTCGCTGGGCCGCATCGTGGGCAAAAGCATCCTGGAGCGAAATCCCGTGCTGGCGCAGGAAAAAAACATTCAGGAGGCGGACTTCGGGGATGTGGTAGCGGCCGCCTGCCTGGCCCACGACATTGGCAACCCGCCTTTCGGGCACTCCGGCGAGGATGCCATCTCCGCCTATTTCCAGCGCGACGAGACACAACCCTACCTACAAAGCCTGACGGATGCCGAAAGAGCAGACTTATACAGTTACGAGGGCAACGCTGCCGGTTTCCGGGTGCTTACCTATACTTACCCGGCCCACTGCAACCTGCCCGGCGGTCTCAGCCTGACTTATACTACACTGGCCACCTTCACCAAGTACCCAAAGGAGTCGTTGCCTAAAGTGGCTGGCACTAAGAATACGAGTGAAAAGAAGTATGGCTTCTTTCAGACAGAGAAAGTATGGTTTAATACCATTGCCCGGGAGTTGGGGCTGCTGAAGAAAGGAAACGGGGAAGAGGTGTTCTATCACCGCCACCCGCTGGCCTTCCTGGTAGAGGCGGCCGACGATATCTGCTACCGCATCATCGATTTTGAAGATGGCCTGAAACTGGGCCTCGTGCCGCACGAACAAGGTATAGACCTGCTCCGCCAGATCCTCAACGACGACCCGAACCGCAAGTCCAGCCTCACCTTTTATGACTGGAAAGAGGAGATCGGCTACCTGCGCGCCCGTATTATCAACAAATTGATAGAAGAAACCACTGCCATTTTTCTGCAGCACGAGGAGGCCATGCTGGCCGGCACGTACGATAAGCCACTCATCAACGAGGTGAGCTGCAAGCCGGTACTGGATGAGATCAAGGATTTGTCTATCCGGCTGATTTACCAGAACCGCCCGGTGCTGGAGATAGAGGCCGCCGGTTTTGAGGTCCTAGGTGGTTTGCTGGATGCTGGTATAAAGGCTGTTTTCAGGCCTGAGTCGAAGCATCACCGTAAGTTGGGCGCACTCATTCCGCCCCACTATCTGGATCTGCCGGGTGAGGCCACCGACTATGAGCGCATCCTACACATCTGCGACTTCGTGACCAGCCTCACCGATCAGGCGGCCTTGGGCCTATACCGCAAAATAAAGGGTATTGAGTTACCAAGGATGTACTAAAATATCCTTATTTAATTCTGTTGCGTATGAGCTAACTCATTAAGGTTCAGCGCATGGATCAGCCTTTGTTTAACTTTAAGTCTTACCGGCTGCAGGATTGGCTCTCGGTATACCGCTTGCTGGCCGTACCTTTGCTTCTATACACGCTGCTGAGCAGGCAACAAACCCCCTTTTTGCTGCTTCTGGCGGTGAGTCTGGCCACCGATGTTCTGGATGGCTTGCTGGCGCGCTGGTTGCGGCAACAGAGCGGGCGCGGTGCCCGCCTCGACTCCTATGGCGACCTGCTCACCGTGCCCTTCATGCTGGCGAGCCTGTTCATCTTCAAACCTGAGTTCCTGGAAAAGCAGGCCGTACTGCTGAGTATATTGGTGGGGTTATACTTTGTGGAGCTTGCCTTCTCTATGTTCCGCTACGGCAAGCCCAGCAGCTTTCATACCTACCTCGACAAGGTTTCCTTTCTACTTCTGGGAGCTTTCTACTTCTGCCTTTTCCTGTTCGGATTTATGGAGGGGCTTTTTTACCTGGCCATGGCAGTGGCTATACTTGGGGAACTGGAGGAGCTGATCCTGGTAGGGCTCCTGCCAGATAGGCGCAGCAATGTAAAGGGGCTGTACTGGCTGCTGCAGGGCGAATAAATCATCCCTCTCGGTTCGTCTATAAAAAAGTTGGTTTCATCCTGGTGCTGCTTATCTCTGTAGAATGCCCTAAAATGAGGCGGCCCCGGATTCGCATGTTCCCGGCTTTCGCACTAAATTCAGGCCTTGTAGCACAGCTGCAATATGAGGCGATCAGCCCCATCTACCCTTGTTCAAAACAAACAAAAACCCATGAAAAGCAAGTTTATCCTCTGCCTGTTGTGGTGCGTTACCAGCCTGTCGGCGATGGCGCAAAGCAAAGGCAACAAGATTGAGTTTACGGAGTACACGCTCCCGAACGGCCTGCATGTGATCCTGCACCAGGACAAGTCCACGCCTAACGTGGCGGTGTCGGTGCTCTACCATGTCGGCTCCAAAAACGAAGTGAAAGGCCGCTCGGGCTTTGCGCATTTCTTTGAGCACCTGATGTTTGAAGGCACCGAGAACATTGGCCGCGGCGAGTATAGCTCGCTGGTGCAGAAAGCCGGCGGCGCGCTGAACGCCAATACCTCTTTCGACCGCACGTATTACTACGAGCTGCTGCCGTCCAACCAGGTGGAACTGGGGCTATGGATGGAAGCCGAACGCATGAGGGCCGCCAAAGTAGACGAAATTGGCGTAGAGACGCAGCGTAAGGTGGTGCAGGAAGAGAAGCGTGAGCGCATCGACAACCAGCCTTATGGCTCGATGGGCGAGAATGTGTTCTCGCTGGCCTATACCAAGCACCCGTACCGCTTCATGCCGATCGGCTCTTTTGAGGATCTGAATGCCGCCACCATCGAGGAGTTCCGCGACTTCTACAAGACCTTCTATGTGCCCAATAACGCTACCCTTTCCGTGGCCGGCGACATCAACATAGAAGACACCAAAAAGATGATCGAGAAGTACTTCTCTAGCATCCCGAAAGGTACGAAAGAGATCCCTCGCCCTAACATTACAGAGCCAAAGCAGACAGAAGAACGCCGCAAAACGGTATATGACAACATCCAGTTGCCCGCCGTTATCCAGGCTTACCATATCCCGGCGCAGGGCACTGAGGATTACTATGCCCTGTCGATGCTGACCACGTTGCTGAGCGGCGGTGAGAGTGCCCGCCTGCCCAAAGCGCTGGTAGACAAACAGCAGAAAGCCGTGGCTGCCGCCTCTATCCCCTTCCCGACCGAAGACCCGGGCCTGTTCCTGACTTTTGCCATTGCCAACATGGGCGTGGAGGTGGCCGACCTGGAGCAAGCCATGGACGCCGAGGTGGAGCGCGTGAAAACGGAGCCGCTCTCAGACCAGGAATTCCAGAAGCTCCGCAACCAGGTGGAAAGCAGCTTTGTGCAGCAGAACAGCACCGTGGCGGGTCGTGCCGAGAGCCTGGCCAACTACCATGTATACTTCGGCGACGCCAACCTGATCAATACGGAGCTGGACCGCTACCTGAACGTGACAAAAGACGACATCCAGCGCGTGGCCAGGGAGTACCTCACCAAGACCAACCGCGTCGTGCTACATTACCTGCCAAAATCAGCGGAAGCAAAAAAGTAGGAATTTTGGACAAAAGATGATTCGGACAAAAGACTCTATGACAAAAGACAAAAGAGGGATTATACTTTCAAACAGTCTTTTGTCCATTGTCAAACCGTCCATTGTCAAAGTATAATCAACGAGAAATCATGATAAAGAAACTATATAGTACCGCCCTGCTGGCGCTGGCCTTGGTAAGCGTAATGCCGGCGCAGGCGCAGCAAACCACGCCTCCGGCTCCGGGCCCGGCGCCTAAAATTGAGCTGGGCGAGTATAAGCACTTCACCCTGAAAAACGGCCTGAAAGTATACGTGGTGGAAAACCACAAACTGCCGGTGGTGTCCCTGTCGCTGGTGCTGGATCGCGACCCGGTGCTGGAAGGCGACAAGGCAGGCTACGTACAGGCGGCCGGCCAGATGATGCGCACCGGCACCGCCAACCGCACCAAAGACCAGTTCGACGAGCAGGTAGACTTTATCGGGGCCGACCTGAGCTTCTCTGCTACCGGCTTCAGCGCCTCCTCGTTAAAAAAGCACCTGCCTACCCTGCTCGATCTGACCACCGACGCCCTGCTGAACCCCAAGTTCACGCAGGAGGAGCTGGACAAGATCAAAAAGCAGATGAAGGCCAACCTGGCGCAGGCCAAGGATAACCCCGACGCCATCGCCGGCCGCACCCGCAACCTGGTGCTGTATGGCAAAGACCACCCGTATGGGGAGCTGATGACCGAGGAGACGGTGGATAACTTTACGCTGGAGGACATTCAGAACTACTACAACACGTACTATAAACCCAATATCGGTTATCTGGCCGTGGTAGGCGACGTGACGGAAAAGGAGATGAAAAAGCTCCTGAAAAAATCGTTTGGCAAGTGGAAAAAGGGTGATGTGCAGGAAGTAAAGTATGAGCTGCCGCAGCAGCCGGAGCAAACGCAGGTGGTGATCGTGGACCGCCCAAGCTCGGTGCAAAGCTCGCTTATACTTACCAACCCGGTGGATATGAAGCCAGGAGCAGAAGATGCCGTGGCGGCCTCCCTGATGAACAACATCCTGGGCGGAGGCATGGATGCCCGCCTGTTCCAGAACCTGCGCGAAACGCACGGCTATACCTATGGCGCCTACTCTTCCATCAACTCGGATGAGATACTTGGCCGCTTTAACGCCAACGCCAATGTGCGCAACGCCGTTACCGACAGCGCCGTGGTAGAGTTTATGACTGAGCTAAACAAGATCCGCACCGAGCGCGTGAGCGAGGAGGAGCTGCAGGACGCGAAGGCGTACATGATGGGCAGCTTCGGCCGCGGCTTGGAGAACCCGGCTACGGTAGCGGTTTACGCTATCAACACGGCCCGCTACGGCCTGCCAGCCGATTACTACCCGAATTACCTGAAAAAGGTGGAGGCCGTAACGGCAGAGGATGTGCAGCGCGTGGCGCAGAAGTACATTAACCCGGGTAAAATGTACGTGCTGGCCGTAGGCAATGCCTCTGAAATATCCGACAAGCTGAAGAAGTTCGACAAGGACGACAGCCAGATCACCTACTACAACACGATGGGCGAGAAAGTGGACCGTGCGGCTATGGGCGTTCCGGCTGGCTTAACTGCTGAGAAAGTAATTAACGACTATATCCAGGCAATCGGTGGCAAGGCCAACATCGAGAAACTAAAGGACATCAGCGTGACGAGCAGCGCCACCATCCAAGGCATGAAGTTGGTGTTTACGCAGCAGCAGAAAGGCAACGATAAATTCCTGGTGCAGGTGCTGATGAACAACAGCCCCATGCAGCGCGTAATCATCAACGGCGACAAAGGTAAACTAGAAGCCCCGATGCAAGGTGTGAATCAGGAGATACCGAAAGAGCAGCTGGCAACGCAGAAACTGGAGGCCAACCTGTTCCCGGCACTGCTGTACGAGAAGCTGGGCATCGAAACCAAGTTAACGGGCGTGGAGGATGTGGATGGCACCCAGGCTTATGCTGTGGAAGTGAAGCAGCCAAACGGCCAGAAAGCGACCCACTACTTTGCCAAGGACACCGGCCTGCGCCTGAAAGAGGTAAACAGCCTGGAAACGCCGCAAGGCGCCATTACCCAGACCAAAACCTACAGCAACTACAAAGAGGTTAACGGCGTGAAGTTCCCGCATGTAGTGGAAACCGTAGTAGGCCCGCAGTCGATCAAGGCGGAAGTGAAGACCATCGAGGTAAACAAGAACCTAAGCGACGATACATTTAAGCTGTAGGTTTTATACTTGGTGGTAAAGTATAAAGCGGCTGCTCTTGTTAGGGTAGCCGCTTTTTTTGTTTTCTCCCTGTTTGGCTGGGGAAGCCCGTTAAAAATGGTTTTATACTTTCTTAGCCATCTCCCTGGCGCAAGTCTCCAGACTTGTGTCCTACGATGGTGTCGGGTCTCTGACTCGACTGGCTTGAAAAGCCACATTTTATACTTCTCCCGGCTATACTTGCATAGCCCCTGCTTCCTTCTGTTTGAATCAAGCTATACTTGTTAGCTGCTGTTCATCCTCCAGACTTACATAAGCTACTGTTTCATTTCATACTTTGGCTCCCTCGGGCCGGGAGGCCTCGCCTTCGGGCATCGCGCTGGGAGCTTTTCCTGCCCTCGTACCTCGGGCTGCCTCACTAGCGTTCGGCACCGGAAAAACTCGCATAGGCGCTCAACCCAAAGGCTGGAAACAATTCGATAGCTGCTGTTCATGTAACTTCTGCCAAGTCCCCCTTTGAAGGAGGTAGGGGGATGTAATCATCTGCTGAAAATTCCCCTCCTTGGAGGGGCTAGGGGTGGGTTTATACTTGTAGGGACAGGTCGCGACCTGTTCGCGCGATACTAGTGGCTATGAAAGTTATACTTCAGCCAAAGCAGTAACAGCAGGCTCCCCTCCTTAGATAAGGAGGGGCAGGGGTGGTTGGATCCGGCAACTATGAAAACTACACTTTACCAATAGCCCCGGCTTTAGCTCCCTGCCCACAAGATCCTTTCAGGATGACAAAAAATAGCAACTACAGGCTCTCCTGCTTAGCCAAGTCTTGGATCCCGAACTTATTTCGGGAGAGAATCAGGGGTGATTAGACTCGATACTGCAGAACTCCCTCCCCTGTTTTTAGGGGAGGGCTGGGGTGGGGTTATCTAAAACAACTCCCCCTGTACCGGCTGTACAATCTTCTTCGGAGGCTTCAGGTCAAAGCCGCATACTTTGTTTAGCCTCTCGATGAGGTAAGTGGCCAGCTCCGGGGCCAGCGTGTTATCCGGCTCGTGCACGAAAAAGTATAGCTTCTGCAAACCATTGTCGAACCATTCTTTCAGGCGCTCCACCCAGGCATCGATGCGGGTGTAATCTGTCGGATGCAGGCTGTTGCCTACAAAGCGCATCATGGCCGAGGGAGTAGTCAGGCGCATGTGCAGCACGTCGCGGCGGCCGGCCACATCGGTCAGCACGGTGCCTGCTTTATACTTCTCCAACACCTCGAAAAGCTCCAGGCTGGCTATGTTATCCACAAACCAACCCTCGTGGCGCAGCTCTACGGTGATGGGTATACTTTCGGGGATGAAAGCCAGGAAAGCCTCCAGGTTGGGCAATTGGTTGGGCGCAAAGTAGGGCGGCAACTGCAGAAAAGCATCGCCCAGTTTGTCTTCGAGCCCGGCAATGGCCGCACAAAAAGCCGCGGTTACGTCCTGCGTACTGCGCAGGGCCGCCTCGTGGCTGATGAGCTGCGGGAATTTGGGGCAGAACTTGAACCCGCGCGGCACCATGTTACGCCAGCGATCGATGGTGTCGGGGCTGGGGATGTGGTAGTGCGTGCTGTTGAGCTCGATGGTGTTGAACTGCCGGCTGTACCACTGCAAAGATTCCTTTTCAGGCATCCCGGCCGGGTAGTACTTGCCCACCCACGCTTTGTTCACCCACACGGGCAGCCCCACGTATACCTGCGGCTTCAGGTAAGAGCCGGAACGCTGCAGCAGCGGCAGCGTGTCGGGGTGGTTGGGAGGCAGCGTGAAGTCTGCGCGGCTGATGTCGGCCAGCTTTCCAAAGTCCATACTTTATGCTTTTAATTGCTATACGTGCATCCCGTCGGCAATGGCAAAAGTAGCACAGTCTGCGGCGTCATCGTTATCAAAACTCCGTAAAATCAGGTTGAAATTAGGGGCAAACCGGCTTGACTGGAAGAAAAGTTTTAATTATTTTTTATAGGCTATTTTCTATACCTGTAACACATGAAAATATAGCCATACGTGCTATAAAAGGCGATTTCTGCATTACCTGACCCAGGCCAAATTTGCCCCTCCTGCCCATATCCCCCTACGCTCTCCGGGCAATAACGGCGTAAAAGGGCTCGTTTAAAAACAAATTCCGTAATTTTGCGGCTTCACCAACTATTAAGTGATATGGATCATAATAGAAAGTGCTTTATTTTTTTAGTAGCTATTTTTCTATTTATCGGCTTTAGCCAACCAACTTTTGCACTAAACAACAATGCCGGCCTGGCGAAAGTACAGCAGGGCGAGGCATCGTGGTACGGCAGCCGTTACCACGGCAGAAAAACCAGCAGTGGCGAGCGTTACAACAAAAACGACATGACCGCTGCCCACAAAACCCTCCCTTTCGGCACGGTGGTTAAGGTAACCAACCTCGACAACAACGAGTGGGTCATCCTGCGCATCAACGACCGGGGCCCCTTCGTAGGCGACCGCATCATTGATGTGTCGGAGGCAGCCGCTCAGGAACTCGACTTCCACAGCCAGGGAATTGGTAATGTGAAGGTGGAGGTGCTGGAATCCAAGGCAGACATTGCCACGGCCGTTGGCTTCTCTTTCGAGGTGCCGTCTTATGCTGAGAACAAGCTCGGCGCTGGTATGGATACCGGCAGATGGCTTAGCGCAAGGTAAGGCAAGAGTTTTTTAATTTACTGGATCAAATTACCGCGTTAAGCGCAGTGCCTGCAAGGGTGCTGCGCTTTTGTTATTTAGCCCGGTTTTGTCTAAAAGTATGCCTGCTTCATCCGGAAAATCCTGTCGTTGAGCCGATACGCCATACTTATACTTTGAGAAGTAAAACAGAATCGCTATACTTAGATACCGAAACAGAACCTTTATACTTACCTAACCTTATTCACTTTGAAACGACGAAATTTCCTTGAACTATCGGCCCTGGGGCTGGGAGGCCTGATGTTGCCGTCCATCCCGGTCTTCGGCGATGCGGTATCGCCGGAGCGTTTGCTGGAGACCGTGGATACAGCGCTGAAGAAGCGCCTGGCCGACGTAGCGCTGAACACGGCCAAATCGAAGGGCGCCTCCTATGCCGACGTGCGCATTGGCCGCTATTTGCAGCAGTACCTGTTTACCCGCGAGAAGCAGGTGCAGAACATCGTGAATGCCGAATCGTACGGCGTGGGCGTGCGCGTGCTGGCCAACGGCACCTGGGGCTTTGCCGCCACCTCCGATGTATCGGATAAAGGCATTGCCAAGGCCGCTGAGCAAGCCGTAGCCATTGCCAAAGCCAACGCCAAACTGCAGAAAGAGCCGGTAAAGCTGGCGCCTGTAAAGGGATTTGGCGAGGTAAGCTGGAAAACCCCTATCGAGAAGAACGCTTTTGAAGTACCAGTAGGCGAGAAAGCAGATCTGTTGCTGGCTGCCAACGCCAAGGCGCTGGAGAACGGTGCCAACTTCGTGAACTCGGCCCTGTTCCAGGTAAACGAGCAGAAGTACTTCGCCTCCACCGATGGCTCCTACATCGACCAGGACATCCACCGCATCTGGCCGAACTTTACCGTTACGGTGGTGGATAAAGCTTCCGGCAAGTTTAAAACCCGCGAGGCCCTTAGCGCCCCGATGGGGATGGGCTGGGAGTACATGGTCCCGAAAGCAGGTGAAAAGATAAAAGGACCGGAGGGCACAGGCCTGATGGGCTACCGCTACGCCTACGATATGCTGGAAGATGCTACCCTGGCCGCCAAACAGGCCAAAGAGAAGCTCACCGCCAAGTCAGTAGCCGCTGGCAAGTATGACCTTATACTTGACCCCAACCACCTGGGCCTGACCATCCACGAATCGGTAGGGCACCCGCTGGAGCTGGACCGCGTGCTGGGCTACGAAGCCAACTATGCCGGTACTTCTTTTGCCACGCTGGATAAGTGGAAGTCGAAGAACTTCAAGTATGGCTCTGACAAGGTGAACATCTTTGCCGACAAAACGCAGAAAGGCTCGCTTGGCCTGGTAGGCTGGGACGACGAAGGCGTGAAAACCAAGCAGTGGGACCTGATCAAAGACGGTACGCTGGTGAACTACCAGGCCATCCGCGACCAGGCGCACATCATCGACGAAAAAGAATCGCACGGTTGCTGCTACGCCGACAACTGGAGCTCGGTGCAGTTCCAGCGCATGCCAAACGTATCGCTGGCGCCGGGCAAGGAGAAAAAGAATGTGGATCAGTTGATAAGTGGTGTGGATAAAGGTATCTACATCGCCGGTCGCGGCTCCTACTCTATCGACCAGCAGCGCTACAACTTCCAGTTCGGCGGCACGGTGTTCTACGAGATCAGCAAAGGCAAAATAGTAGGCCCGCTGGAGGACGTAGCCTACCAGAGCAACACGCAGGAATTCTGGAATTCCTGCGCCGGCTCCTGCGACGAGAGCGACTACCGCCTGTTCGGCTCGTTCTTCGACGGAAAAGGCCAGCCCAGCCAGGTAAGTGCGGTATCGCATGGCTCGGCCCACACCCGCTTTAACGGCGTGAACGTGATCAACACGGCAAGAAAAATCTAGCGATTTTTAGTTTAGAGTTAAAAGTTAATAGTTAAAAGTGGATATGTCAGAGATTGGTTGCGCTCACAGCTCCTCACTCTCTAACTTTCTAACCTTTTAACTTTCTAACTCCCTTAACTCATAACTCTCAACTCTTAACAATCTAAAAATGGCAATATTAAGTAAAGAGGAAGCTCAGGCGATACTTAAAAAGGCGCTGGGTTTTTCCAAGGCCGATGAGTGTGAGGTGACACTTGGCGGCAATGCAGGCGGCAACATCCGCTATGCCCGCAACGAGGTGTCTACCAGCGGGGCGGAAGAGAACACTTCCCTATCCGTAGAATCCCGGTTTGGCAAGCGCTCCGGCGTGGCCACTATCAACGAGTTTGATGATGCCTCGCTGGAGAAGGTGATCCGCCGCTCGGAGGAGATTGCGCGGCTGGCGCCGGAGAGCCCGGAGTATGTAGCCTTGCTCGGCCCGCAGCAGTACATCACCACCAAAGCCCATTTCAGCTCCACCGCCAAAATAGACCCGGCCTACCGCGCCGACGCCGCCGCTAAAAGTATAAAGGCCGCCACCGACAAAGGCCTGACGGCAGCCGGCTTCCTGGAGCACTACGATAGCTTCACGGCTAAAATGAACAACAAGGGCCTGTTTGCCTACCATCCCTCTACCTACCTGGATTTCTCGGTGACCATGCGTACCGACGACGGCACCGGCTCAGGCTACGTAACCCAGGATTTCTCGGACGTAAGCAAGCTGGACACGGCCAAGGCCTCGCAGATAGCCGCCGAAAAGGCCGCCAACTCGCGCAACGCCCGGGCACTGGAGCCAGGCAAGTATACGGTTATTCTGGAGCCAGCCGCTTCTATAGACCTGCTGCAAGGGATGTTTCGGGGGCTTGACCAGCGTAATGCCGAAGAAGGCCGCAGTTTCCTGAGCAAGCCCGGCGGTAAAACAAAGCTGGGTGAGAAGCTGGTAGATGAGCGCATCACGGTATACTCTGATCCGGCGCACCCGGAAATTCCTTCGTCGCCTTTTGCAGGCGATGGTCGTCCGCGTGAGAAAACAACCTGGATCGAGAAAGGCGTGGTCAAAAACCTGTCTAACTCACTTTTCTGGGCACAGAAGACCGGCGCTAAGTCGTTGCCAAGCGGCGGCGGCATGATCATGGAAGGCGGTAACCAGTCTATCGAAGACATGATCAAGAACACCAAGCGTGGTATCCTGGTCACGCGCCTGTGGTACATCCGCTCTGTAGACCCGCAAACGCTGCTCTACACCGGCCTTACCCGCGACGGTACCTTCTACATCGAAAATGGTAAGATCATGTATCCGGTAAAGAACTTCCGCTTCAACGAGAGTCCGATTATCATGCTTAACAACCTGGAGGCCCTGGGCAAGCCGCAACGCATCAACGGCAGCCTGATCCCGCCTATGAAGGTGCGTGACTTTACGTTCACAAGCCTTTCAGATGCGGTATAATTGCTGAAGATTTATACTTTGAATGCCGCCTGCAGCCAGCTGTATGCGGCATTCATTTTCATACTTGATGATAAATAATGCCTACTATACTTCGCATACTGGGTTTCAGGTTCTTCTTTTTTAGTAATGAAGGAAATGAGCCACCACATATACATGTCGAGAAGGCAGAAGCTTATGCAAAATACTGGTTAGAGCCAGTTGAGTTAGCAAGTTCTTACGCATTCAATGCAAAGGAACTGAATGAACTCCGTAAATTAGTAATAGAAAACAAAGCACTCTTTGAGCAAAAATGGCATGAGTATTTTAGCTAGTAAGTCTACACCGCAGGCACAAAAAGTATGGTTTACAGATGCCAAAATGTATGTGCTCTTAACAGATGGCCGGGAAGTAGGCGTACCCCTGGAATGGTTCCCCGTACTTCGCGATGCATCTGAGTCAGAACGCATGGATTGGAGATTGATTGGTGGTGGCATTGGCGTTCATTGGGAAAAACTGGACGAAGATCTTTCAATTGCGGGCCTTCTGTAGACAACTCTAAACTCATAACTCTCCTAAGTGCCTCCTTTTACCTTCGTACGCCTGCAATACCGCTCCGGCAACTGGGATACCGACCCGCGTATGCCGAGCAACCTGCTACACTCGCTTATCCAGTACACCACGGTGCCGGTAAACGAGCAGGAGAAGGTAATTTCGTTGGAGAGTGCGGAGCTATTCAATTACCCCTTCAGCTACCTGAGTGGGCACAAGCTGGTGCAGTTTAACCAGAAAGAGCGGCAGAACTTCGAGACTTATGTGAAGAACGGCGGCTTTGTGTTTGTAGACGACTGCAACCACGACATCGATGGGCTCTTTGCCAAGTCGTTTGAGGAGCAGATGCGGCAGATATTTGGAAATGGCGCGCTCAAAAAAATCCCGAACAACCACAAGCTTTACCGCAGCTTCTTCACCTTCGAGGAAGGCCCGCCCACGACCAGCTTTGAGCTGAACGGCTGGGGCGATGACCTGGTGCACGACTACCTGAAAGCCATTGAAGTGAATGGACGCATAGCCATACTTTACAGCAACAAAGATTACGGCTGCGAGTGGGACTACGACTTCCGGAACAAGCGCTGGCTGGCCGAGGATAATACCAAGTTTGGCGTCAACATCATCATGTACGCTTTAACTAGTTAGTAATTTTTAATGAATAATGATTAATAACCGGCAATCATGTCTTATTCATTACTCCATACCAATTACTCATTATTCATTCATCATTATTCATTAGGAATGACAGAGCAAGACATAAAACACCTGCTGGCAAAGCTGCCCCGGCTCAAGCAGGAAATACAGAAAGTGATCGTGGGTCAGGAGGAAGTGCTCGACGAGGTGCTCATCACGATGATGGCCGGCGGACACGGCTTGCTGGAAGGCGTGCCGGGTCTGGCCAAAACGCTGCTCGTACGCACCCTCAGCAACGCTATGGATCTGGGCTTCCGCAGGATTCAATTCACGCCGGACCTGATGCCAACCGATATTCTGGGCACCGAGGTGCTGGAAGAAGACCACGCCACCGGCAAGCGCTTTTTCAAGTTCAACGAAGGCCCGATCTTCTCCAACATCGTGCTGGCCGACGAGATAAACCGAACGCCACCCAAAACACAGGCTGCCCTGCTGGAGGCTATGCAGGAGCACGAGGTAACGTATGCCGGCAAAACCTATACGTTGCCTAAGCCCTTCTTCCTGCTGGCCACGCAAAACCCGATCGAGCAGGCCGGCACGTACCCGCTGCCGGAGGCGCAACTCGACCGCTTCCTGCTGTTCATCAAAATAAAGTACCCCACTGAGCAGGAGGAGCTAAACATACTCTCCAGCACCACCGGCACCAGGCAAGCACAGGTACAATCCATACTTAATGGTGAAGAGGTGCTCATGCTGCGGCAGTTGGTACGCGAGGTAAGTATAAACGAAGACCTTTTGGGCTTTGTAAACCACCTCGTACGCGCCACCCGCCCCGATAGCACAAGTATAGATTTCGTGAGAAACTACTGCCGTTGGGGCGCAGGACCTAGAGCAGGGCAGGCCCTTATTCTTACCTCTAAGGCCAGAGCTTTGCTGCACGGCCGTTTTGCGGTTACTGCGGATGATATCAAAATCATGGCCTATCCCGTGCTGCGCCACCGCGTGCTGGTAAACTTTGCCGCCGAAGCCGAGCGCATCACGCCGGATAAAGTAGTAGACGAGTTGCTGCAAAGCATAAAACTGCCAAAGGCGGTATTGGTGTAGGATAGTATGTTAGTGTAAATTCTCCCCTCAAGGGGAGAATTCATGCTATAGCAGAGGATAGATCCGAAAGCATATACAGATGGAAGAGATAGAAAATATAAGGCTAACGGAGGCGGGCACACAGCTCCTGAAACGGCTGGTTGGGGAACGGATCTGCTACTTTTTTACCGAAAGTATAAAAGTACACGCCACCGCTGACAAGGTGCTGTACTGGGCTCCGGAGTTTGCGTTGGGCCTGACGAAGAACAAGCAGGACCAAAGCTTTATCAACATCAGCGCCGACTATAGACTGTCCGACAAATCCTCTACCACTTACTACACTTTCGAAGTAGAAGAAAGCAAAATGCCGCTCCGCTGCGAGAAGCTGCTGCAGTCGGGGAGGCACTCGGAGATAAAGGTGCTGTCGGCGCCGGTGTTCATGATAGAAGTGTACCAGGACTGGAACCAGGAGTCCGGCGAAACCATCCACTATGACGCCGCCATCGTGTTCTACACCGACGCCCGGAAGTACATGCTAAAGGTGCGCAAAGAGTTGATTGGCGGAGTGGATGTTATACTGGATGAAGCGGCTATAGAAGCAGAGTTGGCGGGCTTGAAGTTGCGGCAGAGTTTGGTGTAGGTGGTATTAAAAGCATTTTGGCACAAATGTCATAAACATGACGTGGTACTGGCGCAAGGGCTAAAACAATAATAAATGATCTTTGCTCATGGACTTTAGATAAAATCAAAATGGACAAAGAAAACCTGGCATCAAAGATCAAAGCGCTCCGAAAAAGGAGGGGCTTTAGTCAAGAACAACTGGCGGAGGAATCTGCGTTGAGCTTGCGGACAGTTCAAAGAATTGAGAAAGGAGAAACAGTGCCACATGGGGATTCACTCAGGAAAATTACACAAGCATTGAAGGTGAACCCTGATGATATTTTAGAATGGGCGCCTACTGAGGATAAAGGCTATTTAACTGTGTTAAACCTTTCAGGTCTGAGCTTTATTTTCCACCCTTTATTAGGAATAATAATACCAATAGTGATGTGGATCCTAAAAAAGGATAAAATTAAAGGTGTTGATGATACAGGAAAGAAGCTGATTAACTTTGAAATAACCTTTACCCTTCTAATCTATGCTCTACTGCTGGTATGGAGTGGAGGCAAGTATTGGATATGGGACGTATCTGCTTTGGATGTGGCAATTAGCCTATTAAGTACATTCTCTATAGAGGCAAGCATTGTGTTATTACTTTGTTTGTATAACATCAGCCTCATTATAATGAATGTGATCAGAAGTAAAAAAGGGCTGAAAAGTAGCTATGTTCCAGCTATCCCATTCATGAGGTAAACACTTTGTTAGAAAGAAATAAACCTTTAATCTCCACCCTTGACTACCCACAAATTCATCGACCCGAAGGTACTGGCTACCATCAAAGACCTGCCGCTGTTGGCTAAAACGGTGGTGGAGGGCTTTCTGGCGGGGCAAAACCAGAGTCTGCGACGTGGGGCGGGACTGGAGTTTAGCCAGTACCGCAGCTACCAGCCCGGCGACGACCTGCGCCAGCTCGACTGGAAGATGTTTGCCCGCTCCGACCGCTATTACATCCGCGAGGCCGAGGTAGACACCAACATTACGGTACGGTTTATACTTGATGGCAGCGCTTCGATGGCGCATGAAGACGTGAACGGCCTGAGCAAAATGGAGTACGCACGGTTCCTGGTGGCCTCGCTCGCTTACCTGGCCACCACGCAGGGCGATGCGGTGGGGCTGTACGTGCTGCACGAAAACCAGCTCATCAACCTCACGCCGCGCTCCGACAACATGCACCTGCAGCGTTTCTGGCACCAGCTGGCAGAGGTAAAACCGCAGGGTAAGTTTCCGGGCATGGAGGTAGCCGCCAACCTTTTTGCCGACAGGCGGCAGAAGGAGCTCACCGTTTTCCTGTCGGATTTGTATGAGCACGGGCACGAGATAAAAGACCTGCTCTACAAGCTGGGCGCCCAGGGGCACGAGCTGCTGCTGGCGCACCTGATGAGCCGCAACGAGCTGGACTTTACCTACACCGGCACCCTCACCTTCGAGGACCTGGAAACGGGGCAAACGCTACAGGTAAGCAGCGCTTCGCAACGGGAGTTATACTTAGCCAAGCAACAAGAGTGGCTGCAGGACATCGAAAAAGACATGCGCAACCGCCACATCGCCTACGACCGCTTCGTTACCGACGAGCCGCTGGATAAGGCGCTGAGGACGTTTCTGCAAAAACGGCTGCTGTATGGGTAATTTTGAATGGGCGAATGAGTGATTGAGTGAATTGCCAAATTCAAGATAACGCTCCCCTGTCATCCTGAAAGGATCTTGTTCGAAGGGAGATTAAGCCATCGAACCTGGCCACCAAGATTCTTCCAGAATGACAGCAAAAACAACTTTCTAACCTTCTAACTTTTTAACTTTCTAACTCCCATACTCCCTTGACTTTCCTCGCACCATACTGGCTTTTTGCAGCGTCGGCTATACTGATCCCGATTGCCATTCACCTGTGGAACAAGCGGCAGGGGCAGACGGTGAAGGTGGGTAGCTTGCGCTGGCTGGAGGCCTCGGCGAGTAACCGGTGGAGCAGTATAAAGCTGAGTAGCTTCTGGCTGCTGGTGCTGCGCTGCGGCATACTTATACTACTGGCCGTGGCGCTGGCGCAACCGGTTTGGCAGCATCAGGCACAAAAGCAAAAAGGAGCAAAGGCGATAATTGTAGGCGAAGAGTTGCTTTATACTTCCGCCCTGGAGCCCATCATACCCACCATCGACTCACTGTTGCAGCGCGGCTATACGTTACATACTTATACTCCTGAGCTCGAGCAGATCCCCCAGGAAGTATGGCAGCAGATGAGCAATCGCACGCAGGACAGCACAGTAGCGAGTAAGTATAACTACTGGAGCCTGCTGCCGACCTTGGCAGCAAAGTATAAATTGCCGCAGGACAGTGTGTTGCTTTTTACTTCAGACCAACAGCAGTACTTTGCTGGCATCCGCCCTGAAGCAATGCCCCGACACATTCGCTGGATTCCAGTGTCTACCGATAAAAGTATAACCTGGCTGCAGGCAGCCGTTCAGGCCTCACCCGACAGCTTGCTGCTTCTACTTGGCCACAGCTCCCGCGAGGGCACCAGCTATAGCAAGTATAAAACAGCCGCCTCGGCACAAAGTATAAACCTGGCAGGCAGCCAGCAACTACAGCTACAACGCCAGCAAGACTCGCTACAGGTTACCATCTCCGGCAACAGCAGCAAAGTGAAAGTACAGACCGAGCCGCTTCAGGTTGCCATACTTTCGGATGAGGCGCAACAGGCAGAGGTGCCCTACTTAAGAGCAGCGTTGCAGGCCATCAGTAGCTACACTAGTTTACCCATCCAAATTAGAGCTGACACCTTAGGTACGGATTGGCTTTTCTGGTTGCGTAGCGAACCGCTGCCTGAAAGTATAAATCAGCAGGTAAAGCAAGGATTACAAGTATGGGTACAGCAGGGGCAAAAACCTGAAAGTATAAAAACCAGCTTTACAGGAATAGGCGGCACAAGTATAAAAGTACACCAGCTTAGCCAACCACAGGCACAGCAGCAAAGCCAGGAATGGACGGCAGCAAAGGGTGAGGCTTTGCTATACTTCCAGAACATTGGCCGAGGCAAAGTCTATACTTTCCGGAGCGGTTTTTCACCGGCCTGGAGCGACTTGGGCCAGAGCGCGCAGCTACCGGAGCTACTTTTGCCACTGCTTTTGCCGCAAGCACAGACAATCCATGATTTTCGTGCTCTGGACGAGCAACAACTGCTGCCAGAAAATTGGGTAGAGGCGAGGGTCGCAAGTGCCGCTAAAACGGCGCAAACTCCATTGCTGAAGTGGATTGTTTTAGCGGCCTTTGTCTTATTTTTAATCGAGAGAATCATCGCCAGCCGGCGCAGCAACCTATAAATGGCCACAGCAGAGAGCATTCCTATCTTACAGCGGATTCGCAGGCAGTATGTGCAGGCGAAGCTGGGACTCTATGCCCTGCAGGCGCTGGCGGCTGTGCTCGTGGCGGTGGCCATACTTTGGCGCTGGCAGTTCGGGGCACCCTTGCTGGCTGTAACGGCCTTTGTCATACTTCTGTCCGCTGTTCTATACTTTATACTTCGCTGGAGATCGACTTCAAAGATAAACCTGCAGCACGTGGCGCGTCACCTGAACCGGCAGTACCCGCAACTCGAGGACAGCACCGAACTACTCTTGCAGGAGCCACAGAACCTGCTGCAGCGGCTGCAGCAGCAGCGCGTCATAGCAACGCTCCAGGAACTTCATCCCGAGCAGCAGCAAACATTCACCCTGCGTAGCTCCGCCACCTATACTTTCCTGGGCCTGGCGATGATGCTCTCCATTGGGATCTTATACTTGCCGGCGGCAGCTCTCACCACACCCAAGGCAGAAAGTATACAGGTTGAGTTCCCGGAGGCTCCGGTGGCCGCTGTCGATACCGCCGCACAGATCCAAAGTATAGACATCACCGTCACGCCGCCCCGCTACACTGGCAAAGGAGCCTATAAATCCGAAAGCCCGAACCTGCGTGTGGAGGAAGGCGCCACCGTTACCTGGCGCATCCGCACCAACAAACCTGCACGCCTGCAGCTGGAAGTGAACGAGCAGCCACCACAAAGTTCTAAACAAGGAAAGGAAGTCTATACTTTCTCGCGCAGCTTCACGGAACCTGGCCTCTACACCATCCACCTGAACGGGCAAAAATCCGCTTTTTATACCTTGGAGATCATCCCCGACGAGGCACCGGCCATACAGATCAGCAAGCCAAAGGAGTATACCGAGATCCGGCTGGGAGAGCCGCAGCGCGTCACCCTGCAGGCCAGCCTCACCGACGACTACGGCATCCGCGAAGCCAACATGATCGCCACGGTGGCTAAAGGCAGTGGCGAAGCCGTGAAGTTCCGGGAAGAGAAAATTAAACTGCACCTGAGCGGCAACAACCGCAGCTACAGCATCAACCAAACGCTGGATCTGCAGCAGCTGGGCATGAGTTTTGGCGATGAGCTATACTTTTACCTGCAGGCCTGGGACCATCACCACGGCTACACCCGCTCTGAAACCTACTTTGTGCAGATCGAGGACACGACCATCGTTGATAATTCCTTTGACATGACGGGTGGTGTGAATCCGGTGCCGGAGTACTTCCGCAGCCAGCGCCAGATCATCATCGACACCGAGAAGCTGCTAAAAGAGCAGAAAAGTATCCCTCGGGCTGAGTTTGAGGAGCGGTCCAACAACATTGGGGTAGACCAGAAGCTGCTGCGCCTGCGCTACGGCAAGTTCCTGGGCGAGGAGTTTGAGAGCGGCATTGGCCCGGGAGGCGGCATCCCCGAAGGCGAAGAACATTACGAAGGCGACGGCCATGACCACCCCGAGTTCGAGAACCAGAACAGCCCCGAGGCCCTGCTGGACCCTTACCTGCACAAACATGATATGGAAGAGGCTGCCACGCTGTTTGAACCAGCTATCAAGGCAAAATTGAAAGGCGCGCTGGCGCAGATGTGGGAAGCGGAACTACGGCTGCGCACCCATAAGCCCAAAGAAGCTCTGCCCTTCGAGTACAAAGCTTTGCGGATGCTGAAGGATGTGCAGCAGTCGCAGCGGGCGTACGTGGCCAAAACCGGCTTTGAGGCGCCACCGCTAAAAGAGCCGGAGCTTCGCCTGACGGGCGAACTACACAAGATCACGCCGCTAAGCGGGCAGCAAAGTATAGACAAGCAACAGGCGTTGCCAAACACGCGCGCTGCCCTAACCTGGCTGGCAAAGTATAAACAGTCGGGTAAGTATAGGCCTGCAGATGCGCAGCTGCTGGAAAAAGCCGGTCAGGAGCTGGCGGAGCATGCCTTGAGCAACTCAGGCAAGAACCTAAAGGCGCTGCAGGACGTGCGGCAGCTGATAGCAGAAGTAAGCGCTGGCAAAAAGCTATGTGCTTCATGCTTAACGGCAGCAGAACGGGCCTGGGCAGAACTGCTGCCTCCGGCAAAACAAACGCCGCAACCGGGGCAGGCTGTACGAAGCAAGCTGGCGGAGGAGTATAGGAAGCGGGTGGAGTGAGCTGGAGTTTGGGAGTTAGAGAGTTTGAGAGTTGGGAAGTTAGAAAGTTTGGCAGTGCCGGGTCCAACCACCCCTGACCCCTCCTTATTTAAGGCGGGGAGCCTGTAGTTACTAGTGCTGAAGTATAAGTGTTATAGCAGGTATGTTGTAGAAACATCCCCCTGCCCCCTTCAAAGGGGGACTTTGGTTCAAGCTCCGTCAGCTGTGGCTATCGAATCTGATTCCAGCCTTTGGGTGGGGGTAGGGGCCCTCGACAAAGAGCGCCTATGCGAGTTTTTCCGGTGCCCGGAGGGCATTGCGACGCAGGAGCAAAGGAAAAGCTCCCAGCGCGATGCCCGAAGGCGAGGCCTCCCGGCCTGGAGGGAGCCAAAGTCAGGAATGAAACAATTAAGGTTGTAAGGCTATGGATCAGCAGCAACTATCAAGTATAACTTAGTTCCGGTGGAAGGAAGCGGTAGCTATGGAAGTATAATTCAGGTATAAAGTATGGCTCTGCGAGCCAGTCAAGTTGTAAACTTGACCTCATAGCAGGACACAAGTCTGAAGACTTGCGCCAGAGAAAAGGTAAAAATAACAATCAGATGCTTGCGCCAGGAGAGAAGCAAAGAAACGATGATAAAAGTATGATTCAGTTCCGAACCCATATCGGCTTACTCCAACACCTCCCCGGCATGCACTACCTGGAAGTGCCGCAGGACGTGGTGCAGGCCTTGGGCACGCTTAACATCCGCCTGATCTGCACCGTCAACGGCCAACTGAAATTTCAGTGCGGTTTGATGGCACTGGGCGAAGGCAGGGCCTACATCAGCATCAGCAAAAAACGCATGCAGCAGCTGGGAGTAAAGTTGCACGACGAGGTAACAGTGATGCTGGAGAAAGACGATAGCGTGTACGGTACCGAAGTACCTGCTGAAATAGAGGAGCTGCTGCAGCAGGATGAGGAAGGCAACAGGCGCTTTCTGCTGCTCAAACCCGGCATGCAACGCTACATGCTCCACCATGTGTCGGCGGTGAAGAGCCCGCAGCTGCGCGTGGACCGGGCCATTACTTTAATTGAGAACCTGAAAAAGCTGCCGGAGGGCAAGGAGAATTTCCGGGCCATGCTGGGCCTGCCCCCGCGCTAAAGAACACATATGATGCAATTAACCTGGCTTATAGCGATACCCGTGGTCCTGCTGCTCCTGTGGCTGGCCTGGCGCCGACCAAACCGGCAACGGCTGACGTGGCGGCTGCTGGCCAGCGCCGTGGCCGGCCTGAGCCTGGTGCTGCTGGTGTTTCCGCCCGTAATGCAGCAGGCCATCAGCCCCGGCACGGCTATACTTTTAACCGATGGGTTTGAGGCGGATACGTTATCGGACCTGCTGCAAAAGCTGGAAGCAAAACCTACAGTCTATACTTATAAAACCGCTGCGGAGAAGGGTGAGGCCATACACACCTTAGTAGAACTGCAGCAACGGCAACCGGGACTGCAGACAGTGCATTTGCTGGGCTATGGGTTAGCAGCCGAGGAACTGGAGCAACTAAAGCACCTGCAGCTGCAGCCCCATCTTACGCCCGCCCCGCCCGGGGTTCAGTCTGTGAGCTGGCCCCAAAGTATAAAATTGGGCGAGGCCGTGGAAGTGGCTGGCAAGTATGAATCCGGAGCAGAAAGTATAAAGCTATACCTGCACGCAGCTGGCAAGGCACAGGACTCGGTAGAACTTTCTGCCGATAGTACCCATACGTTCCGCCTCCACTATATTCCCAAAGTACAAGGCCGCTATACTTATACGTTGCTGGCTAACACCGATACGCTGGGGCAGGTCCCGCTGCAGGTAAACGCACCGCAGGAACTGGGCGTGTTGCTCTTGGCCTCCTCCCCTAACTTCGAATTCAAATTCCTGAAAAACCACCTGGCGGAGCTGCAGCACCGGGTGGCCCTGCGCACTACCATCAGCAAAGACCTGAGCCAGAGCGAGTGGCTCAACACGCCCCGCACCGACCTTAGCCGCATCACGCCTAAATTGCTGCAAGCCTTTGATGTGGTGATTACCGAGCCCCAGGCGCTGCAACAAATGAGTGCCGCCGAAAGAAATGCCCTGCAAAAAGCTGTGTCGGAGGATGGGCTAGGCGTGCTGACGATTGCCGCTGCCCCTGTCACCAACCGCAGTACGGCTTTCTTTACCGATTTCAGGAGCAAGCGAGTCTCGCAACAGGATACCCGCATCACCCGCGCCACCTGGGCTGAGGCAGCGGCAAGTATAAACGCTGCCCCTTATACTTTGAATAACAGTGAGGCTACAACCAGTTTAGTAGCTGAGCAGGGGGATCAGGTACTGGCAGGAGCAAAACGTGCCGGCTGGGGAAAAGTAGCCCTCAGCCTGGTGCCGCAAACTTTCCCGTGGCAACTGGAGGGCAAACGCGATGTATACGCCAGCTACTGGACTTCCCTGTTATCGGCCATCGCCAAAGAGCAGGTAAAAGAAAAGTTCTGGCAACTCGAAAAGCCGCAGGTGCCGCAGCCCGGCAAGCCGGTTATACTTACCTTCACCGATTATACTTCGGATGGCATTACAGTGCCCACAGCTTCTGTTACAAGTATAACCGACACTACAAGTATAACTCTGCCGCTGGCGCAGCACCTCTATCAACCTGAAAAGTATAGCGGAACGTTCTGGCCCCGCCACAGCGGCTGGTACAAAGTGGAAACTGCCGACGCTGCGCCTTACTTCTTCCTTGTGCAGGATACCTCGGATTGGGCGTTCGAAAGTATAGCTACCCGCCGCGCAGCTACACAGGCCTTTATCGCCCAGCAAAGTATAAATTCTATCGAAGTTGCTGTGGCCTATAAAGAAGAGCCGTTGCCGCTGATCTGGTTCTTTGTGCTGTTTGCTTTGAGCAGCGGGTTTCTATGGCTGGAGGAGAAGTTTTAGGCCGATAGCAATGCTGCAGCCACATTTTGGGGCTAATAACGAATAACTATCAACGACTACTACTACTGCGTCAGTGCCGACTTGATCATGATGAACTCGTTGATGTTATCGGTGTTGATAACGCCGGCCAGGCGACCGTTCTCGAGCACGGGGTAAAGGGGCACGCGGGTTTTCTGTAGCTCGGTATAGGCGTCGGAGAGCTTGTCCTGTACGCTAAAGGTCCTCACCTCCGCCGACATCACCTTGCTTACCAGGGTGTCCATCTGCTCTTCCTTCACAGCCTGTATCAATTGGGAACGCGTCAGGGTGCCCACCACCACGCCCTCCTGCTCCACAATAAACTCATGCTCCGAGCCGGTCAGCAGTTTGTTCAGGGCATCGCGCACGGTATCGGAAGGGGCTAAGGTTACGAAATTGGTCATCATGCCCTCGCGCACGCTGTGGCCCCGCAGAAAATCGAGGTGCTGCACCACCATGTTCTCCGAGTAAGCGCCAAAGAACACGAAGGCCCCAATCAGGATAAGGAACGGGTTGTAGAAAAAGCCGATAAAAATAAAGAAGATGGCCAGCAACTGCCCCAGGTTGGCCGCGATCTGCGTGGCCCGCACACGCCCCAGCTTAAAGGCCAGCAGCGCCCGCAGCACGCGCCCCCCATCCATCGGGAAGGCGGGAATGGCGTTGAACAGCACCAGCACCACGTTCACAAAAAGCAGCAGGTAAAGGAAGTTGCCCGGCGTGATGCGCAGGAAAAACTCCTCGGTGGGCACGTCCTGCAGCGAGGGCAGCACCAGCCACAGCAGCAGCGCAATCACCACGTTAACGGCCGGTCCGGCCACGGCCACAAGCAGCTCCTGCTTGGGCTTCTCCGGCATTTTCTCCAGGCTGGCCACGCCCCCGATGGGCAGCAGCGTGATCATTTTGGTGTTGATGCCATAGTGCTTGGCCGTGAGGGCGTGGCCCAGCTCGTGCAGCACCACGCAGAGGAACACGGCAAGTATAAACCCGATGGCCAGCAATATCGTTGGCACGTCGCTGCCGCGCTGCGCCTCGGTAAGGGCCACCCACCCCAGCAAGAGCACGAACGTCCAGTGCACCAGTATTTTTATACCTGCCACCCTGCCCAGGTTCAGCGACCATTTCATCGGCTTTATACTTTAGTTCTCAGTCAATTAACGCAGCACGCCAGCCGAATGTTTACGCAGCTCCCCTGGCCCGCCCCGAAGTATAAACCGAGGTGCCACGCATGTTTTTTCATACTTTTGGGAACGGATGCGTAGCTTTAGCCGCTGCTGCCCGTAAACGCCGCACAGGTTACAAAGTATAAATCCGGAGGAAATGGCAAACTTAAAAGAGAGAGGGTTGGAGCGGGAACTGCTGTTTCAGGCATCGCGGAGCGGCGGGGCCGGCGGGCAGAACGTGAACAAGGTGAACACCAAGGTAGAGCTGCGGTTTCAGGTGGAAAGCTCCGAGTTGCTGACTGAGGAGGAGAAGGCGCTGGTGCAGGAGAAGTTGGGCAACCGCATCAACAGCGAGGGTTACCTGCAGGTGGTGTGCCAGACCGAGCGCAGCCAGCTGCAGAACAAGGAACTGTGCGTGCAGCGCTTTTACGAGTTGCTGCGGCAGGCGCTCACCCGGCAAAAAAAGCGCAAAGCCACCAAACCCACCCGCTCCAGTGTGCGCCGCCGCCTGGAGGGCAAGAAAAAGCAGGCCGACAAAAAGGCGAGCCGCGGCTTCCGGGGCGACTTCTAGCAGCAACCGCTGTGGCAATACCCCTGCTCCCGCTGCGTTAGGTAAGATATTTGCGGCATCAGAATTTTTCACCCTTATTTATGATGAAGAGATTACTCTTGTTGATGATTTTTGTGTGCGGACTAAGTATGGCCGCCCAGGCCCAGAAGTATAGAACAGCGGCCGGCGTGCGCCTGGAGAGCGACCGCTTTGGCGTAAGCCTGCAACAGAAGCTGCACGAGCGGGGCACCCTGGAAGGTATAGTGCAGGTAGGCTCGCGCGAATACAGCGGCACCGTGCTCTACGAGTGGCACCGCCCCATCCTGGGCAAGCGCTTTAACTATTACCTGGGTGCGGGCGGGCACATCGGTAACCTGAAGGACAGCGGCGTTTTCACGGGCGTAGACGCCATTCTGGGGGTGGAGTACAAGGTCAACGGGCTGCCGTTCCTGCTCTCCGCCGACGTGAAGCCGGCCGTGCACATCAACCACGACGACTGGGTGCACCTTTCCTCCGGCGTCTCGATACGCTATGTTATCGTGAAGGAGAAAAAGGAGAAAAAGAAGCTGTGGCCCTTTGGCAGGAAAGCCGATGACGATGACAGAAGAAGGAAGAACCGCGAACAGGAGCAGCAGCAGCAGCAACCCCGCATCCTCGATATCTTCAAGAAAAAGGACAACCAGTAGCCGGACGCCTATGCCTTTAGCGCCTGCGCATACTTATACTTTATAATGGGAGGGGAGAACCAGAGGCCTCAGCCTATGGTGTAAGTATAGGCTGAGGCTGGTGCAGGGGTAGCAGCGGCGAGCAGCTGCTGGCGCGCAGCCACCTGGGCCGGGGAATCCGTCATGGGCCGTAAGATATCTCTGCCGGCAAGGTAGAGGCTCACAAGTATGGCGACGATCAGGAACAGGATTTTCATAGTTTCGTTTCTTTTGCTGATTCGTCCGGACTTAGGCGCGGTTGGCCACCACCTCTACCACAGGCAGCAGGTTGGGGTGCGACTTATACTCGTTCAGCTCCAGGCGCTCACTGATTTCTTTGGTTTCGCTGACAGATTTCTTGATGGTGGCGCCAACAGCCAGCAGGATAACGAAGATTAGGATTACGATTTTCATGGTTTTATTTAGGTTAGGTAGTTAAAGTATAGGTTGGGTGCTGGTTGATGGCGGAGCCTTACTTCAGCGCCGGAGCGACGATTTCCACCTCTGGCAGCAGGTTTGGGTAGTGCCTGTACTCGTTCAGCTCGAGGCGCTTCTGTGCCTGCTCCATTTCTTCAGCCGACTTTTTGATGGAGGCTCCCATGCCAGTCATTAATGCGAGGATTACGATTACGATTTTCATAGTAGTAGGTATTAATTGTTTTAGTTTCTTTACCATTTCTGACTTAATAGATAGCGGCTGGAGGCATATGGTTGCTTGGGCTGCTATAAATATTTTTATTTCTGATTGGGGTATTACATGTTATGTGCCAAACTGCATAACTGGCTATGTAACAGATGATTACACTTTAAATCCTGTATTATAAAGTATAAAAACTGTCCGCTGTCGAACACTTTGCTGTACGCCACCGGACAGTTTTTTAGCCTCTCCCGCAGCCCCTGCCTGGCTGATAGAGAGCAGGACAGGCTTTCTGCCTCAGGCAGATGACCCGGAAGTATAAACCCTCCAACAGATGCTTCGGATCTACCAAGGCGAGGGGCGGGAGCCGCGGCAGCGCCGGGCCGCAAGTATAAATCACGGCCACATACGCGCCGCGCTTGTTTTTAGGCTGTAAATCAGTGCTATAGGTGCCGGGTGCGGCAAAGACAGCCGAAACAAATCAACCTCCTGCTAATTTCTATAGTATAAGAAGGCAGTTTAAGTGTAAAAGTACCTATGGGGCCAGTAAAAGGAACATTGATAGCGTTGGGAGGAGGGGATGACGAGGGCCTGATCAGGCTCATCAGGTCGGAGGTGTGCAGCCTGAGCTCCCGCGTAGAGGTGATAGCCTCGGCTACACCCCGGGTTTTGGATGCCATAAACTCGGGCAAGGCTTATAAGGAGGCATTTGAGGAACTGGGCTGCACCAATGCCCACTTTATGCATATAGACGAGCAGAACCCTGCCGACACGCCCGAGCACCTGGAGCGCATCCGCCAGGCCGATGTGGTGTTTTTTACCGGCGGCGACCAGGTGCGGCTGGCCAGTTTCCTGAACGGCACCGAGCTGCTGCGGCTCATGCGCCACCGCTACCGCACCGAGAACATCATCATCTCGGGCACCAGCGCCGGCGCCGCCATCATGTCCGACAGCATGATCTACGACGGCTACGGCCACTACTCGCTCATAAAAGGCGAAATGAAGACTACCGAGGGCTGTTCCTTCATCAAGCATGTGTACATTGATACCCACTTTGCCGAGCGGGGCCGTTTTGGCCGCCTGGCGCACGCCGTCGCTCACGACCCCGAGTACATAGGCATCGGGCTGAGCGAGGAGACGGGTATCATCATCAAGGAAGGCGACCAGGTGGAGGTATTCGGGCCGGGCGTGGTCACGATCATAGATGCCAGCGAGATCCGGTTCTCCAACACCAACGAGGTGAGCGAGAACGAACCTATCGCCGTGGAGAACCTGAAGATGCACCTGCTGGTGCATGGCTATCGCTACTGCCTGCGCGAGCGCCTCTTCCAGGCCGTGCCGCAGGAGCCGAGCGAGGAGGTTGTGTAGCAAGGGAGGTTTAGCTGTATAGTTGGTATAGCCTCAGAAGAGCGTTTCGCAAAAAAGGAGAGTTGCTTATTCGGAGCGATACCTCTTCACCATTCCCAGCTCCCATACTTTCTAACTCCCAAACTCTCTAACTCTCTAACTCCTAAACTCCCATCACTTCCTGTCCTCCTGTTGCAGCTCCATGTTAATGGCTACGCCGGCTTTGGCGCCTTCAGCGGCGGCAACGATGACCATCTGCATGTCGCGGGCGGCGTCGCCGGCCACAAACAGGCCCGGTATGTTGGAGTGCTGTAGTCTTCTGGTCTTGATCACGCCTTTGTTGGTAAACTCACAGCCCAACTGCTCACCCAGGTCTGATTGCTGCTTAGCACCCAACGAAAAGAACATAGCCTGCTGCGGACGCTTCTCGCCGTTGCTTAGCACAATGTACTGCAACATGCCATTCTTGCCCTCCAGCCGCATGATCTTTTCCTTCTGCACCTTCACCCCGTTTCGCTCCAGCAGCTCCAGGTCGTCGCGGCGCAGGCTGTCGGTGCCGTCGGTGTAAAGGGTTACGTCGTCGCTCCAGTTCTTCATGGCCAGGGCCTGGCCTATGCCTTTGCGCTCCCGGCCATAGACGGCAATGGCCTTGTCGCGGCTTTCCCAGCCGTCGCAGTAAGGGCAGTGGTGTACGCTTTTGCCGTAGAGTTCCTCCACCCCCTCCAGCTCGGGCAGTTTGTCTTTCAGGCCTGTGGCCAGCAGCAGCTTGCGTGAGCGGTACACATTTCCGTCCACATCGTTTACCACAAACTCGCCTTTGGTATAGGTGGCGCTTTCTACCACCACATCCACCAGCTCCACCGCATACTTTGCCAGTTCGGCCCGGCCCTTCTGTATAAAGTCGCGCGGGTTCATGCCATCGCTCGACAAAAAGCCGTTCATGCTCTGCGACCAGCGGTTGCGGGGCTCACCACTATCAAACACCACCACCTTGCGCCGCGAGCGGCCCAGCAACATGGCAGCATTCAGCCCTGCCGGTCCGCCGCCTATTATGATTACATCGTACATCTTGTTCGTTTTCAGTTCAGGAGTTTCTTAAACGCAGGGCAGCCAAATAAGATAGTGCCTGTGGCGGGATAATGTTATACTTCTCCGCGGCCGCCCCGCCTGTTGGCAGTGGCGGCAAGCATTTGCCAGTTTATACTTCGCTGAAGCTGGATGCCTTTGAAAGTATGGCCGCGGCAGGTACGGATTTATACTTTGGGTGTGATGGAAAGTGGGCTGAACAGCGGTAGATCCACACGACTGGCATGGCCATACTTGCTTTTCGACCCATTCTTAAAAATATTTGAAAAAGCATTGTGAGCCGATGGAATAAACATATATTTGTTTAGAGCAATTATCACCCTACATTAAATAATTTAGACTTTATGAAAAGCAGAATTTTAGCCTTACTAGGTGGCACGCTTCTTTCGGCGTCAGCCATGGCGGGCGGCTATCAGGTGAACCTGGCCAGCCAGCGGCAGATAGGCATGGGCCACACCGGTACCGGTATCCAGACAGGCACATCCAGCATCTTCTTTAACCCGGGTGCCATGAGCTACCTGCAGGAGAATGGGGTAACGATTGGGGCAAGTGCACTGGTTTCTAAAATTGCGTATAGGGCACTGGAGCCGGGCACCGCGGAGGCAGAGGTGGACAACCCCGTAAAGACACCCTTCCAGGTGTATGCGGTATACGGCATAAATGATAAGCTGAAGGCGGGTATCGGGGTGTACACCCCTTTCGGTAGTACGGTAAGGTGGGGTGATGAGTGGCCGGGCCGCTTTGGTCTGAACGAACTCTCGCTGCAGGCTATTTTTGTGCAGCCTACCCTTAGCTACCAGATTACAGATAAATTAGGTGTGGGTGCCGGCCTGGTGTTGGCTTTTGGCAGCGTAAACCTGCAGAAAACGCTTCCGGTGCAGGGCCAGAATGGCCAGGAAGGAAAGATTGAACTGGACGGTGGCGCGAACACGGCCTTTGGCTTTAACGCTGGTATCTTCTTTAAACCTTCCGATAAGCTGTCGCTGGGCCTGAACTACCGCTCCGAAGTAAAGATGGAACTGGAGAATGGCGACGTGACCTTCTCTAACATACCTGCGGCCGCCTCAGGTAACTTCCAGCCAGGCACACAGTTCTCCGCTTCCCTGCCCATGCCTGCCACGCTTAGCTTTGGTGTAGGCTTTACACCGACCGAAAGGCTGACATTGGCCGCAGACATAAGCCGTGTGTCCTGGAGTGCCTACGAACGCCTGCAGTTCGACTTTACCAAGCCTGTTGCGGGCAATACCTCCTCCGTGAACGAGCGTAACTACGAGGATGCCTTTATCTACCGTATAGGTGCTGAGTATATGGTTACAGATGCCCTTGCCCTTCGTGGCGGTGCTTACCTCGATAAAACGCCTGTGCAGGATGGCTATCTGACCCCGGAAACGCCGGATGCCGATTCGCGCGGCCTTTCCGTTGGCCTGGGCTATACCATCTCCGACAATATCAGCCTTGATGCCTCTTTCCTGTACATCAACAAGAAAGAGCGCACCGACCTGGCTAACAAGTCTAACGGTATTGGCGGCACGTTCAAGTCAATCGCCTACATCCCTGGTGTTGGTCTCAACTTCTCATTCTAATTTCTTCTGAAGCACATGAAAAACTTTATGTATAAATCCGGTATGCTGGCGCTTTTTGCCGGCGTACTACTTACAAGCTGCGACCCGGAGATTGATGGCACCGCGCCATCGAAGGGGGATATAAATCTTGAAAAGTACGTGGCTGTAGGTAACTCTCTGACTGCAGGCTATCAAGATCGGGGCCTTTATCGTGAGGCTCAACTTAATTCATATCCGGCTATACTTGCACAGCAATTCAAGCTTGTAGGTGGTGGAGAATTTACGCAACCTCTCTTCGAAGAAAGCCAGGCAAGCGGTAGTGGGTACCTCACATTTGCGGACTTTATAAACGGAAGACCAGTTATCAAGCCAGTGCCAGGTGCAGCCGTACGAGAAGGAACTACATTGCCTGGAGGGCCTGCTCTTACAAAGTACACTCAGCCCGTACAAAACCTGGGCGTGCCTGGCATCTCAGTTTTAACAAGTGCCATGAAAGAGTATGGGGCTATTAACCCCTATTATGAGCGACTTTTAGAGCCGGCAGAAGTTGGAACAAAGCCTTACTTCCAGGAAGTGGCGGAGTCAAATCCCACTTTCTTTACCATGTGGCTTGGCAATAATGATGTGCTCGGCTATGCTACAGACGGAGGAGCTCCAGCAAGTCCGTTGAGCAACTTGACTGATCCAGCTATGTTTGGCAATATCTATAAGAACATGGTTGCTACGCTTACAGCCAATGATGCCAAAGGTGTGCTGATCACTATCCCTAATGTAACAGCAGTCCCCTTCTTCACAACTGTGCCTTATAATGCTCTAGCGCTTACAAGGCAGGGGCAGGCAGACTCGCTGAATGCTGCTTATGGTAGTGGCGCCCTGGGGATCACATTTAAGGTAGGCCCTAACCCGTTAGTAGTAAGCGATCCTTCCGTTCCAGCACGTGTTCGACAGATTAAATCAACAGAATATGTGCTTTTAACGGCCTTGGACTCCATTGCTGCGAGAGGCTATGGCTCTAAGAAACCGCTCCCGGATAAGTTTTTCCTGGATGAGACAGAGGTGAAGGAAATTATGGAGCATACCGTAGCTTTCAACGACATAATAAGAGCTACCGCTAAGGATAAGGGGCTTGCAATGTGGGATGCCAATGCCTTTTTCGAATCTATCAAAGGAGGCTTTAAGCTTGATGAGGTTACTTATGCTCCGGTATTTGTGACGGGGAACCTGTTCTCGCTGGACGGCATCCATCCAACTCCGAGGGGGTATGCCATTGTTGCCAACGAGCTTATCAAAACGATTAACTCAACATATAAAGCTAATGTCCCTACGGTAGACGTAACACAGTACCGCGCTATCCAATTCCCAGGTAAGTAAGCTTCCTGAAAGTATAAATCAACAAAAAAGCACCTCCCAAAGGAGGTGCTTTTTTGTTTGTCTGAATCAGGATTAGCATGTTCAAATGCACGGTAGGAGTAGGGCAACTAGTGCAGTTGCTTTATACTGCAGAACATCCTATTCATCCAACAATCCTATCAGATCCTGATCCTTAATGCGCTTCCAGCCAATTGTCGCCAACGCCAAGGCCAACTTCCATAGGCACGCTCAGCGGCAGAGCGTTAGTCATCAGCTCCACGATCTTTGGCGTCACGATCTCGATCTCCTCTTTTGGGGCATCGAACAAAAGTTCGTCATGCACCTGCAGGATCATGCGGGTTTGCAGCTTCTCCTGGCGCAGGTAATCGTGTATGTTGATCATCGCGATCTTGATGATATCGGCGGCGGTACCCTGGATAGGCGCGTTGATGGCGTTGCGTTCGGCAAAGGCGCGGATGGTTTGGTTGCGCGAGTTAATGTCGCGGAGGTAGCGGCGGCGGCCCAGAAGCGTTTCGGCGTACTCCAGCTCACGCGCTTTCTCGATAGTGGTATCCATGTACTCCTTCACGGCCGGGAACTCGTGGAAGTAGGCCTCAATGATATCGGCGGCCTCGCGGCGCGCAATGCCCAGGCGCTCTGCCAGGCCAAAAGCCGAAATGCCATAGATGATGCCGAAGTTCACAGTTTTGGCCTTGCGGCGCATCTCGCTATCCACCTGCTCCAGCGGCACATGAAACACCTTGCTGGCCGTGGAGGCGTGGATGTCCAGCCCGTTCTTGAAAGCCTCTTTCATGGTCGGGTCACCGCTGAAGTCGGCCATGATGCGCAACTCTATCTGCGAGTAGTCGGCCGAGATGATCTGGTGCTTGCTGTCGCGGGCCACAAAGGCCTTTCGGATCTCGCGCCCGCGCTCCGTCCGGATCGGGATGTTCTGCAGGTTCGGGTTAGTGGAGCTCAGGCGGCCGGTAGCCGTCACCGCCTGGTTGAAGGAAGTATGCACGCGGCCATCCAGTTCGCACACCAGCTGCGGCAGCGCATCGATGTAAGTGGATTTCAGCTTCGTGAGCTGGCGGTGATCCAGGATCAGCCGGACGATCTCATGCTCGCCCGCCAGTTTCGACAGGATTTCCTCGCCGGTGGCGTGCTGCCCGGTCTTAGTTTTCTTGATCTTGGACTTGCCGTGCAGCTCCAGCCTGTCGAACAGGATCTCGCCCAGCTGTTTGGGCGACCCGATGTTGAACTGCGTTCCGGCAATCTCGAAAATGCGTTTCTCTATGGTGATGATCTCGCTCTCGAGCTGCGTGGAGAAATCGGCCAGCGCCCCGGAGTCTATACTTACGCCCTCGTTTTCCACGTCGGCCAGCACCTGCACCAGCGGGTTCTCCACATCCCGGAAGAGCTTCATCAGGCCCTGCTCCTGCAGCAGTGGCTCAAAGTATAGCTTCAGGCGCAGCGTTACGTCAGCATCCTCGCAGGCATAGTCCGCTACCTCCTCCGGCTCCAGGTCAGCCATGGTTTTCTGGTTCTTGCCCCTTAGGCCGATCAGGTCGGTGATGGGCACCGGGCTGTAGTTGAGATACGTCTCAGCCAGCACGTCCATGTTGTGGCGCATCTCGGGCTCCAGCAGGTAATGCGCCAGCATCGTATCAAATATCGGCCCCTGCACCTCTACCTTATACTTCTTCAGCACCAGGATGTCATACTTGATGTTCTGCCCGATCTTGGAGATGTTCGGGTTCTCCAGCACTGTCCTGAAGTCGTCGATTATACTTTGCGCCTCCTTTACATCATCAGGCGGCACCGGCACGTAGTAGGCCTCGCCGGGGCGGTAGCAGAACGACATGCCCACCAGCCTGGCCGTGATCGGATCTATGCCCGTGGTCTCGGTATCCCAGGAAATCTCCTCCTGCTTTAAAAGGTACTGAATCAGGCTTTGGCGCAGCTCCGGCGTGTTGATGAGGTGATAGTCGTGCAGCGTGGTTTTTATACTTTGCATGGAGGCCGGGATGGTGTCCGCTGCCACCCCTGCCTCTGCCGCAGGGGCGGGGGCACCGAAAAGCGAGGTCTGGTTAGCCGCCGCGGCCTTGCCTCTTCTGCCGGCCTTGGCTGCCGCAGGCGCGGCAACAGCCGTTTCGCCCAGGCTTTTGCCCAGCACGCGCTGCGTCAGCTGCCGGAACTCCAGCTCGGCAAACAGCTCGGCTATCTGCTCGTCGTTCGGGCCGTCGTAATGCAGGCCCTCCTCGTTAAAGGCAACCGGCACATCGCAATGAATGGTCGCCAGCTCTTTCGACATCATGCCCTGGTCGGCGAATTTCTCCACGTTCTCTTTCTGCTTGCCCTTTAGTTGGTCGGTGTTGGCCAGCAGGTTCTCCACGGTGCCAAAGCGCTGGATGAGGCTTTTAGCCGTCTTCTCGCCGATACCCGGTATGCCCGGTATGTTGTCCACGGCATCGCCCTGCAGGCCAAGTATGTCAATCACCTGCTCCACGCGCTCTATCTCCCACTTATCCAGTACCTTCTGCACATCCCATACTTCAATGGCGTTGCCCATAAAGGCCGGCTTGTAAAGGAAGATATTGTCCGTTACCAGCTGGCAGTAGTCCTTGTCGGGCGTCATCATGTACACATCAAAACCGGCCTTCTCAGCCTTCTGCGCCAGCGTCCCGATGATGTCGTCGGCCTCGTAGCCGTCCTTGATGAGTACCGGAATGTTAAAGGCCTCCACGATCTTCTTGCAGTAAGGTATTGCCAGCGAGATGTCTTCTGGCATGGCCTGCCGGTTGGCTTTATAGTCGGCGAAGCTGTCGTGGCGGAAGGTTTTGGCGGCCGAGTCGAAGGCGACACCAATGTGGGTGGGCTGCTCCTTCTGCAGGACCTCTACCAGTGTGTTGGTAAAGCCAAGGGCGGCGCCTGTGTTCATTCCTTTTGAGTTGATGCGCGGGTTCTTGCTGAAGGCAAAGTGTGCGCGGTAGATCAATGCCAGGGCATCTAGCAGGAAAAGTTTCTTTCGTGGTTCGCTCATGGGGCTAATTTAGTCAATTTCGGGCTAATGCGTGGCACAGCCGTGGGCCGCGCCTGCAGGTTTATACTTTAACCCTACCCGGCGGGTTAGCCTGGCCCGCCACTGCCCCTGTTACGATACAGCCTGCGGGCGCTTCTCTACAAACTGTAGAAAATATCAGCAAAACAACAAATCCGGGAATAAAATTTTTAAGCATGAATTGGTATTGATAATCAGATGCTTGCGGGTGTTTGGGGTTTCTGGCACAGTTATCTCATAAGGGAATGGCAGAACAGAACGAATTTATAAACTGAACTAACACCATGAAAAAAGTAACTGTACTAGCGTTTGCCTTCGCGGCATTCGGACTTATATCAACTGAAGCAACAGCACAAACACAAACCAACCCTTCTACCCAGCAGTCACCACAGTCAGAGCAGGTGCAGCCACAGCAGGATGCTAACAAGCAGCAGATCACGCAAGAGGAGCTGCCTGAGGGCGTGAAGCAGGCGCTGCAGAACGACGCCCTGAAAGACTGGCAGGTAAGTGAAGTATACAAAGTAGCCCCAGACGCGGCAGCCGGTGCTGAAGCCAAGTCTACGTACGAAATCTTCTTCACGAACGCTGAGCAGAAGAAAGCGGTAGCCCGTTTCGATGAGACCGGAAAGCCGGTAGCACAGGCTGCGGCAGCTGAGGCGGCAGGAGAAGTAAAAGAGTAACCCTTTCCATTATTTATTAACCCTAGAAACTCATAATTATGAAAAAGATAAGCGTATTAGCATTTGCCTTTGCCCTGGTTGGTTTTACAGCCCAGGCGCAGGAAGTAGCCACTGAAAATGCCCAGCAGCCTGCCCAACAGGAGCAGGCACAGAACGGTAAGCAGAAAGTCGCCCCCGATGAACTCCCGGATGCCGTGAAGAAGGCCATCACAACAGGTGAGGAGTACCAGGGCCTGACACTGGGCGAGACCTACAAGGTACAGGGTGCCGAAGAAGGAGCCCCGGCTACCTACGAGGTACAGTTTGTTAACGGCGAAGAGCAGCCGGTTGTGGTTCGCTTCGACGAGACTGGCAAGAAGATAGAAAGCTAGTAAGCCACAAACACTATATATAATCTACAGGACAGCCCCCGTTGCGAGACGGGGGCTGTCCTGTTTTAAGTCCACCGAAAAAGGAGTTATATTGGCAGATTATCGGCCGGGTAGAACATAAAGGGGGGTAAAATCGTTACCTAATAGCTTCCTGCATCACCCGGCGGGTAGTAACACGGAGATTCCAACTATGCCTAAAATACTTCTGATTGATGACGATCCAGCTTTCTGCCTGATGCTGAGGGGCTTTTTGCAGCGCCAGCAGTATGAGGTAGCCACTGCTTACACCGCAAACGATGGGCTTCGGCAGTTAAAGGCCCAAAGCTTCGATCTGATCCTGACGGACTTCCGGTTGCCGGATAAGGACGGCCTGGAGCTGCTCACGCAGATACGCGTGCTGACGCAGGAGGTGCCCGTTATCCTGATGACGACCTATGCTGACATCCGCACGGCGGTAAGAGCGATTAAAATGGGGGCCTTTGAGTACATCACCAAGCCCATCAACCCCGACGAGACACTGCTGGTCATTAAAAACGCCTTGGCTAAGAAAGCAGAGCCAAAGCAAGAGGCCGCCATTCAGGCCGGTAGCCTGCAGTTTGTGCGTGGCCAGAGTGCGCAGGCCGAGCAGATTGAGGAGTTTATCTCGCTGGTGGCCCCTACCAACCTTTCTGTGATTATTGAAGGGGAGAGCGGCACGGGCAAAGAGTACGTGGCCCGCATGATACACCAGCAGAGCAAGCGCCACAACAAGCCCTTCGTTGCCATAGACTGCGGCGCACTGTCGAAGGAACTGGCGGGCAGCGAGTTGTTCGGGTATGTGCGAGGAGCCTTTACGGGCGCCCAGAAAGACAAGGAAGGCCAGTTCGAGGCTGCTGAGGGCGGCACCCTGTTTCTGGATGAGATCGGCAACCTGCCTTACGAGGTGCAGGTAAAGCTGCTGCGTGCCCTGCAGGAGCGCAAAGTGCGCAAACTGGGTAGCACCACCGACCAGGATGTGGACGTGCGCGTACTGGCCGCCACGAACGAAGACCTGGTGCAGGCAGTGGCCAATGGGCAGTTCAGGGAGGATCTATACCACCGCCTCAACGAGTTCAAAATCAACATACCGGCGCTGCGCGAGCGCGATGGCGATGTGGTGCTGTTCGCGGATCATTTTCTGCAGCAGGCAAACCACGAGCTGGAGAAGCAGGTGGAGGGGTTTGACGTGGCTGCCGAGGAGGCGCTGCTAAAGTATAACTGGCCAGGGAACCTGCGTGAGCTCAAGAACGTGGTGAAGCGCGCCGTGCTGCTGGCCAAGTCTAAGTTTGTGACGCTGCAGGAGCTCCCGCAGGAGATCGTGAACTATGCGCCTGCACCGGCACAACAGGCTTCGGTAAGCTATACTTCTGCGGTTGACCCGATGGAAACCGACCTTAAAAGTATAAATGAGCGCAACGAGCGTGAGATGATCATGGCCATGTTGGAGCGCGTGAAGTATAACAAGTCCAAAGCTGCGCGCCTGCTGAACATAGACCGCAAGACGCTCTACAACAAACTGAAGCTCTATAACATCGAGATTTAATTAGCGGCTCAGCCGGCCTCAGCCATCTCGTTTATACTTTGCAACTCTTGCTCCAGCGCTTGTAACACCTGCTGTACCTGCGGCTGCACGGCCTCCACGACTTGCTGTAGTACCATACCCTCCTGCTGCCCGTTGTGCAGCACCTGCTCCAGTTGCATTAAGTAAGGCGTTACCGTATGGGCTTTCATGTGTTTGAAGGCAGTCAGCATCTTGTGTGCCATGTTGCCAGCCGCTTCCCAGTTCTGGACGTCAGCCGCTTGTCGCAACTGCTCCAGGTTCTGTTCCTGGTCCTGCACCAGTACCTCCAGCACAGCGGCCAATGCCTGGTGGTCATCCCCCGTGAACAGGCGCATCTCACTCAAATCATACAACCTCGCTGCCTTGGGTGTAACTTCCGTCTCTGTGGCGGGACTTTCCATCCCTGCCGGCGCCAGAGGCTCATCAGGCAGCGCTTCGGCTATCTTCTGGTGCAGTTCCTGTTCTGTAAACGGCTTGAGCACGTGGCCTGTAATGGCGGAGTTCCTGAAGAAGCCGGCGTCGTTGCTCAGGATATTGGCCGTGAGCGCGATGATCGGCACCTGCTTGTCGAGTTTGCGGATGTTGCGGGCCACGGTTTTGCCGCTCATGCCCGGCAGCTGGATATCCGTCAGCACGATGTCGAACGAGTGCTGCTGCACCAGGTCCAGCGCCTCCTGTCCATCGTTGGCCAAGTATACTTGCATGCCCCAACGACCCAGGATCAGGTTGCAAAGGGTGCGGCTGTAGGCGTCATCATCCACCACCAGGGCCTTAAGCCCTCTGAATGAAATCGGTAAAGGCGCAGCTTCGGGCTGTGCAGCGGGTACTTCCTCCTGCGATACCTGCATTGGCAGTACGACGGTGAAAGTGGTTCCCTCGTTGGCCGCACTATTTACAGAGAGCGTGCCGCCCTGCATATCCACCAGCTTTTTGCTGATCGACAGTCCCAGCCCGGTGCCGCCATACTTGCGGAGGATGGAATCATCGGCTTGGTTAAACTCCCCAAACACGTGCTGCAGGCGCTCCTGCGGTATCCCAATGCCCGTATCAGCCACCGCTATACTTAAGGCCACGCGGCTACGGCGGCGGCTGCGCAGGCGCACATCCACATGCACCTTACCCTGGTGGGTAAACTTGATGGCATTATCCACGAGGTTGAACAGCACCTGCTTCAGGCGCAGCGCGTCGGCGCTCAGGTTATCCGGAATGGTGGCGTCAACGCTGAGGCTGAGCTGTATGTCTTTGCTGGATGCCTTCAGGGCGAAAGCCTGCTCTACCTGTGTGAGGAGCTGGCGCAGGCTAAATGAAGTATGGTTTATCTGCAGTTTGCCCGCCTCCATCTTGGAGAGGTCCAGCACGTCGTTCACGATGTGGAGCAGGTGCTGGCCGGCCCCGTCGATGGCCTGCAGGTGCTCTGCCTGCTCGGGTTGCAGCGGGGTATGGCGCAATTGCTGCGTAAAGCCCAGCACCACGTTCAGCGGCGTGCGCATCTCATGGCTCATGTTGGCCACAAAGGCCTCTTTGGCGCGGGCCAGCTTCACGGCTTCCTTCTGGGCGTTTATCAGCCTTGATTTATAGTTGTTGCTGCGTGTAAGGTCGCGGAGGATGAGGAGGATAAACGCAATGCCGCTGCCCAGGCCCACTAAGCCTATGGCCAGCATAATGGTGGATGTCTCCTGGGCCACCTGGCGTGCCTCGGCAGAGTTGAGCTCGGCCTTCTCCTGCTCGTGGCGCTCCATCTCGTGCATCATGGCCCGGATCTGGTCCATTACCTGCTTGTCCTGCTGCAGCAGGGCCAGTTCCCTGGCCTGCAGCTTTCGCGCCTGCTCATCGGCTTCGCGCTGTACGTTATGCAGAATGCGGCGCACCTGGTTCAGGGAAGCAACCGGTACATTGGCTATGCTGGTATCTATCTCTACCTCCTGCTTTACCTGCAGCTGCGGCATGATAACCTTTGGCGGCGGCGGGAGCTCGGTTGTTGGTTTTTCCTTTTTGGTGAATATCTTTCCGAAGAAGCCCCTTTTGTCCTCCGGCTCTTCTACCGGCGGTGGTGCCACTTTTACCTCCTCGTCCGTGCCGTTCAGGTTCAGGCGGTCGGAGATGGTGGTGGTGGTGCTTTTATGGATAGTGGTGGAGAGCGGCTTCTGCCTGGCCGTGGATGCGATCTGGCGCATGGCTTTGCCAGAGTAGGTATGCTCTTTCTGCTGTTTTTTCAGGGACACGTACAGGTCCAGGCTCTTGTGCTTTTCCTGCAGCAGCACCGAGATGGAGTCTACCTGCGCCAGTTCGCCGGGGCTGTCCTGCATCAGGTACTCCAGGGAGTCTATGCGGCTTTGGATGGTGTCGAGGTGGCCCAGGTAGGCTTTAAAATGCTCCTCGTTGGTGGTGAGGGTATAGGCGCGGATGGCGCTCTCGGCGGTGGCAATGGTGGAAAGGGTTTGCTGCAGCTCCACCAGTTTGCGGTTTGGCTGCGAGAGCATTTCCACGGAGTCGAGCAGTTTGGTAAAGCTGGAGTAGGTGAGGTAGATGGCTGCCGCCACGATGCTCAGTGCCAGCGTAAAGCCCACCACCACCTTGGTTTTAATGCTATCCCCGAATATCTTCATGAAGCTAAAATACAGTTTTTCGCAATGCCAGCAGGTGGCTTTGGTCCTTATAACGCCATTACAACAGAAATGATTACAGAAGGGTGCCGGTTTGGGGGGGTTTATGGTTTTTAGGAGGTTTGGTTTGGCTTATACCTACCGATTTATACTTTATACTTTATACTTACCTGGCGCAAACGTCCGCTTGTGCCTTTTTATACTTGAGCTATACTTTATACTTCGATCTATACTTTTATACTTGCCGATTTATACTTCCCTGAGTCACTGCCTCCTGCATCTGGACACAAGCTATACTTTTTAGCTACCGCTGTTCCTCCAGGCTTACGAGCCTACCGTTTCATCTCTGGCTTTGGCTCCCTCCAGCCCGGGAGGGCTCCCCGAAATGCTTCGGGGTAAACTCTTTCCCGCTGGGAGCTTTTCCTTTGCTCCTGACTTCGCAATGCCTTACTATCGTTCGGCACCGGAAAAACTCGCCTAGGCGCCTCACAGAAAAACTGGGATCAGATTCGATAGCTACGGCCTTACTGTCATCTCGACCTTTGGGAGAGATCTCTTTAGAATTCCAGCTAGATCTCTCGCCCTGCTCGAAATAACAATAAGGTATAGCAAGTACAGAATTCCCCTCCTTGGAGGGGTTGGGGTGGGTTTTACTTTATAGGGACAGGTCGCGACCTGTCCGCGCGAGGACAGCGCCTATGAAACTTATATTTTAGCCAAAGTAGTTACAGAGTTCCCCTCCTTGGCTAAGTCTCGGATCCCGGACTTGTTCCGGGAGAGGGATAGGGGTGGTTGGATTCGGTACTGCAGAACGCGGCTTCGTACATTTGCAGCAGCATGAGCAAGTATAAGGGGCTAGGGGTGGGTTTTGTAAGGCACAAGCGGACGCTTGCGCCAGAGGCAGTAAACAAAAACCGGCCAGTGGCAAAATCTATACTTTGCCACTGGCCGGTTATACTTTATATCCTGCTTTGTACTTTACCAACTGCTGCTGGCGCCGCCCCCGCCGAAGCCGCCGCCGCCAAAACCGCCGAAGCCTCCCCCGCCCCCACCTCCGCCGCCAAACATGCCGCCGCCGGAGCGGAAGGTGCCGAAGCCGCCGGGAATAATGACAGGGCCGCCGAAAGTTCGGGCGTAGCGTCTGCCGCCACGTCCGCCGCCACCTCCGCCAATCCGCGAAAGTATAAACACCACCACGATCACCAGTATGATGATGAACAGCAACGATGGTCCTTCCTCGCCTTCACCTAGCTGGGATGGATCGGCCTGGTAGGCACCGCTGGCCAACTCAATGATCAGGCTGGTGGCCTGGTCGAGGCCCTGGTAGAACTGCCCTTGCGAGAAGGCCGGCTTTAAGGTGCGCTCGGTAATGCGCTTGGCGATAGCGTCCGGAATATACTCCTCCAGTCCGTAGCCGGTCTGAATGGTGACGGTGCGCTCCTCTTTCGCTACAAGTATGATAATGCCGTTGTCATACTCGCCGCCGCCCACGCCCCACAGCTCGCCCAGCTCGGCGGCATACTGGTTCGGGTCATAGCCGCCGATAGAGGTAACCAGCGCCACTGCGATCTGCGTGGAGGTGGTGTCGGCATAGTTCACCAGCTTCTGCTCCAGCGCCTGCTCCTCCTGGGCCGAAAGCATGTCGGCGTAGTCGTTCACCAGGCGGTTAGGCTTGGGCGGAAAATCGCTGCTTTGCGCAAAGGCTGCCAGGCTCAGAAAACAGAAGTATAGGGAAAGGGATAAGTGCTTCATAGACATGCTTATTCTCCGAAGGAGACGTCGTCGCTTAGTTCGTTGGTATCGCCTTGGCGGTCGTAGGGGAAGTGGGCCTTCAGCTGCTCACCGGCCATGCGTACGCCCTGCGCCAGCCCTTCGGCATACTTCTTATACTTAAAGTGCTTTATCACCTCGGCCGTAATGTCCTCCCAGAAGTGATCCGGCACCGAGGCGTTGATACCCGCATCGCCGAGTACGGCAAACTGGTGGTCCTCCAGGGCGATGTAAAACAGCACCCCGTTGCGCAGCTCGGTCTGGTGCATGTGCAGCTCGGCGAACACCTCGGTGGCGCGGTCCAGCACATCCTTATCGCAGTTGCTCTCCACGTGTACCCGTATCTCGCCGGAGGTTTGCTGCTCCGCTTCCTGTATGGCTGCCATTATCTTCTGCTCATCAGCAGGAGTTATGATGTCTCTAGGCATAGGTTTGATTGTTGATAGTTAATTGTTGTTAGTGCTCAGAAAAAACAATCAGCAACTAACAATCAGCAATTAAAACTCCACCGTAGGAGCCTGCTGGGCGCCGGCTTCTGCCTCGAAATAGCCTTTGCGCTCGAAATCGAACATGCCGGCTATGAGGTTGCGCGGGAAGGAGCGGATATAGGAGTTATAGTCCTGCACGGTCTCGTTAAACTTGCGCCGCTCTACGGCAATGCGGTTTTCGGTGCCCTCCAGCTGCGCCTGCAGCTCCAGGAAGTTCTGGTTCGCCTTCAGTTCCGGGTATCGCTCCACGGATACCAGCAAGCGGCTCAACGCGCCGCTCAGCTCGCCCTGCGCCTGCTGGAAACGCTCTATGTTCTCGGGTGTCAGGTTATCGGGGCTGATGTTGACGCTGGTGGCCTTGGCGCGCGCTTCTATCACGGCGGTGAGGGTCTCCTGCTCAAAGTTGGCGGCTCCTTTTACCGTGTTCACCAGGTTCGGGATCAGGTCGGCGCGGCGCTGGTAGGCGTTCTGCACGTTGGCCCATTGCGATTCCACCGTCTCGTCCTTCTGCACCATCGTGTTATAGCCGCACGAGGACAGGGAGCTGATCATCACGAATCCAATGAGGTAAAAAAACAGTCTTTTCATGGTTTTAAGTATATGTTTGAACTATACGCTTTTGTGTGCCTGCAAGGCGATATGAGTACGAATTTAACAAACGCTTGTTAGACAAGGGCAGTAAATATGTAAAAATTAACAAGCAGCTATGTTTATGGGACAACAGGAGCCGCCGCGGCAGGCAAATATTATCCGTTTTTATACGCCGCTACCGCCTGGCAGCGTTTACTTTATGAGATAAAATCAATATATTGCAGTAAATGCATAGTGAATGAAAGCAATTATACCTGTAGCTGGCGTTGGTTCAAAGCTTCGGCCGCACACGCACACGCAGCCCAAGTCGCTGGTGCCTGTGGCCGATAACACCATTCTGGGCCATATCATAGACAAACTGCTGGAGGCGGGTATACAGGATTTCGTGTTCATTATCGGGTACCTGGGCGAGAAGGTGGAGCGCTACGTGCGGCAGAAGTACCCGCAGGCCAGGGCCGAGTTTGTGGTGCAGGAGCCGCGCGAGGGGCTGGGGCATGCCCTGTGGGTGGCGCGCCATACCTACGAGCAGGAGGAAAGTATCCTGATCATGCTCGGCGATGCCATTGTGGACGTGGACCTGGAGGCCATCATAAAGGCGCCTTACTCGGTGCTGGGCGTCAAGAAGGTAGCCAAGCCCTCGCTGTTCGGCGTTACCGAGATGGGCCACGATGAGTTTGTGGTGAAGGTGGTGGAGAAACCCAAGATCCCGAAGTCGAACTTTGCGCTGGTGGGGCTCTACAAGATCATGCATCCGCAGAAACTCATCGCCTCGCTGCAGCACATCATAACAGAGGACGTAAAAACCCAGGGCGAGTTCCACCTCACCGATGCCCTGATGCACATGATCAAGAGCGGCGAGAAAATGGTGCCCTGGAGCGTGGACCATTGGTTTGACTGTGGCCGCAAGGAGACGCTGCTGGAGGCAAACGCCACGCTGCTGGCCCGCCCCAGGTTCCGCGACCGCGACTACAGCACACTCTGCCCCGGCTGCATCATCATCCCGCCGGTAAGTATAGGCGAGGGCTGCGAGATCACCAACTCCATCATCGGCCCTAACGTAGCCATCGGCGATAATACCACCATTACCAACTGCGTACTGAGCAACTCCATCATCGGCTCTTTCTCCGAGCTGCGCCTGGCCGTTATGCACGACTCCATTATCGGCAGCGACGCTTCCTTCAAAGGCTTCAGCCACAGCCTCAACATTGGCGACAGTACCGAGATCAATTTCGGGCAGTAAGCCCCGGCAGCGTGCGTAGTTCCTGCGCGTATCTGTTATAAAAGCCGTTGTATGTAACTTAAACCATAGCTATATGAACAGGTGCAAAGGCGTTTTGTATTTACGGCTACTGCGGTATGCTTTCCTGATTGCCGGTGTTGCGCTGCTTCCAAACAAGCTTCTTGCACAAAAAGAGTTCTATACGCCCAAATCACTCGTAATCCCGCTTCACGATCAGAAAAACCAGTTGCATCTTTCTTTTGGCAGGGGTGGTGGCTATGACTTTAACCTCTCTTATGCTTTTACAGATAAGCTGGCCTTGTTCTCTGCTGCGACCTTCGACCATGGCACGAAGAAAAGGCTAAGCATTATGGGTGACAGGTATGATGTTGACAGGAATGATTATGCCATCAAAGGCGGCCTGGGTTATTTTACCAGGACGGAAAATGCGGAGTTCCCCATAGTAGAGGCTTATGTGGGGACAGGTATAACCAGGATTGACAATTACTGGCACTTTAAAGGCGATACGGATGGAGAAGCCACGGAGGCGCGATACTGGAGCGTGTTCGGGCAGTTTAATGCGGGTAAAAGAGTGCCGAAAGGCGAGTATGGGCTTGGACTAAGGGTTTCATATGCACGGTACACAGATTTCAGCTTTTACGATACCTATTACGCTTCTACCAGGAGCAGTTATGAAAACCTTAGAGGCTTAACTGCGGACCCTGCCATAAGTGCAGGCTACACGCTTTATGGGATAAACATAAACGCGCAGTTAGGTGTGGCCATCCCTTTACTCGCCCCATCTGTAGCGCGAACGGATACGCATACCACCTATGAAGGCACAACCGAAACAAGAACCTTCATCAAATCGGAGGAAAAAATCCGGTTATACTCCCTGATAGGCGGATTGAGCTTACAGTACAAGTTAAACTTTAATAAGAAGAAAGGGTAAAAAGCGATCAATGGCAAAGTCCCTTATGCTCGGCTGCACCAGCACGTTACATGGTAATAATTAAGACGCTCGCGGGACCTCCGGACGCCGCGAGGTCGTGGGAAGTCTTTACAAAAACGTCAGCTCGTTCAGTTGGTCCAGCATCCAGCCGGTGAGGCTGTAGCGGTGGCGGGTGGCAACCAGTACCTCGTGCGGGATCATATCGGCGCGGAAGCAGGCCAGGCGGCCGGCGATGGGCAGGATATCCACTTCCTCTTCGGATCCATCCTCCTGGGGCAAGTATAAACGCAGGTTGCCGCCGTGCTCGGGCAGCCAGTCCTCGTTCAGGTAGCAGATAAAGGAGAGGCGGCGGTGGTCGCTTTCCTTAAACTGGTCGATGTGGCGCTGGTACACGGTGCCCGGCGGGTAAACCGTGAAGTGGAACTCGTAGTCCCGCAGGCCCAGGAAACAAGTGCGGTTAATGTAGCGCAGCAGGTCGCTCATGCGGTCGAGGAATACCTGGGTGGGTGGCAAGGCCTCTGATGGCTCGATCCAGCGGATATAGTCGCCGCGCACCTCCTTGTCCACCACCACCCGGTCGGCAGAGCCGATGCCGGCTTTCCTGAAGCCACCCTGCTCCTTGTGGTGTGCGAGCACTTCCAGCAGGTTACGCACCTGCTGCGGCTCCAGAAAGTTGTCGATAATGGCGTATCCCTTCTCCGACAGCCTGTCGGCGATCTGCTCATACTTGAGTAGCAGCTTTTCCTCTAACTCTTTCTCTATCATCTGTAAAATGCTATACTTGTCTCAGTGTCAGGAGAAAAGCCTGCAAAAGTAAACGCAAATTAAATTGCTTGTATACCGGTGCCGCCAGTATTTTTTCAAGCTGATCTATAAATTACCGCACGTTGCAGCAAGCGTGGCCGGGAGCACATTATGGCATATTTTTCGTAACTTGTCTCGTCGGTTTTTATCAAACCCGAAAACAAAACACCACACAAAGCACTTATGAGAAAGACAACTGTATTTCTGCTGGCCGGCGGCCTCACGGCTGTGTCGGCCTGCACCTCATCCCAAACCGATACAACTGCCACAGGCATGACGACAGAGACAACCGCCACCACCGAGCAGGCGCTTAATTACCCTGACACCAAGAAAGTAGACCATATAGACGATTACTTCGGCACAAAGGTGGCTGACCCCTACCGCTGGCAGGAAGAGCACGACGAGGAGCTGGACGAGTGGATCGCGCAGCAGAACGAGGTAACGCAGGGCTACCTGAGCAGCATCGACTTCCGCGACGAGATAAAGAACCGCCTCACCGAGATCTGGAACTACCCCAAGTATGGCGCCCCGTTTAAAGAGGGCGGCAAGTACTATTTCTTTAAGAACGACGGCCTGCAGAACCAGAGCGTACTGTACGTGCAGGAGAGCCTGGAGGCAGAGCCAAAGGTGTTCTTCGACCCGAACAAGCTAAGCGATGACGGCACGGTGGCCCTGACGGCGCTGCAGTTCTCCAAGGACGGCAAGTACCTGGCCTACGGCACCTCCAGCGGCGGCTCCGATTGGAACACTTACCACGTGATGGAAACGGCCACCGGCAAAAAGCTGGACGACCAGCTGGAGTGGGTGAAGTTCTCGGGTCCGAGCTGGAGCGGCAACGGCTTCTTCTACAGCCGCTACGACGCGCCCACCGAGGGCAACAAGCTGGCCAATAAGAACGAGTACCACAAAGTATACTACCATAAAGTAGGTACGCCGCAGAGCCAGGACCAACTGGTGTATGAGGACAAGCAAAACGCGCTGCGCAACTTCTACGGCCAGACCACCGACGACGAGCGCTTCCTGATCCTGAACGTGTCGGAGGGGGCGAGCGGGGCTAACGCGTTATACTTTAAAGACCTGAAGGATCCGAAGTCTACGATCAAGCCAATTGTGGATAACTTCGAGAGCGAGTACAATGTGGTGGATAACTTCGGCGACCAGCTGCTGGTAATGACCAACAAGAACGCGCCGCGCTACCGCCTGGTGATGATCGACCCGAAAAAACCGCAGGAGCAGAACTGGAAAGTAATCGTGCCGGAGTCGGAGAACGTGCTGCAGGGCGTGTCTGCCGTGGGCGGCCGCATTATTGCGACTTATATGAAAGACGCTACAAGCCAGGTAGTGGTGTTTGACCAGAGCGGCAAGCAGCTGAATGCCGTGGAACTGCCCACGCTGGGCACGGTGAGCGGCTTTAACGGCAAGCAGAGCGATAAGGAGGTGTTCTTCACCTTCACGTCCTTCACCTACCCGCCCACCATCTACCGCTACGACGTGCCGAACAACAAGGTAACGCAGTTCCGCAAGACAGAAGTGAACGTGGATACCGATGCCTTTGAAACGAAGCAGGTGTTCTATACTTCCAAGGACGGTACCAAGGTTCCAATGTTCATCGTGCACAAAAAAGGCCTGAAACTGGATGGCACCAACCCAACCTACCTGTACGCCTACGGCGGCTTCAACATCTCGATGACGCCAAGCTTTAGCATTGCCAACATGCTGTGGCTGGAGAATGGCGGCGTGTACGCCATGCCTAACCTGCGCGGTGGCGGCGAGTACGGCGAAGACTGGCACAAGGCTGGCATGACGCCAAACAAGCAAAACGTGTTCGACGACTTTATTGCCGCAGCCGAGTACCTGATCGACCAGAAGTATACTTCCTCTGAGAAACTGGCGGTGGCCGGCGGCTCTAACGGTGGTTTGCTGGTAGGTGCCTTTATGACGCAGCGCCCGGAGCTGGCCAAAGTAGCCCTGCCTGCGGTAGGTGTGATGGACATGCTGCGCTTCCACAAGTTCACCATCGGTTGGGCATGGGTGCCGGAGTACGGCTCTTCGGAGGACGAGGCGCAGTTTAAGAACCTGTATACTTTCTCGCCGCTGCACAACATCAAGGAAGGTGTAAAATACCCTGCCACGCTGGTAAAAACCGCTGATCACGACGACCGCGTGGTGCCGGCGCACTCGTTCAAGTTCATCTCTGAGCTGCAGGATAAGGGCGCTCCGGGCAACCCATACTTAATCAGGGTGGATGTGCGCGCGGGCCACGGTGCCGGTAAACCCACTTCGCTCGTGATCCAGGAGTATGCCGATACCTACGCCTTCATCTACGAGAACATGGGCGTGAACCCGTATCAACAAAATCAATAGTAAGTATAGGTCTGCCAACTATACTTCTGCCGCGCCGCCTGTCTCAGGTGGCGCGGCTTTTTTGTTGGTGGATTTTGAAGATCTGCTCCTGCACTTCCCAAAGAGGGCGCTGAAGTATAAGTATACTCCATCTCTAACTCCTTCTTGTCCAAGGAGGGGAATTTCGCCCCTCCCCAACCCTCCCCTAAAAACAGGGGAGGGAGCTATACTTGCTTCTACCAAAGTATAGGTTTCATAGCAGGCGCTATCGCGCGGACAGGTCGCGGCCTGTCCCTACAAAGTATGAACCACCCCTGGCCTCTCCCGAGAGGGGAATTCTGTACTTGCTATACTTTATTGTCATCTCGGGCAGGGCGATAGATCTATCGGGAATTCTATAGAGATCTCTCATATCATTCGAGATGACAGAAAGCAGCGGCTATCGAAAATGATCCCAGCCTTTGGGTTGAGCGCCTATGCGAGTTTTTCCGGTGCCGCAGGTAGCCCGAGGCACGAGGGCAGGAAAAGCTCCCAGCGCGATGCCCGAAGGCGAGGCCTCCCGGCCTAGGAGGGCACCAAGGTATGAAATGAAACAGTAGGTTTGTGGGAACTATAGGATGAACAGCAGCTAGAAAGGATAGCTTGTGTCAAACGAAAGAAAGCAGCGGCTATGCAAGTATAAGGCATAGGCGCACGCCCCGAAATGTGCCGAAGCTGTCAGCCTGCGGTAGCATGGAGTATTTTTGTTCCAGCTAAAACGAAACCCGAGCACGCCTATCACCGGTATATAATTTCTAGTATATTTAGATACAACTATAAAGTAAAACCCCGCCCATGGTCTCAAGACAAGACAACAATACCAGCCCCAACGAACTTTACCTGGACGTAAGCCTGCTCCAAAGCCTTTCCGACACAGCCAAATGGGGGAAAGTGCTGGCGGTGCTGGGGTTCATACTGTCAGGGTTTATACTTTTGTTCGGGCTGTTTATGCAGCAGATGCTGAAGTCGCCGGGCATGGAGGAGCGTGCGGCTGACGTGGGCCTCTCCGGCTTTACGCTGGTGGTGTACGGTTTCGTGGCGCTGGTATACTTTTTCCCGTCGCTGTACCTCTACAACTTTGCCGCCAGCATGCAGCAGGGGGTGCAGGAACGGAGCCGGCAGAAGGTGGGCAAGGCCATCGGCAGGCTCCGAATTCTGTTCAAGTTTATGGTGATCATGCTGCTGCTGTTCCTGGTGCTGTTCGCCGTATCGCTGGTGATGCTGGCTACCGGGGTAACGAGCCTGGAGCTTTAGTGTGCCTGAGGAAAGTATGACAGCGGCACCTTCTGCCAAAGAAGGTGCTTTGTTTTTTGGTGGCAGCTACCACGATTCTTACGTACCTTAGCCTTGCAAACAAGTATAAACGAAGGCATGAAATCAAGGGCAGGGGAAAGCGCGTTTACCGTCCGCTCCAGCGAGATAGACTACCGGGGGCAGGCTACCATGCCGGCTTTGGTGAGCTACATGCAGGAGGCTGCCTGGGAGAATACCCGCGACCTGGGCATCTCGATGTACGATTTGCTGGAGCGAGGGCTGACGTGGGTGCTGCAGCGCATGCGCGTAGAGATGTTCCGCTACCCTGGCCACAACGATAAAATTGCCGTGGAAACCTGGGCCTCGGGCCGGGAACGCGTATTTCTGCACCGCGATTTCCGTATTTACAACCAGGAGCGGGAACTGCTGGGGCAGGCCACCAGCGTGTGGCTGGTGATGGACGTGGTGAAACGACAGCTTGTGTCGGTGCCCGATTTCATTCTGGAGGTGGAGGTGGTGCCCGGTAGCGAGCCGCTTCCGTTTGCCAAGGGCAAGCTGCCGCAACTGCAGGAGGCGCAGCACGAGCAGCAGATGCCGGTGGGCTGGCACGACATCGATCTGAACCGCCACGTAACCAACACCCGCTACCTGCAATGGGCGCTGGACACGCTGCCGCTACACCTGCTGGAGCAAAAGCAGCTGCAGCAGGTGGACATCATTTTTAAAGCCGAAAGTATACTCGGTGATACCGTGGTGTCTGCGGCAGCGCCTGCTGGTGCGGACGGCCATACTTATCTGCACCGACTCACCAGCCAGGAGAGCGGCAAAGAACTGGTGCAGGCCAGAACGGTTTGGAGTTAGGGAATTTTGAATGAGTGCATGAGCGCATGAGTGAATTTTAATCCTGAATATCCCGCTAATCCCCGCAGTTCTGATTCAAACAATCAACAATGCAGCAATTCAACAATTAAAATGGACATACAGATAAGAAAAGGAACGATAGACGATTTGTCGCAGGTGTATGCGCTGATAAAGGAGCTGGCGGTATATGAGCGGGCGCCGGATGAGGTTACCAACACGCTGCTGGAGATGGAGCGCGACGGCTTCGGCGAGAACGCGATCTACAAGTTTTTTGTGGCCGAGAACGAGGACGGCGTCGTGGGCATCGCGTTATACTATACGGCCTACTCCACCTGGAAAGGCAGGATGCTGTTTCTGGAGGACCTGGTGGTAACGGAAAAACTGCGCCGCACGGGCATCGGCAAGAAACTATTCAACGCGGTGGCGCAGGAGGCGAAGGATACGGGCGCCAAGCGCTTTAAGTGGCAGGTGCTGGAGTGGAACGAACCGGCCATCGCCTTTTACAGGAAGATTGGCGCTGCCCTGGACGGCGAGTGGATCAACTGCAGCCTGAACGAGGAGCAGATACGGCAGTATGCCCCTTAACGCGGCATAAAGTATAAGTATAAGTATAAGTATAAGTATAAAGGGTCAGCGGCCTCAGAAAACCGCTGGCCCTTTATACTTTACTCCCCTCCCTTGCGCTCCACATCACGGGCCACTACTTCCAGCATCGAGCGGAAAACCACGTACTTGCCCTGGTAGCGCGTGTGGTGGCGCAGGTCAATTTCGGGGGCGTGCTCGCGCTGGTACTCCTCCAGGTCTTCGAGGCTGCGGCAGGTATACTGCACGGCATAGGTAGTGCCATCGTTGGCCACCTCGTGCATCAGGCGGCTGATCTGGTTGCCCAGGAAATAACCGGTGCCCATCACGGCCGGAATATGCACCTCCTGCATCCACTGTAGCCACTCGTCGGCCACGGTGTTATCTATACTTAGGGTCTCGTTATACAATATCATACTACAAAAATACGAAAATCCCGGTTGTTATGGCCGAAAGTATAAAAGAGGGGCCCGCACCTTGCCGGCACGGGCCCCTCTTGTTATTTAAAGGTGGTTAAACCTTACTTGCAGCTCCAGCGGCCGATGGTGCCATCGTAGTAGCCATCGTTTGGGTTTGGCTGATACGCCAGCACCAGTGGCTCTTCGTTGGCCTGCGGCAGTAGTTGCAGCTGCCCCTGGCTCAGTTGCAGAAAGATCTCGCCCTTCTCGTTTACCACCGCGCGCAGCGTGTTGGCGTTGTTGTCCACCTTGTAGCTGTTGTTGCTGTTAAGGCCGGTGGCGGTGAGCTCGGTAACGCGGTATACTCTCCGCTGCGTAATGTCTCCTGAGTTTGCCAGGAGCGCCTTGCTCTGGCTTTCAAGCTTGCCCCCAAACCACAGGTCTTCGCCCAGGCAGCTGGAGGTATTGGCAATCAGGTCGAAATAAACCTCATCGGATTGGTTCTGGAAAGAAGCCACCGTAACGCTGGGCACCTTTTTGGATGCCACCACAGCCACGGTAGTGTCTTGCTGCTTCTTGTCTGTCTCGCGCTCCACGTGGGCAGAGCAGGCAGCCATAAAAAGCACTGGCAGCAAGCACAAAGCAACTCGGTTTAAAACGGAAATAACAGAAGTAGAAATTCTAAACATAGGCATATATATTATTAAATATGTTTTTAACTATATTTAGTTATACTATGCAGGTTAGATTAATGTTGTCCCTGTGTTAGGAAATCTTCTGAATATGCCTTTTGCAGGCCGTGGAGAGGTATAGGGCGAGCGGCTGTGATGCGTAGCGATACTTTATACTTGTCCGGAAGTATAAAGTTATAGGATGGAGGCGGCCACTTTAAAAATGCCCGCTTCGGGTGCAGGAGTGCAACTTTTGTAGTAGTTTAGGCAGGATTATCCACCTCGATTTATACGCTACGATGGCAGACCTCGGAAAGAAACTACAGCTTAAGAAAGAGCAGTGCCTGCTGCTGTTGCAAGCCCCGGACGAGGTGGCCCAAGCGCTGCAGCACGAAGACCATACTTTTACAAGAGCCGATGAAGCACCAGGTATAGGTTCCTATGCAGCCGTGCTGTTGTTTGTGCAGCGTGCCGCCGAGCTGGCGCAACTGGCCCCGCAGGCCGTGGCGCTGCTGCAGCCCGAAAGTATACTTTGGATAGCCTACCCCAAGAAATCATCCGGCATCAAAACAGACCTCACCCGCGACAACGGCTGGCAGGTGATGGCCCAGATGCAGTACGAGCCGGTGCGGCAGGTGGCCGTAGACGAGGTATGGTCGGCGTTGCGGTTCAGGCCGCAGGCAGCGCGCAAACAGCCCTCCACGTTCGGAGTGGATATGCCCGGCATCGACAGAAAAGCTAAAACAGTGGCGCTACCCGACGACCTGAAGGAGGCGCTGCAGGAGGCGGGGCTGCTGGAGGCGTTCGAAAGTATGGCTTTTACCCACCGCAAGGAGCATGTGGTGGCGGTGCTGGAGGCTAAAAGGCCCGAAACCCGGACCCGCCGCATCGCCAAAACCGTGGAGGAGATGGCTAAAAGGAAAGTATAAAGACCAAGTCAAGCTTTATTACTTCGCTGTAAGTTAAACCCACCCCCGCCCCTCCAAGGAGGGGAATTCCTGTAGGTGTAATTTGATTCCCCTCCTTGGAGGGGTTAGGGGTGGGTTAATGGCAACTTGGACTATACAGTATAAAAACTATACAGTATAAAAGAAGAGGCGCCGCTCAACCGAACGGCGCCTCTTCATACTTTTATATAGCCAGTACTGCTACTGAACGTTCACCGTAAAAGTAGCCTCAATGTCCGTTTCGCCAATAGTCACATCGCTTTCGTCGGTTTTCAGGCCGGGCTGGTGCTTCAGCGTAATCTTCAGCGAGCCGGTAGAACCGGTATTCCCTGAGAGCATTCTGGTCTGTAAGCCTACGGGGCGGTCGTTGTTGTCAAAGTCATCCGGCAGGATTTTCTGCACCACCAGCACGTTCTCCGGAGCATCGAAGAACAACTCGTGGTCCTCCGCCTCTGTCCTGATCTCATCCTCTATTTTATCATTGAAGGTGATGGTGGCGTTATACTGCGTGTTCGGAACCAGGCTGAGCGTTGGCTTGCTGCCAGCCGTAAAAGTAGCCGTAGCTGTCTGAATGCCCTTGTCTGTTGCAACTGGCTCCAGCGTCAGTGTCATCGAGGTGATATTTTCCTCTTCTTTGATTGGATCCGGATCGTCATCGTCGCCGCAGGAGGAGGTGGAGATAAGCAGTGCGCCTAATAAGAATGCGGTAAGATAAGGTCTAAATAGTTTTTTCATGGTAAGGGTTTTTGTAGAATGCATAACTATACGATATTCCATATATAAATGATACTTATTTTTTTGAGTTGCTGAAATCGAACGGCACCCGCACGCGCAGCAGCAGCATTCGGCCCAGCTCATCGGCGTAGTAACGCTGCTTGTTCAGGTAGTCGCGGTACACGGTGTTCAGCAGGTTGTTCCCGGTTATGCCCACCTCAATCGGCTGCTTGCCCAAATGGATGGTAGTGCCCGCCTCCGCCTGCAGCAGGAAATAGCCCTCCGGTGCCGGCGCAAAGTCCTGCTCCGTTTTCTCGGGAGCACGGTTCTGTCTCGCCACATACACCCCACCCACCGACAAGTATGCATCCGTTAGCTTGCCGCCATCACCAGAGGAAAACTCATAGCGCAGGCTGTTGTCGAAGCGGTTGGCCGGCATGTAGATCAGGTAATCGTTGGTATCGAGGTTACGCGCATACAGCAGCGAGGTTTTCGAGTCCAGTACCAAGCCCGTTGCGAGCTTGAAATCCCAGCTCAGGTCCACGCCGGAAAGCGTGGCATCAGCCTGGGTATACGCAAACGCCGGGAAAGCACCGCGAATAGTTAGTACCGGCTCCGGCTGTGGGGCCAGATAAATGTAGTCGCGGATGTAGTTGTGGTACAGGCTCAGCGTGCCGTTCAGGCGCGGGTTGCTGAAATAATCCACCGAAAACTCCAGGTTATAGGCCTGCTCCGACTTCAGATCCGGGTTGCCGCTCTCGTAAGTGGCCGCGCTGTGGTGCACGCCCTCGCTGAAGAGCTCGTTGGCACCCGGCGCGCGCCAGGCAGAGGTGGCGCTCAGACCGAAGGTCAGGTGGTAGCCCACATCATACATCGCCGCCAGTGTGCCGGAGAAGTTATTGAACGCATACTCCGGCTTGATCAGCTCGCGGTTGTTCTCCAGCTTTTTCACCTGCAGGTGCTTGTAGTCGTAGCGCAGCCCTGCCTCCAGTTGCAGACGGTCTTTCTTCCACGTCTCGGTGGCGAAGATGCCCGCCGTGGTGCCGGTAAAGTATGGCAGGAAATCGCTGTAGCGGTAGGTGTTTTTCTGGTAGATGGTGCTGATGCCCACCAGGCCCGTTACATTCCCCAGCGGCTTGTGCTCAAAAGTGACCTCGGTGGTGTGGGTGTTGAGGGTGAGCTGCAAGGTTGGGGCCTGGCTCACGCGCCGGCGCATGTCGTACTCCTGGCGCAGATTGCGCTGCCAGCCATACACAAACTCCAGCTTGCCCGCCTCGCCCAACTGCCAGAAGCCCTTGGCCTTGAACAGGTCGTGCTGCACGTCCTGGTACGGACGGTCGATGGCATACGTAAACTCGGCGTTACCGGCGTTGCTGGGCCTGCCCCGCTCAATGGCGTACATCAAGTCCTGCACATTCCCGATGTGCGACTCGCGCAGCACACCCAACTCCGTGCTGAAGCGGCTGTAGAACAGCTCCGCGCCATACGTCTCCTTATCATAGCCTAGCGCCGCCGAGAAATTCTGCTCCCGCAGGCCGGTGTTCTCCAGGTAATAGTCCGGCGTTTTGGCGTTACCGGCCTTGCGCAGCGTACCCTGCAGGCGCCAGCTCAGCGGCGGCAGTTTCTCAAAGTTGCCCTCCACCGTGGCCGAGGTAGCCATCTGGCGGTTGTTGGTGCTGCCCAGCAAGTATACCTCGCCGCGGACGCCGGGTGTGGTGGGCAGCGCCTTGGGCTCTACCAGCACCACCCCGCCAATAGCATCGGCCCCGTAGCGCACCCCGGCCGCCCCTTTGATCACCTTCATCTCCGAGGCGATAAAAGGGTCGATCTCCGGCGCGTGCTCGGCCCCCCACTGCTGCCCCTCCTGGCGCACGCCGTTGTTGAGCAGCAGCACGCGGTTGCTGTGCAGGCCGTGGATAACCGGCTTGGAAATGGTGGGGCCGGTCTGCAGCGTGGTTACGCCGGCGATGCCTTTGAGCGTCTCGGCCAGCGCCAGGCCGCGCGTCTGCTCCAGTTCCCGGCCGCTTATACTTTGCTGCGTCTGGGCCTGCGCGCGCAGGTGCTCCCCGGTCACCTCCACGGTGCGCAGCAGGCGGGCGTCGGCGTGCAATGGCAGGTCGCGGGCAAGCGAGGCGGAAAGCCTGACGGCGAATTGCTCTTCCTCATAGCCCACATACTTTACCTGCAGCGTATAGGCACCGCGGCATACCTGGTGGAAATGGTAGTTGCCATATTCATCAGACATGGTGGCGCGGTCCAGTTCCGGTAAGTAAATCGTGGCCCCGATCAGCGGCTCGCGCGTGTCGTGGTCCAGCACCTTGCCCGAGAGGGTCAGGCCGCAGTCCTGCTCGGCATCCTCAGGCACCGGCCCAGGCAGGGATTGTGCCCGTAATGCCGGTGCCTGCCATGCCAGTAAAGCCAGCGTAAGAAATAGGGTTTTCGTCTTCAGCACGTCTTCTAATTTCAGCAATAATAAATTTGGTGGCTACACCAAGTATAGCCTAAAGCGGATGGGCCCCGCTGCGGCAGCCGCTGCGCCAATGGCAGAAGCGGGCCTGTTAGGGCTTGTAAAATAGGTCTGGAAAGGTAGGCACGAGCCGCAGTTATACTTTACAAAGTATAGGCTGAGCCGTGCGGTTCAGCTGAAATCAGGCCAACGGCGGGCCGCGAAGAAAGTATAAGGAAGGTTTGCTGCCCTGCCAGCTGCAAGTATAAATACCGGCATAAACAGCAGTGTGGGTAATGGCTGTAAAGCGAAGGGAGAGCGTTTCACCTTGGTAGGGCGAGTTGAACACGTCCTCTACGGGACAGTGTTTGTGTTTCATGCCTACCTGCGCCTCGTGGGAGTCGCAGTGGTCGGTGTGCACCGTGTGCGTGTGCGGGTGCAGCTCCTGAATCAGCTCATCGGGCACCATGGCCCTGCTGAAGAGCAGGAGCAGCGCAAGGGCGATATGTTGGAGATAACGGTGCACGTTGGCCTTGAAACAAAAACAAAGATATAACTATTTTCTACAATGTTGCATTTAGAGCCTTTCCCTGTTTATACTTGTCCTGTACGCACAAGTATAAATTGGGGTGCTGCGGAGGGTTAGATGCGATCCGGGTAAAAAGGTTTAGTTTGAGGAAGTATAAAGTAGCCCGGTAAGTATAAAACTCTGCCGCGGCGGTAGTTTTATCCGATGCTTCCTGCCATCCTGTCACTCCCTGGCGCTCTGGAACAGGTTTTGAAAGCACCGCTCCAGTATAGCATCCGTAACAGATCAACCTTAACCATATAACGAATAGACAATGGAAGAAAGAGGTAATATCTCCATCCACACCGAGAATATTTTCCCGATCATCAAGAAGTTCCTGTACTCCGACCACGAGATTTTCCTGCGCGAGCTGGTGAGCAATGCCGTGGACGCCACGCAGAAGATCAAGCGCCTCTCCTCCATCGGCGAGTATAAAGGCGAACTGGGCGAGCTAAAGGTGAAAGTGGCCGTGGACAAAGAGGCCAAAACCATCACTATCTCCGACAACGGCCTGGGCATGACGGCTGAGGAGATCAAGAAGTACATCAACCAGATCGCGTTTTCGGGCGCCACCGAGTTTGTGGAGCGCTACAAGGACGCCTCTGCCGACAAGGACCAGATCATCGGTCAGTTTGGTCTGGGCTTCTACTCGGCCTTCATGGTGGCCGAGCGCGTGGAGATCATCACCAAATCGTACCAGGAGGGCGCTGAGGCCGCCCGCTGGGACTGCGATGGCAGCACGGAGTTTACCATCACATCGGCTGAGCGCGCCGAGCGCGGCACGGACGTGATCCTGCATGTGGCCCAGGACTCGGAGGAGTTCCTGGAGACCGCCCGTATCCGCACCATCCTGGACAAATACTGCAAGTTCCTCCCCGTGCCGGTGGAGTTTGAGGGCGAAACCATCAACAACCCCAACCCGATCTGGACCAAGCAGCCATCGGATCTGAAAGACGAGGATTACAAGGAGTTCTACAAAGAGCTGTACCCCTTCTCGGAGCCGCCGCTGTTCTGGATTCACCTCAACGTGGACTATCCGTTTAACCTGACGGGCATTTTATACTTCCCCAAGCTCAAGAACGACTTCGAGATCCAGCGCAACAAGATCCAGCTCTACTCGCGCCAGGTGTTTATTACTGACGAGGTGAAGGACGTGGTGCCGGAGTTTCTGATGTTGCTGCACGGCGTGATCGACTCGCCGGACATTCCTCTCAACGTGAGCCGCTCCTTCCTGCAGGCCGACGCCAGCGTGAAGAAGATCAACACCTACATCACCAAAAAGGTAGCCGACAAGCTGGCAGAGATTTTCCGCAAAGACCGTGAGACCTTTGAGAAGAACTGGGACGACATCAGCGTGTTTGTAAAGTATGGCATGCTGAGCGATGACAAGTTCTATGAAAAAGCGAAGGACTTTGTGTTGCTGCAGAGCACGGAGGGCAAGTATTACACCATAGAAGAGTACAAGGCACTGGTGCAGGCCAACCAGACGAACAAAAGCGAGCAGTTGGTGCTGTTGTATACTTCCGATGCCGAGAAGCAGCACGCCTTTGTGGAAGCGGCCCAAAGCCGCGGCTACGACGTACTCAAGCTCGACTCGGTCATCGACAGCCACTTTATCGGCCTGCTGGAGCAGAAGCTGGAGAAAACCACCCTTAAGCGCGTGGACTCCGAAACCATTGACAAGCTGGTGGAGAAGGACGAAACGAAGGAAAGTGTGCTGAATGACACGGAGAAGGAGGAGCTGAAGAAAGTATACGAGGAGGCCATCAGCAACCAGCACATGCACGTGGAGGTAGCGCCGCTGGCCCCGGACGATGCGCCGGTGGTGATCACGCTGCCCGAGTTTATGCGCCGCATGAAGGACATGAGCCGCTCCGGCGGTGGCGGGATGATGTTTATGGGCGACATGCCGGATACCTACAACGTGACCATCAACGCCAACCACCCGCTGAACCAGCGCGTGCTCAAGGCCGAGGAGAAGAGCAAGCTGGCGCGCCAGGCCTTCGATCTGGCCCTGCTGTCGCAGAACATGCTGTCGGGCGCGGCGCTTACCAGCTTTGTGAAGCGCAGCTTCGAGCTGATGACAAACGAGTAGTACCTTTTTTATGCCTAACAGCTAAGGCAGTGCCCATGTGGGCGCTGCCTTTTTTGCTTTTGACTCACCCCAAAGTATAAATGAAACTTACCCGGCGCAGGCATAGTTATAGGGGCGTTGGTGCGTATACTTATATTATAATTGCTAAATTGCTTAAGTGTTAAATTGCTGGTTTTCCCGTGGAAGGGCGAAAGTATACTAAGAGCATCCCTTGAACAGTTTAACAATTTAACCACGAAACAATAGAACAATTCGAAATTGAAAAGCTCGGTTTATACTTTGTGGATAGGGATTTTACTGCTAAGCCTGGGCAGCTGCGGCCAGCCCCAGTGGAACAGTGACTACAACCTGGACATGGCCCGCCTGAAGGAGGAAAGCCATGCAAAAACTGATGCCCTGGCCTCCGCCGACACCACCCAGCCTACCGTAGAGACCCGCAACCCGCTGGAAGAGGAGATCGAGGAGAAAAAGAAGAAACGCAAGGCCAAGCACAGCAAGCGCGAGTTTCTGGGCTACAAGATAAAGCGCGGCTACACCAAGAGCGGCGGCCGCTACAAGGAAACTGTTGAGACGTTCGGCTACCTGCCCGAGTACCAGGAGCCCGACCCATACGCCCCGCTCAAGTATTATTACGATACCGACAAGCGCAAGCTGGCCCGCTCCGGCGCTGCCGTAACCGACACCGACCGCTACAAGGTGCTGCATGGCCCTTACAAGAAGACGCTGGACGGCGAGGTGGTGGAGGAAGGTTACTTCTACGTGGGCACCAAGCACCTGCGCTGGGAAAAGTACCGCAACAACGAGGACCATACCTTGGTAGACAAGGAGCACTATGAAAAGGGCTTCCTGCGCGATGCGGTGGTAACGTATTACGGCGATACCAAAAAGATAAAGGAGGTGATTCCCTACGAGCATGGGGATGTGCAGGGTACGTATTACAGATTCTATGAGAACGGGCAACTGGAGTGGAGCGGGCAGTATGAGAAAGGCCGCAAAGTGGGCGTCTGGGTCAACTACTACGACTTCCGGAACCGCCGGCGCTACGAATATCAGTACCCCAAAACTGCCTACGATGCACCGCACGAGCCCTACCTGATCAGGGAATATGACCGCCACGCCACTCCCATCTACGAGCGCGGTAAGTTCGATAAGCGTTCGCAGGCGAGTAGTAAATAAGTGCCTGCCGCTGCAAGTATAACCCCACCCCAGCCCTCCCCTAAAAACAGGGGAGGGAGCTCTGCAGTACCGAATCCAACCACCCCTACCCCTCCTTGTCTAAGGCGGGGAGCCGTACTTACTACTTCACCTGTCATCTCGAGCAGCGCGAGAGATCTACCCGGAATTCTATAGAGATCTCTCCCGAAAGTCGAGATGACAAATAGCCGTGGCTATCGAATCTGATCCCAGTCTTTGGGTTGAGCGCCTTGTGAGATCCGGTGCCGCGCATGCGGCAGCGCCCTGGCGCAGGAGGGAACACAGCGCGATGCCCAAAGGCGAGCCCTCTCGGGCTTGAGAGCACCAAAGCCAGAAATGAAACGAGCAGGTTGTAAAGCCGTGGATGAACGGAAGTAAGCAAGGATAGCCTGTTTCAAGTGGAAGGAAGCGGCGGCTAGGAAAGTATAAACCAGCAAGTATAAAAGTATAACCCAAGTATAAAATATGGCTTTTCAATCCAGTCGGGTTGCAAACCCTACGCCAAGGTAGGATACAAGTCTGAAGGCTTGCACCATGAAAGGCAGGTGTAAAAGTATAAGCCAAGTATAGAAGTATGGCTGGGGCAAGTACAAGTATAACCTCAATAAAACGCATCCTCAATATGATGGATCTCCGGCGGGGAGGTTAAGGTAACCGAGATGATATCGAACCGCACCTCATGCTGCCACTCCTGCTGAAGTATAAACTCCTCGGCCGCGCCCAGCAGCATCGCCTCCTTCCTGTAATTAACCGCCTCCTCCGGATACCCGTACCTATTAGAGGCCCTGGTCTTCACCTCCACAAACACCAGCAGCTCGTCTTTCTGCGCAATGATGTCTACCTCGGCGCGTTTATACCTGTAGTTCTGCCGCAGGATCGTGTAGCCCTGGCCCAGCAGGAAAGCGGCGGCGTGGTTTTCGCCCAGCTGCCCGGTGTGGAGGTGCTTGCTTATTTGAGAAGCCATATAAAACGTGTACTTTGCGGGCAGCTAAGGCTGCTACGCCAACTTTAGCAACTATGAAACAACTTATCGAAAGCTTTACCCGGCAGCTGCGCCACGCCCTGGAGATCGGGGAACGCGCCGCCGTTACTTTCTCCGGCCCAAAGTATAATAATGTGGTGTTGGCCGGAATGGGCGGATCGGGCATCTGCAGCAGCATTCTGCAGGCTTACGTAGCCGATAAGCTAAAGGTGCCGGTGGTGGTGCAGAAAAGCTACACGATGCCGGCTTTTGTAGGTCCCGATACGCTGGTCATCGCTTCCTCCTTCTCCGGGAATACCGAGGAAACCCTTTCGGTGGTGCGGCAGGCCATGAAGGCGGAGGCCACGGTGGCCTTTGTAACCTCGGGTGGGGAGATGCTCCGCACGGCGCAGGCCAACAGCATGCCGCACATCGTCATCCCTTCGGATGCAGGCCAGCCGCGCGCCTGCCTGGGGTTCACGCTGGTGCAACAGCTATACTTGCTGCATTATGCAGGGCTTCTGGATGATGCCTTTAAAACGGAGCTCGGGCAAAGTATAAACCTGCTGGAGGAGCAGGCCGGAAGTATAAAAGTACAGGCCAGCGCCCTGGCCAATTCGCTGCGGGGCAGGCTGCCCATACTTTATGCCTGTGATGCCCTGGCGCCGGTGGCGCTGCGCTTTCAGCAGCAGCTCAACACCAACGCCAAGCAACTGGCCCATGTAAACGTGCTGCCCGAGGCGAGCCACAACGAGGTGGAGGGCTGGCAGCAACCGGCGGAACTATTCGGGAAGCTGGCTGTTTTGTACATCAAAACCGGGTACGACCACCCACGCGCCCAACTGCGCATGGCCCTGGCCAGGCCGGTGCTGGAGCGCCAGGTGCAGGATGTGCTGGAGGTGGAGGCCATGGGGGCCACGTTGCTGGAGCAGATGCTCTACCTCATTCACCTCTTCGACTGGGTATCACTCTACCTGGCCGGGCTGAACAAGGTGGACCCGAACACAACTGATAACATTAACTACCTGAAAGTAGAACTTTCCAAAGTATAAAGTATAACGTGCAAAAGAATACCGACATACAGTTTGAGCACCTGGGGCTGATCGACTACCAAGAGGCGTGGGACTACCAGGACAAGCTCTTCGCCGCCACCCTGGCTATTAAGGTGCAGAACCGCGCCGCCGCACCCGACGCGCAGGTGCCAACGCCCAATTACCTGCTGTTTTGCCAGCACCCGCATGTGTACACGCTGGGCAAGAGCGGCCACGAGGAGCACCTGCTGCTGAACCAGGAGGGCCTGCAGGCCAAAGGCGCCACCTACTACAAGATCAACCGGGGCGGCGACATTACCTACCACGGCCCGGGCCAGATCGTGGGCTACCCCATCCTGGACCTGGAGAACTACTTCACCGACATCCACAAGTACCTGCGTTTCCTGGAGGAGGCGATTATACTTGCGCTGGCAGACTATGGTATTGCCGCCGGTCGCATTCCGGGACTTACCGGCGTGTGGCTCGACCACGAGGAGCAGCGCAACCCGCGCAAGATCTGCGCCATGGGCGTGAAGTGCAGCCGCTGGGTAACCATGCACGGCTTCGCCTTCAACATCAACACCGATTTGGATTACTTTAATAACATTGTGCCGTGCGGGATTTCTGATAAAGCCGTAACTTCGCTGGCCAAAGAGCTGGGGCATGAGGTGCCGCTGGCCGAGGTAGAGGAGAAACTGTTAAAGCACCTGGGCGCCTTGTTCGGGGCCAATATCACAACTGCTGCGCATGAAGAAGGACATTGATTTCGGGACGGTAGAGAGCATTGCGGTGGCTGTTGCCAGGACCGTCGATACCACTGCCGAACAGCCCGCCTGGAGCGTATACCTGCTCAACTACAATAACTTTCCGGTGGAGAACGTGCTGGTGGCCTCTAAGGGCTACGGCCTGGTGGACGGGGAGGAAGTGAAGACATCGGTGCTGCGCCACATGTTCGAGCACGTGGAGGCCAAAAGCTTCGTGCAGGTGGAGCCCATCGACCCGGCCATCTTCCACATCAATAACGAGTACTGGGTAAGCTACTACATCGGCCGCCAGATCTACGACAAGCGCTTCGTGTTCGTGCCCGACTCCATCGTGGAGGATAACCTGATCGAGATAAGCCTGCTGCAACTGGAGGGCGTGCTGCACTCCTGAACCAGGCGCTGCGGAAGTATAAAAGTATAAACCAGCCGCTGCAGCCTCGTCCAACGGGCTCCCATTTTACCAGCTTAACCCAGTAAACCCCTGAACGCCGTGCACAGAGCGCTCCCCAAGTATAACTTCATTTTTCTGCTGCTCTTTATAGTATGGCAGGTGCCTGTGCAGGGGCAGGTCTTGCCGCTGGAGCAGAAGAACACCATCACGGGCAACTGGCTGGTGCAGCCGGAGGAGGGAACGCAGCTGGTGCCGTACGTGGCAAGCCAGCACGCACGCTACAACGCCCTGCACCAGTGGCTGCCCATCACGCAGGCGCAGCCCTTCAACATTGCCTTTGCCGCCCCCCGCGACCTGTGCCTGTTCCTCAACAACCGGCTCATCTTTAAGGCCGACTCCACCGCAAATTATACGTTAAACTTAGCGAAGTATAGCGGCGGCACGGAGCCCGTGGAAGGGAAGTACCTGCTCACGGTGTGGCACCCGGCGCAGCAGCCAAACGTAAAGACCTTCCGCAACGTGCCCCTGGTGGCCGACACCAGGCAGGAGAACGGGCAGCGCCCCTTTTCGGTGCAGATGCGGGAGTACGTGAACCAAAATGCCTTCATCCTTTTTATGCTGATGATCGGGCTGATCTACGGTTTGCTGCGCGTCAGCTACCCCGCCGACTTCAAGAGCCAGTTCGACCTCAACCGCTTTCTGCACGCCAGCCCGACGGAGGGGCTTTACTCGGTGGGGAAACCCGTGGGGGCCGTTTCCAACATGCTGTTCGTGCTGGCCTTCTCGCTGTCCATGGCCCTGCTTATTGCCGCCATCCATACCAATGTGCAGCACGTGCGGCTGTTTAACCGCCTTTTCCCGGTCTCCGAGGCCGACATTACCACCAAGATCCTGTTTTATACTTTGCTGATCTTCGGCATCGTGCTGCTGAAGTATGTTTTCCTGAAGGTGATGGCGTTTGTGTTCGGGCTGGGGAGCCTGGTGCAGCTGCAGTACCGCGAGTTTCTGCGCTCGCTGCTGTTTATGGGCCTGTTCCTGCCCCTCGTGATGCTGCTCTACCTCTCCCTGAACATGATGATGCCCGAGACAATCCTGCTTATTTCGAGTCTGGCGGTGGCATTGTTACTGGTTATCACGATACTGCGCGTGTTTTACGCCGTAAATAAGAAAGCCTCGGTGATAAATTTGCATTTATTTTCGTACCTTTGCGCCACAGAAGTGATTCCGCTGGCGATAATGCTGGAGCTGATTGTTTTTAATTTCTAAGCAAGATTACGGCGGGTATTGCAGCAGGCGAACTTAAAAGCATGATTTTTTAATATGGCTGAAAGCAAAGCAAAGGGCTCTGCGAACCCTGAAAGACACAAGATTCCCATTAAGAGTATTCTGGTTACCCAACCACAGCCAACCACCGACAACTCCCCCTATTTGTCTATTGCGGAGAAGTATGGGATTAAGGTTGACTTTAGGGCGTTCATAGAGGTGGAGCCGGTTCCGTACAAGGAGTTCCGCAAGGATAAGGTGGATATTCTCTCGCACACAGCCGTGATCTTCACGAGCCGCAACGCCGTGGACCATTTCTTCCGCATCTGCCAGGAGAGCAAGATCGAGATGCCTGCCGACATGAAGTACTTCTGTATCTCTGACCAGACAGCCTATTACCTGCAGAAGTACATCACGCTGCGCAAGCGCAAGTTGTTTGTGGGCGAGAAAACGGCTAAGGACCTGTTCGAGGTGATCAAGAAGCACAAGAACGAGAACTTCCTGTTCCCTTGCTCCAACATCCGCAAAGACGATATCCCGGAGTTCCTGCAGGCCAACAAGATCAAGCACACGGAGGCGATCATCTATAAAACCGTTGCCGCCGACCTGTCTGACCTGGACGACGTGACCTACGACTGCCTCGCCTTTTTCAGTCCTTCAGGAATCACTTCGTTGTTTGCTAACTTCCCGGACTTTAAGCAAAATAACACGCGGATTGCCGCTTTTGGCCCAACCACAGCCAAAGCCGTGCGCGACGCGGGCCTGGAGCTGGACATTGAAGCGCCGCACCCCAATGCGCCATCCATGACCGGCGCCATAGAAGTATACATACAGAACCAGATGCAGGAGGCAAAAAAATAGTTCGGAACGCAACTTTTAAGCCTTTTTTGCATACTATCTAAAACGCAAACGCCGGCACTGCGCTACGCAGGGGGCATTTGCGTTTTAGTGTTTAATAGCTATATTTGAAAAGCGTTCTGTCCTAAATAGCTCACCTTAACCTTGCCTTCTTGCCGCAGCCTATGAAAAAGCTTCTACCCGTCTTGTTGCTGGTGCTCCTGATGGCTGCACCCGGCGCCTTTGCGCAACAGCAACCTCAGTTCACCCACTATGGGTTTAATGGCATGCAGCTGAGCCCCGCCTACGCGGGCATCACCAACCGGCCGGAGTTTATGTCTCTTTACCGCTACCAGTGGCTGGGCTACGACGCCTCCTTCGACGACGGCGGCGCCCCGCAGACGCTCTTCCTCTCGGCCCATGCGCCGGTGCGGCTGCTGCACGGCGGTGTGGGCCTGAACCTGATGCGCGACAAGATAGCCAACACCACCATTCTCACGGCGGCCCTCTCCTACTCCTTTCATATTAAGGTAGGCGAGACAGGAAAGCTGGGGTTGGGGGTGCAGGGCAATGTGAACAATTATAAGAAGGGCCGCTACCGCGCCATCGACGAGGGCGACCCCAATGTGCCGTTCAACAGCGAGGACACAAAATTCGACCTGGGCGCGGGTGTGTGGTACGAGTCAGAGACATTTTACGCCGGCGGCAGCGTTACCAACCTGCGGAAGGCAGAGTATGAGTTTGCGGACTCCACCAATACCGGAAAAGGAACGCTACTGGGTGAAAACCACATGTACCTGACAGCTGGTTACCACATGCCGCTAAACAACGATCTGGTCCTTACCCCCACCGTCCTGCTCAAGCACGACACCGAGACGTTCTCCTTCGATGCGGGGGGGCGGGTAACCTACCAGGAAAAATATTGGGCCGGAGTGAATTATCGGCACGAAGAAGCTGTTAGTGCCCTTGTGGGAGTATCTCTGTTTCAGGATAATGCGCTACGGGTAGGATATGCACTGGACTTAACCACCTTTCATAAAGCCGCCAAGGCTGCCACCTCGCACGAGGTGATGGTGAACTACCGCCTGCCAGAGCCGGTAGTGCGGTTTAAGCCACCTGTAAGAACGCCCCGCTACTTTTTTACGCGGTAAGATGGTTGATAATTGTAATTGCTTTTTTACTTTTAGGGCCTATTCTTAAAAAAGTGCACAAAAAAATACTTGTACATCACAATAATAATCAATGCCTTAACGCGTTAAAAAAATTAAAAAAGGTGTTGTAGTGAATTGTTTTTTATTTATTCCTAATTCTCATATATTTGCTACACTCGTAGAAGTGTGCTAAAATCTATTACAGAAAATTTACTTTTTAACAGTCATCATGAATAAACTACTTAAGCTGTCTTCCTTCGCATTGGCGGTGGTACTGCTTGCAAGCTGTGGGATGAGACGCGGGCCGCAAGGAGATCTTGTAGGTGCCGAGGACAGACCAGAGTACAATCCGCAGGAAGTGCCTTATGGCATGGTGGCCTGCCCGGGCGGTACGTTCCACATGGGCCAGGCTGACCAGGACATAGCGGCATCTATGGCAAACTTAAACAAGCAAGTGACGATTGGTGGCTTCTACATGGATGAGACCGAGATCACCAACAACGAGTACCGTCAGTTCATTAACGTGATGATGGAAGACTCGCTGGATGTGCTGGGTGAGGAGCATGTGATGAGCAATCTGTATCCGGATACTACGGTATGGGTGAAAGACTATACGTACCACATGGGCGACCCGCTGATGGAGTACTACTTCTCGCACCCTGCCTTTGATGACTACCCTGTGGTGGGGGTGGACTGGTTTGCCGCCAAGTACTTTAGTGAGTGGCGCACCAAGCACAAAAACCAGGCAAACGCCGAGGATGGCCGTGCACCCATGCCGCAGTTCCGCCTGCCTTCTGAGGCAGAATGGGAGTATGCAGCCCGTGGCGGCCGTGATATGGCTGTTTACCCGTGGGGTGGCCCTTACCTGCGCAACGCCAAAGGCTGTTTGCTGGCCAACTTTAAGCCGGGCCGCGGCGACTACTACAGCGATGGCTTTACCTATACGGCCCCTGTAGCGCAGTTTTTCCCGAACGACTTCGGCCTGTATGATATGGCCGGAAACGTGTCGGAATGGTGCGAGGATGCCTATTCTGATGCTACTGTTCCGATTACCTGGGATTTGAACCCGGTTTACAACGACGACAACGAACCACGCAAAGTGGTAAGAGGAGGCTCCTGGAAAGATATCGCCTACTTCCTGGAGACAGGAACGCGTAACTTCGAATTCCAGGACTCCGCCAGATCCTACATCGGTTTCCGTAACGCGATGATTTACCTGGGACGTTCCTCAGGCAGAGAGTTTTAATAGTAAACAATCAAACATTTTTATTCCCAATCCCCCATTTATCCTTTTAATCAATCGTTCACTACTTAATTAGAAAACAAAATGAGCAAAGCTAAAGGTCGCAGTTTCTTGTTCGACGTTTTGATGCCAAAAATCTATGGTATTGGTGCTGCCGTCGTAATTGTGGGTGCGCTGTTCAAGATCCAGCACTGGCCAGGCGCCGACTTAATGCTGATCCTTGGTCTGAGCACAGAGGCAGTTATATTTTTCCTGAGTGCGTTCCAGCCGCAGCATGCTGAGCCGGATTGGGCCAGGGTATACCCACAACTTGCTGATGATTTCGCCGGAGAGGGCCTCGTGCCTGCCACAAGCGCCGTAGCTGGTGGACCGTCCATAACTGGTAAACTCGACGAAATGATGCGTAATGCTGACATTACGCCGGAAACAATAAACCAACTTGGCCTTGGCCTTAACCGCCTGAGCGAAACTGCTGCGAGCATGGCTGACATGAGCAATGCCGCTGCCGCTACAGAGGAGTACACCACGCGTGTACGTGCTGCCGCCGGCCAGTTGGATCAGATCAACAGCGCGTACGCTACCACAGCGGATGCTATCTCCCAGATGGCGGTTTCTGCTACAGATGCAAAAGAGTACCATACGCAGATACAGGGCATGACCCGCAACCTGGGTGCTCTGAATGCAGTGTACGAGATGGAGCTTCAGGATTCCAACAACCACCTGAAGGCCATGAACAAATTCTATGGCAACCTGAGCATGGCCATGGAGAACCTTACAGACGCCAGCAAAGATACAGAACAGTTTAAGCAGGAAGTTTCTCGCCTGACGCAAAACCTACACTCTCTGAACACGGTGTATGGCAACATGCTGTCAGCCATGAAAGGCTAATTTCCAGTTTAAATAAGTTCTATCTAAAGAAAACACAGTTAATATAGTATAAAATGGCTGGAGGAAAAGAGACACCAAGGCAGAAGATGATCGGTATGATGTACCTTGTACTGACCGCACTTCTGGCCCTTAACGTGAGCTCGGCGATCCTGTTAAAGTTTCAGTTCCTGGATGAGTCTTTGCAGACTGTGAACCGAAAAACAGTAACAGATAACGCCGGGGTCGTATCGAACATACAGGCTGCCATTGCAGAAAACAAGAACCCTTCTGCCAATGACCAGCGCGTGCTGAAAACAGCACAGGAAGTACGTAATCAGACAAGCCAAATGGTTTCTTATATCCAGGATCTGCGTAAGATGCTGATTGAGAAGTCTGGAGGAATGAATGATGAAGGCACAGGATATAAGCAGCCGGAAGGCAATGATATCGTGGCCATGAACATGATTGGTGCGGCAAGCAAGAACAACGGTAAAGGATACGAGCTGGAGCAAAAGCTGAATGACTATGCCAAATTCCTGCGCCAGTACAATGAGCAGGTTCCGCAAAAGCTTGCCTTGAGTGGCAAAGAGGATCCGGTAGCACAGAATGACCCGGCGCAGAAACGTAAAGACTTCGCGCAGCTGAACTTTGAGGAGACACCCATGGTAGCTGCCCTGGCAGTTCTTTCTCAGAAAGAAGCAGAGGTTTTGAAGTATGAGGCGGATGTGCTGCAGAAACTTGCTCAGCAGGTAGGTGCCGACATCATCAAGTTTGAGAAAATTTTCGCCATGGCCCGCGCCGAGTCTAAAACGGTAGCAGCTGGTACAAAATACTCAGCTGACATGTTCATCGCTGCCTCTTCTGACAACATCACGCCTAAAATGACCTTCCAGGGTAAGCCTGTTAAAGTAGAGAACGGCATGGGTAAAGTAGAGTTCGTAGCTTCGGCCTCAAACTACGATGCTGATGGCAACTCTGAGCAGACATGGACTGGTAAGGTAACCATAAACCAGAATGGCAGAGACACTACGTTCACTGTAACGGAGAAGTACGTAGTTGCCAAGCCTGTGATCCAGGTGCAGTCTGCTTCTGTGCAGGCGCTGTACTTCCAGTGCGCTAACGAGCTGAACATTCAGGTGCCAGCGCTGGGCGCGGTATACGATCCAAGCTTTAGCGCCAATGGTGGCACGGCCATCAAAGGAGCAAAGAAAGGCGAAGTAACCATCATTCCTAGCGGTACCGAGGTAACCATCAACGTGAGCAGCGGCGGCAACGCCATCGGTTCTGAGAAATTCAAAGTGCGTCCGATCCCGAAACCAGAGCTTGTGGCACTGGTAAACGGAAAGCCGATCGATGTGAAGCGGGGCGTACCGGCCCAATCCTTCAGAGCTGTGGAAATACAGGCTGTGGCGGAAGAAGGCTTCAAACAATTATTACCTAACGAGGCACGTTATAGAGTAACCAAGTGGAGAGCCTACCTGGTGCGCGGCAACCAGCCAGTAGACCAGGGAGAGTTTAGCGGACCTACTGCCAACCTGACCAGCTTTGCGGCCAAAGCCAGCAAAGGCGACCGCGTAGTGATAGAGGTGCTGGATGTAAAGCGCCTGAACTACAAAGGCCAGGCTGTGGACGTGAACGTGGGAACACCGAACTTCCAGGTTCCTTTAAATTAACATTTAGAAGCTTACAAGGAGTATGAAATTAGTTAAAGCAATAGGTGTAGCAGCCGGTTTAATGTTGTCTGTAGGAGCCATGGCCCAGCAGGTATCAAACACTACTGAAAGCAACCCATCAGCAAGGCCTATTCCTGAGTCGGATATCCTGTTCAAGAAAACGGTATGGCGTAAAATTGACCTGCGCGAGAAGCAGAACAAGCCACTGTTCTCTGAAAACAGAGAGATCACAAAGGTGATTATAGAGGCCGTGAAAAGTGGTGAGCTTACTGCCTACAGAAGCGACTCTGTCAGCACGCCTATCACGCGTGAAGAATTCATGCAGAACCTGACCCCGAAAGAGGCAGAGGGAGGCCTGAGCGAGGAGGAACTTGCAGCTGGTTTCGGCGAAGTGGAAGAGGAGGAGGATGCCTGGGGTGAAGCCTTGGGTTCGTCTACCGGAACCACAGAAGCTGCTCCTGTAAGCAATGAGTATTTTCCGAAGCAGCTATACCTGCTGGAGCTGAAGGAGAACGTGGTGTTCGATAAAAAGCGTTCGCGCATGTACCACGATATCCAGACCATCAGCATTAAAGTGCCGTCTACGCTAAACCCACTGGGTTTTGAGCAGAATGTGGCAAGCTTTAAGATGAGCGACCTGGTGACACTGTTCCGCAATAACCCGGAGACAGCTATCTGGTACAACGCACAGAATGATGCACAGCACAAGAACCTGGCTGACGCATTTGACCTCTGGCTGTTCAGCTCCTACATCACCAAGATCTCCAATCCAGGCGACCAAAACCTGGCCTCGATCTACGGTGGTGGCAAAAAAGGCCTGCTAGCTGCACAAGATGCACTGGAAGCACTCATAGAATATGAGTATAGCCTGTGGAGCTACTAAGCAATACAGCATCAAGCAATATAAAAGGAGACTCAAATGAGTCTCCTTTTTCTTTTTATACTTGGTAAGAGAAAGTAAAAGTATACTTTGGACAAAGCCGGAAGTATGGTTTATACTTGCTTGCCCTCTACCGGAGCGTGCAGATGGGCATAAAGTATAGCCGCCTTGGCTTTACCGATTTCTGCCGAAAGCTCATCCAAGGTTAAATCCCGCAGCTTTTTAACGGATCTATACTTTTGCAGCAGGGCATCTGCCGTAGAAGGGCCGATGCCCTTGATATCCGTAAGTTCCGTCTTAAGCGTTCCGGCGTCGCGCTTGCTGCGGTGGAAGGTGATGGCAAAACGGTGGGCCTCGTTGCGCAGGCGCTGGATGAGCTTCAATGACTCTGACTTCTTATCGATGTAGAGCGGGAGGCTGTCGCCGGGGTAAAAAATCTCCTCCAAACGCTTCGCGATACCGACTACAGCCACTTGACCGTAGATGCCCAGATCGCGCAGCGCCTTCACAGCCATACCAAGCTGGCCTTTGCCCCCATCGATTACGATAAGCTGTGGCAGGGGCTGGTTCTCATCCAGCAGGCGGCGGTAGCGGCGGGTCACAATCTCATACATTGAGGCAAAATCGTCGGGGCCTACCACGGTTTTGATGTTGAAGTGGCGGTAATCCTTCTTACTGGGCTTGCCATTCTTAAAGCAAACCATAGAGGCCACGGGGTTGTCGCCCTGAAAGTTGGAGTTGTCGAAGCACTCAATCTGACGGGGCAACTCCGTGAGGCGCAGGTCTTTTTTCAATGTCTCCAGCACGCGCAGCTCCCGCTGCCCGCTCAGCTCCTTGTTCTTTTCCTGCCGCCCTTCCCGCTCCTTGCGCAAGTATAAAGCGTTCTTCAGCGACAGGCTCAGGAGCTTCTTCTTATCCCCGATCTGTGGGTAGGTCACCGTAATGTTATCTAGCGGAAGCTGCAGCTCAATGTTCGAGATCACTTCGCGCGAGGTGCTCTCGAACTCCTGCCGCAGCTGCACCACCACAGAGGCAAGTATGTCGGCGTCGTCCTCATCCAGCTTTTTCTCCAGCTCCAGCGACTGTGTAAGTATGATGGAGCCGTTCATCACCTTCAGGTAGTTGATAAAGGCGCACTGCTCGTTGCTGGTGATGGAGAAAACATCAATGTTGGTCAGGGTGTTGCTTACCACCGTGGACTTGGCCTGGAAATCCTCCAGCATATCCAGCTTCGTCTTATACTTGTGGGCAAGCTCGAACTGGTACTCCGCGGCGGCGGCGGCCATGTGCTCCTTAAAGTATGATTTGGCTACCGAGAGGTTGCCCGAAAGTATGTTCTTGATCTGAGCAATGTTGGCGTTATACTCCGTTTCATCCATCAGAGCCTCGCAGGGGCCTTTGCAGTTGCCGATGTGGTATTCCAGGCATACTTTAAACTTGCCTGCGGCGATGTTCTCCGGAGAGAGGTTATAGGTGCAGGTGCGCAGCGGGTAAAGCGTCCGGATCAAATCCAGGACCACGTACATGGCCGTGCCGCTCGGGTAAGGGCCAAAGTAGCGCGAGCCATCATTTTTTTTATTGCGGGTAGTGATAACACGCGGGAAGCGCTCGTTCAGAATGCAGATATAGGGGTACGTCTTGCCATCCTTCAGCAGGATGTTATACTTGGGCTGGTACTGCTTGATGAGGTTGTTCTCCAGCAGAAAGGCGTCGGCCTCCGTGTCTACAATAGTAAACTCGATGTCCCTGATCTGCGAGACGAGCTTGAGGGTCTTCTTATTATGTTGGGTAGAGCGGTTGAAATAGGAGCTGACGCGTTTCCGGATATCAACCGCTTTGCCCACATAGATAATGCCCTGCTCGTCGAAGAACTTGTAGATGCCGGGTTTGTGCGGCAGGTGCGCTATTTTCTCCTTCAGCTTCTCGTTCGCTGGCATATGGATAGGAATTAGATCTCTGCGTCCAGGTCAATCTCGGTTGGTATGTTCAGGAACTCGTCTTGCTGCGCCGAGTCAATTTGAACGCCACGATTATACTTTTCACAATCTAATTCTACCGATAAAGGCATAGAAGGTTTAGGGAAAGGCTCTTTTGACACATCCAGCGATTTATCGTTGTACACTTTTTGCATGAAGGAGCCGTAGATCGGCATGGCCAGCCTGCCGCCCTGCCCCAGCGCAATCGTGCGGAAGTGGATAGAGCGGTCTTCGCCACCAACCCAGGTGCCGGCCACCAGGTCAGGGGTGATGCCCATAAACCAGGCGTCGGAGTAGTTCTGGCTGGTACCGGTCTTAGCGCCCATCTCATTCTTCAGGCCATTGCGGAAGCGCAGGCCATAGTAGGCAGTACCGCCCGGCTCAGCCGCCGCTTTCAGCATGTGCACCATCGTATAGGCAGTTTCCTCACTAAGGGCCTCCACCGTTTTGGGAACAAACTCCGCCACAACGTTGCCATGCTTGTCCTCGATGCGGGTGATGTAGTTGGGCTGCACCCAGGTTCCGCCGTTCACGAAGGTACCGTAGGCGCCTACCATGTCAAACAAGGTCACATCGCTGGTACCCAGCACCAAGGCAGGCGTTTCGTCCAGCTTGGTGGTGATGCCCATGCGGCGGGCAGTCTGGGCCACGGCCGGAGCCCCCAGTTTATTCACCAGGAAGGCAGAGATAGAGTTCACAGACTCGGCCAGTGCCTTGCGCAAGGTATACTTCTCGCCACTGAACTTGTTGTTGGCGTTATTCGGGCACCACATCTTGCCGTCCGGCAGCGGGATGCAGTTTTCCGTGTCCAGCACCTCGTAGCAAGGCGGGTAGCCGTTCTCGATAGCTGTCGTGTACAGGAACGGCTTGAAGGTGGAGCCCGGCTGGCGCGCTGCCTGCCTCACGTGGTCATACTTAAAGTGCTTGTAGTTGATGCCGCCCACCCAGGCCTTGATATGCCCCGTCTGCGGCTCCATGGCCATAAAACCAGTCTGCAGGAAATGCTTGTAGTACTTGAGTGAGTCCATCGGGCTCATCTCCACCTGCTTTTCGCCATCCCAGGTAAAGATGGTCATCGGTACTTTCTTGTTGAGGTAGTAGTTGATGGAGTCCGTGTCCTCCCCGAAGCGGGCTTTCAGTCGGCGGTAACGGTCGGTGCGCTTGATGGCCATCTCAGGGAACCCTTTGAGCTCGCGCATATTCTCATCCACCCAGGGGTTGCGGCCCTTCCAGTGCTCAAAGAAGACTTTCTGGCGGTCTTTCATGTGCTCCGCCACAGCCTCCTCGGCATACTTCTGCATGCGGGAGTCGATGGTAGTGAAGATTCGGAGGCCGTCGGCGTAGAGGTCGTAGCCGTTCTCGCGGCACCACTGCAGCAGGTCTTTGCTCACCTCGGTGCGGAAGTAAGGGGCCATGCCGATGTTGTGGCTCTCCACCCGGTAATCAAGCACGATGTCCTCTTCCTTCAGTTGATTAAACTCCGCATCGGTCATAAAGCCATACTTGACCATCTGAGCCAAAACAGTGTTGCGGCGTTGCTTGGAGTTCTCAGGTTCAAACTTTGGGCTAAAATTAGAAGGAGCTTTCAGCAGGCCCACCAGCACTGCCGACTCCTGCACCTTTAGCTCCTCCGGCTTTTTATTGAAGAAGGTCTTGGCCGCTACCTTGATACCAAAGGCATTGGAGCCGAAATCCACCGTGTTCAGGTACATCGTCAGGATCTCGCGCTTGGTATAAGAGCGCTCCAGCTTCACGGCCATAATCCACTCCTTTGTCTTCAGAATGAGCATGCGCAAGCCTGTTATATCGTTCAACAGGCCGTTGTTCAGTTCGTCACTTCGCGTATCGAACAGGTTTTTGGCCACTTGCTGGGTTAAGGTACTGCCGCCGCCCTTGCGATCGCCGGTGATGATGCCTGCCGCCACACGCACCATCGACTGCGGGTCGATGCCGGCGTGATCCTCAAAGCGGATGTCCTCAGTGGCAACAAGGGCGTTGATCAGGTTATCCGGCAGTTCCTCATACTCCACCGGTGTGCGGTTCTCGCGGAAATACTTGCCCAGCAACTGGTTATCGGCAGAGTAAAGCTCCGAGGCAACCTCACTCTTCGGGTTCTCGAGCGTGCGCAGGTCGGGCATTTCCCCGAACAAATTCAGGAAGTTGATGCTTACCGCGTAGATATAAAGTATGAAAGCCGCGAAGCCACCGATAAACAGCAGCCACAGCACCGATACAACTTTTGGGTAAAAGGATCTTTTGGGAGTAAGGGTCTTTTGACGCGTAGTCATGGAATTAATTATTGTCTTTGAAGAAGGTCAGGTAAACGTCGGGGTCCTTCCGCTGTATGAATTTCCGGTAATTGGCAGAAGAGATAACAAAGGTAATGAAATCTACGCCTCTAATTCTACCTACCGGCGCCTGCGGAGCCTTTTGTTTGATGTTATAGGAGGATGCCAACTGCGGATCTTTAAAGGAGCGGGCCACGAGCATGGTTTTGCCGCCCCCGAAGTCCAGCGTGTCCAGGGTTAGTTCCTCTTTTTTATAGTACATGTTGTTATACTTCTCATACTTCTGCGCCATGTCCGCAAAGGCCTTGGCATCGCTTGGATAGATCAGCACAAAATAAAAGGCCGAGTCGGGTGCTGCAGAATAGGCCATTGGGTCTGCCGCCGGATCTGCCAGTAAGGAATCCATGGCCGCCTGCTGCTCCTCTTCCTGCTGCGCCAGCGTGTCTGCAGCGGCTGTTGCCGGCTGCATGGTGTCTGCCGGTTGCGGCGTGGCTACAGGAGGTAAAACCGGGGTGGCCCTGGCGGCCGATGCAGTTGCCTGTGCAATTTCTGTGCTAACTTTCTGCTCCGGTGTCAATGCAGGCGCTTTTTCTTTGGGCTTCGGGGGGGCAGGAGCCTCGGCACGCAACTGGTTCTTCTGCTCCAACTCCTGGTAAGTGGCCAGCAGCTTGTCGGCCTGTTTCACCAGCGGGCTGCCCTTGTGCTCTCTTTTAAAACGGTTCAACTTGTCGCGCAGCACCTCCGGCTTCTCGGTGCGGGCGGCCACCATGGCATCCAAAAACATCACCTTGTCCTGAATATCGTTGAAGGGGTACTGCGCCGTGATACTGCGGAGCTGCTCCACGGCCAGTTTATACTCCTGCGCCTCATAATGCGCGTACGCCGAGTCGTAGAGGGCATGCACCTTGATGTTCTCCGCCGCGGTTTTGGCCATAAAGCCTTCGTCGTCGAGGAGGCGGGCGTAGGTGGTGTTCGGGAACTGCTGCTTTATCTTGGTATAGTAGGCCTGCTGCTGCTCCTGGTTGCCGGCGCGGCCATAGAGCAAGTATAAACTATAGTAAGCTTCGGCGGCGTGCGATGTCTGCGGGAACCGTTGCAGCAACTGCTCATAAGTGGCGATCGCCTCCTGTGGTGCCTGCAGGTTCTGGGCGTAGATGACTGCCAGGCGGAAAAGCGCCTCCTCCACCATCCGTTCGGACTGCTGCAGCGCGGCAATGGTCAGCGGCAGGTTCTGCTGGTAGGCCTCTACCTGGGCCTGCATGCGCACTTCAGGGCTTACTTCCGCTTCGGGCTCCGTTATAGGTTCAGGCGCCTGGGCCACTGGTGCCGGCTGTTCTCCGGCTTCGCCCCGGGTACGGGTGCGCCAAAAGTCCTGGTTGGGCCGGTCGCCCCAGCGGCGGGTAAACTCGGCGCGGGCCGTGGCCATGGCTGAGGGGTTGTCGAAATACCACACACCACCGGCATCACTGGTGCCGAAGGTTTCGTTGCTGTTGTTGCGGGACGGATTGCGGCGGCTCTCCTGCTCCTGGCGCTGCACCTGCTCCTGTTGTTGCGCCAGGGCGGCCACTCTTTCCTCCTCCTCGCGCTGCACCAGCTGTTGCAGAAATGCCATGCGCTCCGCCTCCGGTAATTTAGCGATGCGCTGCAGGCTGTCCTGCATCTGGATGGTGGTGTACTGCCGGGCAAAGTCAGCCAGGATATCGCGGCGCTCTGCCACCGCCTCGTACTGTATGGCCTGCTGCGGGTACACCTGCACGGCGCTGTCGTAGTAAGCGGCGGCTAACTCATACTTGTTCAGGTTCTCAAAATAGATCTCGCCGGCCAGCACGTAACTATAGGCTTTCTGGTTTGGCAGGTTCCCCGGCGTGCGCAGCGACTGGTTCAGGTATTCCAACGCCTTGTCGTAGTGCTGCTGGCGCAGTGCGAACCGCGCCATCTCATAGTATATTTTGTCACGGTACTCCTTATTCTTCTCGTCCTTCAGGAGCTTCTGGTAGTAGCCTTCTATCCGCTCGATGTCGTTGTTATCGGCCAGCTCGGTTACCTGCCCCAGGTTCAGGCGGCTGAAGAAGCCCAGGTCGTAGGGCGGGTTGTTGCGCAGCACCTTGCTGTACTGCTTGTCGGCCTCCTTGTTCTGGCCCGTCAGCTGGTAGAGTTGCCCCAACGTATAGCGCACCCGCGACTCCGCGTCCTTCTCCTCGAAGTTGGGCAGCGATAGCGCCAGGTTCTCGATCACCTGGGCTGTGTCGCCCTGCAGGCGGTGGTATTGGGCGCGGGTTAAGTATAGCTCGCGGGCATTGGCCTTGTTCAGGCGCTCCTTGCGCAGAAACTCCGATACTTGCTGGGCGTTTTCCATCTCACCAAGTATAATAAAGGAGCGCATCAGCCATACCAGCGCCTCGTGCCGCTCGTCTTTGCCCTTGCCGTTGGCGTTGACATACTTAAAGGTGCGCACCGCCTCCTCAAAGTTCAGTTCGTAAAAGTTGGCCTGGCCAATCAGCACGTAGCTGTTGTCTACCCACTTGCTGTTGGAGTGGTACTGTATCGGGAAAGAGGCTTTCTTCTTGATGTCCTCCAGGTCGGCGGCCAGGGCTGTGGCGGTAGCGGTGTCGAGGGGCGGGAAGATGGGGAGTACCTGGCTGTAGTCGTACACGGTCTGCTGCTGCAACTGCTCCTCCAGCAGGCGCATCTTCTCCTTGGCCAGAAAATACCCGTTGTAGCGGGCGGTGGTATTGTGGTAGGTTTTGCTGAGCGGATTGTTGCGCTCGGCGGAGCATGCCGCCAGCAACAGCCCGGCAAGTATAAATAATATGTGCAGCGGTTTCTTATTCAAGGCGATGGTGTGCAGCAGGTTTGGGTGCTCCTTATAAGATATAAAGTATAAACGTTTTCGCGGCGGCTAAAAGTATAGCCTGGCTTGCCGTAACAGCGTGGCAGCAACCCTCCTCAAGTTATTACGTTCAGGGCTGTCTACAAAAATACAATAATCATCGGATAGTTAAGCATATAGCCCGTTTGAAGCCAGCTATTGAACTATACAAAAATCCAAATGGTTTCAGGCGAGGTATACTTTGCCGATGTTGTACTGCCTAGGCGTATAAGCCCGTAAAAAGGAGTAACTTTGCAAAAGCGGAAGCACATGGAAAACGATCCGGAAAAAGAGCAGAAGCCTGCGCAGCGCGTGCAGGAAAGTATGAAGCCGTACGTGAAGTACTCAGGCCTGGCGTTTCAGATGATCGGGGCGCTGGTGCTGGCCGCCTTTGCCGGCCAGTGGCTGGATGACAAGGTGGGCAACGACAAGCCCTGGTTTACCATCGGCCTGCTGCTGACGGCCGTTATCGCCACCATGGTCCTGACCATCTTATCCATCAACAAAAAATAACCCCGCGTGAAGTTTGTTCGAAACCTGGCCATACTGACGGCCATACTTTGTGTGATAACAGGCGTGCTGCTGCAGTTTACAGGCTATACCCTGCTGCACAGGTATATATGGTACATACTCGCCTTTTTCGTCTTTATCACCGGTTTTACCTACTACCTCACGCAGTTGGGGCATAAAAACGACCCTGAAAACTTCCAGGTGTACTATTTCGCCTCCATGGGGTTCCGGGTGGTGCTGAGCCTTGGGGTGGTGGCCCTCTACATATGGTTCTTCCGGGAGGGCAGGTTGCAGTTCGTTTTCAACTTCTTTGCGTTATATTTCCTGTTTACCGGGTTTGAAATTTACAGTTTGTTGGCTAACTTGCGCCCGCATTTGAGAGGGCAGGATTAACGGTAGGTTCTGCTTGTAATATATTGCTTCTAAATCATTCTTAATGAAGAGGTTATTCGTTCTATTGTTTTCTTTCCTTACGCTGAACGCTTTTGCTGAGGCACCTGCGGAGGGCGGCGAGTTTGAGCCAGGCGCTATGATCACGCACCACATCGCGGATGATTATATATGGCATTTTGCAGACGGTGCGGTGGTGTACCTGCCCGTTATACTGGTAGACAATGGTGAGTTTAAGGTGTTCTCTTCTCACAACTTCTACAACGAGGACCACGAGACAGTGCCTTACGACGGGTACGCGCTGGACCATGGGCGCATTTATAAATTAGATGCCAACGGGGAGCCCATAGTTCATGAGGGGTTTGCTTCTTGGTTTGATCCATCTTTGATTGACCTGTCTATTACAAAAAATGTGGCTTCTATGCTTTTAAGCGTGGTGCTACTGCTGGTGATCTTCTCCGTGATCGCGGGCCGCTACAAAAGCAACCCGAAAGCAGCTCCTTCTGGCATACAGTCCTTCTTCGAGCCGATCGTTGTCTTTATACGTGATGAAATTGCAAAAGCGAACATTGGTCCGAAGTATCAGCGCTACATGCCGTACCTGCTCACCGTGTTCTTCTTTATCTGGTTTAACAACCTGCTGGGCCTGATGCCGGGCGGCGCTAACCTGACCGGTAACATTGCTGTGACAATGGTGTTGGCGCTCCTTACGCTGTTCATTACCTTATTTAGCAGTAACAAAGGTTATTGGAAGCATATTTTTGCAACGCCTGGAGTTCCTGCGTGGCTTGCTCCGATAATGATTCCTGTTGAGTTAATGGGTATTATAACAAAGCCTATCTCATTGATGATTCGTCTTTTCGCCAACATCACGGCGGGTCACATCATCATCCTGTCACTGTTTAGCTTGATCTTTATTTTTGAGAGTTTAGCAGTGTCTCCGCTAAGCGTGGCTTTCTCTATCTTCATGATGTTCCTGGAGCTGTTTGTGGCCCTGCTGCAGGCCTATATCTTCACGCTGCTCTCTGCCATGTACTTTGGCGGTGCGGTAGAAGAACATGACCACGTGGATGACATGGGCTTCGGCGACGGAACCCATCATTAATCAGAATTTTATTTTTTTAACTATATATAACTATAACTATGTTGTTAGCAATTCTGCTTCAAGCTGTTTCTGAAGGCGCTGGTCTTGGTATCATGGGTGCCGGTATCGGTGCAGGTCTGGTTGCCCTTGGCGCTGGTCTTGGTATCGGTCGTATCGGTGGCTCAGCTATGGAATCTATTGCCCGTCAGCCAGAGGCTGGTGGCAAAATCCAGACTGCCATGATCATTTCTGCCGCTCTGATCGAGGGTGTAAGCCTGTTCGGTGTGGTAGTGTGTCTTCTGATCGCTATTGCTTAATTACTTTTTCTGAAAGTAACAAGCTAACATTATCTGATCTCACGTCTGGGCGCATGGCCCAGACGATGAGGTCAAACTTATAGTTCTGATATAGTTAAGTAGCGGCCAAAATGGCCGTTTTATAAGAACCTAATATTCAACTTACATAAACGATGGAATTAGTAACCCCTGGTATTGGTCTGATTTTCTGGCAGTTGGTAGTGTTCCTGCTCGTGCTGTTCCTGCTCGGTAAGTTTGCGTGGAAGCCGATCATGAGTGCCCTGCATGAGCGCGAGGCCTCGATCGAGAACGCCCTGAGCGCGGCGGAGAAAGCGAAGCTGGAGATGCAGGCGCTGAAAGCTGATAACGAGAAGCTGTTGGCAGAGGCCCGTATGGAGCGCGACAAGATTTTGAATGAGGCGACAGAGGCTGCCAACAACATTGTGGAGACCTCCAAGCAGAAGGCAAACGAAGAGGGTGCCCGCATGATCGCCCAGGCCCGTGAGGCCATCGAGAACGAGAAGCGTGCCGCCATCACGGAGGTGAAGAACATGGCTGCCTCTCTGTCGCTGGAGATCGCTGAGCAGATCCTGAGAAGAGAGCTGAGCGACAAGACGGCACAACAGGCGCTGGCGCAGGACTACATCCGTGAAGTAACGCTTAACTAACAAAGTATACACGCGGCTGCCCCGGCAGTGCCGCTACATTATAAACAAGCACTATGTCAGATATTAGAGTTGCTTCCAGGTACGCGAAGTCGCTGATTGAGCTGGCTGCGGAGAAAAACGTGCTCGAGCAGGTACACGCAGACATGCAACTGTTCTCGCAGGTCGTTTCCCAGAACCGCGATTTCAGGCTGCTGCTGCAAAACCCGGTCGTAAAGTCAGATAAGAAGCTGGCGATCATCAACGCGGTGTTTAAAGGCAAGGTGAACGAGATGACGCTCGCCTTCTTTATCCTGGTAGCGCGCAAAAACCGGGAAGCCATACTGGATGCCGTGGCAACCGCCTTTCAGGACCAGTACCGCGTGCTGCAGGGCATTCAGAGCGCCGAGGTGGTTTCTGCCGTGCCGCTTACACCTGCCCTGCGCGATGAGCTTGGCCAGAAACTGGTAGCCCAGACAGGCAAGCGCATTGAGCTGGTAGAACGCGTGGACCCCTCTTTGATCGGAGGGTTTGTACTGCGTGTAGGAGATAAACAAATCGACAACTCTGTGAGGAACAGTCTTCGCAAGTTGAAGAATCAATTTAAAGACAACCCATACATTAATAAACTATAATCATGGCAGAAGTAAGACCTGACGAAGTATCAGCCATATTAAGAGAACAGCTGTCTAACTTCCGTACCGAGGCGGAACTGGAAGAAGTAGGCACTGTCCTGCAAGTGGGTGACGGTGTCGCTCGAATCTATGGCCTTTCCAAGGCTCAGTCTGGTGAGCTTTTAGAGTTCGAGAACGGCCTGCAGGCACTTGTTCTGAACCTGGAGGAGGACAACGTGGGTGCCGTATTGCTCGGCGACTACAGCGAGATTAAAGAGGGCGCCACCGTAAGAAGAACAAATCGCATTGCTTCCATCCAGGTAGGCGACGGCATTATTGGGCGCGTGGTGAATACACTGGGTCTGCCGATAGACGGTAAAGGTCCGATTTCCGGTGAACTGTACGAAATGCCCCTGGAGCGTAAGGCGCCGGGCGTTATCTTCCGTCAGCCGGTAAACGAGCCCATGCAAACGGGCATCAAGGCGATCGACTCCATGATTCCGATCGGCCGTGGCCAGCGTGAACTGATCATCGGTGACCGCCAGACAGGAAAGACAGCGGTTGCGATCGACACGATCCTGAACCAGCGTGAGTTCTACGAAAGAGGCGAGCCCGTTTTCTGTATTTACGTAGCCGTTGGCCAGAAAGCCTCTACGGTAGCCCAGGTGGTGAAGGCCCTGCAAGAGGGTGGTGCCATGGACTATACGGTAGTGGTAGCTGCTTCTGCCGCTGACCCTGCTCCCATGCAGTTCTTCGCGCCGTTTACAGGTGCTGCCATCGGGGAGTTCTTCCGTGATACCGGCCGTCCTGCACTGGTAGTATATGACGACCTTTCCAAGCAGGCGGTGGCTTACCGTGAGGTGTCCCTGCTGCTGCGCCGTCCGCCAGGGCGTGAGGCTTACCCAGGTGACGTATTCTACCTGCACTCCCGCTTGCTGGAGCGTGCTGCGAAGATCAACGCATCGGATGAGATTGCTCAGAACATGAACGACCTGCCGGACTCTATCAGACACCTGGTGAAAGGCGGTGGTTCTTTGACGGCCCTTCCGATCATCGAGACGCAGGCTGGTGACGTTTCTGCCTATATCCCAACGAACGTGATCTCGATCACGGACGGACAGATCTTCCTGGAGACAAACCTGTTCAACGCTGGTATCCGCCCAGCCATCAACGTGGGTATCTCGGTATCGCGTGTGGGTGGTTCTGCGCAGATCAAATCAATGAAGAAAGTAGCCGGTACCCTGAAGCTGGACCAGGCGCAGTTCCGTGAACTGGAGGCTTTCGCGAAATTCGGCTCCGACCTGGATGCCGCTACGAAGCTGACAATTGAGCGTGGTCGCCGCAACCTGGAGATTCTGAAGCAGGCGCAGTACTCGCCGGTAGCGGTAGAGGAGCAGGTAGCCACTATCTACGCTGCCACAAACGGCCTGCTGGACAACGTTCCGGTAACGGAGGTGAGAAACTTTGAGAAGGATTTCCTGCGCACGCTGCGTGCCCAGCATGCAGACGTGCTGAAAGCGCTGAGAGCTGGCAAGCTGGATGACGAGACAACTGGCGTTATCAAGCAGGTGGCGAAGGAAACTTCTGCTAAGTACAACAAATAGACGTTAAGTAACGAGGCTGGGGTTGGAGGCGATGCGCCTCTAACCTTTGGCTTTTGCTCATAGCATAAATATATGGCAAGTTTAAAAGAGGTTAGAGGCCGCATTACGTCGATTTCGTCGACGCAGCAAATTACCAAAGCCATGAAAATGGTGTCGGCTGCTAAATTACGGCGTGCCCAGGACAACATACTGCGGATGCGCCCTTACGCACAGCGCCTGAGCGGCATCCTGACGAACCTGTCGTCTATGGCCGAGGGATCGGTAACGAACCCCTATGCGGAAAAGCGCGACGTGGTAAACACTGTGCTGATCATTGCGGTAACCTCTGACCGTGGTCTGGCGGGTGCCTTTAACTCCAACATTGTAAAAGGCGTGACGGCGCTGGTAACCGGCAAGTATAAAAGCCAGTTCGAAGCCGGTAACGTAACCATCTTGGCTATTGGCCGCAAGGGACTGGATGCCTTCCGCAAGAGAGGCTACAATGTGATAGGGGACTACAGCAACGTTTTCGCCACCCTGTCCTTCGACGCGGTGCGTACTGCCGCGGAGCGTGCCATGGCTGGCTTTGTGGCCGGGGAGTTCGACCAGGTAGACTTAGTGTATAACGAGTTTAAGAACGTGGCAACCCAGATCGTGCGCCAGGAGCAGTTCCTGCCTATTGAGGAGAAACCGGCTGAGCAGGCAGACGCGGAGATGGCGCTGATCGATTATACGTTCGAGCCATCGAAGGAGCAGATCGTGGAGGAGCTGATCCCCAAATCGCTGAAGATCCAGGTTTACAAGGCGGTGCTGGAGTCCAATGCTTCGGAGCACGGTGCCCGTATGACGGCCATGGACAAGGCGACGGAAAACGCCGGGGAGCTTCTGAAGCAGCTGAAACTGACGTATAACAGGACGAGGCAGGCTGCCATCACGAAGGAAATTCTTGAGATTGTTGGTGGTGCAGAGGCCTTAGCTTCAAAATAAGCAAGAACAAAAGAGTTCAGGAGCAGCGCCCACCGGTACAAGTGGGCGCTGCTTATTTTTAATGGGCCTTGGAATACATCCGTTATCAAACTATAAAATAAGCGTTGCGACGCAGAACGGGGCGCAATAGTAAAGTGTACTTACTATATTTGTAGAAATCGAACTATAGTAGAATGAGATACAACCAGTTATTGACGTCACTGGGATGGGCAAAAGCTACGGTAGCCGCTGTGCTGCTGCTAAGCGCCTGTACCGGAACTACACCCAACGCGCCCGTCGCATCCAGCAAGAACGGGAATTTGAATGCAGTGGAAGCCCCGATGCAGCGGCCAAAGCTGGTGGTAGGCATTGTGGTGGACCAGATGCGCTACGATTACCTGTACCGTTACTGGAGCAAGTATGGCAACGACGGCTTCAAGAAGATGCTGTCGCAGGGCTTTAACTTCAAGAACACACAGTATAGCTACGTGCCGACCTATACCGGTCCCGGCCATGCCTCCATCTACACAGGAAGCGTGCCGGCGATTAATGGGATAATCGGCAATAACTGGTACGATCGGAATCAGAAGAAAGACGTTTACTGCGTTGAGGACACTACCGTGCAAACCGTGGGTAGCAGCTCCAACGCGGGCTTAATGTCGCCGGCTAACCTGAGGACCACTACCATTACCGATGAGCTCCGCCTGGCCACAAACAAGCAGTCCAAAGTGGTGGGTGTGGCCCTGAAAGACAGGGGATCCATACTTCCGGCCGGTCACCTGGCCAATGGTGCCTACTGGTTCGACTCGCAGAGCGGCAACTGGATCACGAGTACGTATTACCACGAGCAGCTCCCGCAGTGGGTGCAGGAGTTTAACAACCGCAAGCTGGCGGACCAGTACCTGAGCCAGCCCTGGGAAACACTCTTGCCTATAGAGGAGTATACCGAGAGCACCGCCGATGACATGCCATGGGAAAGAGCGCTGAAAGGCGAGAAGAAGCCGGTGTTCCCGCACAATGTCCCTGCCATCAGAGGGAAGGACTTTGACCTGATCCGTTCAGTGCCTGCCGGCAACACCATTACCAAGGATTTTGCCCTGGCCGCCCTGAGAGGGGAGGAATTGGGGAAAGATGAAGTGACAGACTTCCTGACCGTAAGCTTCTCTACGCCGGATTATGTTGGGCACTCCTTCGGGCCAAACTCGATAGAGGCACAGGACGTGTTTCTGCGCCTGGACCGCGAGATGGCGGAACTGATCAGCACCATAGAAAACGAGGTAGGGAAGGGTGAGGTACTTTTCTTCCTGACAGCCGACCACGGCGCCGCACACGTGCCTGCCTTCCTGCAGGAGATGAAAGTACCGGCAGGAGTGGGGTCATCTGCCGCCGTGCGTGACTCCGTGGATGCCTACCTGGATAAAACCTATGGCAAGGCCGATTGGGTGGAGCGCTACATGAACCAGCAGATCTACCTGAACAGAGCCGTCATCGAAAGCAAACAGCTGGATATGGCAGACGTGCAGCAGCGGGTGGCAAACCACGTACTGCGCATTGATGGCGTGATGCGCGCTGTGGCGGCCACTACCCTGCAGAGTAGCAACTGGGGCACCGGCATGATGGCCCGCGTGGAGAACGGCTACAACCCGAAGCGCTCCGGCGACGTGGTGCTGCTGCTGGAGCCAGGCTGGTTCGAGGGGTACGGCAAAGAGCCGAAAGGCACCACGCATGGCTCCCAGGCCAACTACGACACCCACGTGCCGCTGATATGGTACGGCTGGGAAGTAGAGGCAGGCGAGAGCGGTGCGCAGGCGGAGGTGGCAGACATTGCGGCCACGCTGGCAGCCTGGCTATACATTCAGGAGCCGAACGGAAGCGTGGGCAAGCCTTTGCAAGAATACATGAAATAAAACCATAGCGCCTGAAGAAGAGAACATGATTGACGGCGCCCTTAAAATTAATGTTGAATATGGAGAATACAGAGGACAAGAACAATCCCTGGCATAGTGTAAGCTACGGCGACGCATCGCCGGAAGTGGTAACGGCTATCATTGAGATCCCGAAGGGATCGAAGGCGAAGTATGAGTTGGATAAGGAGAGCGGTATGCTGAAGCTGGACCGTGTGCTTTTCTCATCGGTGAACTACCCCGCCAACTATGGCTTTATCCCCCAGACCTACTGCGACGACAAAGACCCGCTGGATATACTGGTGATCTGCTCGATCGACGTGCAGCCCATGTGCCTGATCGACGCCAAGGTGATCGGGGTGATGCAGATGATCGATAACAACGAGGAGGACGACAAGATCATTGCCGTGGCCTACAACGACATGTCGGTGCGCCACATCAACGATATTTCGGAGCTGCCGCCGCACACGCTGCTGGAGATGCGCCGCTTCTTCGAGGATTACAAGAAGTTGGAGAACAAGGAGGTGATCGTGGAGCAGTTCCTCGGTCGTGAGCATGCCTACAGGATCATCCAGGAGAGCATAGAGCTTTACAACACTACCTTTGGCGAGCCCTCCAGAAAAGAGCAAACGCTTTAACCCTATTACTTTTCCTGTGAAAGCCTGGCCTGGGGTAACCCGAGCCGGGCTTTTGTTTTTCAGGTAGTACCGGAGCAAAGTATAAAGCGCCTCCTCAGAGCCGTAGCAAAACGTGTTTGATTCGCGGGGGATTTGTTGCGTACTTGCAGAGTAGATGAACGTGAACAGAGACATCGGCATAAGAGAGGCGGAGCGCCATCCAAACAGGCTGCTGGAGGCGCTGCTGTACAGCAGTGTCTTTATCTCGCTGTGCGGCTTCGCGCTTACCGTGGAAACCTACCTGCTGGCGGGGCTGCCGGTGTCGTGGGCGATGGCGCTGTTTGTGTTCCTGGCCACCCTGTTCACCTACAACCTCAGCAGCGTGCAAAGTATACTCCGCAGGCCAAACCAAAGTATAAACAGGCGCGACACCGTCTGGAGCCAGCGATACAAAAAAGAACTGGCGGTGCTGGGCCTATTAAGTATAGCCGTGGCGGCGGGGGTATACTTTTGGTCCGGTCTGCGGATAGATTTGTGGTTTGTGCTGCACCTGGCGGTGATCTCGGTGGGCTACACGGTGCCGATGCTCTACAAGCGGCGGCGGGTAAAGCCGCTGCGCAGTGTGCCGCTGCTGAAGGTGTTTTTGATCGCTTATGTGTGGGCGGTGGTAACGGCCATGTTCCCGTTGCTGGACGGGGGGATGGACGTATGGCAGCCGGAGACCCTGTGGCTGTTTCTGCGACGCTTCCTGTTTATACTTGCCCTCGCCCTGCTCTTCGATATCCGCGACTATACGTACGACCTCGATACCAAAACCCTTACTTTCCCGGGGTGGATAGGCGTGCGCAGGACCAAGCTGCTGTCGCTGGGGCTGCTGCTGCTGTACATAGGGGTGGTGCTGGCAAGCGGGGAGCGTGGAATCATACTTTGGGCGCTCCTGGTCAGTGCCATAGGGGCGGCCGTTATAGTATGGCGCTCTGCCGAGAACCGGCCGCGGGTATACTTTGCTATACTGGCCGATGGCGCCATGCTGCTGCACGCGGGGCTGGTGCTGCTGGCTACGGCAGTGGCTGGGTAAGGTGCAGAAAAGCACTGGGCAGAGAATCTATCACATCAGAGGCCGTCATGCTGATCTCGCCTATAGTTTGCAAGGCCAGGTCGGCGGCCAAACCATGCACAAACACGCCAATCCGGCAGGCCTCTTCCAACGTATACTGCTGCCCCACCAGCGCCGTGATGATACCCGTCAGCACATCGCCGGTGCCGCCGGTGGCCAGGCCGGGGTTGCCCGTGGTGTTAAAGTATACTTTGCCCTCCGGCGTGCCCACCGCGGTGTGGCTGCCTTTCAGAATCACGTAACAGCCGTACTCCAGGCAGAACTCGCGCAGGTGCTGCAGCCGGTCATAGTCGTTCTTCACCTTGCCCACCAGCCGCTCAAACTCCTTGGGGTGCGGCGTGAAAATAAGCTTCCTTTTGTAGAGTTGCCCCTTCAGCTTCTCGCTGGATGCAATCAGGTTAATGGCGTCCGCATCTATAACGATGGGAAACGAAGCCGTGGCCAGCAGCTGACCGATGGTCGTTTTAGTGACACGCTCTGTGCCGATACCCGGACCGATGCCGATCACGCTGTACTTCTCCATCTCCTGCGGCAGCTCCGAAAGGTGCTTGCGGTTCTTGTCGGTCAGGGTCATGGCCTCGGGTACGGCCGTCTGAAGTATAGGATAGCCTGCCTGCGGCACCTGCACCGTTAACAGGCCAATGCCACTGCGCAGGCAGGCACGGGCGGCCAGCACGGCAGCCCCTATTTTGCCGTAGCCCCCGCAAAGCAGCAGCGCATGCCCGTAGGTGCCCTTGTGCGAGAATTTACGGCGGGGTTTCAGCAGTTGCTGTACATCCTCCTGCTGGGTACAGTATAAATCAGACTTTACCTCCGCGATAAACTGTTGGCTCAGCCCGATAGGCACCACGTGCCACTCGCCCACGTATGGTTCGTGCTGGGGCAGCAGAAAAGCCAGCTTGGGCAGCTCAAAACTGATCGTATAACTTGCCCGGATCACAGCCCCTTCGTCAGGTGTCTGGCTGTCGGCGTAGAGGCCGGAGGGGATGTCGATTGCGGTGATGGTGGCGCCGCTGCTGTTCAGTTTCTCGATCACCTGGCCATACAAACCAGTAACCGCCCTGTTCAGCCCGGTGCCGAAAAGGGCGTCGATTACACAAGCATCGCTGTTAAACTCAGGTATGGCGCTCTCCTGTTCCACGTGGATGGGGGAGAGCGCCTGCGGCAGGCGTTTCAGGTTCACGTTAAAGTCATCCGAGGCCTTGGAGATATCGCCTACTAAGTATGGCTGCACCTTATACTTCCGCTCGTGCAGCAGGCGCGCCACAGCAAGCCCATCGCCGCCGTTGTTGCCGGGGCCGCAGAAAATATGCACCTCCGCGCCCGGCTGAAACTTATTCTCAAACCAGCCGGTAAAGGCTTTCGCTGCCCGCTCCATCAGGTCGGTGGAGGAGATGCCTTCTTCACGGATCGTGTAGGCGTCGGCTTCGCGGGTTTGGGCGGCAGTGAGGATTTTCATGTGGAACAGCGGTGTTGGGTACGTCTACTTATACTTTGTGGCGGTGCTTCGGTTGCGGGTGTTGCGGTTGGTTTTACCGGCTCCATACTTTACCGGGCGCATACATCCCCACCTGTAAAAAAGCAGCGGCTGTGGCACAAAAAATATTAAAACGCCGTTTATTAGCTATTGCTCAACTTAAACCAAAGTATAGAAATTGAAACTGAAGAATAAACTAACCACTTTTCTGTTTGGGCTGGTGATGCTGGCAAACCCTGTGCTGGCGCAGCAGCCAGGTATAAAGAAGGATAGTGCCCATGTGCTGACGGACACCGGCCTTTCTGTCGCTGCCGATACCTCCCAGGGGGGTGACCTGCAGAACGAGGCCATCATCACGGCGGCCGGCGATACCATTTACCCGGGCCAGAAGCACCCTTTCACGGAGGCGCAGCTGCGGGAGGGCGAGAACAAACGCTACCTGAAGCGCGCCGTGATCCCGGCGGCCACCCTCATCGGCCTGGGTATTTATACGATACAGGACAACGGCCTCTTTAGCAGCTTTGATGCCCGCGACGCCCGCAACAAGCACGCCCCGGATTTTGCCACCAAAGTAGACGACTATGTTTTCTTCGTGCCGCTGGCCTACCTTTACGGTTTCAACGCCTTCTCCTCGCAGAACCGCCACGAGGTGGGGCGGCAGACAAAGCTGCTGATCGCCTCCGGCGCCCTGACCTCTGCCCTGGTATGGCCCGCGAAGAAACTGACAGACATCGATCGCCCGAACGGAGATCCCACAGCCTTCCCGTCGGGGCACACGGCCTACGCCTTTACCATCGCCACGGTGGTGGATAAGGAGTTCCGGCACAAGAGCCCCTGGGTGAGCGTAGGCAGCTATGCCATTGCCACCGGTACGGGCGTGCTGCGCGTCATGAATAACGAGCACTGGATGGCGGATGTGCTGGCCGGGGCCGGCGTCGGGATTCTGTCGGTGAACACGGTATACTGGCTGCACGACAAATTTGCCAAAGACAAAGGCCTGAACACGATGGTGGTGCCCACCGTATTGCCCAATGGAAGCCCGGGTGTGGGGCTGCATGTAACCTTTTAAGCCATACTTTACGAAGAGAGAAAGGCGCTGCAGGAGTAGCGCCTTTTCTTTTTATCTTTACCCGATGCCATACGTCCGCTGTCTTATACTTTTATACTTGTGTCTGCTCTCCGGCAATGCCTTGGCGCAGGTGCGGCAGGTGCAGGGCGTGGTGCGCGATGCGGCCACCGGCGAGCGCCTGCCTTTTGTCAGTATCGTGGCCAACGAGGGCGAGACGGGCACCACCACCAACCTGGAGGGCGAGTACAGCCTGCGCCACCGGCAACCGATCCGCAGCCTGCGCTTCAGTTACGTGGGGTACCTGCCCAGTATCATCTACCCGGACTCCGTGGAAAGTATAAACGTGCAGCTGCAGCCCACGGCGGCGCGGTTGCAGGAAGTGGTGGTGCTGGGTACCGGCGAGAACCCGGCGCACCGCATCATCCGGCTGGCCACGCAACACCGCGCGCGGCACCGCCTGCAAAATCTCAGCAGTTATACTTACCGCACCTACAACAAATTCATACTTACCGCCACTGATGTGGGGGAGCAGGAGCTGCGCGATACCCTGCAACTGACTAAACGTGACTCGGCTTACCTGAAAATGCGCAACCTGCTGGGCCAGCAGCACCTCTTCCTGCTGGAGAGCATCACCGACTACGCCTTTCTGCAGCCCGACCTCACCAGGGAAACCATCCTGGCCACGCGCGTGTCGGGGTTGCAGCAGCCGAGCTTTGGCCTGGTGGCCGCCGAGGCCCGTGAGTTCTCCGTTTATGACGACCTGCCGGTGTTCTTTGGCAAGCGCTACCTGAGCCCCTTAAGCCCGGGCAGCACCCGCAAGTATAACTTTGTGCTGCAGGAGACAGTGGTGCAGGGGCAGGACAGTATTTTCATCATCTCTTTTGAGCCCGAGCAGGGTAAGAACTTTGAAGGGCTGAAAGGATTGCTTTACATCAACAGCAACGGCTGGGCCGTGCAGAACGTGCTGGCCGGCTCGGCGGGAGATGACGATAAACGCAACATACAGTTGCAGCAGCGCTTCGAGCGGGTGGGGCCGCAGCAACAGTGGTTCCCCACAGAACTGGACGTGGAGCTGACCATCCCGCAGCTTAGCCTGAACGGGCACCAGCCTTACGCGCACATGCGCACCTATATCACCAACATTAACCTGAACCCAAACCTGCGCCGCTCTGAGTTTGGCGTGGTGGCCCTGAAACAGCAGCCGGATGCCTACCGCCAACCCGACAGCTTTTTCCAGGCCTACCGCCCCGACTCGCTCACGCAGCTGGAGCAGCGCACCTACGAGCGCCTCGACAGCGTGGGCCGCGAGCGCAAGCTGGACCGCACCATCCGCACGATGGAATACCTCATGGCCCGGCAGATTCCCATTGGCGTCATCAGCCTGGACCTGCGGCGCCTGTTGCGGGTAAGTGCTTTTGAGGGGATGCGCCTGGGGATGGGGGCCTACACCAACGACCGGCTGTCGGAGCGGTTTAAGGTGGGCGGCTACTGGGGCTATGCCTTCAAGGACCGCAGGGCAAAGTATGGCGCCGATGCCTCGGTTATACTTTACCAGCCGCTGGAGTTGCAGCTAAAAGCCGCATACTTTAAGGATGTGCTGGAGACTGGCGGGCGGCGGCTCGCTTTTGAAGAAGGCTACGGCCTGCTGGGTAACCTGCGGCGCGCGCTCCTCACCGACATGGATTATACCACCCACCAAAGTATAAACCTGCAGGGCCGCGTGCTGCGTTACCTGCAGGCCAGCGCGCAGTTGCGGCAGGAGGAGCGGCGGCCAACGCTGCTGCAGCCGGAGGGGCAACCTGTGCCCAGCTTTAACCTCACGGAGGCGGTGGTGGGGCTGCGCTATGCCCCGGGCGAGAAGTACATGGAGCAGTTTAACCGCCTGGTGCCCATGGCAGGGGAGAGCAAGCCGGTGCTGTGGCTACAGTACACCCGTAGCCTGGACGGTTTTCTGGACGGAGACTACGGCTATCACAAGTATGACCTGCGGCTGAGGACCCTGTTGCGCCACCGTACTTTCGGCGAGAGCAGTTTTATACTTTCGGGCGGATTGGTAGAGGGCAATGCCCCGCTGGTAACGCGCTACAACGGCTACGGCAGCAATAACCGCGACTATAAGCTCTACACCAGCGAGGGCTTCGAGACGATGTACCCTTACGAGTTCTTCACCGACCGGTACGCCGCCCTTTTCTTCTCCCAGAATTTTGGAAAACGCCTGCTCAACACCCGCTTCTTCGCCCCGGACCTGGTGGCCGTCACCAACATCGGCATCGGAAGTATGGAGGAGCCGCTGCAGGAGCTGACGGAAGTGGCCTTCAGAAGTATGCGCAAGGGCTATTTTGAGTCGGGGCTCTTGCTAAACAGTATCATCAGTTCCCCGTTCAGCGGGGTGGGCGTGGGCGCCTTTTACCGGTACGGCCCCTACGCCCTGGAAAACTCCCGCGACAATCTCCGTATAAAGCTCACCGTGAGCCTGCTGTTTTAGGCCATGTGCGAAGTATGGAAGTATAAAGTATAAACTAAAACAGGAATTGAAAATTAAGCAACGATAAGCTATTAATGGTGTAACTATGTTGGTAAAGTAGATGGGTAATAACCGAAATCATAAAGTATAACGCGTGCTAAGGTATAAATCCATAACTTTGCAGCTCCTTCTTTCCACTCAGAATATAACAGCATGACAGTTTCTAAAATGGCGCAAAACCTGATCGGCTCCGAGATTATTCGGGTAGCCGGCGAGGTGAACGCAATGATAGCCAAAGGTGAGCCCATCTGTAACCTCACCATCGGCGACTTTAACCCGAGCATCTACCCGATTCCGGAGGAACTGCGGCAAGGCATCACCAAAGCCTATGAGCAGGGGCACACCAACTACCCGCCTGCCAACGGCGTGGCAGTGCTGCGCAAGGCGGTAGTCAATTTCACGCAGGAGCGCCTGGGGCTTACGTACCCGGAGAGTGATATCCTGGTGGCCGGAGGCTCCCGCCCGCTCATCTACGCCACGTACCTGGCCCTGGTAGACCCGGGCGATAAGGTGGTATACCCTACTCCCTCCTGGAACAACAACCACTACTGCCATTTGTCTGGCGCCACGCCGGTGGAGGTGAAGACGCGGCCGGAGAACAACTTTATGCCGACTGCCGCCGACGTGAAGCCGCACCTGAAAGGCGCTACCATGCTGGCCCTGTGCTCGCCACTGAACCCAACCGGTACGATGTTCTCCAAGAAAGACCTGGAGGAGATATGTGACCTGGTGCTGGAGGAGAACCGCAGCCGCAGTGAAGGCGAAAAGCCGCTGTACCTGCTCTACGACCAGATTTACTGGATGCTGACCTTTGGCAACGCTGAGCACTACGACCCGGTGAGCCTGCGCCCCGACATGCGCGATTATACCATCTACATCGACGGTACCTCCAAGTGCTTTGCCGCCACCGGCGTGCGCGTAGGCTATGCGTTTGGCCCGGCGGTCGTGATGGACAAAATGAAGTCCATACTTGGTCACGTAGGCGCCTGGGCGCCTAAGGCAGAGCAAATGGCCATGGCTGAGTTTTTACAAAATCCGAAGGCGGTGGATGGGTTTATGAACGAGTTTAAGCCGAAGGTACAGGAGAGCCTGAACACCTTATACAACGGCTTCCAGGAGCTGAAAGCGGAGGGTTTTGCCGTGGATGCCATTGAGCCGATGGGGGCGATTTACCTTTCGGCCAAGATCGACCTGGCGGGTAAGACCACGCCGGATGGGAAGGTGCTGGAGACAAGCCAGGACATCACGTTTTATGTGCTGCACGAGGCCAAACTGGCTGTGGTGCCGTTCTCGGCCTTCGGCTCAGGCAAAGACCTGAACTGGTTCAGGCTCTCGGTAGGAGGCGCCTCGCTGGAGGATATCAAAGCCTCGGTGGGCAGGTTGCGCGAGGCCCTGCAGCAGTTGAAATAAGCAGGATTAACCGAATTTATACTTTGTAGAGACGCTCTAACCGGCGTCTCTATTTTTTTACCCGCTACTCGATCTTGATCTGCCGGTTTATACTTTCCTCCAGCGAGATCAGGGTTTCGGTGCGCTGCACGCCTTCTATAGACTGCAGTTTCTCGTTCAGCACCTCGCGCAGGTGCTTGGTGTCGCGGCACACGATCTTGGCAAACATGCTGTAGGCGCCGGTGGTATAGTGTAGCTCCACGATCTCAGGGATGTCGCGCATCTTCTCCACCGTCTCCTTATACTCCGACCCTTTCTCCAGGAACACCCCGATAAACGCGCAGATATCAAAGCCCACCGCTGAGGGGTTCACCAGCAATTGGGCCCCCTTCACCACCCCCATCTCCGTCAGTTTCTTCATCCGCACGTGTATCGTGCCGCCCGAAACGTTCAGTTCTTTGGCAATATCGGTGTAGGCGCGGGTCACGTCCTGCATCAGCAGGCGCAAAATCTGCTTATCCAGGTTATCAATTTCGTAATTCATAGGCTCCTGTACGTGCTGCTGTTAACATAATCACAAAGATAAGACTATATCTTTGAAAATATATCAACCTAAGAAAATATTTTTTGACAAATTCGCATATTAGAGTAACTGTAATTATCTTTGTGATGTAAAAGGCTATAATTCTTTAACAAAATTGCAAAGAAATGACAGAAGAAGTAACACTTACGCAATCTACGGTGCTCGATGACACCGTAAGCCACCTGAGCCGGGCATCGCTGCCCAAGATCCTGAAAGTGCAGCAGGGCATTGTGCGCGCCGCCCATGATTTCATGTTCCGCAAGGGCCTGACGCAGCTCATGCCGCTCATGCTCTCCCCGATCACCGACCCGCTGGGCAACAGCGTGGTAGATGCCTCCATTGGCTATGCCGACCAGCGCTGGAGCCTCACCAAGTCCATGATCTTTCACAAGCAGCTGGCCCTGATGAACCCCGAGCTCAACAGCCTCTACATAGTGTCGCCGAACGTGCGCCTGGAGTTCTCTGACCGCGCCGCCACCGGCCGTCACCTGTTCGAGTTTACGCAGATCGACTTCGAATTTAAGGGCAAGGACCGCTTTTTTGTGATGGAGTTTATGGAGGAGCTGGTGAACTTCGTGTTCCGCCGCCTGAACGAGGAGCTGCCTGAGCTTATACTTGAGCTGCGTGGCGAGCTGCTGCCGCAGTATGAGAAGTGGGAAGTATGCCGTACCGAAAAGCTGGAGGCCGCCCTGGGCCCTGACTACGAACAGATCAAGTCGGAGGAGGCTACGGAGCCGTTCTGGCTGCTGAACCACAAGCGCGAGTTCTACGACAAGGAGGATCCGAAGAAGCCGGGCACCTACCTGAACTACGACATGATCTGGCCCGAGGGCTTTGGCGAAGGACTGTCCGGGGCGGAGCGTGAGCACGAGTATCGCCAGATCAAGAAGCGCATGGCAGAGGTTGGCACCAACCAGCAGGCGTTTGCACATTACCTGGAGGTGGCCAAAGAAGGCGGCATCCCAAAAACAGCCGGCGGAGGCTTCGGCGTGGAGCGCATGACCCGCTTTATCTGCCGCCTAAAGGACGTGAACGAGGTAACCGTGTTCTCGCGCAAGCCTTTTGCCGAGGCCATTTTCTAACACGCGCTAATGTATGCTTAAATGAATAGGATATGGATGACAATAGCGATAATGCAGATGATCCTGCGAATTGTAAGGTAACCGAATGGTTTAAGACGATGTGAAGGCCTGCTGCTGAGATGCTGCAGGCCTTTCTGCTTTGGTGGGGAGGTGATTAGAGGGCACCGATTCATACTTTCCCAACCGCAGCCATACTTTGGCTTATGCAGCTCCTGCACCGCCAGGCCCTAAGGCCTGCCCAAAGTGTGAGGCAACGAAAACCGGAAGCAAAAAAGGCAGAAGCCGTAGCCCCTGCCTTTCATACTTGCAATGGTGTATACGTTAGAAATTCAGGATCACCTCCTCAATGATGTCGCAGCACTCCTGCAACTGCTCCTCGGTCATCACCAGCGGTGGCGCAAAGCGGATGATGTCGCCGTGGGTTGGCTTGGCCAGCAGGCCTTTTTCCTTCAGCTCCACGCACACATCCCAGGCGGTGCGGCCATCCGGTGTCGGGGTGATGATGATGGCGTTGAGCAGCCCCCTGCCACGCACCAGCGTCACCAGCTCCGGGCGCTTGTCTATCAGGCGCTGCATGCGCTCCCGGAACAGCTCACCCAGTCTGTTGGCGTTCTCCGTCAGGTTCTCGTCCTTGATCACCTCTAAGGCGGCTATGGCTACCACGGCGGCCAGCGGGTTGCCGCCGAAGGTAGAGCCGTGCTCGCCCGGCTGAATGCAGAGCATGATCTCATCGTTGGCCAGCACGCAGGAAACGGGCAGCACGCCGCCCGAGAGCGCCTTGCCAAGTATAAGTATGTCGGCCTTCACATCGTCGTAGTAGCTGGCCAGCAGCTTGCCGGTGCGCCCGATGCCGGTCTGTATCTCGTCCGTCATCAGCAGCACGTCGTACTCCCTGCACAGCGCGTGCGCCTTGGCCAGGTATCCTTCGTCCGGCACCACCACGCCCGCCTCGCCCTGGATCGGCTCCACCAGGAAACCGCATACGTTCGGGTTCTCCTTCAGGGCACGCTCCAGCGCCTCCACATCGTTGTAAGGAATCACCTTGTAGCCCGGCATGTACGGCCCGAAGCCCTTGGTGGAGTCGGGGTCGGTGGAGAAGGAGATGATGCCCGTGGTGCGACCATGGAAGTTATGCTCCACCACAATGATCTCGGCGTTGTGTGGCGCGATGCCCTTTTTGGTATAGCCCCACTTGCGGGCCAGCTTAATGGCCGTTTCCACGGCCTCGGCACCGGAGTTCATGTACAGCGCCTTATCGTAGCCAAACAACTCGCAGATATACTGCTCGGCCAGGCCCAGCTTGTCGTTGTAGAAGGCGCGTGACGTGAGCGTGAGCTGCTGCGCCTGCTCTGTCAGGGCGCCCACGATCTTGGGGTGGCAGTGGCCCTGGTTCACGGCGCTGTAGGCCGACAGGAAGTCGTAGTACTGTTTGCCTTCCACATCCCATAAGTATACCCCTTCGCCGCGGCTTAGCACCACGGGCAGCGGGTGGTAGTTGTGGGCGCCATACTTGTGTTCGGTATCGATTGCCTGCTGGCTGGAGGTGATGGTTTGCGTGTTCATAGTTTTCTATTATCAGATGTTACCGGAGAACGGCAGCGTGGCCGCTTACCATTATTACCGCATATGTGCTTTATTGTTGTCAAAATTACACATTTCCGCCCCACTTCAAAATCAAAGGCAGGCCTACGGCATCCCACCGGGCCGGCAAAGTATGGGCGGGCTTGGTCCGGAATGTATAAATGCCGACCTTTGCGTAACAGAAAAGTATAACGGTGGCGCAGAAGTTAACAGAGGGCGAGGACTTTTACTTCAACCGGCAGGGGCTGATGGTGCTGACGGCAAACTACCTGCTCAAGCGCGGCTACTGCTGCAAAAACGCCTGCAAACACTGCCCCTACGGCTTTCACGAAAAGGTGGCGGCAGCGCAGAAGAAAGTATAAAACATGTTACCGGGGCAGGCAACGCGAGGCAGATTCTACACGCCGAAAGTAAAATTTTAGCTATGAGTTTGATATTGTGTATCTTTTTATAGATATTTGCACCCCTATTGATTAAACCAGAAAAGAATACAAGATGGCACGAGTTTGCGACTTAACAGGTAAAAGACCACAGGTAGGTAATAACGTTTCGCATGCTAACAACAAGACGAAGCGTAAGTTTTATCCGAACCTCCAGAAGAAGCGCTTCTACATCCCGGAAGAGGATGCTTGGGTAACGCTGAAAGTTTCTACTTCTGCACTGAGAACCATTAACAAAAATGGTATCACTGCGGTATTGAAGAAGGCTGTAGAGCAAGGTTACATCCTGTACTAGTAGTGCTGTGTTTCCGGCCGCGCCGGCGGCGGTAGCCTCACGGCGCCGCGGCAACAGGCACAGCCGGAGAAAGCCATCTGGTACTTTAAGATAAAACATCGGCAACGGAGAGAAGCTGTAGATGCTTTCCTCCGTTGCTCTTTTTTTGACCTTTGCCCTTTCTTCTGTGGCAGAAGAGGCAACACCCCGCAGCAAGTGTAAATTCTGTGAAGCGCCGGAGGGTGGCTCCACAAGAAAATTTATACATTGTTTGTAATTAGAGATTTAAGCTTTTATATTTGCAGTCCTAAATAAAAAATTACTGTCGAGATGGCTAAAAAAGCAAAAGGTAATAGAATCCAGGTGATTATGGAGTGCACAGAGCATAAAGCTACTGGCATGCCTGGAACTTCAAGGTACATCACTACCAAAAACAGAAAGAATACTCCCGAGCGCCTTGAGCTGAAGAAGTATAACCCTGTGTTGAAAAAAGTTACTGTACATAAAGAAATTAAATAACCATGGCTAAGAAGGTAGTTGCAACCCTAAAAACCGCTACAGGTAAAGACTGGGCAAAAGTGATCAAAGCTGTGAAGTCTCCAAAAACTGGTGCTTACGGCTTTAAAGAGGAGATGGTGCCTGTTGACAAAGTACAGGAGTTCCTATCCAAAAAATAAGACAGCCTACTCTACATCGATAGATAGATAACATGAAGAAGTCCCTTTACCGGGACTTTTTTAGTATATTACCGTATCAGTGAGATAGCATTCACCCTACATCAAAAAAACCGGCATGGGAATTTTTGACTTTTTCAGCAAAGAGAAGAAAAAAGAATCGCTGGATAAAGGCCTCGAGAAAACCAAGAGCAACTTTTTCGGTCAGCTAAGCAAAGCCGTCATGGGCAAAGCCACCGTGGACGTGGAGGTGCTCGACGAGCTGGAGGAGATCCTGGTGCATGCCGATGTGGGGGTGGAGACCACGGTGAAGATCATCGACCGCATTGAGAAGCGCGTGGCCCGCGACAAGTACGTGAGCACCGACGAGCTGGACAACATCCTGCGCGAGGAGATAGCCGCCCTGCTGGAAGAAAACAAAGCCGGAGATGGAGCAAACTTTGACCTGCCTACCGGTATCAAGCCATACGTAATTATGGTGGTAGGCGTGAACGGTGTAGGTAAAACGACAACGATTGGTAAGCTTGCCTCGCAATTCCATAAGGCTGGTAAAAAAGTAGTGCTGGGCGCTGCCGATACTTTCCGTGCCGCCGCCGTGGACCAACTTATTATCTGGGGCGAGCGTGTGGGTGTGCCGGTTATCTCGCACGGCATGAACACCGACCCTGCCTCTGTGGCCTACGACGCTGTGAAGCGAGGCGTGGAGCTGAACGCCGACGTGGTGATCATCGACACCGCCGGCCGCCTGCACAACAAAGTGGGTCTGATGAACGAGCTCTCTAAGATCAAGCGCGTGATGCAGAAAATAACACCAGACACGCCGCATGAGGTGCTGCTGGTGCTCGACGGCAGTACCGGCCAGAACGCCCTGCTGCAGGCCCGCGAGTTTACCAAAGCCACCGACGTAACGGCACTGGCTATTACCAAGCTCGACGGAACGGCCAAAGGCGGCGTGGTGATCGGTATCTCGGATGAGTTTAAGATCCCGGTGAAGTACATTGGCGTGGGTGAGAAAATTGAGGACCTGCAGTTGTTTGATAAACAGCAATTCGTGGACTCGTTCTTCTCCCGCAAATAAAGTATAGCCATGGCTAAGTTCCTGCTGCTGGCGCTGCTGCTCTCCCAGTGCAACGGCGCCAACCAAACCCATCAAAACACGCAAGACCCGATGGAAAGCCAGGAACAGGCAAAGCAGGTGCAGGAGCAGCAAGCTCCCGTAGCACAAGGTATACGCGGACAGGTGCTCTGGGTATCGGGCAACCAGATGCCCTCGCCGGACGCACCACCCAGCAAAGGAAGGGGCATTCAACGCACGCTCTATGTCTACGAACTCACTAACGCCAGCCAGACCCAAACCACAGAGGGTGTTTTTCACACCGGCATTCAGACTACTTTAGTGACGCAGGTTGTAACGGATGCAAACGGCAACTTTGCGGTTAGCCTGAAGCCCGGCACCTACAGCCTTTTCTCCAAGGAGGAAAAGGGCCTGTTTGCCAGTATCTATGATGGCGGAATGAACATCAACCCGGTGGAGGTGCAGCAGGGGCAGGTTACCAGCGTAGAGTTTCTGATCAACTACCAGGCAAGTTACTAGGCCGGTAGTATGACATCGCCTGCGCCAGACAACTGCCAGAAGGGGAGTGCTGCTACAAGTATAAAATAGTTGCCAGGAAGAGCTTCAGGAAAACGGTGCAACGCAAGCAGGTTTAGATAAATTTTAATTAAGTTAGAACTCGTTTTAGAACATCGGCTGAATGGGTGTAACCAGGTATGACTTAATGGAATTGGCCCACGATGAAGCGAAAGGCATCCTGCAGGTATCCTGGTCGGATGACCTTAGCGTAGAGTCGGACCGGTTCCTGCAAACAGTCGTCTACTTATTCACTACCATTCAGCAGCAAAAAGTATCGCATCTGATCATCGATTCCGGATTACCTGCCGGTGGTGTGCTAACCGAAGAAGTGATTCAGAGCTTTATCCACCACATCCCCCACACGCCCCTCAAGCATATCGCCATCCTGGAATCGCCGGATTACCTCTGGGACAATAATTTGCTCCAAGTCATCTCGCTGCTCATTACCACCTACCGGTTGCCCATCGCCATTGAACTGGTAAAAGACCGGACTGCTGCCCGGGAGTGGTTTTCCCGAACGATGCAGCGTACTTCCGTGCCTAAAGCAGGCAAGGCAGAAAACTAAGCCAGCTTGCCTGGAGCCGTGATGCAAACACGCCAGTAACCCAATGTACCATTCTTTCTGCTGCTGCCACAAGACCTGTCTGGCCTGAAGGCGCTATGATCTGAATAAAGATGTACAAATCAGTTGCTTGCCGGTTTTCATTTATTAGCCAAACATGTTGTACCTTTGCAGGCTGGTAAAACGAACCATTGTTAGCCGACAAGGGTTTTTATCAGGTGTAGCGCATTTCATTAAAAATATACATAGGTGAAAGTAAGATCACTCAAAAAAGATAAGGTAAACGTAGTGACACTGGGCTGTTCTAAAAACCTGGTGGACTCGGAAGTGTTGATGGGGCAGCTGCGTGCCAACGAGTTTGAGGTGGCGCACGAGTCTGAGGACGACGATTCCAACATCATTATCGTGAACACCTGCGGCTTTATCGATAACGCCAAGCAGGAGTCTATCGATACCATTCTGCGTTATGCCGACGCCAAAGAGGCCGGCCAGATCGACAAGCTGTACGTAACCGGCTGTTTGTCGCAGCGCTACAAAGACTCGCTGGAGCAGGAGATACCGCAGGTGGATGCGTACTTTGGTACGCTGGAGCTGCCGCGCCTGCTTAAAACGCTGGAGGCCGACTACAAGCATGAACTGATCGGCGAGCGCCTGCTGACCACGCCTTCGCACTTCGCATACTTTAAAATTGCCGAGGGTTGCAACCGGCCCTGCTCCTTCTGCGCCATCCCGCTCATGCGCGGCAAGCACGTAGACCGCCCGATCGAGGATTTGGTGCGCGAGGCAAAGCGCCTGGCAAGTATGGGAACGAAAGAACTTATCCTGATTGCCCAGGACCTGACCTACTACGGCCTGCAGCACTATGGCGAGCGCAAGCTGGCTGATCTGCTGCGGAACCTTTCGGATGTGGAAGGTATAGACTGGATCAGGATGCAGTACGCCTACCCATCGCAGTTCCCGATGGAGGTGTTCGACGTGATGAACGAGCGTGAGAATATCTGCAAGTACCTGGACATGCCGCTGCAGCATATCTCCGACAACATGCTGAAGTCGATGCGCCGCGGCATCGGTAAGCGCCGTACCATTGAGTTGGTAGACCAGATCCGCCAGCGCGTGCCGGACATCGCCCTGCGTACCACTTTGATCGCTGGCCACCCGGGCGAAACGGAGCAGGACTTCCAGGAGCTCTACGATTGGGTAGAGGAAACCAGGTTCGACCGCTTGGGCATTTTTACCTACTCGCACGAGGATAACACGCACTCCTATACGTTGGAGGATAACGTGCCGGAAGAGGTGAAGCAGGAGCGCGCCGACGCCATCATGGAGCTGCAGCAGGGCATTTCGGTGGAGCTGAACGAGGAGAAAATAGGCAACACCTATAAAGTGCTCTTCGACCGCAAAGAGAGCGGCTATTTTGTGGGCCGCACCCAGTACGACTCCCCGGAGGTAGACAACGAGGTACTCGTGCCAGCCGACAGCAACTACGTACGCCTCGGCGACTTTGCCAACGTGAAGATCACCGATGCTTCGGATTTTGATTTGTATGGCGAGGTGGTCGTGTAGACCTCCCCCTGCCCCCTCCTAAAAACAGGAGGGGGTGTAAAGATATTTTTTGAAGAAAGCCTTTCTCTATTATAGAGAAAGGCTTTTGCTTTTGGGAACATAAGTACTGGGAGTTAATGTTTGCTGGCAAAGTATAAAATATGCGGAAAGATCAGTTGCATAGTATCTCTAACCTAAGACAAGAGCGATCTATATTGAGAAATAACTTGACTCCTGCGGAAGAGGAACTGTGGAGGTTGCTACGGAAGCATAGGTTAGGTGGCCGGAAGTTCAGGAGGCAGCATAGCATCGGCAGCTACATTGTGGATTTCTACTGCGCCTCTGAGAAAATGATCATAGAAGTAGATGGCTCTGTGCATGATACACCCGAAGCCATCGCAAATGACCAAGTGCGCGACGAAAAGCTACAGCATCTGGGCTACAAAGTTATCCGCATCAGAAACAGTGAGATTTTTGAGCAGCCGGAAGAGGTGCTACAAAAGATAGCTGCCTTATTCAAAAATAGCTGAACCACCCCCTCCTGTTTTTAGGAGGGGGCAGGGGGAGGTCACTTCAGCACATACTTACTCAGCACCCGGTACGCCTCGTTGATATTGTCCCCTTTCCGGAAGTCCTGCTTGATGGTGGGCTGATCCTCGCCGGTGAGCCAGATCTTTAATTCAGCGTCCAGGTCGCCGATGCCGGCGCTCTCTTTGGAGAACATTTTGATGCTGCTGTAAGGTATACTTTGATAGTCGGTCTTGGTGCCGGTCAGACCCTGCTTGTTGACAAGTATAAGTCGCCTGTTGGTGAACACGAGCATGTCCCGGATCAGTTTATACGCCCGCTCGATGCGCTCGTCGTCGATCAGGATCGGCTGAAATTCCTTTGCCAGTTTCTCGATAGACACTTCGGAGGCGTGTCCCATCATACCGCTTAATAGTCCCATAAGTATAAAGTATAGATTTCACCTACTGTACGTAGAGCGGGCGCATCGGTAAGTATAAAGTATAAAATCGCATGCCCAGCAGGGCATCAGCAAAGTATAAGCTAACCTGTCCCAGAGCAAAGTCCTGGTTGCCTGAAGCAGTAAAGAAAATAAAGCGTTACTTTGTGTTGTTGCAGCAAAGTATAAATTAGCTGCAACACATTTCGGGCTAAACTGTTAAAAGGGCTAAACCCACCGCCACACTGCAGATGGAAGTACAAACCATGAAGATCACCAAGATAGACTACGCCGCCACCGGCGCCTTCTCCAAGACCATAACCGACTACCTTTGTTGTAGCCCGCAGCTACAGCCATTTTACAACCGCTTCCCGACCGTAGAGGCTTTTGGCGCCCAACTGAAGGAGAAAAGCTTCAGCCAGGAGCAACGCCAGACCTTGCACCAGGCGCTGCAGGAGCAGTATACTTCCCTCTCCGAGATTCACCCCAGCGTGCAGCAAAATATCGACCTGCTGCGCCAGCCCAACACCTACACCGTTACCACGGGCCATCAGCTCAACATCTTCACCGGCCCTTTGTACTTTGTCTATAAGATCATCACGGCCATAAATACTTGCCGCCAGCTGCAGCAGCAGTACCCGGATTATACCTTTGTGCCGGTATACTGGATGGCTACCGAGGACCACGACTTTGCCGAGATCAACTACTTTAACCTTTTCGGAAAGAAGTATACCTGGGAGAGCGAGCAGACCGGCGCTGTGGGTAGGTTCTCTACCGAAAGTATGGCCCAACTGCTGGAGGAGCTGCCGGAGGCCTACCCGGTGTTTGAGGAGGCCTACCGCAACAGCAAAAACCTGGCAGACGCCACCCGCGCCATCACGCACGCCTTGTTCGGGGAGTATGGCCTGGTAAGTATAGATGGCGACCACAGAGAACTGAAAAAGGCGCTGATGCCGGTAGTGGAGCGGGAACTGACCGAGCAGCTGTCGCATCAGCTGGTGACGGAGACCAGCCAACAACTGGAGGAGGCGGGCTATAAGCCGCAGGTATACTCCCGCGAAATCAACCTGTTTTACCTGACAGATGGCTTGCGCGAGCGCATCGTGCAGGAAGGCGACAAGTATAACGTGCTCAACACCGACCTGAGCTATACTTTAGAGGAAATGCTGCAGGAGGCACAGGAGCATCCGGAGCACTTCAGCCCGAACGTGATCCTTCGTCCGCTCTACGAGGAGCGTATACTTCCGAACCTGGCCTACATTGGCGGCGGTGCGGAGGTGGCCTACTGGTTCCAGCTCAAGCAGCTGTTCGAAAAGTATAACGTAACTTTCCCGCTGCTGATGCTGCGCAACTCGGCCCTCTACATTAGCCGTAGCAACGCCAGCCGCATGCACAAGCTGGGCCTGGAGCCGCAGGATCTGTTCCAAAATTTCCAGGAGCTGAAAAAGCAGCTGTCGGGCCAGCTGCATGAGGAGGAGATCAGCCTGGAGGCGCAGCGAGAGGCCCTGGCCGCCGCCTTTGCCCAGGTAGAGAAGCTGGCCGAAAGTATAGATCCGACCCTGGTGAAAGCCGTGGGAGCTGAGGCGCAGAAAGCCGCCAACTCGCTGCACATGCTGGAGAAAAAGCTCTCCAAAGCCCGCGACAGCAAGCATGAGCAAACCTTTAAGCAACTGGAGAACCTGAAGGAGAAACTCTTCCCGGGCGGCAGCCTGCAGGAGCGCCAGGACAACCTGCTCACCTACCAGACGAACAACCCCGACTTTATACCGGCGCTGGTAGAGGCTTTCGATCCGCTGGAGTTTAAGTTCACCATCCTGGAGGAAGTATAATGCAGAAGGCAGAGTTACGCAAACTGATGCTGCGGCAGCGCCGGGCTCTGCCTGTGGAAGAAGTGCAGCAGCGCAGCCTGCGCATCGCTGAACAGTTCTTTGCGCATTTTCCGCTGCGGCCCGGGCAAACGGTGCATGTGTTTCTGCCCATCCTCAAGAACAACGAAGTCAATACCTGGCTCCTGATTGAGCGGTTGCGGCAGGAGCATCCTAAGGTGCGCGTGGCCGTGCCGGTAACCGATGCGGAGCAAAATATCCTTACCCACCACCACCTGACTGACGAGGCCGTGCTGGTAGAAAACCCATGGGGCATCCCCGAGCCGCAGAACGCCCACATCATCCATGCCCACGAAGTGGATGTGGTGCTGGTGCCGCTGCTGGCCTTTGACAAGGCCGGCCAGCGCGTAGGCTACGGCAAAGGCTTCTACGACCGCTTCCTGGCTGACTGTCGCCCCGATGTGCTTAAAATTGGCCTTTCCTTAGAGCCTCCCGTGGAACGCATTGCCGACCCCAATCCCTTTGACGTGCCGCTGGATGCGGTGGTGATGCCACAGGGGATGTGGCGCAGGGAAGTATAACAACAGGCAGATTAAAAAGAAAAAGAGTACAGATATAGAGGTATCATTTGTAAATGCTTATTTTTTAAGCAGCTATATCGTACTTTTGTAATTCGCCCAGGCGCAGGTGCATGTCAATGCGCTTGAACCTGCCATACCTGTGCATATTCCGCTATACAGTAAGACCATGGCCAAGACCAAAAAAGAAATCATCCTAGACACCGCATTAAACCTCTTTGCTGAAAAAGGGTACGATGCCACTCCCACGAGCCAGATCGCCAAAGCTGCCGGCGTATCGGAAGGCCTTATATTTAAGCATTACATCAGCAAGGAGAACCTGCTGGAAGCGGTTGTGAAGGCCGGCTACAGGCGCATTACCGAGAGGAGCAAGAAATCGGTGGAGGAGAACGACCCCGCCAAGCTGATCAGTAACGTGCTGGACATGCCGCAGAAGCTGGTGGAGGACGAGCGTGATTTCTGGCGGATGCAGTTCCGCATGGTGGACGAGGAGGTGGCGCAGCGCCATCACCAGCGCTACCTTAACTCGGTGAAGGCAAAGCTGGTAGAGGCGTTCCGCAAGCTGGGCCATAAAGAGCCGGAACTGGAGACGGAGATCCTCATGCTGCTGGTGGAGGGCCTCTGGAGGGCCTACCTCACCCACGAGGACAAGACGCACTTCACCAAAATGCTGGACCTGACAAAGGCAAAGTTTATCAAACAGGGCTAACGTATACTTCAAGCATTGTTATAGAACAGAAGAGCCTCCCGGTTGCGCCGGGAGGCTCTTCTGTTAGTGTCTTGCAGTGGTGCTTAGCCTTTGTAGACGATGTTGAACTTCTTCAGCTCCTCCACGGGGCCAAAGTTTCTCTTCTCGATGGTTCTGCCGCGGCGCTTCAGGTGTACCTCCACCGGGGCCATGGTCCGGGTCATGTCGGAGTTGATCACTTTTACGTAAAATTTCCTGGCTTCTGCAGAGGCGCCCTTCTCAAAGGTGTGCTTTTGCTGGTTGCCATTTACCGGGTGCCCCGGGATTACCTGGTAAGAGGTGCAAACCACTTCATATTTAGGAAGAAATGGCTTGATGATGCTCGAAGATACTTTTCTAAGTAAGCTTTTCATATGGTGAACGATTAGGGGATACTTTTCTATAGCGCAATGTAGGGCTTTATTTGAAATTTCAAAGTATGGCACCTACAAAAAAGTGCAATTTAGTTCCTAACCATTCCGTTTTAAATTAGGTTCATCTTCGATGCAGACAATCGTAAAGAAAAACAGGACATGCCCCGGCAAGGCTGACGAGGCGTGTTGTGGGGCCGAAGAATAGTGCAACATGTATTATAACTATTTGAATATCAGGGCAGGTGCAGCGGTTACCTGTCGGCTGGCAGGGGCTTCAGGCCGCGCGTCATCTCGCGCTTGCCCGGAGGACCGGGGAGGGCCTCCACCACAAAGCCGGCGGCCTTCAGGCTGCGCTTAAACGAGCCTTTGGCGCAGTAGGTAACCAGAGTGCCACCCGGCCGGATGGCCTTGTACAGCTTCTCGAACATGGCGTCAGACCATAGCTCGGGCTGCTTTTCGGGGGCAAAGGCATCAAAGAACACCACATCGTAGTAGGAGTTCGGCGCCACATACTCCTCCAGCGACTCGTGCATCTTCTGCAGCGTAAAGTAGGGGATAATCTCGGCGGGCTCGTTCCAGGGGGCCGCGTGCAGCTTCAGGAAATACGCGTATAGCTCCGGGTTCAGGATGATGTTCTCGTAGTGCAGTTGCTGCACCACTTCCTCTGTTAGCGGGTACTTCTCCAGCGTGTCGTACTGGATAAAGGCCTTCCTGGCCAGCGCAGACGGGAAGGCAAGGATGGCGTTCAGGCCGGTGCCGAAACCCACTTCCAATATTTTCAGGTCCTTCTTCTGCTCCAGCGCATGCTCCAGGCCATGCTTTATGAACACATGCTGCGACTCCTGCAGGGCCCCGTGCACCGAGTGGTAGTGCTCGTTGAGTTCGGGCACGTAAAGGGTGTTGGAGCCGTCTTTCGTCTGTCTTATTTCGAGGTGCATGCTTTTTGTGTTACCTTGCAAAGGTACGCATTACTGCCGTGTGGCCGCAATATATCATAATCAGAATTTAGTAAAATTATATAAGCCGGGGCGGAAGTATAGGCTTTCAATTCCGGCAGCCCCTACCCTATGGCACGAGTAAAAGTAGACATCCCCGCCCATACCCATTTCACGGCCACCATTCCTGTGCGCGTAACCGACCTGAACTACGGCAACCACCTGGGCAACGATGCCCTGCTCTCCATTATGCACGAGGCGCGCATGCAGCTGCTCGGCCACTTCGGCTGGAGCGAATTAAGTATAGGAGGGGCAAGTATGATCATGGCCGATGTGGCGATAGCGTACAAAGGCGAGGGTTTTTACGGCGACGTGCTACGTATAAGTATGGCTTTCGACGACCTGCACAAGTATGGCTTCGACATCACCTACCACATCACGAACCAGAATGGCAAGGAAGTGGCCCGCGCCAAGACCGGCATGCTGTGCTTTAACTACCAGGAGCGCAAACTAATGCCCCTGCCCGCTGAAGTAAAGGCTAAGATTGAAACTAATTGCTAAAGGCGCGTAGCCCAAGCAATTAGTTTGCTCAACCACTTTTAGTTAGAGAAGGAATTAAGGAGTTAGCACATTTAAATTTGTATATATTTATATGTTTAACTTCTTGAGATGGAAAACACACGTGATTTTTTTGCTGGATACCAAAAGCAGCTAAGCGATGGGCTACTGAAAAGTAGTGAAGCTTTCGATAAGACATTGATTCTGATTTCTTCTGGTGCTCTAGCGCTGTCTATGGCATTCGTGGAGAAGCTTGGAGGTGAAGACCCTATTTACCCTAGCCTCTTGATTTTTGCATGGGCCTTTCTCGGTGCTACTCTATTACTGAGCCTTTCAGCTCACTTATATTCGCTTGAAGCTCATCGGAAGTCAATAAGCTCTATAGATACCATAATTGATCGTATGGATGTTGCGGCAAGTATGGGAGAAGCCACTGAGATAGAGGAAGCCGTTTCAATGTATGGAGGACATGTAGAGATGACTAGGAGGCTAGAGAGTAAAATGCACAGCTTTAACTATTTTGCTTATATTGCTATTTGTATAGGAATATTGCTACTCATCATATTTGCTTCACTTAATATAAAAACTAATGAATCAAATGGCCAAAGAACAGAGACCAGCCAATCCGCCCTCAAACCCAAACTCTCCAAACCCAGACACCAAAGGGATACCGTTACCACCTCCACCACGACTCCCTCAGCCTCCCAGCAACCCAAAGAAGTAAGTATAAAATCATCCAGATAAAGGAGCTACTTAAGATCTCCTGAAGTAAAGGCAAAGATTGAAACTAAAGCCGGATGATTTTTGTAATTTTGTGGTATGAATTTGATCGCAGATATTCCGGTTTTAACTAAGAAAGATATTCGTAAGATGTCGCTCGACGACCTGAAGGCCTGGCTCGTGGAGAACGGGGAGAAGCCTTTCCGGGCCAAGCAGGTATACGAGTGGCTCTGGAAGCATGCGGCCCAGTCGTTTGCGGAGATGAACAACGTAAGCCTGGCCCTGCGCGAGAAGCTGGAGCAACACTTTGCCATTAACGCCGTGCAGGTAGCCACCGAGCAGCTGAGCCAGGACGGCACCATCAAATCTGCCTTCAAACTCTACGACAGCAACATTGTGGAGGGCGTGCTGATTCCGCATGACGAGCGTAAAACGGCCTGCGTGAGCAGCCAGGTGGGTTGTTCGCTTACCTGCAAGTTCTGCGCCACCGGCTACATGGACCGCGTCCGCAACCTCGATGCCGCCGAGATCTACGACCAGGTGGTGCGCATCAACGAGCAAAGTATGCGGCAGTATGGCCAGCCGCTCACCAACATCGTGTACATGGGCATGGGCGAGCCGATGCTCAACTACGCCAACGTGATGAAAAGCATCGAGCGCATCACCGCGCACGACGGCCTGGGCATGGCCGCCCGCCGTATTACGGTGAGCACGGCCGGTATTGCCAAGATGATCAAGAAAATGGCCGATGATGGCGTAAAAGCTAACCTGGCCCTCTCGCTGCACGCGGCCAACGACGAGAAGCGTAACCAGATCATGCCCATCAACGAGACCAACTCGCTGGAGGCCCTGAAGGACGCCCTGAAGCACTACCACCAGGTAACCGGCCGCAAGGTAACCTACGAGTACATCGTATTCGATAACTTCAACGACACGCTGCAGGATGCCGAGGAACTGCTGCGCTTCTCCAAGATCATTCCCTGCAAGATCAACCTGATCGAGTATAACCCGATCGAGAACGCCGATTTCGTAAACACCGACGACGACCGCCTGCAAGCGTTTATCTACTACCTGGCCGACCGTGGTCTGCAGGTAAACGTGCGCCGCAGCCGTGGCAAGGACATCGACGCGGCCTGCGGCCAGCTGGCTGTAAAGGAAAAGCAGCCGGTGTAAAGTATAAACATCAGTCAAAGTATAAACCCGGTTTCTGCGCATACTTGCAGAAGCCGGGTTTATACTTTATAGCAGTACCTGGGTGGTTATACTTCCGTTGGCTTGTAACTCGTGTCTTTTACTTCTAAATCATACTTTATACTTTGGCTATACTTTATACTTTCCTGGCGCAAGCGTCCGCTTGTGCCTTTTTATACTTGAGCCATACTTTCCCTGAGCCGCTGCTTCCCGTAACTTGATCCAAGCTATACTTACTAGCTTCCGCTGATCCTCAGTCTTACAAACCTAAAGTTTCATTTCTGGCTTTGGCTCCCTCCAGCCCGGGAGGGCTCGTTTTCCCGCTTGGCGCTGGGAGCTTTTCCTGCCCTCGTGCCTCGGGCTGCCTCACTCCGTTCGTCACCGGAAAAACTCGCATAAGAGGGCCCCTACCCCCGGCGCCTCACAGAAAAACTGGGTATCAGTTCGATAGCTACGGCTAATATTGTCATCTCGACCTATGGGAGAGACCTCTATAGAATTCCCGATAGATCTCTCGCGCTGCTCGAGATGACAATGTAATAAAGTATAGCAAGTATAAATTCCCCTCCTCGGAGGGGCTAGGGGTGGGTTCATACTTTGTAGGGGCAGGTCGCGACCTGTCCGCGCAAGAACAGCAGCTATGCAACTCATACTTCAACAGAAGTAATTACAGACTCCCCTCCTTGGCTAAGGAGAGGCAGGGGTGGTTGCAACCGGCACTGCAGGCAATCACTTGAGGCAAAGGCGATGCATTTACGGCAGCTCCTTATCGAACAACTAATAACTAACAACTAATAACGAATATCACCCCTCAAACCTGCCCTCGGCCTTTGGCCTGCCGGTGCCCCTGCGCTCTTCGCGCCTGTCCACCACCTCACGCTCCTCTACAAACACGGCATGTGCCTTTGGCGTGATACGCTGGCCATACTTATGGGCATACTGCTGCGTGAACTCGGCCCCGAAGAACACGATCATGGAGGAGTAGTAGATCCAGACAAGTATAAGTATGATGGAGCCCGCCGCACCGTAGGCCGAGCCGGGGTCGGAGGTGCCGATGTACCAGCTGATGAGGAACTTGCCGACGGTGAAAAGTACGGCCGTGATCAGCGCCCCGATCAGTGTGTCCTTCCAGCGGATGTTGGCATCCGGCAGGTACTTCAGGATGAGCGCGAACAGCAGGGTGATCAAACCGATGGAGATGATAAAATCGAGCGCCTTGATTACCCAGTAGCCGACGCCGGGCAGCATGTCGGAAATGTAGCCGCTCAGCACCGAGATAGCCGCACTGATGACGAAGGAGATAAGCATGAGTAGCGAGATGCTCAGGATCAGCCCGAAGGAGAAAACGCGCTCTTTTGCCATGCGCAGGATGCCGCTGGTGGGCTTCACCTTCAGGTTCCAGACGCTGTTGAGCGACTGCTGCAGCGTGACAAAGAAGGTGGTGGAGGCAAACACCAGCGTGCCGATGCCCACCCACATGGCCCAACCCGTGGACTCCTGCGTGCTGGCATTCTGCACCATGTTCTCTACTTCGGAGGCGGCATCATGGCTGATGGCCGTGGACACCTGCGCCTCCAGCTGGCCCGATACGGCCTCCTCGCCGAAGAAAAAACCGGCCGCCTTGATGATGATGAGCAGCAGCGGCGGGATAGAGAAAATAGCGTTAAAAGCCAGTGCCGCCGCCAGCCGCAGGGAGTTGGCCTCGAGAAAACCGTCCACGGAGGACTTCAGCAGCTGGAAAATTCCTGATAAAGTATACTTGGGCATAGGGCTTGTCGTCAGTTTCTGTTGTGGCTTTAACCTACGCAGCACGCCCGTAATGGGTTGAAGAGCGCCCGCCCACAGCGCCGCGGCAGCATCCTGCGCGGGTATAATTCCGTACATGGGAGCGAACGTAACGTATAGCCCGATGCCGCTAAGAATTCCCCTCCAACCGCTGTTCCTGTTTCTCTGCCTGCTACTATCGGGCTGCGCCCAAAGTCCCGGCGATAAAGCCAAAAGTATAGCCCGGGAGGTGATGGAAAACATGGGCGGAGAAAAGGGCTGGAACGACACCCGCTACCTTGCCTGGACCTTCAACGACCAGTACCAGGTATGGGACAAACACCAGAATCGCTTCCGGTGGGAGCAGGACAGCCTCGTGGCCATCATCAACACCGACACCAAGGACGGGAAAGTATACGTGGACGGCCAGGAGCTGCAGGACCCGGAGGAGAAACAGAAGCTGCTGGAGCGTGCCTACGCCCTCTGGATAAATAATTCCTACTGGCTCGTGATGCCCTTTAAGCTGCTGGACCCCGGCGTAACGCTACGGTATGTGGGCGAGGAGCAAACCATGGACGGCGCCCCGGCCGATGTGCTGGAGATGACCTTTGCGCAGGTGGGCCTCACGCCGCAGAACAAGTATAAACTATGGATGGATAAGGAGCAGGGGCTGGTAACGCAGTGGGCCTTCTTCCGAAGCGCAGAGGATGCCGAGCCCTCCTTTACCCGTCGCTGGGGCGATTACAAAGATTACGGAAGTATAAAACTGGCCTCCGACCGCAGCAACTCCCAGGGCGATTTCAAACTGACCGACATAGCCGCCCCAGCCGAGGTGCCGGACAACGTGTTCAACAGCCCCACGCCTATCGAGAAACTTTGAGGATAAGGGCGTATCACGTAGCACGACTCCATTCAAAAAATCATGCTACCTGATACGTGCTACGTGATACGCAGCTACAGCTTATCTATCGTGGCGGTTAGCGTGCCTCTGGCGTTTACCACGGCTTTGATGCCCTCCTGTGTCAGGTACAGGTTATCCGGGGCGATGTGGTTTATACTTCCGCGCAGCAGCACCGACTCGTGCACACGGCCCTGTTTATCCAGCGTGGCCTGCAGCATGCTGCGGGCATTCTCCAGCTCGTGCTGCACCGGTATGCTTACCTGCTGCTGTATCATCTCCTCAAACTTGTTCTGGGCCAGCCAGCTGGCGGTGCTCAGTATCCTGTCTTTCGTGTCGAGGTCGTAGGTTACGTCGCGTACGCGGATGGAGGCGGTTTCGGCGTCGTAGTAGGGTGTGCCGCGCAGGTATACCTTGCCTTCTATCTTTTTGGTGAAGATGCCGGCCCTGGTCTTGCCGTTCACGTCGAGCATCAGCACCAGCTGGTAGCCGCCGGGCGTTATGGCCGCTTCGTTCACTGTTATCTCGCTCTTGCCCCCGTCGAACGTATAGGTTTGTTTGGCCACCTGCTCCTGCAGCATTTTGCTGGCGCGGGCGTACGGTATGCTGGCCGTCAGGCCTATCTGCACGTCGTCGCTCATGCGGCTGTCCACGATCAGTTTGGGCAGGAGCTTGTTTACCTGCACCTGCGGCTTGCCGTCGGTGGTGACGGTGATGTAGGAGGTGATGCCAAGGCGGGTGTTCAGGGTGCCGTTGTGGCCTTGCAGCGGCGCCATGCGTATCTCCTGCGGTACTACGGTAAGCCAGGCGTTCAGGTCGTTGTTCAGCATCACGGGCTGCTGCAGCTGCTGCCATGCCTCGGCGATGTACTTTTTCACGTCCAGGCGGTTCTGCAGTTCCTTGTCCAGCTGCCTGGAGATGTTGCTCATCTGCTGGCGCAGCGCCGGCTCCACAAAGCGGGCCAGGCCGATGCGCAGCGGCCCCAGCTCGATCACAGGCTTGGTGGCGCCCCACTCAAAGTCGCCGCTGGTAATCGTGTTGATCCTGTAATCCTCGGTCAGCCCTATCTTGCTTTCGGTGTTGATGATCATGTCGAAGGTGGTGTCCTCGGTCTTGTCGATGGAAGGACAGATCTTGCACGGGTCCCATTTCCAGCGACCTTTGGCATAGACGCGCAGCGGCACCGAGAAGTATACTTTGTCCTTGTCGGCGCGCATGCGCAGGTTGCCGTTCCGGGCCACAGTTATGGCCAGGTTGTCGTCCTGCAGGTTGGTGTCTTTGTAGAGGATGTCGGCGATCTCCTGGTTCAGCCGGCCCTCCAGGGCAGCCACGGAGATGGACACGGGCACGGTAACCGACGAAAGTTGCGGCCTGTACACAGGAACCGCCGCGGCAGTGGCGGCAGGAGCAGCCGGGTCGAGTTGCTCGGTGCTGGAGCAGCCGGGCAGGGCAAAGCCCGAGGCCACGAGCAGAAGCAGTACGGGCAGTGTGCGGAAAGTCTTTAGGATCACGTTTTAGCTGTTTAAAAAAGCGGCGCAAGGTAGCACAGGTTTTCCTTAACAGCTACAGGGCAAAGGTCGTTCCGAAAAAATAGATAGGTCAGGAAAGTTGCAGCAGCTTTTGCAGCATCTCGCGCAGCTCTTCCTCGGTGGCGGCAATGCCGCAGTCGGCCAGGGTGCCGTTGTGGTAGGTGGCAAAAAACGGCGTTCCCTTCATCCTCACCTCCCGGCTCGATACGGGGTTCTCCTTCGCATCCATCCGCAGGAACGAAACCGGACTATACATAGGCTCCTCGGCGATCTTTCTGTACTTGGGCTCCATCAGCTTGCACACCGGGCAGTCCTTATCCGTAAATTTCACAATTACCTTATCCCGCTCGAATATTATTTTCCTTAGCTCGTCGTCGTTTGATTCTGTTACCATCCTGGTTTGTTTTCTTCAGTGGCGCCACTGGTTAGAGAAGTATGGACGTGCTTTTAAGAATATGGGTTAGAATAGATATTCAGGGGCAGGCAAGTATGGCATAGTGTACTATTTCTGCAGCTTCCACCTTTTATACTTCACCTCAGCCTGATGCAGCGCCTGTGCCAGCTCCTTATCATTTTTATACTGTAGCTGCGTCAGCACCCTATACTCCACCTGCACCTCAAACTCTTTTTGCGCGAAAGGCCAGGGTTCCACGTGTACCGCCCTGGTTTGCACCTGCTTCACAAAGTATGGTTTCCCATCGGGGCCGGTGGTTATCTCCAGTGCGCGTTCATCGGCAGGAAGTTCGTTGCGGCAAAGTATAAGCGAGAGGCGGTCGCACCACTGCATGAGGGCGTATGCCTGGGCAGCTTGTTTTTGAGAGATGCCCAGACTTTTGAGGCAACTTTTCTGCAGTTCCTGCTGCTCGTCCAGGAAGGAGTCGGTGGCTTTGCGCTCGCCGCGCCGACCCTCGTAGAGGTAGCTCATGTGCAGGGAGGTGAGCAGCGCCACCCAGCGCCCCTGGAAGCGCACAGCATGCATCAGCGCCCTGGCCTGCGCCAGGGTGTTGGGCTGCAGCATGAAATCGGCGGGAGCGCCGGCAGGTGTCAGCCCGTCCTTGCCGCGCCAGGTGCGCTGGCGGTTGTCGTGGTTGGCGATGGCCACCAGGGTCTCCACCCAGTGCGCGCACTGCAGCTCCGGCCTTAGCCGGTAAGCCAGCTCGGCGGCCAGTATGCCGTGCGCCTGCTGGTAAATCACCTCCCAGCCCTCAGGTATCTGGTTTACGATCATAGACCAAGGTTTACGGGATTTAAGGATGACCAGGATGTTGCTAGGGACAGAATAGTGGGGTATCCTACCTTGGGTTTGCCTCAGAACTGCGCTTTCACCACATATCTCTCCTAGCCCTTCCCTAAAAGCAGGCGAGGGAGCTCTGCACCCGAGTTAGCTGAAGTATAAATTTCATGGCAGCTGACATAGAGCGGACAGGTCGCGACCTGTCCCTACAAGTATGAACCCACCCCTGGCCCCTACAGGGAGGGGAGTTATATACGTTCTGTAGCAAAGACTTTAGCTATCGAATCTGATCCCAGTTCTTGGGTTGAGCGCCTATGCGAGTTTTTCCGGTGCCCGTAAGGGCATTGCGACGTAGGAGCAAAGGAAAAGCTCCCAGCGCGATGCCTGAGAGAGTTTACCCCGATGCATATCGGGGAGCCCTCTCGGGCTTGAGAGCTCCAATGTCAGAGATGAAACTGTAGATGAGTAAGTCTGGAGGATCAGCGGCAGCTAGTAAGAATAGCTTGGTTCCAGTTGCGGAAAGCAGTGGCTATGGGAGTATAAAATATAGTCCAAGTATAAAGTATGGCTTACGCGGATTAGGAAATCCGCAGCAGAGAGGTTCCGGACAAGGATGTCCGGAACAGCAAGTATAAAAAGGCACAAGCGGACGCTTGCGCCAGCGAAAGCCAAACCCATACAAAAGAAAAGGCGATGCTGCTGCACCGCCTTCTCCTGTGGTTTGTACTTTCAGGGCCAAGTTTATACTGCCTGCTCCTGCTTCATCTTTTTCAGGTTCACCAGCATGTCCCCGGTCATGGCGTCCAGGTCATAGGTTGGTGTCCAGCCCCAGTCCTGCTGGGCGGCGCTGTCGTCTATACTTTGCGGCCACGAGTCGGCGATCTGCTGGCGCGAGTCGGGTTTGTAGGTGATCTCAAACCCAGGGATGTGCTTTTTAATAGCGGTGGCGACCTCTTTCGGGGAGAAGCTCATGGCGCTCAGGTTGTAGGAGTCGCGCACTTTTATACTTTCTGCCGGGGCGTGCATCAGGTCCAGGGTGGCTTTCAGGGCGTCCGGCATGTACATCATCGGCAGGTAGGTGTCCTCGCCAAGGAAGCATTCATACTTGCCGCTCTCCAGCGCCTGGTGGTAAATATCCACGGCGTAATCAGTGGTGCCGCCGCCGGGCAGGGCCTTGTAGCCGATCAGGCCGGGGTAGCGGAGGCTGCGCACGTCCAGGCCATACTTCTGGAAGTAGTACTCGCACCAGCGCTCGCCGGCCTGCTTGCTGATGCCGTACACGGTATTCGGGTCCATCACGGTTTGCTGCGGGGTGTGCTGGCGCGGCGTGCTCGGCCCGAACACAGCGATGGAGCTGGGCCAGTACACACGTTCCACTTTCTGCTTCAGGGCCAGGTCCAGCACGTTAAAGAGGCCGTCCATGTTCAGCTTCCAGGCAAACTTGGGGTTCTTCTCGCCGGTGGCCGAGAGCACGGCCGCCAGGTGGTAAATATGCTTGAATTTATACTTCGAGGCGAGCCCGGCCAGCACGTTGGAGTCCAGCACATCCACCTTCTCAAAAGGGCCTGATTCGCGCAAATCGGCTTGCTTGGGTGCCGAAATGTCTGCCGCCACCACGTTTGCATCCCCGTACATCCTGCGTAGCTCCATCGTTAGTTCAGAGCCCAGCTGCCCGCAGGCACCAATCACTAATACCGTGTCACTTGTGTTTGCCATAGCGAATTTAAAAATCTATGCACAAAGTAACCGAATTCAGTAGAATCCTGAAAGTATACTTACCAAGAAAGCTTTTGCGGGCAGCAAGTATAAAACAAAGAAGCCGCAGACTCTGGGTCCGCGGCCTCTCCTCAACCTAATCTTAACTAACTTTTATTTCACCTTGGCAACAAAGGTAAGCCAGCTTTAGGGCGGGTGAAAGGGGCCGGGGCAGACTTAACGATTAGATAACCCCGCGTAAAGTATGGGTAACCTTTGCCCGGCGCGGCAAGCGGATTTTCTTATATTTGTAGGGATGCCGGCACAAAGCAGCGCACAGGTAGCCAATTTGAGCCCGAAAACGTAACTTGCGCACAGAAGGCCTGCAACGTATGACATTTGAGGAGTTCCTGGTTAAGAAGCGGATAAGCAAGCCGGCCTTTGAGGCGGCTGATCCGGGGCGCTTTGCGGCCTGGCAGGAGATGTACGCCCAAATGCACCCGAACAGCTTCCTGGTGCAGGTGAAGATGGTGCTGAACGATGTGCGCCTGCGCTACCACCTGGCCGAGGCAGACATCCCTAGGCCGGAGCCAGTCGCTGCTGCCCGTCCGGCCGCCGTGCGCAGGGCCATGGCGCCCAAACCGGCTGCCGAAGAAGCCGCGGCTTCCGAAGAAAGTATGCCAAAACCAAGGCCGGTGGTGCGCCGACCTGCCGCTGTGCAAAAGCCTGCGGAGGGTGAATCCTCCGTAAAGCCGGCAGCAGCAGGAGCAGAAGAAGCTAAACCTGTGGCACGCCCAAGGCCAGTGGTTAAACGGCCGGTTATACCGAAGCCTGCGGATACAGAAAGTATAGAGAAGCCGGAAACCGCTGAGGCTGCGAAACCGGCTGCACGCCCGCGGCCAGTGATAAAGCGCCCGGTGGCGCTGCAGCAACCGGACGAGGGAAATGCTGCCACTGCATCAGAAGAAAGTATAAAACCAACGGCAGCGGAAACGGAGGTGCCTAAACCGCCCAGGCCGCGCCCGGTGATGAAAAGGCCGACGACCTTGCAACAGCCGCAGGAGGAGCCGAAGCCTGAAGAAACACCGGCGCCGCCAACCGTGGAGTCAGCTCCAAAGCCGCCACGCCCGAGGCCGGTGATCAGGCGGCCGGTAGCGCTGCAGCAGCCAGAAGAAGAGGCGCCGAAGGAGGAGCAACGTAAACCGGAGGCACCTGCACCTGCCGGCGAAGATACACCAAAACCTCTGCGCCCACGACCGGTGATCAAACGACCGGTAGCGCTGCAAAAACCGACTATGGAGGCATCAGAAGCAGAAAGTACAAGTATAAATCCGCCTGAAAAAGAGGCAGAGCAGCCGCAGGAAGAGGAGCAGCCAAAGCCCCCGAGGCCACGGCCCGTCATGCGCAGGCCGCCGGCAAAGCCCGATGAGACCGGCGACGCCACCGGCCTGTAGATCATACTTTCAGAATAGCGAACAACGAGCAACGAATAACGATAAACGAAACTATGTACGAGACCTTAAAACCAGACTTAGAACAGCAGCTTGCCGAGATAAAGGAGGCAGGATTGTATAAGCAGGAGCGTATCATCACCACGCCGCAGGGCGCTGACATCGATACCACGCAAATGCACCACGTGCTTAACTTCTGCGCCAACAACTACCTGGGCCTGTCGGCGCACCCCAAGGTGGTGGAGGCGGCCAAGCACGCCATCGACACACACGGCTACGGCATGAGCTCGGTACGCTTTATCTGCGGCACCCAGGACATCCATAAAGAGCTGGAGCGTAAGATATCCGAGTTCCTCGGCACCGAGGACACCATTCTTTACGCCGCCGCCTTCGACGCCAACGGCGGGGTATTCGAGCCTTTGTTTGATGCCGAATCGGCCATCATCTCCGATGCCCTGAACCATGCCTCGATCATCGACGGGGTGCGTCTGTGCAAGGCGCAGCGTTTCCGCTACGAGCACAACAACATGGCCGACCTGGAGGCGAAACTACAGGAGGCTGTTGCTGCCAATACCAAGCACCGCATCATCGTGACGGACGGTTCCTTCTCCATGGATGGCACGGTAGCCCAGCTGGATAAGATCGTGGCGCTGGCCGATAAGTATAATGCCCTGATCATGGTGGATGATTCCCACTCGACCGGTTTCATGGGCAAGACTGGCCGCGGTGTGCACGAGTACCACAACGTGATGGGCAAGGTCGATATCATCACGGGCACCTTGGGTAAAGCCCTGGGCGGCGCGATGGGCGGCTTCACGTCAGGCCACAAGGAGATCATCGACATGCTGCGCCAGCGCTCGCGCCCGTACCTGTTCTCTAACTCGCTGGCCCCGTCAATCGTGGGTGCCTCCATTGCGGTGCTGGACATGCTGCGCTCTACCACCGAGCTGCGCGACAAGCTGGAGTGGAACACCAAGTATTTCCGGGAGGAGATCACGGCGGCCGGTTTCGACATTAAGCCAGGCGACCACCCGATTGTGCCGGTGATGCTCTACGATGCCCCGCTGGCGCAGGAGTTCGCCGCCCGCATGCTGGACAAAGGCATTTACGTGATAGGCTTTTACTACCCGGTGGTGCCGAAAGGCCAGGCCCGCATCCGGGTGCAGCTGTCGGCCGTGCACGACAAGGAGCACATCGACAAGTGTATCGCCGCTTTCGTGGAAGTGGGCAGAGAACTGGGCGTGATTAAGTAAGTATAAACCCATTCTCAAAGTATAGAAAAGCCACTCCTGCCATGGGAGTGGCTTTATTTTTTTATACCTTGTACCGAACTCAGGACACATCAGAAGTATGAATAACATCAGGATAAAGCCGGGGCAGGTGTTGGTAGGGACAGTTTTGTCGTGGATGGTGATCTCGTTTCTGGCCTATACCACGGCGGGGCTGCGCGGGGAGGCCGACATTGTGTACACGCTGCTGCAGATCGCCTTCTACTTCGCGCTGCTGCTGTCGGTGGAGGCGTACCTGAGCATGCTGCTGAACCCGCAGTGGACCCGCGTAAACCTGGGCACCATCCTGCTGCTGCTGGCGCCGGCGCTGCTGTACCTGGTGTGGTTTGTAAGCGAAATCCTGTTTTAGCCCATGGAGCTGCTCGCACGTAACCCCGAAATTTTCCTGCTGGTCACGCTGAACTACCTGCTGGTGGCCGTGGCCCTTATCCACCTCATCTTCAAGTCTGATTACCCGGTAGGCTCCCGCCTTATCTGGATGGCTATACTTTGGCTGGTGCCGGCGCTCGGCATTGCCGCCTATTGGCTGGTGTGGTACCGGCGGGAGGGCAGACTGTAAAGTATGAGTTGGGGGAGTTTGGGAGTTATAGAGACGCTATACGTTGCGCCTTTACAGTTAGAAAGTTAGAAGGTTAAAAAGTTAGAAAGTATAAATGCCTGGCGCCTGTATCAAACCGGTGGCGCGCAGTAGGCGGCGAGTCTTTAGACTCGCTTGTGCTTGCTGCATCAGGGCCTGCCACTCTTTATACTTACACGCTGCTACCGCCTGTTCTGGTTTGTTCGGGAGCTTCGATAAACTCTTCTCTATAAAGTATAAAGCATATCTACACTGTGGTGCTAACCGGCTTCTCGGAGGGGGCCACGGCTGGCTTCTGGTCGGTGTCGAACAGGAACTGGTTGAGCTTGACGCGCAGGTCGGCGGAGGAAAGGTTGCGGTAAGCCTCACCGTTACGCACCAGAGCAATCTGCCCCGTTTCCTCAGATACCACCAGCACAATGCTGTCGGTGATCTCGGTAAGCCCGATGGCGGCGCGGTGGCGCAGGCCCATGGAGGCCGGGATCTCCTGGTTTTCTGAAACGGGAAGGATACAGCGGGCGGCTTTGATGCGGTTACCTGAGATGATAACGGCGCCGTCGTGCAGCGGGCTATGCTTGTTAAAGATGGAGAGGAGGAGGCGCTTCGATATCACGGCATCAATCAAATCACCCGACTCGGCGTAGTATTTCAGCTCAGAGCTTTTGGCAAACACGATGAGGGCGCCGGTGTTCTTGCCTGCCAGCGATTTGGCGGCCTCGATGAACGGCGTCAGGCTCAGTTTTTCGCTCTGCTCGCGGCGCCAGGCAAAGCCCCAGAAACGGTCGTGGTTAAGGGAGGTGGTTTTGCCGATCAGCAGCAGGAAGCGCCGTATCTCGGGCTGGAAAAGTATGATGGCGGCCAGCACGCCCACGCCCATGAACTGCCCCAGTATAATGGTGAGCAGCTCCATGCCCGCGGCACGCACCACCAAGTATAAAAGGTATACCGACAGCAGGCCCAGGAAGATCTTCAGCGCCACGCTGCCCGTCAGGAGCTTGTACAACTGGTACAGCAGCGCCGTAACGAGCAGGATGTCGATTATCTCGGTCCATCCGATCTCTAAAAACCCTATGCTGAATAAAAAAATCAAAGTTTAGTCTTTTCTAAAAGTATGATAGTTTGCTTAGCCTCTTTTACGTCGTGCACCCGCAAAATGTCGGCACCCTTCATCAACGCCACCGTATTCACAGCTATTGTGCCCGTCAGGGCATCGGCCTGGTGTATGCCCAGCGACTTGTAAACCATGGACTTGCGCGAGAGCCCGGCCAGTACAGGCAGGCCTAAGATACGGAAATCCTCCATGTGGCGCAGCAGCTCAAAGTTTTGCTCCACGGTTTTAGCAAACCCGAAGCCCGGGTCCAGAATCACGTCCTTTACGCCGAGTTCCTGCAGTCTGGCGAGTTGCACCCGCAGCTCGTCCAGCACGTCTACCACCAGGTTGTCATACTTTGTAAGGCTTGCCATGGTCTGTGGAGTTCCCCGCATGTGCATTAAGATGTAAGGCACTTGCAGCCGGGCAATGGTCCCGAACATGGAATCGTCCAATAAGCCGCCGCCAACGTCGTTGATGATGTGCGCTCCGACGGTTATACTTGCCTCGGCCACATCGGCCCGAAACGTATCTACGGAAATAATGGCCTCCGGAAAGCTGTGGTGTATGGCCTCAATGGCTGGCAGAATGCGGTCCTGTTCTTCCTGCGAAGAAACCTCGGCCGCGCCGGGGCGGGTGCTGTAGCCGCCAATATCCAGTATGTCAGCGCCATCGGCCAGCATTTGTTCTGCCTTGCGCACGGCCTCTTCGGCGGAGCGCAGGCGGCTGCCCGGGAAAAAGGAGTCGGGGGTAAGGTTGAGGATGCCCATCACGAGCGGCACCTCCAGCGAGAGCAGCTTTCCGCGACAGTTTAGTGTGGATTTTTTCTTAAAAAGCGTATCTTTCGCTTCCAATGTTGGCATCTGGGTCAATTATTTTTAAAATTAAAGCTAAAAAGTTGATTAGTCAAACACTGCAGGAATATAATCAGGTAGTACAGCGCTGCAAGGATACCTTCGTGAAGAAGACCAAGGATTACGGCACCGCCTGGCGTGTGCTGCGGCTGCCTTCCATCACCGATCAGATTTTCATCAAGGCCCAGCGCATCCGCTCCATCCAGGAAAAGGGCAAGCAGCTGGTGGCCGACGATATCAACGGCGAGTTTGTGGGCATCATCAACTATAGCGTGATCGCGCTGATGCAACTCAACCTGCCTGCCGACGCCCCGCTGAGCCTATCAGCCGAGGAGGTGGAGCGGGAATATAGCCACCACATTGAGGAGAACATCCAGCTGCTGAACGCCAAGAACCACGACTACGGCGAGGCCTGGCGCGACATGCGCGTAAGCTCCATCACCGATATTATCCTGATGAAGCTCTACCGCACCAAGCAGATAGAAGATAACGAGGGGCAGACGCTGATCTCGGAGGGCGTGGAGGCCAACTACCGCGACATGATCAACTACGCTGTGTTTGCGCTCATCAAGTCGGGCTTTGCGGAGAAGGTCAACTAAGGTACGGGCTGCAAGCACGCACCAGCAGTGGGAATGGGTACAGGTAAAAACTCTTAAACTCCCAAACTTTTTAACTTTCTAACTCTTTAACTTTCTAACTCCCAAGGTTGATGAAGTTCATAAGTAATATTTTCTGGCTGTTTGTGGCCGTGCTGTTCATATTCTCAGGTCTGATCAAGATAAACGACCCGGTGGGCACGGCGATTAAGCTGGAGGAGTATTTCGAGGTATTCTCGACTGACATTGCCCCGTTTTTCAAGAGCCTCGAGCCCTACTCGCTGTTTCTGTCCATCTTCCTGAGCGCAGCCGAGATCGTGCTGGGCGTGGCGCTGCTGGTGCGCTTCAAACTTAAGGCGGTGCTGTGGCTGCTGCTCGTCATGATCGTGTTCTTCACCTTCCTTACCTTCTACTCGGCCTACTTTAACAAGGTAACCGACTGCGGCTGCTTCGGCGACGCCATTAAGCTTACACCCTGGGAGTCGTTCACGAAGGATATCGTCTTGCTGGTGATGATCGTGGTGCTGCTGTTCACGCAACAGTACCTGCAGCCGTTCTTGCGCGCCTCTTCAGGGGCCATTATCACCATTATCACGGCGGCGCTGTCGGTGGCGGTGGGCTGGTACGCCTACGAGCACCTGCCCTACATCGACTTTAGAGCCTATAAGGTAAGCAACAACATCCCGACACTTATGAAACCGTCGGAGCCGCTGCGCTACAAGTACATCATGACCAAAAACGGGCAGGACGAGGAGTTTGAGGACTACCCGATGGATACCACCTATACGTACAAAGCGATGGTGGCCATCAACCCGGAGGCCGGGCCCAAAATCACCGACTTCAACGTTTGGAACGACGAGGGCGACCATACGCAGGAAGTGCTCACGGGCAAGAAACTGCTGATCATCGTGCAGCGCGTGGACAAGACCCAGCAGGAGAACATGGGCGACATAAACAAACTGGTGAAGGCGGCCGAGGCAGCGGGCATTACGCCGTTGGTGGTAACCAGCAACAGCGCTGCTGACTTCGAGAAATTCCGCCACGAGGTGAACCTGGCGGTGCCCTACTACTTCGGCGACGACACCGTGCTCAAGACCATCATCCGCTCCAGCCCGGGCCTGGTGCTGCTGCAGGACGGCACCGTGAAAGGCAAATGGCACCACAACGATACGCCGGATATTGAGGAGGTAAAGGAGTTGGTTTCGACGGATGAGATATAGGCTGGTTCTTGTTGTGCTTATACTTACGTTGGCTTCCTGTAGAGAGGAGAGTGTAACGTATGAAGGATGCGAGTACGAAACGAGCGACCCGCAGCTACAAGTCTACAATGACCTGCTCATTGAGCTGGTAGAAAACGAATTCTATTACCTGTACCTCGGAGAGAAGGCGGAAGAGCTGAAAGATGTGTTAGATAAACTTAATGACCCGGATTCTGTAGCTGCCTTTAATGCGAGCAATGCGAGACTGCAGGAGCTGAAGCAAGAGGTGGCAAACGATACGTCAGGGCTTAAGACGATCTATATTAGCTACAAGAATCATCATAAATATGTGTTCGATGAGTTTAATGCTGGGCTTTGGGAAAGGCAGTGGGCAGACAGTCCTATAAGGCAGATGTTGAGAAAGTATGATGCGGACAGTAGCACTGTGTTTTTGCGTCTGCATGATCCTCAACTAGAGTATAGCGCTTCTGATTTTCAGGCCTGTACTTTCAAAATCGGTTCTTTAGAGGGCGCTGAGTTAATTTGGGAACTGGAACCTGAGCAGCAACAGGATGCCATCGGGCAGGTCAGCTTTTCCGAAATTCAATGGAATAAGCAGCGGAACAAAGGAGTTTTGTACTACGAGTTCATCTGTGGCACAAAGTGCGGAAAGGGAGAATTGATAGAGTTTGAGAACATGAATGGGCGCTGGAGGATATCTGAGCGTACGATGCTATGGATCTCTTAGCTACAGCTGCGTTTACTGTTAGCATCACAATCTATACTTAAAACCAATGCGGATCTTCCTGATAGGCATGATGGGCAGTGGCAAGACCACGCTGGGCCGGCAACTGGCCGGGCAGCTCGGCTATACGTTCGTGGACCTGGACGAGTACCTGGTGCAGCGCCAGGGACAAAGTATAAACCAGATCTTCGAGCAGTACGGGCAGGAGCATTTCCGGAAGCTGGAGCGGCAGGCGCTGGAGGAGGTGGTGCAAAAGTATGATAAGGCCGTGATCTCTACCGGAGGCGGGGCCCCCTGCTTTTTTAATAACATCGAATACATCAACCAACACGGTACGAGTTTCTACCTGGATGTGCCGGTAGAGCAGCTGGCGCATAGGTTGTTAGCCCACGGGCTGCAGGAGCGCCCGCTGCTGACGGGCAAAAGCCCCGCAGAATTAAATCTATACCTCACCGAAACATTAACCCACCGAAAGCAGTTCTACGAACGCGCAACGTATACTTTGGCCGGCGCCAACACCGCTGCCCAAAGCCTGCTGCGCCTGCTCAACCAATAGCAGATACACTTCGTTAATAGCATTACACGTGTAGCCTGTAGCCCGTTCGGGCAGACTTTAAAATATTAAGTAGTTTTGCAGCGTTAACTGATACAGCAAAATCTAACTATGAAACCTAATCACAAAGGAAGCGCACAGCTTTTCAAGAACCCGATTCTGGAGAAGATGACCAGAACGCACATTGCCGTACCCATTACCATTTTCCTGGTTATCGCCACAGGCCTGATCTACTATGGCATCACCCACGGCTTTATCAGCATTTTTGAGGCAATCGGTTTCTTTTTCTTGGGCTGGTTTATTTTTACGCTGCTCGAGTACCTGGCGCACCGCTACGTGTTCCACATGGACACCGACACGCCGCTGAAGGCCCGCCTGCAGTACCTGTTCCACGGCAACCACCACGAGTACCCGAAAGACAAGAAGCGCCTGGCTATGCCGCCGGTAGTTAGTATACTTTATGCCTCCGCTTTCTTCTTTATCTTTAAGGTGATCTTCGGCACGTTTGTGTTTGGCGTGGTGGCCGGCATGCTCTTTGGCTACGCCATGTACCTGCTGGTGCACTACGTGGTGCACGCGTACCCGCCGCCGAAGAACTTCCTGAAGCAGCTCTGGATCAACCACAGCATCCACCACTACAAAGACCCCGAGGCCGCCTTTGGCGTGTCAATGCCGCTCTGGGACTACATCCTGGGCACCATGCCGAAGCGAGCTAACAAATAAGGCCAGCAAAGTATAAAACGCAGAAAAGGAGCCCTTTGAGGGGGCTCCTTTTCGTTTGTGTGGCATTTACCTGGTTTACCTTCTGAACTTGCGGAAGAGCCAGGTGATCAGCAGCACGATCAGCACGATAATGACCAGCGCTGTCCACATGCCGGCCTCAAAAATGTCTCCTATCACCTCGCAGCTGCTCATGGTAAAGGTTAGCAGCACGAGCACTGCCATCAGGTATGGTCTTATATTTTTCATAGTTTTATACTTTAGTGCATGCGCTGGCCTTATGCAAGTATGGCAATACTACGGCCAGGGCTAAATATATGATAGTATCGCCATCTATAACTACTGTAAATCAGCGGAAAAGGTTAGCAGGGGAGCAGCGGCGCAAGTATAAATAAGAACAGGCACCCGGTTTTCGGGTGCCTGTTCTTATTTATACTTGTAAGGGTAACTTAGTTCTGCTGGCCTGTCTTCCACTCGTTGTAAGCCGTAACAACAGCCGGAATCTCCAGAATCTCAAACTCCTTATTCTCTATTCTGGCGGCCAGCTCGGGGTAGTCGGCAAAGTACTCGCCAGCCAGTTTACGGAACGTCCTGTTGACGTTGATGCCGATGGCGCCGGAGCTGAAGTACATGCCTACCATGCTGGCCCCCGCCTCATCGGTGCGCTTTGTGAAAAAGCTGATGTCGTCCACATTGTGGTTAAAGCCGCTGCGCTGGAAGCTCATCCTGGAGCCCTTCGCGTAAAGCGAAACCGGCCCTTCCATCAGCTTCTGCGCCCAGGTTGGCTCTTTTCTTTTTTTGCCGTTAAACATCAGGTACACCGGTTCATACGCTGCCGAGTCCAGGGTGAAATAGATCCTGCTCAGTTCGCTGCTGCTGATCTTCTCGTTTTTAGAGCCCGCCTCGGCTGCCCTGTACATAATGCTTTTCTCGCCAACCGATGATGCCTTCACCAAACCTGTCAGTTCCTTGCCATCGGCGAACAGCACGTTGGCCTGCTGGAAATCCTGTGCAAAAACGATGGTGCCGCAAAACAGCAAGACAAGTGTAAAGAGTGTTTTCATATTAGTATGGTTTAAGGATTGATGATGGATTCAAATATATTAATTAAGTTATATATAGTATTGTGCCGGTGCGGGATTTTTTTCGCGAACTATACTTTAAAGCCCGTGTTAGTCCTGTGCGCCTGGCACCATGTTTATACTTGCAGCCTGTGGAGGCTTGGCGGGTTTTATACTTTATACTGATGTGCGGTTGCGGCTGCAGGAAGCGGCGGCGGATGGGGCGTAAAGTATAGGAACCGGTCCAAGAAATAATCCCTTGCCTACGTGATGCAATTGATTCTGAACCTTGTAGCTTTGTAATGTGAAAAGCCCTGTAAGATACATTCTGCTGCTCTTCTCCGCTGTGCTTGCTTTTGCCGGCCCCAGCGTGGGCAGTAGCGGGAGCGCATTTTATTCGTTGCCGCAGGCTGTAGAGGGGGAGTATTCCCCGGAAAGCTTGTCAGGCAACGAGCTGCACAAGTATGTGGGGCTGCAGCGGGCAGAGGAGCAGCTACATGTTCTGAACAGCTTTCCGGCCCCGCCTTCCAGAAGCCACATCGGCGGCCTTGCTGCCAACCCGTATGCCTTTGAGTTAAGGGTGCAGGCCATTGCCTCGCGGTATATCCTGTACGCAAAGTGCATTCAGCGGAGCCTGACCATCGGCGACATCATCTTCCCCTCCCACTATTTCTGGTAATCCGTTTTATATTTCCTGACCTGGGCTGAGTGCGCCTCAGCCAGTTTAAGCCGTACGGGCGCCAGCAAAAACTTGCTGCGTGCGCCGCTATGGCATGTTTTGCCAGTAAAGAAATATCAAAATGGATTTAACAACAATAGTAATAGCATGCCTTGCCCTGGTGGTTTTTATTGTACCGATCATGTATCTCCAGCGCAACCAGAAACAGAAAACCGGGGAGGCCTCGGCTGAGTTCCTGGCCCTGGCCGAGCAGCAGCAGGCAAGGCTTACAAAGCATGAGCTCTGGAACGACCGCTACGCCATAGGCCTCGACGAGGGGCAGAAAAAACTGCTCTATTTAAGGAAGGATGATGTGCAGGAGCAAAAGCTGTTCTTACACCTGGCTGACTTTAAAAAGAGCACAGTAAGCAGCGAGAGCAGGGACGTGAACGGAACCAAGGTATTCGACCTGATCGAGCTTCGGCTTGCGCCGCGGAACCCAAAGCACGCCGAAGTGCGCCTGGAGTTCTATAACAAAGAGGTAAGCATCATGCTAAGCGGTGAGATGCTGCTCGCCCAGAAGTGGAGCAGCCTAATCAGTGCAAGTATAGCGGAGGCTTCCCCGGCTGGCGCAGCCTCTGAGAAGGTTGTTTCAGCTTAGCTTAAAGCTTAAGCCATACTTTGGAAAGGACCGGGAGACATGCTTCCGGTCCTTTTCTATTGCGGGCATTTGTATCTCAGCCCTTAAAAATAAAGACTCAAATTGATCTTTAAATAATCTAAATATAAGTATGTTTCGTATAGCTTTTAATATCATTTAGCCTGGATATTACTACTGTTCACCTCCTATTGGTAAAGTCAGCGAGCTATGCAAGAGAATATTGTCAGCCACGTAGGCCCTAAGACACTAAGGGCATCCGGCGTAGAAGTTATAACTGGCGAAAGTGTGCTTAGGCTCCTGTCAGACGATGCGTTTTTATCCGGCTGGACGGGCCTGTACGACGCCTGCCCATGGGCCACGGTTTTTCAGAGCAAGGAGTTCGTGAGCGTGTGGTATAAAGTGTACGGGCAGAAACACATGCCAATCGTGGTAAAAGAGGAACACAATGGCCGGCTTACTGGCCTTCTAACGCTGGCCAGAGATGTAAGAGGCCTGGGTATCACGGCTGCAGGGGGGTGGAACGCCTATTACCATACCTGGCTCGTGGCGGCTGATGACGATGACAGGTTTATCAGAAGGGCACTGGCTGAAGTAAGAAAGCTGTTCCCAAAACAGAAGATCACGCTCAAGTATATTCCGCCCAACACGCCGCTCGGATGGTTACAAACAGATGCCCACTGGGCCGCCCGCCACGTAAGCCGTCCGTTCCTGCGCCCCGTCATATATTTCAACGACCCGGATATAGCCAGGTTCTTTGGCAGGAAACGCTTCAAGGAGGCCCGCAACCGTTTAAAGAGGCAGGGCGATCTGGTTTATAGCCAGGTCACAGACTTCGACACCTTTGTTTCCGTGTTCGATGAGCTTGCCGAGCAGTATGACTTCCGGAAGGGTGCCACGTTGGGCAAAGCGCCTTTCAGGAAGAACCCGCTAAAGAAAGAGTTTCTTCTCTCGCTCTTCAAGGAAAACATACTGCATGTAAGCCTGCTGCGCCTAAACGGTAAGATCATCGCATCTCTTATTGCTACCGAAGGCAAGAACAAATGGGTGCATGGGGCAGGTATCAATACGCATCACCCCCGGTACTCCAGAGCTTCGCCCGGATACGTGAGCATGATGATGCTAGGGCAGCAACTCCTCGGGGAGGGCTACCAAGCTTTTGACTTGACTCCCGGGGGCCATGATTACAAAGAGGGTCTGGCTAATGCGCATGACCAGCTATACGAGCTGACTATTATGGACAGATGGGCCGCTTTCTCTACCAAACTTATCAACAGGCATGTCCGGAATAGGGGCAAACTTTTACTCGCTGGGGCAGGCATTACCTCTACGCATGTAAAAAGAGACATAAAGAACTGGTTGAGAAATAGTCAGGAAAAATTAAGGCTGGTGCAGAAAGGCCAGGTTAAGGCTGCGCTGAAGTATAAAGGTGGTAGCCACGCCAAGAGGCATGAGATGGAATTATTTGAAATTGATCTGGCAGATTTGCATAACGGCGGTGCTATACCCTTAGGGATTAATAAGTTGCGCGACCTGCTTGAGTATGATGCCGGAAGAGGGCGTGTTTCTTTCGGGAAGTTCATCCACGATAGCTCGCGGCGTTTTGAAGGTGGAGAGAAATGCTTTACCTGGGTAAAGGAGGGGCGGTTAATGGCCTGTGTCTGGCAACTGCCAGCTGCTAAAAATAATGGGGAAAAGGCAGGCTTGCCCAAAGCAGCTGTTGTGCTCGATGGCCTTTACTGTCACGGAATGGAGCAAGCGGGCGTGGTTGCTTTTTTATCAGCCGTATCAACGCAGGTTGTGGAGGAAGGAGGGGTTGAAGCGGTTTATGTATCTGTCATCGCCGCTGATAAATCTGTAAGCGCTGCGCTGAAGCAGACAGGTTTCTCTAAGGTTTCGGGTAATCCCAGCCAGATGCAGCTGTAAGTATAAAGTTACTTATCAGGATGCAAGGTTCAAAAAATATCACAGATGCCACTGCCTGGTCCTAAAGAAGTGATACAGCCAGACGGGTGCGGGTGAAAAACAAAAAAGCCACCCATTTCTGAGTGGCTTTTGCTCCCCCTCCTGGGCTCGAACCAGGGACCCCCTGATTAACAGTCAGGTGCTCTAACCGACTGAGCTAAGGAGGAATTTCGACAGTATCAAGAGCGGTCTCCCGCCGTTTGATGATGCAATATTACGGCAGTAAAGCTTAATACGCAAGTATGGCCTCAAAAAAATCTTTTCTAATAGTTTAAGCCCCTGTAAATCAATTCTAAAAAATCAGTTGGAAATATAGAGCGTAGAGGCCACCAGCGAGGTTCTGTACTGCACAAGGGCCGAAATGGCCGGACCGCCGATTACCTGGCCCTGCAGGTTGAACTGGGAGCCGCAGCACGGGTCGGTAATGTATAGCCGCGACGGGTCTACTTCCAGCACGCAGTTGTTGGTGGGGTCGTAGGTGCAGGTGCGCTCAAAGGCCAGATAGCTGCCGGCATTCTGGCGCACCACGATAATCCCTTTATAGCCCTCTGGCAGGTAAGCATAACCGCCGTCCTGGCGCAGGTCGGGGTAAAGCTGGCTGTTGATGCTGACCTGGGTGTTTACGGGCACATAGGGAATGATAGGGCTGTTGTTGTTGCTGTCTTTGCTGCAGGCGCCGGTAAGTATGGCTAGCAGGGGCAGCAGCAGTCGCTTACTTCTCATACGTATAAAACCCTTTGCCTGACTTGCGGCCATGGTGCCCGGCGTCCACTTTCTGCTGCTGTATGCGGCTCGGCCTGAACTTGGCGTCATAATGGAAAGCTTCGAACATGGAGGTGGTTACGGAGTAATTCGTGTCCACGCCGATCAGGTCCATGAGCTCAAAAGGGCCCATCTTAAAACCACTGGCCTGCATCAACTTGTCTATCGTCTCCACATCGGCCACGCCCTCTTCCAGCAGCTTCAGCCCTTCCACATAAAAATGGCGCGCCACGCGGTTCACGATAAAGCCAGGAGAGTCCTTCGCCATCACGGCAGTCTTGCCTAGCTTCTCGGCCAGCTCCTTTATCGTTTGGGCTACCTTAGGAGAGGTAGCGGCACCGGAGATCACCTCCACCAACTTCATAATATGGGCCGGGTTAAAGAAGTGCATGCCCACCACGCGCTCCGGGTTCGGCACGGCAGCGGCAATCTGCGTTATCGGAATAGAGGAGGTGTTGGAGGCAAGTATGGTATCGGGCGCGTTGATGCCGGCCAGGTCTCTAAAGATGCTTTGCTTTACCTCCAGCCGCTCCACCACTGCCTCGATGGCTATATCGCAATGTAGCTGCAGCGTGTCGCCGGTAAAGATTAGGTTTGCCAATGCCGCCTCCTTTTCGGCCACGGTCAGCTTGCCACGTTCAATCCCTTTGTCGAGGTTCTGGATGATGGTCTGCTGCGCCTTCTCCAGCACCTGCGCGTTGATGTCGAACAGGATGGTTGCATACCCGGCCTGCGCGCAGATCTGCGCAATGCCCTGGCCCATGGTTCCGGCACCAACTACGCCTATGGTTTTGATGTCCTCTATCTTCATCTTTTCGATTGTTAATTGTTGGTTGTTGATTGTTAAGAGAATGCCAAGTATAACTGCTTAAACAGACGGCAAGGAAGCTGAAGCTGGCGAAGCCTAACAATCAGCAACCAACAATCAGCAACTAAATAACTCCCTCAAACTGGCGCAGGAAACGCACGTCGTTTTCGGTGAAGAGGCGCAGGTCCTTTATCTGGTACTTGAGCATGGTGATGCGCTCGATGCCCATCCCGAAGGCAAAGCCAGAGTATACTTCCGGGTCGATGCCGGAGCTTTGGAGTACGGCAGGGTCTACCATGCCGGATCCGCCAATCTCTACCCAGCCACTACCCTTGCAGATGTTACAGCCTTCGCCTTTGCAGATGAAGCAGGTAATATCGATTTCGGCGCTAGGCTCCGTAAATGGGAAGAACGACGGACGGAAACGGATTTGCGTGTCCTGCCCGAACATCTCCTTAGCGAAGTAGTACAGCGTCTCCTTCAGGTCCTTAAAGCTCACGCCTTTGTTTACGTACAGGCCCTCTACCTGGTGAAACACCATGTGCGCGCGCGCCGAGATGGCCTCGTTGCGGTACACACGGCCTGGCATAATGCTGCGCAGTGGCGGCTGGTTGTTCTCCATCAGGCGTACCTGCACGGTAGAAGTATGGGTGCGGAGCAGCTTCTCCTTGTTTTCACTCAGGAAGAACGTGTCCTGCATTTCGCGGGCCGGGTGGTTTTCGGGGAAGTTCAGGGCAGAGAAGTTGTGCCAGTCGTCTTCCATCTCAGGCCCCTCGGCCACGTTAAAACCGATGCGCTCGAAAATGCGCACGATCTCCTGGCGCACCAGCGAGAGCGGGTGGCGCGTGCCCAGTGTGTTCGGTACAGTCGGTAGGGTAAAATCGAAGCCTGTGTCCCCGGCAGTATCAGCGGCGCTGGCCAGTTGCTCCTGCGCCTGGTCAAAGCGCTCCTGGGCGCGGTTCTTCAGCGTGTTCAGCTGCTGACCCACCTCGCGGCGCTGCTCCGGCGCTACCGTCTTCAGGTTATCAAAAAGTGCTGCCACGCGGCCCTTACGACCCATATAGGCAATACGAAACTGCTCCAGCTCGGCAGCGCTGGTCAGCGGTGCCGCCTCTATCTCTTGTGCTACTTGTTGTATGTTCTCCACCATCATGCACAAAGATAATAAATTGATGCGTTCCGCCCCTAGTTCGGTCATGCTGAGTTACAAGGCGGCATACATGAGTTCTACTGTAGCAGTTCCAACCACACCTGCCCCTCCTTTTCACCCCACCCCAACCCTCCCCTAAGAACAGGGCAGGGAGCTTACTTGCTCCTTCACATGTCATCTCGAGCAGAGCGAGAGATTTGTCTGGAATTCTAAAGAGAACTCTCATTTCATTCGAGATGACAAAAGGCAGTGGCTATCGAATTAGAACCCAGTCCTTGGGTTGAGCGCCTTGTGAGATTCCGGTGCCGCCTTGGCGGCATTGCGACGTTAGGAGCAAAGGAAGGGAACACAGCGCGATGCCAAAGGACGAGCCCTCTCGGGCTGGAGAGCGCCAAAGTATGAAATGCAACTGTAGGCTTGTGGGAACTAGAGGATCAGCGACAGCTAGTAAGGATAGCTTGTATCAATTGGAAGGAAGCAACGACTCGTGGAAGTATGGCCGAAGTAAAAGTATGAAAATATGGCTCACGCGAATTGCAAATCCGAAAGAGCGGAAGTATGATTAAAGTATAAACTAGCAAGTATAAAAAGTATAGCCAAAGTATAAAAAGGCACAAGCGGACGCCCCGAAATGCTCCGGGACTTTCAGCTTACGCCAGCGAAAGTATAGAGTATGGCTTGCGCGAGTATGAAAGTATAGCTCAAGTATAAAGTATGACTTTCCGAGCCAGCCGGCTCTAAAAGTATAACCTGCAGCAGTATAACCCTCCAAAACCATCGGCAAATTGCACAAGCACCTTAACCTTCGTAGCTTACCGACGCAAACCTGCAGCTTACCGACTTCTCTCCCGGCCCTGCCTAATACCCCTGGACGCGCGGGCCTGTTTACAGTACCTTTACAACAGAAACCTAAAGAAAAGGAACGATGGAAAACAGAAATCAAACCCCGAACAGCCACTACGGCAACAACTGGCCGGAGCATCGCGGTGGCTCCAGCGGCAAAGTGATGGCAGGCTTGCTGCTCATCGCGGTAGGCGTGGTTGTGCTTGCCTCCAAGCTTCATATCTTCTTTCTGCCCGGCTGGATGTTCTCCTGGCAGATGCTCCTGATCGTGATCGGCCTTTTCGTGGGCTTCCGCCAGAACTTCCGGAAGTCGGGCTGGTTGGTGCTGGTGCTGATCGGTACGGTCTTCCTGATAAACGACCTGGTGGCGGGCTTTAACCTTCGCATCTACTTCTGGCCCATCCTGCTCATAGGCATTGGCTTGTGGGTGATGCTGAAGCCGCGCAACCGCTTTGGTCATCGCTTTGCGCCGCCAGCGCCGGGTGGGGAAGCCCCGTACCAGCCCTACGCGGCCCACCAGCCTGACAGCAACCAACCCGGTCCTGGCGCCTACACGGATGCCTATACCGACACGGCCTACTCCACCGAGGACATGGTGGACGCCACGGCCATACTTGGGGGCATCAAGAAGAACATTGTTTCCAAGAACTTCCTGGGAGGAGAGGTGGTGAGCGTGTTTGGGGGCACGGAGCTGAACCTGAGCCAGGCCGACATGCAGCATCCGGTTATTCTGGAGGCCACGCAGATCTTTGGCGGCACCACGCTCATCATTCCGCCGCACTGGCAGGTAAAGTCGGAGATGGTGGCCATACTTGGTGGCATAGACGACAAGCGCCCCATGCTGCCCGACGGCTACGATCCAAACAAGGTCCTGATCCTGAAGGGCACCACCCTCTTCGGCGGCCTCAACATCAAGAGCTATTAAAGTATGGAGTAGTTAATTATTGGTTGCTAGTTATTAGTGTTTAATTACTGACTCTCTAACTTTTTAACTCTCTAACTCTCTAACTCCTCAACTCTCTAACTCCAAAGCATGTCTCCGAGCCGGGTTATACTTGCTTACCTAATGTGGGCGCTGCTGTGGGCGGCGGTGCAGGCGCTGCTGCTGTTGTCGGTGGGGTTTAGCGTGAACGTGGCCGTGACCGATGCGCTGCTCACCAACCTGCTGCTCACGGCTGGCGGCTATGCCATGGGCACGGGCCTGCGCTACTACCAGCCAAGTATAAAAGAGGCCGCCTACCTGCTGGGCTGGAGTCTGGGTTTGGCTACCATCAGCATGGTGCTTTTTTACTGGATCTCTTCCAGGCTGTTTGCAGGCGATGTGGTATACCTGGATTTTGTGGACGCCACGCTGGCGGTGCGCTTCGTGTTTACCTGGCTGATGGTGCTGCTGCTCCTGCTCCTGAGCTGGTTCTGGTTTTATACGTTAGAGCGGCAGCAGGACGAGCAGCGAAAGGCCGCCGCCGAGAAACTGGCCCGCGAGGCCGAGCTCCATACGTTGCGCCAGCAGCTGCAGCCCCACTTCCTGTTCAACAGCCTCAACTCCATCTCAGCGTTGGTGGTGGCCCGGCCGGAGCAGGCGCGCACCATGATACAGCAGCTCTCCGATTTTCTGCGCGGCACCCTGCGCAAGGATGATCAGCAGCAGGTGCCCCTCTCCGACGAGCTGCAGCAGCTGAGCTTATACTTGGAGATTGAGAAAGTGCGCTTTGGGCACCGCCTGCAAACTGCCATTGAAGTACAAAATGAAACGATGAACATGCGCCTGCCGGCCCTGCTGCTGCAGCCCGTGGTGGAGAACGCCATCAAGTTTGGCCTCTACGATACCGTGGGCGATACCGTGATCAGTATAAAGGCCACCGCCCAGGACCACCAGCTGCTGCTGCAGGTGCAAAATCCCTACGACCCCGCCACCGCCCTTCCGCGGCGCGGCACCGGCTTCGGCCTCAGCTCCGTGCAGCGCCGCCTATACTTGCTCTATGCCCGGCAAGACCTGCTGCAGACGCGGCAGGAGGAAAACCAGTTTATCACCAGCATTAAAATCCCGCAGAAAAATGATTAAATGTTTAGTTATAGACGATGAGCCGCTGGCCCGCAGCATTGTGGTGGAGTACCTGCAGCAGCACCCAGGTATAAAAGTGGAGCAGGAATGCGGTGATGGGTTTGAAGGTATAAAGGCCATCCAGCAGCACCAGCCCGACCTGATCTTCCTGGATATCCAGATGCCCAAGATAAACGGCTTCGAGATGCTGGAGCTGGTGGAGCAGGCGCCGGGCGTGATCTTTACCACTGCCTTCGACGAGTATGCCCTGAAGGCCTTTGAAGCCAACGCCGTGGATTACCTGCTCAAGCCCTTTAGTCAGCAGCGCTTTGATGCCGCCGTGAAGAAGTGGCTGGAGAAGCGAAGTATAAACGCACCCGGAACCAACGCGGAAAACCTGAGCGAAGTGCCGGCCAAACAGCCCGAGGAGCAGCTGCGCATCGTGGTAAAGGCCGCCAACGATATCCGCATCATCCCGGTGAAGGATGTTTTATACTTAGAAGCTTACGACGATTACGTCAAGATCCATACTGCTGAAGGCTGCTACCTGAAAAAGAAGACCATGAGCTACTACGAGCGTGTGCTGGACCCCAAGCAGTTCGTGCGCGTGCACCGCTCCTACATCATCCCCCTCACCCAACTTACCCGCATTGAGCCCCTGGAGAAAGACAGCCACGTGGCCCTGCTGAAGAGCGGCGTGCGCGTGCCCCTGAGCCGCAGCGGCTACAGCAAGCTGCGCAATGTGCTGGGCATCTGACCAGAATTTTTTTAAGTATAAACCTGCCGTGCTGCCTGTCTGCCTCTTGGGTAAGTATGGTTTGCCTTTGCTATAGAAGCGGCAGGCGTTCGTCTATGGAACCCGGCTGTTGATCTAAAACCGGCGGCTGATGCTACGCTTGTGTCAAGTATAAGTCGTTGTATTCTAGATATAAATCACATGGAAGTCAGCGTTTGAATGATTGTAAAAATAGCATGGAAACTTTTGAAATGAAAAATGTTTCCATAGTTTTGTTGCCAAACTAGTGTATGGAAACAGAAGAGAGAACCGACATCCAGGTGAAAATACTGCAGGGCGCCTTTAATATGTTCTGCCAGCGTGGCATCAAAGGCGTGTCGATGGACGACATTGCCCAGCACCTGGCCATGTCGAAGAAAACCCTTTACAAGTGGTTTAAAAGCAAAGACCAGGTGGTGTATGACTCCACGACCGCTTACCTGAAAACCCTGCAAACCGACTGCGTGTGCTTTGTAGACCAGGCGGAGAACGCCGTTGACGAGCTTTTTCAGATCATGAAGCTGACCAAGAAGGTTTTCTCCATCATTCACCCTTCCATTTTCTACGACCTGCAGAAGTACCACCCCGAAAGCTGGGATCTGTGGATGCAGCACAAGAACAAATTTATGCTGGGCATAGTGAAACGCAACATCGAGCGGGGGATGCAGGAAGGCCTGTTCCGCAAAGACCTTGACGTGGAGGTGATGGCCCGCATGCGCCTGGCCCTGATCGAGCTGCCCTTCAACGCAGAGGTATATCCCCCGCATGAGTTCAACATCCGGCATGTGCAGTTGGCGGTGCTGGAGCATTACACGCTGGGCATGGCCACCTTAAAGGGGCACAAGCTGATAAACGAATACAAGCAGATAACTGAAGAAGAATAATCACTACCTACCACCAACCGAAATAAAACATGAAAAAACAGATTAACCTGCTATTGGCCATACTTGCCCTGTACGGAACCGGCTTTGCGCAGGGGCAGCAGCAGGAGCCGATGCGCCTGAGCCTGGAGGAAAGTATAAAGTACGCGCTGCAGAACCGCCCCAGCCTGCAGGCCACCCGCAACGAGGAGCGCAGCGCCAAAGCCAAGGTGGGCGAGATACGCGCCATGGGCCTGCCGCAGATAGACGCCACGCTGGATGCAGGGGACAATTTTATACAACAGCAGACTTTCCTGCCGGCCGAGTTCTTTAACGACCCCGACGACCCGAACTCACCGCAGCCAGGCACCTTTGTGCCGGTTACCTTTACGCCAGCTTATACCAGCAACGCCGTCATTTCAGCCAGCCAACTGCTTTTTGATGGCTCCTACCTGATCGGTCTGAAGGCCGCAAAAACCTATACCGAACTGTCGCGCAAGACCACTGCCCAGAACGAGATTGAGGTGGCCGAACAGGTGAGCAAGGCCTATTACAGCGTGCTCGTGAGCGGCGAACGGATGGCCTTGCTGGAGCAGAACGTCATCCGCCTGGATACCGTGCTGTTCCAGACGCAGGTGATGTTCGAGAATGGCGTGGCCGAGAAGCTGGATGTAGACCGCCTGCGCGTGCAGCTGAATAATCTAAAAGTGGAGCAGCAGAAAACGCAGCGCCTGCTGCAACTGAGCGAGAACCTGCTCAAGTTCCAGATGGGGCTGCCGCAGAAGCAGCCGGTGCTCCTAACCGATAAGCTGGACGAGGTGGATATAGACATGAGCCAGCTGCACCCGCAGCACTTCGACTACGGCAACCGCATCGAATACTCGCTGCTCGAAACGCAGCAGAGCCTCGCCGAGCTGGATATGCGCAACATCCGCTCCGGCTACCTGCCCAAGCTATACCTGAATGCACGCTATGGTTACAACGCCGCCAGCAACGATTTTAAAGAAATCACCACAACCAGCAACTACCTGGAGTATGGCTACGTGGGTGCGCAACTGCGGGTGCCCATCTTCGATGGTTTGCGCAAGCATTACCAGATACAGCAGAGCAAGGTAACGCTGGAAAATACCAAGCTGGGCTTCGAGACGCTGCGCCAAAGTATAGACCTGGAGCTGGAGCAGGCCTCCACGGAGCTAACTAATGCTCTGGATGTGCTGAAGGCGCAGCAGGAGAACCTGGCGCTGGCCGAGGACATAGCGCGCGTATCCAAGATCAAGTTTCAGGAAGGGGTGGGCTCGAACCTGGAGGTGGTAACCGCCGAAACCGACCTGCGCGAGGCCCAGACCAACTACTACGCCGCCATGTACGACGCCCTCATCGCGAAGGTGAACCTGGAGAAAGCCACCGGAACGCTACTTGAAAAATAAAACTATCGAAAAACCAATCCTACCACACTACACCATGAACCGAATCATAGCAACAGCATCATTTATACTTATACTTGGCCTCGCCTCCTGCGGCAGCGAGAGCGATAAGCAAGCCCAACTGGAAGACCTGAAAACCCAGCAGGCCCAGCTACAGGAGCAGATAGAAGCGCTGGAGGCAGAACTGAAGACCGAAGGAAAAACCGTGGCCGTGCAGCAGAAAACGGTGCCGGTGTCGGTCTCCACACTGGCCCGGGATACTTTCCGGCATTACCTGGAGGTGCAGGGCCGCGTGGACTTTACGCAGAACGTGTTGGTGAGCGCCAAAGTACCGGGCGTGCTCACGAGCGTGCGCGTGGAGCGCGGCGACCGCGTGGCGAAGGGGCAGACCATGGCCACCATTGATGCCCAGGTGCTGGAGCAGAACATCGCGGAGGCAAGAACCCGCCTCGACCTGGCCAAAATAGCCTACGAGAAGCAGCAAAACCTCTGGGACCAGCAGATCGGCACCGAAATGCAGTTCCTCACAGCCAAGAACAACAAGGAGGCTTTGGAGCGCAGCCTGGCAGCCCTGCAACAGCAGCGCGACCAGTTCAACATCAAAGCACCTATCAGCGGCGTGGTGGATGAGGTGATTCCGAATGCCGGGGAGGCCGTGGCGCCAGGCGTGGGCATTATCCGGGTGGTGAATCTGCAGGGCGGCAAGATCGTGGCCGAGGTGTCGGAAGCCTACCAGGACAAAATCAGCAAAGGCGATGAGGCGGTGGTATACTTCCCGGACCTGAAGAAGGAGGTGCAGACCAGCGTGGAGGTGGTGAGCAGCTTCATTAACCCGACCAGCCGCACCTTTACCGTGGAGCTGCGCCTGAAAAACGGCAAGGGTATCACGCTGCGCCCCAACATGGTGGCGGTGGTGCGCATACAGGACTATAAGAACGAGGGCGTGCTGACGCTGCCGGTGAACCTGGTGCAGAAAGACGAGAAATCGAGTTATGTGTATGTGGCCCGGAAAAAAGGAAACGAATATGTGGCCACCCGCAAGGAGATAGAGACAGGCCTGAGCTACGGCGGTAACGTGGAGGTGCTCAAGGGCCTTGCTGCGGAAGACAAGGTGATTACGGCAGGCTACCAGAGCGTGAACGAGGGGCAGCCGGTGGTGTTTGCCGAGAGCAGCCTCACGAAGAAGTAGTACCCTAAAGTATAAAACCGCGCAGAAGCAACACGCTAAAGTATAAAACTATGAAAGAGTTTAAGCCAACCAGTTGGTCGATCGATAACAAGACCAGTATCTATATCATCACCATTATCATCTCACTGGCGGGTATCTTCTCCTATGTTAACCTGCAGAAAGAGAACTTCCCGGACATCGTGATCCCGACGATGTTTGTGAGTACCATTTACCAGGGCACCTCGCCGTCGGATATGGAGAACCTGGTGACGCGCCCGATCGAGAAGGAGATAAAGGCCATCTCCGGTGTGAAGAAGGTTACCTCCAACTCCATGCAGGACTTCTCGATGATCGTGGTGGAGTTCAACACGGATGTGGAGGTGTCGGATGCGAAGCAGCAGGTGAAGGACGCCGTGGACAAGGCCCGCACCGACCTGCCCACCGACCTCACCCGCGAGCCGGACGTGCAGGAGGTGAACTTCTCGGAGTTCCCGATCATGTACGTGAACGTGTCGGGCAACTATAGCCTGGACCAGCTGAAGGACTATGCCGAGGAACTGCAGGATCGGTTTGAGGCCTTCCCGGAGATTACCCGCGTGGACATGGTGGGCGCCCTGGACAAGGAGGTGCAGGTAAACGTTGACCTCTACAAGATGCAGGCGGCCCAGGTCACCTTCAACGATATCTCCACGGCCATCGCGCGTGAGAACATGACCATCTCGGGCGGTAACATTACTGTGGGCGAGGCCAAGCGCTCGGTGCGCGTAGTAGGCCAGTACACCGATCCGGAGAAGATCGGCGACATCGTGCTGCAGTCGCTGGGCGGGGCCAACATCAAGCTGAGAGACATTGCCGAGGTGAGGGAAGGCTTTGAGGAGCAGGAGAGCTACGCGCGTCTGGGCAACGAGCCGGTTATCACCCTGAATATCATCAAGCGCAGCGGCGAGAACCTGATCGAGGCCTCCGACAAGGTGCGCGAGACCATAGAGGAGATGCAGGGCTCCGCGCTCCCAAGTGACCTCAACATCACCCTCACCGGCGATCAGTCCAAGATGACGCGCCATACCTTGAACGACCTGCTCAACACCATCATCATCGGTTTTGTGCTGGTAACCCTTATCCTGATGTTCTTTATGGGAACCACAAACGCCATCTTTGTGGGGCTTTCGGTGCCGATCTCCATGTTCCTGGCCTTTATCCTGATGCCCACGTTCGGCTTCTCGCTGAACATGATCGTGCTCTTCTCGTTCCTGCTGGCCCTGGGTATTGTGGTGGACGATGCCATCGTGGTGATCGAGAACACGCACCGCATTTACCATACCTCCAACCTGAGCGTCGTGAAATCGGCCAAGGTGGCTGCCGGCGAGGTGTTTGTGCCGGTGCTGGCCGGTACGCTGACCACGGTGGCGCCGTTCCTGCCGCTGGCCTTCTGGCCGGGCATAGTGGGCAAGTTCATGTTCTTTTTGCCGATCACGCTCATCGTTACCCTGCTGTCGTCGCTGCTGGTGGCCTTTATCATCAACCCGGTTTTTGCCGTGTCTTTCATGGAGAAGCACGATGCGAAGGCGGCCGCGCCGCGCGGCAGCAAGCGTTTCTGGGTACTGACGGGTATAGGCTTTGCCGTGGCGGTTATTGGCTATATCGCAGGCTGGTATGGCACGGCTAATCTGGCACTGCTGCTGGTGTTGCTGGTGCTGCTCAACAAGTTTGTGCTCAATAGCCTGATCGCCGGGTTCCAGGGCCGCGTGCTGCCCCGCTTTATGTCGGGTTACGAAAGGCTGCTGCGCTGGATGCTGGTAGGCTGGCGGCCGGTAGGCGTGTTTGCGGGAACGGTTCTTCTGCTGTTCTTCTCTGTTATCATCACGTTCCTGTTTCCGCCCAAGGTAGGCTTCTTCCCAGACAGCGCCCCGAACTTTGTTTATACTTACATCAACATGCCGATTGGTACCGACCAGGCCGTGACGGACTCGGTGACGAAGATTGTGGAGAAGCGGATCTACAGCGTGATAGGAGAAAATAATTCCGATGTGGAGTCCGTTATCTCGAACGTGGCCATAGGTGCCGGAGACGAGAATGACCGCTCCACCACCGCACAATCCCACAAAGGGAAGGTTACCGTTGCCTTTGTGGAGTACAAAGACCGGACTGGCGAGAGTTCGACCACGGATTACCTGGCTGGCATACGCGAGGCCGTGAAAGGCATACCGGGGGTGGATATTACGGTGGATAAGGAGCAGAACGGCCCGCCGGTGGGCAAGCCGATCTCCATTGAGATTGCCGGGGAGGATTTTGAGGACCTGATCGTGCTCTCGAAGCAAGTAGAGCAGTACCTGGACCAGCAGCAGATTGGGGGCATAGAGGAACTGCGCTCCGACCTGGAAGACAGCAAGCCGGAGATCGTGGTGAACATAGACCGCGACAGGGCCAACCGGGAGGGGATCAGCACGGGGCAGATAGGGCAGGAGGTGCGCACGGCTATTTTTGGCGCCGAGGCCTCTAAGTTTAAGCTGGATGAGGAAGAGTACCCGATACAGGTGCGCTATGCCAAGCCCTACCGCGAGAACATAGACGCCCTGATGGACATGCGCATCACCTACCGCGACATGAACTCGGGCCTCATCCGCCAGATCCCGCTCTCGTCGGTGGCTACGCTGGAGTACACCAACACGTATGGCGGCATCAAGCGCAAGAACCTGAAGCGCGTGGTGACGCTGGAGTCTAACGTGCTGAATGGCTACAACGCCAACGAGGTGGTGCAGCAGATACAGCAGTCGCTGCAGAACTTTGAGACGCCGGAGGGCTTCGAGATAAGTATGGGAGGCGAGCAGGAGGAGCAGCAGGAGACGTTCGAGTTCCTGCTGGTGGCGCTGGTGGCGGCTTTCTGCATCATCTTCCTGATACTGGTAACTCAGTTTAACTCGGTGTCGAAGCCGTTCATCATCCTCTCGGAGGTGCTTTTCTCCATCATCGGGGTGCTGCTGGGCTTCACCATCTTCGGCATGGACATGTCTGTCGTTATGACCGGTGTGGGCATTGTGGCGCTGGCCGGCATCGTGGTGAAGAACGGTATACTTATTGTGGAGTTCACGGACTTGCTGATCGATGAGGGCAGGGAGCTGAAGGAGGCCATCGTGGAGGCGGGCAAGACGCGCCTGAACCCGGTGCTGCTGACGGCCACGGCCACCATCCTCGGCCTGATCCCGCTGGCGATCGGCCTGAACCTTAACTTCTATACTTTGTTCACGGAGTTTGAGGCGGGCTTCTTCCTGGGCGGCGACAGTATGGCGTTTTGGGGGCCGCTGGCCTGGACCATCATTTTTGGCCTGAGCTTTGCCACAATCGTAACCCTGCTGATCGTGCCGGTGATGTACCTGCTGAACGAGAAGCTGAAAGACAAAGTGATCGGAAGAAAGAAACGCCGTGTCCTCAGGCTGCAACAGCTGGAGGAGCAGCAGGTAAATGGAAAAGTTAGAGAATACACACTATAAACCTATGCTTATAACAGATACCGCTATTGAGAAGGAGGTCATCCGCATCATTAGCAAAACCAAGGAGATTAAACCGGATCGCCTGTGGGCAGACAGAATGCTGAAGGACTTCGGCTTCGACACCGTAGACGTGGTGGACATTATCCTGGAGTTGGAGAAGAACTTCAAGATCACTATTCCGGATGAGGTGCCGATAGACACCGTGGGTGATTTTGTGGATTTTGTGGCGACCCACACGATAGAGAAAGCCAGCTGATCAGAAGATTTTATACTTGCAAGCAGAAACCCCGGGACTCAGGTTCCGGGGTTTCTGCTTTTAGCGCCCGGGTTAAGGTGCTGAGGGTGTGTGCCTTATACTTTGTGCCTGTTCTGTACTTGCTGGTCTATACTCTACACTTTAGCTATACTTCCATACTTAGACTATTCCGCTGTTCCGGACATCCTTGTCCGGAATCAAAGCTGCTGCGGATTTCCTAATCCGCGTTACTTTATACTTTAATCATACTTATACTTCCTTAGTCGCCGCTTCCTTCCGCTTGATACAAGCTATCCATACTAGCTACCGCTGATCCTCTAGTTCCCACAAACCTACCATTGCACTTCATACTTTGGTGCTCTCAAGCCCGAGAGGGCTCCCCGATATGCATCGGGGTAAACTCTCTTTGGCATCGCGCTGTGTTCCCTTCCTTTGCTCCTAACGTCGCAATGCCCTTACGGGCACCGGAATCTCACAAGGCGCTCAACCCAAGGACTGGGTTCAGATTCGATAGCTGCGGCTATAAGCTCCCTCTCCTGTTTTTAGGAGAGGGCTGGGGAGAGATTTATACTTTGTAGGGACAGGTCGCGACCTGTCCGCGCGAGAACAGCAGCTATAGAACTTATACTTTAGCCAAAGCAATTACAGACTCCCCTCCTTGGACAAGGAGGGGAAGGGGTGGTTGGACCCGGTACTAGCTCCCTCCCCTGTTCTTAGGGGAGGGCTGGGGAGGGGTAAAACTAGGGGTAAAACCCGGAGCAGCCAAACCATGGCTCCGCAAACCTGAGATGGCAAACTATATTACTAAAAACAAAAAGCGCTGCAGGTTAGCCTGCGGCGCTTTTATGGTGCGGCCAACTATAAAAAGAGGGCGCAGTCATACTTTTGAGCAGCAGCCTCGTGGGCAGTTGCCAGTTTGTTCTCAATCAGGAAGTATAAATCAAGTAAGTAGAGTAGCGCAATAGGCAAATTTCTAGAAGATGGAGATTCTGTAGGCTTTCAGTTTCTTGTCGAGGGCCCTGGCGTTGCCGCAAACACTGTCCAGCAAAGACCAGAAGCGCGGGCCGTGGTTTTTCTCTACCGTGTGCGCCAGCTCATGCAGGATCACGTAGTCGCAGAGGGCGTCGGGCAGGCGCATCAGGTGCAGGTTCAGGTTAATGTTGTTGGTGTGCGAGCAGCTGCCCCAACGGCTTTTGGCGTTCTTAATGAACACGCTCTGGTACTCAAACCCGAACTTGTCGGCGAAGTAGGCAACGCGCTCCGGCAGGTACTGCTTGGCCTCCTTGCGGTACGCCTCCTCGATGGACTTGCGGATAAACTTCTGCACGTCCGGGTCGCCGACCTCCTTGAAAGCAGGATAAAATACGTTGATGTGGCCGTTCTGGATAACGCAGCGCATGTCGTAGCGGGCATGGGTAAGCAAACGCAGGGCGTGGTACCTGGTGCTGAACTCACTGTTGTGGTCATACACGGTTACCTGCTGCTCCTGCTGCTGCATGCGCGTCTGATGCTCTTTGATCCAGTCGGCCTTGGTGTAGATGAGCTGTTCTGCTTTCTCAAAGCTGATGTGCGGCGGCACCGCTACCCGCACCCCCTTCAGGGGCCGGACGCTGATGCTCAGGCGCTTAGCTTTGTCGCTCCGCTCAAACAGCACCTTTCCGATCCCGTCGATATGCAGATTGACGGAAGTAAGACGTAAGAATGATGAAGACACTGGCTAAAAGTTAAAGTACAAAATTCTTTGGCCAAAGATAGATAATAATTCAATTAAAAAAAGACTGACGCAGAAGCTTTTGCAGCTTTTTATTTAAATTAATGTATTTAAATTGTTATATATTTTAAAGATAGAGGATAAGAAAAACAGAAATAATAACATTGCTGTGCAAGGTGTTTTAGCTGAGCAAAGTACAAGAAAGCAGGAGCGGCAGGCCATTATCTGACCTGCCGCTCCTGCTCTGGTGAGGTTGGTGCCTTAACGAACGTTGCCGCCGGTGGGCAGGTCGTCGTTCGGGTTTTTAGGTTCGCGGCTGCTGTCGGTGGTAGCGGCCCGCTGCGACTCCTCATGCGCCTGGGTGTTGTGCCCCTGCGAGGTGTGGTGCGCCTGCGGCTGGTTCTCCTCCTCCTGCTGGCCTTTCGCTTTCTTGTCCTTGCCTTTCTTGCTTGCTTCCATAGTATGAGTATGTTTTTAGTATCCTGGTTTAGTCTCGGTCTGGATGTCGCCGGCGGAGCGGTCGCTGTACTTGGGCGTGCCGAACGAGACATCGGCGTCGTGCTTCTCGGGCGTGTGGTGCCCCGCGTCTGCTGGGTTTACCCTTATCGGGCGTGTGGCCTCCCACTCTTTATACTTATCGAGCTCGGTTTTTATACTTGCCATAAACCAGGCCAGCAGGCTGGCGTCGTCCAGCAGGCCAATCACCGGAATCATGTCCGGAATCACGTCTATCGGCATCAGGAAGTAAATGAGCACCGCCACGCCGCCAACCAGCGTAGCCGTAGGGATGCCCTTGTACTCGCCGGAGCTGGCAGCCTTCAGCATGCGCGTAAGCAGCTGCAGGTTCTCCCATACTTCGCCGGCTATGGCGCCCACGCCCTTCTTGGCGGTGGCTTTCTTCAGGGTCTCGCTTATCAGCCTGGCTATCTCTGAGGGGTGCTTCAGGTAAGCCTCTGCCTTCTCCAGTAACTTTTTAAATATGGGGCTCTCGGCCACCTTCCTGCCTTCCGGTCCTTTATTTTCTGTCATCTTGTGTTGCTTATACGTGTTGTGCCCGCGCTGTTTGCCTGGGGCATTTTGGCTGCAATTTTCGTAAACAAACGGTAACCTTCCTATACTTGCTCCCTATAAAATTGTTATGGTTTGGGAGGATAAAAAGCTGAGGAGGACCAAGGTTTAGCGTGCGGGACAGGAGCGGGTTTGGTTGCCTGTATGGCGGAAGAGCTGTATCCTGAGGAGGAGCCGCCCGCCCAAAGTATGGGCGGATCAAACAAGGTGCCGCTAGTTTACCCGGCCTGCCGCGAAGTAGCGCTTGCGGAAGTATGGCTCCGAGAGCGAGCTGACCATAACGCCCTTGCTGGTGGAGGAGTGGATGAACTTGTTGTTTTTCAGGTAGATGCCCACATGCGAGATAGGGCTTTTGGCGCTGCGGCGGAAGAACACAAGATCGCCGGTGCGGACGCTGTCCTTCTGTACGCGGGCCACATCCTGGAACATGGAGCGGGAACTGCGGCTGAGGTTGATGCCGTATACCTCCTGAAACAGGCTTGTGACAAAGCCGGAGCAGTCGGCGCCGCGCTTGCTGCTGCTGCCGTAGCGGTAAGGGGTGCCTACCCATTTGGAGGCGGCCTCTACCAACGCGCGGTAATCAGGGTTCCGGAACCTCAGGCCCAGCGATTTGACGTAATACTCCTCGCGTGGCTCCTCGGCTTCCTCGGCGGGCAACGGTTGTTGCCATTCAATGGCCCGGAGCATGTCCTCGGGAGTGTTGATGGCGTAAGGCGTCACCAGGCTGGCCTGCTCCGGGGCGGGCTCGCTGGCCGGGGCCACCTCGTAAAAGTATGAAAGCACCAGCGACAGGATCGCCAGGGCACTTAGTATGGTTGCTTTTTTCATAGAGCGAAGCAAGTTCCAGGTCGCCGAAGCGGCCAGGCACTGCCGTTAAATTATGGTTCCGGCTTCAGCAGCAGGTGCTGCCCGGGGAGCCGGCGCATCCCGATCGGTGCAAAAATACGTTATACCTGGCTAAGTATAAAATGTTTAAGCAGGGCCTCAGAGCCAGCGCTGCGCAATTTCTGCCGCAGGCAGGTAACTTTAGGGGCTGTCGGCGTAGTATACTAAGGTAAGTATAGCCTCCCGGCAAGTACTATTTTTCAGGTTAACCGATGGACTTTAAAGTTGTAGAACGCTCGTTTTTTGCCAGAATTGCGCGCATGGTGCTCAAGAGCAACAACGTGGCCATGGTGCTGGGCAAAACCATTCACCTGAGCGGCGTCAGCCGCGATACCTTCCTGCAGGACGAGGGCTGGTTGGCGCACGAGCTGTGCCATATCCGCCAGTTCAGGGAGCACGGCTTATTCCGGTTCCTGTGGCTGTACCTCCAGGAGTCGTGGCGGGTGGGCTACTACAACAACAAGTATGAGGTAGAGGCACGTTTAGAAGGCATGAAGCACCGCCGCCACCTGAGCCCATCCCTCAAGGCGGCCAGCGCCATCACACCCAAAGTGGCCCCGCTGCCTATCGACACCAAGAAAACAGAATAGGGCAGCACGTGCCGCCCTATCTATCGTCTTTTATACTTTAATAATTTATACTTTACTCTGCCCCGGTGGCAACCTCACGGCCACTCCTCGACCACTCGCTCCAGGAGCCCACGTATAGTTTGGGTATCTCCAGACCGGCGTAATCCATAGCCAGCAGCGTGTGGCAGGCCGTAACGCCGGAGCCGCAGTGCACCATCACCTCCTCCGGTTTGCGGCTGCCAAGCGCCGCTTCATACTTTGCCCGGAGCTCCTGCTGCGGCAGGTAAAAGCCCTGGCTGTCGAGGTTAGAAGTATAGGGAATGTTCACGGCGCCCGGAATGTGGCCCGCCACCAGGTCAATCGGCTCCACCTCGCCCCGGAAGCGCGCGGCGGCCCGCACGTCTATCACCAGTTTGCCGGGGTGCTGCACCGCCTGCTCCACTTCCTCTACGGATGCCACCGGCAATTGCCAGCCGTGTTGTGGGTAAGGCGGTTGTGGCGTTGGCTGCTCCGTTTGGCTGCTAACCGGAATCCCGGCTGCCACGGCGGCATCGTACCCGCCATCCAGCACCTGCACGCTCTCATGGCCCACAGCGCGCAGCATCCACCAGAAACGCGCGGCAGCGTTGGCCCCGCTCACATCATCGTACACCACCACATGGCTGTCGGGCTGTATGCCCAGTTGCCCCAGAAACTCCGCAAACGCTGCTATATCCGGCAGCGGGTGCCTGCCGCCCTCAGCTGCATTGGCCGGAGGCGTAGCCAGGTCGCGCTCCAGGTCTACAAACTGCGCGCCCTGCAAGTGCCCGGTTTTATACTTGTCGCGGGCGGTGGGGCCGGAGCGGGCGTCTACAAGTATGGGTGCCCCGTTTTGGATGAGCGCTGCCAGTTCCTGTGGTGTAATGATGGGCTTCATAGTTTTAGCTTATGGGTTATTGTAGTTGACGTATGGCTGTTCCGGATAGCAGGGCTACGCCCGGAACAGCTGCTTTTGCTTTTACTCGCCGCCGGCTACTACGTTCCAGGGGCGCACCTGCCACTCCACAATCAGCCCGTTCTTTACATAGGGGTCGTTGTTGGCGAAGGCCTCGGCAGCCTGCGTGGTATCGCCCTTAAAGATAAAAACGGCGCCGTCGGCAGGCTCTGCCAGGGCACCGGCCATTACCAGGTCACCTTTGGCGTGTGCTTTGTTGATCAGGTCCAGGTGCTCGGGGCGATAAGCGCCGCGTTTCTCGAGGTAATCTTCGGTGGTTTTGTAGAAAAGGATGTAGTACATAGGTATGTGTAAATGATTTATAGTTTGGGGTAACGGCTAGTATAAATAATGGGCAAGGCCATCGGCCGTAGCATGATTTTTATAAAATGTTAGGGGCAGGCATTTCTTTTATTTTTAACCAAATCCCAATACTAATTCCCAGTCCAGCCAAAGTTTGCCAACTGATGAAGAAATAGCTAGGGTCTACAGCAAGGGCAATTGGTACATCTAAATTTGGAAAGTTTATTCTTAACCCTTCTATAACTGGTAAAGAAAAAAAGGCAAGTAACGCCGTCATTGCCAATCCGACTTTAAAACTTCCCATTTTTAAATAAAGGCTGTTTACTAGAAACATAAGCGCTGCCGCAATCGAGGAGCTGAACAGAATCGAGTATTTCCCCATGATATGGCCTAATCCAATTGTCGATAATACGGTAATGAAGAAAACTGCTAAATTAAGTATCAACCCTATCAAAGTTGCTTTATATAATTCTATTTTAAGTCTGTCCGTGTTAGTCAAGATGATAGCCAGAGTAAAAAGAAATGGGCTTAATGAATTAATGTTGTTGTTCGGAATAGAAAAGTATATTGCTGACGCTACAAAACAAGCTGTAGATGTAAGAACTATTCTTTTTATGTCAGCGGTAATTCCCATTTTATTATTTATGCTTGCCCCTAACGTGTTGGTATAGCAGAAGGCGAGACGTCAGCCGAAGCATGACTGCTATACTTTGTTGGGTGTATTTTTCATTTTCACTTCCTTCCAAGCATGAAAGTCTTCTAAGGAAAAGTCGCTTTTATCTGACAAAGATTCCCATGAACTTTCTTCAACATCTGGAAAAGAGATATGCTCAAGCCCTGAGGCCTTCTTAAGAAGAAGTTGTACAGCAGTATACAAGTCAAGAGCTATCTGTTGTGATACTCCTTTACCTTCATGAACAAGTTTGTTTCTTGCTTGTCTGGCAGGGTATAGCTTTGAAATTATACCTTCATCCAGTATACCATTTTGGTACATAATTTCTTGTTTTACAGAGGTACTCCACGTTCTGCTATCATTTTTAAGTGAATTAATTCTTCCAGAAATTGGGTGTTTAGGATGATATTGTGTGCCTATCAGATAAAATTTATTCCATACAAAATCTATCAATTGTTCAACAGTAATCCATAAATTAGATAATACTAAGTCCCAATTCCGGTATGTTATTTCTGTTACCCCTCTCACCAAAAACTTGGGAGTTAAGTTATTTATTTTAGAAAGTATATTATTACCCGCATCTATTGTTTTATGGAATTCGCTAACAGTTATGTAATTTGGATTAGAAAGAATGATGCTATCCATATTACTTGCGACCTTCATTCTCAGCTTTGAATGTAAGTGAGTAGAAGCACTATTTCCAAAATCTACAGGCCAGATGAAGCTCTGTTTATGAAGTTTTCCATTAACTATGTCTCTTCTATCTACCGCTTCACAATAAATTCCCCCAAGTAGTATTTTACAGAATAAGTTGTTAAAAAAGTCAACTGCTTTTTCCTTCTCAGAGAATGTACTGTATTTAGGTATAGCCAGTGCACCATCATAGCAGATGATTAATTCAAAATCAAATGAGTCTATTGGCAAAGAGCTAACAATCTTGCATAACTTCCCATGGTTGTATGTATTAGAATTGATTTCATCTAACTCAACCTTGAGTGGTTCTTCATCATCGGGTACAATTAAAGTAAAAGGCGTAAGGTATGTGACCCAGCTTGGACTACTAAAATGTTCTTCTTGTTTCTCTTTATCCATCTTATTCTAATTTCACCCAACGGCTAGTATAAAAAACGGCGAAGGCCGTCGGCCGAGATGATTTTTATACATTGTTGGCGGACGTTGTTCTTTTATTTTTGCCCGCGCGTTTTTCTATTTCTGTTTTTGACCTGATTTTGGGAAAATAGCCCGAAAACAGGAATTTGAGCATTTTACTCATTTTATAAGTCCGTCCAGTTTTGGCTTGATTTCTGAAAAACAGGCCGAAAACGCAATTCCAAAAGTCGGTTTGCAAACGTCGCTGGTCAATTCTTGCTCAAACGCAACGTCAATTCCTCTTCTGCAACATTAGCCGATGAAAGTCGGGCGGCGTTCACGACTTCTGCTAAGCTATTCAATTCTCCTGCTGGTTTCCATCAGTCACTCAAGCAGATTTTTTCTTTTACTTCTGCTTCTCTTGCTGATTCTTTTTTTTGCCGTTCCAGCTGGTAAAAAGTTTTTTCAATGACCGCCAACTATCGTGTATAAGGAGTTATTCCGGTTATCTGCACTATGTGCGGAGGTTTTGTTTCCGCGCTTAAATTAGTAGAGTAGGGCAGCTGGAAAACTCAATATACTATAAACCGGAGAGTGCTGCAATAAAATTAATACGCTTGGTGCAGTTCGTTTGTAATCAGCCATTTGTGTTGGTATTGTGTGCTTTGCTCTTCTGTTTCGCACGGCATTAATTCGTGCCTTCGGGAGGGAAACTAAGGCGCTTTCTGGCTATCCGTATGTAAACGGTTATAAGCGTTTATACCTGTTAAATCACGGATGATAAAAAAAGCCCCTGCCATACATGGTGGCAGAGGCTGAAACCAATCTATCCTAACTCAACTCATACTTAACCCGCCACGGGGGCAGTACCGTACCTGGCCTGCTTTTTAGGCTTGCTCTTTTTGCGCAGCTTGTTAATCCAGATCATCGTGCCGGTAACTGGCAAACTGGTGGCCACGAGGCAGGCGATGAAGTATAAGATCTTGGAGAAGGTGCCATACACGTTGCCCAGGTGCAGCGGTTTTATTAAGCCCACGACCTGCTTGTTCAGCGGTTTGTCTGCGAACTTCTCTACCTTCAGCGGCTCGGCGTTGTGCTTGTTGAGCTGTACCTTGTCGGCGGCGGCCAGGGCAAAGAATCCGGTCTGGCTTTTCTGGATCACAACGGCAGTCGTGTCATCGGCTGGCAACGAGAGGCGCAGGTCGCCGGCGTAGGGCAGCAGCAGGTTGGCCTGTTGGATGTAATCTTCCGGGGTGGCGGTGGAGGCAGCGGCGGCAATGGCCATGGGCTTTTCTTTGCGGCCCTTAAATACCTCGGCGCCCATCACGCTGCTCAGCCCGTCGCGGTACCACTCAAACGACCAGCAAAGGCCGGTAAGCGCCATGATCAGCAGCAGGATGGAGGAGTAAAAGCCCAGTGTGTTGTGCAGGTCGTGGTTCACGCGCTTCCATTTGGCGTTGGTCTTGATCTTGAGGCCCTGTTTCCAGTTCTTGCGCTTCACGGGGAACCACAGCACCAGCCCCGTCAGCACCAGGAACGTGAAGATGATGGTGGCGGCGCCCACGATAACGCGGCCAACGCTATCGCCTAAAAGCAGCCAGCGGTGCAGCTTCATTACGGTTGTGAAGAACTCCGCCGTGGCGCTCTCGGGTGTTCCCACCACCTGGCCAGTGTAGGGGTTAACAAAGTATGTGGCCGGTCTTCCGCCGCCTTCAGCCTTTTTAGCGCCCGCTGCGGCAACAGGGGCCACGCTTATACTATAAGAGCTGGCTTTATCCCCGGGTATACTTATACTTACCACCTGGCCTTGCAGCTCCTGCTCCAGCTCCGCGATAAGGGCGTTGGTGGCTATGGGCTCTGCGTTGGCCGGCACCTCCACGGTATACTTCTCGGGGGCCATTAGCTCCTCCACTTCCTCCTTAAAAGTATAAATCGTGCCCGTGAGGCATACTACAAACAGCACCAGGCCGCTGGCAATGCCCAGCCACAGGTGCACATCGTTAAACAGGTTTCTTAAAGTATACTTTTTCATGGTGTTATGGAATGTAGGAGTAGGAGGCTGCTAAAAAAGCTACCGGTAAATATCGGTAGCTTTTTTGTTATCTGGAATCGATCTAATTAAAACTTGTAGGTAACTACCCCGGAAAAGTTTCTGGGCTGTATTCTGTCGATGAAGTTGCTGCGGTAGGCATCGTACCCCACTGTGTCGAACACGTTGTTGAACAGGGCCCGCACGCCCCAATGCTTCTTAAACTCGTAGCCGATCTGGGCATTCACAATAGTATAGGCTTTATTGTACCAGGGTGCGGTGTTTGGCTCAATGTTGTGGTACTGCACTCCCTCCACAGTCCAGTCGTTGTAAGGGCGCTCGCCCAGGTAATAGGCGCCGGCACCGAAGTTAAGGCCCTGCAGCAGCCCGTTTCTCAACGTATAGTTGGCGTAGGCGTTAAACGTGTGCTTTGGCGTATTGTTAGGCGCGGAGCCCGGCACAAAGGTGGTGTGGTCCTTATACTGCGCGTCGATGTAGGAGTAGCCCGTCACGATCTCCAGGTTCTCCAGCACGCGGCCTGTCAGTTCCACCTCTATGCCTTTGCGCTCGTCGTTGCCGCCTTTCGTGTAGTAGCCGGTTTCCAGCACAACGCCATTCTCATCCACGGCAAAGGCTTTCAGGTTCATGTTTTTGTTGTTGATCTTGAAGAAGGTCAGGTTAAAGCGCAGACGGTCGTTAAACCACTCGGACTTGATACCGGCCTCCAACTGATCGATGCGTTCGGCACCCAGCGGGTCGCCGTTCACGTCTACCACCGAGGCAGAGCGCGGATTGGTGCTGTTGGTGTAGGAACCGAATACGTTGAGGCCGTCCTTGATGGTGAACATCACCCCAGCCAGCGGGTTCCAGAACTCGGTAGTAGCGCTTTCCTCGCCCTCGTCCCTGGTTTTGTTGGTGCTGTAGCGCACGCCGCCATATAGCCTGGCCCACTTCGTCAACTGGATCACATCCTGGAACGTGGCGCCAAAGCGGTAATCGTACGCCCTTGTGCCGCCGGTGTGTTCAAAGGCTGGCACATTCTCTGGCAGCTTGTTGCGCACAGCGGCCGGATCAAACACGTTGATCTCATCGATGGCGATAGAGTTGTAGGTTGGCTGGAACAGGTCGATGTAGCGGTAGTCCACGCCCACCTGGAAAGTATGGTTGATCTTGCCGGTCTCGATTTTGCGGCCCACCAGGTCCAGCTGCAGCACGGTGCTGTTGTCCTCGCGGGAAGAGTTGTGCGCAATGGAGCGGCGGTACCAGTTCACCTGGTCCACGTTTACGCCCGTCTCCTTATCGGCTTTCAAAGCCGACAGGTTCGACTTCACGGCGTCGTAGTTGTAGTTGGAGTTGAAGATGGCGGCGCGCACGTATACATTGTTGGTGATGTTGTAGTTATAGCGGGCGGTATAGGTCGCATGCTTCAGGTCGGTTTTATCGGACGCAAAGCCTAAAAAGCGCTCCGCTGGCAGGTCGTAGATCTGGTTCTCCTTGTTGCCCACCGACAGGTTCACGGTACCCACATCAATGCCCTGCTCCTCTTTAAAGTAGTCCATCTCCAGGGTCAGGGTGCTGCGGTTGTTGGGCCGCCACTCCAAAGAGGGGTTAATGTAGAACGACTCGTTGTCCATATGGTCACGGAACTTGCCGCCGTTCTCGTAGGCGCCGTTCAAACGGATGGCTACTTTATTGCCCTTATCCAGCACGCGCTGCACATCAAACGTCGGCCGGATCAGGCCCCAGCTGCCTGCGCGCAACGACACGCTACCGGAGTTCTCGAACTTAGGCGTTTTGGTCACGATGTTCACGATGCCGCCCGGGCCACCCAGGTCGGTGGCGGCGCCCATGGTCACGGAGCTGGCACCTTTCAGCACCTGCACGCTCTCCACGCCCTGCATGTCGGTGGAGAAGCCGGCACCGCGGAAGTCGGTCATCACGCGCACCCCGTTCTTCAGGGTAGGAATGCCGCGGAAACCGCGCGAGGAGATGCTTTCCCGCACGCCGCCATAGGTAGCGTAAGTATAAACGCCCGGCACGTTTCGCACGCCCTCAATTACGGTGAGCGCGCCCTGCTGCTCGATCAGTTTTTCCGAGATCACGGAGATGCTCTGAATCTGCTCGCTCGGCTTTAGCGGCAGGCGGGTGATGGCGTCCAGCTTCTCGGGCTGCTTGTCCCTCACGCCAAAAACCTCCACCTCCGATATCTGACTGGCTTTCTGCTGCAGCGAAAGTATAATTTCTTCCGTTTCGCCCTGCGTCAGCGTTACCTGCTGCGGCTTGCAGTCGAAGCCCAAAAGTATGGCGCGCACCTGGTAGGTGCCGTTGCTGATGCGGTTAATCTCGAAGTTGCCCTCCTCATCGGTCATGGTGCCGTAGCGGGTGTTCTCCAGTACCACGCTGGCCGCGGATACGGGCTGTCCGTCCCCATCGAGCACCTTTCCTCTAACTGAGCTGGTACTTTGGGCCCACGCAACCTGGCAGAGCGTGAGCAGTAGGGCAAGTAAAGTATACTTTTTAAGCATATAGCGGTTGATTTTATAGCCTCTCCTGCAGTGCGTCTGCTATCCTGCAATGGGAGTTTGTTTATTTAGACTAATTACAAATAGTGTCGCAAACTTAGCTGTAGCTTCGCAGAACCGCAAATAAAATCTACTAAAATATTAGCAAAGCTGAAGATTAAAGGGTGAAGCAGCAGCAAGGTGTGGTTAACAAAAGACGTACTTAACCGTTAGCTACATAAGACATGTTTAACCACTAAAACAGACTTAACAATGGCAAATAAACTGCAAGGAAAGAAGATTGCGATACTGGTAGAAGAAGGATTTGAGCAGGTAGAGCTAACAGAGCCGCTAAAGGCCCTGCAGGAGGAAGGCGCGGAGGCGCATATCATCTCCCCAAACAAGAACAACGAAATTAAAGCCTGGAACCACACCGAGTGGGGCGATACTTTTAAGGTGGACAAGAAACTGAGCGACGTGAAGGCAGAAGACTACAACGGCCTGCTGCTGCCCGGCGGCGTGATGAACCCGGACCACCTGCGCGGCAACAAGGAGGCGGTGAGCTTTGTGAACAAATTTATGGAGAGCGGCAAGCCGGTAGCCTCCATCTGCCACGGACCCTGGACGCTGATCGAAACCGGCAAAGTAAAGGGCCGCAAAATGACCAGCTACCATACGCTGCAGACCGACCTCAAAAACGCGGGCGCCGAGTGGGTAGACCAGGAAGTGGTGGTGGACCAGGGCTTGGTAACCAGCCGCAACCCCGACGACATCCCGGCCTTTAACAAAAAAATGGTAGAAGAATTCGCCGAAGGGAAGCACAACCGCTAAGCCGGTTTATACTTTATAACTGAAACAAGCCGCACTTTATACTTCAAAGTGCGGCTTGTTTTGTATTTTGGAGATGTAGCTCACTCCTGTTTCCTTCAAAGGGGGACTTGGCTGAAGCTCCGCCAGTGGTATTATTTAATCACCCCTAGCCCCTCTCCCGGAACAAGTCCGGGATCCGAGACTTATCTAAGGAGGGGAGTTCTGCAGTTACTGATGCTGAAGTATAAGTATTATGGCAGCCGCTACCTCGCGGACAGGTCGCGGCCTGTCCCTACAAGTATAAAGCCGCTCCTTCAGAGAGAGGAATTTATACTTGTTATACTTCCCTGTCATCTCGAGCAGGGCGAGAGATCTATCGGGATCTATCGGGGATTTCGAACGAAAGACTTTGTAACTAAGAACAAAAGGGGCAAAGTATAAAATCACTTCCACTTGCTCCGTCGCTAAAGCAGTGGCTATCGAACTAATACCCAGTCCTTGGGTTGAGCGCCTTGTGAGATCCGGTGCCCGTCAAGGGCAGCCGTAGCGCAGCGGAGGCAGGAGGGAACACAGCGCGATGCCAAAGGACGAGCCCTCCCGGGCTAGAGGGAGCCAAAGCAAGAGATGCAACAGTAGGTTTGTGGGAACTACAGGATCAGCGGTAGCTAGCAAGGATAGCTTAGTTCAAGAGGAAGGAAGCAGGGGCTATGGAAGACACAAGCGGATGCTTGCGCCAGAGAAGTATAAAAGTATAACTCAAGTATAAAATATGGCTCTGCGAGCCAGTTGCGCTACAAACTCAACACCATTATAGGACACAAGTCTGAAGACTTGCGCCAGAAGGGGTAAATAGTAAGTTTTAACTGGAAAGTATAGATTACACTTTACTCCCCCTACTGCACCATCCGGAAAAGCGGCTCGGCATACTGTTCCAGCAGCACTACCAGCACCACATCCAGCAGCAGCAGGAAAGCGCCCTGCAGCATGATCGACTGGCCCCAGCCCTGCACCTGCTCCGTCTTGATCGAGACACGTGAGCGCTCTTTGAGGTAAGCTCCCAAAAGTATAAACCCGAAGTCCAGGCCAAGGCTCAGGTACAGCACCTTCTTAAACGAGTCGTGCAGTTGCAGGCTCCCGGCAAGGCTAAGCGTGGCATTGTCCTTAGAAAGTATAACGTAGAGGGCAAAGCTGGCGATCAGCAGGTTGATGATGTTCCAGTACACGTTCATCTGGTAAAAGTACTTGCGGCTGCGCGTAGCCTTCGTCAGCTTAAAACTACTGAAGAGGATGTTGAGGATAGCCCATCCGCCGAGCACAAGCATACCTGTCTCCAGCGTGCCCGCCTGCCCCTGGTTAAGTTGGCTCAGGCTCTGGGCCTGGGCGCCGGCCGTGAGTCCAAGAAAAAGCAACGGGAGCAGGTAGAGGTGTTTTCTCATAGGTAAACGGGGGTTTATGAGTAGGAACGCACAAAAAACAGCTTTAGCATACGGCGGCGGGTGTTTGTGCCGGCGGCACGGCAACGTATACCTCCCGGCCGCGGTTTAAGTTGCTGCAGGCTAGTGTTTTCGCCGGGTGCCTACTACGTCCAGGCCAATGTTAACCTCGGGGTGGATGGTTTTCTCCCCCAGCGAATTGTCGGAGCGGTACACGAGGCCCCACTTGGTGCGGTCTAGGTTGAAGTTGGCCCTGGCGCGCAGCAGCGTGTCCTCCAGCGTTACCCGTGCCGGAAAAGACACGCTTCTGGTCTGGCTGCGGATGGTGAGGTTGCCGGTTATGCGGTGCGAGGGGTGCTTTATGCGCAGCTCGTCGTAGCGGGTGCTGCCGTCCTGCTTGGCGCCGGTGCTGTCGTATGGGGCGATGCCGGTCAGCTCGAAAGAGGCCGAGGGGTAGCGCTCCGAATCGAAGAAATCGGAGGAGCGCAGGTGCTCAGTAAGCTTCTGGTTGCTCTTCTCGTCTATGGTCCTGTCCGTTGCCCGCACCGTGGCCATGTTCAGCGCCAAGTTGCCGCCGGTCACCAGCCCGTTGGTCATGTACAGCTCGCCGTGCTCTATGTCAATCACGCCGTTGTGGCGGCCGGTCATCTTCGCCCCGATCCAGGTTATCTTGCTGCGGGTGGTGTCGATGGCAAAGGTGTCGGTGGGCGCGGCGCGCTCCTTCTTCACCACGGCATCGCCAATCATCGCCTCGTCGGTTTTAACGGTGGTGTCGCAGGCGCTGGCCACAAGAAGCAGCAGGCACAGCTGCAGGAAGGGGTGTAGGAGTCTCTTGCCCATACTTGTTTGCTCGGGTGAATGTCGTGCTGCCAAAAAGGCCGCTGTTTTACCTTGTCGTACGCTTCGGAAGGCCAAAACGATATATTTTATACTTCCAGCGCGCGCCACAAAGTATGGCAGGGCCCGAATGTGCTTCGAGCTCTTGCTGCCTTTATCAACAAGGGAAACACTTAGAAGCTGATGCCCACGTACACCTGTATCACCCCGTTTTTAATGCGCTCGTCTATGTTACTGCCGCTGTCGTCCTGCTTGCGCAGGTCGCCCAGGCCGTGCACGTAGCGCGTGCCCACCCTGAACCTCTCCATCAGGCTGCCCTCCAGGCCGGCGGCAAGGCCGTAGTCGAAGCTGTTGTAGGGCTCCAGGTCAACCTCCTTGTCCTCCTCCTTCACCGACATCATCACGCCCACCTGCGGGCCCAGGTGCACGCTCAGGTTGCGGGAAATATTGAACACCGCCAGCACCGGCACTTCCAGGTAATCCAGCCTGAAAACCGAGTCCTGGCGCTCGTAGCCCTTGCGGGTGTAGAGCAGCTCCGGCTGCAGCGAGAAGAAGTTGCTGATGCCGAATTGGGCGAAAACCCCGGCGTGGAAGGAGGTGTGGCTGCTGGTGGCGCCGAATTTATCCTTGTCGCTGCCGTGCACGCTGGCAAAGTTCACGCCGCCCTTAATACCAATGCCTGCGTTAGGCGAGCGGCTCAGTAGGTTGTGGTTCTGCAGAAACCTGTTGGGGCCCTCAGTCTCGTCCTGTGCAAAGCCTGTTACCGACCAAAGCAGTAGCAGCGCCGCAAAAAGTGTCTTTTTCATCTCTCGGGGTATAAATGCCGCGCCCTATTATTTATAGCGCTATATATAGGGTTTATACTTTTTTCTGCGGCAGAAGTTATGCGTGGGGAGGGAATAATGCTGGGAAAGTTTAGGGCGGGAACACGGCTGGCGAGAGGCTGATTTTTTTGTGCTTTAAGATGAATAGGAAAAGTGCTATCAGCCCTTGTGATGGGTGTGGCAACATTTATCAGGAGTGTGGATAATTTCCCCAGTTGGGCAGAATTTCACCGAAATATCAGAAAAAGAAGCCCTTCTTAACATGGAGTTAACATAAATTCGTGGATAAACACGCGTCATCAACATAGTTATCCACATTTATCCACAGGAAAACAGCGTAAAACTGCTTATCTGCAACTAAGCTGAAATGGTTACAGGAGTTATCCACCAGCCGTTAGTAAATTAAAGTAAATTGGATTAAACTTCTTTAGGTTTTAGGATGAGGACAAGCATTTTTTCTGATGGCTTTTGCTAAACATGAAGCGGGGATTCTTGTTAGTTTTGTGCTATGTTGAAGATTGCCTGGTCCGAAATTTTTGCCCACAGCCTGCCCGAAGGCCACCGCTTCCCGATGGCCAAGTATGACTTGCTGCCCGAGCAGCTGCTCTACGAAGGCACCATCACGGATGACAATTTATTCGCGCCCGAGCCGCTGGAGGAGCCGTTTATACTGGACACGCACGATCCTGATTACTGGGAGCGGCTAAGTAGCCTGCAGCTCACGCCCTCCGAAATCCGCAAAACGGGCTTCCCGCTCTCGGAGCAACTGGTGCAGCGTGAGGTGGTGATCATGAACGGCACCGTGCAGGCCAGTTTGTTTGCCCTGGAATATGGCATCGGGATGAATATTGCCGGCGGCACGCACCACGCCTTTACCGATAGGGGCGAGGGCTTCTGCCTGCTCAACGACATCGCCATTGCCGCCAACCACCTCCTCAAGTATAAAAGTATAAACAAGGTGCTGGTGGTGGACCTGGATGTGCACCAGGGCAACGGCACCGCGCAAATCTTCGAGCACGAGCCGCGCGTGTTCACCTTCAGCATGCACTGCGGCCACAATTATCCCTTCCACAAAGAGAAATCAGACCTGGACGTGCCGCTGGTCGAGGGTACTGACGACAAAACCTACCTGGCCATACTTCGGGAAACACTACCGCGCCTGCTCGACGAGGTGGAGCCGGAGTTTGTCTTTTTCCAGTCGGGGGTGGATGTGCTGGCTACCGATAAGCTCGGCAAGCTGGGCATGAGCATCGAGGGCTGCAAACAGCGCGACCGCATGGTGCTGGAGCTGTGCCGGAAAAACAACCTGCCGGTAACGGTAAGTATGGGCGGCGGCTACTCCGAAAAGATCGCGCACATTGTGGAGGCGCACGCCAATACGTTTCGTCTGGCGCAGCAGCTGTGGTTTTAGTTAGAAGGTTAGAGAGTTAGAAAGTTATTTGAAGATGTTTTTCCGGCTTTCAATCCTGCGCATTCTTTCATCCTGTAAATCCTTGGGGTAGGGGCCCTATATAAAGATTCAGACATTCGCCGGGTCTAATCCCGCTCCCGCAACTTGTCCTCGTCGCGCTTTTTAATCGGGAAGATCATGCGGAGGAGGAGGTAAATAATCGGGGCCAGGGCCAGCGTCAGGATTACGATCAGGATAACCTTCAACGCCTTGAAGAAGATGGTGATGGCCAGCGCCGAAAGAATGACGGAGACCGAGAAAAGAATCCAGAAGTTAGCGGCTTGTCTGCTCATGGGTATACTTTAGAAGATATTACGAGGACGGGCGCTCCCCGGTGGCAACCCGGACGACATACATGAAGAGTGGGAACAGAAAGATCAGTAGATCGGGCAGCGTGGGCACCGTGCCTGTCTTGGCAACCAGTATAAGCGCGAGCAACGTATAGGCAAGTGCCAGCCACAGATGGAGTCGAAGGGGCAGAAACTTGTTCATTGGCTTTTTCTTTCAATATATTGAAAATAAAGTATAAAAAGGAATAATCATACTTTGCTTATCAGTATTGGTATTTTCACCAACCATTTGTACTGCAACAGTTATTTTCTTGCCGGTGATAACACCTGCAAGGGCTTGGAAGTATATAAAAGGACAATTTATACTTTATACAGCAGCAATTGCCACCTAAAGGCCCACATCCAGCGCAGTTTATACTTTGCGATGCCTGCCTGTCGCACCAGTTCCTCTAAATCCTGCCTCCTGAAAGCCCGCCACACCGAGAGCGGCGCGTCGTTTTTAACTAAGTAGGATCGGGAGAAAGCCGCCGTGATATACTTAATGGAGTAATAAGCCAGCCAGTGCCGGTGCAGGTCGTTGATGACGACGGCCATACTTGCCTGGTGGTGCAGTTGCCGGAACAGGCGCACCAGCTGCGCATCCGTAAAGTGGTGGCAAAAGAGGCTGCAGACTACCACGTCATACTGCTGTTGGGCGAATTCATCCGAGAAAACGTCGTGCTGCTGCACCTGCACCTCCGGATAACTACTGCAGTGGCGGCGGGCATATTGCACCATAAAATCGTTGGCATCCACACCTACCAGTTCTACTTTTATACTTCTGCTGCGCGCCCAGCGAGCTATACTTTTCAGGGTGTCACCGCCGCCGCAACCGATGTCGGCAATGCGCAGGCGGGGCGGTTTATACTTTGTAACCAGTTTATCCAGCGCATCCAGCACCACCTTGTGCCCGCCCAGCCAGTTGTTGATCACCTCCAGTTCGGCCAGGTTCTGCCGCAGCTCCTCGCCCGTCAGCGTCAGGTTGTCCATCAGCTCCGGCTCCTCAGACCGCTGCCTCAGCATGTGCATAGTGTACTTTGAGTAACATCGATTCGAGGGTAAGGCCAGGGCCAAAGGCGAAGCTCAGCACGGGCTCGTTCTGCTCCTGCGGTGTCAGGGTCTGCATCAGTTCCTTGAGCACAAACAGCACCGTGGCCGACGACATGTTGCCGAAATCGCGCAGCACCTGGTAGGCAAAGCGATTGTCGTGGCGGGTCATGCCCAGCTCCTGCTCGATCACCTCCAGGATGCGGCGCCCGCCCGGGTGTATGGCAAATAAGTTAATCTCCGATACCGTGGTTTTGAGCCCCTGCAGCAGCCTGTCGGTTAGTTGTTTGATGCCTTTCTTGATGAGGTCGGGCACGTAGGAGGAGAGTGTCATCTCAAAGCCGGTGTCGCCGATGTGCCAGGCCATGTCGCGCTTGCCCGCCGGGGCCAGGTCGCAGTGGAACGACTGCAGCTCCAGGCTCACCTGCCGGCAGGGCTGCCCCTGCATCAGCACCGCTGCCGCCCCGTCGCCAAACAAGGCGTTCGACACGAGGTGGTCCTGCTCCGGGTTCTTCTGGAAATGGATGGTGCAAATCTCGGTGCAGACAAGTATGACTTTTGCCTCCGGATTAGCCCGGCAGATGGCGTCGGCCAGTTTGATGGCGTTGAAGGCGGCGTAGCAGCCCATAAAGTTCACCGACGTCCGCTGCACGTAGGGCGAGAGGTTCAGCCGCTCCACCAGCTCAATGTCCAGCCCCGGCGCATACATGCCTGTGCAGCTCACCGTGATCAGGTGTGTCAGTTCATTTAGCTGCGTTGGCCCCGCCTGCTCCAGGCAGCTCCGTATGGCTTCCTCTGATAGATCCACGGCGTGCTTCCGGTATACATCCATGCGCTGCTGCACCGTGGGAAAAGGCTCCAGGGTGGGGGTATTGGGATAAAAGGAGAAGTCGCCGTTCTGGCGGGTGTAATCCTCCAGCACGCTGTAGCGCTGCCCAATCCCCGACACGCGGTACAGCGCCTTCAGCTTGCGGGTGTCCTGCTCGCCGAACTGCAGGGCGGCGGCCATGAAATCCGCCACCTGCATTTGTGGTATTTTGTGCGGCGGGTTGGCCGTGCCGATGGCGCAAATGTAACTTTTCATGTAGTACCTGTTCGGGGTATGGACTGGTGTTGCGCGTTCAGGAGAAAGTATGAAACGGATGATCTGCACACGGCAATCGAGACACGCTAGTTTAGTACGGAAGCGGCTGGCTATAGGATATGGGCAAGCTCAGAAAGGGCGGCCGTGCGTTTCCCGCATGATCAGCTGCAGAGCAGGCGGCGCCAGTTTCAGCAGCCCCACCGCCGCCTCCGAAAGCAGCGGGCCGCCAAACAGCTGCTGCACCGTGCGGCCCAGGCGCAGGCGGCCTGCAAACCGCTTTTTCCAGGCCAAGGTATACCGCTGCTCCAGCTCCTGCCGCGTCAGGTGGCCGCCAAAGTATAAAAGCACCTGGTTGGTGGCTATTTTGGCAGCATGTATGGCCATGGCCATGCCGTTGCCGCAGAGCGGCGTGATCATGCCGGCCGCATCGCCGCACAGCAGCATGTGGTTTTCCACGCAGGTTTTGGTGGAGAAGGAGATCTCGTTGATGACTTCGGGCTGCGGGTACAGGAACTCGGCCTCGGTAAAGATGCGGCGCAGGTGCGGGTTGCGGTAAAGTATGGCCCGTTCCATGGCGGGTATGGAGCCGTGCTTTTTCAGGTTGTCGCGGGTGGTGAGGTAACAGAGGCAGTACTTGCCGTCCTCAATGGCCGAGGTGCCGGCATAGCCGTCGGTAAAGTTATGCAGGGCGATCAGGTCGCGCGGGAAATCATACCTGACGTGGTACTTCACCCCGATGTAGGGCGAGCGTGCCCGGAAGAAGCTGCGCTGCAGCTGGCGGTCCAGATTGGAGCGCTTGCCGAAGGCCCCGATGGCTACCCGGGCATTTATACTTTTCCCACCCGACAGGGAGGCGGTGAATTCGTCGTTGCTAAAATTTATTTCCTGCACCGTTTGCTGCAGCACAAACTGCACGCCCTGCTGCTGTGCCAGCTCAAAAAGGTAGTTATCAAAGGTGTAGCGGCTCAAGCCGAAGCCGCCTAAATCCAATTTTGCCTGCAGTGCGTTGCCGGTGGGGGATGTAAGCATGAAGCGGCTGATGTTGGCAGGGCTGAGTGTGCTGATTTGGGCGCCGATCTGGCACAGGTAAGGCAGCGCCTCGTTTGAGATATACTCCCCACACACCTTATGGAACGGGTAAGCCTTTTTCTCGACGAGCACCACCTGCAGCCCGGCCCTTGCCAGCCCCAGGGCGCTTACCAAGCCGGCCAGCCCACCGCCAATCACCAGTACATCTTTTTTTATCAAGCCTTTAGTTCTTTAAGGAATAAATTTTGTCCAACTTTGCAGGTGTATATTTAGTGAACATCCTTATTTTAGGGGGTATAACGACGAACAAAAAAATAGGGCTAGCGTTTTTAATATTGGAACGACTTTTGTCTTATACTTTACGTAAAGAATTTCGATAACCGATTTATATGAAACAAATTATACTTTCTCTATTTACATGTTTCACTGTGCTGTTTGTGCAGGCGCAGGCTACCCCCCCTGTGCAGGTGCAGGAGGCGCAGCAGGCACACGCAGATAAAAACCCGCTCGGGCTGCAGCAGGACGAGGATGTGGCCATTTACCCGAACCCCAGCAATGGCGTGTTCACCATCTCTATTTCTAACCTGGAGGCGCAGGAAGTGGAGCTGACCATCCTCAACGTGATCGGGAACGAGATTTACCGCGAAACAATAAATCGCACCGAGCCCACTATTTCCAAAACTATAAACCTGGACCGCCATGCCAAGGGCTTATACTATGTAAAGCTGGAGGCGGATAACTACAGTGCCGTACGGCGTGTGGTGATAAAATAGCAACAGGAATTACGATATACAGCAGCGGCTGCTCTTGCAAAAGGGTAGCCGTTTTTTTCTGCCCACAAGTATAGCTATGGCTTTTGCTCCGGAAGTATGGTTTTTGGCACAAAGCCGGTGTACTGCATGGTGTCCTGCCGGATGCGGGCCTTGGCGAACATGGCGTGGGTGGTGTCGAGAATGTGAATTTGCTGCGTGGTGTCGAAGTACGCGACGGAGGGCGCCTCAAAGTCGGGCTGGCTGTAGAGTTTGCCGCTGATGAGCGGCTTGGTGCTATAGATGACGTCGGCCGGCAGCGGGGCCGGCTGGCCTGTTTCACTGGCTACGGTGGCCCGCTCCTCGTTCTGCACGTGGTCGGTCTTGCCGGAGCAGGCGCTCAGGCAAAAAACGGCGAGGGTGATGAGGAGCAATAGTTTCATGGGTGACGGAAAGAGTATACTTGGTTGTATATATGCGATTCTGGCTATAAAGTTACAAAAGCCTGATAATAGTGTTAGGATCACTGTTTTATACTTTGTTAGCAGACCTGTGACGCACAACTCCCTCAGATCACCCGAAGTATAAAAGTATAGCCGCGGGGAGTTACCCTTCCGCCAGGTAATCCTGCACCTGCTTCACCGTCTCCCTGGCCGAGCGGCCCACCCCAATAAGTGTGGCGGAGGCAAAGCCTGTCCAGTTGCCGTAGCCTACCAGCCACAGGGCGGGGCAGTTTACGGCCCTGGTGCCATCGGTAAGCACTTTGCCTTCCCCGGTAAGAATGCCCAGCGGAGCCAAGTGGTCCAGGGCGGGGCGGAAACCGGTGCACCAGATAACGGCGTCGAACTGCCCATGGCTGCCATCCTGCCAGATTACACCGTGCTCGTCCATGGCCTTAAATGTGTGAACTGCATGCAGCACGTTGCGCTCGCGTGCGGCTTTTACCGGCGGCACCATCACGATGTTGCCCAGGTTCAGGTTCTCAGCCTTAAACGCACGGCCTTCTTTCTGGGCGTAGTACTTGGCCGACGCCACATCAAACAGCACACGCCCGTCCACATCGTCGGGCAGGAAGCGCGGCGCGGCGCTGGTGGCCCAGACAGTTTCTGCCACCTCTGATGCCTCCGCCAGAATCTGTGCGCCTGAGTTTCCCTCGCCTACCACCAGCACCCTCTTGCCCCGCAGCGGTTCCGGGTTCTTATACTTTGAGGAGTGCAGTTGCAGCCCTTTAAAGCTGTCGCGGCCGGATATGGGCGGCAAGTATGGCTTCTGCCAGGTGCCGGTGGCGCTTATCACTGCCTTGGTTCGGTAGGTCCCGTCTGTGGTCTGAAGTATGAAGTCGCCGTTCTGCCCGCGCTGCACTGTCTGCACCTGTACCGGCCGCTTCACCGGTAACCCGTAGCGCTCCTCGTACTGGCGCAGGTAGCTGATCACCTCCTCTCGGGCAGGAAAGTTCTGCCGCGACTTTGGCATCAGCCAACCGGGCAGTGAGCTGTGGTCAGAGGGAGAGAAAAGGGTGAGGGAGTCCCAGGCATGCTGCCAGGCCCCGCCGGCCGCCTCCTGGTTGTCAAGTAGCAGGTAGTTCAGGCCGGTTCTGCGCAGGAAGTAGGCACAGGCCAAAGCGCTCTGCCCGCCGCCTATGATGATGAGGTCGTATGTCATGCGTTTCAGTGCCTGCCGCATTCTGGTGCAGCAATGCTTGTCGTGCTGGTTTAAGGTACATACTTTCCGGTGATTTGCCTTGGGTTTTCCGGGGAGAGGATAAAATAAAAACCCCCTCTGCTCAACACAGAGGGGGTTAGTGGCCCCGAGCAGAATCGAACTGCTATCTAAAGTTTAGGAAACTCCTATTCTATCCATTGAACTACAGGGCCTTGATCGTGAGCGGCTTTGTGCATGCTTTCCAGGGCAATTCGGGCCCGTTTACGTAAGAGGCACCACACGTTGGCTTACACTGCCATAGCTGCTTTTAATTTCGGACGAGCAAAGATAGCTTTTCTGAGCACATCATACAAAGCTGTAGTACGTGTAAAGTATAAACAGGTACTATTGGCAGAATAAGCTGAGGCAGAACAGCCGTAAAAGTGAAGCTGCTCCGCCATTTTTCAGGATACTGTTTGCTCTCCTTACAACAAGCACAAAGTCTCGCTATCTTCCCATCGACCATGCTTACAGGAGGTTCAGCTTTACCCCCCCGTTTATGACACGGCCATCCACTGGCGCGTAAATCTCATGGAACGACGGGTTTTGCATGCTGCCGCTGTAAATGCTGCCAAACTTGCTCTGCCGGGTGTCGAAGATGTTCTCGAAGTTGAGGAACAGGGAAAACCGCTCAAACATTTTCTCTAGCATCACCCCGTTTATCCAGTAATCGCGCCCCCTGCTACCATCGGTCAGCCGTTGCGGACTGAAATAGTAGGCTTCCAGGCCGATGCGGAAGTTGTCTTCCTTTTCCAGCATCAGGACCGTGTTTACCCGGTGCTTGGGCGTGAGCGGCATGTCGTTCACCTCCCCGTTGTAATGTTGCCTGGCATCGGTGTAGGTATAACCCAGGAACAGCTTTACCCATTCGTAGCCGAACTTCATGTTGGTCTCCACGCCCTTTGTATCCACGTGCCCGTTGGCATTCCGGAACTCATACAGGTTGTCGGGGCGCAGCGTAAGGATAAGCGGGTCGCGGAGGTAGGTGTAAAAGAACATGTGGTTGATGCTGAAGGTGACGTCCTCCCCGATAAGGGTGCTGAAGTTCACATCAGCATTACCGCCAATGGAAGTTTCTGCCTCGGTTTGGCTGATATTGAGCGGAAGGATGTTGCGGAACGTAATGTCCTCTGCCTCCTGGGTGAAGATGGTGGGTGTTTTGTAGCCCATGCCACCGCCGATTCGGGAAGTCAGGCGATCGCTTACCTTGAACAGGGCCGAGACCCTTGGCAGTACAAAAAGCCCTTTGCTCTTATTCGCAGGCGAAGGCGTTACGTAGTCGGTTCTCAAACCGGACTCCAGCACGAACCACTCTGCCGGCGAAAACGTGTTCTGCGCAAAGGCGCCGATGATAGTATGGTCATAATCCCTTGCCCCAACAGCATCGGCACTCCGCTCCGAGAAATCGTCCGTCCAAAGGTTGGCGCCCAGCACCCAGTCATGCTTCTCGCCGGTAAGGCTGTAGGCCGCTTCGCTGAAACTGGCGGTCTGCTTTCCTTCAAAGCCATAACCGGGCACCGCGATGTCCCGGTTAAAGAAGCTCAGACTATTTTTGACCGATAGCAGCGCCTTTTCTGACAGCCGGTGCTCCAGGCTGAACTGGGTGGACAGTCGCTCCGTGTTGTTCTGCTCAAAGTATAAATCACCTTCCTCCCCATCTATATAGCGCATATCACCGCCCAGGCGCTCTTCTGTAGAGGCATTCAAACCCAGGGAAAGCTGCGTGCGCTCGCTCGGGTAGAAATAAACGGTGGGGTTGGCAGTGTAGCGCTCAAACTCCGGGATGGCGGAAAAGCCGATGTCGGCCGGGTCGTAAGCCTGGTTCGCGTTTCTGGAGGCAAACACCGTCACACCGAAATTCCCGAACCGCTTGCCGTAAAAGCCGCTCAGGTCAAGCCCGTTGGCGCTGGTCAGGTTGGCCATCACGCTGAGCTCCCCTTCCTCCGTCGGTTTTTTGGTGATCAGGTTGACAAGCCCCGCGATAGCGCCCCCGCCATACAGCGTGGAAGAACTGCCCTTGATCACCTCCACCTGGTACAGGTTGAGCGGTGGGATCTGCATGATGCTCAGGCCGCTGGAGAAACCGGAGTAGAGCGGGAAGCCGTCCTGCAGGATCTGCGTGTAGCGGCCATCCAGGCCTTGGATGCGGATGTTGGCGTTGGCGCTGGTGGCCGAGGTCTGCTGTGTCTGGATGCCGGTGCTTTCGCTCAGGAGCATCCGGATGTCTCCCGGCTTCATGTTCGCTTTCTCGCCCAGTTCTTCCAGCGTAATGGCCTCCATCCGGGTCGGGATGTCTTCAATGGTCCGGCTGCTGCGTGTGGTGGTCACCACCACTTCTTCGAGTTCCTCGCCGCCCGGCGCCAGTAAAACGGTAAGCGGTGTTTCCTGGGCAAGCGGAAAGAGCAGGGTGTCGAGCCTGTCTTCGTATCCGATATAGCTGAACCGGATAACCTGCCTTCCTCCAGGGATGCCCCTTAGCTCAAGCTCGCCGGCGGCATCGGAGCTTGCGCCCAGCGTTGTTCCCTCCACGGAGGCGGTCGCCCCGATCAGCGGTTGCGCTGTCTCACTATCCCGGATGACGGCTTTTAAAGTATGCTGGCTATAGGCCACAGTGCTGCTCAGTAGGATGAGCAATACAATGATGTATTTCTTCATTCTGGTTTATCTAATGCTAAAATAAAGGTAAGTGCGATAAAAGACATCGCTTTAAAAAGTGACAAAGTCGCGCTTGTGGCATTAGCTTAGCCGGGGAGGCTGCCAGATGGTATGGTAAAACTGAGGAACGTGCCCTTGCCTGAATTCTGCAAACAGGCTGTGTTTCGGGGAAATAAGCGAAGCTGCTTCCATGGTGGTAGCTGCCAACGTGAAACCAATGCAGGAGGAGCAACTGTAAAAGGGAGAACAGGCGTTTGCCTCGTCCTCATGGCGGTCCGTTTGCCCGGTACTGACCTCGGTGGCGCAGTTATCTGAGGCGCAGCAGGGGGAAACCGAGAGCACCATCGTTAACAGGGCTAGTATGACTGTCACTACCTTCACACCCCAAAAGTAACGCCTGTGGTCTGAACCTACAAACTATTATACTTTAAGGAGCCGTTGGCTGGAGCAATTTTTAAAGTTTTATACTTCAGCACCAAAGTTCTCAAAAAGCATACGATTCAATTAAAAACGTTGGCTAACTTCCCAACCTGAAAGCAGCACTGGCTGCCAAAACCGATTAGAGACAGAAGTATGGTGATTATCTCCGGAATAGATTTTACAGATGTCCTGGACCTGTTAGGGACATTCGCCTTTGCGGCAAGTGGTATCAGGCTGGCTTCCGGTAAGGATATCGACTGGTTTGGGGCCTACATCATCGGGCTGGTCACGGCTATTGGCGGCGGCACAACCAGGGACCTGCTGCTGGACGTCACCCCTTTCTGGATGACGGATGCGTCCTACCTGATCACGACGGGGGTTGCGTTTCTGGCAGCCATACTTTTTAAAAACAGCCTGCTGCGGTGGGGCATCACCCTATTCCTGTTCGATGCCATCGGTCTTGGGCTGTTCACTATTGTGGGCATCGGTAAAAGCCTTGATGCGGGCCTGCCCTTCTGGGTCTGTATCCTGATGGGCGCCATTACGGGATCGGTGGGCGGCGTTATCCGGGACGTGCTGCTCAACGAGGTGCCGTTGCTGTTTCGGAAAGACATCTACGCCCTTGCCTGCATCGCCGGCGGCTTCGCCTATTTCGTGTGCTACCAGCTTAGCCTCCCGCCCGCCGTTACCGAGGTCGCCGCTGTGCTGACAGTGATTGCCATCAGGGTGATGGCCGTGAAGCTCCATATACAACTGCCGCTTCTTAACCTGGACAATACGCAGAAGAAGGGGTAGCGCACCGACAGTAAGCGGCATGCCAAAGTATAAAGTATAGCCGCTGGCTTTATACTTTATACTTTGGAGGGGCGGCGTCAGGAGGCGGTGGCTACGGCAAAAACAAAGCCCATCACGGTAAGCACCAGCCCCACCATAAAGATAGTATAGGAAACGCGCAGGATCTTATACTTGCGGTCCAGCACCTCGCCCAGGTAATAAATGTCGGTGATCATGTTGTTGTAGAGCGATTTCTTGTCGCGCATGATGTCGTGCATGCCTTGCTGGAACTCATCCAGCGGCAGGTTGGTGAAGTTGCCGAAAAACAGCAGGTTTACGTTGCGCGTGTCCAGCTTCTGGTTCTTCTTTTTCTTGAACGTGAAGCTGGTTACCTCCGGCTGCGCCGAGATAATGGCGAAGATAACGGAGCCCAGCGTGGTGAGCAGCAGAATGCTGATCGGGATAAGGAAGGTGCGGTGCGTGGTGTAGTCGGTGCCGACGGTGGAGGTTTTGGCACTGAGATACGTGATGATCACCGAGATAATGATGGCGTTGAGGCTGATCATCATGTTGGCCTTATTGTCGGCGATGGCGCTCAGATTCAGGTGCGTGCGGTAGGTATTGCGGAACATCGTCTCGATGCCGCGCTTGGGCTGTGCCAGCGTTTTGTGGCTCTTCTTCTCCTCCTTTTTCTGCTTCTCTATCTCCTTGCTCAGGCGGCTGCGCTGCTCCTGTATGTTCAGCCCCAGCTGCGAGGCGAACTTGCGCTGCGCCTGGTTGGTATGGAAGGTGGTGGAGAGCAGGAAGTCCATCTGGAACTGCTCCCACTCGCTGTCGGTAAAGAATTTATCCTGGAAGATCTCCCACTCCACGCGCAGCAGCTCAGCCGTGGCGAAAAACGTGTCTTTGCCAATGTTGGCCATGTCGGCATCCACCAGCAGCTCCTGCAGCAGCGTCTCGGGCTCCTGGTCGTGCTTGGTGGCCATGATCATCTCCGTGACCCGATGAATACGCTCCTGGGGATGCTGCCTCTCCTGCAGCCACTCAGTGGCGATCAGCACGCTTTCCGTCTCGTGCCCGTCGTAGGTGTTCACATAGCCGGTGTCATGAAACCAGGCGGCCAGCGCCAGGTCCTGCAGCTTGTCTTCTGCCAGGTTGCTGCGCTTGCCCAGGTCCTGTGCCTCGGCTACCGTCTCAAAGGTATGTTTGTAGTTATGATAAACGAGCTTTCTCGAGAGCCTATCCTTAAAAAGCCTGAAGACATACTCCCCGGCTTGCTTAATAATTGTCTGGTCTTCCATAATTGGTTTTGTAGCAGCGCCAGGCACGCAAAAAGCGACAAAGGGGAGCCCGGCGGCAGGTGCATGGTGTGTGGCACATGGTCATCTGCGGTTACGGTAAAACCAGCATTTTGTTAGTGAAAAACAGTAACGGCGGGGGTATCAGGCAGTAATTGGCAGGCCAACAACTAAAAGCGGCACCGCCTCGTTTATGAATTCCAGTTCTGCCGCCCCGGTGGCGCCACTGCGAATGAGGAGAGTGATGCAGGTGCTTTGGGAGAGAAAACGCCCGCGCCTAATCCCTCCTCTGGCTACACCCGTACGTACTGCTATACTTTGCGGGGCATCCGCCAGGCGGTAAACGCAGCAGTGGGTGACTCACGGCAGGTATACTAAGCCAACAAAACTATGATCAAACCATTACAGCATACACAACGGCTGTTGGTGCGCCACGGGTGGTGTGTGTTGCTGAGCCTGCTTCTCTCAGCCTGTATCTCCACAGAACCACAATATAGCAGCGAAGCCCTGACCTGGGAACAGGAGACACCTGCCCCTGACAACGACGTACTTTACACCGTGTTCCTGATCGGGGATGTGGGCGCACCCGACCCAAAGGGCGAGCCCTCGCTGCAGCTGATGCGCAAAATGATGATGGAGACCGGGGAGAGCAGCACCACCGTTTTCCTGGGCGATAACGTGTACATGAACGGCCTGCCGCCCGAGGGGCGGTATGACCGCGAGGAGTCGGAGAGGCGCCTGAAAGACCAACTAGACATCCTGAAAGGCTACCCCGGCGAAAAGTACATGATCCCCGGCAACCACGACTGGAACCACAGCGGCCGCGGTGGCCTGGAGTACGTGATGCGCGAGCAGCGCTTCGTGAACGATTACCTGACGGAGGAGAACATCGTAGTGGGCGGTGATTTTTACGTGCCCGGCAACGGCTGCCCCGGCCCCTATGAAGTGAAGCTGAGCGATGACCTGGTGATGATCGCCCTGGACTCGGAGTGGTGGCTGCATCCCTTCGACAGGCCCTACGGCGACAACAGCAACTGCGAGTCGGCCACCGAGGGCGAGATGCTGCTAAAGCTGGAGGACATCATCGAGAAGAACAGCGGCAGCGATATCCTCATCGTGGCCCACCACCCCCTGATGACGCGCGGCGAGCACGGCGGCTTCTTTACCCTTCGCGATCACGTTTTTCCGCTCACCATGCTCCGCAACTGGATGTACCTGCCGCTGCCGGTCATCGGTTCCATTTACCCCTTCGCCCGCAAGTATGGCGGCATCCTGCAGGACGTTCCGCACCCGCGCTACCAGGCCTACATCCAGGGCCTGATGGATATCTTCAACAAGTATGATAACATTGTGTATGCTGCGGGCCACGAGCACGCGCTGCAGTACTTCAAGTATAACAACCTGGCGCACATCGTGAGCGGCTCGGGCTGCAAGACCGACTACGTGAAGCCCGGCGTTGCCGATTATGCCCAAAAGGTAAAGGGCTTTGTAAAAACAACTTACCACGAGAACGGGGAAGTATGGGCCGAGTTCTGGGCGCCGGAAGGCAAGGGCGAGACGGGCAAGATTACGTACCGCACGCTGCTCTACTCCAAGAAGCCGCGCAAGGAGCGCGAGCGGCCGCGAGACAATACCAATTATGCCGATAGCACCATCACCCTGGCTGCCAACCCCAACTACCGCAGCGGAGGGCTGCGGCGAAAACTGCTGGGCCAGCACTATCGCGAGGAGTGGGCCACGCCCGTAGAGGTGCCGCTGCTGGATATGAAAAACGAGCAGGGCGGGCTTACGCCTTACCAGAAGGGCGGCGGAAAGCAGACCGCAGCGCTGAAGGTAAGAACCCCCGAAGCCACCGAGTACAGCCTGCGCACCGTGGACAAGGACCCGACCATGTCGCTGCCGCCCTACCTGCGCGAGACCGCCGCCCGCACCCTGCTGCAGGACCAGATATCGGCGCAACACCCCTATGGCGCCCTCATCATTCCACCCCTGGCTGATGCCGCCGGTGTGTACCACACCAACCCGGAACTGGTCTACATCCCCAACACGCCTTACCTGCGCCAGTACCAGGATGAGTTCAGCAACACGCTGGCCTATCTGGAGGAGGACGCCGACGAGAACCACGAGAAGACAGCCAGCCTGGGCTATGCCAAAAACCTGGTGGGAACCGACAAGGTGCTCGACGAGCTGATGGAGGATAACGACCACGAGGTGGACCAGCGCGAGTACGTGCGGGCGCGCCTCTTCGACATGCTCATCGGCGACTGGGACCGGCATGAGGGACAGTGGCGCTGGGTAGAGGAGGATAAGCCCGACAAGGGGAACTTGTACACCCCCGTGCCCGAGGACCGCGACCAGGCTTTCTTCAAAGCAGACGGGGTGCTGCCGTGGCTGGTAACGCGCAAGTGGGGCATCCGCAACATCCAGAACTTTGGCTACGATATGGAGGATGTGGTGGGCCTGAACCTGAGCGGCATCACACTGGACCGCACCCTTACTTCCAAGGTTACCCGCGAGGAGTGGTTACAGATAGCCGAGGACATCCGCCGAAGTATAACCGACGAGGTGATTGAACGGGCGGTGCAGGAGTGGCCCGAGTCCATTCGTGAACTGTCGGCCCCGGAGATAACAGCCAAGCTGAAGGCCAGGCGCGAGCAACTGCCGAAGGCCGCCGCCGAGTACTACGACTTCCTGGCGCAGTACGTGGACATCATGGGCAGCAACAAGCACGAGCGCTTCCTCATCAACCGCCTGAACGACGAGCAGCTGCAGGTGATCGGGTACAAGACCAGCAAGGAGGGGGAGCTGCGCACCGAGATCTACAACCGCACCTTCCTGACAGACGAGACCAAGGAGGTGCGCATCTACGGCCTGGGTGGCCGGGATGAATTCATACTTTCCGGCGACGTGAACAAAAGTATCCTGGTGCGCATTATCGGCGGCCAGGACGAAGACATCATCACCGACAGCTCGAGCGTGCGCGGCCTGAAGAAGCACACGGTAGTGTATGACACCGAGCAGGGCAACCAGTTTACCTTCAGCAGCGAGACAAAGGATAAGACCGTGCCGGATGAGGAGGTCAACCTCTACGACCGCGACAACTACAAACTGCCCTATGTGGGGCCGCGCCTCTCGGCCGAGTATAACGTGGAGGACGGTGTGTTTCTGGGCGCAGGCATACTTTGGCGCACGCAGCAGTTCCGCAAAAGCCCCTATGCCGCGCAGCACCTGCTGGAGGCCAACTACGCCCTCCGTACCAGTTCCTACAACCTAAGGTATACCGGCGATGTGCGGCAGGTGCTGGGCTTCTGGCACCTGGGCCTGAACGCGCACCTGCAGGGGCCGCAGTTCCAGCGCAACTTCTACGGGCTGGGCAACAACTCCCGGAAATCACCTGACCTGGACAATAGCTACTACCGCGTGCGCTACGAGCGCCTCTCGCTGAGCGCGTTGCTCTACAGGGAGCCGTTCGCCTTTGTGAAGATCGGTATTGGCCCGACGTATGACCGGTTCAGGGTGGAGGATCCGGAGGGAGAGAACTTTCTGGTGGACCAGGCGCGGGCGGGGCAGCTGGAAAAGGGTACGTACAACATCGAGGCAGGGGAATTTGAGGTGCAGCATTACCTGGGGGCGAAGGCCTTCTTTAACCTGGAGGTACTGGGCAGCGGCAGCACCGAGGCCAACCCGCGCATCGGCATGCGCTGGTACAACGCCGTCAGCTACAACCACCAGCTGGGGGCCGAGCAGCTCCACTTCGCTAACCTCAGCACCGAGTTCCGTTTTTACCTCACCCCGAACTTCCCGTTTAAGCTTACCTGGTCGGGCCGTTTTGGGGCGGCGCGCAACATAGGCGATTACCGCTTTTACCAAGCCAACACGCTGGGCGGCACCGAGAACCTGCGTGGCTACCGCCGCACGCGCTATGCCGGGCGCAGCAGCGTATACGCCAACGGCGAGGGCCGCCTGCACCTGCTCGACTATAACCTATACTTAACGCCGGGCAAGCTGGGTGTGCTGGGCCATGTGGATGCCGGCAGGGTATATTATGACGGGGAGCCGGAGGGCGCCTTCTTCCGGGGGCTGCACATGGGCTATGGCGGCGGCGTGTGGGTAGACCTGCTCAACCGCACGGTGCTCTCACTCACCTACTCGGTAGGCGATGACGACGATGATGACCTGTGGATGTTGAAATTCGGCTTCTTTTTCTAACTCAAACCTGAATTGGAAGTATAAACCTGAGGCCAGGGCAGCCTCCATCGAATGCCCCATACGATAAACTCCAAAACTATGAAGATTAAGAATTTACTGACCATACTTTTAATGCTGCCTTTTTTTGTGGCCCAGGCGCAGGTAGCCTCTGAGACAGAGATACTGGAGGAATTTGCCTCTCCGGGCGTGCGCGGCATGGGCAAATCCCAGGGCGTGGAGATCCGCTACGAGCGCCTCCCCGGCTTCGACATCGACTCAAAGTCGGATGACCCCAGGATAGGCGACGGGTCGGGCCGCGTGGAACGGCACAACAAGTTCGCCGTGAAGGCTTACGCCCCGCTCATGAACAAGCCGCAGAACAAGCTCGTGATCGGCTTCAACTACGAGCTGGAGGAGTTTAACTTCGACGGCCTCACCCCGACCTCTTACCCGCTGTACCGCTACCTGGAGGACAAGAACCTGAAGAGTATTGGCACGCAGCTGCTGTACCTGCACTCGCTGAACCAGCGCAACTTCTACTTCATCCGGGTAAAGGGCGAGCTTAATGGGGATTATACCCGCGATGACATCAACGTGTCGGATTACCTCAAGGGGACCGTTGACTTGGCGTATGGCTGGAAGAAGAGCCCGGATTACGTGATCGGGGTGGGCGTGCAGTGGGGCTATACGTTCGGGCGGCAACGGGTATACCCGGGCATCCTCTACAACCGCACCTTCAACCCGAGCTGGGGCGTGGAGTCCATTTTCCCGGCCAATGCCAGGGTCAGGTACAACCTCAACGAGAAAACCCTGTTCTATGCCGGCTACCGCCTGGAAGGAGCCAGCTATAACCTGTATGTGAATGAGCCACCGCTGTCGGAGTACAAGGACCTGGAGTTTCGCCGGACCGATATAAAGGGCCTGCTGCGCATGGAGCGCGAGATTTACGACTTTCTGTGGTTTGCCGTGGAGGGTGGTTTCCGCCAGTACTACAGGCACCGCCTCTACGATAAGGTAGGTTCCCGGGATGAGCTGATCACCAATGACCTGGCAGGGGCCGGCTACGTGGGCGTGGAGATATTCCTGGTTCCGCCAAGGAGGTTTACCCAGAAGTAAGCGCGGCGCATCTGGCAAGTATAATGCCTGAGTTGCGATGTTGGTGGAAGTATACAATAAACCTATATCTGCTCTTCTGCATGGTGCAGGTTACTTAAGCTTGTATCCTACGGATGGTATCGGGTCTGCAACCTGACTGGCTTGAAAGCTATACTTTATACTTATTGGCTATACTTTTATACTTCTTCCTCTTCCTGGCGCAAGCGTCCGCTTGTGCCTCTTTTACCCCCTGCTTCCTGCAACCTGAGCCAAGCTATACTTTGTAGCTACCGCTGATCCTGTAGTTCCCACAAACCTACAGTTGCACATCATACTTTGGTGCTCTCAAGCCCGAGAGGGCTCGTCCTTTGGCATCGCGCTGTGTTCCCTCCTGCGCCAGGGCGGTGCCACGTTAGTGGCACCGGATCTCACAAGGCGCTCAACCCAAGGACTGGGATCTAATTCGATAGCTTCGGCCTTACTGTCATCTCGACCCTTGGGAGAGATCTCTTCAGGATTCTATATGGATCTCTCATTTCATTCGAGATGACAATAAAGTATAGCAACAAGTATAATTCCCTTCTCTGCAGAAGTAGGTTCATACTTGTAGGGACAGGTCGCGACCTGTCCGCGCGAGGACAGCGCCTATGAAACTTATACTTTGGTTATAGCAGTTACAGAGTTCCCCTCCTTAGCTAAGGAGGGGTAGGGGTGGTTGGATACGGTACTGCTGGGAAACACCCTCTCCTGAGGTTGGGAGAAGAGTCTCTCGATAAAGGAGAGAGTGAGCGGTAGGGTAAAGACAAAAACAGCCTGGCCCCGGCTACACCAAGTATAGCTGGGGCCAGGCTGTTTCCTAAAGTATACTTTAGAGGCGGGTTTATACTTTGCTACTCCTTTTCCCCGGGCTCGCAGGCAGCCGCCATGCCGGAGGGCACCAGCTCGCGCAGGTAAGCGTAGGAGGCGTACTGCGCCCGCACGTTGGTTGGCGCTTCCGGCTTCATGTAGCTGTTATCCACGGAGCGGGTTTTGGTGTCGTCCTGCAGCTGCAGGTCTATGATGTGGCGCACCTGCTCCACCAGGTCGGGTTGGTAAAGCGGGAAGGCCACCTCCACGCGCCGGTTCAGGTTGCGGGTCATCCAGTCAGCAGAGGCGATGTACATTTTCTCCTCGCCGTTGTTGTGGAAGATGTAAACCCGCGCGTGCTCCAGGTAGCGGTCCACGATGCCGCGCACCTCAATGTTCTCGCTCACGCCTTTCACGCCCGGCTTCAGGCAGCAAATGCCCCGCACCAGCAGCTGTACCTTCACGCCGGCCTGGCTGGCCTCGTACAGCTTCTGTATCATACGGTTGTCCTGCAGCGCGTTCATCTTCAAAATCATACTTGCCGGCAGGCCTTTCTTTGCGTTTTTAATCTCCCGGTCAATCAGCTTCACAAAGCCCTGGCGCATGTTGATGGGGGCCACCAGCAGGTGCTCGAATTTCTTGTCCGTCTGCCGATCAACGAACAGGTTAAAGACCTGCTCCACATCCTTCGTCAGGCGCTTGTCTGTCGTGAAAAGGGCGTGGTCGGCGTAGATTTTAGAAGTGGTCTCGTTGTAGTTGCCGGTGCTCAGGTAGGCATAGTTCACCAGTTTGCCGTTCTCGTTTCGGGTGATAAGGCCCAGCTTGGAGTGCACCTTCAGGTCGGGGATGCCGAAGATAACGTTGGCCCCCGCCTTCTGCAGCTTACCGGCCCAGTAAATGTTCGACTCCTCATCGAAGCGGGCCTTCAACTCCACCACCACCGTGACCAGCTTGCCGTTCCGGGCCGCCTTCACCAGTGCCTTGGCTATCCTGGATTTATCCGCCACGCGGTAAAGCGTGGCACTCATGGCGGTTACCTTCGGGTCCTGGGCAGCCTCATCGAACAGGCGCAGCACGTAGTTAAACGACTGGTAGGGGTAATGCACCAGGTAATCCCGCTCTTTCATGGCGGCAAGTATACTTGGCTCCTGCTCCAGCTGCGGGTGTATGAGCGTGGGCTGCGGTTCATACTTCAGGCCGGGCAGGTTAAAGTCCGGGAACCCAAAGAAGTCGCGGAAGTTGTGGTACTTGCTTCCCTCCACCAGTTCCTCCTCGGTAATGCCGGTGTGGGCCATCATCATGTCCAGCAGGTCCTGCGGCGTTCCGGGGTCGTAGAGTAGGCGGGCAGGGTAGCCGGTTTCGCGCTTCTTCAGGCTCTTCTGTATTTTAGCCATCAAACTGCCCGATACCTCCTCCTCAATGTCCAGCTCGGCATCCCTGGAGACCTTCACGGCATGGGCGACAAAGGATTTATACTTGGGGAACAGCCTCGGCAGGCAGAAGCGGATCACATCGTCGATGAACATCACGTAGCGCTGCTCGTTTACCGTTGGCAGTTTCACGAAGCGGCCGCCATGCTTTTTGGTGGGAATCTCCAGCATGGCGTAACGCTCTGCTTTGCAGTTCTCCTCCGCCGGGTCCCACATCTTCACGCCCAGGTATACCGTTTGGTCGCGCAGGAACAGGTGGGTTTCGGTTTCGTCCAGGATGATGGGCAGCAGCAGTGGTTCCAGTGTCTCCTCAAAATAATCGTGCACCCATTTCTCCTGCTCTGCATTCAGGTCGTGCTCTGTCAGCATGTGGATGTCGTGCTTGCGCAAATCGGCCAGAATACCGTTGCGGAATACCTGCCCGAACTCCTCCTGCTGCCGGTGCACCTCCTGCAGCACCTTGTCCAGGGTTTCCTGCGGCTCCTCGTCCAGCTTGCTGCGGGTCTTGGGCTTTAGTTTGATCAGGCGCTTGAGGGTAGCCACGCGCACTTTGAAGTACTCGTCCAGGTTAGACGAGAAAATGGCCATGAACTTGATGCGCTCCAGCAGGGGCACGGTCTTGTCCTTGGCCTCCTGCAGTACTCTATAGTTAAAAGCCAGCCAGCTCAGCTCGCGGTTAATGTAGGGCGGCTCTGCGTTTGCCTTCAGCTTCTCTTCTTTCTTTTCTTCCATCTTTTGGTAAAGTATACTTTTATCCCGGGCCGGGATGCAAGGGTGTATTTCTTGGCGGTTCTACTATTGGCGGTTCTTCGGGAAGTCGTGGAAGAGCAGGGTTGCGTTCTCTTTGGAGATGTCGAACCAGCTCTCGCAGCTGAACTGCAGGCCCACCACGCCGGCAGTAGGCAAACTCCCGATCGGCTCCTGCGACAGCATGTTGGCGAACTCGGAGAGGGCCTCGTTGTGGCCCACCAGCAGCAGGGTGTCTACCTCGGCGGGGGCATGCTGCACCACCTCCAGCAGGTCGTCCCGGTCGGCGCCGTATACGCGGGTGTCCACCAGGATGTCATCCGGGTCATAGTCCAGCTCCCTGCTTACCAGCGTAGCCGTGCTGATGGCCCTGACGGCCGGGCTGGAAATGATGAGTTGCGGGGCCACGCCCCGGGCGGCCAGTTCCTGCCCCATCAGCGGGGCGTCGTGGCGGCCACGTTTGTTCAGGGGGCGGTCATGGTCGCTGATCCCCTCAAACTTCCAGCTCGATTTGGCATGCCTAAGAATATATAGCGTCTTCATACGGTTTCTGTTTCTAAGGGCTTTTGCGGCCACTTATACGGCCACAAGGGTGGCTTAGCTACTTACTGAAAGTATGGGTAAATAGTTGTGCCGGCCTGGTTAGGGCCGGCACTGGCTAAGGCAGGGCACAAAAGCAAAGGCCCACCGCCTGCCGGAGCAGAGGGTGGGCCTTTTTTGAAGTATGACCGGCAAGCTATACGTTGTTCGGGTAGCGCTGGTAGTGGAGCTCCGCCACGCGGCGCTGCAGTTCCTCGCGCAGGGCATCGATGTTGAGTTTGTCGGTGGCGGAGATGAACATGGCGGGCGCGTGCTCTTTGGCCATGTAAGTGGCTTTCAGGTCGTCGATGGAGGGGCGCACATCGGCCTCTTCCTCTTGTAGCTCCTCTTCGCGCTGCTTCAGGTACTGGTCTATCTTGTTGAACACCAGCAGCACCGGTTTTTCCGCCGAGTTAATGTCCTTCAGCGTCTCGTTCACCACAGCGATGTGGTCCTCAAAGGAGGGGTGCGACACATCCACCACGTGCACCAGCAGGTCGGCCTCGCGTATCTCGTCCAGCGTGGATTTAAACGACTCGATGAGCTTGGTAGGCAGCTTGCGGATGAACCCTACCGTGTCGGAGAGCAGGAAGGGGATGTTGTCAAGCACCACCTTGCGCACGGTGGCATCCACCGTGGCAAAGAGCTTGTTCTCGGCAAACACATCCGACTTGGAGAGCAGGTTCATGAGCGTGGATTTGCCTACGTTGGTATAGCCCACCAGCGCCACGCGCACAATCCCGGCGCGGGCCTTGCGCTGCTCATAGTTCTGCTTCTCAAATTTCTTCAGGCGCTCGCGCAGCAAGGAGATCTTGTCGCGCACGATACGGCGGTCCGTCTCAATCTCGGTCTCACCAGGTCCTTTCATACCGATACCGCCTTTCTGCTTGGAGAGGTGCGTCCAGAGGTTGGTGAGGCGCGGCAGCAGGTACTGGTACTGGGCCATCTCTACCTGGGCGTGGGCCTGGGCGGTTTTGGCTCGCAGGGCAAAGATATCAAGTATAAGCAGGCTTCGGTCCACAATCTTTATCTGCATCTCGCGCTCAATGTTGCGCACCTGCGAGGGAGTCAGGTCATCGTCAAAGATCACCATATCCACCTCGTGCTCCTTTACATAAGCCTGTATCTCGTCCAGCTTCCCGCTACCCACAAAGGTGCGCACATCGGGTTTGTCCAGCTTCTGCACAAAGCGCTTCAGGGTTTTGGCGCCCGCCGTCTCGGCCAAAAAGGCAAGCTCGTCCAGGTATTCCTCTGTCTGCTCGTCGGTTTGGCGGTAGCCTGGCACGGCCACCAGCACGGCCGTTTCCTGCGGTTTAGAGGTTTCGAAATATTTCTGTTTAGCCATTCATTATTTTTTAAGCGTCATGGTATAGGTGGCCAGCGCCTCCACTTCCTCGTCGGATAGCTGGCTGCCAAAGGCCGGCATCAGGCCGCGGCCCTTTTCGATTACGTGTACACGATTGTTCTGGCTCAGGTTGCTTGCCTGCAGGTTGGTGGCACCGCCCAAGCCCCTGGCGCCGTCGGCCCCATGGCAGGTTTCGCAAAGGTGGGTATAAATGGCCCTGGCGTTGGCTAACTGTGCCTCGTTCATGGCCGCCACAATCTCCTGCTGCGTCTCCGCCGATTGGCTCAGGCCCACATCACCCGTCTCAGCAGCATCCGTTTCGGGCGTAGCTGTTATGGCTGTGGTGGCGTTCTGGCCAGCGGCAGGCGGTTGCATGGTCAGGCTTTTGGTCTCGGCCACGCCGTAGATGTAGCCGAAGAGCAGCAGTGATACACTGGCCAGCACTTTGCTCCCGCGCCTGATGCCCACAATCCCTAAGGGGATGGCTAGCAGCACCAGTATGACCTTCCCGATAAGCCAGCCTGGCACGCCCTGGTAGCTGAAGAGCAGGAAGCCGCCGGTTATAAGTATAAGCGTGCCAAAGATGATATCCAGCATGCGGGTTTGCCGGCGCGCCCTGACCAGTGCCTCATGCCTGTTTAACAGCAGCAGTACGGTTTTGTAGGCAAACAGGAGCAGGAACAAGACCACCACCAGCACGTGCGTGTGCAGAAAGACAATCGTTTCTTGCATGGGTATACTTTGGTTGGATGAACGGCTGCAAATTACATTAAAAATTTCTGATGCAGCGGGCAAAATGGCTAACTTGCGCCTTGTTAAACCCAGTGGCCGTACCAAAGTATAAGTAACTTGCCGCACTGTAGTAATCAGCAATGGATCACAGACTTTTCCACATCGAGGGCCTGATCGAGTTTCAGCCACGCATCTTCCGCGACGACCGCGGCTATTTTATGGAAACCTTCAGCATGAAGTGGTTTGAGCCGCTTGGGCTGAGACCCGACTTTGTGCAGGATAACCAGTCCGTGTCGAAGAAAGGGGTGCTGCGCGGGCTGCACTTCCAGAAGCCGCCGCACGCGCAGGCAAAGCTGGTGCGTGTCACTACGGGCAAGGCGCTGGATATTGCCGTAGACCTGCGCAAAGAATCACCGACTTACGGACAACATGTAGCCTGTGTGCTCGATGCTGAAAGGCAGAACGTGTTTTACGTGCCGGAAGGCTTTGCACACGGCTTTGTGGCCCTGGAGGATGATACGACCTTTCTCTACAAATGTACCGATTTTTACGCCCCCGATACAGAAGGAGGCATCCTCTGGAACGACCCTTCCCTAGGTATCGATTGGGGCATCGCCGAGCCGCTGGTATCGCCGAAGGACGAGGTGCTGCCGACGCTGGAGGGCTTTAGTTCGCCGTTCTAAGGCTAGTGATAAAGTATGATTTTACTGATTAAAGCGCTTTTCTCTTAATGCTATTTAAGGTCAGCAAGTATAAAACTGCTGACTTTGAATGCTTAAGTCCTGTTTATACTTTTATCTTGCGGATCCTGGTTCAAACAAAATAGAGACGCAACATATTGCGTCTCTACAAAGCCTGTTAACTGAACGATCTCTATTAATCCTGCCTCGGGAAAAGTCAGTTAGATACTACTAATCACTGGTCTTCAACTCCTCCACCAGCGTCTCCAGTCCCATTCCCCGCGAGCCTTTAATGAGCACAAAACTCTCTGCAATAGGGTTCTTGCGCAGCCAGGTTTGCAGCTCCGGCTTTGTTTCAAAGTATAAAAAGCTATCCTTCACTACGGCAGCATACTGCATGTCTTTGCCGCAAAGTATAACCGTGTCGAAAGGCTGCTGGGCTACCACTTCTCCCAGGGCGCGGTGCTCGGCCTCGCTCTCAGCGCCCATCTCAAACATATCCCCCAGTATAACCACCTTGCGCTCGGCATTCATGCTTCCGAAGTTGCGTACGGCGGCGGCCATGGAGGTGGGGTTGGCGTTGTAGGCGTCCAGGATGATGGTGTTGCTGCCCTGCTGCAGTACCTGCGAGCGGTTGTTTACCGGGCTGTAGGCGGCAATGGCCTCATTTGCTTGCTGCAGCGACACGCCAAAATGCTTGCCGATGCAGGCGGCCGCGGCCATGTTCTCGTAGTTGTAATTGCCCACCAGTTGCGTGTGCACTACGTTGCCTTCCTCATCCTTGTACACCACATAAGGCGAAGCCTCCAGCAGCTCGCTGTGGTAAAAATCGCCAGGGGCGGGGTAGGTTACTTTGCTTTCGATGCGGCGGCTCATTCGCAGCAGGTGTTCGTTGCCGGTGTTGATGAACACCGTGCCGCCGTGCTCCAGCAAGTGCACGTACAGCTCACTCTTGCCGCGGGCCACGCCTTCCAGGCTGCCAAATCCTTCTAAATGCGCTTTGCCGATGTTGGTGATCATGCCGTGCGTGGGCAGGGCGATGCTGGAGAGCAAGGCGATCTCGCCGATGTGGTTGGCCCCCATCTCGATAATGGCCATCTCATGCTCCGGGGTGATGCGCAGCAGCGTGAGCGGCACGCCGATGTGGTTGTTCAGGTTGCCCTGCGTGTAAAGCGTGTTGAATTTCTGGCTCAGCACCGCGTGTATCAACTCCTTGGTGGTAGTTTTGCCGTTGGAGCCCGTAATACCGATGACCGGTATACTTAGCTGGCGGCGGTGGTGGCGCGCCAAATCCTGCAGCGCCTGTAGCGTGTCCTCCACCACAAACACATTCTCCGAGGCCATACTGGGGTCGTCCACCACGGCATACCTGGCCCCTTTCTCCAGCGCCATCTTGGCAAATTTGGCACCTTTAAAATTTGGCCCGTTCAGGGCGAAAAACATACTTTGGTCCTGGTCGGCGCGGGAGTCGGTGCTGACGTGGCGGCACTCGAGGTATTTTTGATATAGGAATTCGATATTGTTCTGCATGAAATGCTTAATTTTAGCTTGCGTCTGATGCTTTTGGTTACGTGCCTTAGCACTGAAAGTATAGCGGCACAATATACACCCAAATAGCTAAAAACGACAGCAGGCTGGCTTACGTTCACCTACATAACCCGCTACCCTCCAGGCGGCCAACCCCAAAACTATGAAAGTATACCTACCGCTTCTGCTTATACTTTTATCCCTGCCCTGTGTCCTGGCGCAGCAGCAGGAGCCACTCCGTTTCCGGATGAGCCAAAGTATACCGGTTTCCGCTGCCTCCGGGCAACTGGCGCAACCCTGGAGCGGTGGCCTCAATTCGCCGCAGTTCTCCACCATCGACCTGAACCAGGATGGGCAGGATGATCTGTTCGCCTTCGACAGGCAGACGGCCAAAGTATACACCTGGCTGGCCGTGCAGGAGGCGGGGCAGTGGAAGTATAAGTATGCGCCGGCGTATGAAAGTATGTTCCCCAGCGACCTGGCCTATTGGGCACTGCTGCGCGACTACAATTGCGATGGGCTAAAGGATATTTTCACCAACTCGCCGCTGGGCATCCGGGTGCTCCGGCAGGAGCCGGGGGAGCCGCTACGGTTTACGGAGGTGACGGATGGGCTGCGCTACAAGAGCGGCCGCGTGAACATGCAGATGAACGCCACCGACATCCCCGCCATTACCGACATTGACGGGGATGGCGACCTGGACATCCTGCTCACGAATTTTGCACAGGGTAGCCGGTTGGAGCTTTACCAGAACATGCAGGCCGAGCAGGGCTTGCCGTGCGCGTCGCTGGTGTATGAGCAGCAAAGCAACTGGTGGGGCGGCATTACCGAATGCGATGGCTGCAACGAGTTTAAGTTTGGCGAGCAGTGCGGGAGCAACCACGGAGAAAGTATAGCCGCTCCCCTGCACTCGGGTCACGAAGGCTCCACCCACCTGCTGCTCGATATGGACGGGGATGGCGACATGGAATTGGTAATGGGTGGTGTGGCCTGCGGGAACCTGGTGCTGATGGAGAACAAAGGCGACCGCCAGAATGCCCGGATGGATAGTTTCCTGCCAGGCTTTCCTGCTGCAAACCCGGCCAGCTTTAACCTTTTTCCGGCTGCTTTCTACGAGGACATTACTTTTGATGGCGTGCCCGATTTACTGGTGACAACCCAGGCTTTTGAGGAGATCCATGATATGGATTTCCAGCGTTCCTCCTGGCTCTACCAGAATACCGGAGCTGCCGACAAGCCGGAGTTTGCGTTTGCGCAGGATGATTTTCTGCAAAGCCAGATGATCGACTTAAGCGAAGGGGCTTACCCGGCTTTTGCCGACCTGGACGGCGACGGCGATTTGGACATGCTGGTGGGCAACGACGCCAGCTACCGCAACGACACCTACAGCGGCTCCCTTAGCTTTTACCGCAACACAGGCACTTCCTCCGAGCCTGCCTTTGCGCTGGCAACCGATGATTTCCTGAAACTGCACAACAGGCAGCTGTATAGTATAAAACCAACTTTCGCCGATGTAAACGGTGACGGAAGAACGGATCTTATACTTACCCTGAAAGGCCACAGTGCCGGAAGCAACCGCATTGTATGGCTCCGGAACCTGGCAGCTACCGGTCAGCCGCCCGCCTTTGACTTTGCCCGGCAGCAGGAGCTTTTGAAAATTGCCGATGGCGACTCCCCCGCCTTTGCTGACCTGGACGGCGACGGCGACCTGGACATGTTGTTGGGCAAGGCGGCCAGCAACCTGGAGTTCTACCGCAACACCGGCACCGCCAACGCACCGGTTTATACATTGGAAAGCAGCAGCTTTGGCGGTATTGGCTATGACTTTGACAGGCGATACCTGCACCCCCTGATCTTTGACGTTGATGGCGATGGCCAGTTGGATTTGCTCACGACGGACGATAGCGGAGAACTGCGCATCTACCGCCACATCACCCAGGACCTGAATGCTACCCTTACACCGGAAACAGAGCTGCTGGAGAACGGGCTCACGCAGCAGGTGCAGGCCACTAGCCTCGGCCGTGGTCTAAGTATAGCCGCAGCGCCCTTGGGCGATAAGCGCTACCTGGTGCTGGGCTCCAAAGGGGGCGGTTTATACTTGCTCGAGCAGGTGGCAGGATACAAAGGTGTCTCGGAAACTGGCGAAAAACTCACCCTGCAAGTATATCCCAACCCGCATGAGAACAACCGGGAAGAGCCGGTAAAAGTGCAGGCTTCAGAGCCGGTGCAACTGGAGGTATTTGATATGATAGGTAAGCGCGTGTACCGCAGCACGCACAGCCAGTATAGCCGCACGCATTCGCTACCGGTGCAGGGGCTGCAGGCAGGCATCTACATCATCCGTGCCGGAGCCGAGAGCGGGAGTCATGCGTCTATAAAACTGATGGTGCGCTGATGCAGGCATTTTTATACTTCGATCTAAGTTCAGATACCTCTTTCCACAAACCAGTAGTGGAGCAGGTGCGCCAACGGATGCCCGCTGTTTCTGTTCTTGACCTGGATACACGTTCTGATGAACTCGTGCAACACTATGCCCTGCGCCTGCTCCGGGAATCCGAAAAAGCCGTGGTGTGCATGAAGGCTGATGATAGCGTTACGGAATTTGGCTCTCTGATGCCGCTGCTCGAGGAGTTGTTTGAGGAAGGGAAGCAGCGACTCGTGCTGTTGCAGGGGCAACATCCACGCCTCCAGCGCATTTTCGCTGCCCGCCCGCAGGTGGTGTTTAAAGTAGTGGGGGAGGAGCAGGTAGTGGGGGAAGTAAACCGGTTTTTGGAAGTATGATTGATTTTGGCTGGACCTGGTGGGAGGCCAAGTTTCTCCGTTTTCTTTACTGGCGCAAGTCATCAGGCTTGTGTCCTTTTATGGTGTCGAGTCTGAGACTCCACTGGCTTGGGAAGCCATACTTTATACTTAGGCTATACTTTTTACTTCAGTGTAACTTCCCTGAGCCGCTGCTTCCCGCATCTTGACACAAGCTATCCTTTCTAGCTCCCGCTGATCCTCTAGCCTTACATACCTACCGTTGCACCTCTGGCTTTGGCTCCCTCCAGCCCGGGAGGGCTCAACTCTCTTTGGCATCGCGCTGTGTTCCCTTCCTTTGCTCCTTCGTCGCAATGCCCTTACGGGCACCGGAATCTCACAAGGCGCTCAACCCAAGGACTGGGTATCATTCGATAGCCGCTGCTATTACGATTGTCCCCTTGAGGACAGGTAAGAACGAGAGTTAGAAACTTGCGACCATAGGTCAATAGGGGTTTTAAAGCAGCAGCTATAAAACTCATACTTTAGTCAAAGTAGTTACTGGCTCCCCTCCTTGGACAAGGAGGGGTAGGGGTGGTTGGATTCGGTATCGTAAAGCTCCCTCTCCTGTTTTTAGGAGAGGGTTGGGTGAGGTTAAATTCCCCTCCTTTGGACTAGCCAAAACGCGGTTTTTGAGTTAGCGTAATTTTTCCGGGCAGGGAAACCACGGTAATGATGAAGCTCTATCTCCTGCTTTATACCAAACCAGATAAGTAGTAAGCAGAGCAAGTATAAACTTAATCTTCTAAATGGAATCTATCTGCATCCAGATGCGCCGGAAAAGCCTCTCTGAAATCCTCCAGCTCCTGTTTGCGCAGCGTTACAGTATGGATTCCCTCCACTTCAGCCGTTTCCAGTAAGTGGTAACCTTTCGGGTGGATGATGGCAGAGTCGCCGGAGTAGGCGTGGTCGTTGCTGTCGGTGCCGACGCGGTTGACGCCCACCACATAGGCCAGGTTTTCGATGGCGCGGGCCTGCAGCAGCGTGCTCCAAGGCTGGCGGCGTACTTTGGGCCAGTTGGCCACGTATAGCAGCAGGTCGTAAGCGTTGTCGGTGTTGCGGCTCCACACCGGGAAGCGCAGGTCGTAGCACACCAGTGGGCATACGTTCCAGCCCTTCAGTTCCACCAGCAGCCGCTCCTTGCCAGAGGTGTACGTATGATGCTCCTTGGCCATCCGGAACAGGTGCTTCTTATCGTAGGTGGCGTAGGTGCCGTCGGGGCGCACCCAGTAGAGGCGGTTCAGAAACCGGCCCCCTTCCTGCACCATCACGCTACCCGTTAGCACCGCCTGGTGCCGCTGCGCCTCCTGTTTCATCCAGTCCAGCGTAGTTGTGTCGGCTTCCTCGGCTATGCCTTCCGGGGTCATGCTGAAGCCGGTGGTAAACATCTCGGGCAGCACGATCAGGTCAGTCTGCGGGGCAGCGGCGGCCAGCTTCTCCGAAAACATACTCCTGTTGGCTTCGGCATCCTGCCAGTGCAGGTCCGTCTGTACTATGGTTACGCGTAAGTCCATTATCGTTATTCGTTACTCGTATTTCGTTGATCGGCAAAAGTATACGTACACTTATATTGGCAAAGTATAGAAAAGTCTTTTGTCTTTTGTCAAACTATCCTTTGTGAAAATTTATACTTTAGCCAGCTTCTCGCCCGCAGCCCGCAGGGTGTCCTCACTCTTGGCAAAGCAGAAGCGCAGGTACTTGTTGTCGGTTTTGTCGTGGTAAAAGGCGGACACAGGAATGGCCGCCACGCCGGATTCAATAGTCAGGCGCCTGGCAAAGTCCAGGTCACGGGCATCGGTAATGCCGCTATACTTTGCCAGTTGAAAATACGTGCCCGCCGAGGGAATGACTTCAAAGCGTGTTTGTTGCAGCTGCTCCACAAAGTAATCGCGCTTGGCCTGGTAGAAACCGGGCAACTCCAGGTAATGGCGCTCCTCATCCATAAAATCAGCTAGGGCCAGCTGGAAAGGGGTGGCGGTGCTGAAGGTGATGAACTGGTGCATTTTGCGCAGCTCGGTGGTAAGCTGCGGCGGCGCTATGGCATAACCCACCTTCCAGCCGGTGGTGTGGTAGGTCTTCCCGAACGAGGAGATAACAAAGCTCCGCGCGCGCAGCTGCGGGTGCTGCAGGGCGCTGTAGTGCTGCTGCCCGTCAAACACCATGTGTTCATATACCTCATCGCTCAATACCAGAATATCCGATCCCTCCAGCAGGTTAGCCAGCGTGTCCATATCCTGCTTTGTCATTACGGCGCCGGTAGGGTTGTGCGGGGTGTTGATGATGATCATGCGGGTGCGGGAGGAGAGGCGCTTTTTCACCTGGTCCCAATCCACCGAAAAATCCGGCAGGGCCAGCGGCACGTAAATGGGCGAGCCGCCGCACAGCCGAATGACCGGGGCGTAGCTGTCGTAGCAGGGCTCCAGCACCACCACCTCATCGCCCGCTTTCACCACCGCCATGATGGCTGCGTTCAGCGCCTCGGTGGCCCCGGAGGTAACGGTGATCTCCGTGTCAGGGTCAGGCTGATAGCCATACATTTTCTCTGTTTTCAGGCTGATCTTCTGGCGCAGCTGTGGCATGCCGGCCATAGGCGCATACTGGTTAAAGCCCTCGTGCATATACCTGGTCACCAGGTCCATCAGCGGCTCCGGGCAGTTAAAGTCCGGGAAACCCTGCGACAGGTTAATGGCCTGGTGCTCGCTGGCCAGCGCCGACATGACGGTAAAGATGCTGGTGCCTACGTCAGGGAGTTTGCTCGAGGGATAATTTATCATAAAGCTTTTGGCAAAGGGTGTCTGCAGTGCTACAGAAACTAAATATACGGATATTTCTAAAGTATAGCCTGCACCAGTTGCTGCACATACGGTATGGCATCGGCCTCGAACCAGGGGTTGCGCCGCAGCCAGAACTGGTTGCGCGGCGAAGGGTGCGGCATGGGCATGTATTGTGGCAGGTACTCGTGCCAGTTGGCCACTGTTTCGGTTAAGGTAGGCTTCGCCTGGCCTCCCAGAAAATACTCCTGCGCATACTTGCCGATGAGCAGGGTGAGTTGGATGTGGGGCAGTTGGGCAAGCAGGCGCTGGTGCCAATGGAGGGCGCACTCCGGGCGGGGCGGCAGGTCGCCGGACTTGCCTTTGCCCGGGTAGCAGAAGCCCATGGGAATGATGGCCACCTTATCGGCATCGTAGAACACTTCCGGCTCCAGCCCCAGCCACTGCCGCAGGCGCTTGCCGCTCTGGTCGTTCCAGGGGATGCCGCTGGCGTGTACCTTGGTGCCTGGTGCCTGGCCCACCACCAGAAGCCTGGCGCTGCTGCTGGCCGCCAGTACAGGGCGCGGGCCCAGTGGCAGGTGCTCCTCGCAGATGCGGCACGCGCGTACCTGCTGCAGTAAACTCTCCAATTCCTCCATCGCTGTAAAGTTACAAAGTATAGGGCAGGGGAGTAGCGTCTTAGGGGCAGGATTTTATACTTTCATAAGTATAAGCGGTCTCAAAACAAAAGCCGGTGTAGCCGGCTTTTCTCTTTTATACTTTGGGTGGAGCGCAGGGCTAATTCTCATAGTCTTCCCAGAAACCATCGTAATGGCGGGGTGGGCGACGGTGCGGGTGCGGCATCAGCGGGTCCTCGAACCAGCGATCCTCCACGCGTTGGTTGCTTGGATCGAAGTGCGCGTCGCGCTGGCGCCAGGCAGGCTCGTGCGGAGGGCGCTGCTCGCCCCGGTGCAGGTGCTGGCCCGGGTGGCGCGGCTGGTACTGCTGCTCTGGCAACCAATCCTCCTCACGGTGGAACCTTCCCTCCCGCTCAAAACGGTCAGTGTCTTCGGGGTAGTGGCCTTGCTGTTGCAGGTGCGTGGCTGGCATGGGCTCCCCCCAGCGGCTCCTGAAGTCGTTGAAGTGCTCCGGATGGTGTGGGTGGCGGCGGTGCTGGCGGTGCTCCCAGTGGTGCGGGTGTCTTGGGTCTTGCTCTTCGTGCTGCATGTTGCGTCTCTTTAATGGTACAAAATATTCGCTGAAAGGCCGGAGGTGTATAGGTGTACGGTGTGATAATGAGGATGTTCCTCTTTAAGATAGGCAAAAAGCCTAAAATAACAAAGCCAGCTGGATGGCTGGCTTTGTTATTTTGCTAACTAAAACTAATCTACTACCAAATCTACCTAATCTACTAGGCCTATACGGTTTAGCGGCGATAGCGTTGGTTTCTGTCGATGCCTTTGTAGTAATCGTAGTTGCCTGAGTCGGTTTCGTCGGCCCAGCGCGGGCCTCCCTCATAGCCTCTGTCGTAGTTGCGGTCGCGGTAATTCTCAGAACCGTAACGCCTGTGCGAGTCCAGCCGGTCTGCGCCGCTCACGTGGTGCTGGCGCGGGTGGTAGTCCGGATTATCGGAGTGCCAGATATCGTTCCAGGTATCCTTTACCCGTTCTATAAAGCCACGGTTGTCGCGGGGGTATGGCGCTGTCGCGTCGCTGTCGGGGGTGTAGCGGCCCTCGGTATACCAGTTGTGCGAGCCGCTGCCGTAGCGGAAATCATCGTCCTTATAACGGCTGCGCGTACCCGGGCCCTCGTTCCAGGGCTGGTTTCGGCGGTCGTTCATGTCGCTGTAGTTGCCCTGCAGGGAGCCTCCCGGTGTTTGCGGGCGCTGCATGCTTTGCTGGCCGCTGCGGTTGCCATGGTCCAGGTAGTGGCTTTCATCGCGGTAGGCACTGCCGCTGCGGCTGCCGTAGTGGTCGCTGAGATGGGCGTTGCGGCCCTGCGCATACGTGGCGTTGCGGTCGTGCCGGTAGTTCTCGCCATACTTACGCTCATTGGTATCCTGGGCGCCTCGTGGGTTCGGGCCGGTATGGAAGAAGTTGCCCTCGCCCCACTCGCGGGTGCTGCCCTGGCCACCACGGTAGCCATAGCGCTGCGCGTGCTCCCCCTGGTGCTGCTGGTCCTTGTCGTACAGTTTCTTGCCTATCTGCTGGTTATTGCGCCCGCTGCTATCGCGGTTCATCGGTTCGTTTTCCATTTCCTAATCCTTATATTAATGTTTTACAATGCGTTAGCTAAAAAAGGCTGGGCTTATATTTACGGCAATGCAGGGGCTATAGTTAGCCGGGGGCGGCAGGCACAAAAAAACGGCGGCCCCCTTACAGGTAAGGGAGCCGCCGCCGTAGCCGGTGAAACGAGGGCTAGAAGTACTCCTGCACAATCTCGCGCACGTCGCCCTCGGCCAGGGGCTTGGAGTAGTGTTTGCGCACGTCCGGGAAAGCTTTCAGTTTCTCCAGGTCGTAGAAGCTGGCGGAGGAGGTGAGCATGAGCAGGACGGTATCGCCTTTCTGCTCCGGTGTGAATTTCTGGTACTCCTCCAGGAACTCGAACCCATCCATCACCGACATCTTGATATCCACAAAAATGAGGTCAGGGCGAGGGTAGCCCTCTACACCGGCGAAGGCGTGCTCGAGGTAATCTAGTCCTTCTTCGCCGTTCATCACCACCCTGATATCGGGCGCAGCCTCCAGGCGGGCGAGCAGGCGGTGGTTCAGGTAATTGGTGGTTTCGTCATCGTCGATCAGAAGAATTGTGTTCAGCTCTTTCATAGTGGCTACTTATGGTGTGTAGGTATTATATTTAAAAGTATACTTCTGAGGTTTCGCCTGCCCCCGTGCTGTACGGCAAAGGCAAAAAACAGCAGCAGCATATCCCAGGCAAAGGGCTTAAAACTATAACGCCGGCTACAGCAGTTTATTTAGAACCAGTACGTGCCTGTGCACAGGTAGGGTTAGTAAAGTATAGGGTGTTGAAGATAGCTTATATTCCTGCGATGGCAAAATATTGAACCCTGGATATACTACAAGTGGTAACAGCCAGCAGGGGGGTATATGTTTAAACTTTATGCCGGCAAGGTGGCACATGGCGCACGGCGGTTGCCGTAGCGGTTCTTTGATCTTTCCCCGTCAGTCAGGCACGCCGGAACTAGCAGCCTTTTGCTTGCACTCCACCAACGCTGTTACTTCTACAGCAGACAGCAGCACACCCTCTATGTGCCGGTTGGGGTCGAGGAGGGGTTGGAACTGTATGTTAAAGTAGGCATTTTTCTGTGGCCCGCTGTAGCTGGGGGTAATGGGAACCAGAACCTCCTTGAAACTGACCGGTTCCTGCTGCTGGTATACTTTGTCGAACACCTCGGTAAAATGGATAGGCTGAGTTTCCGGCCAGATCTCGCTTGCAGGCTTGCCCAGGTAGTGCCTGTTGCCATACATGGAGTAAATGCCCGGGGTTACGTAACGGCAGGTATGGGTGGGCCCCATGAGCAGGCAAAGGTGCGCAGGCAGCAGGTTCAGGATATTGGCAAATTGCTGCTCCTTTAGCTGCACCTGGGTCAGGGCCTCACGCTGGTCTTCGATATCGGTCATGGTGCCGATCCAGAACTTTACCTTGCCCTCTTCGTCGTACATCGGTACGCTCCTGTCCAGAAACAAGCGGTATTGCCCGTCTACATGGTTCCGGATACGGTATTCCTGCTCAAACGCATGCCCGTACCTGGTCGCCTCGTTCCAGGCGGTAAGTACGTGTGCCGAGTCCTCGGGGTGAACGGCATTGATCCAGCCGTCTACCTGCCCTTTCGAAATTCCGGTATACTCGTACCAGTTGTCGTTAAAGTAGGTGATCCGCCCTTTGGCGTCGGCCATAAAAGACATGTAGGGCTGCTTTTCAAGCAGGTGCCAGAAGCGTTCGTTGGTTTCCTTCAGGGTCTTTTCCGACTGTTTGCTCTCGGTCAGGTCTATCATGGCGCCGACTTGCCGGACGGGTTTGTTGTTGTCGTTGTAGACAAAGTATCCCTGGTCCAGCACATAGGCGTAGGTGCCGTTTGCCTTCCGGAAACGGTACTCGCAGGACCAGTACTTATGCCCGGCCTCGGCGGCCTGTCGCAGGCTCTCCAGTGCGGCGGCGGCATCGTCTGGGTGCACCCTGCTCAACCAGCCTGTGTTTCCCGTGTTTGGCTGGCCCATCTCCTCAGGCGAGTAGCCAAAGGCCTCCTGTAAATTGACGCCCCAACTCATCCTGTTGTTCTCTATGTCATAGTCCCAGGTAACGGCATGCAGGGTGTTGGTCAGCAGCGACAGGCGCTCCCTGTTTTGCTCGTTTAGCTGCTCCTGCAGTACCAGGGCCGTCACGTCGCGGGCTTCCTGCAGGATGTATACCAAGTTACCGGCCGGATCAAGGATGGGAGTGTGGGATGTGCGCCAATACCTGCGCTCAAAGCCGCCCTGTTCGAGCGGCACATCATACCTTACGATGGGCATCATGTGCGGCTTCTTGTTGGCCAGGACAAAACGCAGAGACGCCATCACGTTCTGTTTGCCGTGCTCGTCTGTTTTTTCCGGGTTGTTGGCGAACGTATCTAAGATATGTTTTCCACAAATGTCCTCTAACTTAAAGTGGGATGCGTCGGCATACAGCCTGGTGGCGTCCAGCACCCTTAGCTCCGGGGACAGGAGCAGGTATAGGCCAGGCAAAGCCCTGAAGACAAGGGCGAAGTCCGGAGAGGTTTTATTGTCGGTTAATTGCATGGCGCAATCGGCTTTAGGAGTTCGTGCCTAATCATTAAATCAAAAATAGTATACGGGGTAGTGCTATAAAAAACTGCCTGTTCCTGGTGCTCTTTTCATAAAAAAAGCGCCAGGAACAGGCAGTTGCAGGAGAGAATCAGGTAGTTCAGGGTTTGGCCGAAGCCAGCTCTCTCACCCCTAGGCCCTCAAATACTTCCTTCGCATCCTCTATACTTTGGATATCCTCCACGATCACGATCAGCTTGTTTTTGGCCTCCTTCAGGCGCGAGCGGCGCGGGTGCTGCTGCACATACTTGAGGATGTTGCCAAAGGTATCGGACTGGAAGTACTTGTCGTTGTTCTCGCTGGGCAGGTAGCCCTTCATCACCTCTTTCTTGATGGTGAGCTTCTCGAAGCCCAGTTGCTGCGCCTGCCACCTTAACTTCACGATCTCCACGAGCTGCTGCACCTGCGCCGGCAAGGGCCCGAACCTGTCCACTATACTTGCGCGCAGTTTTTCAAGCTCATCCAGGTCTTTGGTGCTGTCTAATTTGCTGTAGAGGTTCAGGCGCTCCGAGATGTTGCTCACGTAACTATCCGGAATCAGCACTTCCATATCCGTTTCGATGTTGCACTCCAGCACCGGGTCTAAAAACTCGGCCAGGTTATCGCCCAGGAACAACTCCCGGAATTCGGTTTCCTTCAGTTCCTTCACGGCATCGTCGAGTATCTGGTGGTACATGTCGAAGCCAAGGTCGGTGATAAAGCCGCTTTGCTCGCCGCCCAGCAGGTTGCCCGCCCCACGGATATCCATGTCGCGCATGGCAATTTTAAAGCCTTCGCCTAGGTCGGAGAACTCTTCCAATGTGCTCAGGCGCTTGCGCGCATCGCTTGGCAGACCCGCCACAGGCGGCGTAAGCAGGTAGCAGTAGGCTTTTTTGTTCGAGCGGCCCACGCGGCCACGCATCTGGTGCAGGTCCGACAACCCGAACATGTGTGCCCGGTTGATGATGATGGTGTTGGCGTTCTCGATGTCCAGGCCCGACTCGATGATGTTGGTGCTTACCAGTACATCATACTCGCCGTTCACGAACTTCATCATGCGCTTTTCCAGCTTTTCCGGCTCCATCTGGCCGTGCGCGAAGGTTACCCTGGCGTCCGGCACCTGGCGCAGAATCATGTCGGCCATTTCCTCGATGTCTTTGATGCGGTTGTGGACAAAAAAGACCTGGCCACCACGCTTCATCTCGTTTACCACGGCATCCCGGATCAGCACCTCGTCGAACACGTGCAGCTCCGTTTTTACCGGCTGGCGGTTGGGTGGCGGCGTGGCAATCACGCTCAGGTCGCGGGCACCCATCAGCGAGAAGTGCAGCGTGCGCGGAATCGGCGTGGCCGTCAGCGTCAGGGTATCCACGTTCACGCGCATCTCCTTCAGCTTATCCTTCGTCTTCACGCCAAATTTCTGCTCCTCGTCTATCACCAGCAGGCCCAGGTCCTTGAACTTCACGTCCTTGCTCACGATGCGGTGCGTGCCAATGAGGATATCCACTTTGCCCTCTGCCACGCGCTTCAGGGTTTCCTTGGTATCCTTGGTGGTTTTAAAGCGGTTGATGTAGTCTACGGTAACCGGGAACTGCTCCAGCCTGTCGCGGAAAGTGCGGAAGTGCTGCATGGCCAGGATGGTGGTGGGCACCAGAATGGCGACCTGCTTGCCATCGCAGGCGGCTTTAAAAGCGGCACGTATGGCTACCTCGGTTTTGCCGAAGCCCACGTCGCCGCACACCAGGCGGTCCATCGGGTGCGGTTGCTCCATGTCGGCTTTCACATCCTCCGTAGACTTTGCCTGGTCCGGGGTATCCTCGTAAATAAACGACGATTCCAGCTCGGCCTGCAGAAAGCCATCTTTGGAGTACGCATACCCTGGTGCGGCTTTGCGCTTGGCGTAAAGGCTGATGAGCTCGGCTGCGATATCCTTTACCTTGCTCTTCACCTTCTTCTTCTTGTTCTCCCACTCCGGAGAGCCCAGCTTGCTCATACTTGGCGGGCCACCCTCTTTGCCGCTATACTTTGATATTTTGTGCAGCGAGTGAATGCTGACGTAGAGCAGGTCGTCGTCGCGGTACACCAGCCGGATGGCTTCCTGCAGGCGGCCGCCCACTTCCACTTTCTCGAGCCCGGCAAAGCGGCCGATGCCGTAATCCACGTGGGTGATGTAGTCGCCGGGCTGCAGCGAGCGCAGCTCCTTCAGCGTCATGGCCTTTTGCTTGGAGTGCCCTTCCTTGGCCTTGTGCTGGTAGAAGCGGTCGAACAGCTGGTGGTCGGTGTAGCAGGTTACCTTTAGCACCTGGTCGATGAAGCCTTCCCGCAGCGAAACGCCCAGGTGCTGGAAACGCACGTCGTGGTCCAGCTCATCGAAGATCAGGGTGAGGCGGTTGATCTGGCGCGGCGAGTCGGTAGCGATGATGTTCACAAAACCGTTGCCCTGGTGCTCGTGCAAATCTTTTACCAGCCGCTTAAAATCTTTGTTAAACGAGGGCTGCGGCTTGGCCTGTAGCTGTATCACCTCGGCAGATTTAAAGTGGAAACGCTTGCCGATCTCCACCACATTGAAGTTATCGAGCAGCTTCTTGAACTGCTTTGGCGTCTGGAAAAGCTGCTCCGGGTCTGAGACGATCTGTGTGCCGCCGCTACCAGCCATCATCTTCTCAAAACTATGCGAGGCCTTGTCGAAATACTCCTCGATCACGTCCAGCGTCTGGCGCACATCCTTGAACCAGAGGTTCGTATTTTTAGGAAGGAAGTCCAGGAATGCCTCGCGTGTCTCCTGCAGCAGCTTGGTCTGCACGTTAGGGATAATAGAGATGGATTTCTTTGTTTCTACCGACAGCTGCGTGTCCGGGTCGAAGGTTCTTATACTTTCGATCTCATCACCGAAGAGCTCGATGCGGTAGGGCAGGTCATTGGCGTACGAGAATACATCCACAATGCCGCCGCGCACGGCATACTGGCCCGCCTCGTATACAAAGTCGGTGCGCTCGAAGCCATACTCGGCCAGCATCTCGCTCAGGAAAGCCGTATCCAGTTTCTCTCCCACCTTTGCGCCCAGCGTGTTCTCCACCAGCGATTTCTTGTTGATCACCTTCTCCGTGAGCGCCTCGGGGTACGTCACGATCAGCTCGCCTTTGTCGGTTTTGCTGTTGAGGCGGTTCAGCACCTCGGCCCGCATGAGGATGTTGGCATTCTCGGTATCGTCGAAGCTGTAGGGGCGTTTGTAGGAGGTCGGGAACAGCAGAACCTCCTTCTCTTCGCCAAGCAGGTTTTTGAGGTCGGTATAAAAATAGGCAGCCTCCTCCTTGTCGTGCATCACAAACAGCTGGTGCTGCGGATGTAACGTATAAACTGCCGAAGCCATCACGGCATCGAGGCTGCCGGCCATACCCTTTAGCTGCAGGCGGTAAGGCTCTTTGGCTTTTAAACGCTCGGCAATGGTTTGCACGACGCTGTCGAGGCGGTACAGTTCTAAAAAATCAGATATTTTCATTCAGTTCTATCACAAAACAGCAAAGGCAGAACACAGGACTTTTGCCAAGTCGCGTTCTGCTGAGTCTTCTGTACAAAGATACAGTTTTTAGAAAACAGTACGGAGGAGGAGAAGGTTGCGGGGGAGGGGGAGGTTATTTACTTTTTTTCGACGCGAGATAAGATAGAAAAATAATATCTTTCGGTGCTATGGAAACACCCTTGCTCAGATACAGGTTAACAGAGCCTTTGGGCCTCGGAACAAAGGTATGCGCTACGGTTATTATGATCGGAGGCATTGCCTTGGCCATCACTCAGCCTGTAGGGGGGCTAATCTTGATCGTAGCCGGTATCTTTCCGTTTTTATACTTTAAGTGTCTTGAAATTGACCTGTATAATGGGACGTACAGAGTTGGGGTGCATGTGTTGGGGTATACCATAGGGCAGCAAGAGCCTTTCCCGGGCATCAAGTGCATCTTCCTGAAAAAGAACAGAACGATTCACCAAGCTACGGTGCGCTCTTGGTCACAGACTGTCTCTACTTCGTTTGATGGCTACCTCTGGCTGGAGGATGGCACTAAAATACTTCTATCACAGGACGGTAAAAAAGAAGTGGCTTTACTTAAACTGCAGCCTTTTGCGGATGAACTGCGGACAAGTATCAAAGATCTGACAGCTCCGCTTTCTCAGGCGTAGTGCACCCCGTTCTTTCGGATTACAAATCCGAAAAAGCAAGTGAATTCGCAGCACCTGTTCCACGCCGCTCTTCGGGATTTGTAATCCCGAAGTACCTACTATGAGGATTTGTAATCCGACCTTTACTCCAGCAATATAACATCCAGCAGCCCGGGTTGGCCAGCATAATTCAGCGCAGAGCTATACAGGTAATGTTCTGGCTCGGCTACAATTTCAGCTACTACAGGGTTTTGATGGATGTACTGCAGCTTCTGTTCTATAAACCCGTTTATGTGTAGCTCTTTGGCCTCGTTGCCGTCCTGCCAGAATTTGAAGTTCTTGGTTTTTAAATCATTGGCTGCGGCGTATGCAAAACGGTTGAGCAGCCAGTCTTTACGGCTTTCGTTTTCTTCCTGTATAGCTTTTAGGACAGCTTTGCTGGAGAACTTTTTAAAATCACGAAGTATGTCCGAAAGGTTGTACCCGTCTTGTGCTCCGGCAATTAAGTGAAGGTGATTGCTCATCAGGCACCAAGCATATAGCTCCAGTCCTTTGTGTTGCTGGCAATATCTCAGAGAATCTATAAGGATGTGCCGGTATGTCGGACGGGTAAATACATCCACCCAATCTACTACAGTTAGTGTGAGGAAGTATAAATAACCTGAATGTATTCTGTTCTTCAGTCCCATGCACGCTTGTACGGCTGTTCGCGGCGGATTATAAATCCTTATAGTAGAAAACTTTCGGATTGCAAATCCGAAAGAGCGGCTGTAGAACAATCCGTAGACGTATTTTATCAGAAAGTATAAATATCTACTTCAACAGCACCCTAATCATCTGCGGATCATCTCGCAAAGTGCGAAGGTTTTGTTTTAGCTGCTCCAACTCCTGGTTCAGGTCTTCTTTGGCCGATTTGAATTTCTGGTCCATTTGTTTGGGGCTGCCACCGAAGCGGGTGTAAAAGCCGGCGTTCGGGCCAGTTACGAAATCATGGAGCTCTGTTTTTAGCTCGTCTAACTGGTCGGTCAGAATTTGCACATAGTACTCAAGTTGTTCATCCCCCAGCTTGTCCAGTGGCTGGCCTTGTTCCTGCATAAACTCCATCTGCAGGCGCAGCAGCTCGAAAAAGTCGTCGTGGTGGTAGGCCTGGGTGACACGCTTCATGGCTTCTTCCTTCCAGGCGCGTTTGGTCTCGTCCCGTTCTTTGTCGGGGTGCAGTTGCTTGGCCAGCTCGGTGTACACGCGGCGACTGGCTTTGCTGATGTTGCTGAGCTCGGCCTTCGCCTGGGCTTCCTTGGCTAGTTGTGCCTTGGTTTTGCGGCTTTTCTGGCGGTTCTGTTTTTCGCGCTCCCGGCGCTCCATCTCTTTGTCTAACTCAGCCTGTATGCGCTCATAATCGTCCAGGTCCTCCAACTCATCTTCTGCCTCGGGCTCTTCTTCTACCATACTTTCATCCAGGTCTTCCTCGCCTTCATCAGTATGAGCCGTTTTCTCCCGGTAGGTAAACTCAGCGTACCTGTCGTGCAGCTCCACCATATCCCGGCGTTCATAGTTGGCAATTAAATCGAAGGTGATGTTCTCGATCAGGGCGGCCAGTTTTTCCTTCTCCCGGTAACTGAAGAGCGGGAGCGCGTAAGCCTCGTCCAGCAGGTAGGCCAGTTCCACGCGTTTTTCCAGCTGCTGCTCTATAATGGGCCGCAGCTCCTTTTCGATGCGCTTTTGGGCCAGGTTCATACTTTTATGCCTGGCAGCCAACTCCTTTTTCAGTTGTTCGATCTGCTCCGTTTTCCGGTTAAACTCCTGCTGCAGCTTGCTCAGTTTTCGTTTATCCGGAGAAGTAATCTGGGGCGTAAGTTGGCGGACAGGTTTATTAGTTTGGGGCATAAGGGTACGCGCAAAAGTAAATTAGGGGTAGAAGCAAAGCGCTGAAGCTGGCAATTTACCAAATTCAGCGCCATACTTTTTACTCCTGCGCATCGAAAGGTATAAAACGGCCGTTTTGCAGCACATAGAGCGTGGTGCGGTTGTCTTCCAGCACCGAGATACCGTCTGTTTTCAGGTTGGTGAGCTGCTGCCGGCGCGGGTTGCGCACCAGCGAGTCCTGCGGGGCCAGTTTTAGCTGAAAGGTGCTGTAGCGGTTGCCGTTCAGTTGCTCGGCAGGGTAAGCGGCCACCTTCACTTCCTGTGGCTTTCGGGTATAGTCGAGGAAGGCCAGGATGTGGATGGAGTCGTTTTGCAGCACCTGCACGGCGTAATCCGGGGTGCTGTTGCCGTTCAGGTTGCCGCGCAGGTAGAGCGGGTTGCCGACCTGCGCCGTTTTATTGGCCATGGCCTGGTCGGTGAGCGTGGCGACCTCGGTTTTAGGCTGCCTTTGCTGCAGCAGCCTGGTAAGCGTGTCGGGGAGCGGGTGCAGAATGGTGCCCTCCTCGGCTACCTGCGCTATGCTGTCGATGGTGGCTTTGGTGTCGGTATCCACCTGCGCTTCTATCAGCTCCTCGCTGGCGGCGCGGTTATAGTTGCCGTCGGCGGAGTCGGAGCCGCAGGAGGCCAGGGCTACAAGTATGGCAGGTGCTATAACGTATAGTTTCATGTGTATCGGGTTAGCGTTTATCCGTTTTAAAGTATGATTCCATACCATGCCGCCGACAGGAAGGTTGCAAAGTATAAACTGTTGGCGTCTGGGCGCTTTCGGAACTATGGGCACCGGGGTAGCTACCGGATCAGCTCCGCTTTGCGCTCCCCGATCTGCTGGCGCCACATGGCGTAGTATAAACCCTTTTGCTCTACCAACTCCGCATGGTTGCCCTGCTCCACAATCTTGCCGCGCTCCAGCACATAAATCGTGTCGGCGTGCATGATGGTGGAGAGGCGGTGGGCGATGAGGATGGTGATCTGCTCGCGCAGCGCCGATATTTCCCGTACGGTGGCCGTGATCTCTTCTTCGGTGAGGGAGTCGAGGGCGGAGGTGGCTTCGTCGAAGATGAGCAGGCGCGGGTTGCGGATCAGGGCGCGGGCAATGGAAAGGCGCTGCTTCTCGCCACCACTCATCTTCAGGCCGCCTTCGCCGATCTGGGAATGGATGCCTTTCTCGGAGCGGGACAGCAGGGTGGTGGCCGATGCTTTTCGCATCGCGGTCAGCACTTCCTCGTCGGTGGCATCGGGCTTCACGTATTGCAGGTTCTCTTTGATGGTGCCCGAAAACAGGTTGGTTTCCTGCGTCACAAAGCCCAGCTGCCGGCGCGCCTCGTTCAGCCAGATCTCTTTTACAGGCGTGCCGTTGTAGTAGATCTCCCCGCTGTCGGGCAAGTATAACCCCACCAGCAGCTTTACCAGCGTAGACTTTCCAGAGCCCGACGGACCCACGAAGGCGATCGTGTCGCCGGTATTGGCCTCGAACGAAATGCCGTCCACGGAGTTCTGCGGGGCGCCCTTGTGCCGGAACACCACGTCCTCGAAGCGCAGCTGCTGCAGCGGCCCCACATCGATGGCCGACTCTGGTCGTGTCTCCACAGGCTTGTTCATCAGCTCGGCGAAGTTATGCAGGGATGCCTCGGCTTCGCGGTAGGTAAGTATGATCGTGCCCATATCCTGCAAGGGCCCGAAGATGCTGACCGAGATAAACTGCATCGAGATAAGCTCGCCCGTGGTGAGCACATCCCTGAAAATGAGCCAGAGCAGCGTGAAAAGTATGGATTGCCTGAGCAGGTTGAGCGCCGTTCCCTGCAGGAAAGACAGCGTGCGCACCCGCTTTACTTTGGCCATCTCCAGTTCAAAAATCCGCTCGGTGTGCGCACGCAGCCGCCGTATTTCGGGGTAGGTCAGGCCCAGGCTCTTTACCAGCTCAATGTTGCGCAGCGACTCCGTGATCACGCCCGACATCTTGTTGGTGGCCCGGTTGATGGAGCGCTGCATGGTCTTGATCTTGGCGCTAAGTATACTTGTCAGGCCGCCCAGCACCACCATCCCGATTAAAAATATCGGCACCAGCGCCCAGTGTTTGGTTACCGCATACCACACCAGAAAACCCACGCCCACCAAAGACGAAAACAGGATGTTGATAAACGAGTTGATGAAGCGCTCGGTGTCGCGGCGCACCCGCTGCAGGATGGAGAGTGTCTCGCCGCTGTTCTGGTCGGCATACTCCTGGTAGGAGAGGCGCAGCGTTTGCCTGAGGCCGTCATTAAAGATCTGCACCCCGAATTTCTGCACTACCAGGTTAGTGAAATACTCCTGAAACGCTTTGGCCAGACGCGAGAGCAAGGCCACCACCACGGCCAACAGCATCAGCCACAAGGCGCCTTTTACCCGTTCTTCGCTGGTCATGGTAAAGGGCGGCGTGGCGTATTTGTCGATGATCTTCCCGAAGATGATGGGATCGACGAGGGCCAGTACCTGGCTGATGCCGGCAAGGAGGAGCGAAAGTATAACCAGCCCGCGGTGGGGCTGCAGGTAGTTCCAGAGAACGCGCATGCGGGCGGGGCTTTGTAGTACGGCTTATACGTACGAACGCTGTGGGGAGTAGATGCACGCAGCCGCCGGCCTGGGGAAGTATAAACAGAGCGGGCGGGAAAGGGTGTAAAGTATAAAAGCGCCTGAAACCACAGGCTCCAGGCGCTTTTATACTTTACTGTTTATACTTGTACGTTAGTCCCAGTAAGCGGGATCGGTCACTTCTTTGCCATCGGCCGTGAAAACAACTTTTTTGTCCTGGCCTTTCTGGTCCAGCTCCACCTGGTAATAAGTGGTTCCGTCTTTCTCCAGTTGCTCCACATCGTCGAGGCGCATGCCCTTATAGCTCTGGTCTATGGCGGCTTTCACAGACTGGGGCAGGTCTTTTTCCATCACGTCGTGCTTGGACATCAGGATCTTGCCCGATGGGTCTATCAGCACGTTGTGGTCTATCCTGTCCACATCGAACTCCGCTTCGTAATTTGCGCCGTCCATCTCCCATTCCAGGTCGGTGGCATTGGCGTGCTGCTGCGTTAAGGCGGCTGCTACTGCCTGTGGTACATCTTTCGTGGCGACATCCTGTGCCTGAGCGGCTATAACCGAAGCTCCAACAAAGGCAAATCCAATTAATATCTTCTTCATGATTCTTAGCTTTAAGTGATACATTATGTTCTGAAGTATAAACTTACGATACGAATCTGAAGAGAATCTGTGCTATATAATTGATTTTTAGATATATGCAAAATTCTATACTTTGTCGTTGCCCTGAAAACCGGTTGGAGCCGGCATGCCGTTGGGGTCGATGAACTGCAGCTGCTGGCGCGGGTATACCGGGATGATCTTGTCGCGGTATTCGGGCCTGGCCGTTTCCCGGGCAAGGCGCAGCGATAGCTCGCTTTTCCATTTGCGGCGCTCGCGGGCACCCACCAGGTACCTTATGATGATGTTGGTCCAGGACTCCTCCATGGAGACAAACACCTGCGGCTTTTCGGCGATGTCGTAGTCCAGCCCGGCGCGCTCAAGCAAGGCTGTATAGTCTCTGGCAGGCGCCACCATGTAATCGCCCAGTAGCTCCTCGGCCACTCTCCCGATCACCTCTATCGAGAGTGGAAGGTCCGACTCGTTGGCCACGCCAACGGCCAGCTCATCCCACACATAAGGAAAGTCGCGGGTCAGGTTGATGACGGTGCCGGTGAGGATCTCGTTGTTGGGAAACGTGACCAGACGGCCGGTGGGCTGCTCGGCCTGCACAAAGCCGGGCTGGTAAGGTGCGCCAATCTCCCACACGGTGGTGGTCAGGAAATCGATCTGGTACACATCCCCGAACACATCGCCCACGCGCACCCTGTCGCCCACGCGGTAGTAGCCCTGGAAGGAGTTGAGCAGCCAGCCCGTAAAGCTCTCGATCGGCGTCTGCAAGGCCCACGACAGCGCCAGGCCGATCAGGCCAAGCGAGCCCAGCAGCGCCCGGATATCGCCGGCCACCACGCTGATGGCTATCCCGATGGCCAGCAGCCACACGGCAATCGAGAGCAGCGAGATGATGGCGTTGGAGCGCTCCCAGCGGCCCAGCACTTTGTGGAGCAGCAGCCGCAGCAACCGCACCGCGCCCCAGGCCAGCAGCAGCATGCCAAGGGCTATCAGCATCTTGGGCAGGTTGTAGGAAAAGCTATCCCAGAGGTCCTGCAGTGCACTTATCGCCTCGCCTGCCGCCTGCTTGCCCGACAACGCGGTGGCCGTGTCTTCTGCCGCCGCGGCCTGCGCCACGGAGTCGTTGGTCAGCAGGTCCTCCACGGCTACCTCCTCTATAATGGCGACCGTGTCTACGGTTTCCGGCTGGCTGCCTTGCGCCAGCCCCGCCTCGCCGGGTGCGAACAGCAGCATGATGAAGCCCGTGATCGCTACGGCCAGGATAGACGCCTGCCGGAAGTTCTTCAGCCTGTTTCTGGCTCCCTTCACTGCCGAGCCGCGCGTGGCCCTTCTCCGGTTCCTGGCTTTACGCCGGAGCCTGCCGGTAACCCTGTTGCTGCGTCCTGTGCCGTAAGACGACACGGCTTCTGCCGTGTAGCGGGCGCTGCCGTAGCTGGCTTTGCGCGGTGGTCTGCGGGCGGAGCCTCTGGTGTTTCTGCTGTTGTAGGATGCTGCTGGCATGGGCGTTCGTGTTTCTTGCTCTCGGAGCCTCGTTCTAAACCTTAACCTCCCTATACGGAAGAAAAGGGCAGGGTACACCTCACCAGTACGTATGAAACGCCTACGCGCCGTTTTGCCATATCCGGCCAGCCTTTATACTTCGTGTTGGTAATCAACGGGATAATCCATACCTGCGGCGGATTTTTACGTATCCATCCTTTGAACTAAAACTATACTACCATGAACAAATCAAATCTTACGGGGATGTGCATGCTGCTGCTGGGTATGCTGCTCTCTTTTAGCGTGTATGCGCAGGATGCCAAGCCCAAGGCCAGCCCGGCAGCCACGGCCACCGGCAAAATAGGCGATGCCACGGTGACGGTAAACTACAGCAGCCCATCGGTAAAGGACCGCAACATCTGGGGCGGCCTGGTGCCTTACGGGCAAGTATGGCGCTCCGGTGCCAACGAGGCTACCACCGTCACCTTCGACAAGGATGTGATGGTGGAAGGCCAGAAATTGGCAGCCGGCACTTACAGCTTTTATACTTTGCCCAGCGAAGAGGACTGGACGGTGATCTTCAACAAAAAGGCCAAGCAGTGGGGCACGCAGTACGATGAGAAAGAGGATGCTCTGCGCGTAAAGGTTACCCCGCGCAAATCAGGCCAGATGAACGAGCGCCTGAAGTATGACGTGACGGAGGATGGCTTGTTGCTGAGTTGGGAGAATATGGAGGTGCCGGTAAAGATTACGGCTAGTAAGTAAGGTACGTCTAAACGATAAGAAACGGGGCAGTTGCATTCTAGCGGCTGCCCTTTTTTTATGCTTTTAAACTGGCCTTTGTCTGTAGCCGGAGGTTGGTTATACTTTATACTTAAGTTATTTCTACGGTTCCAGATAGGGATGTTTACTTTCGTACTTGCGGATTCATACTTTATACTTACCTGGCGCAAGATACTTACCTGGCGCAAGTTGAAAGTCCCGGAGCATTTCGGGGTGTCCGTTTGTGTCTTTCATAGCCACTGCTTCCCGCAACTAGAATCAAGCTATACTTGTTAGCGACCTTTCATCCTGTAGACTTACAAACCTACAGTTTCATCTCCTGCTTTGGTGCTCTCCAGCCCGAGAGGGCTCGTCTTCGGGCATCGCGCTGGGAGCTTTTCCTTTGCTCCTGCGTCGCAATGCCCTCCGGGCACCGGAAAAACTCGCATAGGCGCTCAACCCAAAGACTGGGTATCAGTTCGATAGCACCGGCTGATGGAGTAGGAGCCAAAGTCCCCCTTTGAAGGGGGTAGGGGGATGTTCCTCCAACTCCTCATGCTATAAAACTTATACTTCAGCATCAGTAAAAGCAGGCTCCCCTCCTTGGACAAGGAGGGGTAGGGGTGGTTGGACCCGGCACAACAGAAATCCTGTTCATCCCATAAATCCCCATCCAGACGAAAGACACTTACCCCGCAAAATCTCCATTATCAAAGTATAAACCCGTATTGTTTCCAAGCTGCCGTTTCTGTACTTTTCTCTTTGCTAAGCCTAAGGCCTATGAGACAAAGCATTACCCGGGAGCTGATCTACAGCATTGCCCGGCACAGCAACTGGCAGGCAGCCGGTATCGAGAACAAACTGCGGAGCGAGGGGCTTTACGCCACCCCGCGCAACTGGGCTACCTTTATCCGGCTGTTCCTGCTGGGCGCGGGTGCCAGTTTTACGCTGGCGGGCGTCGTCTTCTTTTTCGCCTACAACTGGGCCGACATGCACAAGTTCGTGAAGCTGGGACTGCTGCAGTTCCTGCTGTTGGCTACCACTTTTGCCGCGCTGGTGCCCAGGTTCAGCAGAACGATCCGGAACGTGCTGCTCACGGCCAGTGCCGTGCTGGTGGGTGTGCTGTTTGCCGTGTATGGGCAGATTTATCAGACCGGCGCCAACGCCTTCGACTTTTTCTGGGGCTGGACCTACTGCGTGGTGCTGTGGGTGCTGGTGGCCAACTTTCAGCCCTTGTGGTTTATCTTTCTGGCGCTGCTCAACACCACGTTTATACTTTACACGCAGCAGGTAGCCACGTACTGGAGCTTTGCGCTGGTGCTGGATGCGCTGTTTATACTTAATGCCATGGCCGTGGTGGTGTGGGAGGTACTGGCGGCAAAAGGAAAGGTAAACGTGCAGCACCGATGGTTCCCGAGAATTGTGGGGATGGCGGCCATCACCTTTATCACAGTAAGCATGATCTCGCTCCTTTTTAACAGTTTTAAGGATTTCAATGAAGACTACGGACTGGCGCTCCTGCTGGGCTTCGGCATGTATGGTGCAGCCATCTGGTACGGCATGCGGATGCGCGAGCTGTTCTACCTCACGGCTGTCCCCTTCAGCGGCATCGGTTTTTTCACCGCGCTCATCATCAGAGTCGGGGAGAGCCTGCCGGAACTGATGCTCATGCTGGCCACGGTGTTCGTGATTGGCAGCATCACTTTACTGGTACAATACCTCGGAAACCTTTACCGGCAGTGGCATGGATAAAAACGATAACACACAGCTTGATACGCTGCTGGAAGAGATAGCGCAGGAGCAGCCCGGCTTCACCTACGACCGGGACAGCATTGCAGCAGAGAACACCGCCACGGCCTCACTGCTAAAGCGTGTGCCCATGAAAGTGCTCGCCATTCTGGGTGGTTTGCTGGGCATGGGTACCTTTATCGGGTTTTTGCTGGCGGCTGGGCTGTATAATTCCAGTGTAGGGATGCTCTTCCTTGGCCTCTGCGGGTTGGTGGGGGCAGAATGGCTGATCCGAACGAACAAAGAAGCCGCGGTGGATTCAGTCGGTGTTTCGCTCTACATTACGGGGTACGCGCTGCTGGCTGTTGGCATCGGGCAGCTTACGGATAGTATCACGGGGGCGGCGCTGGCACTGGCTTGCGCGTCGGCCGTAGCTATTGGGGTTTCAGTGAGTGCGATCGGGGTGTTTCTGGCGGTGCTGGTGCTGAACGGGAGCCTGCTGAGCCTGATCTTCAGCCACGAAGTATACCCGCTTGCGCACGGGTTAATCGCCCTGCTTGCCCTTATTCTTACTTACCTGAGCCTGAACGAGGCCAGGCTGATCGCCGCTTCCCGCCGCTTTGCCCTGGTGCTCGGCCCGGTCAGGATGGGTGTGATCTTCTCGCTGGTGATCACGCTGGCGCTGTTTGTGCACCAGAAGTTTTTCTCCACCACCATCACCTATTTCTGGGTATCCAGCCTGATTCTGATTGCTTGCCTGCTGCTGCTCGTGTACCGTGTGCTGCGCGATGTGGCCGTATTCAGCCCGAAGACGAAGCTGGTGGTTTATACTTGCGCGGTGCTTTTGCTGGCGCCGTTCATACTTACGCCTTCGGTGCCGGGGGCGCTGCTTATACTGCTGGCCAGCTTTTACATCGGCCACAAACCAGGTTTTTGGGTGGGCTTGCTGGCGCTCGTCTACTTCATCATCCTCTACTACTACGACCTGAACATGACACTGCTCTCCAAATCCGGGGTGCTGGTGGCGAGCGGGCTGCTGTTCCTGGGTGGCTTTATACTTCTCAACAATTACCTCAAACGCCATGCTGACTAAACGGACGATCATCATACTTGTAAACCTGGTGCTGCTGCTGGTGATGTTTAATTTCTCTGTAGCGGAGAAGGAGGAGGTGCTGGAAAGCGGCGAGCTGGTGCTGCTGAAACTAGCCCCCGTAGACCCGCGCTCGCTCATGCAGGGCGACTTCATGCGCCTGAGCTACGCCATCAGCCAAACAGAGGAGTTGGAGAAGCTGCCTGCCAGAGGCTATGCCGTGGTAAAACTCGATGCGCAGCAGGTGGCGCACCTGGTCCGTTACCAGCAGGATGACACCCCGCTGCACCCGCAGGAGCACCTGCTCAAGTATACCAAAGGCGACTGGAGCATCAACCTGGGCGCTGAGTCATACTTTTTTGAGGAGGGCCAGGCCAAGGTGTTTGAGGCAGCAGAGTACGGCGGGCTGAAGGTGGATGAGAAAGGCAACAGCATCCTTATCGGATTGTATGATGCGCAGCGGCAGTTGATACTACCGGAGCGGAAGTAATATCCAACCACCCCTAACCCCTCCTTGTCTAAGGCGGGGAATTATACTCACACTAGCCCTTCATAAAAGTGGTGAGGATGTCCGGCTACGTTAAATTAAACTGTCATTCTGAAAGGATCTTGGTTGAATAACCATCAGCAGCAGCTACAAGACTCACATTTAGCCGTACGAAAAGCAGTGTTCCCCTCCTTAGACAAGGAGGGGTTAGGGGTGGTTGAACCCGGCACTGCGAAACCGCTACTCTGCCTGCAATTCCCTCCTGCTCATCTTCCGCAATTCCTCCAGCCTGAACCTCTCTAAAAAACCCTGCGCATCTGTTATACTTTCCTCCTGCCAACCCAGCATACGGGCGATGGTTTGCCAGAAGGCTTGGCTGCTGAGGCCGCTTCGGCGCATTTCTGAGATTGAGAGCGCGTCGTGGGACTTGGAGAGCTTGCCGCCAGCAGGGTCTGAGACAAGCGGGTGATGCACGAAATGTATACTTGTAAACGCCTCTGCCCTGAGCAACTGCGCCAGGTACAGCTGCGCCGCTGTGGAGGTAAGCAAATCCTTGCCCCGCACAATGGTGTTAATGCCCATGTCCAGGTCGTTGGCCAGCGAGGCGATCTGGTAGGCGGGGATGCCCTCCTTGCGCTGCACCACAAAGTCCGGCATCTCCTCGGCCAGGTTTACCGTGCTGGTCTGCAGCAACTGGTCGTTAAAGGTAACCTCAGTGCCCTCGGGGATGCGGAGACGCCAGGCAATATCGGGTTGCTGCAGGGGCAGTAACTCGTGGCGGCAGCTGTGCAGGTGGCAGGCGCTGCTGGGTATACTTGAAAGCTGCTTGCGCGAGCAGGGGCAGGCGTAAACCACTCCCTTCTCTATCAGTTGCTGCAGCAACGTATGGTAGCGCGGCAGGCGCAGGTGCTGCGAGTAGTTTTTCAGGAAATCCTCCGCATCCCTTGGGCCTTCGTCATAGTCCAGGCCCATAAAGTGCAGCGTCTCGAAGATGTCGTGCAGGTACTCGGGCCGGAAGCGGGCGTTGTCCAGATCATCGATGCGAAGTATAACCGTGCCGTTTTGCTGCCGCGCCAGCGCCCACGTAATGGCAAACGAGAGCGCGTTGCCCAGGTGCAGGTAGCCGCTGGGGGTAGGGGCGATGCGGGTTTTCAGCGTTTGGGGCATGGGTTATACTTTAAAGTTGCTAAGGCCGGGAGTTTATACTTTTACAATGGTTATTCTTCCTGTTTCTGAATGATCCACTTGTCTTTAACACGCGCTCTGTAGGCAAAGTATCCTGCAGGCATATCGGCTAACGCAAGTATAGAATCGTCCAGCTTTATGATTTCACCGAGGCCTACCACCCTGGCAACGCTTTCAAAATCCTCCAACTCATCATCACTAAAGAACTGCCAGGCGCCATCATCAGCATCATGCGATACGTGCGTAATCGGCTTCTTTTCTTCCAGTACAAAGGAGGTGGTGAAAACGGCCGAATGGAGCGGCTCTTCAAACCTTTTTGCTGGCTGAGCTTTCTTTTTACCAAATCCGAACAAGGCCATGGCTAATGTTAAGGAGTGAATTTTATGAATTAATTTGACGCCCGAAAAGACATCTTAACTCACTGTACCTTCGGCTCCTACTTTCGCGTATATAGGGTTTACCTAATCCGCTTAAATAGGACCTAGGCTTAAAATTACGTAATTTAGAAAATTCCACAGCGCCCGATTTTCCTGGGTGCGCCATTTTTTACTTGACCCCGTCTTTAGTTTATGGAAATCCTGTTCGATCAGATGCCCAACCCTTTTACGTACTTTGTGCCCTTGTTTTTCCTGTTGATCGTGGCCGAGGCTTATATCAGCTACCGCGAAGACAAGGAGCTTTACAGCCTGAAGGACTCACTGGCCAGCACGTGGGTGGGGCTGGGGGCCGCCGCCCTCAACACGCTCACCAAAGCGTACCAGATCGGGCTGTTCTTCCTGTTCTACCAGCTCTTTGAGCCGATGCGCGTTGAGTTCCTGGGCTACGAGAACCTGGGCTGGGCCTGGTGGGTGTGGGTGCTCTGCCTCATCGGCGACGACTTTAACTTTTACTGGCATCACCGCTTCTGCCACACGATAAGAATTTTCTGGGCGGCGCACCTGGTGCACCACTCTTCCGAGAAATTTAACCTGGGCACGGCCTTCCGCAACGGCTGGACCATCTTCCTCTACAAGCCCATTTACTGGATCTGGATGCCCATACTTGGCTTCAACCCGGTGATGATCGCCCTGTGCATGTCGTTCAACTCGATTTACCAGTTCTTCCTGCACTCCACGCTGGTGCCCAGAATTCCGGTGTTCGGGCAGATCTTTAACACGCCCTGGGTACACCAGGTGCACCACGCCCGCAACATCGAGTACCTCGACCGCAACCACGGCGGCATCCTCATCATTTGGGACAGGCTATTTGGCACGTACATGGATAAGGACAAGCACCTGAAGACGGAGTTCGGGGTGCTGCACCCGCCCACCAAGCACGACCCCCTCACGCTCAACTTCCATGAGTTTAACGACATCTGGAAAGATGTGCGCAGCGTGAAATCATGGAAGGCGAAGTTTATGTACGTGTTCGGCCCTCCGGGCTGGAGCCACGACGGCAGCCGCAAAACCTCTAAAATGCTGCAGCAGGAGTGGCTACAGCAGCAGAAAGCTACGCCTACGCAGAAAGAAGAACAAGCCGAGTTAGTGGCTCAGTAGCAGAGTTAAACCAATACAGAGCCGCCCCCGAAGTATAAGTTCATACTTCGGGGGCGGTTTTTTATGCGAGACTCATACTTTGCCCAGCCGCTTTATACTTTATAGCAATGCTTAGTAGCCGGCCAGTATGAATTTGTCTTTGCGCAGCTTCCGGAAAATAGAGCGGGCCAGGTGGTTGTTCAGCGTGTCGAAGCCAGCGGAGATACCCGACACTGTGGAGTTAGCGTACCACACCGGCTGCAGCGAGTCCAGGTCGATGAGGTAAGTATGGTAGGCGGCGTTGGGCTCTGTGTCGGCGGTGGTGGCGCTTGTGTACTCGTAGTGCACGGTGGTGTAGCTGTTGGTGGTGTGCCAGTAGGCGCTTTGCTTCACCAGCAGGATGCCGTCTACGCCGGTGGCGCGCACTTGCTGCAGGAACTCGCTGTAGCTGATATCCGTGTTCATCGCAAACACATCCGACGACTTTACCAGCCTGGTCTGCGCGCTGGGTTGCTCGATGTTGCGGGCCAGCGTTTTTTCGAGCTGCCTGCGGTGCCGGTGGTTTTCCAGGTTGTTGAACTTGCCCCGGATGTGCTGCTCGTAGGTGAGCGAGTCCAGCTGGCTGATCTCGGCGGTGGTGTTCACCACCAGCGACAGCATGCCGATGTAATGCTTCTGCGGCTTTTCGACCTTGGCCGTGGTGGTGTAGGTAGTGGCGCAGCCGGAGAGCAGCAGGAGGCAGAGCGCCAGCAGGGGTAGTGCTGTTTTCGTCATGATTAGCAGGGGGTTAGGGTTTTCGGAAGTATACCCTAAAGTATAGCGAAAAGTTTATAGATGCAAGCCCGCTACTCCTTCCTGGCCGTAAACCCCACTGGAATCAGCAGGTCGCCCTCGTCGTACATGTTCAGGTACAGGCTCAGGGTATCGGTGCCGCCCTCCCAGTATACTTTGTACAGGTCCAGCATGCCGGCGTTGCCGAACAGGCCGTTCGGGGTGTCGAAGGCGCAGCAACTGCCCTCGCGGTAATAGCCCACGGCCTCGCCGTTGGGGCCCAGCAGGGCGTTCAGGAAGCGCCTTTCGTTCAGGGGGCCGCTCTGCTCGCGCGCGCCGCCCACTTTTATCGCATTCTGCTGTTCATAGCCATAGGTTTTATCATCAGTCTGCGCCGTTAGCCTGTAGGTTCTGTCGTCGAGGTGCGCCACAGCGGCGGTTCTGGTGTCGCCGATGGCCTGGTTGCTGCCGGTGGCCTGTTTTTGGGTGGCGCAGGCGGTGAGCACAGCCATGGCGCTTAGGGCAAGTATAAGTTTCTTCATGTGGGGGTAGGTTATGGTTTAAGGTGATGTTTTTATACTTTATACTTTATACTTTATACTTTATACTTTGGCCAGCGGCATGCGCAGCTGGTACAGGTCGAAGCCTTTGGCCCAGAAGTCTTTCTCTGTTTTTTCGAGTGCAAAGCCCGTTTTCTCATAAAACCTGTACACCAGTTGGGTGGTCCGGACGATGACTGCGTTTATACTTGGTTTGTTTCTGATAACCTGGAGCCGGTGCTGCAGGAGCCGCCTGCCGATGCCCTTGCCCTGGAAGTTGGGGTGGATCACATCCCAGGAAATTCGCGCCAGGCCATCTTCGGGGAAGTAGTTGATGCCGCCCGCGCCGACTAACCTGTTGCCTTCTTCCACAACAAAGTAATCCTCCACGTGCTTTTCCAGGTACCCGGCAAAGTCGCGCTCTTCTTCCGCCGCGAAGTAGGTGGGGGTGTTGAGGCGCAGCAAGTATAAAAGCTGCTGTTTGTCTGCGGGGGTATAGGGCCGGATCATAGAAAGTATAAATGCTACTGCGCGTTTAGCAGCCTGATGGGTTTCTGGATCTCATCCAGTAGCGGGAGGAATTCTGCCGGCACGTCCCTTCTTTTCTCATCAAAGATCCAGAACTTCTTCTCCCCGTTCCGGGCGAATTCGATGTAATAGCCGCTCCAGTTAGTATCTGTTGTGCCAATAAAGCCACTTTTTGTCTCCAGCAGTGCCTGCGGGAGGCTGTTTGCAATGGGGCGCACCTGTTCATACTTCCCGTCGCTCAGCCTTTGGAAACCGGCGGTGTAGAACTGGTTAAAGGAAGGGTATTTCTATTCTTCAAAGTTGTCGTAGTAGGTGAAGTCTTGAATAATTTTACCATCTTCGATTGTGAAGATGGTGCAGATTGGAAGTTCAAATTCAGACCCATCTGGTGCTGTTCCGCTCGATACGAATTCCACGATGACGTGCTTTTCTCCTGAAGGGTATATCTGAATGACTTTGTCTTTTAAATCAGGAAAGGCTTCATTTAACTCACTGTACTTCTGGATAGTCTGCTTGCGTGTCTGTGTCACAATTCCCTGACCGAGCGATGGGTCTTTGAACGCTGCTGTTTCAGTGTACATTCCTGCCATCTTCTCCCACTCGTGGTTGTTGAAATGCTCAAAGTACTGATTTACTAAATTCACATTTTCCGTGTCCATTGTTGGTTTGTTTTGGTTGTTACAGGAAATCATTGCTATGAAGATGGCTAAAAATAGAAGGTTTCTTTTCACTGATCATTCAGCTTAGACTATTATATGGAAATTTTATTGTTCTCCGCTATTCCAGCTGGCACACAACGTGCTGGGCTAAAGCACGTCTTGGTGTGCTTTAGGTTTTGTTAGGTGTTTTGCTTCTTCCACTTTTGAGAATATAACATAGTAACAATTGCTGATGCCAGTCCACAAGCAGAAATAATAAGATAGTAGTTGCTGTCGACCGCTATTATATTTTTGGGCGTCTTATATTCAATTAAGTCAAAAAACACTATTCTTCGTTCATAGATAGCAAAAGCTACTTCATTTATAAGAACAAGTATAAAAACCAACCAAAGAGGTTTATTTACCAATTCTTTAAATGTATTGACTGCCATAGTTCCTAACGCTAAAGAAATCAAGTTAGGAATAATCACTCCTATAGAACCCCATATAAAATATTCCCCCTGCCAGTCGTATAGATTGCTGATGATTAACAACAGTAAAGAGTTAACAATAATGAATATCAAAATTGGTTTTATTCTTAATGCTGTCAATACCATGTTCTTTCCTTTATTTGGTTTTAAGTGATCGGCATTACACCTAACTTCTATATAACTGCTAAGCAGCTTCTTTTTTGAGTTCATGAAGCCTTCGCTCCAGGTACATAATCTTTACTTGCTTATACTTCTCCTGGTATGCCGCTAACTCCACGGGGCTGAACTCCTGCCGGCAAGATACCATTTTGTAGTAAATGGTGGCAATCTTGTTAGCCGTGGCCACGGTGGCATACTTGTTACCGCCCTTTGCTTTCATCCGCCTGAAGTAGTCACCGAGCCAGTTGTCGCTGCGCTGCACGGCATTGGCAGCATTCCGAAAGGCCTGACTGGCCGGGTTGGGCTTCTTTTTCATTAGGGTACTGCTGATCAGCTTTCCACCTGATATTTTGTTGTTGGGGCACAGGTTAAGCCAGCTGACAAAGTGCTTGGCCGTCGGCCACTTGCCCATGTCCGTGCCCGTCTCGGAGAGGATCTCCAGGCCGGCTATGTCGCTAATGCCGTAGATGGCCATCACGTCTACTCCCAGCACTTTTTTCAGGTAGGAGCAGGTGTTGAACGAGGGCTTGTTCCTGTTGGCCTTCTTGGTGGAGATGAACTCAGACGCAGGCATTGGCGCAGGGCAACTCTCCTTGTGGTAGTGTTCGAGCTGCCGTTCGATGGCCGCGTCGCAGGCGGCGATGCGCTGGGTCAGGTACTGATAGCTCATGTAACAGTCCTCCAGCAGATAGAGCTGCTCTTCTCGCCAGTTCCCCTCAAGGGACTTGAGGATGGTGGCCCTGTCTGCCTTCACTTTGAAGTGGACGCAGGCAAGGAAGCTCTCCGCTGTTCGCTCCCCCCGCAGGATGGTCTCAATAATGGCAATGCCCGACTTGCCGGTAATGTCACGCAGGAGCGTGTGCAGCTTGACGTTCATCAGCTCGAGGGCCTTCTGCATCCGGAACACGCACCGGCTCCTGTCCTGGGTGAGCGTTTTGCGGTGGCGCACCAGCGTGCGCAGGGCTTCCTGCTCGTCATCAGGCAAATAGCTGCTCCGAAGCAGTCCGCAGCTGTGCAGCTTCTGGATCCAGCGCGCATCATCCTCGTCGTTCTTCCTGCCACATACGTTCTTGACCTGTTTGGCATTGACCAGGTACACCTCCAGCCCCTGCTGTGTGAGCAGGTTGAACAAGGGTTTCCAGTACACGCCCGTGCTCTCCATGGCCACCGTGGCCACTCCGCATTTGAGCAGCCAGGCGGCGATAGCTTCCAAATCGCAAGTCATCGTCCCAAAGCACCTGACTGATTCCAGGTCCCTGCCTTCTGGCACGGCTACGGCATGAATGGTGTCTCCCACGTCGATACCTGCCGCATTGGGATTGACCAGTGGCAGGCTGACTACGCTCTTTTTGGTGAAGGTCTTTTTCATAGGCTTTCGTGTTTTGGGGTAAATACAAAAGCCCTTGCCTGCCGCCCAGCCAGCTTACTCTTCTATGCGGGCTCCATCGCCCAGTTTGAAACCTAACGGGGCAGCAGAACCACACTACCGGTAGAGTTCACCCACTCAATGTTAGGAAAGGTCTTGCTGCAAAAGCTCCTGTAACTGGTTTTACTCTTTCCCCAACTTTTAGGCTTAAACAGGCGGCTCAAGTTATGATGAGCGAAACATTGACCAAGTCAATACAGGCACTACCGGATAAACGAAAACATACGCTTATCTGCACTATGTGCGGAGGTATACTTCTCATCAGAAACTGCCTTCTCATACTTTTAATCAGTTGTAGCGCCTTTTCGAGGCAGCAACTTCCTTAGCAGGAAATAAACTGCCGCGTATACAATACCCCAGGAGGCAATATCAATTATAAACTTCATGTTGAGTAAACCTTCGCTGAACAAATCATACTCAAACCCGATCAGGTGGTGCATAACCTTAACAAGCAGGTAGGTTATAAAAAGAGAAAGAAAGGCGGTTGGGCCTGTGTCTTTGCGCATCCTCTTTTACTTGGCTATAAAGAACTGACAGAGGTAGGCGCCTGCTGCGGTAGCCAGCACCAGCAACAGGATAATGTTGGCTATGAGCGGGATTTTTACATGTCTCTTCTTCTTGGAGTCGTACAAACTGCTTCCCATAACAAGTATAAACAGCAGGGAGTTGATGGCGGTCAGTGCTTTGTTGATCGTCATCCAGATAGCTCGGAAGGTTAGTGCCATGGGCTTTTCTCGGTTATGATGCAGTAGTATAGTGGCAAAACAATATAAGAAATTTTCAATACTACTGTAGCGCCATTGCAAGATTTTATACTTGCGTTATACTTTGCAGATGCCCGCGCACAAATAAAAACAGCTGCCAACGTATAATTACCCTGGCAGCTGCTCTAAAGTATAAATCAATAAGTATAGCTACCCTTGCGTAAAGCAGCTCTGGTCGGTTAGCAGCAGGTGCTCCACCGGAAACCCCTTTAGTTCGGCCAGCTGCACCAGCCGCTCCAGCACGTCCTGGTCCAGGGTGGGGGTGCGGGAAAGGATCCAGAGGCTTTCGCGGTCGGGGGCTCCTACCAGGGCATAGGCATAGTCGGGGTCCAGCTCCAGCACCCAGTAATCGCCCCGGAAAGGCCAGAAGAACTCTACCCGCAGCTTGCTGTTATTGCTGCCCTCCACCGGAAAGCCCTTGCCCTCGGCCATCTTCAGTCTTCCGTTCGGTCCGCCTTTGCGGCAGGCGTTCTGCACCTCCACATAACCCCCGCCAGGGTGCAGGCTGTACTCGGCGTACACGCAGTGGCAGGCTTTTTCGTAGCGTTGTGGCAGGCGCGCAATTTCATACCAACGGCCCATGTAGCGGTTCAGGTCCACGCGGGGCACGGTTTTGAGCGGGGCATGGTTGCGGCTTCGTGTGCTAAGTATGGCCGCGCCAGCCAGCACGGCTCCGGCGGTTAGCAGTAGTTTGGTCTCCTTTTTCATAGTTTGTGGTTAAAGCCGCTTGGCCATCAGGAAGTGCTGAATGGTGCCGAACAGCAGGTGTGTTTTCTCTAGTAGTTCATACCCGTTGCGGCGGTAAAAGTTCACGGCATTTTCGCGGGCCTGCAGCGTTAGGCGCTCGGCTCCCAGGGCGCGGGCGCGGGCCTCCACATACTGCAGCAGCAGGTCGCCGAGGCGCTTGCCCTGCTGGTCGCTGCGGATGCCCATGAACCGCAGCTGCCCCTCCTGCGGCGCGCTCAGGTGCAGGCGGCACACGCCCAGGGCCTCTCCGTCCTCGCTCACCAGCATGGCGTGGATGGCGGTGGCATCGTCGTCGGCGCGCTCGCTGCCCTCGGGCTGGCCCCAGGGCTGGCGCAGCGTCTGGTAGCGCAGGCGGTAGTACTGCTCAAACTGCCCGGGCGTGGCGGGTTCTATTATTTTCATGGCTGATCGTTAGATTGTTTCAGATCTGTTAGCTGCGTTTGGGTTCCGGTTTATACTTTACAGCAAGGGTTGCGGCTTTAGCGGATACCATAGATCAGTTTAGCAATTCTTCCATCAACATACAACAATTTAACAATGCCGCCACGCAGCCTTCAACAATTAGCAATTAAGGAATAACTTTGTCGGCTTAATCAAGTAAATCAGTTTCTAAAGTATAAGTATAAAACTATGGCATCTTTCGACATTGTAAGCAAGGTAGACCCGCAGACCATGGACAACGCCGTGAACGTGGCCCGCAAGGAGATCCTGAACCGCTACGACTTCCGCGACACCAAGGGCAGCATCGAGTTCGACAAGAAAAACAACATGGTCAACATCGCCATGGAAAACGAGATGCGCGTGCAGCACACCGAGGACGTGCTTATCGGCAAAATGGTGAAACAGGGCCTCGACGCCACTGCCCTCGACTTCACAAAAGAGCCCTACCAATCGGGCGCCATGCTGAAGAAGGACATCAAGGTGAAGGCCGGCATCGACAAGGAGACCTCCAAGAAGATCATGAAGCTCATCAAGGACAGCAAGCTGAAAGTATCGGCCGCCATGATGGACGAGACCATACGCGTGACCGCCAAGAAGATCGACGACCTGCAGGAGGTAATTGCCCTGCTGCGCACCAACGCCGAGGAAATAGGCATGCCGCTGCAGTACGTGAACATGAAAAGCTAATTTAATTGCTGGTTGTTGCTTGTTGCTTGTTGGGGAATTTATTTTAGTAAGTTGCTTCGTTAAAAACGCTTAGGGCGGCGAATCAGAACTGTTTTTAACCCTCCGAAGAACAGCTAACTACCTATACAAGTATAGCCACAGCAATAGACAATTAGCAACTAGCAATTAAGTAAACTATGGAAATCTTCGCCAATCCGGATACTTGGATAAGCCTGCTCACGCTGACCTTTATGGAGGTGGTGCTGGGTATCGATAACATCGTTTTTATCTCGATCATCGTGAGCCGTCTGCCGAAGGAGCAGCAGGCGAAAGGGCGCAACATCGGCCTAATGCTGGCGCTGGTGTTCCGCGTGATCCTGCTCTTGTTCATTTCCTGGATCGTGAGCGCCTCCGACCCGATCTTCTCGATCAACCTGCCGTTTACCGAGGAGGATTTTGCCGTCTCCTGGCGCGATATCATACTTTTCGCCGGTGGTCTGTTCTTGCTGGCTAAGTCCGTTACCGAGATTCACAACAAGCTGGAGGGCGAGGAAGAGGTCCATACCGAAGGCAAGGCATACGCCACGATGGGGCAGGTGCTCGTCCAGATCATCCTCATCGATATCGTGTTCTCCTTCGATTCTATCCTGACGGCCGTGGGGCTGGCGCAGGAGGTGATCATCATGATCATCGCTGTGGTGCTGGCCATGGGCATCATGCTGGTCTTCGCCAAGTACGTGAGCGACTTTGTGAACAAGCACCCGACGGTGAAGATGCTGGCCCTGTCCTTCCTGCTCCTGATCGGCTTTATGCTGGTGGTAGAGGCGCTGCACCAGCACATCCCGAAAGGCTACATCTACTTTGCCATGTTCTTCTCGCTGCTGGTGGAAATGCTGAACCTGCGCCTGCGCAAGAAAACCACACCGGTACACCTGCGCCAGAACGAGATAGTGGAACCCGAGGAGGAAGAAGTTGTAAAGTAAACAACCCCTGAGAAGTATAAAGCAGCACCGGCACCCCAGCAACAGGCGGTGCCGGTGCTGCTTTATACTTTGTTTCACCCCTCCCCAACCCTCCTAAAAACAAGGGAGCTTTTGCAGTGCCGGGTCCAACCACCCCTACCCCTCAGAGCTACGCTCGCTACCTTCGAACTCGCGTTCTCGGTAGTCTAAGGCGGGGAATTCTGCACTTATTATACTTTATTGTCATCTCGAGCAGGGCGAGAGATATATCGGGAATTCTGAGGAGATCTCTCATTTCATTCGAGTTGACAAATAAGCAGCGGCTATCGAATCTGAACCCAGTCCTTGGGTTGAGCGCCTTGTGAGATCCGGTGCCACGCTAGTGGCAGCGCCCTGGCGCAGGAGGGAACACAGCGCGATCCCCAAGGACGAGCCCTCTCGGGCTTGAGAGCACCAAAGTATACTATGCAACTATAGGTGAGTAAGTCTGGAGGATCAGGGGCAGCTAGTAAGTATAGCTTGTATCAAAAAGCAGGAAGCGGTGGCTCAAGGCACAAGCGGACGCCCCGAAATGCTCCGGGACTTTCAGCTTGCGCCAGAGAAGTATAAAAGTATAACTCAAGTATAAAATATGGCTCTTCGAGCCAGTTGAGTCAGAGACTCAACATCATGAAAAGACACAAGTCTGAAGACTTGCGCCAGAAGGAGGAAGTATAAGCAAAGTATAAAAAGGCACGCACCGGCGGCTGCAACTACAAGCTTCTACTTATACAGGATCCATACTTTGCAGCAGGGAAGGGGAGCAAGAGCGGCAAAACCTTAAACTTCAAAACAGCTTATCTGCAGAATTTAGGTATATTAGCTACATACTATACTACTCCCGCTATGCGCCACCGCCATACCGCTGTTGCTGTTCTGCTGCTGTTCACGCTGATGGGGCTGTCCGTGCTGAGCCTCTGGCTGCTGACCCCGCCAGCGCCCGTGCCTGCCGATGCCCCTGCCACCGAGTTCTCCGCAGAGCGGGCTATGACGCACGTACGGCAGATCGCGCAGCAGCCGCACGCTATGGGCACAGTGGAGCACGCCAGGGTACGAGACTACCTGCAGCAACAACTGGAGCAACTGGGCCTGGAGCCGCAGGTGCAGGAGACCACTGCCGTGAACGGAGCGGGCGGGGCCGCCACAGTGGGATATGTATACAACCTGATCGGGCGCTTAAAAGGCACTGGTGAAACAGGCAAGGCCATCCTGCTGATGGCCCATTACGACTCGCAGCCCAACGCCCGCGGCGCCGGCGACGATGGCGCCGGCGTGGCCGCCATACTCGAGACTATCCGCGCCCTGGAGCAGGATAAGCCACTGCAGCACGACGTGATCGTCCTGCTCACCGATGGCGAAGAGTATGGCCTGTACGGTGCCCGCGCTTTTCTGAAGCACCCCTGGGCACAGGAAGCGGCGCTGGTGCTGAACCTGGAGGGCCGCGGCAACAAGGGACCGAGCATGACCTTCGAGATGAGCCCGCAAAACGGGTGGGTGGCCAAACACTACACGCAGGCCGCACCCTATCCCTTCGTAAGCTCCCTGGGCTACGAGATCTACAGCCGCATGCCCAACGATACCGATTTCACGGTTTTTAAGGACGCCGGCTACAGCGGCCTGAACTCTGCGTTTATAGATGGTTTTGTGCACTACCACAAGGCCACCGATGCGCCCGAGAACCTGAGCCTGCGCAGCCTGCAGCACCATGGCAGCAACCTGCTGGCCCTTACCCGCCACTTCGCCCATGCTTCCCTGGAGCAAACCAAGGGCCCCGACAGGGTGTTTTTTAACGCCATCGGCTCCTGGGTGGTTAACTACAAACCCATCCTGAACCTGCTCTGGGTAGCTTTGGCTACGCTGCTGCTGTTTGTAACGGTGCGCGTGGCGCTGCAGCAGGGCGTGGTAAAAGTGCGCGGCATCGTGATGGGCTTTTTGCTGTACCTGCTGCTGCTGGTCGCCATCACCATTCTTTTTTACCCGATAAACGAGCTGGTGTGGGCGCAGCTGCCCTTTTCGCACCGGCATAATGGCTTGTATAGCTCCGATGCCTTTTTTGCGGCGTACCTGTTTCTGGCGCTGGGGCTTTTTCTGCTCCTGGGCCGGTTGGCCTTGCGTTGGATACGGATGGTCTCGCTGCTGCTGGGCGTGTTCATACTTCAGTTCATTCTTTTGATGGCCATGTACCTGCTCATGCCCAACGGCTCTTACCTGCTCCTGTTCCCGCTGCTGTTTAGTTTGGGCGGAGCGTTGGCGCTGCTGCTGCTGGGCTGGAAAGGCGGCCCGGAGATGGTGCCGAAGTATACTTTCATCCTGCTGCTGGCAAACGTGCCGGCCGTGTTTATGCTGCTGCCCATGGCGCAGCAGGTGTTCATGGCTTTTTCGCTGCAGCTGCCCTATGGTACCGTGCTGCTGGTGCTGTTGCTGGCCGGGCTGTTGCTGCCGCTGCTGGTCTTTGTGGCCCGCGCCCTCAGCCGTAAAAGTATACCGCTGCTGTCGCTGCTCTTCCTGCTGCTGGGCGGGGGGCTGGTATTTGCGGGCATCGCCGGGGAGAAACCTTCTGCCGAAAAGCCGCTGCACAGCCACGTAAGCTATTACCTGGATGCCGATTCTGGCAACGCCTGGTGGGCCTCCCGCTTCCACGCCACCGATGATTGGAACCGGCAGTTCTTCCCCAACGCCACCACCGCGCCACTCACGGAGATGTACCCGCACGCCTCCATCCAGTACCTGAAAAATAAAGCTGAACCACTGGATTTACCTGTCCCGCAGGCCGAGGTGCTGCAGGATTCCGTAGCTGGCGGGGAGCGCATCCTTGTCCTGAGACTACATTCGCCGCGTGGCGCCGCCCACCTGGAACTGGCGCTGCAGGCAGAAGCTCCGGGAGCGATAGGAAGTATAAGACTGGCAGGCGAGGACCTGCAACTAAACCCTATCGAGACAGCTGAGGGAGAAGTATACTTTACCCGCTTCCATGGCCTCCCCGTAAGCAAGGAGATAACGCTGGAGCTGCGCCTGCGCCCGGACACGCCGCTCACGCTGCACCTCCTCGACCAAAGTATAGGCCTGCCGCAGCAACTCGTAAAAACGCCCCGCCCCGCTCACGTTATCCCCGACCAGGGCCGCGACAGTAACCTGACGGTAGTACGCAAGAGCTATACTTTCTAAGCGGTTAGTCAGGCTACAAGAACATGGGAAATATCGATATAAGAAAAGCAACCGAAAGCGACCTCGACCTCCTGCAAAAAATTGGCAGGCAAACTTTTTCCGAGACCTTTTCAGCAGCAAACACGGAGGAGAATTTAAAACAGTACCTGCAGGAAGGGTTTTCTGCCGAAAAACTGGCTGCTGAACTTCGTGACCCGGGTTCTGCGTTTTACTTTGCGCTGCTCGGCACGGACGTGATCGGCTACCTGAAACTAAATGTTGGGCAATCGCAGACGGAACTGAAAGACGACAGCGCCCTTGAGATCGAACGGATTTACGTGCTAAAGGAATTCCATGGAAGCAGAGTAGGGCAGCGGCTTTTTGAGCAAGCCATACAAACAGCACGGCAGAAGAACCTGGACTATGTATGGCTGGGTGTTTGGGAGGAAAATCCAAGAGCGATAAATTTCTACAGGAAGAATGGCTTTGTGGCGTTCGGCAAGCACACTTTCAGGTTGGGCCAGGATGAGCAGACAGACATTATGATGAAGCGGTCCCTGAAAGACGGGTAGAGAGACCAAAGGCTGGCAGCACTGCATCTTCATCTATGGCGCTTTTGCCCTTCCTCAGGCTGATGCTTTGACCTGCCTTCCGTGGGTTTATGTAGCAAACCTTCCAGCCTGGTTTATACTTTTAGAGGAATCTCGGTCTGAGTTAAACTAAAGGGGCGGCGCCTGCAGTATAGGGTATAACAACGATCATACTTGCACCCGACACGACATGCTCCTAGATAAGATCATCACCCTTGCCCTTGCCGCCGTTTTCCTGATTGCCCTCTCCTGCGAGGGGCCCTCGGCAAATGAAACCGCTACCGAAAGCATCCCGCAGAAAAGAACCCTGCTACACGAGCCCGCCTTCTGGGATTATGCCGCCAGCAGTAACATGCTGCAGGTAGAGGTGGCCAGGGTAGCGGCCGCAACCAGCTCCACCGAGCGCATCAGAAGTATAGCCGCCGAGGCTATGGAATTTCACACACAGGCGCTGGAGGAACTGAAGGCGCTGGCGCAACAACACGAAAACATACCCTTGCCCGACAGTCTGGGCGCCGCCGATACCGGACTGGTGCTGGAGTTTAAGCTGCTGGAAGGGGAGGAACTGGACACACATTTCCGGGAGTTCGTGATCAGCACCCACCATGCCCAGCTGGACAGGTATGAAGAGGCACTTTTAAAGGCTGATGATGCCAAGACCCGTGACTGGCTGATGGACATGCGGGCGCACCTGCGTCAGGAAATCCACCTGCTGGCAGAAGCAGACTCAACAGAAACTGCCGGGGAGTAAAGTATAAGTATAAGTATAAGTATGGGATGTTACTTCCAGAGGTCGGAGGCTTTGCGGGCCATCCGGAAGAAGAGTTCGCGTTCCAGCCCCGCCACCTGCCGCGCCTCGCACTCGGAGTAGCCGTTCTCCACCGCGTTCAGGTAGTCGTAGTAGAGCTGGGCCAGCTCCAGCGAGTCGTCCTCAAAGCACTCGGTCAAGTCTTCGGAGACTTGCTTTTCGGGCTCAAATACCTTGGAGGGGTACAGCCTGTCGAGTTGGTAGATAAGGTATCTCTGGCGGGTCTTGTTCGATTTTCCGCCAAACAGCTGTTCCAGGGGCAGGTCTTCCTCCTCGTTCTCCTCCAGCGCCTCCAGGTCGTCCTCCACAGCCAGCGGCTCATACACAATGATGTCGTGGCCGGTGAGTTCCAGGTACTCCCCGAACTTCTCCTTGACCGGTATCAGCGTGGGCGAGTCGTAGGGCTTGTCCAGGAGCTCGGCCATGTGCAGGGCCATTTCTCTGCCTTTTTCGCCGGCGGCGATCAGTATCTGGTTAAACTGGCCGAAATCGCAACCCAGGTACACAAATTTATACTCATCGTCGAGCACCGTAAAGCACCAGAGGGTTATAAATTCGGTGTCGTCTATCACCACCGTGTCGATGTATAGTTCGTTTATCTGAACATAGCGTGGCGAGTATTCCTGAGCATCCATGGTGTTAAGGCTTTAGGTTCTGGTTGCGGCGCAGTATAGGCACTATTACTGCGTATACGGAGTTTTGGGCCACATGGCAAATAACCTATATACAAATTTACGCCCGTGCTCAGTCGTCGTGGCGGCGCAGGTAGTAAATAATCCCGCCCAGCAGCGTCACCCCAATCCGTATGGCCAGGCTTCCGGTTTCGCCAAACTGATTTAACCAATTGAGTACTACCAGGTTAGCGCCGGTGAATTCCAGCACGAGCGAAACAAGCCCCGCGAGCAGCAGAAACAATCCGATAAATTTCATAGCTGTAAGTTTTTTAGTGAAAGAGCTGTTTTCATAAGGCAAACTTGTAAAAAGCCAGTTTCTCCCTGCAGCCTCTTCCTCTAAATATAGTAATTTATAAGTATAAAACCAGCGGATTTTAATCCATGCGCTAAAATGGGTACAGCGCCAGGCAAAGCCTTATTTTCAGGAAACCCGCAGCGGCTTAGCCCCAGATGCGCTCTATGAAACGCTGGGCGTTGCCATGCGCCAGCTTCTGCAGCTGCTCCTTAGAAAACTGCTCTTCCAGGCGCTGCAGGACGTGGGCATAACTACGGCCGGCCTGCTCATACTCTTTGTAGTAAAACGGGAAGCGGCTGCGGTCCAGCTCATCGGCAAAGTAAAAGTAGTCGGCCCCGAAGCAAAGGGCGTCCTCCGCGCCGTGGCCAAAGCCGTAAGTGATGTGCTGCAGCAGGGCCTCCGGGTCCTCGGTGTTCAGGAACTTGCGCAGAAAATTCATCCCGATCAGGCCCTTGCGACGGATGATCTCCTGCGAGAGCTCGTCGGGCAGGTTGCGCTCATGGGGCCATACCGGCCTGAAGTTAGAATGACTCGCGATGACGGGAATGTCCAGCCGCTCCGTGTCGATGTGGTTCAGGATGTCGAAGGCCAGGGCGTCGCTGGTGTGGGAGAGGTCCACGGCGATGCGGCGGCCGTGTAGGTAGTCGAGCAGCATGCGCCCATCGGTGGTGATGCCGTGGCTGGGGTCCGAGGAGTTGCCGCCGCCGAAGCGGTTGGCGGTGTGGTGGGTAAAGCTGATGTAGAGCACGCGGCCGCAAACCTCTATGATCTTCTCCAGGCGCTTGAAACCCTCCTCCAGCGGCTCGTCCTCCTCGCAGAAACCGGCGGCGTTCTCAATAGCGGCCACCATGCCGGTGCCTCCCTGGCGCTGCATCGCCTCCTGCAGCTGCCCCGCATCGGTCACGGCGGTCAGGCAGTTATCGGCATCGGCCAGTTGGCGGAACATGTCGCGCTGCAGCGCGGCAAAGCGGGTGCTGCCGGGGCCGGTGGCGGAGTAAATGGCCATTACCTGCAGCTTCACGTTTCCTGCTACCAGTGCCGGCGCCGCGCAGCCTATCTCCTCCGTCTTATTCATATCCGCGTGGGGCACGTCAGTCAGGTATACCAGCAGGTCGCAGTGCAAATCGATAATGGGCAGGCGGGTGGCGGGTGTTTGGGTCATGGGTGGAAGGATAGGTTCAGGGAAGTAAGATAAGGCAAAAATTCGATTCGGGTAAACACTTTTACCTGACAAAGTATAGATACCTTCGGCCTTGTTGGAGTGGGCAGCGGTTACAGGTTGCTCGTGAAATGGACCTCCTCCATACGGGCAATTCCCTCGGTCATCCAGCAGTCCTTGTAGGAGCCCCTGCGCTGCTTTGTAAGTATAAACATGAAGGCCTCCCGCTGCCCGTCCGGCGTCTCTATCACCACCAGTTGGTAGGCATTCTTCCCTGCCACCACGAGTTGTCCGGTTTTGTAACTTTTAAAGTTGAGGATAGGACGATATGCAGGCTCCCGAACCATCAGGCGGAAGTGCTTCAGCGGCCCCAGGTACGCTCTGTTGGAGGGCGAGGAAAAGTTGAACAGGGTAATTACGCCGCTGTCGGCGGGGTCGTTCTGCTGCAGGGCGTGTAGCTGTATGCTGACCACCTGGCGTGGCGAGAGTGCCTTGTCAGGCTTCAGGTATGTCCATTTGGAGGTATGGGCGATGTCGGGGCTGGCAGAAGTATAGGAGGCGTAGTGGTGCTCTTCCATGGTGGGCATGGCCGGAAACTGTATCCAGAACAACACGAGCAGCAGCACGCCGATAGCCAGCATGATTTTGTCGAATATGTTGTCGTGCGCCTTCATGTAAATATGTACTTTATTTAGGCGCTGATGGTTGTGGAACCACCGTTTTTTGGGGTAGACGGGTGCCAGCAGCCTGCCAACGTTTCAAAATAACGTAACAAAGTATAGCGTCTTCGTATATTCTCCTCAGCAGCACACAATGAGAAAGCAACACATACTAGTAGACAAAGCCCGCAGAGTCGCTGGCTGGTTGCTTAGGCGGCCGGTGGTGGTGCGCCTGCGGCAGCGCTTCCCCCAGACTACCTCCTTTATAGCCAACCGCCTGCACACCGGCCGTTTCGTAGGCCTGCCGCTAACGCTGATCATCCTGACCGCCCTACTGAACATGATGCTGCTCTCCAACCTGGCCGAAAGCGTGGTGGAGGCGGAGTGGGTGGTGCAGGTAGATAAGAAGTTCAATATCCTGCTGTACGGCATCCGCTCTGAGGGGCTCAGCCAGGCCCTTTATACCGTAACCTGGCTCGGCGACCGGCAGGCTGTGTTCGTGCTGGGCGGCCTGGCTACCGCCGTGCTCCTGTTTCGACGGCAGTGGTTTTCCATTGTGGCCTATTGGCTGGCCATGGGGGGCGTGGGGCTGTCGGTCAGGTTCGGCAAAACCATCATCAGCCGCGCCCGCCCGCAACAGGATATGGCCTATTACCTGGTGGACCACTTCTCTTTTCCGAGCGGGCACGCTACCACCTCCCTGGTATTGATCGGGATGCTGGCTTACCTGCTCTACCGCCACCTGCAGGCTGCCTGGCAACGGCGCCTGGTCGTAGCGCTGGCGCTGCTGCTGATCGGCCTGGTAGGGTTTAGCCGCATGTACCTGGGGGTGCATTACCTGTCGGATGTGGTGGCGGGTTACCTGTTGGGTATTTTGTGGCTGCTGGTAGGTATTAGTCTGGTGGAGGTACTGGAATACAACAGAAGGCGCCATGACAACCTGCCTCTTCCCTGAGGCGGCACCTTTCGCCCGCTATTCCGTAACAAGGGCAAGTATGAGATGTAAACTATATAGAAGTATTCTGAGCCTCACGCTGCTCGTTCTCGCCCTCCTGCCAGCCCTGCCTGCCCGGGCGTATGGTGTGCTCACGCACCAGGCGGTGATAGACGCCGCCTGGGACACCAGCCTGAAGCCCCTACTGCTCCGGCGCTACCCCAACGCCACAGAAGAGGAACTGAAGCAAGCGCACGCCCATGCCTACGGCGGCTCCATTGTGCAGGACATGGGCTACTATCCCTTTGGCAACGCCTTCTTCACCGACCTTACCCACTATGTGCGCAGCGGCGATTTTGTAGAAAGCCTGCTGCGCCACGCCGGCACCGTGGAGGAACTTGGCTTTGCCCTGGGGGCCATGGCGCACTTCAACGCTGATATCTACGGGCACCCCATCGGTACAAACAGAGCCGTACCGCTGGTTTACCCTGAGGTAGGGCAGGAGTATGGCCATGCCGTTACCTATGCCGATGACGCCATCTCGCATATAAAGACAGAATTCGGCTTTGATGTGCTGCAGGTGGCGCGGGGAAGCTACGCGCCGGAGGCTTACCAAGAGTTCATCGGTTTTGGAGTGGCAAAGGAGCTGCTGGAAAAGGCCTTTCTGGAGACCTATGGGCTGGAGTTGGGGGAGGTTTTCATTAGTTTGCCGCTGGCCATTGGCAGCTACCGCTATACCATCCGGGGCCTCTTTCCGGAGCTGACGAAGGCGGCCTGGCAGGCAAAGAAAAGCGAGATTCAGGAGGCGCAGCCAGGGGTAACCCGGCGGCAGTTTACGTACCGCATGAGCCGGGCCGGTTTTCATGAGCAGTGGGGCCGGGAGTATGAGCGCCCGCACTTCTTTGCCCGCGCCACGGCATGGGTGATGAAGGTGCTGCCCAAACTTGGCCCGCTGCGCCCGCTGGCCTTTGTGCCTCCTACCCCCGAAGCCGAGGAACTATACCTGGAGAGCTTTAACGTGACCGTGGATAAGTATAATGCGATGGTAAAGCGACTGGAACAGCGCCCGCCGCAACTGCAGAACCTGCAGCTCGACACCGGCAAGCCCACCCGCCCCGGCACCTATCCCCTTACCGACGAGACCTATGCCGCGCTGCTGAAGAAGCTGGCCAAAGCCGAGTTTAAACAAGCTGATGAGGCCTTACAACAGCACCTGCTTTTATACTTTAAGGAGGCCAAGGCTCCTGATGGCAGCGATAGAGAAGCGCTAAAGGAGTGGGAGAAAACACAGGAGCACCTTATACTGCTGCAGCAGCTGCATGCGGGCAGGTAGGGCCGCTGCATTGCATTGTTCTTGCACTTGTACGGGAATACCGGGTAACAGCAGCTGAGGGCCACAAACCACTGAGAGAACGGAGCTGCAAATCAAAAATATGGCGCCAAACGCAACTAAGCTCTGCGTTTAACGATAAATATAGTTACGGGCTTTGGTATAGTCACAGAAACAGCAGCTATACCAGCCCGGGAGAAATTGTACCATTTTTAACCAGACATAGAAAGAAAAACAATGGAAACGAACAAGAATAACACCTCAGCCTCCCAGACACAGGGACAGTCCAATAGAAGCAATATGTCGCCTTCCGGCAGCACGCAGAGCAACTCTAATCAACACCAGGGCAACCTCTCTAACCAGCACAGCTCTAATCAGAACCAGAACAGCAGCAGCCAGAACATGCAGGGCCGCAGCAACCAGAAGGCCACCACAGGCCAGGGCGGCATGAAGGACATACAAGGCAAGCTGACGCAGTTTGGCAGCACAGCCGCCAATAAGTTTAACAGTATGACCACCACGCAGAAAGCCATGGTAGGCGGCGCCGTGCTGGCATTAGGTGCCGGCTGGATGGCCATGAGCCAGAAAAACAAGAACAAGATAAAGAACCAGATCAGTTCAGCGGCGGGTTCCGCGAAAGATGCGCTGCACAACATCAACGCGAAGCAGCAGCAGAACAGACCGGGCAGCTCATCAGGCAATGTGTCTGGTAGCAGTTACAGCTCCGGCACATCGGGAACGAACGCCCGCGTAAAATAAGCCGGGACAAAGTATAAAGGAAAAGCCGGACCATACAGGTCCGGCTTTTTTTGGTGCGCTTAAAGTATAAACTGATTAGTGGGTGCGGCAGCTGGCCTCGCCCCGCTTCATCAGGTACTGCTGGTGGTATTCCTCCGCCCGGTAAAACACATCCGCAGGCGCTATCTCGGTCTGTATCTGGCGCCCGCTGAACTCCGGCGACTGCTGCCAGTTCTCCTTGGTAGTCTCGGCCATCAGGCGCTGCTCGTTGTTGCGATAAAATACCACGGAGCGGTACTGCGAGCCCACATCCGGCCCCTGCCTGTTAAACTGTGTAGGATCGTGGGCGTGCCAGAACACCTGCAGCAGCTGGTCGTACGTTACCTGCTGCGGGTTGAAGCTTACCTGTACCACCTCGGCGTGGCCGGTGCGGTCGGAGCAAACATCCTGGTAGGTCGGGTCGGCAACGTGGCCGCCCATGTAGCCTACCTCGGTATTTACCACGCCGGGTGTGTTGCGGAAGGTTTCCTCTATGCCCCAGAAACAGCCTGCCCCAAACGTGGCGATCTCAAATCCTTTATTTTCTGATGATTCCATAGTGTTACAATGCTTACTCCCTATCCGGGTGCGTTACCTACAGGTAGGGCAATTCCGTAAAATGCCTTACCCATACTTTAAAACCGTAAAATGAAAGAGAAGGTTATACTTCAGTTCGATTCAAAACTAAGCCTGAACCCGGAGGGGAAGCACGTACGCGACGGCCTCTCGGCGGCCCTCTGCACCGGCAACAACCTGTGGGTTAGCTGCGATGAGCGCACCACCATTGAGCGTCTTACCCGCCAGCCCGACGGCTCCTACGCCCGGCACCGGTCTTTTAACCTGGAGGATTACATTGACCTGCCCGCCAAAGGCGAAAGCGAGATCGACATCGAGGGCATGGGCATTGCCGGCAGCTACCTCTGGATCATGGGCTCGCACAGCCTGAAACGCAGCAAGCCCAAGCGGCACCAATCCATCGCGAAGCAAATGAAACGGCTGGCCCGCGTAAAAAGCGACCCCAACCGCTACCTGCTGGCGCGCATCCCCATACTTCAGGACAAGGAAACCGGGGATTATACCTTGCACAAGGAGGCGGATGACCCTGATGAACCCGGCCATACGCTGCGGGCGGCACAACTGCACGGCGATACCCAGAGCAGTATCCTGACCGAAGTGCTGGCCCGCGACGAGCACATTGCGCCCTTTATGAACATCCCCGGCAAGGATAACGGCTTTGACGTGGAGGGGCTGGCGATACACGGCAAGCGCATTTTCATAGGGCTGCGCGGGCCGGTGCTGCGCGGCTGGGCCATAGTGCTGGAGGTGGAGGCCGAGGAAGACGAGGAGGGCGAGCTGCACCTGAAAAAGCTGGAGAACGGCAAGCCCTACAAAAAGCACTTCCTCAACCTGCGCGGTAAGGGCATCCGCGAGCTCCGCTTCTTTGGCGAAGATTTATACTTGCTGGCCGGCCCCACCATGGACCTGGACGGGGTGATCGCCATTTACCGCTGGCCCAATGCGGTGGGGGAGCCCGAGCAGATGGTGCACCATAACGAGCTGGACCGGCTGCGCGAGGTGCCGCACGGCACCGGCAAGGACACGAGCAAAGACAAAGCCGAGGGCCTGGCCTTGCTGGACGAGCACCACGTGCTGGTGGTGTTCGACAGCCCGATGGACGAGCGCAAGCAGGGAGAGCACGCCGTGTGGGCCGATGTGCTGCGTGTGGCGGAGTAAGTGTAACCTTAACCGGACAAACGGCCTATACTTGTTAAAACAGCCTGGTGCTGCAAACCTAAACGAATAAAACTATGAACAACGCTATAAAAGCAATGGCCGGAGGCCTGGCCGGTGCCTGCGTGCTTACGCTGGTGCACGAAACGGTGCGCCGCCTCGTGCCTGATGCCCCACGCATGGATGTGCTGGGCATGCGCGCCATCTCCAAACTGATGAAAATGGCTGGCGAGGAGCCGCCGCAGGATAAGGAGGAGCTGCATACCATGTCGCTGGTGGGGGATATTTTCTCCAACTCGGTTTACTATAGCCTGGCCGGAACAGGCAGGGACGCCTGGTGGCGCGGAGCCATACTTGGCGCTGCCGCCGGGGCGGGCGCGGTGCTGTTGCCGGGGCCGCTGGGCCTGGGCGAGGAGCCAAGCAACCGCACTCCCAAAACGCAGGCCATGACCATTGGCTACTACCTGCTGGGGGGCATGGTGGCGGCGGCCGTGGGTTACGCCCTCAGCGGCGACGAAGAGGCGGAGGAAGTATAAACTATATCAGACTTAAAACAGGAAAGGCAGGCACTTCAAAGCGCCTGCCTTTCCTGCTTATAAAGTATAAACAGCTTTTAATTTCCGCTTGTTGTGGTGCCTCCCGTGGTACCGGAGGTTGTTCCGCCTGTGGTGCCCATGTTGGTGGAATCACCCATCGTGTCGTTCATGGTGGTGTCGTCCATCATAGTGTCGTCGTCCATCATGCCATCATCCATGTTCTCTGGCTCGGTGGTGTTGGTGTCGGTTTCTACGCCGGTGGTGTTTTCGGTGCTGCAGCCTGATAAGGCCGTGGCAGCGAGCAGCGAGCCGGCAAATAAAAATGCATATGTTCGTTTCATAGCTTATAGTTTAAGTTAAGTATCAGTAATGAAATATCTTTTACGTGATTCCCCCAAAAGGGATAATGCCTATACCTGCCCCGGGTTTATACTTACTCCGGTTGGTTGGCGCAGCTGCACAGCACCTCGCGGGTGGGCACGGCCAATTGGTAGTCGGGCAGCGAGGGTTCTTTCATGTAAATAACCTCCAGTTGCCGGATAGGTTGCTGCGGGTGGGCCTCGTTCCAGCGGCGCACCAGGTAATTGCAGTAGTAGGGCCGCATGTAGGCGTTGTGGATGAACAGGTAATTCTCGGAGTACTTGCGCCAGCGGTCGTTCTTGAACAGCGACACCACCGAGGCCGGCTTGCTGTAGTCTACCTCCTTGCCCTCCTGATTCAGGTCTATGTTGATGCCGTTGTTGGTGTATCCCTCCAGCACATACCAGCCGTCATCCTTAAACACCGTAGGCGAAAACATGCCCCAGTGCTGGTCGAGGCGCAATAAGTAGCCCAGCCAGCGGCTGCTGTCCGGTAGCTTGTGGATGGGCAGTTGCGTGGTGCTCAGGTTCCACCAGATGCAGTAAAACAGCGCCACCGCCACAAAGCCGCTGCGCACCGGCGAGAGCAGGTGCTGCGGGAAGAACGGCCTGCGCCAGTTTACCTGCACGTTTATACTTACCGGGCTGCTAAGTTTGCTGAAAATGTTCCTGAACTGCCCCATCCCGGGCCTCCGGAATGACCCCAGCACGCGCCTGTCGAGCCAATCCATGGCGAAGGAGGGCAGCAGCCCGGCCACAGAGGCGATGTTGATGAGGTAGAAAAGGCCCACAAACAGCGTGAGGCTGATGCCGATATGGAATCCGACCAGTACCAGCACCACCACCATCCGGAAGAACCTGGTGTACCAGGGGATGAGCAGCAGGAAAGGCAGCAGCAGTTCGGTGTACCAGGCGGCCAGGGTAAGTATGCGCAGCAGCTCCGGGTAGGGATAGATAAGGCGCCCCACCGGCATCAGGATCTGGTCGAGGCTGAGGGCATAGTACAGGGCGGTGCCGTCGGTGTGCCACTCGGGCGAGTTCTTGAGCAGCGCGGTGCAGAAGTAGACCAGCCCCACCTGCAGGATGTAGGCCATGGTGGCCGCACTGAAGTAGGTGGTTTGCTGCGGTAGAACGCCGTGTTTCCGGGCCTGCACGGCATCGGCAGCATAAAACCGGCCCCAAGGCAGGAAGATACCCCAGAACAGCAGCATCCGGAGCAGGTCGTCTCCTCCCTGCTCTATAAGCGGGTTGCGGTTCTGCAGCGAGAGCAGCAGCAGCCAGGTAGCCACCGTGGAGAGGCGCGTTTTGTAGCCCAGCAGCAGGCAGCAGGCAAAGCCGGCGGCAAGTATAAACAGCGCCAGCTGGAACTGCCAGAGCCCGCTGAGCGCGTGCAGCGAGAAGAACTGCGGCAGCCACAGGTGCTGGTGCAGCACGTGCAGCGGCAGCACCCCCATGTTGGAATAGTGCGCCTCCAGGTCGGTGGCCCGGATGGCCAGGTCCAGCAGCACGATGCCTGCCAACCATATCCGCATCAGGGCCAGGGCCCGCAGGTCTACGGTAAACACTTTGCGCAGGTATAGCTCCAGGTACTTCATCGGCTACAGGTTACTCGTAAAAGCAGAAAGGCAAATACCTGGTGGTGTCTGCCTTTCTTGTTATCGGATTAAGGTTACCTATGGTTACATGGTTGTGGTGCCTGTTGTAGTACCGGTGGTGGTGCCGGTAGTCGTGCCAGTCGTAGTACCAGTAGTCGTTCCTGTCGTGGTGCCAGTGGTAGTTCCGGTTGTGGTACCGGTGGTCATGCCAGTCGTAGTACCTGTCGTTGTGGTACCGGTAGTGGTTCCAGTGGTAGTACCAGTAGTTGTGCCGGTGGTGGTTCCAGTGGTTGTGCCGGTCGTCATGCCAGTGGTTGTGCCAGTCGTCGTAGTTCCCGTAGTTGTTCCTGTCGTCGTTCCTGTTGTCGTGCCGGTGGTACTCGTGGTGGTGCCGGTCGTCGTGCCATAATCTTCCTCCGTTGTATCCATTCCCTCGCTGTCGGTGGTGCTGTCAGAAGTCGTGCAGCCGAAAGTAAAGGCAGTTATGGCAAAGGCTGTGGCGCAGAAGGTTATCAAGTTCTTTTTCATAGTATTAAGTGTTTGTTTTTATATGTTGGTTTAACTTAATGTTGATTCTACGAGCTATCGCATAAAAAGTATAAATATTGTACATGGTTTGATATCATACTTCCTTATAAAATAGGCTTTTATAGCGGGGCGATGCCTGCAAAGTACCACTGCAGGGGCACTGGGGCGGTTGGGTTGCAGGCTTCTGAACGCAGTTTCAGGGCCCGATGCCTCTCTGAATCCTACCAGGAGAGGGCAGGCAAACAGGCCGCAAGTATAAACCCGGCGCAAGTATAAAATAGGATTGCTGCCTGGCCGGTAAGGCTGTTGCTGGTAAACTTTTGCGCATCCGGGTGGTTAAGGAGAAACATACTTAAGAAGATATAAAAATGGAGAAACCTAAAGTATACTATGTGCAGGATGCCCTGTGCGGCTGGTGTTATGGCATGGGTCCCGTTATCTCCCGCCTGTATGAGGAGCAGGAGTACACGTTCGAGGTGCTGAGCGGCGGCATGATACGCGGCAACAACGTGCGCCCCATCAGCGGCATGGCCGCTTACATTAAGCAGACCAGCCCCCGCCTGGAGGAGATGACCGGCGTGAAGCTTACGGACACCTATCACCGCGAAATACTGGACAAAGGCACGTACATGAGCAACTCTGAGCCGCCGGCTGTGGCCATGGCCATACTTAAGGAGCAGTTCCCGGAGCAGCAGGTGCCCCTGGCGGCAGCCATCCAAGAGCAGCACTTTGTGGAAGGCCTGGACCTGAACGAGGTGGAAACATACCTGCCGGTGGTGCGCGCCTTCGGGGCCGACGAGGCGGATTTCAGGAAGAAGTTTACAGATGAGAAGTACCTGGCAAAAGCGCGGGAGGAGTTTGAGCTGGTGGAGAACTGGGGGATAAACGGTTTCCCGGCGGTAGTATGCGAGGCAGGCGGCAAGTTATACCTGGCCGCGCGCGGCTTTCAGTCTTACGAGCAGTTGAGCGCCACCCTGCAGCAGGTGCGGCAGGAATCTCAGGCGGCCGGGAAGTGATTGCCCTCGGTTGCCGCAACAAGCCACTCGTAGGCGGAGGTCAGGTCCTCGAACACGGCAACCTCAAAGGGGAAAGGCTCTATCTTATTGGTGTTCATAAAATACTGGAGCTGCTTTTGGGCAACAGGGTCGAAGGAGTTGATAAAGGCAAAGCGCTTTAGCGGGAGTCTGCGAAAACCCTCCAGGAACTCCTGTAGTGTCCATCGGGCGTCCTCCAGCGATATGGCGGCCAGCAAGCGCCGGTCTGCAATAGCGTAGGGCGTGTGCATCTCATCCACCAGGTGCAGGAATTGGAGGAGCGTATTCCGGTACTCCTGGCTTGTACAGCGCCCATACCACTGGCTTACGATCACGTTGTGGGCTGCATAGTACTCTATGTGGTGAAAGGGAGTAGAGGCTAGAACCATAGGCCGCTGTTTAGGGTCCGATTACATTCCTTAATGTTAAGGAATTATCTGCTCAAATCCAAGGCATAAATCGTAATAGAACTAAAAAAAATAATATAACTATTGCGCATTATAACGCCCTGTCCGGAACTGGGCAGCAGGCTCCTCAGCGGCCGTAAAATGCCGCTGAGGAGCTTTATAGATACTTTTCTCCCTTACTTGGTGCGCAGGTTGTTTGCATTGCTGCCGTCCAGTTTTCGGGTGTCCTCTTCGTTCTTGGCCGCTACGTTGCCACCCTCCTCCTTGCCCTCCGGTTCGCTGTCGAGTATGTCGGTTTCCTCTTTCTTCACTCCTTCCAGTGGTTCCGGGTTCTCGTCGGGCAGGCGCTTGCTCTCGTCGGCGTTGGTAATGATGTCGTCTTCCTTTGGTGTTTCCATGATTTTTAGCGTTTGGTTCCTGGTTATCTATACATACAGGTACTGCCAAAGCCGCCGCTTTGTTTGTGCCTGATGCGGGGGCATCCTCTAAAATAATCCACATCTAGGCACTTTTACGTTGCGAGCCCCAACATTTTGCCTTAACTTTGGGCAATTTATACATACCACCCAATGCCTAAAGACACCTCCATTAAATCCGTTCTCATCATAGGCTCTGGACCAATCGTTATCGGCCAGGCTTGCGAATTCGATTACTCTGGCTCCCAGGCCGCCCGCTCTTTAAGAGAAGAGGGTATAGAGGTTACACTCATTAACTCCAACCCGGCTACCATCATGACGGACCCGGTTACGGCGGATAACGTGTACCTGAAGCCATTGGAGAAGAAGTACATCATTGAGATCCTAGAAAAACATAAAATTGACGCTGTGCTGCCTACCATGGGCGGACAAACAGCCCTGAACCTGGCCATCGAGTGCGATAAGGCCGGCATCTGGGAGAAGTATGGCGTTCGCATTATCGGTGTGGACATCAGGGCCATCGAGACCACCGAAGACCGCGAGCAATTCCGTCTGAAAATGCTGGAGCTGGGCGTAAACGTTTGTAAAGGAGAAACAGCCACCTCGTTCTTAGAGGGCAAGGAGATAGCCCAGGAAATCGGTTTCCCGTTGGTGATTCGCCCTTCGTTTACCCTTGGTGGTACGGGGGGCGGTTTTGTTAATACCCCTGAGGAGTTCGACGCGGCCCTTACCCGCGGCCTGCACGCCTCGCCAACCCACGAAGTGCTGGTAGAGCAAAGCATCATGGGCTGGAAAGAGTATGAGCTGGAACTGCTGCGCGATAACCTGGGCAACGTGATCATCATCTGCTCCATCGAAAACTTCGACCCGATGGGCATTCACACCGGCGACTCGATTACCGTGGCTCCGGCCATGACGCTGCCGGACACTGTGTACCAGCAAATGCGCGACCTGGCCATTAAAATGATGAACGGCATCGGGCAGTTTGCCGGCGGCTGTAACGTGCAGTTCTCGGTTAATCCCGACGACGACACGATCATTGCCATCGAGATCAACCCGCGCGTATCGCGCTCCTCGGCCCTGGCCTCCAAAGCAACGGGTTACCCCATCGCCAAGATCGCGGCCAAACTGGCTATCGGCTACAACCTGGACGAGCTGAAGAACGCTATCACCAAAACCACATCGGCCTACTTTGAGCCTGCCCTGGACTACGTGATCGTAAAAATCCCGCGCTGGAACTTCGATAAATTCCCGGGCGTGGACCGCAGGCTTGGCTTGCAGATGAAATCCGTGGGAGAGGTAATGGGCATTGGCCGTACGTTCCAGGAGGCACTGCAGAAAGCCTGCCAGAGCTTAGAGATCAAGCGCAACGGCATCGGTGCCGACGGCAAAGAAGAAACCGATTACAACAAGCTTATCCACAGCCTTGCCAACCCAAGCTGGAACAGGTTGTTTAGTATAAAAGATGCCATGCGCATCGGTATCCCGACGAACACGATCCAGAAGATCACCAAAATCGACCCGTGGTTCCTGGCCCAGATAGAGGAGCTGGACATGATGGAGAAGGAGATCGAGAAGTATAGCCTGGCTACCATTCCGGCTGACTTACTGCGTGATGCCAAGGTGAAAGGCTACGCCGACCGCCAGATTGCCCACCTGCTGCGCTGCAAGGAAAGCGAAGTGTTTAACGTGCGCAAAGAGCTGGGCATTAACCGCGTGTACAAAATGGTGGACACCTGCGCAGCCGAGTTCGAAGCCAAAACGCCATACTTCTACAGCACCTACGAGGGCGAGAACGAAAGCATTGTTTCCGACAGGAAGAAGGTGGTGGTGCTGGGCTCCGGTCCAAACCGCATTGGCCAGGGCATCGAGTTTGACTACAGCTGCGTGCATGGCGTTTTGGCTGCCAAGGAGTGCGGCTACGAAACCATCATGATCAACTGTAACCCTGAGACCGTAAGTACAGACTTCGACATTGCCGACAAGCTATACTTTGAGCCGGTGTTCTGGGAGCACATCTACGAGATCATACTTCATGAAAAGCCGGAGGGCGTGATCGTGCAACTGGGCGGGCAAACTGCCCTGAAGCTGGCCGAGAAGCTGGACCGTTACGGCATCAAGGTAATGGGCACCAGCTACCAGGCCCTTGACCTGGCCGAGGACCGTGGTTCATTCTCTTCGCTGCTGCGCGACCTGGGTATCCCGTATCCGCCGTTTGCCGTGATCGAGACGGCCGAGGAAGCGCTGGAACTGAGCAAAGAGCTGAAGTTTCCGCTGCTGGTGCGCCCAAGCTACGTGCTGGGTGGCCAGAACATGAAGATCGTGATCAACGACAAGGAACTGGAAGCCCACGTCATCGACCTGCTGAAGGATCATCCAGGCAACAAGGTGCTGCTCGACCACTTCCTCGACAATGCCATTGAGGCCGAGGCCGACGCCATCTGCGATGGTGAGGACGTGTACATCTGCGGTATCATGGAACACATCGAGCCGGCTGGTATCCACTCCGGCGACTCTTATGCCGTGCTGCCTCCGTTTGACCTGAGCGAGAACGTGCTCAATCAGATTGAGGAGTACACCAAGAAGATTGCGGTGGCCCTGCAGACGGTGGGTGTGATCAACATCCAGTTTGCCATCAAGAACGAGATCGTGTACATCATCGAGGCTAACCCGCGTGCGTCGCGTACGTTCCCGTTCATTGCCAAGGCCTACCGCGAGCCGTACATCAACTACGCCACCAAGATCATGCTGGGCGAGGCGAAGGTGAAGGACTTCAACTTTACCCCGCACAAAGAAGGCTACGCCATCAAGGTGCCGGTGTTCTCCTACAACAAGTTCCCGGAAGTGAACAAGGAGCTCGGCCCGGAGATGAAGTCCACCGGCGAGGCCATCTACTTCATCGACGACCTGCACGACGATTACTTCACCAAAGTATACTCCGAGCGGAATATGTATATGAGTAAGTAAGAAGTATAAAGTTGCTCAAATCCCTCTTCTGCCTGGCAGAAGAGGGATTTTGTTTTGGTGTCTGGTGTATGCTTGGCTATACTTCCCCGCTTGTGCCTGGAAGGCGCTACTCCGGGTCCAACCACCCCTCCCAAGTATACACCCCTCCCCAACCCTCCCCTAAAAACAGGGGAGGGAGTATTCAGCAGATGATGATCATCCCCCTGCCCCCTTCAAAGGGGGACTTTGCTGAGGTTGCTTTATGGATAAGTATAAGTTTCATCGTCAAGAACAGCAGCTATCGAATCTGATCCCAGCCTTTGGGTTGAGCGCCTATGCGAGTTTTTCCGGTGACGAGCGGCAGCGAGGCATTGCGACGCAGGAGCAAAGGAAAAGCTCCCAGCGCGATGCCCTTATCGAGGGCCCCTACCCCCAAGGCGAGGCCTCCTGGCCAGGAAGGAACCAAAGTATAAATGCAACAAGCAGGTTGTAAAGCCGTGGATCAGCGGAAGCTAGAAAGTATAACTTGGTTCAAGCGGGAGGAAGCAGCGGCTAGGAAAGTATAAACCACCAAGTATGAGCAAAGTATGAAAGGCACAAGCGGACGCTCCGAAATGCTCCGGGACTTTCAGCTTGCGCCAGGAAAGTATAAAGTATAGCCCAAGTATGAATCAGCAAGTATAAGTATGGCTTACGCGGATTAAGAAATCCGCAGCAGAATTGGTTCCGGACAAGGATGTCCGGAACAGCGAAAGAATAGTGGGAAATATAAAGTATGGCCAAAGTATGAATTATGGCTTTTCAAGCCACTCAAGTCACAGACTCGACATCAACCGTAGGACACAAGTCTGAAGACTTGCGCCAGAAAGTAGGGGAAGTATAAAGTATGGCGAAAGTATAAACCAGCCAATGAAAGTATAACCCACCGTGCCAGACCGGAACTAAGCCATCAAAACCTGCATTTGAAAACTATACTCTTTATCTTTGCCGTACACCGCCAAAAAGTCAGGTAACAAAAGCTTGGCAAAGGAGTTGTAAACAAGTATAGGTATTGTTTTTGCAGTATGCTCTGGCGTACTTTTCAAAGAGATTTCAGCACAATGATCAAATTCATATTCACCACCTTACTCATCATTTTCTTCATCCGCATGGTAGCGCCGCCGCTGTTCAGGTGGTTGCTGGGGATGTTTATCCGGAAAAAGATGCGCAATGGCTCCTTTTTCTACACCAACATGCATCAGCAGCAGCGCCAGCAACAGGAGCAGCAAAGTCAGAACGGCCGCGCGAAAGGCGATGTTTCTATCGATTACATTCCGGAGCGGCCCGAGCGCAAGAGTTTCAAGGGCGGCGAGTACGTGGATTATGAAGAAGTAAAATAAAACTATTATCTTTCAAGCTCTATTCCGGGCTTTTTGAAAGATATGACGACTCCCTTTAATTTTAAACGCGATGTGCTGCCGCATGCCATCGCTGTACTTATTTTCCTGTTGCTCACGGCGGTCTACTTCTCGCCGGTCCTGTTCCAGGACAAAGGCCTCGCCCAGCACGACATTCTGCAGTTCAAGGGCGGTGCCAAAGAGATCCAGGATTACCGCGAGCGCACCGGCGAGGAAGCCCTCTGGACCAACTCCATGTTCGGAGGCATGCCGGCCTACCTCATCCAGACAAAATTCCCCGGCGACTGGTCGGGCTACATCCACAAGATCCTGACATTCGACCTGCCGGCTCTGGCAGGGAATATTTTTATCACGCTGATCTGCGCCTACATCCTCTTGGTGGCCATGGGCATGAGCTCCTGGCTGGCCATTATAGGGGCGGTGGCCTTCTCCTTTACGTCTTACAACCTCATTATCCTGGAGGCGGGGCATAATACCAAGTCCCTGACCATTGCCTACATTCCGATGGTGCTGGCTGGCCTGATCTATGCGCTGCGCAAAAACCTTTGGATCGGAGCGGCCCTGTTTGCCGTGGGCCTGACGATGAACCTGCACTTCAACCACCTGCAGATGACTTATTACATGCTGCTGCTGGTGCTGGTGTTCGCCGTGGTGGAGATCATTTACGCGATCAAGCATGGCACTTTTGCCGAGCTGCTGAAGCGTGGCGTGGTGCTGTTGGTGGCGGCCATACTGGCCGTGGGCGTGAACTTCGGCAGGCTGTATACCACGGCCGAGTACACCGAGTACAGCATCCGGGGCAAATCCGAACTCACGCAGCCAAACAGTGGCGATGGCGTAGGAAGCGGACTAGACCGCGAATATGCCTTTAACTGGAGCTACGGCGTAGGCGAAACCATGACCCTGCTAATACCGGACTTTTACGGCGGCAGCAGCAGCGCGCCGCTTGACACCGATTCTGAAACGTATAATGCCTTTACGAAAATGGGAGCCGCACCGGCACAGGCAGAGCAGCTCGTGAAACAGGGTCTGCCCATGTACTGGGGTCCGCAGCCCATGACGAGCGGCCCGGTGTACGTGGGCGCTGTGGTGATATTCCTGTTTGTACTGGGGATGTTCATCGTAGATCGCCGCTGGACAAGCTGGCTGGTGGCCGGAACCATCCTTTCCATTGTGCTGGCCTGGGGTAAGAACTTCGAGGCTTTCAACTACTTCATGTTCGATTACTTCCCGCTCTACAACAAGTTCAGGGCAGTATCGTCGGCACTCGTCATTGCCCAGATCACCATTCCGTTCCTGGCTATACTGGCCCTCTGGAAACTGATCAACGAAAGAAACCAGCTCAAGGATTTAGATAAAAAACTGCTGCTTTCGGGAGGCATCACGGCCGGCATCTGTTTGCTGGTGTGGCTCTTTGCTGGTACGGCCAGCTTTGTTTCCGGCGCCGACCAGCAGCTGATACAGGCGCAGTTTCCGATCGACGCCATCCGCGCCGACCGCGAAAGTATGATGCGCTCCGATGCCTTCCGCTCGCTGGTGTTTATCCTGCTGGCTGGCGGCCTGTTATACTTCTATGTGAAGAACAAGGTATCGGCTACGGTGGCCATGGCCGGTGTGGGAATACTGGTGCTGGTGGATCTGTGGTCGGTGGATCAGCGCTACCTGAACAACGGTGACTTCGAGCGCCGCGTGGAGGCCAATTTCTTCCAGCCCACTCCTGCTGACCAGATGATCCTGCAGGACAAGGACCCGGAAAGAGGCCTGAGCTACCGCGTTATTAACCTGCCCAATCCGTTTAACGATGCCCGTACTTCCTACTTCCACAAGTCGGTAGGCGGCTACCACGGGGCCAAGCTGCGTCGCTACCAGGACCTGATCGACCGCCAGATTTCGAAGAACAACCTGGAGGTGCTGCGCATGCTCAACACCCGCTATGCCATTACGGGCAACCCGCAGCAGCCGGTGCAGCGCATTCCGGACGCCCTGGGCAATGCCTGGTTTGTAGAGGAAGTGCAGCCGGTAGAGTCGCCGGATGCCGAGCTGGACGCCCTAACCATGTTTGATGCCGGTGCCACGGCTGTGATCGACGTAAAGAAATTTCCGATTGAGCGCCGCTTCTTCAGTGCAGACAGTGCCAATATCAAGCTGACGGAGTATGAGCCAAACTACCTCAAGTATGAGTATGAGGCTGCCAAAGAAGGGCTGGTCGTGTTCTCGGAGATCTACTACCCGGCCGGCTGGCAAGCCTACCTGGATGGGGAGCCGGTAGAGCACATCCGCGCCAACTACGTGCTGCGCGCCATGGAGGTGCCGGCTGGCAAGCACACCATCGAGTTTAAGTTCGCGCCGCAGTCTTACTACACCGGCAATACCGTATCGCTGATCTCGTCCATTATACTTGTGCTGGTTGTGGCCGGCGCCATTTTCTACGCTGTAAGGACCAAACCGGTAGAGGAACCGATCGTAGAGAAAGTATAACTGAGTTAGAAAGTTAAAAAGTTAGAAGGTTAGAAAGTTTTGGGAGTTCAGGAGTTGGCTCTGTAGGGATAGGTCGTGACCTGTCCGCGCTACACCAGCAGCAATGCAACTTATACTTCAGCCAGAGTAATTACGGAGTTCCCCGCCTTGGCTAAGGAGGGGTTAGGGGTGGTTGGACCTGGTAAAGCTATCCTTCACATCCTCCTATCCTGAAAATCCTGATTCAGACAATTTATAAAGTATAGCCCTGGCTTTTGCCGGGGCTTCTTTTTTGTAAATATTGCAAGTATGGAGGAGGTACCGTTACAGAAACTGGAGGACGATTTGCTGCGGGAGCAGGGGGTGGAGCTGTGGGTGAAGCGCGAGGATTTGCTGCATCCGCACATCTCGGGCAATAAGTGGCGCAAACTCAAGTATAACCTGCAGGAGGCCCGGCAACAGGGACATCATTCGTTACTTACCTTCGGCGGGGCCTACTCCAACCACATTGCAGCCACAGCGGCGGCAGGACGGGAGTATGGTCTCAAAACCATCGGCATCATCCGGGGTGAGGAGCATCTGCCGCTCAATCCTACCCTTAGTTTTGCCACTTCCTGCAGCATGGAGCTGCACTACATCAGCCGCGAGAAGTATAAACTGAAAGCCGAGCCAGATTTTCTGGAGGAACTGCAGCAGCAATTTGGCAATGTATACGTGCTGCCCGAAGGTGGCACCAACCTGCTGGCCATAAAAGGCTGCGCCGAGATTGTGCAGGACATCCCCTTAAAGTATGATTACATCTGCAGCGCGATGGGTACGGGCGGAACGCTGGCAGGCATCGTAGCAGGCTTGGCCGGAGAGAAGCAGGTGCTCGGTTTTCCGGCTTTGAAAGGAGGCGAGTTTTTAAAGCAGGAAGTAGCGGAACTGGTGCAGGCTTACAGTGGCCATCCCTACAGCAACTGGCAACTCATCTCCGATTACCATTTCGGGGGCTATGCCAAGGTAAAGCCGGAGCTGCTAACGTTTATGGAGGAGTTCAGGCAGAAGTACCATATCCCGCTTGATCCGATCTATACTGGCAAAATGATGTACGGCTTGTTCGACCTTATCCGGGAGGGCTTTTTTGCGCGGGGCAGCCGGATTGTAGTGTTGCATACGGGCGGGCTGCAGGGTAACGCTGGCTTCCGGGAACGGCTGGGGCTGCAGGTATAGGCCGCATTTTGTAGCACAATATTTGTAACACCGTATGTGTACCTATAATCCGTAAAATACAAAGTACTACATGCCCTTACTTCGTTTTCTATTTAAACTGCTTCCCCTGGTTATACTTGTCTGGCTCGGTTTCTTTCTGTGGCGTACCGTCGGCGATTACTTCAGCAAGCCGGACGTGAAAGAGGAGCCGAAAGTGGTCGTAAACTTCAGTACCGTGCTTACCTCGGTGGAGGACCTGGGCCGCATGGAGTTGGTGCGCTACAATTTTAAGGATGTGGTGGAGTATGAAAAGGAGGTCTCGCGCTGGATCCCGAACTCGAAGGTGGCGCTCATTGTGTCCGGCGAGGCCGTAGGCTGCTTGGACTTTACTAAAATCACCGAAGCCGATATTGAGTTTCTGGGCGACTCGCTGGTGCAGGTAGCGTTACCCGAGCCGGAGCTGTGCTACTACAAAATCGACCACAACAAGACCAAGGTTTTCAGCAAGGAGAATACCTACTTCCAGGACGCCGACCTGGTGCAGGAAAGCTACAGGTATGCCGAAGCCAACGTGAGAGACGCCGCCCTACGCTCTGGCATACTTAACCAAACGAAGGTAAACGCTGAGAAGATTCTAAAGCCGATGCTGGAAGAGATAACCGGCCGCCGCGTGGTGCTGGTGCCCCAGCGCAGAATCCAGAACCCGGAGATGGGGCCGAAGCGGTAGGGGGTGCGACTAGAGCAGCCAATCGTACTGGGTTTTAGGGTGGCGTAACTGCCCTATAGGTATAATTGTGACTTGTTATTCTTTATTTTGTATGTATTCTTCAGCTTCAAAAGACTGAAAGGCTGCTTGTTTTAATCTGGCTATCAAAGCAGCGCATATTTCTTTGCTTGCAACTATTCCAAATTCCTTCTGATAGTCGTAATTCGTTACAAGAATATAATCGGGTTCATGAAGGAACTTCATTGTATCGCTGTTCAAGCCAGCAAATGTTTCATCAAAGTCAGTCCATCTGTTTGGGAATTGCTTATCCATCCATTTAAGAAATTCATTCTCTTTTATTTCTTCTCTGCTGAAGAGATAGAAATAAGTTCCATATTGATAAGGATAGAAGAAACCATCTTTAGGGTAAATTAGTAGTTCTTGCTCCACCTTTTTGCTCAGACCAAACCAAGTCCTTCTTTCTTTTTCGAATAACTTAAACCTTATACCCTGCTCACTCAGCTCATCAAAAGACATCACATATTGATAGTCAGGAAGGATAAACTGGTAGATGAGGTAGCCTTCGAGCTTAAGAAGTTCATAGATTAATGTTTCTTCAATTTCTGAATCGAAGTCAATACGAGTTTTGACTTCTTCTCCGGCAGGATGAAAAAAGGCTATGTTATGTTTTTTCTTCAAATGATTTTAATGCGTTTTGTAAATTGTAGATAACCAGAGGCTTCTTTGACCTGTCAACATTATATGTAGAATAAATCGTGCAAAAGCAAAATACAAAAAATACTAGGCCCAACTTGAGCCTGCTTTCCCTGCCACAAGTTACGCTACCGCTAAGCTTGCGGCAGGTTATACTTTTCTATCCTTCCTCCAACCCCTTCAGCGCATCCTGGATCAGGTCGCTTTCATAGCCTTTGCTCATGAGGTAATAGGTGAGTTTCTGGCGGCGGGCGAAGGGGTTCTTCTCCTTTTCGGTGGCGTTCTTCTTCTCCAGCAGGTGTAGCAGGTTCTGCTCGTATAGGTCGGGGTCAATCTCTTTCAGGCCTTGCTTGATGCAGTAGTCGGAGATGCCTTTGCTTTTGAGGCCCTGCATGATCTTGCGGCGGCCCCACTTCTTCAGGCCATACTTGCCCCGCACGTAGCTCTGGGCGTAACGTTCCTCATCAATCAGCTTTTCCTGGCTCAGGCGCACGATCAGCTCCTCCACATCGTCGGGTTCTAGGCCGTAGGAGTAGAGTTTGCCGCGCACCTCCTGCTGGGTGCGGTCCTGGTAGGCACAATAGGCGGCGGCTTTGATCAGCGCCTCCTTGGGGGTATAGGTTTTCTGCTTCTTGTCGCGTTCCAAAAGTATAAATCAGCTTTTACAAAGATAAAACAAGTTTAAGAGTTAGAAAGTTGAGGGAGTTTAGGAGTTAGAGAGTTGGGGAGTTAAAAAGTTAGAAGGTTAGAAGGTTAGAAAGTTAAGTGAGTTTAGGAGTTGGTTTTGTAGGGACAGGTCGCGACCTGTCCGCGCTACAGCCTCTTTTGTGAAACTTATACTTTGGCTAGAGCAATGACAGGTTCCCCGCCTTGGACAAGGAGGGGTTAGGGGTGGTTGGAAACGTTACCACAATCCTGCCCATCCTCTCATCCTGAAAATCCTGATTCAGACCAGCAATTAAACTTACCTTTGCGGCCGGGAAGTATAACATGAAAGTATCAAAAGGAGTGGTGTACATGCTGCTGTCGACGTTCTTTTTTGCGTTGATGCAGGTGTGCGTGAAAGGGGTGCCGCGTATCCCGGCCGAGGAGATTATCTTGTTCCGCTCGCTGATTTCGCTGGCCATCAGCCTGGTGTTTCTGCGCCGGGCTGGGGTGAGCGTGTGGGGCAACAACCGCAAATGGCTGTTCGCGCGCGGGGCTTTCGGAGCAGTGGCCCTGATCCTGTTCTTTAACGTGCTGCAGAACATCCCGCTGGCCACGGCGGCTACGTTGCAGTACATGTCTCCGATCTTCACGGCTATCCTGGGCGTTTTTATTGTGAAGGAGCGGGTGCAGCCCTGGCAGTGGGTGTTCTTTCTGGTATCGTTTGCAGGCGTGCTGGTAATTGAGGGCGTGGAGACAAATGTGGACAGTTTATACTTGTGGCTGGGCGTGGTGAGTGCCGTGTTTACGGGCGTGGCCTACAGCATTGTGCGTCGCCTGAACGTGAGGGAGCATCCGCTGGTCATCATCTTTTACTTTCCGCTGGTCACGCTGCCGGTAGTGGGTATTTATACTTTGTTTAACTGGGTGCAGCCCGAGGGTTGGGAGTGGGTTATACTTTTGCTCGTGGGCCTGTTCACGCAGCTGGGCCAGTACTACATGACGCTTTCCTACCAGCACGAGGAGATCTCCAAAGTGGCTAATCTCACCTACATCGGCATCATCTACGCGCTGCTGTTCGGCTTCTTTTTCTTTGGGGAGCTGCTTCATGTAGGGACCTATGTGGGCATGGCGCTGGTGCTGCTGGGCGTGATCCTGAACATACAGTACAAAAATAAGCGCAGCAAAAAAGCAACCCTTACCGCCGGGTCGGGCTCTACCTAAGCAGGGAGCCCTTCTGCAAAGTATAAAATTGTGGTTTTGTGCTGACGATTAGGTGTTTCCTGCGTATCTTTTTAGCTGATATGTTTGCTACTAACCCTTTAGCACATGCGCCACACCTACCTGCTTTTGTTGCTGCTCCTTTTGCCTGCCCTAAGTATGGCAGGTACGCTGCGCGGCCGCGTCACCGATGAAAACAACAAGGGGCTGCCCTTTGCCAGCATCTACATCAAAGAAACCGCCAGCGGCACCGCCACCAACGACCAGGGCCTGTACCAACTGCAGCTCAGCCCGGGCACCTATACGCTGGAGTTTAAGTACGTGGGCTACCGCGCCCATACCCAAACCGTCACCATTGGCGAGGCGGCGCAGGAGCTGAACGTGCAGCTGCAGCCCGAGGTGCTCAACCTGAAGGAAGTGGTGGTGAAAGCCTCCGACGAAGACCCCGCCTACGCCATCATGCGCAACGCCATCCGGCTGCGCAAATACCACCGCGACGAGGTGAATGCCTGGAGCGCCCGTGTGTACATGAAAGGCGTGGCCCGCATGGATAAAGTGCCTGCAAAAGTACTAGGTATCAAGATTGTGGATGTGGATACGGGCATCGTCTACTTGTCGGAGTCGGTGTCAGAGCTGGCGTTTAAGAAACCGAACAAGATCTCGGAGCGGATGATCTCGAGCAAGGTGAGTGGCCAGAAAAGAGGCTTCAGCTTTAACCAGGCCTCCGAAATGAGCATCAGCTTTTACGACCCGCTGCTGAAGGTGGAGGGGCTGAGCGAGCGCGGGTTTGTGTCGCCGCTGGCCAATAATGCCTTCATGTTTTACCGCTTCGAGTACCTGGGCACCTTCCAGGAGAACGGCCGCACCATCAACAAGATCAAAGTCATTCCCCGCCGCAAACACGACCCGGTTTTTGCGGGTAACATTTACATTGTAGACGGCAGTTGGCGCATCCACAGCACTGATTTGAGGCTCACCAAGGATGCCGGAATTGAGTTTGTGGACTGGATACGGGTACGGCAAGTGTATGCCCCGGTGGCAGAGGAAGTATGGATGCCGGTGTCGCAGCGCTTTACCTTTGAGGCGGCGGGCCTGGGCTTTAAAGGCGGCGGCTATGCCATGGGCGTGTACTCTAACTACAAAGTGCAACCTGCTTATGCTACACCGCCGAGGGTGGAGGAAGTAGCGCCGGAGCCGACCCCGGAAACAGAAGTTGCCGCAGCCAGGCCAGCCAAAAAACCCAAGTATAAAGTAGTAGCGCCAGAAGCAGCGGAGCGGCCGGCACAGCCCGTGGTAAGCGATGAGTTGTTCAGCAAGGAGGTGCTGCTGGTGGAGAAAAACGCCAACAAGCGCGATTCGGCCTACTGGGCCTCCATCAGGCCGGTGCCGCTCACGCAGGAGGAGGTGGTGGATTACCACAAAAAGGACAGCCTCGAAGTCATCAAAAACTCCAAACCTTACCAGGACTCACTCGACGCGGTACGCAACAAGCCCTCCTTCGGCAGTTTTCTGATGGGCGGTTATACGTATTCGAAGAGCTACGAGCGCAAATTCTACCGTTTCGACCCGCTGCTGAGCCTGTCGGGCGGGGCAAGCATTCTGCAGTACAACACCGTAGAGGGCGTGGCGGCGGATGTGCGCGTCAGCTACCGCAAGTCGTTTGAAGACCGGACCTATTACCAGGTAGAGCCTACGGTGCGCTACGGGTTTAGCAACCAGAAACTGAACGCCAAACTAAACCTGAGTTACCAGTACGACCCGATTAAAAACAGCACCATAAGTATAGAGGGCGGCCGCTACGTGGCCCAGATCAACTACCTGGACCCGATCTCGCCTTTCGTGAACACGCTTTATACGTTACTAGCCGAGCGCAATTACCTGAAACTCTACCAGCGCGACTATGGGCAGGTAAGCTACCGCAGCGAACTCTGGAACGGGTTGCGACTGACCACTTCGGTTAACTATGCGCACCGCATGCCGCTGGAGAACACCACCGACTTCAGTTTCAGGGACCGCGGTACGGATGAGCCAAGCCGCTTCACGCCTAACGTGCCGGTAAACGCTGAACTGGAAGATGCCGCCTTCACGCCACACCAGGCCCTGACTTTTACGGCTGCGCTAAGTATAAAGCCGGGCCAGCGCTACATCTCCCGCCCCGACAATAAGATCAACCTGCCATCCAGGTATCCCACGCTTACCCTAAGTTACCGGGGTGGTCTTAAGGTGTTGGGGGGCGATGTGAAGTACAGCACGGCCGGATTAAGTATAGCTGATGACGTGAGTTTTGGCCTGCTGGGCCGCAGCAAGTATAGCGTGCTGGGGGCGGTGTTCTGGGGCAAGGAAGACATGCGCCTGCTGGACTATAAGCACTTCAATGGCAACCGCACCTTAGTTGCGGGCACCTACGAAGGCTTTCAACTGCTCGACTACTACCGCTACAGCACCAACAACCGCTACCTGGAGGCGCATTACGAGCATCATTTCAATGGCTTCCTGTTCAACAAAATTCCGCTGTTCCGAAAGCTGAAGTGGCAGGAGGTGGTGAGTTTGAATTACCTCAACACGCAGGCCTCGCGGCACTACCTGGAGTTGGGGCTGGGCATCGAGCACATCTTTAAAGTATTCCGGGTAGATTTCGTGACCTCGTTCCAGGAAGGCAACAGAGCCAGAACAGGCGTGATGGTTGGTTTCGGATTCTGAGACGACAGCACGGTATGCTCGCTGCCGCATAACCTAAGCGGCGCGGAGGCCGTTAAAAAAGCCGAAGAACTAATGAACAACGAATCATGAAGACATCAGATATAGTAAAATCAGGCTTGGTGCTGGCATTTGCCTCGGTTGTAGGCTTCGGCTGCAGTCAAAGTGCTGAGAATATGCAGGAGGAAAAAGACACAGGCACCTCAGAGGCGGTTGTGGAGGGTGACGAAGGGGCTGCGAATCTAAGCAACCCGCGCCCTGCCCCCATCGGCGACACAGCCGTAACCGGTGAGCAGGCCGACCAGTTCGGCGACGTAGAATCCAATGTAGATACCGCCGCCCGCCAAATGCAGCAGATGGAGAAGCAAAAGCAGCAAGGCACTACCACAAACTAAGTATAACAAGTATGAAAAGCTCCTCACTGACGATAGTTGGTGAGGAGCTTTTGTTTTAGGGCGAGTAACCCCAAAGAGCAGGAGAGCTGCAGCCCAGGGTCCAACCACCCCTGCCCCTCCTTTTCACCCCACCCCAACCCTCCCCTAAGAACAGGGGAGGGAGCTCAGTTCAAGTTGCATCAGCAGCGGCTATCGAACTGATCCCAGTCCTTGGGTTGAGCGCCTTGTGAGATCCGGTGCCGCGCATGCGGCAGCGCCCTGGCGCAGGAGGGAACACAGCGCGATGCCAAAGGACGAGCCCTCTCGGGCTTGAGAGCACCAAAGTGTAAAATGAAACGATGGGTAAGTATAGTCTGGAGGATCAGCAGCAGCTAGAAAGTATAGCTTGATTCTAGTTGCGGGATGCAACAGCTATGGAAGACACAAGCGGATGCTTGCGCCAGATAAGTATAAAGTATAGCTCAAGTATAAATATGCCTTTTCAAGCCAGCTGAATCGCAGACTGAATCTTATACTTAATTACAAACCTACTTCACCACCGCCGTAGTACCAACTGGCGGTATCACCAGGCCGTCACCCCGCTTCTTGCGGCCCTTCAGGTTGATGTTGTAGATGATCACCGAGATGAAGATCAGGATATAAGCGGCTACCTTGGTGCTTGTGGTTTGCTCGCCAAAGTATAAAAAGGCCATCAGGAAGTTGATGATCGGGTTGATGTACATCAGGATGCCAATGGTGCCCGAGGTAAGCTCTTTAAGGGCGAACAGGTTCAGGAACAGCGGCAGTACCGTAAACACAGCACTCAGTAAGCCCACATGCATAAAAAAATGCGCGTCCAGCCGGGCATTGCCTCCGGTAAAGAAAGTATAAAACGGCCCGATGAACGCGAAAGCAAGGATAAGCTGCAGTTTCAGGAGCACTATCTTGTCATAGGCCTTCATGAGGCGCTGCGTGATCAGGTAAAAGGCGTAGCTCAGGGCAATCAGCAAGCTGAAGAGCAGGCTTGTTATTTCGCCGCTGCCGATCAGAGCACAGCTCAGTGCGCTCAGCCCGATAGCCAACCACTGGTTTACCCGCAGCTTCTCTTTCAACAATAAAAACCCGAGTACGGCCGTAAGTATAGGGCAGAGCAGGTAAGAAAAGGAGCCGGTCTGGATGTCGATGCGGTTAACTACGTAGATAAACGAGAGCCAGTTGGTGGTGAGCAGCACGCCGCCCAGGAAGGTAAAAAGGATGAACAGGCGCTTCTCGCGGGCTCTGGAGTTCTTTACCTGGGTTAGCGTCGCCAGCAGTTGCTTGCGGCGGAAAAGCAGCGAGATAAGCAGCAGCAGGCCTACTGAGAATGCCACGCGAAAGTATAAAATCTGACCGCTAGGGTATTCGGCTAGTGCTTTCAGCGGAAAGGGGATGAAGCCCCAGATAATGAATGCTGCCAGTCCCGCAGCGTAATAGGGTTTTTGGTTATGTGTTTCCATGAAAAGCCGGAAAAAGGATAAAGAGCGCAAAGGTAAAGAATTGTTGGTTGTTAATTGTTGCTCGTTGTTTGTGGAATGGTTATGCTGCAAGGTTAACAGGCTGGATGGTTGAATAGGATTACCTTACCGCGGTCCAACCACCCCTACCCCTCCTTGTCTAAGGAGGGGAGTCTGTGATTACATCGGCTAAAGTATAAACTTCGTAGCTGCTAGTATCATGAGAAAAGGTCGAGGCCTGTTTGTGCAAATATTTAACTCCTAAACTCCTAAACTCTCTAACTCCTAAACTCCCCTAACTTTTTAACTTTCTAACTTCCCAACTTTCTAACTTTGCCACATGCTCACGTTTCAGCAACTACAAAGTATAACCCAAGGCAAGGAAGTACAATTTGTGCGGCCACTGCCCATCGTGCACCTGCTCACCGACAGCCGCAAGCTCTCGCAACCGGCGGGTTCGGTGTTTTTCGCCATCCAGGGCAAGTATAACGACGGCCACAAATACCTGCCGCAGCTGTACGCGCAGGGCGTCAGGGCTTTTGTGCTGGAGCAGGGCGATCTGGAAGAGCTGAAACGGCTCTACCCGGAGGCCAACATCCTGCTGGTGGAAAACAGTCTGGAGGCATTGCAGCGGGTAGCGGCGTGGCACCGGGCGCAATTCTCCATACCTGTGATCGGGATAACGGGCAGCAACGGTAAAACGATTGTAAAAGAATGGCTCTCGCAGCTACTGAGCCCGGAGGAGCTGGTGGTAAAGAGCCCGCGCAGCTACAACTCGCAGCTGGGGGTGCCGCTGAGCGTGTGGCAACTGCAGCCCAATCATACCTTAGGCATTTTTGAGGCGGGCATCTCGCAGCCCGGCGAGATGGAGAAGCTGCAGCCCATCATCCGTCCCACCCTCGGCATCTTTACCAACATCGGCACGGCCCACGACGAAGGCTTTACCTCCCGTGAGCAGAAGGTGCAGGAAAAGCTAAAACTGTTTAAAGACGTAGAACGGCTGTTTTACTGCTCTGATTACAAATTGCTGCACCAGGCCGTACTCCTTCAAAGTATAAACTCCTTCACCTGGAGCCGTCAGCATCCCGAGGCTAACCTATACATCAACGCCACTACCACAGCCGGCCATCGGACCATCATAGTGTATACTTTCGGGGGAGAGAAACAGCGCCTGGCCATTCCGTTTACCGACGAGGCATCGGTAGAAAACGCGCTACACTGCCTGGCCATACTTTTACACCGCGGCCTGCCGCTCTCCGAGATTCAGGACCGCCTGGACCGCCTGCACCCCGTGGCCATGCGCCTGGAGATGAAGGAGGCCATCAACGGCTGCTACCTCATCGACGACACCTATAACAACGACCTGGCCGGCCTGGCCATCGCGCTGGACCTGCTGGCCAACCAGCCACAGCGAGGCAAGCGTACGGTTATACTTTCCGATCTGCTGGAGTCCGGCCTGTCAGAAGCAGCATTATATAGCCAGGTGGCGTTACTGATACAAAACCGTGGTATTGATAAAGTCATCGGCATAGGCCCAACTATAAGCCATCACCAGTTAAAGTTTTCAGGCGAAGCCTTATTTTATGGCAGCACCAGAGACTTCCTGCAGCAGTTTAAAGCTGAGGATTTCAGAAATGAGTTAATCCTGGTGAAAGGGGCGCGCGTGTTCGGGTTCGAAAAGATCGTGCAGGCCTTTCAGCAGAAAGTGCACGGCACGGTGCTGGAGGTAAACCTGGATGCGTTGGTGCACAATCTCAACTACTACCGCACCAAACTCGCCCCGGATACCAGGCTGATGGTGATGGTCAAAGCCTTCGCTTATGGCAGTGGCAGCTTCGAGGTGGCCAACCTGCTGCAGTTTCACCGGGTGGATTACCTGGCGGTAGCCTACGTGGACGAAGGCGTGGCCCTGCGCGAGAACGGCATCACGCTGCCCATTATGGTCATGAACCCCTCGCCCGACAGTTTCCCCAAGCTGCGGCAGTACAGTCTGGAGCCGGAGATCTATGCGCTGGAGCAGCTGCAGGCTTTTGTGACTTCGCTGGAGCCGGACGTAAAGTATAAAATCCACCTCAAGCTGGACACGGGCATGCACCGCTTGGGCTTTGTGCCCGAGGATTTTGAGGCCTTGTTTGCTTTGCTGGCGCAGCACCCGCAGGTACAGGTAGCCAGCACCTTTTCTCACTTGGCCGGGGCCGACGAGGCCATCCATAACGATTTCTCGCAGTTGCAGATCTCTCGTTTCAGAAGTATGGCCACTGCGCTGGAGGAGCGCCTGAAGTATAAAGTCATCAAGCACATCCTCAACTCAGCGGGCATCGTGCGTTTTCCGGAGCACCAGCTGGACATGGTGCGCCTGGGCATCGGCCTGTATGGGGTAGAGGCGACGGGCTCGGAGCAGGAGGCGCTGCGGCCAGTGAGCACGCTAAAAACCACTGTCTCCCAGGTGAAAAGTATAAAACAGGGCGAGACGGTAGGCTACAGCCGCAAAGGGATTGCGGATGTGGCTAAAACCACCGCCACCATCGCCATTGGCTACGCCGACGGCTACGACCGCCGCTTCAGCAACGGGGTAGGAGAGGTCCTCATCAACGGCCAGCGCTGCCCGCTTATCGGCAACGTGTGCATGGATATGTGCATGATAGATGTGACGGGACTGCAGGTAAAAGCCGGGGACACAGCCATTGTGTTCGGGCCGGAGCTCACGCTGGTGGAACTGGCCCAGCGCATCGGCACCATCCCCTATGAGCTGCTGACCAATGTAAGCACGCGCGTAAAGCGGGTTTTCTATTCGGAGTAGGGCTGATTTAGAGATTGGAAAATGTGCTGTGTCTGAAGTATGATCGCCGGTGCTGAACGTATGAATCTCATCGATGTTCCGGGTTAGATAATTCAGTATGCACAGAATTTATACTCTCAACTTATACGTGCAGTCCTCTTGCCTGTACTTTCAGGGGCGGCTTCTGAAGTATAGGTTCAAGTCCTCCCGCCTATACTTCCGAAACTAAGGGACGCCCAGGTAGCCCATCAACCCATTAATACCTTAATCCAACGCCACATCTCCAGATTCCCTGATCCTTCTAACCTCCTCATCCCCAAAAGGGTGCGCCTCCGGATATCCAAACGATTAATTCTTTTGCTTTAAAGTTGAACACCTTGTAACTTGCAGTTGTTTATAAACAGTCTAAATAAAGGAGAGGCAAGACGTGCGACAAAAGGCAGAAGAGCATAAGAAAACCAGATCAGTGCGTGACATGGAGATAGGCGAGCAAGGCGTGATTAGCTCTCTGGAGGACCCGGAGATGGGGCTGAAGCTGCTGGAAATGGGCTGCATACCCGGCACAGCGGTGAAATTGAACAGCCGTGCCCCACTCGGCGACCCCATCACCATCATCGTGAACAACTACACCCTCTCCCTGCGCTTAGACGAAGCCGAGACCATATTACTCAAGCAGTAGATTCTTTTTCATGACTGTAGCTACCCAACCTGAAATAAAACCGGCCAGGCAAAGCACCGCCCGGCCGGAGGAGGTCCGGATTGCCCTGATCGGCAACCCCAACTCTGGCAAGACATCGTTGTTTAACCAACTTACCGGCCTCAACCAGAAGGTGGGCAACTTCCCGGGGGTTACAGTTGATAAAAAATCGGGCTACACCCAGCTGACGCCGTCTATCCGGGCGGAGATCATCGACCTGCCGGGCTCTTACAGCCTGTACCCTAAGTCGATGGATGAGCGGGTGATAACCGACCTACTCTACGATTCCCAGGCAAGGCATTTCCCGGATTTGGTCGTGGTTACGGCCGATGCCTCTAACCTGAAGCGCAACCTGCTGCTGTTCACGCAGCTGGCCGACCTGCAGCTGCCGGTGGTGCTGGCCCTGAACATGGTGGATGTGGCCGAGCAGGAGGGCGTGAAGATTGATGTGGAGGCGCTGCAGCGCGAGCTGGGCGTGCCCGTTATCCCCATGAACGCCCGCAAGGGCATCGGGATGGCCGCCCTCAAAATAGTGGTGACGCAGCAGCTGAGCGCAGCCGATAAAACGTTTTACACAGTTCCCGCCGACCTGCAGCCACTGGTTGAAAGTATAAAGACCCGCTTCGGCCTCAGCAACGATTACCTGGCCCTGCAGTATGCCCACCTCTACAAGAGCCTGAAGTTCCTGAACGAGGAGGATATTGCCTGGCTGGGCGAGCAGCTGGAGCAGGCGGGCTTCAAGTCCAACGCGCGACAGGCACAGGAGACCATCGCGCGCTACACCCGGATAAACGAACTGCTGCTGGACGCCGTGCGCGTGGAGAAAGCCGACAAAGACGAGAAGTTCAGCAACCGCCTCGACCAGATCCTGACGCACAAGGTGTTTGGCTACCTCATCTTCTTCGGTATACTTTTCCTTATCTTCCAGGCCATTTTTGCCTGGGCCAGCTACCCCATGGACCTCATCGACGCCAGTATCGCCGCGCTGAACAGCCTGATACAGGAGAACTTTGAGGGGCCGCTGATTAACCTGCTGACCGAAGGGGTGATCGCCGGTTTGGGCGGCGTACTGATATTCATACCGCAGATCGCCATACTTTTCGCGTTCATCGCCATCCTGGAGGAGACCGGCTACATGGCCCGCGTTACCTTTATGATGGACAAGGTGATGCGCAAGTTCGGCCTGAACGGCAAGAGCGTGGTACCGCTTATTTCCGGCGTGGCCTGTGCCGTGCCGGCCGTGATGTCGGCGCGCACCATCGAGAACTGGAAAGACCGGATGATCACCATCTTCGTGACACCGCTGATGAGTTGCTCGGCCCGTATCCCGGTTTATACCGTGCTGATCGCGCTGGTAGTGCCTGATACGTATTACTTCGGTTTTATGAACCTGCAGGGGCTGGTGCTGATGGGCCTGTACCTGATCGGTTTTTTGGCGGCCATATTTTCTGCGTTGCTCCTCAAGGTCATACTCAAGGCCCGTGAGCGCAGCTACTTCATCATGGAGTTTCCGACTTACAAGATGCCGCGCTGGAAAAACGTGGGCCTGACGATTGTGGAGAAGGTAAAGGCGTTCGTTTTTGAGGCGGGTAAGGTGATCGTGGCCGTCTCGATCATACTTTGGGTGCTGGCCTCCTACGGCCCCGGCGACAGCTTTGAGCGGGCAGAGCAGCAGGCGCTCACAGAGGCGCGTGCCGAAGGCCTGACCGAACTGCAAACCGAGAACAGAATCGCCTCCCACCAACTGGAGTCTTCTTACGCCGGTGTTATCGGCCATGTCATAGAGCCGGTTATCAGGCCCCTGGGCTACGACTGGAAGATAGGCATTGCCCTGCTCACTTCTTTTGCCGCCCGTGAGGTGTTTGTGGGTACCATGTCTACCATCTATAGTATAGGTGAGGAGGAGAACGTGACCACGATCAAGGAAAAGCTTTTGTCGGAGAAAGACGCCAACGGGGATCCATTCTTCACGCCGGCGCGCAGCTTCTCGCTCATGATCTTTTACCTTTTCGCGATGCAGTGCGTGAGCACGCTGGCCGTTGTCCGCCGCGAGACCAAGAGCTGGACGTGGCCTGCCGCGCAGCTTGTTTACATGAGTGGTCTGGCGTATGTCATGGCCTATATCACCTACCAAGTGTTTAGCTAAGGCATACAAAGTATAACACAGTATACACAACAGCGCCCGGTGCAGATTTCTGCACCGGGCGCTGTTGTTTTAGGATAAAATCAATATACGATTAGTGCGATATCCCCCTTGGTTGCGCTCATACTTTCCCTTTCTGCCTTTTATGGAGCAATAATTTACCTCTATATCCTTTATTTACGTATAATATTTATATGTTTTTTGCAATTAAGGTGTATGGTTAACTGATATGCCTTAGCAATTAAATTTGGGCCTATATGAGGAAATTTAAATATATATACTTCTGATTATCATATAGTTGCCAAGTATAAGGCGCCACGTGAAGGCATGAAAGAGCATTGCTTATTTGCCTTAGTATAGCTGAAGGGTATCAATTATAACTTTTTTAATAAAGTATAGATTTACACTACTAAAAGTATGCTATGAAAGAGATTCTACTAACTATGCAGCGTAGCAGGAGTACGCCAGATTTCCCTTACAAAGTCTAATAACTGAGCTGATCACAAAGCATTATTTGTCAGCAGGATAAAAGTTTACCCGGGCCTGGCCATCAGATGGTCCACAGCTTCCGGAATCTACTGAGGTAGCACGTGTTTGGCTGTGGCCAGAACTGCTCCCCCGCAATTGTCATTGTCTCTGCCTCTTTAATCTAAAGCGCGCTTGATACGCTGCGCTATATGGTACGCCATAGCCTCCCTTCGCCCTGTGTTTTTCTTTTGAATACCATTTACCTGAATACTACAACTCTCACTTAAACTAAAACACAATGAAGAAAATTCTATTCCTGAGTCTTTTGCTTGTGACTGTCCTGTTGCACCAGGCCATGGCACAAGGAAGGACCATTACTGGTAGAGTGACGGACGCTACTACCAGCCAGCCCTTGCCAGGCGTTACTGTTCTGGTAAAAGGCACCACCGTTGGTACCGCCACCTCTGGAGATGGCAGCTACACGCTTGATGTGCCGGAAGGCAGCAACACACTGACATTTAGCTTTATTGGCTATAAGACGGTAGATCGCAGCATCGGCAACGCCTCTACCGTAAATGTGGCGCTGGCGACAGACGCGGAGCAACTGGAAGAGGTGGTGGTGACCGCCCTCGGTATCGAGCGGAACAAAAACGAGCTGGCCTACTCGGCCCAGCAGGTTAGCGGGGAGCAGATTACGCGTACCAGAAGCGCTGATTTTGTGAACACGCTTTCAGGAAAGGTGGCCGGTCTTGATATCCGCTCCAACAACACCATGGGCGGGTCTACGAACGTAATCATCCGGGGTAACAAGTCTATCACAGGCAACAACCAGGCCCTGTTCGTAATTGACGGTGTGCCGGTAAGTAATGCCAATACCAACACCGCCGACCAGCAGTCCGGTAGGACGGGAACTGACTTTGGTAACGCTGCCGCGGACTTGAACCCGGATAACATCGAGTCGGTGAACGTGCTGAAAGGTGCTGCTGCAACCGCTCTTTATGGCTCGCGCGCGGCCAATGGCGTGATCATGATCACTACGAAGAAAGGCGCGAAGAACAGCATGAATATCACGATAAACAGTGGTGTTACCTGGAGCTCGATGGATAAAAGCACTTTTATTGACTACCAGAAAGAGTATGGGGCAGGCTATGCGCAAGTGTTTCGTACTCCTGCTGACTTAGGTAGCGGGATTGCTCCGGTAGTCCGTTTCCAGGATGATGCCTCCTATGGCCCGAGATTCGACCCGAACCTGCAGGTGTACCAGTGGGACGCCATTGACCCCTTCCACCCGAACTTTGGCAGAACAAGACCCTGGGTGGCTGCAGAGAACGACCCTAGTGAATTTTATGAGACCGGGGTTAACTCTAACCAAAGTATAATGGTAAGCGGCGGCGGCGATAAGACCACCTTTAAGGTAGGCTACACCCGAAATGATATCAAAGGCAACCTGCCCAATGCCACCCTAGATAAAGACCTGTTCAACTTTACAGGTACCTTTGAGGCAACTGAAAAGCTATCAGTGAGTGCTTCTGCCAACTATGCACGCACCAAAGGGGTGGGTAGGTATGGAACAGGTTATCAGGGCCGTAACCCTAACCAGCAGTTCAGGCAGTGGTGGCAGACCAACGTGGATATCAAAGAGCAGGAGGATGCTTATTTCAGAAACCGCCAGAACATTACCTGGAACTGGAATGCCGCAAACACGGGCCCTATCTACTCTGATAACCCCTATTGGACAAGATTCGAGAACTACTCCAACGACTCCAGAGACAACTTCTACGGCTATGCCTCTGCTACCTACAAGTTTACGGATTGGTTAAGCTTAATGGGCAGGGTCACTTTCAACACAACCACGGATATGCAGGAAGAGCGTGTAGCCATAGGAAGTGCTGACGTGAGTGAGTATGAGCGGTATGACAGAGAGTTCAACGAAACCAACTATGACCTCTTCTTAAACTTCAACAGGGATATTACGGAGGATATTAGCCTGAATGGATTAATTGGAACCAACCTGCGCAGAGACCGCCTGAGCGATATAAGAGCAAGCACTAACGGCGGCCTTGTTGTACCAAGGCTATACGCGCTGTCGAACTCAGTTAACCCTATTACCGCACCTATTGAAAACTTTGAGCGGGAAGGGGTAGATGGTATTTTCGCTAATGCCAACATCGGCTTCCAGGATACCTACTTCCTCGAGCTTTCTGCCCGCCGGGATAAATCCACTACACTGCCAGAAGAAGATAATTCATACTTTTATCCTTCTGTGGCTGCAAACGTGGTGTTCTCCAATCTTCTCCAGCTGCCTTGGCTGTCAGGCGGTAAGCTTCGGGTAAACTATGCCGAGGTAGGCAATAGTGCCCAGCCACTAAGTATATTCGATGTGTACACACAGCCAACAGGTTTGGGTTCCGTCCCTATTTTCTCGTTGCCAAACACTAAGAATAACGAGAACCTGAAGCCGGAGCGGACAAAGAGCTTTGAAGCTGGTATTGAGGCAGACTTCTTAAACAGCCTTTTCGGGTTTGACTTTACCTACTACCGGTCAAGCACGGTAGACCAGATCATCAACGTATCCACTACCGGTGCCACAGGCTATACGGCACAGTGGGTGAACGCTGGTGAAGTGGAAAATAAGGGGTTTGAGGTAGCTGCCTTTGCAACCCCTGTTCAGTCCGGAGATTTCTCATGGAACATCAATATAAACTTTGCCCGTAACCGAAATGAAGTTGTAAGCCTGTACCAGGACGTTCAGAACATCCCGCTTGCCACTTTCCAGGGTGGGGTATCGCTTAACGCTGCTGTCGGCGAGCCATTTGGTGTAATCAGAGGCACTGACTTCGTTTATACAAATGGAGAAAAGACTGTCAACTCCGGGGGTTACTACCTGAACTCCGGTAACGCGGCTGATATCATTGGTGATCCTAACCCCGATTGGACTGGTGGAGTTAACAACACCCTCACCTTTAAAGGCGTGTCGCTTGGCTTCCTGATCGACGTGCGCCACGGAGGCGATATTTTCTCCCTTGACCAATGGTATGGAGAAGCCACAGGCCTGTATCCGAACTCTGCCGGGTTGAACGGCAAAGGGAACCCTTCCCGTCTTCCGGTAGCTGAAGGCGGTGGTGTACTGCTGCCCGGCGTGAAAGAGGATGGTACCCGTAACGACATCTATGCAGAGAATACGGACGGCAACGGCAATACTCCCTTTGGGTACGCTGCCGGTGGTATAGAAGCGCCAAGGGCCATGTATGTGTTCGACGGCAGTTTCGTGAAACTCAGAGAGGTTGCCCTTTCCTATGCCCTGCCTCAGTCCCTGATTGAGAACCTCGGTTTTATTAATGGGATTGATTTACAGCTGATAGGCCGTAACCTATGGATTATCCACAAGAACATGGAGTACTCCGATCCGGAAGAAGGCCTTAGCTCAGGCAACGCCTCCAGAGGTTACCAGTCTGGCGCATACCCAGCTTTCAGAACCTACGGATTTAACGTTAGATTTAATTTCTAAACTATAAAGAGATGAAGAAACTTATCATATGCTTACTCTCGCTGGTGTTTATGGCAGCGTGCGTAGACGACCTGGATGAATATAATATCGACACGAAGCGGGCAACTAACGCGCCACCTGCCACGCTGTTCACCAGCGCATTGCTGAACCTGACGGACGTGCTGACCACTCCGAACGTTAACACGAACAACATCAGACTATATGTGCAGCACTGGGCGACAACCCAGTATGTAGAGGAGCCCAGGTACAACATGACCGGTCGTTTGATTCCTCAAAACTTCTGGAATGCGCTTTACCGCGATGTGCTGGCAGACTTGAACGAGGCTAAACGTTTGTTACTTGCTGATGAGACAATTAATGAGACCTTAAGAAACAATCAGCTGGCTCAAATTGAGATTATGGAGGTATACGCCTGGTCAGTTCTGGTAACTACTTTCGGCGATGTGCCTTACACGGAGGCGCTTGATCCGACCAATACCCAGCCAGTGTACGATGATGATCAGGCGATTTACAACGACATCCTGAACCGCCTGGACACGGCCTTAGGGCTCATTAAAACGATGGATGAGGCAGGTGAGCCTTTAATGGGCTTTGAAGAGGGAGATGTGCTTTACAATGGAGACATGGCGCAATGGGTAAAGTTTGGCAACTCTTTGAAGCTGCGGCTAGCCATGGTGATAGCCGATGTGGATGCGGCTAAAGCCGGAACGCTTGTGGCAGAAGCAGCGCCAAATGTGTTCGAAAGCAACGCGGATAATGCCATATTCCCTTACACGTCTGCCACTCCGAACAACAACCCTATCTCGGATAACGTGAAAGGCGATCTTTCCAGCAGGGAGGACTTTATAGCAGCCAGCACACTGGTCGATTTAATGAATGAGCTGGATGACCCTAGAAGGCCGCAGTACTTTACCGATGTTGATGGGGAGTTTGTGGGTGGCACCGTTGGTTTCTCCAACGATTATGAGGCAAACTCTACCGTAAGTGAGAAAGTAGCCCAACTCGACTTCCCCGGGGTGTTACTAGACTACGCTGAGGTGGAGTTCCTGCTGGCCGAAGCCGCTGAAAGGGGCTTTATTGCTGAACCTGCTGCGGAGCACTACAATGCAGCCATCAGAGCATCCATTCTATACTGGGGCGGAACAGAGGCAGAGGCAGACGCTTATCTGGCTCAGCCTGAGGTGAACTACGCTACGGCTCCCGGTGAATGGAGAGAAAAGATTGGCAGACAAGCCTGGATTGCGTACTTCAACAGAGGCTATGAGGCCTGGTTGACATGGAGAAGATTGGATGCTCCAACTTTGATACCTCCGGTAGAAGGCTTGATAGTGCCTACCAGGTTAATCTACCCTGTCAACGAGCAAACGCTGAACCCAAACAACCGCGACGCAGCGGCCTCGGCTATTGGTGGTGATGAAAGCTCTACCAAGCTTTTCTGGGATGTTCAGTAAGAAAGCGTTGACATAAAGTATGAGAAGTCTTAAAATAGAAAACTAGGTAGAAGTCTTCTTCATTGGAAAAGGCTCCCGGCTTCCGGGAGCCTTTTGTTTTGTCCTTATTCGATTGGCGGGTAAAGTATAACTAAAGTATAATTAATAACAATATATATTAATAAATCTATAAGAATACTGTCCTTAAAAGCGATTTCCACGTAACCTGTCTCTTAGAAGCGGTTGTAGACCTCCCTTACTGAGGAACTGTATCGGAAATCTGCTTAGGAAGGATCTTACATGGCTTAATTTCAAGGTCTGCACCTTTTTACGGGTACTTGCGTGGAGGTGTTGAAAGCTAGGTATTTACATAGTAAACGGCTTGTGGCGGCCCTCTAAGCACGGATGATAAGATTCAAAAAAATAAATAATCATTTGTTAATACGATTGCTTTTCAATAAACTTGTTGAATAGAATCTCACCTTAAACAAACATTATATGGTTAACTCTTTACTCTTTCCCTGTATACCCTGGCGGTATAATTCATATCCCCCCTCTAGTAATACCATTATACACGTCTCTTAAATGCTCTCACTCGCTTAGAGTGTAAAGTTCGCCCAGCATATAGCTACTATGTCGGGCTGAGGTGTTTAAGGGGCTAAGAAGTTGTTTTCAGCTGCTACAGAGGCTAAATGCACCTTTGTGCCCAAGTGTGTCTTGTCTGCGCCGCTGTGTCTGTTGAATTCCCACGAAGGCAGTTTAGTCTTGAACAATTGATAATCATTTTAACCCAACTCTCACTTTAAACTAAAACACAATGAAGAAAATTCTATTCCTGAGTCTCTTGCTTGTGACGGCCTTATTGCATCAGGCTATGGCACAGGTAAGGGCCATCACTGGTAGAGTGACGGATGCTGCTACCAGCCAGCCGTTGCCAGGCGTTGCTGTAATTGCTAAAGGTACCACCGTAGGTACTACGTCTGGTGTAGACGGCTCTTATTCCATTAACGTGCCTGAGGGAAGCAATACCCTGGTATTTAGATTTATTGGCTACTCTACGGTAGAGCGCGCCATCGGTAACGCAAGTTCTATTGATGTAGCGCTTGCAACCGACTCTGAGCAACTGCAGGAGGTTGTTGTAACAGCCCTGGGTATCGAAAGAGATAAAAGAACCGTTACCTACGCTACGCAGGAGGTTGAGGCTAAAGACCTTAACATCACCCAGAACGTTAACATCAAAGATGCACTTGCAGGTAAAGTGGCAGGTGTTCAGATTAATGGCCAGGCTGGTTCAAAACTGGGTCAGTTCGGTAAAATTCGTATCAGAGGTGCCATCTCTCTTACAAGCGACAATGACCCGCTTTACATTGTAGACGGTGTGCCGGTTTCTGATCCGAATGATGTGGACATGGAGAATGTGGCGTCAGTGAACGTCCTGAAAGGACCAAACGCAACCTCTCTTTATGGCCAGCGTGCTGAAGCAGGTGTGGTGGTAATCACCACAAAGAAAGGTACAGGGGATATCTCCGTAGAAGTTACCAGCTCTACAATGTGGGACAAAGTGTCTTACCTGCCTAAGTATCAAAACGAGTATGGTGGCGGCTACAGCCAAAATGGTGCCTTTGGTACTTTTGATTACGCGGCAGGTGCTGTGTATGATTATGATGATGATGGCAATCCTTTGAGCGTGCCTTATCCGCAAGAGTGGCAGGTTTTTAACGGCCAACGCTACCTGCTATGGGACGAGAACTATGCAGACGAAAGCTGGGGCCCTAAATTCGATGGCCAGCAGTATGTGCCATGGTATGCCTGGTGGCCTGGATCAGCAGAGAATCCTAACCCATACTTTGGAAAGACTGTCGCCTATGAAGCGCAGCCAGATAACATTAAAAACTTCTATGACACGGGTGTAACAAAAAAGAACTCCATCGCATTTGGCGGCGGTAACGAGAAATATAACGCCCGTATCTCTTACACCAACCTAGATCAAAGTGGTATTACACCATTCACAGATCTGAAGAAGCACTTCATCACGACGAATTTTGGCTTTAATGCCACTGAGAAACTCCGAGTGGATGCCAATATCCGTTATACTACATCAGAAATTACCGGTGATCAGGAAGATGGTTACAGCAACCAGACTTCCGGTATGTTCAACTCCTGGTTCTCACGCAACGTGGATACCGACAAGCTGAGAGAGCTGAGAAACCTGGAGACTCCGGCGGGATATTCTACATCCTGGAACTGGTGGGGACCAGACTATTATACTGCTTACGGAGCGCTTTCAACACAAAGCTATGAGAAGCCAGCCTTCTGGTACAACCCGTATACTTTCCTGGAGCGTTATGACCAGACGAGAAGCAACGATAACTTTACCGGTAGCCTTTCTGCCGCTTACAGCTTCAACGACAACTGGAAGTTGACGGCAACTGGCTCAAGAACTGCCACAGAGTACCTGTTCGAAGAAAAGTTTCCTTCCTCACTGTCTAGCTCTGCTGCTGCGGACCTGTACAACCCATGGAGCAATGCTTTCGGGCGCTACGACCTGTCTGAGTCTGAGAACAACTTCAGCTCTGACCTGCGTTACGAGAATGAGTTCGGTGACTTTGATATCAACGCCTTTGTGGGTGGCAACATCAGAAAGAACGATTATAGCATTTTCCAGGCTCGCATGACCCCAGGTGCTAACACAGGTGGTTTGATCATCCCTGACCTCTACATCTTCCCGAACGCTGGTATCACGCCAACCCCACAGACTACTTTCAGAGACAAGGAAGTACGAAGCATTTACGGTAACGCCTCTATCGGTTTCAGAGATATGCTCTATGTGGATGCAAGCTACAGAAGAGACTGGAGCTCTGCCCTGCCAAACGACAAGAATGGCTATGGTTACCCAGGTATCGGTACCAGCTTTATCTTCACGGAGCTAATGGATGGTTTCGAAGCGCTCTCATTCGGTAAGATCAGAGCCGGCTGGGCACAGGTAGGTAACGACGTTGCCGCTCAGCGCATCAACCCGGTTTACTCTCTTGGATCTCAGCCTTGGGGTGGCTCTAACCTGTTGGTATATAGCAAGACACTACTGGTTGACCCTAACATCAAGCCTGCGCTTAACACCTCTTTCGAGGCTGGTTTTGACCTAAGGTTTATTAACAACAGAATCGGCGCAAGCTTCACTTACTATGATGAGACACGCGAGGATGAGATCATTCCAGTAAGTATCTCTACTACGACCGGTTACAGTGACTTCCTGACAAACGCCGGTGCTTCTTCCAGAAAAGGTATAGAAGTAGCTATTGACGGTGATGTGTTCAAGTCAGACAACAGCTTTAACTGGAATATCCTTGTGAACTATGCCAGAAACAGAACCACGGTTGATGAGCTTCCTGAAGGTCTGGATGCGATTGAAGCGCCAGGTGGTGCCGACGATTGGGATTTTGTAACGGTTGTGCATGAGCTTGGCAGTAACTGGGGCCAGTTGAGAGGCATTGGTTTTGCGACAGATGAAAGCGGTAATCGCATTGTGAATGAGAACGGCTTGTATGTAACAGAGGCTAACAAGTACTTTGGTTCTGTGCTGCCAGACTTTACAGGTGGTATCCTGAACAGATTCAGCTACAAAGGCCTGTCGCTTACAGCGGCTATCGACTTCCAGAAAGGTGGTAAGTTCTTCTCGCTTTCTGAGCAGTGGGGCTATTACTCTGGTCTGTTAGAAGAAACTGCCAGCATTAACGACAGAGGCAATAACGTGCGTGATGCAGTTGCTGACGGTGGTGGTGTGCACGTAGTAGGTGTTACACCAAATGGTGAGGCTGTGGATACTTATATAGAAGGTATAGATTACTACCAGCAGTTCAACGCGAACTCTATTGCAGAGCCTTTCGTGCATGATGCCAGCTTCATCAAGCTGAGAGATGTTAACTTGTCTTATGACCTCTCCAGCCTGTTTAAAGACGGAGCCCTGAAGAACAACGTGATCAAAGGCGCTACTATTGGCGTGGTGGGCAGAAACCTGTGGCTGATGTCTGTATCTGACGACAACTTCCACCGTTGGGATCCATCTGAGCTTTCTCAGACTTACGGTGAGAACGCACAGTTGCCAGGTACAAAGAGCTATGGTGTAAACGTTAGACTGACATTCTAAAATTACGAAAATGAAGAAAAGATTTATATACTTGGCACTAGGGCTTGTGCTTGCACAAGGCTTTACTGCCTGCGAAACAGTGGACTTTGGGGATATCAACGAAAACCCTAACGGACCCAACGATCCATATCCTGCGGGGTTATTATCTGGCGCCATCCAGTCCTTTGCAACCATGACTGGCCGTCAGGGTGTACTGAACCCGACCTTGTATGTGCAGTACCAGTCGCAGGTTACGTATACAGACGAAATGCTGTATGCTGAAACGCCTGCTTCTTGGGCAACATACTATAACCGTGTCCTGCCTAACCTGAATGCAGTAATCGACATCGCCCGCGATGAAGCACAGCACACACCTGAACTGCTTGCGCAAGGTGATCCTAGCCTGCAGCTAGGAGAAGCCCTGATCTTCAGAGCGATCGTGTTGAAGAGGCTGACGGATTCCTGGGGTGACGCACCTTTTACAGAGGCATTCAAGGGACTGGATAACCTCACGCCTGCTTACGATACACAGGAGCAGATCTACACACAGCTGATAGCAGACCTACAGGAGGGCCGCGATCTGTTGGCGGAAGGTGGAAGCGTGGCACCAATTGGCGATATCCTGTATGATGGTGATCTGGACAACTGGCAGAAGCTTGCCAACTCTGTGCTGATGCAGGCTGCCCTGCAGCTGTCTGAAGTAGATGCTACTTCTTCGATTGACGCTGTAGGTGTGTTCAACGAAGCGTTGAACCATCCAGCCGGTGCCATCGAAAACATAGAGGAAGAAGCCTGGTTCAGATATGAGTCGCTGACAGCTTACCAGAACCCATTCAACCGTAACAGACGTGCTGACTACTTCCTGGCAGACGAGTTTGTGGATGCGTTGCAGGGTGATGCTAAGAGTGCTGAAGGTTCTCTGAACCCAACCTCTAACACTACTTTCGACGCTCGTATTAAGGTATACGGCACATCAGCAACTGCAGAAGGTGTGCCTTACGGCTACAACGACGAGAGTGGTACAGGTAAAAACAAGATGTCAACCATCATCTGGGCGGCTGAGGCTCCACTTCCTGTAATGACAGCTGCTTACACTTACCTGAACAGAGCAGAGGCGGCCGCTAGAGGCTGGACAAGTGAGGTAGCCGCAGACATGCTTACTAAAGGCATTCAAAAGTCTTTCGAAACATGGGACGAAAAGGCTGGTGCTAAAGTGGATTTCCGCCCTGAGGAGGTCAGCACCTATGTTGCAGCTCGTTTGGTAAACGCTGCTACTGTTGGTATGCTACAGGTAATTGGCGAAGAGAAGTGGAAGGCGCTGTATCCACAGGGTTTTGATGCCTGGGCAGAGTGGAGAAGAACAGGTTATCCTGCTTTGAATCCTGCTGAAGATGCACTGAATGACGGTGCCATTGCCAGAAGATACAATTATCCTGTTGAGGAATCTACATTGAACAACGCGAACCTACAAGCAGGTATATCTGGTCTAGCACCAGCTGCTGATAAAAACTCTTCCAGAGTATGGTGGGATGTTGAGTAGTAGAGCCTAAACAAGCAAATGATTAATAAAGTAGATAGATTAGAATACTAGGTAGTAGTCTTCTTCATTGGACAAAGGCCCCCGGTTTCCGGGGGCCTTTTCTTTTCCATACAAAAAGCCCCGGCTCAAAGTATGAGCCGGGGCTTTTTGTATGAAACCGGTGTCTACCTGTAAATCAGAAAAACCGCGGGCTGCTTGTGTATGTCGGGCAGTTTGCCGCGCCACTGGCTTATACTTTTGGTCTGGATGAACTCGTGCTCCGGGGAGGTGATGTTGGCGGCGATGCAGAGCTTGGTGTCGGGGTGGAGGGTAGCGAGCAGGTCCTCCAGTAGTTTGTTGTTGCGATAGGGCGTTTCCATGAAGATCTGCGTCTGGCTGCGTTGCTGCATCTCCTTCTCCAACTGCCGCAGCGCCTGCAACCTGTCGCGCTTCTCGATGGGCAGGTAGCCATGGAAGCAGAACTGCTGCCCGTTAAAGCCACTGGCCATTAAACTTAGAAGTATGGCCGAGGGACCGGCAAACGGCACGACCTTTATACTTTTCTGGTGCGCATACTTTACCACCTCGGCGCCTGGGTCGGCGATACCGGGGCAGCCCGCCTCTGAGATAATGCCGGCATCCGTCCCCTGCTCCAGTAGCGGCTTTAAAGAGGCCTGTACCTGGGCAGGCGTGGCATCCTTATCCACCTGCACAAACCTTAGCTGCTCTATCACCAGCTCCGGGCAGATGCTTTTTACAAAGCGGCGGGCCGTGCGCAGGTTCTCCACGATAAAGTAAGTCAAGTGCTGCACCATCTCCTTTACCTGCGGCGAGATCACCTGGTCTTGTGTGCCTTCGGCAAGTATGGTGGGTATTAAATATAAAGTGCCGGTCTTTTTCATGCGGTAAAGGTAGTTACATTGTTGGATTGCTTCATTGCTAAATTGTTGATTTCGGCTAAACGAAAACTGCCACCGCTTTGGGGCGGCGGCAGCTTATGTCTGAACCAGGATTTACAGGGCGTGGGATTAACTGGATGTCCCGCGAAAGTATACGCAAGTCTCGGATCTATACTTTGATCAAGTATTATACTTTACCCGGCGTATCCTGTAATCCTGCAACACCCTATGAAGCAACTTCATCACTGGGCCTAGTCAGCATCCAGGAACCTGGTAACCAGCTCGTATACTTGGTCGGGGGCCTGGGCGTGTACCCAATGGCCTGCCTCGGCTATGGTCTCTACCTCTACAAGCGTAAACAGGTGCTCAATGCTACCATAAATATCCTCCTGCTTTATATAGCCGGAGCGTCCGCCTTTGATGAACAGGGCGTGCTTCTTGAAGGGCGTATCGGAGGTTATGGCGGCGGCGATTTGCTCGTAGTTCTTCTCCAGCACATCCAGGTTCATGCGCCAACCAAAGGTGCTGTCCTCTTTGCGGTAGAGGTTCTTCATCAGGAACAGGCGCACCTCCTCCTCTTTTATACTTTTAGCCAGCTGCTTGTCTATCTCTCCCCGGCTGGTAGCGGTGCTCAGGTCCACCGACTGCAGCGCGTTGATGATCTCGTCGTGGTGCGGCGGGTAGGCTTTGGGGGCAATATCGACAACAATTAACCTGGTGATGCGGGTAGGGTACTTCAGGGCATACTTCATGGCTACCTTGCCGCCCATCGAGTGGCCCATAATGGCCGGAGTGGGAATCTGCAGCTCGTCCACCAGGCGCAGCACGTCGTCGGCCATGGCATCGTAATCGTGCTGTTCGCTGTGCGGTGAGCGGCCGTGGTTGCGCAGGTCTACCAGAAAAACATTGTAATGCTCTGCCAATCGCTTGGCCAGGGTGGCCCAGTTATCCAAGGTCCCAAACAAGCCGTGCAGAATCAGCAGCGGCTGGCCGTGGCCCATTTCCTTATAGTGTAGCTTCATTTTTTCAGTTAACAGTTATCAGGTTAAGCTTACGGATGTTTAAACCACACGGATCAGTTTCTCATCATTTGCCCGCTCCTTCAGCACGCCCAGCGGCTCCAGTTGCAGCCCATACTTTTCAAAAACAGCCAGCACTTCGTCTCGTCCAGCTGGGTCAACCGCCACCAACAGGCCGCCGCTGGTTTGCGGGTCGCTGAGCAGGTGTTTCTGGTCTGGAGTAAGGTCCGCTATTTTGTGGCCGTAGCTGTCGAAGTTGCGGTGGGTGCCACCTGGGATGGCTTTCTGGGCCAGGTATTCCAGCGCTTCAGGTAGTACGGGCACTTTGTCAAAGTATACTTCAGCGACTAAGTTGCTGCCCTCGCACATCTCCGAAAGGTGGCCCATCAAACCAAAGCCGGTTACGTCGGTCATGGCTTTTACCTGCGAAAGTTGGCCCAGTTCCGCACCGATCTTGTTAAGCTGCATCATTTGCTGCGGTGCCAGCTGCGCGTGCTCCGGCTTCAGGATGGCTTTTTTCTGGGCGGTGGTCAGTATGCCCACACCAAGCGGTTTGGTCAAGTATAACTCGCAGCCGGCGGTGGCAGTGTCGTTGCGTTTCAGGTTCGGGATGTCGAGCATACCAGTTACGGCCAAACCGAAAATAGGCTCGGGACTGTCAATGCTATGGCCACCAGCCAACGGAATACCTGCCTCATGGCAAATGCTGCGGCTGCCTTCTATCACCAGCTTGGCAACTTCGGGAGCCAGTTTGTCAATCGGCCAGCCCAGCACAGCAATCGCCATCATAGGCGTGCCGCCCATGGCATACACATCCGAGATAGCGTTGGCCGAAGCAATTCTGCCAAAATCGTAGGCGTCGTCCACAATCGGCATAAAGAAGTCGGTGGTGCTGATCACGGCGCGGTTGTTGCCGATGTCGTACACGGCGGCGTCGTCGCGGGAGCTGTTGCCCACCAGCAGGCGCTTTTCCTCGGGGTAAGTAATATCCGAGTGCAGGATGGAGTCGAGCACTTTTGGCGATATTTTGCAGCCGCAGCCAGCGCCGTGGCTGTACTGGGTAAGTTTTATAGGTTGGGTGGTTGTCTCTTCCATAATCATTAAATCAGGTGATGTTGTTTGGCGAAGGCCAGCACCTTGGCGGCGTTTTCTTCGGGGTTTATACTTTGTAGCTCCAGCGGCAGCACGTGCTGCTTTTTGGCCAGCTCGTGGCTGTAGGCTTTATCGTAGTAGGTGAGGGCAATCTCCACCATCTTCTCCATATCGCCGGTTTGAATTGCCTCCAGCGCTTCTTTGGTGGCCAGCCCGCCCAGGCGTTTCTTTATCTTCAGGATGGCTGCCTCCAGCAGGGCTTTATCGGTTTGGCAGTACTCTTCCGCCAGTTTTTTCACCCGCAGCGGCAGCGGCACATGCAGCACGATGGCTGGCGACTCCTGCATCCGGTCGAAGAATGGCTTTGGGATCTGCACCCTGCCAATGGTTATACTTTCGTCTTCCAGCCAGGTAGGTTTTGCGCTGTCTTGTTTGAGCAGCTCGGTGCCCAGCAAATTTTCAAAATGCTCGGTGGAGGGTTGCGGGTGCATGCCTATACTTCCGAAGGCAGAGCCTTTGTGGCTGGCGAGCCCCTCCAGATCGATTACCTGCTGGTGCTGCTGTTGCAGGTAGGGCAGCAGGTCTGTTTTGCCGCTGCCGGTAAAGCCACTCAATGTAAGCAGCTTGCGCGGTGCCTCGAACTGCTGGTGCAGGTACTGCCGGTAAGCTTTATAGCCGCCTTGCAGCAGGTATACATTGAACCCGGAAAAATCAAGGAGCCAAGCCATAGCCCCGCTGCGCATGCCGCCGCGCCAGCAATGCACCAGCAACTCTTTCCCGGGAGCCAGCTTGGTTGCCTGCTTCACAAATTTGGACATCTTGGGCCCGAACAGGTCCAAACCGATCAGAACGGCCGGGTCGTGGCCCTGCTGTTTATAGGCGGTGCCCACTTTGGCGCGCTCCTCATCTGAGAAAATAGGGAAACTCGTTGCAGCCGGCAAGTGGCCGACGGCATACTCCTTGGGGGCGCGGGCATCCAGCACGGGCAGCCGCTCCGTCAACTGGAGGAATTCTTCTATGGTTATACTTTTAACCACTACTTTAGCTGGCGAAGGTAGAGTTGGATCGTGTTTTCCAGGCCGAAGTATAAAGCGTCGCAGATCAGGGCGTGGCCGATGCTAACCTCCAGCAAGCCCGGCAGGGTGTCGTGCAGGTATTTGAGGTTGTCCAGGTCCAGGTCGTGGCCGGCGTTCAGGCCTATGCCGAATTCCTGCGCCTTTTGGGCAGCCTTCAGGTATGGCGCGATGGCTTTCTCGCGATCTTTGTGGAAGTTGCTGGCGTAGGCTTCGGTGTACAGCTCCACCCGGTCGGTATCCACCAGTGCGGCGCCTTCAATCATCCGTTCCTCCGGGTCCACAAAAATGGAGGTGCGGATGCCCAGCTCCTTCAGCTCCAGAATCACGTCCGTCAGGAAATCCTTGTGCTTCAGGGTGTCCCAGCCCGCATTGGAAGTAATGGCGTCGGGGGCATCGGGCACCAGCGTGGCCTGTGCGGGTTTGATCTCTTTCACCAGTTTCAGGAATTCGGGCGTCGGGTTGCCTTCAATATTGAATTCCGTCGTCACCACTTCCTTCAGGTCGTACACGTCCTGGTAGCGGATGTGGCGCTCGTCGGGGCGCGGGTGCACGGTTATGCCCTGCGCGCCGAAACGCTCGCAGTCCCTGGCTGCCTGCACCACATTTGGCCTGTCGCCACCGCGGGCGTTCCGCAGCGTGGCTATTTTGTTTATATTTACACTCAGCTTTGTCATGGCTCTTGCTTGCGGGCCACAGCCCTGTCGTCGTCTTACGTAATAGAATGACTAAATTAACGGAATTTTGTTTAAGATGACAGCCTCTGGCCGCCGCCACACACGCATATAAAAGCGCGCAGCCTACGTAAGCAATAGCACCTCAACCAGATAAAAGTATAAAACCAGAAAACTATGACTCTAAAACAACGCATCGATGCCGGCATTAAACAAGCGATGTTGGCCAAGGATAAAGCCCGTTTGCAGGCGCTCAGAAGTATAAAATCCCAGATTATGCTGGCCGAGACCGAGAAGGGCGGCACCGAGGGCATCACGCCGGACACGGAGATGAAGCTCCTGACCAAAGCCGCCAAGCAGCGCCGCGAGTCGGCGGAGCTGTATGCCCAGCAGGGCCGCACTGACCTGGAGCAGGTAGAACTGGCGGAACTGACCGTGATAGAAGATTACCTGCCCAAGCAGCTGGACGAGGGTGACCTGCGCACCCGCCTGGTAGAGATCATCCAGCGTGTGGGCGCCACCGGGCCGTCAGACATGGGCAAGGTGATGGGCGTGGCCACCAAAGAACTGGCCGGCCAGGCCGACGGGCGCGCTATTTCGCAAACTGTGGGCGAGTTGCTGAGCAATACTGATTTTTAAAGTATAAATTTGCAGCCGTTGCCGACGTTCTTCCACGGCGGCGACGGCTGTGATTTACAAGTAAAGTATGGCCGCGCCATACTTACGAAGTATGATTTCCTGCTGCTTCCACCTTTTATGATGATATGAGTACGTTTGATTTTTTCCTGGCTATCCCGATTGCCTATGGCGCCTTCATGGGCTTCCGGAAGGGGCTGCTGCTGGAACTGGTGTCGTTGGTGGCGCTGGTGCTGGCCATACTTGGCGGCCTGAAACTGCTGGACACGGCACTGCCCTTAATGGCCGGCTTTATTGGCGACGCGCATGGACTGTTGCCCTATGTTACCTTTCTGGTAGTGTTCGTAGGCATTATCCTGCTCATCCACCTGAGCGGCCTGCTGCTCAAGAAGGTGATCGACTTCACGCCCTTTGGCCTGTTTGATAACGTGCTGGGAAGTATACTGGGCGCCCTAAAGTGGTGCCTGGCCCTGAGCCTGCTGCTCTACGTATCGGACATGGCCGGCATCAGTGTGTCTAAGGATACGGCCGACGCCTCGATGGTATACCCGGTGGTGCTCAAGACCACGCCCTACGCCCTCGACATTCTCAGCTACGTGCTCCCCTTCATCAAAGCGCTCATCACCTCCCTCCGGCAACACTTTTAGGAGTTAGAAAGTTAAAAAGTTAGAAGGTTAGAAAGTTAGAAAGTGTGGGAACATACTTTCATGGCTTGGGTAAGGCACATCAAGCTGCTCGATGAAGTATGAGAAATCTAGGGAAGCATTCATTAACGAATGCTTCACACTTTAACTTTCTAACCTTCTAACTTCCAAACTTTCTAACTTCCCATGCTTTTGCTGCTCGATAACTTCGACTCGTTTACCTACAACCTGGTGGACTACTTCGGTAGGCTGGGGGTAGAGGTGGAGGTGGTGCGCAACGATGTGCCGCTGCGCGAGCTGCAGAAGCTGCCCATAGAGGCGGTGGTGCTCTCGCCGGGACCGGGTGTGCCGCAAAGTGCCGGAAGTATGATGGAGGTGATCAGCTACTACCATAACCGCGTGCCAATGCTGGGCATTTGCCTGGGGCACCAGGCGCTGGGTGAGTTTTTCGGGGCGAAGCTGGAGAAGGGGCTGCGGCCGATGCACGGCAAGATATCGGAGATCATCTGTGAGGAAGACCCGCTTTTCGAGGGCTTGCCAGCCACCATGCCGGTGGTGCGCTACCACTCGCTGGTGCTGCGCCAAACACCTGAAAGTATAAAACCGCTGGCCCGCACGCAGGAGGGCGAGCTGATGGCGTTCCGGCACCGGGAGCTGCCGCTTTACGCACTGCAGTTCCACCCGGAGGCGGCACTCACCACCCACGGCCTGCACCTGCTCCGGAACTGGCTTTTACTTGCTAAGATTCCGGGCTCCTGATTCAGGCAGTTTAATGCTTCTCCCGCTCATGGATCTCATCTGCAGAGGACACGGTGTCCACATCAAACCTTTCCTCATTAACGGAGTCCTGTTCCAGCTGTGGAGATATCATCTCGCCCGAGCCTTCTTCCACATTGTTTTGGACGTTGCCTTCACTTTGGGTGCCGGCATTTTCTCCATTTCCGGAGGCACCATCCCCGCAAGCGAGAGTTGCTACGGCAGTGGCTATGATCAAGAGCTTTTTCATACGTTTGTCCCTGTTAGTTAATAAGTTAAACGGCAAAGCATTTTGATGAGTTTCTGGCGCGGGAGTAGCAACCGGCAAAACACCGTACAGAAAAGGAACTTTGGTAATCTGCTCCGGATGCTTCAAAATTGGGTTAGTATTGTTAATATTGCGCGGGGATCGTCCCGTTAGGGCTCCGCGTTTATTTTTAAGCTGCAGAGCAGGCAAATTCATACTTCTGCGCCATGCGGGCCAAGGCAGTTGTGGGTTCCGGAAACCGGTTGCTGCTGGAGAAAGTATAAGCAAAGGCAGCATACAGGTTTCTTTTAAAAGTTTTTCGATTCATGGATTTACAAGTCAGACAAGAAGGAGAATATCAGTATATTGATGAGGGAGAAGGCGACGTGCTGCTGCTGCTGCACGGCCTTTTCGGGGCGCTCAGCAACTGGAACGGCGTTGTAGACCATTTCTCGAAGAATTTCCGCGTGGTTATCCCCCTGATGCCGATCTATGAGATGCCGCTGCACAAGGCCGGCGTGCCGGGTCTGGTGAACTTTGTGGAGGGCTTCGTGAAGCTCAAGAAGCTGCAGGACATGACCCTGCTCGGCAACTCGTTGGGCGGCCACGTGGCGCTGGTTTATACGTTGGACAACCCCAAAATGGTAAAGCGCCTGGTGCTGACCGGCAGCTCCGGCCTCTTCGAGGACTCCATGGGTGGCTCCTTTCCGAAGCGCGGCAACTATGAGTATGTGGAGGAGCGCGTGGGCTACACGTTCTACGATCCCAAAACAGCCACCAAGGAACTGGTGGACGAGGTATTCGGCATCACCAACAGCAACGCCAAGTGCCTGCGCATCATCGCCATCGCCAAATCGGCCCAGCGGCACAACATGGCCAAGGATATCACAAACATTAAGGTGCCCACACTGTTAATCTGGGGACTGAACGATACGATCACGCCGCCGCTGGTGGCCTACGAGTTTAACAGGCTCATCGATAACTCCGAATTATACTTTATAGATAAGTGCGGGCACGCGCCTATGATGGAACATCCGGAGAAGTTTAACAGTATCTTAGAGAAGTATTTAGAAAGAACACCGATAACCGCCTCATCCGTATGATCGCAGAAGAACTCATCAACCAAATGATTCCGCCGCTCAAGCTCTACGACACCGTGGACAAGGCGCTGCGATGGATGGATGAGTTCCGCGTAAACGAGCTGCCGGTGGTGAGCAACCGCAAATACATGGGCCTGGCCACCGAGCTTAACCTGATCGAGCTGCCCGACCGCACCCGCCAACTTAAAGAACTGGAGCTGGAGTACCAGGAGGTGCACGTGCAGGGGCCACAGCACTTCTACGACGTGATGGAGGCCGCCATCAAGAACAAGATTCAGGTAGTGGCCGTGCTCGACGAGGAGCAGGACTACATGGGCGTGATCACCATAAATGATACGCTGGCGGCTTTCGGGCAGATGTCGGCGCTGCAGGGCACGGGAAGTATACTGGTGCTCTCCATGCCGGAGCGCGATTACTCGCTGGCCCAGATCAGCCGCCTGATCGAGGAGGAGAAAACCAAGATCCTGAGCGCCTACGTGTCGCCCGACGAGCTGGACCCCTACCAGATCAAGCTGACCCTGAAGCTGAACACCACCGACCTTAGCCGCATCATCGCCACGCTGGAGCGCTTCGAGTACCGCATCACCGCCCAGTTCAACGACAACACCGATTACGACGTGGGCCGCGACCGCCTCGACATGCTCTTCAAATACCTCGATATTTAATGCTTGCATAAATGCCGCTGCGAGCTTTCCTGTCTATACTTATACTTTTTACCGGAGCCGCAGCGCTGGCCAACCCCTGCACGGTGCCCGCCGTGGTGGTGGCCGATATCAATCTTGCTGGAAACGAGACCACCAAAGGCCAGGTAATGCTGCGCGAGCTCACCTTCGCGCCAGGCGACACCATACCTGCCGAAGCGCTGGAGCCGTTGCTGCAGGAGAACCAGAAGCGCCTGGTTAACCTTCGCCTCTTTCATCATGTCAACTACAGCTATACTTGTGCAGAGGGGCAGGTGCGGGTAACGTACGAGGTGCAGGAGCGCTTTTACCTGTACCCCATCCCCATCTTCGACTTCGCCGACCGCAACTTTAACGCCTGGCTGGAAAAAAAAGACTGGAGCCGCATCGACTATGGCCTCAACCTGATCCTGCGCAACTTCAGGGGGCGCAACGAGGAGGTGCGCGTGCGGGTGCAGCGGGGCTTTAACAAGCGTCTGGAGCTGGGCTACCGCATCCCCTACGTATGGCGCAAGTATAATTTGGGGGCTGATTTCTCAGTGGCCGATTACCGCAGCCGCACCATCAGCTACACCAACCTTAACAACAAGCAGCGGTTCTTTGAGCAGGAGAATGGCATGCCCATCAAGCGCAGTTCGGTGTCGGCGGCGCTGGTGCACCGGCAGAACGTGCAGCGGCAGTCGGGGCTCCGGCTGTCCTACTTCAACGAGCAGATCTCCGACTCCGTGGCCTTCCTGAACCCGGAGTATTACCGCCACGCGCAGCGGGAGCGGCAGTACACGCGGGTGGAGCTATACAGGGTCATCAACCTGCGCAATAATTTCGCTTACCCCACAGCCGGGAGTTACTTTGAGGCGGCTCTGGGGCAAACGCTTTTCCTGGAGAAGTCCGGTTCGCCGTATACCTCCGCCCGGGCCAAGTATGTGCGGTATCTTCCGTTCTGGGGCAAGTATACGTACATGGCGGGGGCAGAGGGGCAGCTGCGGCTGGCCGGCAGGCATGCCTTTGCCGATAACATTGCGCTGGGCTACCGCTCCTACGTGCGCGGCTACGAGCTGTACGTGGTGGGGGGACAGCACTACGGGCTTTTTAAGCAGGGCCTGACGCGGCAATTGCTGGATATTAAAAGTATAAAGCTTACATTTATAGATAATCCGAAGTTCAATAATGTGCCGTTGGCGCTCTACCTCAATGCTTTCACGGATGCCGGGTATGTGGTGGATGACGTCTTCGGGCAGGAGAACCCGCTCACAAACCGCCTGCTGCTGGGCAGCGGGGTGGGGCTGCACGCCGTAACCTTTTACGACATCGTGCTGCGGCTGGAGTACACCCTGAACCGGGAGAGCGACACAGGATTATACTTTAGCGCAAGGTTTCCTTTTTGATTTGATGAAGTATGAATGTAGTAGTTAGATGCCGGTTGTTGATTATTCGCTGTTCGAATTTCGAATGGGCGAGACTCTAACTCCTAAACTTTCTAACTCCCAAACTCTCCGACTCTATGAAGATAGCCATACTTGGTAAACCCTTTACTGACGACATAACCCCGTTTATCCAGGCCCTTTTTGATGAGCTGCAGCGCCGCAAGGCCCAGCTGTCCCTGGTGGAGCACTTTGAGCTGTACCTCAAGAATACCATCAACCTGCCCACAGGCATCGAAACCTTCAGGCGGGGTGACAAGCTGGAGGGAGTGGATGTGGTGTTGAGCATTGGCGGCGACGGCACCCTGCTGGATACGGTCACCTACGTGGGCGCACAGCAGCTGCCTATACTTGGAATCAACACCGGCCGCCTCGGCTTCCTGGCCACTATCCCGTTCGATAGTATAAACATTGCCATAGACGCGCTGTACAAAGGCCATTACGCCCTGGACGACCGCGCGCTTATCCGCGTGGATTCTGACCAGGAGGTATTCAGCGGCATTAATTTCGGCTTGAATGAGTTTAGCGTACTTAAGCGCGATTCCTCATCCATGATAGTGGTGCACACGTATATAGATGGTGAATATTTGAACTCGTATTGGGGGGATGGCCTGGTGGTGGCCACGCCTACCGGCTCCACGGGGTACTCGCTCAGCTGCGGGGGGCCACTGGTGCTGCCGCAGACCAACAATTTTGTCATTTCGCCCGTATGCCCGCATAACCTGAACGTGCGGCCCATGATCGTGTCTGACCGCACGGTGATCTCATTTGAGGTGGAGGGGCGGAGCAGCAGCTACCTGGCTGCGCTGGACTCCCGGTCTACATCAGTGGATATGAACGTGCAACTGGCGGTGCGAAGGGAGGCTTTTGTGGCCAGGCTGGTTAAGCTTCACCATGTTAATTTCCTTTCAACGCTTCGGAGTAAGCTGAACTGGGGGCTCGATAAGCGGAATAGCATCATAAAATAATATTAAATATATCTGTTATATTATTTTATTAGTCGGGTATTCTGGTTATTTTTGGCTTCTATTAATTTTGGGTAAATACAAGCTTGCTGATACGCTACCTTTTATACATTTCTCTATTATGAAGAAACTTTGTACTCTTGTTTTGACGCTTAGTTTTATGCTTACACTTATCGCCCCAGACGCCGAAGCACAGCGTTGGACGAAGCGTAAGCAGTATGGTACGTTGGGCTTCTCCCTGGGTGCCATGAACTACTTTGGCGACATCGTACCGCAGCCGGACTTTACAAGTTTCCGCTTTAAGTCCACAAGGCCAAGCGCGAGTATTAGCTACGCTTACCGCTTTGCGCCGCGCTTCTCTTACCGCGTAGGCTTTACATGGGGGCGTATTACGGGGGATGATGCCCTGAGCGCCTCTGCGAACGAGGGGGAGAACAGGGGCCGCTTCGGCAGGAACCTCTCCTTTAGAAACGACATCAAAGAACTGAGCGCCGTCGCCATCGTAGACCTGTTCGAGAACCGCAGCACTTTCCAGCGCCGTCCGGATTTTGTTCCCTATGGTTTCTTGGGCGTGGCAGTACTGCACCATAACCCAAAGGCGTATTATGAAAGTGGCTCTCAGGGAAACCTGGGGAGTGCCGATATCGCGACCGGGTGGTATGAATTGCAACCTTTAGGTACCGAGGGCCAGTATGCCTCTGGAGGCGACTACCCGGAAGCATACAAGCGCGTGCAGATTGCCATTCCTTTTGGTCTGGGCGTTCGCTACAAGATTGACAGATACTGGGACCTGAGCCTGGAGGTTGGCTGGAGAAAGACGTTCACCGACTACCTGGATGATGTAAGCACAAGCTATGCCTCTAAAGCCAACATCCTGGCAGGAGGCGGCGAGAACCCGACCGCAGCAGCCCTGCTCTCTGATAGAAGCGCCGGCTCAGGTTTTACTACTTTGCCAGACCCAAGCGGTACGTCCTATGATATTGTAAGGGGCTACGGCAGGGACGGCCAGCAAAGAGGTGAGGTGTCTGATGACGATTGGTACATCACCACTGGCTTAACCATTAACTATATTTTAACACCACGCATCAGAAGTCCGAAGTTTAGATAATAGAACGGACAGCGGCTGCGTTGTTCAACTAAACTTTGCTCAGAATACATGACATTACATACTTTAAAGCAAGCACTCCTTATTTGTCTTCTCGTGCAGATAGGGAGTGTTTTTTTTGGCTCAGATGCAAGCGCCCAGGCACCAAAGCCAGTTACGACCTCCGAGATAGGGATAGGTATCGGCGGCGCCAACTATAAAGGAGAAATATCCCCTAACTACCGCTTACTGAATAACCAGCCTGCGCTCACCGTCTTTTACCGTCGTGATATGTCTAACGCGATCACGCTGCGGGGAGGCCTGATGGGCAGCCATCGGATAGTTGACGATAACACTTTCAGCGATGAGGCTTTTGATGAGCGTCCGCTGCATGCTTTCCGGCAGGCTGAACTGCGCCTGAGCTTGCTGGAGCTTTCGGGCGTGATGGAGTATAACTTCCTGGATTACTATGACCGCAGCCAAAGCCCCCGGCTGTCGCCCTACCTGTTCGTGGGAATCGCTGGCCTGCTGTATAATAAGAAGCTTCACCTGGGAGGGGACGTGGACCGGGAGTTTGACACCGATATGACGGTGGCCATACCCTTTGGCGTGGGCTTAAAGTATGCCCTCAGCACCCACTGGAACCTGGGCCTGGAGTTCGGCGCCCGCAAGACCTTCACAGATAAGATCGATTACCTGCATTCTCCTGAATACCCCGAAAACTTTGCTAACCCCCATGACAAGGACTGGTACTTCTACAACGGTATCAGTATTTCTTATACTTTTTACCGCTATAACTGTCCACCGGTATACAAGAACAGACCGGGCCTCTTAGATTAAATGGCAATCATTCATGGATTTCTCTTGCTTTTTGTAACTTGCGGGGAAATTGTGTTTTAATGAATCTGAAGGAGAGAGTAGACTTAGGCAATTTACCAAAGCACATAGCCGTTATCATGGACGGTAATGGGCGATGGGCGAAGAAAAGGGGCGGCCTGCGTATCTTTGGGCATCAGAACGCTATAAAAGCCGTACGCGACACCGTGGAGGCGGCGGCTGAGCTCGGTGTGGGGTACCTGACGCTGTATGCCTTTTCCACAGAGAACTGGTCGAGGCCCATGGAGGAGGTGTCGGCGCTGATGACGCTGCTGGTATCTACCATCCGTAAGGAAACCGCCACCCTCAACAAGAACAACATACGCCTGCAGACCATTGGCAACACGGCCAGCCTGCCGGCGGCCTGCCAGCGCGAACTGATGGAGGCCGTCGAGATTACCAAAGATAACAACCGCATGACCCTGGTGCTGGCGCTGAGCTACAGTGGGCGCTGGGACATTACGCAGGCGGTGCAACGCGTTGCCGCTGAAGTGGGTCATGGTAGTATACAGGCTGACGAAATAACCGAAACCACCATTGCCGGCTACCTCTCTACAGCAGGTATGCCCGACCCCGAACTATTGATCAGGACCAGTGGCGAGCAGCGCATCAGCAATTTCCTGCTCTGGCAACTAGCTTATACTGAGTTATACATTACAGAGTTGCTTTGGCCCGATTTCCGGAAGGAGCACCTCTACGAGGCAATATTAGCTTACCAAAGCCGTGAGCGCCGCTTCGGTAAGACAAGTGAACAACTAACAAAGTGATAAACACACAAATGATTAGATGCATCTGGGTGCTTGTGTTCCTGCTTACGGCAGGCACGGCCTCTTCCCAAGTACTAAACAGACCTGCCCAGCCGTCTCCGATAGATTACCAGCAGCCGCGCCAGTACCGCATCGGGGAAATCAAGGTGAGCGGTTACAAGTTCCTGGACCCCATTGCGCTTACCTCCCTGACAGGTCTGAAAGAGGGCGACATGATTACGGTGCCAGGGGAAGACGTTAGCCGCGCCATTCAGAACCTGTGGGACCAGGGTATTCTGGGGGATGTGGATGTAACTGCCCGTACCGAGGGGGAGGTTATCTACCTTACGTTTAACCTGACGGAGCGCCCGCGCCTCTCTAACTTCCGCTTCTCCGGCATCAACAAATCGCAGGCCGAGACGCTGCGCGATAAAGTGACTTTGCAGAAAGGCCGTATTGTAACGGATGCCGTGCTCAACAGTACCCGTAACGTGGTGCGGGAGTATTACGTGGATAAGAGCTACCTGAACGTGAAGGTGAACATCACGCAGCGCCCGGACTCCATACTTCCCAACAGCGTGGTGCTGAACATACATGTGGACAAAGGGGATAAGGTGAAAGTTGGCGACATTGAGTTTGTCGGCAACGAGGCCTTTAAGGACAAGAAACTGCAGCGCCAACTCAAAAACACCAAGGAGAAGCGCTTTTACAAGCTCTTCACCTCCTCTAAGTTTAACCGCACCAAGTTCGAGGAAGACAAGGAGGCGCTCATCACGTTCTACAACAGCCAGGGCTACCGCGATGCCACCATCGTTTCTGACTCGGTGTACCGCATCAGCGAGGACCGCCTGGGCATCCGGATTACCGTGGATGAAGGCCAGCAGTACTTTTACCGCGATATCGTCTGGACGGGCAACTACCTCTACGATGACGATTACCTGGCGCGTGTGCTGGGTATCAGCAAGGGCGATGTATACGACCAGGTAGAACTGGAGAAGCGCCTGACCTACAACCCTGCCGGCATCGACGTATCCGCACTTTACCAGAACGATGGTTACCTGTTCTCGAGCATTACCCCGGTGGAGATGCGCGTGGAAGGTGATTCCATTGACCTGGAGATGCGGGTGCAGGAAGGGCCGCAGGCTACCATCAACAAGATCCTTATCTCCGGCAACGACAAGACGAGTGACCATGTGATCCTGCGGGAGATACGTACGTTGCCGGGCCAGAAGTATAGCCGCGATGACCTGATCAGAACCCGGAACGAACTGGCCGCCTTGGGTTACTTCGACCCGGAGACGATCGGCCTGAACCCGATTCCGAACCCGGCAGACGGTACGGTGGATATCGCCTACAGCGTAACAGAGCGCCCGAATGACCAGATCAGCCTTTCCGGCGGCTGGGGCGGACCGATCGGGGCCGTGGGTACCGTGGGCCTGTCACTTAACAACTTTTCTACCCGCAAAATGCTGGACCTGTCGGAGTGGAAACCGATACCTACCGGCGACGGACAGCGCCTGTCGCTGAACGTGCAGGCAAACGGCAAGGCCTACCAGTCTTACTCCTTCTCGTTCACGGAGCCGTGGTTGGGAGGTCGCAAGCCGAACTCCCTTTCTGTAAGCTTGTTTAAAACGATCTACAGGAGAGACCCGAGGATATACAACCCCTACATAGAGGTGGATGATGTAAACGAACTGAGCCGACTGAATGTGGATGGTGCAGCCATAAGCCTGGGCCGCCGCTTGAACTGGCCGGACAACTACTTCTACATGAACCACTCGCTGTCTTATAACCGCTACACCCTGAAGGACTACGGACTGTTCAGCATCGTGCAAGACGGGAAGATGACGACATTTGACAACGGTGTATCGAACAGTATCTCCATCGTGAACACGTTAGGGCGCTCCAGTATCGATAACCCGACGTTCCCAAGGCGCGGTTCAACCTTCTCCTTGAGCATGAACCTGACGCCGCCCTACTCGCTGTTCTCTGACCGTAAAGACAACTTCGAGTATATAGAGTTTAACAAATGGATGTTCGATGCCTCCTACTTTATAAATGTGGCAGGGAATTTGGTATTCAACACAAGGGCGCACTTCGGTTTTGTGGGCACGTACGGTTCCGGCGAGGTTGGGCCCTTTGAGAGGTTTAAACTGGGAGGTTCAGGCCTTGGTGGCGGTAACATCTTCGTGGGAACAGAATACATCGGCCTCCGTGGTTATGACGACGAATCCGTTATAAACTCGAACAACGATCGTCAGTTGCTTCAGGCAGGTGGTATCGCTTACAACAAGTTTGTGTTTGAGGCACGCCAGCTGATATCGCCAAACCCGGCGGCCACCATTTATGGCCTGGCTTTTGTAGAGGCAGGAAATAACTTCGGCAGCTACAAAGACTATAACCCGTTTAAGCTTTACCGCTCGGCGGGTGTGGGAGCCAGGATCTTTATGGCGGCGTTCGGCCTGCTTGGCTTCGACTACGCCTGGAGACTGGATGACCTGCCGGGTGGCATGAATGATAAACGTGGCATGTTCCACTTCATTATCGGCCAGCAGATACGCTAAACCCCGAATTGAATTAGTATGAAAAAGTTTTTGTTCATCTTTTTAACGGGCTTTTTGCTGGCCTCTGTTTCGCAGGCTCAGAAGATTGGCTATATTGACTCAAACTTTATCCTGAGCAAGATGCCAGCCTTTAACCAGGTGCAGCAGGAGATGGACAAGTATGCGGAAGCTTGGCAGCGCGAAATAGAGCAGCTACAGCAGCAGGCTGATAAACTGAAACAGGACTACAAGGCCGAGGAAGTGCTGCTAACAGACCAGATGAAGCAGAAGCGCCAGGCCGAGATCACCAAAAAGGAAAACGAGCTGCGCGATTACCAGCGCAAGGTGTTCGGCTATGAGGGCATGATGTTTAAGCGCCGCCAGGAACTGATGCGCCCGATACAGGATGAGGTATTTGAGGCTGTGGAGAAAGTAGCAAAGGCCCGTGGCGTTCAGATCATGTTCGATAAATCAGGCGACCTGGTGATGATCTACACCAACCCGGTGCATGACTACACCGAGTATGTGCTGGAGGAACTGGGGCTGGCCTCTGACAGGAAGAACACCCCGGGAGCCCGTCCGGCGGATGCCATTGTGGATGACCCTGAGAACCTGCCTGAGGTAGGGGAGGGCGAGCAAGAGCCGCAACAGCAGGAACCGCCTGCCAAAAAAGCAACAAAGAAGAAGTCTAACAACTAAACGTCTAAATACTTATTAACCAACCAACCAATGATGAACAAGATTAAACTACTAGTAGCAGCGTTCTTTATGATCAGCTTTGCGTCTTTTGCCCAAAGCAACGACCAGCCGCTAAAGATTGGTTATACTAACGTAGAGTATATTCTGCTGCAATTGCCGGAGAGCAAGCAAATAGAGTCGCAGTTGAAAGACCACAGCACCCAGCTTGAAAACCAGCTGAAGACCAAGTACTCAGAGTATGAGACCAAGCTGCAGGCTTACGAGAAAGGCGCAGCTACCATGGATGCCACCATCCGTGAGGACAAGGAAAAAGAACTGATGGGCCTGAACAACTCTATCCAGGAGTTCCAGCGTAATGCCCAGATGTCGCTGCAGCAAAAAGAGAAATCTTTGGTAGACCCGATCATCACAAAGATCGACAAGGCTATTAAGGATGTGGCGAAAGAGAACGGCTATACTTACGTAATCAGCAACCAGGCGCTGCTTGCCGGTCCAGAGGATGGCGATATCTCTCCGCTTGTACTGAAGAAGCTTGGCGTTGACCCTTCTAAAGTACAGCAGACTCCAGAGCCAGCTGCTGCAAAGCCAGCGGCTACACCAGCTAAGAACAACAAGAAAAAGAACTAAGTAAGCTATTTTCTATAGTTTGGGAAAGCCGTTGTGTATACTTCGGCTTTCCTTTTTTTATACCAGTAAGTATACCCGTGGTAGAGTACACAGAAACAGAAGGCATAGAAGACTCAGACGAGCTGTATGAGCACCACCGCATTGTAGTGGACAAGGGGCAGGCTTTGCTGCGCCTGGATAAGTTCCTGATGGACCGCCTGCCAAACGTGACGCGCAACAAGCTGCAGAGCGCCATTCGCTCGGAGTCGGTGCAGGTGAACCAGAAGCCGGTAAAGGTGAGTTATAAGGTAAAGCCACAGGATGTGATTACCATTACCCTGGCAGAGCCCCCGCGCGACACGGACATCGTGCCGGAGAACATCCCGCTGAACATACTTTACGAGGATGAGGAGCTGCTGCTGGTGAACAAGACGGCCGGCATGGTAGTGCACCCGGCCTATAACAACTGGAACGGCACGCTTGTGAATGCGCTGACGTATCACCTGCAAAACCTGCCTACGCACCGAAACGGGGAGGGCCGGCCTGGTCTGGTGCATCGCATCGATAAGGACACCTCCGGGCTGCTGGTGATCGCTAAGACAGACTACAGCATGGCTTACCTGGCCAAGCAGTTCTATGACCATAGTATAGAGCGCACCTACTATGCGCTGGTGTGGGGCGTGCCAAAGGAGCAGGAGGGAACCATCACGGGGCATGTGGGCCGCAGCGCCAAGGACAGAAAGGTAATGGCCGTGTACCCTGCCGGAGATTATGGGAAGCATGCCGTAACGCATTACAAGGTGTTGCGCAGCTTTAAATACGTGTCGCTGGTGCAGTGCAACCTGGAGACGGGCAGGACGCACCAGATTCGCGCCCACATGAAGCACATTGGCCACCCGCTTTTCTCCGACGCTACCTACGGCGGTGATAAGATCCTGAGCGGAATGCCCACCGGTACCTACAAATCATTTGTAGAAAACGCCTTCAAATTGATGCCACGACAGGCGCTCCATGCGAAGTCTTTGGGTTTTCTTCACCCATCCACCAAAGAGTTCCTGCAGTTCGACTCTGAATTGCCGGAGGACTTTAGGGCGGTGCTGGAGAAATGGGCGCTGTATGCGGATCAGCTGTAAAGTATAAGGGGATGTCCAAACGCTAAAGTTCAGGACTTTATACTTTAGAAGGGGGCAACTTCCACTGTCCCGGCAGCCTGATACTGCGTTCCCCAAAGTATAAATGCCTGTTTTAGGCAAGTGAGAAGCAAAGCCTCTATAAAACAGAAAGCCCGCTACAAAGTAGCGGGCTTTCTGTTTTATACTTATCCGAAGTTCTGTTACTTCTTTCTAGGCGTCTTAGAGATCTCTTTTAGAGCGGCTTCTGCCTGCGGGTTGCTTGGGTCCAGGGTTCTCACCTCTGTCCAGTATTTCACAGCGTTGTCGCGCTCTCCTTTGATGTAGTAGTAGTAACCCAGGTAAGAGTTCGCCTCGATCAGGTCACGCTTATACTTCTCCTTCTCATTACCGGTCTTCTCGATGAACTGCTCGTAGTATGGCTTGGCCAAACCTTGCTCAGTTTCCGGATCCTGGCTGGCGTTAGCGCGGGCTCTCCACAGGTAGCCGTATGCGTAGTCGGCGTTAGCCTCCGTCACCTTACCATACGTCTCGTCAGCCTTTTTAAAGTACTCATTCGCCTTAGCCGTGTTGCCGTTGGCAGCCTGCTCCTCACCGGCCATCATGTAGATGTTGCCAATGTAGTAATAGTCGGAGTTGCTTGGGGCAGTGTTCTCACGCTTGCGGTCGTATACCGCAATGGCTTTGTCGTACTGGTTGCTACGCGCATAAGCAGTGGCCAGTTCCGCATAAAGCTCCACGTTGGCGTTGTTCATGGCGAGCGCCTTCTCCAGGTTCTCGATAGCCTTCTCGTGCTGGTTGTTCTTAGACAGGATTCGGCCGTAGTACTCGTAATCCTCCGCAATCAGCTTGTTCGGATCAGCTTTCTGCATGTGCGTCTCCATCGCCTGCAGTGCTTTGTCCGGCTGACCCAGCTCTAAGTATGAGTACGCTCTCAAGCGGTTCATTACCATGTTGTCCGGCTGCTGCTGCAGTACCTTCTCCGCCGTTTTCAATGCCTGGTCGTAGTTCTTTGTCAGGAACAGGAAGGAAGCATACTTTGCCTTGGTGTCTGGTGTGTTCTCAGCCATATCCACATACTTCTGGAACGTAGACAAAGCCTTGTCATACTGTCCGGCAAAGTAGTACAGCTCGCCCAGGTCGCGGTAAGCAGGGGCAAAGTTAGGGTCGATCTCGATGGCCTTCAGGAACGCCTGCTCCGCCTCGTTGTAATTACGTGAGCTGGTGTACAGCTGGCCACGCTTCAGGTAAGCATTTGCGTTCTGTGGGTCTAACTGGATGGCTCTGTCGTAGCTCGACATGGCTTGGCCGCCATTTTTAAGCGCCAGGTAGGCATCCCCCATAATCACGTTGGCGGTTGCGTTCTTGTTGTCACGCTCCAGCGACTGCTTCAGGTAGTCGATACCCTTTTTGATCTGTGCCTCTGTCGCGTTTGGTGCGCTTACATAAGCCTCACCGATCATGGCAAGTACATACGCGTCTTTTTTGCCTCTGCCGCTCAGCGCCTCGTTAAAGTGTTGCTCAGCCTTGGCCTGATCGCCCTGTTCCATCGCAATCTTTCCTAATCCTACATGGTTGATGTAAGATTTCTTATTGGCAGCGATTCCCTTGTTAAAGTAATATGCTGCCGAATCTGGCTGGCTGGTGCGCAGGTAAATATCGCCCAGGTTAAAGTAGGCGTTATCGGCTGTGCTCTTATTATTCAGCTGAGATTTATAGATAGATTTAGCTTCTTCATAGCGCTCCAGGTCAACGGCCCTTCTGCCTGCATCACCTGTTTGCGCAAATGCTGCAGTAGCAGGGAAAGCAGCCGCCATCAAAGCGATGTACTTCCAGTTTTTAGTCATCTTTTAATAGTTTAGTTGTTGCTGTTTTGGTTTATCAGTCTAGGCTTATTATCCTGACAGGCATAGTTGCCGGCACTAGCCCTGACTTTAGGATAAGGCGCTGGCCTTTGTCACTTGCTACGTAAGATGCAAAACCTGTGCCAAGTCCTGTACGGCCCTCAGTGCTAATGATATACAGGAAACGGCGCAGCGGGTAAGCTTCCTGAGCAATGTATGCCTGGTAAGGCTGGTAATAGTCTTCTGTTGTAACCGGCGCTGGGTCTTCGCTGATGCCGAGCACTTTGATCCTGTTCAGGAAGCCTACTACGGTCGAGTCATCGAAATCGCTCACCCAGTTCACCCCAATGACGCCTAGTGCATTTTTATTCTCCTCTACATAGTCTACCAAGGCTTTGTGTGAGTTTGATGCAAACGTGTTTGCCGGCAGTTTATTGCCTGCAATCAACGAGTCTCGTACGTAGCGGGCAGTGCTGGAGTTGTTGTTATCAAAAACTATCGTGATGTCACCGAGTGGGGAGTCCTTCTCCAGGCTTTTCCAGCTTTTTACCTCGCCGTTGAAAATCTGCTTTAACTCATCCATCGTCAGCAGCGAGTCCGGGTTCTGCCTGTTGGTGATCAGCGCCACCGCGTCGATCGCGATCTTGGTCACGCGCGCTACCCTGTTGTTCTTTTTGAATACAGCATTCTCCTCCTCTGTCAGCTCCCGGGAGAGTACGGCAATTTTCGTGCTGTCGTTGAGCAGGTCCTTTACAACCTGCCCCTCTGGCTTGTAGGCTGCGTTTACGTTGGCATACTTGTAGATGCCCTCGAATGTGTTGATCTCCGACTCAATAATAGGCTGAAACGACTCATCCACACTGATGTTGATGGTGCCAGATGTCGGGGTGTCTAATTTGGTGCTGGGGTCGCCGCCGCAACTGGCCAGGGCCAGAAGAGAGGCAAAGGCTGCTATAGGTCGTAAATTAATCTTCATATCTGTTTTTGTTGGAACGCGTGCTGTTGTAAACTCTTACAAATCTAACAATCCCGTATAATATGAGAATCCCACCTAAGGCATACTTCATACTATCCGGTATATCCAGGTTCAGGCTATCCCCCGCAAACATGATAAAAATGCCCATAGCCACATAGAGCAGCGTCATGATGATGCCGAAGATACGGGCAAATTTCCCAAACATACTTTGCTTTGGTGTGTTGTCGTCTCTTCTTGGTCTTATCATGTGTGGCTTTTCTGTTTTTAACTCTTAAAAATAAACCTATTGCTTATAAAATGAAAGCAGAAGCTAACAAAACTACTATGTTGCTTCTGCTCTCCTCAGTCTTTCCCTATTATTTACTGCATTTTAAATCGTATCGGCAAAGTATAACGCACCGGAACCGCGCGTCCGTTTTGCCTGCCTGGCTCCCATTTCGGCATGTTTTCTATTACGCGTGCTGCCTCCTCTTCGGTTCCGAACCCAAGGCCTTTCAGCACTTTCACGTCTGTTATCTGGCCGTTTGCGCCTACAACAAACGTTACTACCACGGTTCCCTCTATCCCGTTGCTTTGCGCAGGTGCCGGGTAGCGCAGCTTGCGGCTTAAGTATAGCATCAGGTCATCTACCCCGCCTTTAAATTGTGGCATCTGGTCCACCACTATAAAGGGTTCCGTTTCGGCGGGTGCTTCTCCTGTGCCTCCCTCCAAGCCTAAGGGCGGGTCTTCTGTTATACTTACTGATGGTATTTCAGGCAGGTTACCTTCTATTTTCTCGGTGCCGATATTCACCTCCGACAGCCTGCTTTGGTCTGGCACCGTCTCAGTGGTTTCTGTCGCATTGTTTACTACTTCTATGTTCGTAAACTTCTCTGTGGCCACGTTTTTCTCGGGTGCGGGTGCAGGAGGGGGTGCTACAGCTTTCTCAGGTTCCAGGTTTGGTACGGGTGGGGGCGGCAGCACCAGCACCACCGGCTCCTTTATGTCGAAGACGGGTTTTACATACTTCGCCGGATCTGAAAAGAAGATCGTGTCTACCAGCGGACCGACCAGAGCCCCGGAAAATGTCGCTATCGCGAGTGTGGATGCCAGCAGCATGTGCTTGCTGTACTTGCGGCGCAGGTAATAAGCTCCATACGCTTTGTTCCGCCCTCTGAACACAATGTTGTTGAAGGTCGTGCTTAAGAAATAGCTCTTTTCCATGGCTTTGGGGTTTATGGTTATACAATCTTTCTAAGGCATTGCGGTAGTAGCTGGGTTAAAGTTAGAAATGTGTTGTTTTCTGAATATACGGAATTATATATTGATTGTATGCATGCAGCGTGTTTTATTTTATGGGCACAAAAAAAAGCCCAGCCGGTTAGGGCTGGGCTTTTATAGCAGCTAAGCTGCTTATTTAATCGTGAATCGTACTGGAAGTGTGTAGCGAACAGGCACTGCTCTACCGTTCTGCTTTCCTGGAGTCCACTTCGGCATTGATTTAACAACGCGTACAGCTTCCTCGTCAGTACCGGCTCCAAGGGCTTTCACCACCTGGATATCGGAGATCTCTCCTGTGTTGCTCACCACGAATGATAGTACCACAAGGCCTTCCACTCCGGCACGTTGTGCAGCGGCTGGGTAGCGGATGTTCTTGCCTAAATACCTCATCATTTCGGTGTCGCCACCCGGGAAGGTTGGCATCTGCTCCACGTAAGTATAAGGCTTCTCCTCTACTACTTCTGCTACCACATCGCTTGTTCCGTCAATCTCGCCTAAGTCCATTGGTGCGTTAGGGTCTCCCTCTACGGTTTCGATACCTGCATCAACTTCCTCAAGAACATCCACATCCGGAATTTCCTCCTCTTCCTGAACTTCTTCGTCACGCTTCACTACCGGCGGGGTGTACTTTACAGTAGCACGCACTGGTGGTGGCGGTGGCGGAAGATCTGGCGGCGGCGGCGGCGGTGGCGGCGGCGTAGCCTCATCTAATGGTGGTGGTGGGGCCAGGTCTACTTCTGTTACAATTCGCTCTACCACTTGCTCTTCCTCCTGGTCTCCTTTGATCATTTTAGAGATCAAAGGAATACTGATGAAAAGGAAGAACAGTATGATTGCTACGATAGCGGCAACCGTGATATGCTTGTTGTAAAGTCTGCGAAGTAGGTAGGCACCGTACGCTCTGTTACGTCCTTCGAAGACGATATCATCGAGCGATGCTTTTGCTAACTTACTTGCGTCCATATCTTAATTTCCAATTTGTTCTTGTAACAACTTCTTGTCTGAATCGGCAATATCTACCATTGCAAACTTCTTGGTATCCGTTATTTTTAACTCATCCAGGATGTCCACCATGTTCTTATAGCGCGATCCCTCCATCGGCTTCACCATCACGGTCATCTTTTCGTTCGACTTCACCTGCGGTGAAGTAAGAACTTTACGGATGCCGCCTGCTGCGTAGCTCGACTCGATTACCTCCGGATTATCTTCTGCAAGACCAAAATAATAGAATACCTTATCATCCTCACCAAGTATAATGGTCATGGCATTACTTGCCTTAAGGAGTGTTTGGGAATCTGGATTGTCATCCTTCACAGGCATGTTGATTTCCATGGTCTGTGGCTTATTAAAAGTCGTGGTAAGCATGAAGAATGTAATCAGAAGGGCGGCAAGGTCTACCAGCGGCGTCATGTCGATTTTGGTCGACGAGCGTTTGGCGCGTTTCTTACCACCTTTACCGGAGTCGGCTTGTTCTTGAATCTCTGCCATTTTCTTATCTCCTTTCTAATTATAAATTCGTAGGCTTCGCTTCCATGTCCGTAATCAGGTTAAACCTGTTTACTTTTCTGTCTTGCAGGATATCGATTACACGCTTTACAGTCGGGTACTCGGCATCTTGGTCGCCCTTGATCGCTATAACCACCTTAGGGTTCGTTAAGCGTGTCTGCAGGATCCAGTCGCCCAGCTCGTTACGAACGGAGTCGATTGGAATACCTGGCTGGTTTACCTCCTTGCGTGCTGAAGACTCCATGGCGAGCAAAGACTTAAGTTGGCTCATAGGCACTCCGAAGTTGCTCAGGAGAGAGAATGTCTTCTTCTCCTCTTCAGTGAATCCTACGCCATACTTGCCCGCCATCTTGTCAAGTAGCGCTTCCTTTGTTTGCTGCCCATCAACTCCAAAGAACACTCGGCTATCTTTGTCTACTGTAATCGTAATTACGTTAGTGTCCGGGATTTTGATCTCTGACGCCGATGAAGGCGTGTCTACTATAACAGCCTCGTCAGGACGGGCTGATGCAGTCAGCATAAAGAAAGTAACCAGCAAGAAGAATAAGTCCACCATTGGCGTCATGTCCAACGAGGGGTTTTTCCTTTTTACTTTTACTTTAGGCATTTTATCTGGTTAATACGGTTTAACTTAAACAGTTTGTGGTCTGGCAGCTGTGTCGTGCTGTGCTGTGAAGGTAGACACCATGCTGAAGCCAGCCTCATCGATGCTGTAAGTAAGTTCGTCGATCTTGCTAGTGAAGTAGTTGTAAGCGATGATCGCGATAGTAGAACCTGTAATACCCAGGGCTGTGTTGATAAGGGCCTCAGAGATACCGTTTGCAAGAGCTACGGAGTCCGGAGCACCTGAAGTGGCAAGCGCCGAGAAGGCCTTGATCATACCAAGTACCGTACCTATCAGACCAACCAGTGTAGAGATAGAGGCGATTGTTGAGATAACCACCAGGTTTTTCTCCAGCATTGGCAGCTCAAGCGAAGTAGACTCTTCGATTTCCTTCTGGATAGCGGCTACTTTCTCAGCCTTCAGCAGTTCTGGTTCGTTCTGCATTTCCTTGTACTTCAGCAGGCCGGCTTTCACCACGTTAGCAACAGAACCTTTTTGTGCGTCGCAGGCAGCGATAGCACCGTTCACGTCGCGCTGGTTCAGTTTGGCGGAGATGTTACGCACGAAGTCAGCAACGCTCTTGGTTCCTTTTGCTTTACCGATGGTCAGGGCACGCTCGATAGCGAAGATGAATACCAACAGGTTCAGGGTAAGCAGAATTGGCACTACCCATCCACCTTTGTAAACGATGCCAAGATAGTTGCCCGGAAGCGGGTGGTTAGCCGGATCATTGCCTTCGAAGTTGGCAGGGTTGCCAAAAACGAACATATAGATAAGCACACATGCTATCAGGGCGATCGGAATTACGATGGTCGCAAATAGAGAGCCTACCGCACTTGGTTTTTTCTCTACATTAGCATTCTTGCTCACTACTGCAGTCTTTTTTTCCATTTTGATTAAAGTTTAAAGTTTAGCTGTTTGTGTTGTAATAAAAAAAAGTTGTGTAAGTATAAAATGTAATTGTTTCGTTTTTAGTTCTTTACTGAATTTGCAATCTAATATTTTTCTGAATTTTGCGTACTGTAACCCCCGGTGAAATTTAGGTAAAAGCCTACAACTGCAGCTTTAGCTGCCTAAATTTAAGCTATTATCTTTCAGGATTCCAAATTTACGGTAATACAATATCGTAAATTATTAATCATAAAGTTTGTTTCAAAGTGTAAACACCGGTGCCCGCGGCGTTGCCTTTGTCTCCTGCTGTGCATTGTTTTACCAAACAGGGTGGGTGTTAGGGTAGATGGGGCAAGTAGGGTGGTGGCTGGCTTTCTATCGTGATTTACCCTTGCTTTTACCAGCACCGCTGCGCACTACCTGCACTGCCCTTCTCCTGAGTTTAGAGAAAAGCGCAATAAATATAAGTAATAAATTTATTAAGCGACACGCACACCTATAGTTTTTTTGCTTTGTTCCAATAAAAATCCATTTCCTGCAGGGTCATATCCTGTAGCTGCTTGCCATCTTTAGCCGCCTCTGTCTCAATGTACTGGAAGCGCGAGATAAACTTCAGGTTGGTGCGCTCCAGGGCCTCCTCCGGGTTGATGCCTGCAAAGCGGGCGAAGTTGATGAGCGAAAAGAGCAGGTCGCCAAACTCGGCGGTGGCTTTTTGCTGGTCTATGGCTGCGGTGTCCTCTATGTTAAACTCGCTGGCGAACTCGTTTAGTTCCTCCTGCACCTTGGCCCATACCTGGCTTTTGTCGTCCCAGTCGAACCCGGCGCCGCGTGCCTTCTCCTGTATGCGCATGGCCTTCACCAGCGCGGGCAGCGATTGAGGTACTCCTCCCAGCACAGATTTGTTGCCCTCCTTCAGTTTTAGCTTTTCCCAGTTCTGCTTTACCTCCTCCTCGCTGTCGGCCTTGGTGTCGCCGTAGATGTGCGGGTGCCGGAAGATAAGCTTCTCGCACTGGGCATGCAGCACGTCGGCAATATCGAAGGCGCCCTGCTCAGAGGCTATCCTGGCGTAGAAAACCAGGTGCAGCATAATGTCGCCGATCTCCTTCTTCACTTCCTGCACTTCTCCTTTAAGTATGGCGTCAGAAAGCTCGTAGGTTTCCTCTATCGTCAGGTGACGCAGGCTCTCCATGGTTTGCTTGCGGTCCCAGGGGCATTTCTCGCGCAGGTCGTCCATCACATCCAGCAGGCGGCTAAAGGCCTCGAGTTGGCGCTGGCGATCGTTTTTACCGGGTTGTAAAGTAGTCATAAGGGCAAAGTTACTAAATAATTAGTGTTTATGGCCCGCCCTCCCGAGGCTTAACACTGAATTAACATCCCGGCAGCCTTAATGGCGGGGTGCTGCGTAAGTATAATCCCGGGGAGGAGTTTTATACTATATATAGGAGGCCATACGGATGAAGAAGAAAAAGGAAAAGGAGCTTAAAAGGAATGCCGGTTCGGTGGCTGCCGTACAGTCGCAGGTGGCGTTTGCGCGCTCGGCCACGGTGTTGGCCTTGGTAAGCGTGGGGGCCATGGCGGTGGGGGGGCTGGCCATCGGGCACCTAGCTATGAAAAAGCTCGCCCTCAAATCCGGTGAGGTAGACAGCCTTCGGGTAAACGACCCGGAGGTGGGGCGGCTGAAGGTAAAGGAACGGATAACCGAGCACAAAGTATAACTGCCCCGCAGCAAGCTGTTTGACAGCACTATGGCTAATGCAGCCCATGCCAATTAGTTGCCGCGCAAGTGGTGAGCAGGTATATTTTGTGCTGCCACAATACCACATAATCGGCTGGAAGTATAAGTAAAATGATTACTTTTGCCGGAGCAACTAATATACGGATCAGTGGCTTTAATAAAATCGATTTCAGGAATACGTGGCACGATAGGCGGACAGGCTGGAGAAGGACTTACCCCTGTGGATGTGGTTAAGTTTTCCGCTGCTTTCGGCACCTGGGTGCTTCAGAACACCGACAGGAAGACAATTATAGTGGGCCGCGATGCGCGCCTCTCCGGCGAGATGGTAAACAAGCTGGTTTGCGCCACGCTGCAGGGCTTGGGCATCGATGTAGTGGACGTGGGCCTCTCTACCACCCCAACCGTGGAGATGGCCGTGCCGGAGATGCAGGCCGGCGGCGGTATTATACTTACAGCCAGTCACAACCCCAAGCAGTGGAACGCCCTGAAGCTGCTCAACCACAAAGGTGAGTTTATCTCGGATGCCGAGGGAAAGCTGGTGCTGGAGATAGCCGAGAAAGAGGCCTTTGAGTTTGCGCAGGTAACCGAGTTGGGCAAGTATACCCGGGACGAGGAGGCGCTGGAGAAGCACATCAAAACCATACTTGACCTGCCGCTGGTAGACGTGGAGGCCATCAGAGCCAAGAACTTTAGCGTGGTGGTGGATGCCGTGAACTCGAGCGGGGGCTTTGCCGTGCCGATGCTGCTGGAGGCCCTGGGCGTGAACAAGATCGAAAAACTATACTGCGAGCCGGACGGCAACTTCGCCCACAACCCGGAGCCGCTGCCAGAGAACCTGCGCGAGATATCCCGCCTGATGGAGAAAGGCAGGTTTGACCTGGGCATTGTGGTAGACCCGGATGTGGACCGCCTGGCGCTGGTAAACGAGGACGGCAGCATGTTCGGCGAGGAGTATACGCTGGTAGCCGTAGCCGACTATATACTGAAAAACCAAGTGGGCAACACCGTTTCCAACCTTTCATCCACCCGTGCGCTGCGCGATGTGACGGAGAAAGCCGGCGGATCATACTTTGCCGCCGCCGTAGGCGAGGTGAACGTGGTGAACATGATGAAGGAGCAAAACGCCATCATCGGCGGTGAGGGCAACGGCGGTATCATCTACCCGGAATTGCACTATGGTCGCGACGCGCTGGTGGGTATTGCCCTGTTCCTGACGCACCTGGCCAAGTCCGGTATGAGTATGACGCGCCTGCGCGCCAGCTACCCGAACTACTACATCTCCAAAAACAAGATAGAGCTGACGCCGGACGTGGACGTGGACGCTGTGCTGACGCAGATGCAGGAGCGCTACGCCAAGCAGCCGATCAACACCATAGACGGGGTGAAGATAGAGTTCGATAAGGAGTGGGTGCACCTGCGCAAGTCCAACACCGAGCCGATCATCCGCATCTATGCCGAGAGCGACAGTAACGCCACGGCCGAGCACCTGGCCAATAAAATCATTGCCGATATCAAGGAGATCATCTCTAATAAAGCCTAAAGTATGTGTTGTTGCTGCTGTCTTAGAAAACGAGAGTAACAGACCGTGTTGCGCCACTGGTAGGGGATTGTTCCTGCCGTTGGCGCAACTTTTTTTTATACTTTGTTGGTTGAGTAAAGAACAGAAACAGAAAAATTTACCTTTCAAGTATGCGTGTTTATTTAGATAATGCTGCCACCACCCCTCTCGACAGAGAGGTATTTGATGCCATGGCCCCTTTTATGCTGGAGCACTTCGGTAACCCTTCCTCCATCCACTCGCACGGGCGCGAGGTGCGGGCGGCCATTGAGCGGGCGCGCAAAACGGTGGCAGGCCTGCTGAACACGTCTCCGGCAGAGGTTTTCTTTACCTCCGGCGGTACCGAGGCTGATAACGCAGCCATTGTCTGCACCTGCCGCTCGCTGGGCATTAAGCATGCCATTACCACCAAACTGGAGCACCACGCAGTGCTGCATACGGTGGAACTGCTGGAGAAGCAGGAGGGCGTGCAGCTAAGCTACCTGCGACACGACGAGCGCGGCAACCTGGACCTGGAGCACCTGGAGGAGCTGCTGGCCAACCAACCGCAGACGCTGGTGTCCGTGATGCACGCCAACAACGAGATCGGCAACCTGAACAACATTGAGGCGATCGGGGAGATCTGCCGGAAGTATAACGCCATCTTCCATTCGGATACGGTGCAGACCATGGGCCACTACCAACACGACCTGCAGCAGCTGAAGGCTAACTTCATCGTGGGCTCGGCGCACAAATTCCATGGCCCCAAAGGTGTGGGCTTCCTGTACTGCGATGCCGAGACGAAGATTCAGCCGCTGATTCAGGGTGGGGCACAGGAGCGCAACATGCGTGGTGGCACCGAGAACGTGTACGGCATCATCGGGCTGGCCAAGGCCCTGGAGATTGCCTACCGCGATATGGGCGAGCACCAAAAGCACATCCAAAGCCTGAAAGACCGCATGATCTACCAACTGCGCGAGCAAATGGACGACGTGAGCTTTAACGGCCTATCGGAATTTAGCGACAAGAGCCTGTATACTGTCCTGAACGTGAGCCTGCCGGCCTCCGACATTAACGAGATGCTGCTCTTCAGCCTCGATATTGCCAAGATCTCTGCCTCTGGAGGCAGCGCCTGCAGCAGTGGCGCCAACACCGGCTCGCATGTGCTGCGCGCGCTGGAGTGCGATCCAGACCGTGGCTCGGTGCGCTTCTCCTTCAGCAAGTATAACACGCCGGAAGAGGTGGACTACGCCGCCGAAACGCTGGCAAAAATGTATAAGAAGCAGCTGGCCTAAGTATAAATCAGCTCAGCCCAAAGTATAAAGTATAAACAAGGCCCTGGCACTACGCCGGGGCCTTTCTTGATTTAACGCTAGCAAGTATAACCTATGAGAAGTATAGCCGTTTTCTGTGGCGCCAATGCCGGCAACGACCCGGTGTATGCGGCGGAAGCCACAAAGCTGGGCCACCTGATGGCCGCACAAAGTATAAGATTGGTGTTCGGGGGAGGTAAGGTAGGGCTGATGGGCACGATTGCCGACGCCATACTTGCCAAAGGCGGGGAGGCCGTGGGCGTGATTCCGCAGAGCCTGATAGAACGCGAAGTGGCCCATACCGGGCTGACCGAACAGCACGTGGTCAAGACCATGCATGAGCGCAAGGCGCTGATGGCCGCCAAGTCGGATGCCTTTGTGGCCATGCCCGGGGGCTTCGGCACCCTGGACGAAATCAACGAGATCATCACCTGGAACCAGCTGGGCATCATTAAAAAGCCCGTGGCCTTCTACAACGTCAACGGTTTCTACGACAAGTTCATGGAGTTTATAGCCGACAGTGTGCGGGAGGGGCTGGTGAAACAGGAGTTTGTGAACAACCTGATCGTGGAGAGCGACGCGGAGGTGCTGCTGCGGAAGCTCACAAAGTATACCGATGCCGTGTCGGAGGATTGGGTGGACTCGGAGCGGATCTAATTGTTGATGTTGCTCGCACAGGTTGCCTGGTTTGCCTGCCGCAAGTTTAGCGCAGCGTAACTTGTGGTTAAGTATGGTAGCAGTTTTCAACTGCTTTGCTTTGAAAAAGCAAGGAAGGCAGAAGCTATACTTTGACGATGCCTACCAACGAAATACTTCTGCTAAATTATATTTTTCTGCTCCGCAGAAAGCGAGTTGAAAACTTGCAACAAGTATAGCCACAAGTTACGCTGCGCTAAACTTGCGGCAGAAACTGTTAAAGAGAAGGCCGCTGCATTTATACTTGCAGCGGCCTTTTATACTTTAGCAGAGATCATCTTCCAATCTCCACATCTTCAAATCTCCAAATCGTTAATTTTCCAGCACGATCTCCTTCAGCGCCTCCACCCAGCTGTCGCTGGAGTTCAGGCTTTCCACCAGCTGCCACTTCTCGCCGCCGGCGTGCTCAAACATCTCCTTAAACTCTTCGCCAACCTCAATGGTCGTTTCCAGGCAGTCGGCCACGAAGGCAGGGCTGTAGGCCAGCACTTTCTTAATGCCTTTGCCCGGAAGCGTTTTGAGCACTTCGTCGGTGTAAGGCTGCAGCCAGGGGTCTTTCAGAAGCCTGGACTGGAAGGTGACGGTGTACTGGTCTTCGCGCAGGCCCAGCTCGGCGGCCAGCAGGCGCGAGGTAACAAAGCAGGAGGCGCGGTAGCAGTACTTGTTGCGCTTGTTGTAGGAGTTGCAGCAGGCTCCCAGCTGGCAGTAGCCTTTGTCGCTGCCCTTGAGTACCTGTCGCTCCGGCAGGCCGTGGTAACTGAAGATCACGTGGTCATAGTCGTCTTGGGCCATGTGCTTTTTACCCAGCTCGGCAAAGGCCTTGATAAAACCCGGATCGTCGCAGAAAGAAGAGATGAAGCTGATACTTGGGATTACCCACCAGTCTTTGACGATCTCCATCACCTTGTCCTGCACCGAGCCGGTGGAGGCCGAGGCATACTGCGGGAAAAGCGGCACCACGATGATGCGGTCCACGCTCTGTTCGCGCAGCTCATCCAGGGCACTCTGGATGCTTGGGCTCTGGTAGCGCATGCCGAAGGCCACGTGGTAGGTGTTACCCAGCGCCTGCTGCAGCTTCTGCTGCAGGTCCAGCCCGTGGTAGAGCAGCGGTGAGCCGCGGTCGGTCCAGAGCTGCTTGTATACTTTGGCCGACTTGGGCGCCCGGAAAGGGGCGATGATGCCGTTGATCAGGGCGTAGCGCTGCACGGCAGGTATGTCTATCACGCGTTTGTCCAGCAGGAACTCGCGCAGGTACTTTCTAACGTCTGGGGTATTGGGAGTGTCCGGTGTGCCTAAGTTCACCAGCAGCACGCCAATCTTACCGGTAGCTTTTTTGCTCATCTATACTTCAAAAGTGCTTTAGTCTTACAAAGATACAAGTATAAACAGATCTTGCTGATACTTAATTTCTATTCCCTGATAGAGGGTAAAGCAATAAGTAGGGGAAATGTTCTAGAGTTAGAAAGTTGGGAAGTTAGAAGGTTAGAAAGTGAAGCTATGTTTTAACCTCTCTCGCTCGCGTCCCGCGGGTGCGCGCTATAGGGCGGCCTCTGGCCGTTTTAAGTATAAGTATAAGTATAAGTATAAGTATAAGTATAAGTGGCGGGACGCCACCGGATAGCACACACTCGCGGGACGCGAGCGAGAGCTGAGGTACATTTAACTTTCTAACCTTCTAACTTCCCAACTTTCTAACTATTCCTAAATCCGCACATTTTCACCATGTTTCGTAAAAAAGAAGTAATTTTGCAACCTCAAATTCAGACGTATGGCCGAAACACCGCACAAAGCCGGTTTTGTAAGTATAGTGGGCAAACCGAACGTGGGCAAATCCACGCTGATGAACGCGCTGGTGGGCGAGAAACTCTCTATCATCACATCCAAGGCGCAGACCACGCGGCACCGCATCATGGGTATTTTGAACGGAGATGATTTTCAGATCGTTTACTCCGACACGCCCGGCATCATCAAGCCGCAGTACGCGCTGCACGAGTCGATGATGGGCTTTGTGCGCACCTCGCTGGAGGACGCCGACATCATACTTTTTGTGACGGACATTTACGAGAAGCACGATGAGGACGACGTGATCAAGCGCCTGCAGCACGCCAAGGTGCCCATACTTCTATTGATCAATAAAATTGACCAGGCGACCGAAGAAGAGGTGAACGAGAAGGTAGCTTACTGGCAGGAGCACATGAACCCGACCGAAATTCTGCCTATCTCGGCCTTGCATAACTTTGGGCTGGACCATTTATTCAAGCGCCTGCTGCATTACCTGCCCGAGCATCCGGCCTTTTATCCCAAGGATGAACTGACCGACAAGCCCGAGCGTTTCTTTGTGTCGGAGATGATCCGGGAGAAAATTTTCCTCAACTATAAAAAGGAAATCCCCTACAGCTGCGAGGTGGTGGTAGAGGAGTTCAAAGAGGAAGAAGACATCATCCGCATCCGGGCCGAGATCAGCGTGGAGCGGCGCAGCCAGAAAGGCATCGTGATCGGCAACAAAGGCGAGGCGCTGAAGAAAGTAGGCACACAGGCCCGCCTCGACATGGAGAACTTCTTCCAGAAAAAGATATTTCTTGATTTATACGTGCGCGTGAACGAGAATTGGCGGACAGACCAGAAGCTGCTTCGGCGCTTCGGCTACCGCGAAGAGTAGCGCACCATTAAAGCTTCGGGGCAAGGTGCTCCGGGGGTACTTTAACATTTTTATTTTAGTTCGATGTCAACCAACATCATTGCCATTGTAGGCCGCCCCAACGTGGGCAAATCAACACTTTTTAACCGCCTGATCGGGGAGCGCAAAGCCATCATGGACAACGTGAGCGGCGTAACCCGCGATCGCAGCTACGGCCACGGCGACTGGGTCGGCAAGTACTTCACCGTGATCGACACCGGTGGCTACGTGCACGGCTCCGACGATATTTTTGAATCCGAGATCAATCGCCAGGTAGAGCTGGCCATGAACGAGGCCGACGTTATACTTTTTATGGTGGACGTGGACGCCGGCCTCACCGGCCTGGACGAGGAGTTTGCCAACGTGCTGCGCCGCACTGATAAGCCAGTGTACGTAGTGGCCAACAAAGCCGATACCAACGCGCGCATGCACCAGATGGGCGAATTCTACTCCCTGGGCGTGGGCCTCGATATTTTTCCGATCTCCTCGCAGAGTGGCTCCGGCACCGGCGAACTGCTGGACGAGGTGGTAAAACACTTCAAAGACGAAGGGGTGGAAGACCCGGATGCCGGTATACCGAAAATTGCCGTGCTGGGTCGCCCGAACGTAGGTAAATCATCCTTCGTGAACCTGCTGCTGGGCACGGAGCGCAACATCGTAACCGATATTGCCGGCACTACCCGCGACGCCATCCATGCCCGCTACAACGCGTTTGGCAAGGAGTTTATCATTGTGGATACGGCCGGCCTGCGCCGCAAGAGCAAGGTAAGCGAGGACATTGAGTTTTACTCGGTGCTGCGCTCGGTGCGTGCCCTGGAGGACGCCGATGTATGTATTGTAATGCTGGATGCCACGCGCGGTATTGAGGCGCAGGACGTCAACATCATTGCCCTGGCCGAGAAGAACCGCAAAGGCATCGTGATACTGGTGAACAAGTGGGACCTGGTGGAAAAGGACACCCACACCACCAAGCATTTTGAGGAGGAGATCTACAGCCGCATCGCCCCGATCGCTTACGTGCCGATCATCTTTACTTCGGTGCTGACGAAGCAGCGCATCCACAAGGCTATTGAGGTAGCCATGGAGGTGTATGACAACAAGACGCGCAAGATCCAGACCTCCAAGCTGAACGACTTGCTGCTGCCCGACATCGAGCGCTATCCGCCGCCGGCCATCAAAGGTAAGTTCATCAAGATCAAGTACATAACGCAGTTGCCGACGCACAACCCTACGTTTGCGTTTTTCTGCAACCTGCCGCAGTACGTAAAGGAGTCGTACACACGCTACCTGGAGAACCGGATGCGCGAGCACTTCGACTTTACCGGTGTGCCGATCAGGCTGCTGTTCAAGAAAAAGTAAGGATCAAAGTATAGCTTCCCGGCCACGGCCGCAGCTTCACCGAAAGGCACCTGAGCAGGGTGCCTTTCGGTGTTTTTATATATTTCAAATAACTATATTCTGATTGTGCCGTATTGTTTGTCATGTTTCTGCTGCGGCCGCAAGTGTGCCGTAACGGAAGCGGGGAATAATCCCCTCACTAAAAAATAAAGCAATGAAAAAGTTACTGTACGTGTTTGCGCTGGCAGGCCTGTTTGGCTTTGCCTCCTGCGACTCTCCGGCTGAGGACAGAGCGGAGGAGATGGAAGACCAGGCCGAAGATACCGCGGATGAGATGGAAGATGCCGCCGAGGACGCCGATACCAGCGCAGTGATTTAGTAAAACATGGCCTGTGAGAACCACGGGCCGAACGTGTAATTTATTCAGATTGATAACCCTTAAAACCAAAATAGTATGAAAAAGCCGATTTTTATGTTCCTGGCACTGGGCATGTTTGCCTTCGCCTCCTGCGATTCTAACACTGAGAACGCTGTAGAAAGCGATGCTGAAAGAGTAGAAGAAAACGCGGAAGAGCTTGGCAACGACATTGAAGAAGGTGCCGATGAAGCCGGAGACGAAATAGAGGAGAGTGCTGAGGAAGTTGAGAACGAAGTGAACAACTAATTTATAACAGGCAATGCCTTGGTAGCGGGTTAGGCTTCGGCCTTACCCGCTATTTTTTTGCACGGCCAATCCTGTCGCTGCCCGTGTCTGTGGTTTATTTAGCTTGTGTTTTGCTGATCTCAAGGTGCGTTACGGCAGCCTTCTGCGCCTTTGTAAGTATACCTATGATAAAGTATACTTATGCCCCCAGCCGTTTCTGGATAAGGCTGTTAACGAGAGCAAACAGGCGCTGGGGCGTAAACGTGCGCCAATGCACGTCGTCGAGGTTGCCGCCGGAGTTAATGTAGTAGTCCAGGTTGTAGTTCTTCATCTCGCTCAGCACAAAATCCTGGAAGCCGAGCGCCACCACCCAGCCCTCCTCCACGTCCTCAAACCACTCCTCGTAATAAGAGTCGTCGGAGCCGTGGAAGTTGAACACGTTCTCCCCGATCAGTATAAAATGCTTGATGCCCTCCTCCACCATGGGGTCGATGATGTTGCGCTTTAGCTGCATGATGTCGTTGTTGAGGGCGTCGTTCCACTCCCCGATAAACTCGATTACGGCAAAGCCCAGGTCGTAGTCGGCGAAGAGGATCTTGAGGAAGAGCGTTTCGGAGTTTATGTCGTCCCACTGCGGGTGTATGTAGTACCCGTAGATGGTATTGGTATACTGCGAGAGGCTGTTCTCGGCCCCATAGAGCGGCGAGCGCGGGTCCTCACAGGCCGAGTACTTCTCTATCCAGTTGTAGTATGGTTCTATCGTGTGCATAAGGCAATGGTATGGGTTTGGGGGCCGTAGCATCATTTTACTGCCCTGGCTGCTGCAAAGTTGGGCGCTTTAGAAGGCTTTTTTTACTTCCTCCGGCGCCGTAAACCAACAAATATACTGCACAAAAAGTGGCATCCCGTTTATCAAAAACTTAAGCCTCCTAACAGGAAACCGTTTAGGGATTACAGCGGTATGCTAAGTATAGGCGTTGCCTCCGGAAGGCGCCGGTATAAAAAGTATACAACATCAACGCTAACCTATCCGCAAATTATGGTATCGATTATTCAATTTGAGGAGGATAACCTTGCAGGTTTTCATGTGCAGCACTATATTGACGAGTCCGGACTGAGGACGATTGTGCACGAGATGGAGGAGAAGGCCAGGGTGCACGACAAGGTGCATCTATACTTTGAGTTCGTGAGCTTTGGCGACTGGGACAGCGTGCAGTCTTTCTTCGACACGCTGAAGCTCAAGTTCCATAGCTGGAATAAGATAGCCCGCTACACCATCGTGACAGACAAGGATTGGGTGAAGAAGCAGTCGCGGCTGGCCAATTTCCTGACACCCCACTTTGAGGTGATGGCCTTTGGAATGGCCGATAAGGAGCAGGCGCTGGCGTGGCTGCGGCAGCCGTTGGCCGGCAAGCCGGAGCAGGGCGTGTCGGTGCTGGAGGCTATGCCCCGGCATGTGGTGGGGCTGGCAACGCTCGACGGCCTTTCCGCGGATGATTACCGTACTATAAACCATTTGCTGGAGGAGCAGGTACTACAGAACCCGGAACTGCGTTTGTACCTGGAGGTGCTGCACCCCGACGGGGCCGCCCCGGATGCCATGTGGGAGGACCTGAAGCACGGGGTGCGGTACTACAACAAGTTCAGCAAGGTAGCCATAGCGGGCCACGAGGAGTGGCTGCAGCGGTCTGGGGGCCAAATGCCGGGCCACAATGTAAGATTCTTTAAACTGGATGAGCGCGACGCGGCCATAGATTGGCTACGCTAGCAGCAGCTGGCACAGGGCTGTCGCCGCACCACTCGCGCCATCAGCTCTAAAAACGATGCTCAGGAAGATACTTTTATACTTTACTTTACTCGTGCTGGCGCAGCAGCATGCGCTGGCGCAGGATGCACTGGACTACACGCAGGTATACCACCCCGTTATAAACGAGGCGGAGCTGCTGGTGGTGGATAAGAAGTATGAACAGGCGCTGGAGGCCTACCAACGGGCTTTTGCCGCCGTGCCCTCACCCTTCGCCCGCGACTACTACAACGCCGTCATTTGTGCGCTGCTGCTACAGGAGCGCGGGAAAACCTTCAACTACCTGGAGGAGCTGGTGCAGAAGGGCGTGAGCCTGGAGTACCTGGAGCGGCAGCCGGTGCTGGACTCGCTGCGCAGCACCAAACAGTGGCAGAAGTTCGCCAAAAAATACCCCAAGCGCCGCGCCAAGTATGAGCAGAAGCTGAACAAGGAGCTACGGGCCGACCTGGACGAGCTCTATGCCCGCGACCAATACTTCCGACAGGCCAAGGGCGGCTGGCGCGTGCACGGCGATACCATCACCAAGATTGAGGCCGCCAACACGAAACTGCTGCTGGGCTGGATTGAGGAGTATGGCTATCCCGGCGAGGATCTGGTGGGCGTGGCCGATACCCTGGAGCAGCTTCCGCGGTTCACTGTGGTGATAGAGCGGCAGACCAAGGCCCGCAAGGGTCAGGACTTTACCGAGGTGCTGACGCAGGCCGTGCAGCAGGGCCGCATCGCGCCGCAGGCCGCCGCCTACCTCCTGGACCAGCAGGCGGGCGCCAGCAAGTATGGCTCCCGTGTTTTCGCTAAAATAAATTGCAGCAAGTGCGCCGACGATGAGGAACTGGGCGCGCTGGATGATTACATGACCACCAAGATCAGCAGAAAAGAAGAGAGCAAGGTGGATGAGCGCCGTAAGAAGCTAGGGCTGGAGCCGCTGGAGCTCTACAAGTATAAAATCGTGCACCTTGGCGAGAAGAACCGGGACCGGTTTAAGCTGACGTACCCCTGGTCGGTGATCAACTACATTGTGCCCAGCAAGGAGGCCGCCCGCGTTCTGCTGGAAAAGCTGACGATGAAATAGGAGATGTATACTTAGAACGGGTAGTACAACAGAATCAGGTTAAGCATACATAGTCCCATTCCCAACAGCCCGATCTTCACTTTCCATTTTCTGAAAGACAGGAAACCCAGCGCCGCGCCAACTACCTCAAGTATAAACAGCGTTAGCCTGGTGCTGTCGCTCATGGTATAAAAGGTTGCCTGCTGCTGCAGTTCCCCCGCTTCACTGTATCCCTGCATTGTCTGGAAATACACATAGGTTAGTATGGCCAAGCCTGCCAAGCCGATAAGAAGAGATGCGATTCCTGCTTTCATACGCTTAAGAAACACTATACTAAGTATAAACGAAAGCAAATAAAAAGAGCCGGAGTATTTTGCCCCGGCTCTTTTTATTTGCTTGAAAATGATGGTCAATTTAGTCTATTGCCCGTTTCCGTTGCGGTAGGCTTCTACGGCGGCGCGCACGCTGCCATACTTTGTAAGCAGGGCTCCTGCCTCCGCCCTTCCCACACCCAGTTCCTCCATCACCATGCGGATGCCGCGGTCCACCAGCTTGTGGTTCGAGAGCTGCATATCCACCATCTTGTTACCCTTTACGCGGCCCAGTTTTATCATGGCGGAGGTGGTGAGCATGTTGAGGGCGAGCTTTTGGCCGGTGCCGGCTTTCATGCGGGTGCTGCCGGTTACAAACTCAGCGCCGGTTACAACCTCCACCGGAAACTCGGCGGCTGCGGCCACGGCACTTCCTGTGTTGCAAACGATGCAGCCGGTGGCAATGCCGCGCTCGCGGCAGGCATTCAGGCCTCCGATCACGTAAGGGGTGCGGCCCGAGGCAGCGATTCCCACCACGATGTCCTTCTCCGAAACATGGTGCTCCAGCAGGTCTTTCCAGGCCTGCTGCTCATCGTCCTCGGCAAACTCCACCGCCTTCCGGATAGCCGTGTCTCCGCCCGCTATAATGCCCACGACCATGCCGTGCGGCACACCGTAGGTAGGGGGGCACTCCGAGGCATCCACAATGCCCAACCGGCCGCTGGTGCCGGCGCCAATGTAAAACAGGCGACCTCCCTGCTGTAGGCGCTCCACGGTAGCATTCACCAGGTTCTCCAGCTGCGGGATGGCTTTCTCAACGGCAAGGGGCACGGTTTTGTCTTCGCGGTTAATGTTTACGAGCAGCTCATGCACGCTCATTTGGTCTAAGCTGTCGTAGTTAGACGCTGATTCGGTAGTAGACACGGTGGTGCTTGGTTAAAGATGATGAACGGTAAACGTACAGGGAGATCGTGTGGCACCATCTCCCTGTACGTTATACTTGATTATACTTATACTTTTTTAGGGGAGCCGAATGTCTGCAGCAGTTCCTGGTGGTACTTGATCAGGCCTTCGCTGGGGCTCTGCAGGATCGTCTCTATGTGCAAGCCATACTTTTTGGCCACCTGCTTCAGAATATCGCTGAAGTAATAGGAGATGGAGCCCACAAAGTTCACCGGAAGCGTCTGGTGGTCCGCATACTTTACCACGTGGCGCTCAAAGAACTCAGAGAAGTTCTCATAGATCATGCCGTGGATGATAGGGTGCTTCTGCTTGTCGTGCATGAACCTGGCGAAGGTAGCCATGTAGCGGCTTGGGATGGCAGAGCCGTAGAGCGTATCCAGGAAGCCGTCCTTGGTGAGGTTGTAGGTGTTCTTCAGCGAAGTAGCCAGGTCTTCGGGCAGCTCACGGTACATGTATGCTTTCATCAGCAGTTTGCCCATAAAGGCGCCGCTGCCCTCATCGCCGAGCAGGAAACCCAGCGAGGGAACGTTGTCGATAATGTCGGTGCCGTCGTAGAGGCAGGTGTTGGAACCGGTGCCCAAGATGCAGGCGATGCCCGGCTTGCGGCCACAAAGCGCGCGCGCCGCTGCCAGCAGGTCGTGGTCCACGGAAATAAGGGCATCCGGGAAAGCTCTGCGCAGGGCATCTACCACGCGCTGGTTGCGCTCCGGTGAGCTGCAGCCGGCACCGTAGTAATAGATGGCTTCCGGGTTTTTGTCGCTTAGCTGTGGCAGCAGCACATCGTTTACTTCCTGAAAAATCTCGTCAGCCTCCTGGTACATCGGGTTAAATCCGGCAGATTGTGCCTGGCTCAGCACGCTGTCGTTTGTCACGATGCGCCAGTCCGTCTTGGTTGAGCCGCTATCAGCTATAATTATCATTTGTATAAATTTGATTTATTTGTGTTGAATCGGGTCGTAACCCCAATATACGGTTTTATTTTTAGGTCTGTTGGCTCTGCGCAGGTCGGTGGGCAGAATTCTTAACAAGTCCTACAGCCTCAAATTTATCAAAAACATTGGCATTATGTGGCGCGTCGGCCAGTTCTTCTGTTAAATCCTGCCCGGCCCAGTGCTCATAATGCCTGCCGTTGCGCCACAGCCTTGATTTCTTCACGTCATAGATCACGCCCTGGTAGGCCACCCATACTTCCTCGCGGTCCTGCCCGTTCCGGAGCGCCAACTGCTGCAGCGTGTATTCTGGTAGGTTCATAGATTTGGAGATGAGGAAATTTGGAGATTTGAAAATGGTGCGCGAAGTAGTAATCTATACTTAGATGAGGTCAGACATCTTTCAAGCTTTAACGCTTGAGAATTTTGAGCATCTGCAAATTCCCAAATTTTAAAATCTCCAAATTGATAGAATTTACCCAATGCGGGCCTGGGTCATGATCCAGCGGTTGGGCACTTCGCCTTTGGTGGCCTGCAGGTAATCCTCGTAGCTGCAGGGCACAATGCGGCTGCCTTTGTCGGGGCTCATGGGGTCCACCTCCAGCCACCACTTTTCGCTGCTGCGGCTCTTGTAGAAGATCATGCGGTCGGGGTTGTCGGCGGCGAAGGCCACGGCATACTTGGTGAAGTGGCGGCTGTTGAAGTCTGTCTCGTTCTTGCGGTGGTAAAAGCCCTCCACAAAGTACCAGATCATGGTGGCCACAGTCATGGCGGTCAGTTCGCGGTCGTCGAGGGCGGGGTTATACTCGTAGATGCCCAGCGAGGTCAGGTTGTCGTTCAGGCCGGCGTACCAGCATAGCTGGCAGGCCTCCTCGCCGGTAAGCCCAAAGGGGTTGGCTGGCTCAGAGGCCGGCGCGTCCTGGTGCCGGATGGCCGAGACGTCAAAGGTCAGCAGGTCCGCCACGCGCACCACCGGCTCTATCTCCTGCACGCTGCGGTGCACCTCGCCCACGCGGTAAGCCTCAAAGTGCATCTTCTCGAAGGTGGCCATCACCTCCGGCTCCACAAAGTATGACTGGTACCCGATCTGGCTCAGGCTGAAGAGGTAGTTGGGCTCGTGCATGAGTATCTGGCGCAGCTGCCTTTTGTTGGGGGCCGCATCGGTGTCCTCGGTCATGTCCACGCTGCTGTCCACGGTCACCATGTTCACCACGCGCTCCAGGTGCTCGTAGCCCATGTACTGGCCATACTCCAGGTCGTGCGAGCCGCCGATGATGACCGGAATGGTGTTGTGCGAGATCAGCACCTCCACGATCTCCTTCAGGCGCAGGTGCGTGTCCTCCAGCGTAATGCCGGGGCGCAGGTTGCCCAGGTCCACTACCTGGCAGCGGCCGGTGCCCTTGTTCAGGCCGTAGAGTTTTCTGCGCACGAGGCGGGCGGGGGCCTGTGCCGCTTCCGGCGCTTCCTCTGCGGCTTCCTCGCTGTGGCGGCCGCGCGTTTCGTTCACGCCAAGTATGGCGATGTCGGCGGCGCGCCAGTCGGGGAACTTGCTTACGAAGCGGCTAATGTAGGAGCCGAGCGTGCGCGGCTTGTTCAGGGTGGCGAAGGCGTCCTCGCTCAGCGGCTCAAAGAATATCGACAGGTTCATGTATGGTTGTCTCCTGGGGAGGCCTGAAACGCGCAGGCAGCACACTTGGCTTTGCCCGCACGAAAGGCCGTGGTTCTAAAAGTATAAATATAACACATGGGAAATATTTATATGCCCTGCCGTGGCAGAATTCGGAAAAAATAGTTAAAATGCATCTGTAACAGGCTATTTGCCCCGCTTTTAGCCCTGTACAAGCCAACTAATCAAAACACTGTTGTATAAATCATACACGATATGAACCTAACCCGGACCTTCGACCTTTTGCCCTACCAGATGCAGCAATTCCCTAAGCCCGACTGTTTGGCGGCTAAGGTAAACGGCACCTGGCAAAAGTATACCACCAGCGATGTGCTGGAGTACGCCAACCAGGTGAGCCTCGGCCTGCTGAAGCTGGGCATACAGAAAGAGGACAAAGTGGCCATCATCTCCTTCAACCGCCCGGAGTGGGTGCTGGTGGATTTCGGAATACAGCAGATCGGGGCCATCAGCGTGCCCATGTACCCCACCATCACGGAGGAGGACTACCGCTATATCTTTAACGATGCCGAGGTGAAGGCGGTGTTTGTGGCCGATGCCAACCTATACAACAAAGTAGTGGCTGCCACAGAGGGGATGGAGGGGATCAAAGAGATCTATACGTTTGATGACATACACGGCGCCAAGAACTGGAAAGAGGTGCTGAAGATGGGCGAGAACGAGGATGTGGCGCAGCTGGAGCCGCTGAAGGCCGCCGTAAGGCCAGAGGATACCCTAACCATCATCTATACGTCGGGCACCACCGGCAACCCCAAGGGCGTGATGCTGACGCATGACAACCTGATGAGCAACGTGCGCGGCACCGTGCCTTACGTGCCGGTAAACCATACCCACCGCGCCCTGAGCTTCCTGCCGCTTTGCCACGTGTTCGAGCGCATGCTGCTGTACCTGTACTTCCGCATCGGGGTATCCATCTACTATGCCGAAAGTATAGAGAAGGTGGCTGACAACCTGAAGGAGGTGCAGCCGCACCTGTTTACCACCGTGCCGCGCCTGCTGGAGAAAGTATACGACAAGATCGTGGCAACCGGCATGGAGCTGACGGGCGTGAAGCGCAAGCTGTTTTTCTGGGCCCTGGAACTGGGTCTGAAGTATGATACCCAGACAGACCAGGGCTGGTGGTACAACAAGCAGTTGGAGCTGGCCAACAAGATTATCTTCAGCAAGTGGCGCGAGGCCCTTGGCGGCAACATACGCGTGATCGTTTCGGGTGGGGCGGCGCTGCAGCCACGCCTGGCGCGCGTGTTCTGGTCGGCCAACATCCGCGTGATGGAGGGCTACGGCCTTACCGAAACCTCACCGGTTATCTCGGTGAACCGCTTCGAGCCGGAAAACAACATGATCGGCACGGTAGGCATGCCCATTGATGGCGTGGAGATAAAAATTGCCGAAGACGGCGAGATACTGACGCGTGGCCCGCACGTGATGAAAGGCTACTACAAGAAGCCCGACCTGACGGAGGAGGTGATCGACAAGGATAACTGGTTCCACACCGGCGATATCGGCGAGATGATTCAGGACAAATACCTCAAGATCACGGACCGCAAGAAAGAGATGTTCAAAACCTCCGGCGGCAAGTATGTGGCGCCGCAGCCTATCGAGAACAAGCTGAAGGAGTCGGTAGTGATTGAGCAGGTGATGATTGTGGGCGATGGCCGCAAGTATGCCTCTGCGCTTATCGTGCCGTCGTTCCTGGGCCTGCAGGACTGGGCTAACCACAAGGGCATCAAGTATACGTCGGATGAAGAGATGATCAAGCACCCGGACGTGATCGAGAAGTTTAAGCGCGAGATCGACAAAGCCAACGAAGGCCTGGCGCAGTACGAAACGGTGAAGAAGTTCGCGCTCATCCCGAACATGTGGACCGTAGAAAGCGGCGAGCTGACGCCAACCCTGAAGGTGAAGCGCAAGATCATCACCGCCAACTACAAAAACGTGATCGAGAGCCTGTATTAAAGTATAAACCGAAGTATGAATAGCCACAATGGCTGTCTATACTTCGGCAACCTGATTTGTCATCCTGAAAGGATCCTGGTTGGATCCTGGTTGGAAGGGAGGTTGTACTTCTGCCAGGGTTCTTTCAGGATGATGTTGTTTATCTACTCCTCTTCGGCTTTCTACACAGCTGAAAGTATAAATCTCCTTCTCTAAAGCCCTTTCCATCACCGGGAAGGGCTTTTTCTTGCCCATTCCATACTTTCTCCAAGTATGGCAAATCCCATCTGCCAGTTTGTAGTATAACTATACCTGCAACCTCTATAATATTACCCCCAGCTGTTGCTTCAGTATCCTAGTAGAAATTTTTTCTCAAAAAGGTATGCAAGCATAACAAATTTGCCTATATTTGGTATACACCACTGTAAATGATGAGACCGGAAGAAACAGTAGACTATAACTTTAAAGTGTGTTGGCACGCCATCTCGCGTATGTATAATACCGAGGCGGCCAAGGCAGATATCACCACGTCCATAGGCTTTGTACTGCTGAACATAGACCAGGAGCGAGGCACGCCCGCCACCAAAATCGCTCCCCTGCTGGGGCTGGAGGCTCGCAGCCTTACCCGCATCCTCAAAAGTATGGAGGAGAAGCAGCTGATCTACAAAGTATCCGACCCGAACGATAAGCGCCTGGTGCGCATTTTCCTGACGGAGAAAGGGCTGGAGAAAAAGGAGATATCGCGGCAAACGGTGAAGCAGTTTAACCACAAGGTGCGCGAGCAAATACCGGAGGAGCAGCTGGACGTGTTTTTTAACGTGTGCGGCCGCATACTTGGCATGATCGATAATAAAGAAATCTTTTAACCCATAGACAACTATCGCCATTCTATGAAAAGAATAATCAAGAAAGTAGCCGTACTTGGCTCGGGGGTGATGGGCTCGCGTATTGCCTGCCACTTCGCCAACATCGGGGTGCAGGTGCTGCTGCTCGACATTGTACCCAAAGAGCTGACGCCGGACGAGGAAAAGAAGGGCCTGACGCTGGAAAGCAAAGCCGTGCGCAACCGCATCGTGAACGGCTCGCTGGATGCGGCCATCAAATCAAATCCGTCGCCGCTCTACCGCAAGTCCGATGCGCGCCTGATCCAGACCGGTAACTTCGAAGACAACATGAAGGACATCGCCACCGCCGACTGGACCATTGAAGTGGTGGTGGAGAACCTGAAGATAAAGAAACTGGTGTACGACCAGGTGGAGCAGCACCGCAAGCCGGGCACGCTCATCACCTCCAACACCTCGGGCATTCCGATCCACCTGATGCTGGAGGGCCGCTCCGACGATTTTAGGAAGCACTTTTGCGGCACGCACTTCTTTAACCCGCCACGCTACCTGAAGCTTCTCGAAATTATTCCTACGCCAGAAACCGATCCGGCTGTGGTGGATTTCCTGATGCACTACGGCGATTTATACTTGGGCAAGACTACCGTGCTAGCAAAAGACACGCCGGCCTTTATCGCCAACCGCGTAGGCATCTACGCCATCATGCAGGGCCTGCAGGTAATGAACAAACTGGGCCTGAATGTGGACGAGGTGGACCGTATCTCCGGTCCGATCATCGGCCGCCCGAAGTCAGCCACGTTCAGAACGCTGGATGTGGTTGGTCTGGATACGCTGGCTAATGTAGCGAACGGGCTTTACCAGACGGGTGATAAGGATGAGTCGCGGGAGCTGTTCCAGTTGCCGGGCTACCTGCAGAAAATGGTCGAGAACAAATGGCTGGGTGATAAGACCGGCCAGGGCTTCTACAAAAAGACAAAAGACGCGAGCGGCAAAACCGAGATCCTGACGCTGGACCTGAACACGCTGGAATATGGCCCGAAGCAACGCGCCAAGTTCCAGAGCCTGGAAGTGCTCAAGCCTATCGAAGACCTGAAGAAGCGCGTGAAGGCTTTCTCCAAGCAAACAGATAAGGCCGCACAATTCTTTAATGAGTCGCTTTACGGTCTGTTCCAGTATGTGAGCAACCGCATCCCCGAGATCTCAGACGAGCTTTACAGAATAGACGATGCCATGCGTGCCGGCTTTGGCTGGGAGCTTGGTCCGTTTGAGTACTGGGATGGCATTGGCGCCCGTGAAGGCGTGCAGCGCATGATCGAAGCCGGATATGAGCCTGCCCGTTGGGTAGAGGAGATGCTGGAGCATGGCAAAGAGTCCTTTTACGTCGTGGAGAACGGCCAGCGCCGCTACTACGACATCCAGAGCAAAGAATACAAAACCATCCCGGGTGCCGAGAACTTCATTATACTGGATAACCTGCGTGGCAACAACGTCATCTGGAAAAACACCGGCGCCACTATAACGGACCTGGGCGATGGCATCCTGAACGTGGAGTTCCACACCAAGATGAACACCATGGGCGGCGATGTGATTCAAGCCCTGAACAAAGGGATAGAATTGGCCGAGAAAGATTTCCGCGGGATGGTTGTGGGTAACCAGGGAGCCAATTTCTCTGCCGGTGCCAACGTGGGCCTAATCTACATGTATGCGCTGGACCAGGATTACGATGAGCTGAACATGATCATCCGCCAGTTCCAGAACACGATGATGCGCATGCGCTACTCGGCTATACCGGTAGTAGGTGCGCCGCATGGTTTAACGCTGGGCGGCGGCTGCGAGCTGAACCTGCATGTGGACCACATCCAGGCAGCTGCCGAGACTTACATGGGCCTGGTGGAGTTTGGCGTGGGCCTGATCCCAGGCGGTGGCGGTACCAAGGAGATGACGCTGCGCGCGGCTGATATGTATGCTGATGGCGACATAGAGCTGAACGACCTGAAGAACGTGTTTCTGAACATCGGTATGGCAAAGGTTTCTACTTCTGCCAAAGAAGCGATCGATTTAGGCTATATGCGTGCAAGCGATGGCATTTCCATCAACAGCAACCGCCAGATTGCCGATGCCAAAGCGCAGGCTATACTTTTAGCGGAGGCTGGGTACACCAAGCCGGTGCAGCGCACGAACATTAAAGTGCAGGGCCGCAGTGCGCTGGGCATGTTCCTGACGGGTGCCAACGCCATGATGACCGGCCGCTACATGTCGGAGCATGACCTGAAGATCTCGCAGAAGTTGGCCTATGTGATGTGCGGTGGCGATCTGTCGGCCCCAACGGAGGTAAGCGAGCAGTACCTGCTGGACCTGGAGCGTGAGGCCTTCCTGTCGCTGACAGGCGAGCGTAAAACGTTGGAGCGTATCCAAAGCATCCTGACCACAGGCAAGCCGCTGCGGAATTAATGTTTTAGAAAGTATGAGTGGGAGCTAAATGACCGCCATTCATACTTTACTTGTTCTTTGTCATCCTGAAAGAATCTTGGTTGAAGGGTAAGCCTCAGTATGCTCTTTCGGATTTGCAATCCGAAAGTATAATAGCCGCGGATTTGTAATCCGCAATAGGTTAAGCAGTAGCTATTAACAGGCAGGCGGATTACAAATCCGCAGTTACCCGAGTTCCGGATTGCAAATCCGGAACAGCAACCATAAATAAGCAAGATCCTGAGGAATGACAGAAGAAAATTGAAAGTATAGCTGATAGTATAAACTATAAAAGAGCATCAAAATGAACAATGCCTATATCGTAGCCGGATTTCGTAGCGCCGTTGGGAAAGCCGGCCGTGGCGGATTCCGGTTCACCAGACCTGATGACCTGGCCGCTGACGTCATCAAACATGTAATGGCCTCTGTGCCTGCCCTTGACCCGGAGCGGGTGGACGACCTGATCGTGGGGAACGCGGTTCCGGAAGCCGAGCAGGGCCTGCAGATCGGACGTATGATTTCGTTACTGGCGCTGCCGATGTCGGTTTCTGGTATGACGGTAAACCGCTACTGCGGTTCTGGCCTGGAAACCATCGCCATAGCCGCAAACCGTATTTCGGCCGGTATGGCTGATTGCATCGTGGCAGGTGGCACGGAGTCTATGTCGCTGGTGCCTACGGCTGGCTGGAAAACCGTGCCTAATTACAAGATCGCCAAAAACAACCCCGACTGGTACCTGAGCATGGGCTTAACGGCTGAGGCGGTGGCTGCCGATTACAATGTTTCACGTGAAGACCAGGATGCGTTTGCCTTTAAATCGCACCAGCGGGCCATCAATGCCATCCAGAACGGTTATTTCAAAGACCAGATCGTGCCGGTAACGGTAGAGGAGACGTACCTGGACGAGAACGGCAAAAAGAAGACCCGCACGTATGTGGTAGATACCGATGAAGGCCCGCGTGCTGACACCTCTCTGGAGGCCCTGGCCCGCCTGAAGCCGGTGTTTGCGGCAGGCGGAACGGTAACGGCCGGTAACTCTTCTCAGACTTCGGATGGTGCTGCCTTTGTGATCGTGATGAGTGAGCGCATGGTGAAAGAACTGGACCTGGAGCCGATTGCGCGCCTGGTGAGTTACGGCACCGGTGGCGTAGACCCGCGCGTCATGGGTATGGGCCCGATCGCGGCCGTTCCGAAGGCGTTGAAACAGGCAGGGATGACGCTGAACGACATCGACCTGATCGAGATGAACGAAGCTTTTGCAGCCCAGTCTATCGCCGTGATGCGCCACCTCGACTTCGACCCGGATAAGCTGAACATCAACGGCGGCGCCATTGCGCTCGGTCACCCGCTGGGCTGCTCCGGCGCCAAGCTAAGCGTGCAGCTCTTCAGCGACCTGCGCCGCACCGGCGGCAAGTATGGCATGGTGACTGCCTGCGTAGGCGGTGGACAGGGTGTAGCCGGCGTGTTCGAATTACTGAAATAGCGTATCACGTATCACGACACACGAATCACGACTTCTGTTTATGCACAATTTTAAGGAATTGAGAGTATGGAAAGAAGCGATTGAACTTGCTAAGTCTGTCTATATAATAACAGCAAATTTTCCGGCAGATGAAAAGTACGGCTTGAAGTCCCAAGTCAATCGTGCAGCCGTGTCAATTCCTTCAAACATAGCGGAGGGAGCTGGTAGAGGTTCTAATAAAGAGTTTGCACAGTTTCTGAAAATAGCCTTAGGATCGGCTTTTGAAGTTGAAACTCAGATGATCTTAGCGGAAGCTTTTGGGTTTGTAACGGAAGCCGACAACGAGAAGCTAATGCAGCAGCTATCAGGTGTGCAAAAGATGCTGAATGGTCTAATCAACAAATTTTAAAGTCGTGTGTCTTGATACGTGATACATGATACGAAAAAATAAAAATCAAAAAAACATGGAAAACGCAACTAAAACTACAACTATCCAGGGCGGGGAGTTCCTGATAAAGGAAACAGACCCGCAGGATGTATTTATACCTGCCGATTTTAACGAAGAGCAGCTGATGATGGCGCAAACCTGCAAGGATTTTGTGCGCGAGGAAGTATACCCGCTGCTGGACCGCCTCGACAACCACGAGGAAGGCCTGATGGAGGGGCTGATGAAGAAAGCCGGAGAGCTGGGGCTGTTTGCCGTGTCTATTCCGGAGCAGTACGGAGGCCTGAACATGGACTTCAACACCTCGCTGCTGGTAACGGAGGCCGTGGGCGGTGGACACTCGTTCCCCGTGGCCTTTGCGGCGCACACCGGTATCGGTACCTTGCCCATTTTATACTTTGGCACCGAGGAGCAGAAGAACAAGTATATCCCGAAACTGGTGAGCGGCGAGTGGATGTCGGCTTACTGCCTGACGGAGCCAGGTTCCGGCTCTGACGCGCTCGCGGCTAAAACCAAAGCCGTACTAAACGACGCAGGCACGCACTACGTCCTGAACGGCCAGAAAATGTGGATCACAAATGCTGGCTTTGCCGATGTGTTCATCGTTTTTGCGCAGGTGGATGGGGACAAGTTCACGGGCTTTATTGTGGATAAAGGCTCTAAAGGCCTGAGCCTGGGTAACGAGGAGCACAAAATGGGCATCAAGGGTTCCTCCACCCGCCAGGTGTTCTTCGAGGACTGCGAGGTGCCGAAGGAGAACGTGCTGGGCGAGATCGGCAAGGGTCACCTGATTGCCTTCAACATCCTCAACATCGGCCGAATTAAACTGGGCGCTGCTACGCTGGGCGCGGCTAAAAAAGTGGCCGACCTGTCGGTGAAGTATGCCAACGAGCGCCACCAGTTCAAGCTGCCTATCTCTAAGTTCGGTGCTATTAAGTATAAACTAGCCGAGCAGGCAATCCGCATTTATGCGGTGGAGTCGGCTTTGTATCGTTGCGGGATGGATATTTACCGCAAGGAGCAGGAGTTGATGGCCAATGGAGCAAACGAGAACGAGGCGCTGCTGGGTGCTGCCCGCGAGTTTGCCGTGGAGGCCGCCATGCTGAAAGTAGAGAGCTCTGAGGTGCTGGATTACGTGGTGGACGAGGGCGTGCAGATCTACGGTGGCTATGGCTTCTCGGCCGATTACCCCATGGACCGCGCCTACCGCGACTCCCGCATCAACCGCATCTTCGAGGGTACCAACGAGATCAACCGCATGCTAACGGTAGACATGATCCTGAAAAAAGCCATGAAAGGCGAACTGGACCTGATGGGGCCGGCCCAGGCGGTGCAGCAGGAACTGATGGCTATTCCGGATTTCGGGGAGGAGGAGGAAGGCCTTTTCGCGGCAGAGCATAAAGCCATCCGCAACCTGAAGAAGGCCATCCTGATGGTGGCCGGTACGGCGGTGCAGAAGTACATGGACTCGCTGGCCAAAGAGCAGGAGATCCTGATGAACATCGCCGACATGGCCATCAAAACCTATGTGGCGGAGTCTGCGCTGCTGCGCGTAGAGAAGCTGGTAGGCCAAAAAGGTGAGGAGGCCGTAGCCAACCAGATCGATGTCGTGCGGGTAACCGTGAGCGATGCCGTGGACACTGCCTTTAAGGCCGGCAAGGAAGCCATTGCGTCTATGGTGGAAGGCGACGAGCAGCGCCTGCTGTTCATGGGCCTGAAGCGCTTCACGAAGAAAGACCTCTACAATACCAAGGAAGCGCGCCGCCGCATCGCCGCCGCCCTGATCGAGGCAAACGAGTATGTGTATTAATTTCTGACCATTTATAGTTCGAAAGGCTGTTACCCCAGGTAGCAGCCTTTTTTGTATAAAAAAGGGAGAACATCGGGGTATTAAAAGCAAATTTCTAATCAATTTTATACTTGGAGCGGTAATAGTAGCAGGCATCTTACGTATTAGGGAAACAGCAGTATGGTACAAAACAGAACTATGAACGTGACTTGCCTTATACCTTGCTTTAACGAGCGCGAGCGGATTGGCGGGGTGCTGGATGTAATCGTTGGCACAGCCTGTATCTCCCAGGTTATTTGTGTGGATGATGGCTCCACGGATGGTACGGCAGACTTTATACAGCGGCACTGGCCCGAAGTGGAGGTAGTGCGTCTGCTGCAGAATGTGGGCAAAACGGCTGCTATAAAGTATGGCTTGAAGTACGTGCGGCACAAGGCGCTGCTGATGATGGACGCCGACCTGCAGGACCTGCGGAAGTATGAGTTGGAGGCCGCCCTACAGGCATACCGGAAGTATGATTCCGTGGATATGATCATCCTGCGCCGCATCAACTCGCCCTGGTTTGTGAAGTGGTACCGCAGCGATGTGCTTTTATCCGGCGAGCGCATTCTTAAAACCGCCGACCTGCGGCAGGTGCTGCGCCAGAGGCTGAAGTGCTACCAACTGGAGGTAGCCATAAACCGCTACATGCTGCGCCATAAAAAAGTGGTGCGCTGGATGCCGTGGTCCGCCATGAATACCTATAAGGTGGATAAGCTGGGCGTGCTGGACGGCTCCCGCAAGGAGTTCAGGATGTATGTGGATATTGTGAACTACGTCGGCTTCTCGCATATGCTGCTGCAGCTGACCTCCTTTACGCGCAAGATGCGGGAAAAGCAAAAAAGCGAGTCACGGCGGCCCCGCTTTCTGCAGCAGTTAAAACTGTAACTATTTTATTTCGATGCGGCTTAGTTGCAGCTTGTCTGCCTTTTTACCGCCACGCAGTACCGTTACGATGCTCTTATCGGCCAGCCAGGTGGTGTAATCCTTCACATAAGCCAATTTTTTATCTTTCGGGATGCTGAGGCGCAGGCCCTGCGGGGCAGTGGCGCTTCCGTCGTTGGTGTTGATCTGGCGCAAGTATAAATCATACTTGCCGTTGAGTTCCTCCAGGGTGAGCAGGTTAAGCATGTTGCCGCTGAGGTAGGAGCTATAGGAGATACTGGTAAAGCCTTCGGAGGCCGGGGCCTGTTGTTGCTTCATCAGCACGGAGTTCCAGTCGAAGGTCATGTACTCATCGTAGGCGAACAGGTGCAGCTCTTTGGCAAAGTATGGCGCATCCTCACCGCCCTCGGTATACTTCTTCTCTGCAAGTATAAGCAGCTGCTTCTCCGGCGTCAGCAGCAGGTCGGTCAGGTAGATATCTTGCAGTTTGTTGCTTTTGTTGGCCTTGTCCAGCGCGTTCACCTTCTGCACGTACTCCGGCGTAAATTTATACTCTTCGGCAAAGCGCATGTCCTCCTGCTCAAAATCATACTTCACGGCTTTCAGGCTGTAGTAGCTGCCGGTCTTCTCGTCGGCTGTCAGCACGGCGCCATACATTTGCCCGTCCGGCATCAGCTCGAAGCGCGTGTCGCGTATGTATACTTTCCTGCCGTCAAACACGCCGCCTACCAACACCGACATCACCTGCGCCTTTTTGCTGCCCGGCTTGTACTGGCGCACGCTCAGGCGGTTCATCTGGTCCGAGATCAGGTTTACGTACTGCTCACCGCCGTTGCCCACTTGTATGTCGGCTGTCAGGATGCCGCGCAAATCGCTCAAATCATACTTCACGTCCTGCTGCTTCTGCAGGCTGCCGTTGTAGAGCGTGCCGCTGATTTGTTGTATCTGGAAGCTGTTATCGGTATGGAAACGGTATGCCAGCACCTGCGAGCCATCGGCAGACACGGCCACACCGGCCCTGCGCCCTTTGGCCGGGGCCTCCAGCAGTTGTACCGGCTTCTCCGTTTTACCATTTTTCAGGTTGATGCGGTGCGCGTGCAGCAGCTGGATTTTGCCCTCTTGCAGGTGCGTTACCACCAGCGCCGCCTCTTGTCCGGCCGTAAACCTATCCACTTCCTCGCCCGCAGCCATGGGTATCTCCGCCGTCCAAAGCTTTTTCAGGTCTGCGTTATACTTCTCCACGGTATACTTACCATCGCCCTGGCGGTTTAAAAGTATAAACTCGTTCTGCCCCACCGAAATGGATTTGTGCGGCAGGCGCTGGTTGTAATGGTCGGCCTCCGGGTTAGGCTGGTAATTAAAGTCTACTGCTGCCCTGATTTTGGACTGGGCAAGTATAGCCTGCGGCAGGCAAAGCAGGCACAGAAGTATAAAGTATAGTATAAACTGCTTTTTCACGGGTGGTTTGGGTTTTGGTAGAGGTAAAACGGAGGTGTGGAGTGTTTGTTGTGGGTGACGCTCTGCTCTTGTGTCAGCTTAGCTACCGAATTTCTCTGTATAACAGCTCTTTAACAGAAATTCCTCGGTGTTCTTCATCATGATTATCTCTTCGATGGCCTGCTTTTTATCAGACGCCTTATGGTAGTAGGCCTCACATATCCTGTAGCCAATGAAATACCCTAGATCAGCCGGCCTGCTTGATCTGTAGTTATACATCCAGTCCGTATCTGATACAAGCTTTCCCGCTTTAACATCTGCGTAGAACTCCTGCCATAACTGCCTTTCGTGCGCTACTCCGTAATCATAAATGGCCTTGCTTAAGGTAACCTTGTTTAGAATGAGTGAGGCAATGAAATCAGCGGCACCTTCCTCAATAGCTTCTTTCAGCAGCGAACTGTCTTCGGCATCGCTGGCTAGCTGCTGCGTGTGCACTGCTTCATGCAGAACCAAGCCGACAATATCCCCTGTCTTGTGTTGTAAGACTGTTCCGATAAAGTTACCCTTCTCAAACTCACTTAGGTTTACAGATTGATCTGCCGCTTCTATTTCTGCTCCGATAAGGATCAAGCCATTCGTTACTGTTCCGCCAGTCCGCAGAGCACCAATGGCAAAACACACGTCTGGCTGCTTGAAGGCTGGATAAAGCTCCCTGAATTTATTGAAAGCCGGCCCTAACTCTGACTTCCTGTTTTGAATGTCTTCCGTCAGTGGCCTGATTGTCTTCCAGTACTCAGGCATAGTTCTGACGAGGTGCGCGTATTCCTTCGCCCGGAAATTCCTTACCCGGAGAAACTCCTGGAAGTAAGGGCTTGCCTTATCCAGGTAGAACTCCTGGAAGGTTCTGGCACTGTCTGTCGAGGTTGCCAGGCTATCGTAGGCGGCCCAGAAGTTGTCTATGTCCCGCGTCTCAATCGTGTAGCCTACTTCTTCCGCCTTGTTTGATTCCGGTGCATTAGAGTTAGTGCAGCCAGCTGCGATGAAGCTAAGAAAAATGATTCTGTAAATCTTTTTAACCATGCAGTAGATTGATTAAGTAGCCAACTGGTGTATGAGAACAGTTATTACATTCCGTTAAAGTATAAACAGCTTTAATATTCACATTCTGCTATTGTTTCGCGTGGAACCAAAGTTTAAGTAGCCCCAACTTTCTAACTTAGCTGATTCTGCTCCAATTAACAGTATTGGCGCTAAGCGACTGGATGTGGCGGCGGATGTTGGCATGCTCCGGCTGCTCCAGCTGTGGGTCCTGGTGCAGCACGCGTTGGGCGGCGGCACGGGCCTCCTGAAGTATAGGCGCATCTTTGGCCAGGTCGGCGATGAGCAGGTCGAGCACACCGCTTTGCTGCGTTCCCATCAGATCGCCGGGGCCGCGCAGTTTCAGGTCGATGTCTGCAATCTCGAAGCCGTTGTTGGTGCGAACCATCGTCTCGAGGCGGGTCTTGCTGTCCTTGCTCAGTTTGTAGCCCGTCATCAGGATACAGTAGCTCTGTTCGGCACCACGGCCCACGCGGCCGCGCAGCTGGTGCAACTGCGACAAACCAAAACGCTCGGCACTCTCAATGATCATCACGGAGGCATTCGGCACGTTCACACCTACCTCAATTACGGTGGTGGCCACCATAATCTGCGTCTCGTTCTTCACGAAGCGCTGCATCTCGTAATCCTTATCCTGCGACTTCAGTTTGCCGTGCACCATACTTACCTGGTACTCCGGGAAAGCACGTTTTATACTTTCGTAGCCATCCATCAGGTCCTTGTAGTTCTCCATCTGCTCCGACTCCTCGATGAGCGGGTACACGATGTATACCTGGCGGCCCAGCTTTATCTGGTCGCGAACGAACTGGAACACGCGCAAGCGGTGCGAATCGAAGCGGTGTACGGTCACGATCTCCTTACGGCCGGCCGGCATTTCATCAATCACCGACACATCCAGGTCGCCGTACAGGGTCATGGCCAGTGTGCGGGGAATAGGGGTGGCCGTCATCACGAGCACGTGCGGGATGATGCGCGGGTTTTTGCGCCATAGCTTGGAGCGTTGCTCCACGCCAAAGCGGTGCTGCTCGTCTACGATGCACAGGCCCAGGTTCTGGAACTGCACCACGTCCTCCAGCAAAGCGTGCGTACCCACGATCATTTTCATCTCGCCGGAGCGCAGCTGCTCGTGCAGCACTTTGCGGTCTTTGGCTTTGGTGGAGCCGGTGAGTTTGCCCAGATTGATGCCTAACCTGTCGGCAAAAGCTCTCAGGCCTACGTAATGCTGGTCGGCCAGGATTTCGGTAGGCGCCATCAGCACCGACTGCGCCCCGTTGTCGGCGGCAATCAGCATCGTAATAAAGGCCACGATAGTTTTGCCCGAGCCCACGTCGCCCTGCAGCAGGCGGTTCATCTGCTTGCCCGCCGTTAAATCGCCATAAATTTCCTTCACCACCCGCTTCTGCGCGCCTGTCAGGTCGAAGGTCATGTGGTTTTTATAGAACTCATTGAGCGTGGGCACCTGGTTAAACACCTGGCCCTTCAGGTCAGCCTTGCGCACCACCTTCTGACGGAACAGGCGCAGCTGTATGTAAAAAAGCTCCTCGAACTTCAGCCTGAACTTGGCTTTGTTATACTTGTCGGCCGACTCTGGGAAGTGAATATTGGCATAAGCACTGCGCTTGTCCATCAGCTTATACGTCTCGATCAGCTCCGGAGACAGCGATTCCTGCACCTGTGGTAGCGCCACCTTCAGCAAATGCTCCATCATTTTAGCTATTACCTTGCTGTCGATGCGGTGGGCTTTGAGCTTTTCGGTGGTGTTGTAAACCGGCTGCAGGAAAGAGGTTGTTTGCTTCTCCTCGGCCAGTTCCTCCAGCTCCGGGTGGGCCATGCTGAACCTGCCGTTGAACTCGGTAGGCTTGCCAAACACAATGTAGTCGGTATGGTTCTTCAGCGATTTCTCCATCCACTTCACACCCTTAAACCACACCAGTTCCAGCTGGTCGCCGTTTTCGTCTACCAAGGTGGCTGCCAGTCGCTGTTTTCGGCCTTCGCCAATCACCTCTTTTCCCCGGATGCGGCCGCGCACTTGTACGTAGGGCATGCTCTCGTCCAGCTCGGCCACTTTATAAAACTGCGTGCGGTCGAGGTAGCGGAAAGGGTAGTGCTGGATCAGGTCGCCGTAGGTGAAGATGCTGAGTTCTTTCTGCAACAGCTCCGCCCGCATCGGCCCCACGCCCTTCAGGAATTCTATTTTGGTGTTGAAGAAGTTGCTCCCAGTCATTGGCTTGCTATCGGATGAAAGTATGGCAAGTAGTACAAAGTACAAAAATAAGCAAAAGCCCCGACAGGAGTAAATGCTGGCGGGGCTTTATACTTGGTAATTATACTTTAGGCATACTTTAAATATGGGCTATACTTTATACTTGCCTGGCGATGCCAACTACTGGCGCGAGTTTGCAACTCGTGCCTACTATGATGTTGGGTTTGCAACCCAACTGGCTTGAAAAGCCATACTTTATACTTCTGCTATACTTCATACCTTCTCTGGCGCAAGCGTCCGCTTGTGCCTCTTTATACTTTGGCTATACTTCCTTAGCCATAGCCATGGCTTCCATCTACTTGAACCAAGCTATACTTACTAGCGATTGTTCATCCTCCAGATTTACAAACCTACTGTTGCATCTCTGGCTTTGGTGCTCTCAAGCCCGAGAGGGCTCGCCTTCGGGCATCGCGCTGTGTTCCCTCCTGCCTCCGCTGCGCTACGGCTGCTCAACAAGTTGAGCACCGGATCTCACAAGGCGATCAACCCAAAGGCTGGGATCTGTTTTCGATAGCTTCTGCCCTTACTGTCATCTCGAACGTAGTGAGAGATCTCTTTAGAATTCTGTTTAGATCTCTCGCGCTGCTCGAGATGACAGGGAAAGTAGCAAGTATAACTCCCTCCCCTGTTCTGGGGGTAGGGGCCCTCGATAAAAGGGGAGGGTTGGAGTGGGGTGAAAAGGGGCCAGGGGGTATACTTTGTAGGGACAGGTCGCGACCTGTCCGCACGATAGCCGCAGAAATGAAACTCATACTTTTGAAGAAGTAGATATAGAACTCCTCACTTTGGCTCCAGAACAGTATACAAAGTATAAAAAGCAACAGCCCCTGAAGTATACTTTGCTTCAGGGGCTGTTGCTTTTCCAGACGCTCGCAGGAGCTGCGCACGCTTCGAGGTCTTTATTTTATACTTGTTAATCAAACAATTACCAAGTACCAACCAACAACTACATTTCCTTCCACTCCAGGGTATTCAGCAAATGGATAATATCCTTCTTCACAAACTCGATCACCGGGGCAAGCGAGTCGTTCTGGGTGGCGGTTCTAAAGTATAAAGCCCCGCGCAGGAAGTTTTCGGTGGAGTCGGTTACGTAGAACTGGAACTGGCTGGGCACCTCGCCCTCCAGCTCAAAAACCGCGGCCACATCACCGGTAGGGATCTTTATCTCTGCCTCTTCGATGGCGTAAGCCTTAATCTGGTGCTTGGCAGTCAGCTTGCGGGCATCCTCCACCAAATCGTTCAGCTTTTTAGGGTCATTCCCCAGTGCCTTATACGTTAGCTGCACGTTGGCCCCCAGGCTCGGGTAGATGATGTTGATCCAGTGCGGCTGCGCAATGCCGGAAGAGTCGGGGCGGATCTTGGCGTGCTGCGAGTACTCAAACGTATAGGGGTGCGCCTCCTGCAGCTGCTGGTAGGTTTGCGACGGCAGGTCGATGCGGTTATAGCCTTTGGGCTTGGGCGTGTAGTCTGCGCTGCTGCAGGCCACTGCGCCGGCGGCAAGGGCTACCCACATAAAGGCCTTCAGGCTAACTAACTTTATGGTACTGTTCTTTCTTGCTTGCGACATTGATCTTTACTCGTTTTACGCGCTTCGTGTCCGCCGACTCAACCGTGAAGTGGAAGCGGCCATAGGCTACGTCTTCGCCCACCCGCGGTATCCGTGAGAACAGCGCCAGCACCAGGCCGGCCACCGTCTCGTTTTCGCCCTTCACCTCGTCAAAGATGTCAAAAGGCACCTCCGCTATCTTACAGAAGTCGTGCAGCGAGGTCTTGCCATCAAAGATAAAGGTATTTTCGTCGAGTTGGGAGTAAATGATGTCATCGTCGTCGTCAAACTCATCGTTGATCTCACCCACGATCTCCTCCACAATATCCTCCAGCGTAAGCAGGCCTATGGTGCCGCCATACTCGTTCACCACGATGGCCATGTGCACGTGCTTGTCCTTAAAGTCCTGGAAGAGGTCGGCGATGCGCTTGGTTTCCGGCACGAAGAAGGGCGGGCGCACCAGCTGCTGCCAGTTAAAATCGGCGCCTGCGCCCAAGTGGGGCAACAGGTCCTTCACATAAAGTATGCCCTCAATATGATCGGTGTTATCGGTGTAAACAGGCACCCGCGAATAGCCCCACTCCACGATCTGCGGCATGAGTTCCGGCAGGGTCATGGCGGTGTCGAAGGCCACAATGTCCACGCGCGGCCGCATGATCTGCTTCACGGAGATGGCGCCGAAGTTCACCACGCCACGCAAAATCTTGCGCTCTTCCGGCGAGGTGTCGGCGTTAATCAGGGCCACGTCCAGGCTGTGGTGCAGCTCCTCTATAGTATGGTTGTATCCCCGGATAATGTACTTGCGCTCGATGTGCTCGTTGATGGAGATAAGGAGCCAGGAGATAGGGCGCATGATGCCCTGCAGCCTATCTAAAACGCCGGCCATGCGGCGCACCAGCGGCATGCGGTGCTTTTGGGCGTATACCTTTGGCAGCACTTCCCCGCAAAAAACGATGAAGAAGGTGGCAAACAGCATGCACACGGCCAGATTTCCTGCCGATAAGGCCATGGTGCCGAACACCTGCCAGGCTACGTAGGCAAACAGCGTGATGATGGTCACGTTGATGCCGTTGTTCAGTATAAGTATGGTAGTAAGAAGCTTGCGCGGATTCTGCAGGAGGCGGTACACACGTTGCTCGGCGGGGCGCCTGCTTGTCTTGCACTGCTCCAGTTCCTGCTCCGAAAGAGAGAAAAAAGCTGCCTCGGCACCTGAGGTCAGGGCCGAGAGCAGCAATAAGATCAGGCCGCCTGCTATGGCTGCCAGGTATTCAAACCTGAGTTGCGTTAACGAACTCTGTAAAAGTTGAAGTAAACTATAACTCAGGGGGTCTCCGGGATCTGTACTTTCCAAGATGGTTCTGTTTAATGAAACATAGGTTAGAACGGCAGGTCGTCGGGCTCGTCACTCTGGAACCCGCCGGCTGGGCTGCCGCCTTTGCTGGCCGTGGCGCCACCGCCGTAGTTTCCGCCGCTTGTAGCCGCAGATGCTGAGGAAGCAGAAGCTCCTCCCTGGTAGTCGCCGCCGCCGTTGTTATCTCCGCGGCCGCCCAACATGGTCATGTTATCGGCTACGATCTCGGTGCTGTAGCGCTGCACGCCGTCTTTGTCCTGGTAGTTGCTGGTGCGGATCTTGCCCTCGATGAACACCGAGTTGCCTTTGCGCAGGTATTTTTCCGCCACTTCGGCCAGGCCTCGCCACACCACAATGTTATGCCACTCGGTGCGCTCCTGCTTCTGTCCGTTTTTGTCCTTAAAGGACTCGGAAGTAGCGATTGGGAAGCGGGCAACAGCCACTCCACCTTCCAGGTGACGTACTTCCGGGTCTTTGCCCAGGTTTCCGATCAGGATTACTTTGTTTACACTTGCCATGTCTTTTTTGTCTAATATTAACGTGAATTGGGCTACTCCAGCAACCAAGCTGGAGGCAAATATGGCTTTTACTGAAACTACTAGAATGCTTTTATCCCCAGAAAAGTTTCAGCCTATAAATATACTAAAATCTTAGCATCTTTCAAATAGCTATTGATTAAAACTGGTTTGGGTAAAGCCTCGATTTCCTGAACGTTATAAGCAGTCAACCTTGTTTCCTGAAGCACCTCTGCTTTTAGCGATGCCTTGAGTTTTATACGGTAAAACCGCGCATTTATTTTCTGGTGGCTGAGAATGTGCTTGTAGTCTTTGGCGGGCGGCTGCACCTGCGCCTCCTGCACCGCCACACCGGCCTGCTGCAGCTCGTGCAGCAGCTGCTCCCCGGGCAAGTCCTTGCTGTCGCTCTCATAAAGGTAAAAGTCGTAGAGCCCCTGCCAGATATCGCCCTCCAGGCGCTTGCGCAGGTAAAAGGTGCCGTTTAGCTCGAACACGAGGTAGTGGAAAAAGCGGGGCCGCGCCGCCTTTGCCTTCGATTTTACCGGCAGCTCCTGCACCATGCCGTGGTTAAAGGCAAAGCAACTCTGCTGCAGCGGGCAGAACAGGCAGTCGGGCATAAGGGGCGTGCACTGGATGGCCCCGAACTCCATGATGGCCTGATTGTAGGTATCCGGCTCTCCGGCGGGCACCAGCTCATCGGCCAGTTTCTGGAAAATTTTCCGGGAGGAGGGAGCAGCTATATCATCCGAGATGCCGAACACACGCGCCAGCACCCGGAACACGTTACCGTCCAGCACGGCCACCTGCTCTTTGAAGGCAAAGGCCGCAATGGCCGCCGCTGTGTAGCTGCCTACGCCCTTCAGCTTGATCAGCTCCTCATACTTGTCCGGGAAGTTGCCGCCATACTTTTCCGCCACCAGTTGGGCGGTGTGGTGCATGTTGCGGGCCCTGGAATAGTAGCCGAGCCCCTGCCACAGCCGCAGCACCTCGTCCTGCGGGGCCGCCGCCAGGTCCTGCACGGTGGGGTAGGCCGCTACAAACCGCTCGTAATAGGGCAGGCCCTGCGCCACCCGCGTCTGCTGCAGAATCACTTCGGAAAGCCATATAAAGTAGGGGTCTGTGGTGTCGCGCCAGGGCAGAGACCGCTTGTGCCGGCCATACCAGCTTAGCAGGGTTTGGGCAAAATGGGCGTGTGTGGCAGTGGACATCTATTGCATTGCTTAAGGTTTGCAGAACAGGCAAGTTACGGCTTTGTTCGGGGCAACAGCAAGTATAAACCTAGTGGGTGAACTTTGAAATATAAACTGCCAGGGTGCGTTAGGGGAGGGTGAGACAGCCACGGTGGCTGCACAAAGCAGGTATGGCGGCGGGAAAAGACGGCAGTTTTGAACCTAATAATTTAGCACTAAAGCTTTTACTATTCGAAAAGTAAAACTACCTTTGTGCCCCGAATTTGATCATTTTACGGAACAGTCTGATTTCCAAAGATTAGAAAGTTAACATATTATTAATATCCTAAAAATTTAAGAAAGTGACTAAAGCAGAAGTAATATCAGAGATTGCTGATAAGACAGGGATTGATAAGGCAGATGTACAGTCTACAATCGAGGCTTTCTTCAAAGTGGTGAAGGACTCTATGGCTGATGGCAACAACATCTACGTGAGAGGTTTTGGTAGCTTTGTGAATAAGAAGCGTGCGAAGAAAGTAGCTCGTAACATTTCTAAAAACACATCTATCATCATCGACGAGCACTTTATCCCGAGCTTCAAGCCATCCAAGACCTTCATCCAGAAGATCAAGAACAGCAAAAAGATTCAGGAGCTTACGCATTCTTAATTTTTTGTATCTTTGCTGATCGGAATTAAAAAAGTAGCATAGCAATAAGGTAAAAAGAATGAAACGATCACAGATATTGATAGTTGTAGCAGCCATCGTGTTGGTGGTGGGTTTGTTCTTTTTGCCTAAAATTGTTGTTAACAACGAGGATCAGGACAGCGTAGCCGGAACTGAAGCCGGTGCCGCACTGCCTGAGGGCCACTCCGAGGACGATGGCCACGACCACGGGTCTGCGGAGGCAGGGGCCGCTGAAAGCGCGCACAGAACAGCCACACCAGAGCAGATGATGGCGCTCACCACTGCCCGCGCCAAGTATAACAAGGCTTCCGACGAGCAGGCACGCAGCCTGTTGGCGGTAGAGCTTGGCGAGGCCTATTCCAACGCTGCCAAGTATGACAGCGCTGGCTACTATTACGAGGTTGCTGCGAAGACCCGTGGTGGCGAGAAAAGCTTTAGAAGAGCCGGAGACGCCTATTACGAGGCCTTTACGTTTGCCGCTACACAGGAGCGTGCCGGTGAGATGGGCGCGAAAGCCCGCAGCATGTACGAGCAGGTGCTGAAGAACAACCCCTCTGACCACGATGCCAAGACCAACGTAGCCATGACCTACATCGCGACCTCTAATCCGATGCAGGGAATCACCATGCTGCGCGAGGTACTGGCCTCGGCCCCAAACAACCAGAAGGCGCTGTTCAACCTTGGCATCCTCTCCATCCAGTCGAACCAGTACGACAAGGCCGTGGAGCACTTCCGAAAGCTGGTTGCGGTGAACCCGGAGCACGTGGAAGGAACCTTCTACCTGGCGGTGGCGTTGGCTGAGACGGAGCAGACCGAAGAGGCAAAGGCCTTATTCAACAAAGTGAAGGGCATGAGCAACGATCCTGCGCTGAACACTTCGGTTGATGAGTACCTGGCCAGACTGCAGTAAAGCATTAAAAAAATCATCCATAAAACAAAAACTACAAGATTATGCCTTGCGGAAAGAAAAGAAAAAGACATAAGATCGCGACTCACAAAAGAAAGAAGCGCCTTAGAAAAAACAGACATAAGAAGAAGTAATTCTTCTGCGTTCACGAGGGCCCACTTTACATAAGTTAAAGTGGGCTTTGGTCTTATACATCCAACTAACCATTTGAGAGAAATTGAGCAACGAGCTAATCATCAATTCTACTCAGGATGGGGAACGCATTGCGCTTTTACAGGATAAACGCCTGGTAGAGTATCACTTCGAGTCGAAAGACACGGACTACATTGTAGGCGATATTTTCCTGGGAACTGTAAAAAAAGTAATGCCTGGACTGAACGCCGCCTTTATTGATATTGGCTACCAGAAGGATGCATTCCTGCATTACCATGATCTGGGAGCCAACATCAAAACGCTGAACAGGTACGTAAAAGCGGCGCAAACACAGAAGAACGCAACACCCAAGCTAAACCAGGCGAAGTTTGAGCCTGAGATAGACAAACTCGGCAAAATAGCTGACGTGCTCAAAAAGGGGCAGCAGCTGTTGGTGCAGATCGTTAAAGAGCCTATCTCAACCAAAGGCCCACGCTTATCCTGCGAGCTCTCACTTGCCGGACGTTATCTGGTGCTCGTGCCGTTCTCAAACACGGTAAGCGTATCCAAGAAGATTGTCAGCAAGGAGGAGCGGACCCGTCTGAAACGCCTGATCACAAGTATAAAGCCGGAGAACTTCGGCGTGATCATCCGGACAGTGGCGGAAGGCCGCGATGTGGCAGAGCTCGACAGAGACCTGCGCAACATGCTAGCAAATTGGGAAGAGGGTTTTAAAACCCTCAGAATAGCAAAGCCAAACGACAAGATTATTGGCGAGCTGAACCGTTCTTCCTCCATCTTGAGGGATTTATTAAACGAGAGCTTTGACAACATAGTGGTTGACAACACGCAACTCTATGACGAGATCAAGGCATACGTGCAAAGTATAGCGCCGGAAAGGATCAAGATCCTGAAGCACTACACTGGCAAAACCAAGACCTTTGAACACTTCCACATCGAGAAACAGCTAAAGGCTGCCTTCGGAAAAACCGTGACGATACCAGGTGGCGGATACCTGGTGATAGAGCACACCGAGGCGCTGCATGTAGTCGATGTGAATAGTGGGAACAAATCCAATACCGAAACCGATCAGGAGGCAACCGCACTGCACGTAAACATGATGGCCGCCAAAGAAGTGGCCCGTCAGCTGCGCCTTCGGGATATAGGTGGTATCATTGTCGTGGACTTCATCGATATGAAGTCGCCGGAAAACCGCCAGAAAGTATACGAGGTGGTGAGGGAGGAAATGAAGCGGGACCGCTCCAAATCCACTATCCTTCCGATCTCGAAATTCGGCCTGATGCAGATTACCAGACAGCGCGTAAGGCCCGAGCAAAACATTGTAACCGGTGAGGTTTGCCCTACCTGCGGCGGCACCGGTAAAACATCTGCCAGTATTCTGGTGACAGACGAAATTGACGCAGCGGTAGACGACCTGCTGACAAGCCACAACCACAGGAGCCTGGAAGTATACTTACACCCGTTCGTGCACGCCTACTATACCAAAGGGCTGCTGTCGCGGCAGGTGAAGTGGTTCTTCAAGTACTTCAGGTGGGTGAGCCTGGTAAAAGACACCTCGCTGGGCATCATGGAATTTAAAGTGATGGACAGCAGAGGAGAGGAAATAGAGTTGCGTTCCGCCTTCAGCGACATGAATGGCGTGCAGGATAAAGAAGAGGAGGAGTAAGCCTGGCTTACCCGCACAAAAAAGCCGCTGCTAAGTTAATAGCAGCGGCTTTTCTCGTTTTATAAGTATGGCTTTTAGAATTTCAGGCCAAAGTCCAGCGACACGCCGTTGTTCTTCACGGAGATATTCTTGTCACCGAATTTCTTCTCGTAGAAATCGTCAATGTCGGTGAGGCCGCGGTGGTAGGTAAGGCCGCCGAAGACCTTGGTGCTCTCGCCCATCTGGAACTCCACGCCGCCGCCAAGTATGGCATCGGCCTCAAAAATATTGAAGCGCTTGATCACCTTCTCGCTGTTAATCACCTTTTTGTTGTCTACCTGTGCGGCAACCTTGGTGTTGAGCGCGCCACCCACCTGGAAGTACAGCAGCGTGCCTGGGGCCACCTCGTTAGTGAAAAGCTTCAGCGTTAGCGGTAACTGAATGTATTGGATACTGAGGTCATCTTTTTCAGTAAAAAGGTTGCCATTATTATCCGAGTCAATATAGCTAATCTCAGCCCCTTTTCCACGGTACATCAGGCCGGTGCTGAAGGCATAGTTCTGGGCAAAGAAGTAGTCTACCACCACACCCACACCCAGGCGCAGGTTGTTGTTCTCCTTCTCGAAGTTATACCTGTCTTCGGCCACGAAGCGGTTACCCGAGATTGTCGGGGAGAGTTGCAGGCCGATCTCAACCTGGGCCATGGATGCGAATCCGGCGCACAAAAACAGCAATAAGAGTGTGATTTTCTTCATTAGCTTAGCTTTTATTATACGTTGCGTTACCCTATTACGAAGTAACCGCCTATTTTTGTACAAAGATACGAAACATGTATTACAGATTACTTATACTTGCCATACTTGTATTCGCCTTTGGGTGCGGTGAGAAAGGGTGTGAGTTACCCAAAGAGATCGCCCGGATACCGGTGGATGTGGAGATAGAGCGGCTGGAGAAACCTTTCTTTGCGGCAGAGACCAGGGCCGACATTGCCGGCTTCATCCAGGCCCACCCATACTTTGCCAAGCAGTACCTGCAGCAGGGCGAGTACCCCTCCGATTCTGCCTTCATCAACCCGCTGTATTCCCTGGCCACCAACCCTGCCCTGGACTCGCTGGCGCAGCAGGCCATGCATACGTTTGCCGATATGCAGGAGCAGGAGCAGCAGTTGGAGGGTGCCTTTAAGGTGCTAAAGTATAACTACCCTGATTTTGCGGTGCCGGAGGTGAAAACCTTCGTGACGGGCCTTGGCACCCTGGGCAACGACTTGTACGTGTCGGACAGCCTCATCGTGTTCGGGCTTGACTACTTTATCGGGCCGGAGGCAAAGTACCGTCCGCAGGCTTACGAGTACATCCTGAATCGCTACGAGGGGGAGAAGATGGTGCCGGCCGCCATGCTGCTGCTCTCCAACCGCTACAACAGAACAGACTTTGCAGAACGCAACCTGCTCACCGAGATGATCGGGATGGGGAAGGCCTATTATTTTGTGAAATCAGTGCTGCCCTGCGTGCCCGATTCGCTGATCATCTCTTATACTGACAAACAGATAGCGGACGTGTCTCATAACGAGGGGCGCATCTGGGCGCATTTTGTGGAGAAGGAGCTGCTGTTTGATAAGACGCCGTTTATCGTGAACAAGTATATTGGGGAGCGCCCCAACACGCCCGAGATCGACGCCACCGCCCCGGGCCGCATCGGTACCTGGGTGGGATGGCAGATCGTGCGCAAGTACATGGAGCGCAACCCGGAGGTAAGCCTGCCGGAATTAATGGCCGAAACCGATTACCGCAAGATCTTTGACGAGTCAAAGTATAAACCGGAGCGGAAGCGGTAATTTTAATGGCTACATGGCTAAATTGTTGAATTGTTATCACCCTTAGCACAGGATTTCAGCCTAGCACACAACGATTTAGCAATCAACACTCAAACAGTTAAAATGCACATTGCCCTTCTAAACCAGCACCACCACAACCCGGACTGCCCTGCCACGTGCCGCCATTACTCCTTTATGGAGGAACTGGTGCAGCGGCACAGGGTGAGCCTGGTGACGAGCGACGGCTGGCGGAAGACGCGCATCTCGCAAAAGTATGGCTGGGTGCCGGAGGGGGTGGAACTGCACGAGTGCATTGCGCCGTATTCTAATAAGATGGGGGTGCGCAAGCGCCTTAAATCCTTTGCTGGTTTTGCTGGGAGCGCGTTCAAGCACACCATGCAGCTGCAGAAGCCGGATGTGCTGTGGGCGGTATCCACGCCGCTGAGCACGCCGTGGGTGGCGGCACAGGCGGCCAGGCTGCGGGGTGTGCCGTGGGTGTTCGAGGTGCAGGACCTGTGGCCGAGTTTCCCGATACAAATGGGGGCCGTGCAAAGCAGCTGGCTGCAGCAGCGCCTCTATAGCATGGAGCGCCGCCTGTACGACAGTGCCAGCCATATCATCACGCTCTCCCCGGACATGACGGAGTACGTGGCCGGCCTCGGCATTCCGCCAGAGAAGATTACGACGAACTATAACGGCACCGACCTGGATATGGTGGATGCCGTGCAGGAGCAGGAGGTGGAGGAACTGCGGCTCAAGTATAAGTTGCAGGGCAAGCGCGTGGTACTCTACGCCGGCACCTACGGGCGCGCCAACAGCATGCCCACGCTCATGCAAACCATCCAAAGTATGGCCGCCGACCAAAGTATAACCTTCGTGTTTACCGGGAACGGGTACTATGAAGCCCAACTGCAGGAGCTGGCGCAGCGGGTGCCCAACCTGCTTTTGCTGCCGCCACAGCCCCGCCCCGATGTGTTTAAGCTGTTTAAGCTGGCCGATGTCTCTCTTGTGCCCTTCAACGATCTGCCGGTGCTGGCCAGCAACTCACCCGCCAAGTTCTACGACAGCCTGGCCTGCGGCACGCCCGCCATCGTCACCAACCCCGGCTGGACGAAAACCTTTGTAGAGAAGTATAACTGTGGCTGGTACACGCCCGCCGAGCAGCCCGAGGCGCTCGCGCAGACCATCCGGCAGGCGCTGGCGCAACCGCAGCAACTGCAGACAGCTTCCAATAACGGCGCGGCCATCGCCCGCCAGCTCTTCGACCGCAGGCAACTGGTGCGGCAGGTAGAGAAGGTGCTGCTAAGCGTGATAGCGCCATCTATCCGCTAAATCAAACTTTCTTTTCTGCGCCAGGTGGCGCCGTGAATCCCTGTTTTTAGTTTAACAAGTATAGTTTCCGTCTGGGGCTGCTGTTGCCGGAGTGATTTGGCACGCCGTTTGGATAGGCAGGATCAACAGCGATCATTTCCAGGTTTGGGCTTATCGCTGAACTATCTACCTGACCTAAAGAACAAAGAAGATGAAAAAGAAACTGTTAGCACTGGCACTAGGTGTGCTGGTTATGGGAAGCACTGTGGCGCCCGCAGTAGCACAAGATACGACCAAGCCCCGCCAGGAGGCAAGCATGCGCAAACACAAAGGCGAGCGCAAATCTCCGGAAGAAAGAGCCGAAGCCAGAGCAGAACGCATGACCAGGGAACTGGACCTGAACAAATCGCAGGCGAAGAAAGTGGAGGTGCTCTACCTGAAAGAGGCAAAAGAGCGTGAAGCCAAACATGCCAACTTTAAGAAAGCCGATAAGAGAGACACTGCTTCCCGCAAGCAGATGCGTACTGAAATGATGGCGGCCCACCAGCGCCACAACGAGGAACTGAAAGACATCCTCAACAAAAAGCAGTACGCCAGGTATGAGGAAATGCAGGCAAAGAAGCGCGAGCAGATGAAAGCCAGACACCAGGAAAAAGGCGGAAAAGGCAAGCGCGGCCACCACGAGAGAGGCAGCATGCAAGAGTCCCGATAAAGTATAAACAGAAACAGGCAAGCCGATCAAGCTTGCCTGTTTCTGTTTATACTTTTATATACTTTATACTTCGGCTCTTACACCCCACCCACCTTATTCTCCGGGTCGTCCGGGATATTGGGGAAGTTCTTCTGGAAGAAGGCGCAGAAATGAGTGAGGGGGCATTCCTCGCACTTGGGGCGGCGGGCCAGGCAGATGTAACGGCCATGAAGTATAAGCCAGTGATGCGCTTTGGAAATGAGCTCCTGCGGGATATTAGCCACCAGCTGCTTCTCCACCTCCAGCGGCGTTTTGGCGGTCTTCGTGACCAGGCCCAGGCGCTTACTCACCCGGAACACGTGCGTATCTACGGCCATGGCCGGCTGGTTCCAGATAACGGACACGATCACGTTGGCAGTCTTGCGGCCCACGCCCGGCAGCTTCACCAGTTCCTCCACCGTGCTGGGCACTTCTCCGTTAAACTGCTCTACCAGCATCCTGCCTAGGCCGGCCAGATGCTTGGCCTTGTTGTTAGGATAAGATATACTCCGGATCAGCGGGAAGACCTCCTCAGGCGTGGCCATGGCCAGCGCCTCTGCGGTAGGATACGCCTCAAATAGGGCGGGCGTCACCATGTTCACGCGCTTGTCGGTGCACTGGGCGCTCAGCACCACAGCTAGTATCAGCTCATAGGGGTTGGTGTATGCCAGTTCGGTCTCCGGCTCCGGAAAGTGCTGGGTAAAGTACTCGATCAGGAGTTTGTAACGTTCCTTTTTAAGCATAGGTAAGTATGTAAGTATAGGACAAGGTAGAATAACAAAGATAGCGTTATTCTGCTTTCTTGCGGCTTTTTGGCCCTTAGATCATCCGGAGTATAATAACCCTGCCTTCGGTTCTTTAATTAGCCGGATTTAGTTATCTGTAAATGCACCCCGCTGTGATCAGGCGCTCCGCCTCCTCTAGATAAGGCTGTCTGACTTGGTTTTTGTCGTTCATGATTAAGCCTTTTTAGATGATCTCTTTATAAAGGATTTATTTTGTTCATTGATGATAATATGGATATCACTATAAGCGTCAGGACCTCCGAAATAGTCATCTATGAATTTATGAGTAGTATGGAAAAGCTTGAAGTCAGTTTCATAAGCCAGCGCTGTTTTAGAAAGAGCCTCATCAAATAACTGAAGATATGCCGCAAGCTTCGTTGAGTAGAAAACTTTTGCTCTTAAATAAATGGAGTCTATTTTCTGATGCTCTAATAACGATGTGTGGTTAATAATAAGGGTCAGGGATAACTGAATATAGCGAAGTGTTTTGAAGAGATGGGTTAGCTGGTCAGGAGCAAAGGTATAGTAGATTTTTACACTACCTTGGGGATCAGAGCCATTTAAATTCCAATATTCATGGTGATGAAGAAGTTGAATAGCGTTTTTTATAGCATTAAGCCCTTTATTGCTCTCTGATTCCTTATACAAGAAGTAATTACCGCCAGGCTTTGTAGAAACAGCATGATGGAATATTTTGTATTGTAGTTCCAAAGAGTCGAGCTCTTGAGAAACTTCAGTTAATATACTTTCCACCTGCCTTGATATCTCTAATCTAAGAGATTTATCAGCTTCTTCCTCAAGAGCTTTCTTCTGAATTGTGTTGGCTTTATTTTGGGCTCTGAGAGCTAAATAAACTAGGATAGCACCAAGAAGATTTATGAATGGTGCTGTAATTCCCCCGATAGCATCGCCAACCGCTCCTCCTTCAGATATATCGTACCAACTATATAAAGGCTTTCTTGTAAATAGTATGACGATACCTATCAAAAATGAACAAAAAATAAAAATGCCTAGAAGGATATATGGGGGAAACCAACTTTTCTCCCGATTATTAAAAGTGCTCTCCATTTATTTGTTGCATAATGCTGGAAAAAGTAAAGCCCCTGCTTAATGGCAGGGGCCTTTGGATTTTACTTACGCGTGCTCTAAGGATGCCTGAGCAGGAGCGGTGGCTCTAAGCAGGTCGGCCTGGCTCATGCGGCCCTTGGGGTCGGATCCATAACCGTTGCTACCGTGGTCCCCGTCACCGAACAGCATCCAGAGCCCATAAAAAGGGATAAGTTGAAAAAAGCCTGAGTTGCCGCGGTCGTGGCACCTCTTGGCGCCGGAAGCAAGGCTAACCCAGCTTGCGAGGAGCATGGCCACACCAAGAAAGAGAGTTGCACCGATCGCCGCTGACTCACCGGCAAGAAGTGATGCGCCAAATACCATAAAAATGAGGCCCACTACAGCTGAGAGAGCGATTTGAGTAACGGCGTACTCGGTTCTGCGGATTCTTCCGCTGAAAGAGAAAATGTTTGACATACTAGTTTGTTTTATAGTTGGAAATGTTGAAGCACAAGGTAAATAATGTATAGTAAAATCGTAGTATAAACTTGTGTGATATTAGAAATGACTCCTTAGGGAAACATTGGCAGGTAGGAAAAGAAAAAGCCACCCTCAGCGGGTGGCTTTACTGTTAGGTTTTGCTTCGGCGCTCGGCTTCCTCGATCCGCTCCAGCAGCTGTTTAATCCGCTCTAGCTCTGGCTGCTCTGCCTGAAAGAGTTCCTGGTCCAACTCCTGCGGAGTGGGGGAGAGCCTGTTGTGGGCGAGCTTTAGCAGGGTGACGTAGTTGTCGATCTGACGGCTTATCTGCGTATAAAACTCCGGATGCTCCTGTGCCTGGTCCAGAAAGCCCTCTTTCTGGTTTTCGGCCTTACGCACCTCCCGGTATATGCGCATACCAGCCTCCTGCCTGGAAAGCCCTTCCTGCTCCAGTGCAGCCATGAATTGATTAAAGTCAAAGTTCATCGTAGGTAATCATACCGTTTCTGTGGTGATTAGGATACACCTGTGCCACAACAAGGATGAGGTACAGCCTCAGAAGCCTATTTCTTTGTGAATTCTTTCTCCTTGTAGAAAAGCCATGTAGCAGAACATAAGGCTGGTGGCAAACAAAATACCTTAGCCTTCATAAGCGGAATAGCTAGGTTGGCAAGCAGAAAACCGATACTTTCTGGAGAGGGCAGCTTGTTACCAACGTCCTCCGACTCAGCCTCGGAATCCCTGATGCATAAAAAAAGTTTGCAATCGGTTAGGACTGCAAACTTAAGCTCTTTGAGTATTTTATTATGTTTTGAACCGAGCGATCGCTGGGCGCTTTGGAAGCCGCCCCGTCGAGGAGCTGCTGGAGCAGGAGCAGATCGGAGCAGCCCTCGGCCAACTCTGAGTCGTGCATTAACGCTGATTCCAGCTGCGCGCAGGCGTCGTCGGCCAACTCGTCATATACATACTGGATCAGTTCATTCTGTGTAGAGGTTTGTATCATAAGCAATATTACTTTTTAGCATCTTTTTCCTGAGGTTGATCAGCGCATAGCGCATACGACCCAGGGCTGTGTTGATGCTCACGCCGGTAGCGTCGGCTATCTCCTGGAAGCTCATCTCTGCGTAGTGGCGCATCATCAGCACTTCCCGCTGCGACTGTGGCAGCGTTTGGATAAGCTCGCGCAAGCGGGCATGCGTGTCCTCTTTTATCTGCAGCGACTCGGCAGAGTCCTCAGAGAAAGACATGTTATTGAACACGTTACTGCCGTCTTCCAGCGTGATCACCGGGCTTCTTTTCTCTTTACGGAAATGGTCGATTGCCAGGTTATGTGCAATGCGGCATATCCAGGAAGAGAACTTGCCTTCCTCGTTGTAGCGTCCGCCCTTCATGGTGTGGATGGCTTTTATAAACGCATCCTGCATGAGGTCCTCGGCCGTGTACGAGTCCTTTACGATCAGTAAAATAGTAGTGTAGACTTTGTTTTTGTGCCTGTTTACAAGCTGTTCAAACGCACCTTCATTACCTGCGATGTAGAGCGATACCAATGCAGAGTCGCTCATCTGGGTAGTTGTATTCATCTTAAAGCTACATTAAGTTAACGTAGAGCTTTATATCATATTGTCGCGTTTACTTGTTTTAAACAGTTTTTTTCAGAAATGTAAATCAAATATATAGAACGCCTTTTGGATGTGCAAGCATTGGTGCCGGGAATATTCGAAAAAAGAAGTTGGCCTTATACTTGCCGCCACCCATAAACGTTGCGCCGCAGGCGGAGTAAAGTGGTATATACGTAAGCAAAGTGAAAGTTATAATGCGATGGGTTAAATTTAGTTTTCCACATATAGAGAAAAGCCATGCGAAAGGGTGCAATTTGTTGGGGTTGTGCGATTTATACTTTTCATGCCTGCCCAGGCAGGCGCGGCTCCTTCAACCGGTAGGGCATAAAGCAGAGAAGGCAGTAGCCACTGGTGCTACTGCCTTCTCTTAGGGTAAAGGGATAAGGTTAGGGGGCGCCTATACTTCCTGGTCAAGTATACTTAGCAGGCCCATCCGCATCTGGAAAATGCGGGCAATGCTTTTGGCCTTGTGTTTGGCTTCTTCAGCCTTCGGACCCTCAAACAGCTCGTCTATAGCTTGGGTAAACAGCACGACCCAGCGTCTGAAATGCTCCTGCTGAATGGGCAGGCGCAGGTGCTTCGGGAACGGCTGGCCCTTGTAGGCCATACTTCCGAACAGCAGCGAGCTCCAGAAACTATACATAACGGGCAGGTGGTGCTGCCAGTTTGTATGGGCAATGTCGTTGAAAACCGGCGAAAGCAGCCCATCCTGGTTCACGTGGTCGTAAAAGGTATCGACGAGCAGCTTTACATCCTCCTCGGTTGTGATGTCTTTCTTCATGGGTATCACTTAATCAGCAGCATCTTGCAGTTCGTCAGCGCCTCAGGGGCGTGCGGCCTACGGGCGGGTTACTTGCCCGCACAGTTGGTGGCTATCCGGTCCCGAAAAGAGGGTGATGCCTCCGCCATGCCCGCCCCTTGTGTGTGAACTAAAACACAAACTTAGGTAAGCCGGCGCGCCAAAAAAATGACCTAGGTCATGTATTGGGAGCGGAAAGGTGTGGGCATAAAAAATCCTTCGGAAGAGCTGAGGGATCTTGCGAAGGATGGTCTGAAATGGATTATGGTACTCGCTGCTACTTTCTGCTGTAGCCTTTGAGGCGGTTCAGGATGAGCAACAGGCGGCGGTTTATCTCGCGCTCCTCCAGGGGCTTGCATTGCGCGGAGATGTCACAGGGCTTACGGAGTTTGGCCTCTACGGCCTTCAGGTGTTCCAGGTAGCATTCTAACGTGGTGCAGGAAATGTTCTTGAGCATGTCTACCTCGGCCTCGTTCTCCTTTGTATACTTCAGGTTAATGGCCTTGGCAATTTCTGCGTTTATCAGTTTCGTTACTGCGTCGTCAGTCGTGATCTCCTGCTGGTACACTTTCCGCTCGATGTTCTCCAACAAATTTCTGATGTCCAGTACTTGCATGGAATAGTGTCAGTTAAGGTTAAAAATAGTTTTAAGAACGTCTTATTGTCGTAAAGGTACGCACCCTCCGGACAAGCGTTGGCTTGGAAAAATATACTTTACAATTTAATAATACCTGAGCCTACTGGTTAACACAGAGGCTACAATTTCGTTATGTTGGGCTGGTTATGCTGGCCAGAGGCGCCTTTGGGAGCGGAGCCCAAACTAAAAATAGGTAAAAGTTTATACTTTGATCTCTGCGCTATAGTTGCAGCTTGGGGAGAGTTTTTAGTAAGAATTTTGGATGTTATGGATAAGAGTGCAAAAGCAGCCGAAGTATAAAGCATCACTTCCATCATGCTCTGCATGCAATCAGCAGAGAAACTTAGAGGAAGGAGGAGGCCGGGAGGGGCCTCCAGGGGATGACACAGAATGCAAAATTGCGCTGCTGCAGGCAGTTACCCCTCCAACAGCGCAATTTTGGTAAAGGCCGGTGGCTGCTACTTTGAGGGTGCCGCTTTGCCGACTGGCTTCATTTTCAGGTTGTAGCCTTTCTTGGTGCGTCTCTTGCCAAAAGTGCCCTTCGTGATCTTTCCTTTTCTGGATTTCTTATCGCCTTTTCCCATAGTTACACAATGCTTTGATAATCGGTTGAACAATAACCTCTCATACGTTTTAGCGGCCGGTGCAGGTTGTGCCTTTACGCCGGAGCCCAGGGAAATATGCCTTACTCCAGCACCACCCGCTGCCGCACCACTTCCTGGCCAGCCTCGGCCGAAAGTATGAACACGCCCCGCAGGTTCTGCAGTTGCTGCGGGCTGAGCTGTAGCTGCTCGCCATCGTCCCGCAGGTTTTGCTCAAACACAACCCGGCCGGTCAGGTCCTGCAGCTGCACCCGCACCGGCTGGCCCGGCGCAGCGGTGGCTATGCGTAGCTGGCAGTCGCCCTGGAGGCAGGGGTTGGGCAGCAGTTGCGCCTGCAGCTTCCCGCTCTTTTCTGCGGCGGTTACGGCTACCACCTTCGAGTACTCATACCTGCCGTCAACGTCTACCTGCTTCAGGCGGTAGTAATTCATGCCCTCCAGCGGGTATTTGTCGAGGTAGCTATAAGCGAGCGACACGGAAGAGTTGCCGTTGCCGGGCACGCTGCCAAGCGCTGCAAAGGTTTTGCCGTCGGCGCTGCGCTCCACCTCAAAGTGGCTGTTGTTCTGCTCGCTGGCCGTCTCCCACTCCAGGCTGATGCCGCTCTGCGTCACTTTCCCCTCAAAGCTTGCCAACTCCACAGGAAGTGGGGTAATGGGCAGGCAGGGATCGTCGGAGTCTAAGCGCGCCTGCAGGTCTACGATATCGATGGGAATGGGTATTTGTACCCCGAACACAGGGATGGTAAAGTAACGGAATGTGGCAACCAGTATATCAGGTGTTTCCGTGAAGGTGTCTCTGTCGACTACAAGTTCTATGAAGTTCTGGTTCTCTTCCAGGTCCTCCCGGGTAATCAAAGTAGGGAAGCCTCCTGCGGGAGAAAGTATAAGGCCGTCTATAATATTGCAACGGCCCCCTTCCTGCAGGAAGGCCGTTAGCACAATAAGCAGGCTGGGGGAGGAGGGGCTTTCCTCCTGTATGGCCTCAAATGCTATAAATAGGCAATCATCTGCAAATTCACACACCCCCACATCTCCCTGCGCCCTCGCAGCATTGGGGAGCAAGAACAGCGGAAAAGTGAGCACAAACAATAGCTGGAGCAGCGTAAAGGTCTTTTTCATAATGGGGTAGCTTTCGGTTCAGTCGCGCGGGATCAACAGGAGGCATACCCGGTGCCGGGTAACGGAGATAGTACTGAAGGGTGGGCAGGGAAATAGCATCAGCCGGTGCCGACGGATGTATACTTTATATCTATACGGATATGTACGGACGAGGGGAGCGCAGGAGCAGGCCGGGTGGCAGATTTTAGTAAAGCCCCGCAAATATTTTGTGAAGCTCCGCAGCCAGCGCAATAAATCAAAGTATAAGCGGCCTGTTTTCAGTTAGCCGCGGAGGGGAGAGGGCTTGCCTGAGTTCCAACTGTAACAAAGGCCTTCAAAAAGCGGTTATCTATTCGTATCTTTACAGATTGAAAATCCGCTTAAAACAGCCTCAGCAACGGCCACTTATACTTGCCGCCGGGGCTCACTGCTATATGGTAAACATAACCGAAGATAAATTAGACGAGCTCGATGCCCGTCAGCATATCATCATTAAGGGCGCACGGGTACACAACCTCAAAAACCTGAGTGTGGCGCTGCCCCGCAACCAATTCATCGTCATCACCGGCCTTTCCGGGTCCGGAAAGTCCTCACTGGCCTTCGATACACTCTATGCCGAGGGGCAGCGCATGTACGTGGAGAGCCTGAGCTCGTACGCCCGCCAGTTCCTGGGCCGCATGGACAAGCCTGACGTGGATTACATCCGGGGCATTAGCCCGGCCATCGCCATCGAGCAGAAGGTAAGTATCAAAAACAACCGCTCCACGGTGGGTACCAGCACCGAGATCTACGATTACCTCAAGCTGCTCTATGCCCGCATCGGCAAAACCTTCTCGCCTGTTTCGGGAGAGGTGGTGCAGAAGGATTCGATCACCGATGTGGTGGATTTTATTTTCTCGCTGGAGGATGAGGCCCGCGTCATGATCCTGGCGCCGCTGCACCAGCACCGGGAGCGCACGCTGGCCAAGGAACTGGACCTGCTGCTGCAGAAGGGCTACTCGCGCATCTACGCCAACGGCCAGGTATACTTTATAGAGGAACTGCTGGAGGAGAAAAAACCAAAGCTGGGGAAGGAAATCTATATACTGGTGGACCGTGCCGTGATCTATAAATCCGACGAGGACCTGCAGTTCCGGATTGCCGACTCGGTGCAGACCGCCTTTTTTGAGGGGCAGGGCGAGTGCCGCGTCAAGTATGGCAACGAGGAGGAACGCGTGTTTTCGGATAGGTTTGAGCTAGACGGGATGGTGTTCGAGGAGCCGTCGGTGAACTTCTTCAGCTTTAACAACCCCTACGGCGCCTGCCAGACCTGCGAGGGCTTCGGCAGTGTGCTGGGCATCGACCCGGACCTGGTGATCCCGGATAAAAGCCTGACCGTGTACGAAGGGGCCATCGCCCCGTGGCGCACCGACAAGATGAACGAATGGCTACAGCCACTGCTCAAGAACGGCATCCGCTTCGATTTTCCCATCCACCGGCCATACAATGAACTCAGCGAGGCGGAGCAGGAGCTACTGTGGACGGGCAACAAGTATTTCTCCGGGCTCAACGCCTTCTTCCGCGAAATACAGTCGCAGACGCACAAGATCCAGTACCGTGTGATGCTCTCGCGCTACCGTGGCCGCACCGCCTGCCCCGACTGCAAGGGCTCTCGTTTGCGCAAGGATGCCAGCTATGTAAAAGTGGGCGGCAAAAGTATAACCGACCTGGTGCTGATGCCGATCACGCAGGTACTACCCTTCTTTAGAAACCTGCAGCTAACCGAGCACGAGCAGAATGTAGCCGAGCGCCTGGTAACGGAGGTAACGAACCGCCTGGGTTACCTGGAGCGCGTGGGCCTGGGCTACCTGACGCTCAACCGCCTTTCCAACACGCTTTCCGGCGGCGAAAGCCAGCGCATTAACCTGGCCACCTCGCTGGGCAGCGCCTTGGTGGGGTCCATGTATATCCTGGATGAGCCAAGTATAGGACTGCACCCGAAGGACTCGGAGCAGTTGATCGGCGTGCTGCGCTCGTTGCAGCAGCTGGGCAACACCGTAATTGTGGTGGAGCACGAAGAAGAGATGATGCGCGCCGCGGACCAGCTGATCGACATTGGCCCGGAAGCCGGATCGGGTGGCGGTAACCTGATGTTCCAGGGAACGCTGGAAGAACTGACAAAGAAAGCCGACACCTACACCGCCCGGTACCTGAACGGCCGCATGGAGGTGCCCGTGCCCACGCAGCGGCGCAAGTGGCGCAATGCCATCGAGATCATCGGTGCACGCGAAAACAACCTGAAGAACCTGAGCGTGAAGGTGCCGCTGGGCGTGATGACGGTGGTGACAGGCGTGAGCGGCTCCGGCAAGTCCACCTTGATCAAAAAGATACTGGCCCCGGCCATGCAGAAGCTGCACGGCTCCACGGCCGAGGCCACCGGTAAGTTCGACAAACTGGCCGGCGACTACAGCAAGATAGAGCATGTGGAGTTTGTGGACCAGAACCCGATCGGCAAGTCGTCGCGCTCCAACCCGGTAACCTACGTGAAGGCCTACGATGCCATCCGCACGCTCTACGCCGACCAGCCAGTAGCCAAAGCGCGCGGGTTCAAGCCTTCGCACTTCTCGTTTAACATCGAGGGTGGCCGTTGCGAAGTATGCCAGGGCGAAGGGCAGGTGAAGATCGAGATGCAGTTTATGGCAGATATCTACCTGACCTGCGACAGCTGCCACGGCCAGCGCTTCAAGCAGGATGTACTTGATGTAAAGTATAAGGACAAAAGCATTTCCGAGGTGCTGGACATGACCATTGCCGACAGCATCGACTTCTTCGCCGGGCAGCCCAAGATCGTGGAGAAGCTGCGGCCACTGAATGATGTAGGCCTGGGCTATATCCGGCTGGGGCAGTCGAGCAACACCTTGTCGGGTGGCGAGGCGCAACGCGTAAAGCTGGCCTCCTTCCTGACCAAGGGCGTGCAGGCGCACCAGGAGAACATTCTCTTTATTTTTGATGAGCCTAGTACCGGCCTGCATTTCCACGACATCAGCAGGCTGCTCACCTCCATTAATGCTCTCATCGAGAACGGTAACACGGTCGTAATCATCGAGCACAACATGGACATCATCAAATCCGCCGACTGGATCATCGACCTTGGTCCGGAGGGAGGCACGAACGGCGGCCACCTGCTGTTTGAGGGTACCCCAGAGGAAATGGCCAAGCTGGAGGATAACCACACGGCCCGTTTCCTGAAGGGGAAGCTGTAGGTATAAGTATAAGTATAAGTATAAGGCCGCTGCAAAGTATAAATGCAGCGGCTTTTTTGCTGCTTCGGGGCTAACCACCCCTGGCTAGGGTCACCCCACCCCAACCCTCCCCTAAAAACAGGGGAGGGAGTTTAAACAGTACTGGGTCCAACCACCCCTGCCCCTCCTTAGCCAAGGAGGGGAGCCTGTAATTACTCCTGCTGAAGTATAAGTCTTATAGCTGCTGGTATAGCGCGGACAGGCCGCGACCTGTCCCTACAAAGTATAAATCCACCCCTTGCCCCTCCGAGAAGGGGAATTTATACTTGTCACTTTCTCATGTCATCCCGAATGAAGTGAGGGATCTATGTAGAATTCTAATAAGATCTCTCACTACGTTCGAGATGACAAATAAGCCGGTGCTATCGAATTGATCCCAGCCTTTGGCTCGAGCGCCTTGTGAGATCCGGTGCCCGTCAAGGGCAGCCGCAGCGCAGCGGAGGCAGGAGGGAACACAGCGCGATGCCCGAAGGCGAGCCCTCCCGGGCTGGAGGGAGCCAAAGCCAGAAATGAAACGGTAGGCATGTGGGAACTAGAGGATCAGCGGTGTTTTGAAAGTATAGCTTGTATGAAGTTACAGGAAGCAGCGGCTAAAGGATGCACAAGCGGACGCTTGCGCCAGAGAAGACATGAAGTACAGCTAAAGTATAAGTATGGCTTTCCAAGCCAGTTGGGTTGCAAACCTGACGCTATGATAGGTACAAGTCTGAAGACTTGCACCATGGAAAAGGCAAGTATAAAGCATAGCCTGATAAGTATAGCTTTAGAGAAATACTCCAGCAAAGTATAAACAAGAGGTACACCAATTTTTCCTATCTTGCCGTAAAGCTTTAGAGCAAGCCAATCCAAGTATATTCATCATCAACAAAGTATAAAACATGAGAAAGAAGATTGTTGCAGGCAACTGGAAACTGAATAAAACCGCCGAGGAGGCGCTCTCGCTGGTGTCGGAGATCGATAACATGGTGAAGGACGAGGTGAGCGGCGATGTGTCCGTAGTGGTGGCCCCTCCGTTTCCGTTCCTGCAGAGCGTGGGCAAACTGACCCAGGGCAACGACAAAATGCACCTGGCCGCGCAGAATGTGAGCGAGCACGAGAGCGGCGCCTACACCGGCGAGGTGTCGGCTGCCATGCTGAAGTCGGTAGGAGTGGAGTACGTGATCATCGGCCACAGCGAACGCCGCTTATACCACCACGAGGATGCCCAGACGCTGTACCAGAAGATGAAAGCCACCATCGCCCACGGCATGAAACCGATTTTCTGCTGCGGCGAGCCGCTGGAGGAGCGCGACGCCGACCGCCACTTCGAGTACGTGGGCAAGCAGCTGCACGATAGCCTTTCCTACCTCAGCAACGAGGAGTTCGACCAGGTAGTGGTGGCCTACGAGCCGATCTGGGCCATTGGCACGGGCCGCACGGCCAGCAGCCAGCAGGCGCAGGAAATGCACGAGTATATCCGCGAGCAACTGTCCCGCATGTTTGATGCCGAGGCGGCGTACAACACCTCCATCCTTTACGGCGGCAGCTGCAACCCGGGCAATGCCAAAGAGCTGTTCTCACAGGCCGATGTGGACGGCGGCTTGATCGGAGGAGCCTCGCTGAAGTCAAGAGATTTCACGGACGTGATCAAATCCATATAAAATACAATAGGAAATTGTTAAAAAGGTCGCTATCCTACTGTGGTAGCGACCTTTTTTTGTATCTTGCCTATATTTTAACAAATTAATATAATGCAGATACTGCTCCTACTTTGGATGGCGCTGCTGCCGCACCTGAGCCCTGCCCCCGCGTCAGAAATGGGGCGAAACCACTGCCAGGTGTATGGTTCTGTGTACCTGGAGCGCAACCCTGTGTATAAAAACACCGCCTCGCATGTGGTGTTCCTGGGGGAGGAGGAGGCCTTTGCCGACATGGTGGTATTCCGCGAGAGCAACAAGCTCTTCGCCGATGCGCCGGCCATCTGGTATGTAACGCCCAACAAGGCCTTCGCCGACCACGTGTTGTACGTGACCGAGCAGCGCTACCAGGCTGATTTTACCGTGCACTTTACCGATGCGCGCTCTTTTGCCACTTGCCGAGAATAATTTTTATGATGGATTTTATAGAAGTAACCTTAAAAGTAAACGCCGATTTTGCGGATATACTGACAGCCGAGCTCGGGGAGCTGGGCTTTGACGCCTTTGTGGAGAACGAGGACGGTTTCAGCGCCTACATCGAGGAAGACAAGTATAGCCAGCAGGAGCTGGAGGAGACGCTGAACCGCTACGCCGACCTGGTGCAGGCAACGTACACGGCCCGGAAGATTGAGCGCCAGAATTGGAATGAGGAGTGGGAGCGCAACTTCGAGCCGCTGTTCATCGGTGGGCAGGTATCGGTGCGGGCCTCGTTTCACGAGAAACCTGCTGCTGCGAAGTATGATATCGTCATCAACCCGAAGATGTCGTTTGGCACCGGCCACCACGAAACCACCACGCTCATGATCGAAAACCAGCTGACGCTGGACCACCAGGGCAAGCGCGTGCTGGACATGGGCTGCGGCACCGGCATCCTGGCCATTATGGCCGGCGAGTTGGGCGCCTCTCAGATCGTGGCCGTAGAGATTGAGGACTGGACCGTGGAGAACGCCCGCGAGAACGCCGAACTGAACGGCTACGCAAGTATAGACGTGCGACTGGGTGATGCTGAGGCGATTGCGGGAGAAAAGCCATTCGATATCATACTTGCCAACATCAACCGCAACGTGCTCTTGGAAGACATGCCGGCCTATAAAGCCGTGCTGAAACCAAAAGGCTGGCTGCTGCTGAGCGGCTTTTACACCGAGGACCTGCCCCAGATACAGCAGCGCTGCGAGGAACTGAGCCTGGCTTATGTATCGCACCGGACGAAGAATAACTGGGTTTCTGCCATTTTCAGGGCATCCTAAAGTATGAGCGTACACCACCACCATCCAATTACCCAACCCCTACTTGTATGAAACAACTTTTACCCTTCATCTTATTTTTTGCCTTCCTCACGGCGCAGGCGCAGCAGACCAGGCTATCTACCGAGCCTGATAAATTTGTGGCGGATGTAAAGGCCCTGCTCGCAGCGGGTAAAGTGGAGAACGCCGAGGCCCTTTCCGCCGACCTGGAGGAAGTATGGAGCAACGGGAAGCTCTCCTCCAAGCAGCAGAAAGAGGTGATAGACATTGCCCAGAACATGTACCGCAAGCGCATGCGCAGCAATCCGCACTTCTCCGATTTCTTTACCATGGTAACGGCCGGCGTGAAGAAGCAGAACCTGCGCCCCGCCCAGCTGGATAACCTGCTGGAGGTAACGGATAAAGCCGTGAAGCAGGAGGACACCAAGCGCCTGGAGCAGTTCCTGCGCACCACCAGCCTGTTCATGGACCAGGGCAAGCTGTTCCAGAACGCCTACTACAGCCTGCGCGCATCCGGGGGCAGCTTCAGCTTTGCTTATGAGGGAGCCAGCAAGGCAGCCGGGGAGCAGGAGGAAGGCGCGGATGCCTGGGGCAGCGTGTCGTGGGATGATGAGGCAAGCGCAACAAGCGAGGAAGATGCCTGGGTGGATGACGGCTGGGGAACCGTGGTGCCGCAGCCTAAAAAAGAGGATAAGCAGAAAAATGAGCAGAAGCGGAAGGAGAGCCTGAAGCGCCAGTTCATACCGGCCATGCCCAAAGTGTCGGGGCCGGTGCTGAAGCTGGAGAAAGTGGCGCTCGTGTTTGTTACCCCCTGGGATTCCACGGCCATACAAAACACGGCCGGCCAGCTGATGCTGACGCAGAACATGTTTGTGGGCGAAGGCGGAAACTTTGACTGGGAGGTGAAGGGCGAGCCAGCCAAAGCCGAGCTCAGTAAGTATAGCTTTAACACCAGCTTTGCCGGTTTTAAGGCGCCTGATGTAAAAGTAACCTATGCCGCCGTGCTGGCAGCCCCGGTAGATGGTGCACTGGAGTGGATCAGCAGCAAGCGCAAAAACGGCAACTACCCTTACCCTAAGTTTACCTCCTTCACCAGCGATGCCCGCCTGAACAGCCTGGGCACCGGTATTGCCTATACCGGTGGCTTCTCGTTTACGGGTAACATCATTGGCAGCCGCCCGCTGGATGGCAGCCTGTCGCAGCTGGTGGTGTCGCACCAGGGGCAGCGCAAGTTCCGCACCATGGCCCGCAACTATACCTTCGAGGACTCGCTGGTGCTGGCAAACCGTGCCTCTGTGTCGGTGTACCAGGCGCAGGACTCGCTTACGCACCCTGCCATGCAATTGCGCTACTCCCGCGTAAACCAGGACCTGACGCTGACAAAAGACAAAGGACCCTATGCCCACACCCCTTTCTATGATTCTTACCATGAGCTGGAAATCACCGCGGAGCGGGTACACTGGAACCTGAACAAGCCGGAGATCGAATTCTCCATCCTCAACACCAAGACCCTGATTCCGGTGCAGCTGGAGTCTACGGAATACTACTCCAACGTGCGGTATCAGCAGCTGGTGGGCATTGCGCCTTTCCATCCGCTGCAGGTGCTGGTGGGCTATGGGGCCAAGGCAAAGTCGAGTACGTTTTATGCCGCTGATGTAGCCCGTGCCACCCGCCTCGATGAAAAGGCCGTGCGCGAGGCTGCCCAGGTGATGTCTTACCAGGGCTACCTGGACTATGATCCAGCCTCCGGATACATCGAACTGAAAAACAAAGCCTGGCACTATGTAGGCGCCTCCCGCGATAAGAACGACTACGATCACATTGTCATAAAATCAGTGGTGCCATCGGGCCGCAACGCCACCCTGAACCTGGAAGATAACAAGCTGACGGTGCGCGGGGTGAACAAGATCACGTTTAACAACGACACGGCGAGCGTGTACATCCTGCCGCGCCGCGAGGAGATACACATCCTCAAGAACCGCGACATCGAGTTCGACGGGCAGGTGTACGCCAGCCGGCTGGCCTTGCGGGGCACCGAGTTCAGGTTTAACTATGATGAGTTTTCCATCGACCTGACCAAGCTGGATACCATTGCGCTGGTAACCAAGAGCCGCGACGCCCGAAGCAGAAAGGCGACGGAGCAGGTGATGACCAGTAACTCGTCTGGCAAACTGTACATCAACAAGCCAAGTAATAAGTCCGGGGAGAAGTTTCTGGCAGAGTACCCCAAGTTTGACGCCGTGGCCGGTGCGCAGATGGCCTTCTCGCGCCCCGAGGTGGCTGCCGGCGCCTACGATAGTACGGTATACTTCGACATGCCCCCGTTTAAACTCGATAGTTTGAGCTCGGGCAACCAGGCGGTGGCCTTCGACGGTACCTTTCACTCCGGGGGGATCTTCCCACCCATCAAGGCTAAGCTGCAGATGATGCCTGACGAGACGATGGGCTTTTACTACCAACCGCCCGCCAAAGGGCTGGAGACTTACGGTGGCAAGGGCATGGTGTACGACACCATCATGATGAGCTCGGCCGGTATCCAGAGCCGGGGCAAGCTCACCTACCTTTCGGCCACGCTGCAGGCACCGGAGTATACGTTCTACAAAAATGGAGCGGTAGCCGAGAACGGCACAGAAGTAACGATCAGCGAAAGCACCGTGAACGGCACGGCCTACCCGGTGGCAACGCTGAAGGGCTTTAAGATGAACTGGCAACCACAGGCCGATACCATGTACCTGCAAACCGCCGAAGCCCCGATGACGGTGTACAAGGAGAATTATACTTTCAAGGGGGTGGCCAAGCTCTCGCCGGGAGGCTTGTACGGAAGTGGCGTGCTGGACAACGAGAATGCCAGCGTAACCGCGGCCAAAATGCTGTTCGGCCAGCGCAGCTTCAGCGGCAACAACGCCCAGATGCTCGTTAAATCAGACACGGAGGGAAGTCCGGCCATTAAGGCGCAGGACGTGGCCTTCACCTACGACATGACCACCGGCTTTGTGGACTTTGAGAGCGAGCAGAAGGGTGCCGCAAGTATGGAATTCCCGAAAACACAGTACAAGACATCCATGAGCAGCGCCCGCTGGGACATGAACGCGAAGAAAGTAAGCCTGAAAGCCGACGAGAACGGCGGGAAGAACTGGTTCTACTCGCAGGTGCCGGAGCAGGAGGGGCTGCGGTTCATGGCCGATGGCGGTGAGTTCAGCCTGCAGGACAACACACTGCACGCAACCGGTGTGCCCCACATTGCCGTGGCCGACTCCTACGTGGTGCCGGACAGCGGCCGGGTAGCCGTGCAGGCGGGGGCAAGTATCCGCACGCTGCGCAACGCCAGGGTGTTGGCCGACACCGTGCAGCAGTACCACAAACTATACGCGGGCAACATTGATGTGCTGTCGCGGCAGGAGATGCGCGGCGACGCGGTGCACGATTACTACAATGCCGCCGGCGATTCGTTCCAGCTGCGCTTCGGCGATTTTGTGTATGGCAACCCGCAGGAGAAAAAGAAACCGGTTTATACCTATGCCACGGCACAACTAGAGGATGAGGTCAAGCCGTTCTACATCTTCCCGAAGATCATGTACCGCGGCAAGGCAGTAATGCAGGCCCCGAACGAGTTTATGGATTTTGACGGGGAGGTGAAGCTGAATTTCACCGGCAACCCGGACGACTCCGACTGGTTCCCTTACAAGAAAGACACGCTCAACCCGAACAATGTGCGCATCCCGATCCTGAAGCCGAAGGCGGCGGATGGCTCCCCGCTGCACACGGGCCTGCACGTGTCAAAGGGCTCCGGCACACTGTACAACACGTTCGTTTCCAGAAAGCAGGCCGAGGACGACCTGGACCTGTTTACCGTAGACGGCTTGCTCTCTTATGATAAAGAGAGCGGTGAGTTTAAGATGGGGCAGGAGAGAAGAGCTTATGGCGATGCCTACGAGGGCAACGTACTGCGCTACAACGAGGGCTCCAACTCCATCCATTTCGAGGGCAGGCTTAACCTGGTGAAGCCGATGAAGAACTTTGCCATAGAGGCATCGGGCAGCGGAGACGGTAAACTGGATAGCAGCCGCTATAAACTGCAGACCCTGCTTGTGTTTGATTTAGACGTGCCGAGCCAGGCACTTGGGGCTATGGCCGGTAACCTGCGCGGCAACGCTGCCGGGGCAGCGGCCATCAGCAACGTGGACGATGCGCTGCTCTACCAGCTCGGTGAGTTTGTCGGCGATAAGGACGCGCGCAGGTACAGAGACCAATCGATGGCGGGATACGTGCCGCTGCCGAAGCTGTCGAAGAAACTGGAGCGCAGCCTGGTGCTCACCGACGTGAACCTGCATTGGTCTAACGAGCAGAAGACCTGGTACAGCGTGGGCGGCATTGGCGTGGCCAACAGCCTGAAAGAGGACATCAACGCGAAGATGAACGGCTACCTGGAAATGAAGCAGGACATGTACGGCGACCCAGTGGTGAACCTATACCTGCAGGCCGACCCGTATACCTGGTATTACTTCAGCTTCTTCGAGAACGGGCTCACGCTGGTGTCGTCCGACGATAAGTTTAACAAGGCGGTGCGCTCCAAGTCGAAAGGCAGCCGCGGCGCCACCAGCAGTTACGGCGTTTACGAAGGTATCCCGATCGAGAAGAATGAGTTCGTGAAGTACTTCCAGGACACATACTTAGGCGGCAAGGAGGGCTTCAAAACCGTGACGGAGAATGTGGTGAAAGAGTCGACCGGAAACTTCGACTTTATCTCGGAGGACGATGACAAGAAGGGCCGCAAGAAGAAAAAGAAGAAAGGCGAGGAAGAGGGTGAAGGAACATTCTAGCATAACCAGGAACCATAAACACCCCGTATAGGGTTAGAGAGGCGCTTAATTATTAGCAATGGAATTAAGTTTTGCCTATATTTGGGCTTATTTTTGCTACTGAAAAGCACCTGCTCCAACAGGTTGGCGCTCCGGCAAAAAGCAGTCCCCCTGGCTTAAACCTTATACTTATGGATATTATACTGATAGCTGTATTTGCCGTTGCGGCGTACCTGATCGGCTCCATTTGCTCGGCCGTCTGGATAGGCAAGGCATACTATGGCGTTGATGTGCGGCAGCATGGCAGCGGTAACTCCGGCGCCACCAATACCTTCCGGGTGCTGGGCAAGAAACCGGGTGCCGTGGTGATGTTGCTTGATATTTTCAAAGGCTGGACGGCCACCTCGCTGGCAGGCTTCCTGGTGATCTTCGGTGCCATAGCGCCCGAGAACCTGATCGTATACCAGCTGATCTATGGTGCCATTGGCGTGCTGGGGCATATCTTCCCGGTGTACGAGAAGTTTAAGGGCGGCAAAGGCGTGGCCACGCTGCTGGGCATGATGCTGGCCATTGAGCCGGTTGTGGCCCTGATGTGCATTGCCATCTTCGTGATCGTATTGTTTACCTCCAAGTATGTTTCTCTGGGCTCCATGATCGCGGCCCTGGCTTTCCCGATGCTGCTGCTGTTGGTGCCGCGCTTCCACCCGGATAACCCGATCCTGATCATCTTCGGATTCATACTTTTCGCGGTGGTGGTGCTGACGCACCGCAAGAACATCAACCGCCTGATAGCCGGCGAGGAAAGCAAGGCCAACATCAAGCTGGGCCGCAAGCGCTAACCAAGTATAGCAAGGTATAAAAACGTCGAGAAGAGCCATCCTGCTGAGCAAGGGTGGCTCTTTTTTTGTAACTTTAAGTCATAACAGAGCAAACCCATACGCTATGATCAACCAATATATCAACGACAACAAAGACCGTTTTGTAAACGAACTGCTCGACATGCTGCGCATCCCATCCGTTAGCGCCGACCCGAAGTTTAAGGCCGATGTGATGCGTAACGCCGAGTTTCTGAAGGAGCGCCTGATTGAGGCCGGCGCCGATAACGTGGAGCTGGTGGAGACTGCCGGCAACCCGGTGGTATACGGTGAGAAGATGGTGGACCCCAGCCTGCCGACGGTGCTGGTGTACGGCCACTACGATGTGCAGCCTGCCGACCCATACGAGCTGTGGACCTCGCCGCCGTTCGAGCCGGTGATAAAAGACGGCAAGATCTACGCCCGCGGCGCCTGCGACGACAAAGGCCAGATGTACATGCACGTGAAAGCCTTTGAGACGATGGTGAAGACCGGCACGCTGGCCTGCAACGTGAGATTCATGATAGAAGGGGAGGAAGAAGTGGGCTCTGTGAACCTGGGCGCCTTTGTACGCGAGCACAAGGACCGCCTGACAGGCGACGTAATCCTGATCTCTGACACAGGCATGCTGGCCAACGACACGCCCTCCATCACCACCGGCCTGCGTGGCCTGAGCTACCTGGAGGTAGAGGTAACGGGGCCAAACCGCGACCTGCACTCCGGCCTGTACGGCGGCGCCGTGGCGAACCCCATCAACATACTTTGCCAGATGATCGCCTCGCTGCACGACGAGAACAACCGCATCACCATACCAGGCTTTTACGATAACGTGGATGAGCTGAGCCAGGAGGAGCGCGCCGAAATGGCCCGCGCCCCATTCGACCTGGACAAGTATAAAAAAGCACTGGACCTGGGCGATGTGCACGGCGAGGAAGGCTACGTAACCATGGAGCGCAACTCCATCCGCCCGACACTGGACGTGAACGGCATTTGGGGCGGCTATACCGGCGAGGGCGCCAAGACGGTGATCCCGTCCAAGGCGTACGCGAAGATTTCGATGCGCCTGGTGCCGCACCAGACCTCCGAGGAGATCACTGAGAAGTTTAAAAAGCACTTTGAAAGTATAGCGCCCAAGAGTGTGAAGGTGGTGGTGAAGCCCCATCACGGGGGCGAGCCAGTGGTAACCCCTACCGACTCGCCTGCTTACCAGGCGGCCTCAATGGCTTACGAGGAAACCTTCGGCGTGAAGCCGATCCCGGTGCGCAGCGGCGGCTCCATCCCGATCGTGGCCATGTTCAAGTCCGAGCTGGGTCTGGATTCGGTGCTGATGGGCTTCGGGCTGGACTCGGACGCCATCCACTCGCCGAACGAGAGCTACGGCCTGTTCAACTACATGAAAGGCATTGAGACGATTCCGCAGTTCTACAAATACTTTGCGCAGCTGAAGAAATAAGCATCAAACCAAGTATAAAGTACAAAGTATAAAAACGCCCGGCTACCGAAATAGCCGGGCGTTTGCTTTTCTAGCGCATCATCTCGTCAGGAGAGGGCGGGCGCAGCAGGTAGCCTATGCTGAGCATGTAGCCAAAATTCTTCTGGTCCAGCGTTTTAGAGAATGAGGTGAGGCCGCCGGTGTTGTGCACACTCACGAAAAAGCCGTTGTCCATCTCCAGGCCAATGCCTATGGTATAGCCGTAATCCCAGCGCTCAAAGTCGCTCATACTTAGCTTGTAATTGCCCAGCACCGTTGGGTTGGAGTCGTCGAGGGTATTGCGGTCGAGGCGCTTTACCTTGGTGGCCTCAGCGATGAGGTAGCCCAGGTAAGGACCGCCCTCCACAAACAGGCCGCCTTTCTGCAGCTTCAGCATCACGGGCAACATGAGGTAGTGCAGCCGGTGGTCATCAGCCAGCGCCTCATCCGCACTAATCGGGTAGGCATCATACACAAAGCCGCGCTGCTCGTAGAGCAGTTCCCCCTGCACCGCCAGCCGCGACACGAACTCGTAACTCAGGATAAGGCCCCCGTTTATGCCTGCCAAATTGTTGGTGGTGTTGGAGGAGCCGTCGGAGCCCTGCACGCTGGAGAGGTTGCCGCCCGCTTTGGCCCCAAACCTGGCGTACTGCGCCTGCGCCAGCAGCACCGGCAAAAGTATAAACAGCGGGAGGAGTAGCGTCTTTTTCATAGTATGGCAGGTTAGGCTGTGTATACTTGTTTACTGGCGCAGGTATAAAAATGTTGAGACACAAAAAAGCCAGCCCCACCAAAATGGCGGGGCTGGCTTAAGCAATACAGGAAAAGAAAAATCTTTATCTGGAGGCCGAGAAGTTAAGGCCCAGCGTCAGCATGATGGTGGAGTGGCGCGCATCCATGAAGTTCTCGTCGTTGAAGTACTCGGTTGAGGACTTATCCATGAAATCGGTAACGCTGCCGTTGTAGCGGACGCCCACGCTCAGCATGCCGCTGGTGATGCCCACGCCGGCCGCGTAGCCGAGCTCAAAGTCCTTCATGGTGTCTTTGTCAATCTCGGTGGTGGCGGAGCTGGTGCGCTCGTTGTTCATGTACTCCTTAATGTTGTTGTTCACGCTTAGCAGGTAGGAGGCCTGCGGGCCAGCCTCAAAGTATATCGGGCCGGCTTTAATGCGCGCCAGCACGGGCAGCTCCAGGTAGTTGTAGTTCATGTTGCCCTCCCTCCGGAATATATCGTTGGTAACCGGAATGGTAATCTCGGTGTCCTCATACTTAAAGCCCTTGTTGGAGTAGAGCAGCTCGGGCTGAATGGAGAAGAAATCGCCGACAACGGGGATGTTATAGGTAAGGCCGCCATGGAAGCCCACCTTGTTCTCGTACCTGGATTCGTCTTGGAGGTCGCCGGAGACGTTGGAGAAATTGGCGCCGCCCCTCACACCCAAACCGGACTGGGCCTGTGCCGCCGCAAACGACAGCAGTGCAATGCTCAATGATAAAATTAGCTTCTTCATAATCGTGTTAGTTAGCGTATGTGCATTTTAACGTGCAGATACGGGTGGATAGATTTGCGTTTACAGTCTTTTATTTAATTTCCCTGCAGGCATAGCTTAGTGCACGGAGCAGAAAGTATGATACGTGCTGCTCCGCTCCCTTTGCGTGTTGCCTGCCTGTGCCGAAGTCCATATCAACAAGCAGGCCAAAGTATAAGCAGAGTCTATATAGCGGGATGTAATATGTAGTGATACTATACTTGCGGGGTGATAATCAGACAAAACAGAAAGCCCGGCGGTGAGGCCGGGCTTTCTGTTTTCCATAGTTTTATTCTATACTAATGTACTCTTAGCGGCTGCCGGAGAACATATATCCCAGCGTTAGCATAAATACGCTGTTTCTATATTCAGGTGCATTGTCATCGTCATTTAATTGCGAAATGTCGCCGTTATAGCGCACCCCGACGGTAAGGCCCATGGGGGCGGCGAAGCCCACGCCCGCTGCGTACCCCAGGCTGGTGCGCTTAAACTGGTCCAGGTCATCGTCTATGTTCGTTCCGTTCACTTCGATGTCTCCACCCACACGGAAGGAAACCTGCGGGCCTGCTTCGAAGAAAATCGGGCCTGCGTTAATGTGCGCGAGCACCGGCACATCAATGTAGCTCAGCTTAATTTTAAAGTCATCGTCCTCCGACTCGCCTCCCTTCTGGGAGAACAGCAGTTCGGGCTGGATAGCGAAAAACTCATCGGTTGTGAGGTAAAACCTGGAGATTAAACCGGCATGGAACCGAAACATCCTGTCAGATGCCGATGTCTCGTCGCCGGTTAAGCCGGCATAGTTTGCGCCCACACGTACGCCAAGTTGCGCCTGGGCATTTGCGGCAAACACCGTTGCCAGCATAAATACAAAAAGTAAGAGGGTCTTTTTCATAGTCTTCTTTGTTAGTAAAAATACGCTACACTGCCAGCACCTATCCATGGTAAGCGGCTAACAATTGTAAGCTATTACGCATGGTACTAAGAAAGGTATACTTTGCAGGGTTGATTTTGGTGATGAAGGAGTACAATTTAGGGAGGATACTGGAGGTAAAAGGCAAAGAAAAAGCGGCAACCCTGTCTGGCTGCCGCTTGTGTTAATTATTTGTTATTAAACCTGTTGTGTAGCTGCTGCGCCTAGCCTGCCCACCCCTCCCGGTCCAGGCTGCGGTACTGAATGGCCTCTGCCAAATGTTCAATTTTAATGTCCTCGCTCGCGGCCAGATCGGCGATGGTGCGGCTCACTTTCAGGATGCGGTCGTAGGCGCGGGCCGAGAGGCCGAGGCGTTCCATGGCGGTTTTCAGCAGCGTGCGGCCGGCCTCGTTTATCTGGCACACCTCCTTCACCATCTGCGAGGGCATCATAGCGTTGGAGTGGATCTGCGGCATCTCGCTAAACCGCTGTGTCTGTACTTCCCGCGCCTGCATCACGCGCTCGCGCACCGCCGCGCTCTTCTCTGCCTTTCGGGTGGCCGTCATCTCATCAAAGGTAACAGGCGTTACCTCCACATGCAGGTCGATGCGGTCCAGCAGCGGGCCGCTCACCTTGTTCAGGTAGCGTTGTACTACGCCGGGGCCGCACACGCACTCCTTGCTGGGGTCATTGTAATAGCCACAGGGGCACGGGTTCATACTTGCCACGAGCATAAAGTTAGCCGGAAAGTCGATGGAGGTTTTGGCGCGGGAGATTGTGACGCGACGCTCTTCCAGCGGCTGGCGCATCACCTCCAGCACGGTGCGCTTAAACTCCGGCAGTTCATCCAGAAACAACACCCCGTTATGCGAAAGCGAGATTTCGCCAGGCTGCGGCACGCCGCCGCCACCCACCAGGGCCACATCTGAAATAGTATGGTGCGGCGAGCGGTAAGGGCGGGTGGTGAGCAGCGAGGTGGCCTCGCCCAGTTTGCCCGCCACCGAGTGTATCTTGGTCGTCTCCAGGGCCTCGTGCATCGAAAGCGGTGGAAGTATGGACGGCAGCCGCTTGGCCAGCATCGTTTTTCCGGCGCCCGGCGGGCCGATCATGATCAGGTTGTGGCCCCCGGCAGCGGCAATCTCCAGGGCGCGCTTGATGTTCTCCTGCCCCTGTACATCCGAGAAGTCGGCAGCGTACTGGTCGGCGGTGTTGCTGAAGAGTTCGCGGGTATTGATGACCAAGGGTTCAATCTGGCGGGCACCATCGAGAAACTCGATCGCCTCCAGAATGTTGTTCACCCCGATCACCTCCAGGTTGTTCACGATGGCGGCTTCCTGCGCGTTCTGGGCCGGAAGTATAAATCCCTTAAAACCTTCCTTACGGGCCTGTATGGCAATGGGCAGTACGCCCTTTATCGGCCTGAGCGAGCCATCCAACGACAACTCCCCCATGATCATGTAAGAAGACACCTTCTCGTCGGAGATCTGGCCGGAGGCAGCCAGGATGCCCATGGCAATGGTGAGGTCGTAGGAGGAGCCCTCCTTGCGGATGTCGGCGGGCGCCATGTTGATCACGATCTTCTGGCGGGGGATCTTGTAGCCATATTGCTTGAGGGCCGACTCGATGCGCTGCTCGCTTTCCTTTACGGCGTTATCCGGAAGGCCCACCAGAAAGTATTTCGTACCGGCACTCACACTCACCTCCACGGTGATGGTGTAGGCGCTAACGCCCTGCACGGCGCTGCCAAAGGTTTTAATAAGCATTGTTTTCTTCTTGTTAGAAGTATAGGTTTCGGGAGATTTTGATGCGGAACAATACTGGTGCTTAATTGATTCCGGATTATACTTTAAAAGTATAGAAATTGTAGGATAAGCCCCGCGCTTACTCTAGCCGGGTCATGTCCGGGTGCAGGGGCAGGTAGGTTTTCGTTACGTTCTCGCCCTTGGGGTGGATGGTGATGGCGGAGCAAAGGCTGTCGGGCAGCGTTACTTCAAAGGCAATGCCCTGCTGCCGGGCGTCGAAGATATAGACCTGTTGCTGCTGCTCGTTCTGAAAGTAGGCCAGCGGTTTTAGGTTACCATACTTCTGCCTGATTTCGGGTAGCGGTTTGCCCGTGCCGATGCTGTCCGTTGTCTGAAACTGCGGCGAGGTTACCTGCACCTGCCGCACGCGTGGCGTTTCGTCGGTGCCGCCAAAGTCGGCTACGGTGTACACGGCCACGTAATGCTGCGGCTCGCCTTCCTGTTTGCTTAACCAGAAGGATAGTGCCTTGCCCATGGCTGCGTCGCCGCTGTCTTGTTTGCCAAGTATGGCGTGAACTGCATTGGCAGCCATGCCTAATTTAATGTGGCCCATACTTTCTCCGGGAATTATCAGGTAAGCGGAGTCAGGTGTGGCGGGTTTTGGGGGCTGTACTGTCGCTGCGGTGTCAGTAGCCGTTGGGGCAAGTGGTGCCTGCCTGCTTTCCTCCTGGCTCTGGCAGGAGAGGAGGCAAAGTACAAGTATAACGTATAGCGCGTGCTTCATTGGTTACAGGGATATCCCTAAAAGTATAATTCCATACTTATACCTACGTGCATCATCCTATTAATGTACTTTCCCGCCTGAAAAGTATAAACCCGGACGACAAAGTTCTGCTGCCGACCGGGTTTATACTTTATACTTTACAGCATACTTACACCAGCTTTTGCTCCAGCAGAAGTATAAATATGTGGATTACCTTGATGTGGATCTCCTGCACGCGGTCGGCGTAGCCGAAGTGGGGCACACGCACCTCCACGTCGCAGAGCGGGGCCAGTTTGCCGCCGTCTTTACCGGTGAGGCCAACTACTTTTATACCTTTGGCTTTGGCGGTTTCGGCAGCTCTTAACACGTTGCCGGAGTTGCCGCTGGTGCTGATGGCCAGCAGCACATCGCCGTTGTTGCCCAGTGCCTCCAGGTAGCGGGAGAACACATACTCGTAACCATAGTCGTTGCCCACGCAGCTCATGTGGCTGGCATCGGAGATGGAGATGGCGGGGAGGGCCCGGCGGTCGTTGCGGTAGCGGCCGGTGAGTTCCTCGGCAAAGTGCATGGCGTCGCACATAGAGCCGCCGTTGCCGCAGCTCAGGATTTTGCCCCCGTTTTGGATGGAGGCGGCCATCGCCTCGGCGGCCTTTTCGATGGATGCGATGTTCTGCGCATCAGACAGAAACGCGGTGAGCACGTCCTGTGCCTGCGTCAGTTCTGCAAGTATGGTAGTAGATGTCATGTAGGTTTTTACGCCACCTCCGCCTGGTGCTCCTCGGCGTAAGTTTCTTTATAGCTGTTGCTTCTAAACGCCTGGCGCTTCTCGTAAAGTGCGGCCTTCAGGTTATTTATCTTCAGTTCGGCGCGATACTTTTCGTGCTGCAGGTCGGCCACGTAAATGCTGCTCATCAGCACACGGGCCAGCATCACCACGCCGCCCACGGCTACCAGTCCTTTATAGAGTGTCAGGACCTCGTTTTCTGCGTTTGTGTTCAAAATAGCATTTTCGTCTATGGCTCCGGCCAGGAGCAGTACCGTGAATATGATATAACCAAACACAAGTACATCGAGGAGTGCTTTTAGAGCTTTCATGCTGCTTTAGCGGTTTAGTACAACAACTGTTTGGCTAAAATTAACAAAAAAATATTATTTGCAAATACTATGTAACTCTAATTTTGCGTTTTAGGCTTTATCGGTATGGAGGAAGTGCAAATCAGGCTTAAACGGTCAGCTGCATCTGTGTCAGTTTTGCGTACAAACCCGAGTGCTCCAGCAACTCCTCGTGCGTGCCTCTTTCCACAATTCTGCCCTGCTGCAGCACCAGGATCTCATCGGCGTGCTGAATGGTACTTAACCTATGCGCGATGACAATGGAGGTGCGGTTTTTCATCAGGTTGGTCAAAGCCTCCTGCACCAGCTTCTCCGATTCCGTGTCCAGTGCCGAGGTGGCCTCATCCAGTATAAGTATAGGCGGGTTTTGCAGGATGGCTCTGGCTATGCTTAAGCGCTGGCGCTGCCCGCCCGACAGCTTGCCGCCCCGGTCGCCGATAACGGTCTGGTATCCGTTGTCAGCGTTGATGATGAACTCGTGCGCGTTGGCGATTTTGGCGGCAGCAATCACCTCTTCTTCTGTCGCATCGGTCTTGTTGAAGGCGATGTTGTTGAAAATCGTGTCGTTGAACAGGATGGACTCCTGCGTGACCACGCCCATCTGCGCCCGCACCGACTCCATGGTATAATCACGGATGTCGTGGCCGTCGATGAGGATGGCGCCGCTGGTGGGGTCGTAAAAGCGCGGCACCAGGTCGGCCAGTGTGGATTTGCCGCCGCCCGAGGGACCTACCAGCGCCACGGTTTTGCCTTTCTGAATACGGAAGTTGATATCCTGCAATACCGGTTTGTTGCCATAGGCAAAGGCCACATCGCGGAACTCGATCTCGTTGCGGAAGGCTGGGAGCACTTTGGCGTTGGGCTTGTTCACGATCTGTGGCTTGGTGTCGATCACCTGCAGCACCCGGTCGCCGGACACCAGGCCGCGCTGGATGTTGCTAAAGGCTGAAGACATGGCTTTGGCCGGCACCAGCACCTGCGAGAACAGGATGATGTAGGTGATAAACTCACTGGCCGACAAATCCGACTCATTGTTGAGCACCATGGTGCCGCCATAAAGCAGCAGCCCCGCCACCACCGACACGCCTAAAAACTCTGAAAGTGGCGAAGCCAGATCGCGTTTGTTGGCAATGGAGCGCTGGATGCGGGCGTAGCGGTTGTTCTGGTCCTGGAACTTACCCAGTATAAACGGCTCGGCATTAAAGGCCTTCACTACACGCATGCCGCTCAGGGTCTCATCAATAATAGTAAGTATAAAACTGAGGGAGTTTTGCCCTTCCTTGGCCTTGCGCTTGAGCCGCTTGGAAATGCCGGCAATGATCCCGCCCGAGAGCGGCAGAAGTATGAGTGAGAACAGCGTCAGCTCCACCGACATGTTAAAGAGCAGTATAAAAAAGGCGATAATGGAAACCGGCTCGCGTATCACCACGGTCAGGGTACTCACCACCGAACTCTCCACTTCCTGAATGTCCACCGTCATGCGGGTCATCAAATCGCCTTTGCGCTCGTTGCTGAAGTAGCCCAGGTGCAGCTCGGTTACGCGCTGGTACACGGACCGGCGCATGTTGCGCACCACGTGTGCCCGCAGCGCCCCCACAATCCGGAAGGCCAGGTAACGGAACAAATTGGCCAGAAACACCGACACGATGATGATGATACAGACGAACATCAAAGCTCCCTGGCGCCCCTGATCAAGAATAACATGGCCAAAATGATAGTAAAAGAAGTCTTTGAAGAACTCCAGATTGAGCGCAAACTCCGGCTTGGTGGCGACCATGGCCATCACCTGTTCCTGCCCCACTTTCCCGAAAAGCACATCCAGCAACGGAATGAGCAGCGTGAAGTTGAACAGGCCAAAAATGATGCCCAGGAAAGTATAAAGGGTATAAAGCGGCACAAACCTGCTGTAAGGCTTGGCGAACTGAAGTATGCGAAGGTAGGTCTTCATGGTGTGGTTGCGGTTGCCAGCAGCTTCTTCTGCACAAGCCTTCTCCGCGAACTGGCAACAAGTATGGCTACAATTGGCAGCCACAAATCAGGGTTAAGTTGTTTATACTTTGGCTATTGCGGTGTGCATTCGCCTAGCCGCTGCAAAGATACTGAAATAGAACGGAGTGATAAATGTAAAGCGGAAGTTTTGGCAAAGCTGCTTAGTAGACGGTACAGCTCTAATGGCATAAGCGGACACATGGCTTTAACCTACCGCGAGCTTTCAGATCGTGGTTAACCATGCCGACAAGCTTTCAGCTTACGTGAGTTATACTTATACTTTCGCGAGCTGAAAGCTCGCGGCAGAAGAAGTATAAAAAAGCCCCTCCTGTTTTCAGGAGGGGCAGGTAGGAATTAAAACTCGTGTAGCCGTTGCGGAATGTTCCAGCGGAGGGCAAAGGAGGTAAAGGACGTGTTGTAGTCCGGTGTCTCGCCTTCTGCCTTTACGCGGCGCACGATCTGCTTGAGGTCTACAAACAGGTTGTGGCGCAGCTGGAACGAAGCCGTCAGGTCGGCGTGCACCTGGTTGGTTTTAACGCCCTGTCCGATCTCGTTTCCGTAGGTGGATACGCGGTCGAGGTAGGAGAGGAGCACGTTGTTGCCATAGTTCAGGGTATCGGTGGCAGAAACTATGTCCTGGCCATACTGGGTGGCAATGGCCTTGGCCGTCAGGTGCAGGCGCGGGATGGGCTGGTAGCGCACAATGCCCACCAGTTCCACCAGGTTAGCCCCCATGGGGTGCGCCAGCGGCTGGCGGTAGTGCTGGAAGTTAGAGAATTCGTCCTCGTACTGGTAAGTATAAGGGCGCAGGGCGTTCACCTCGCCCTGCAAATCCAGGTTCGGGATACCGAAGGCATCGATGTACTTGGCCCCGATCTGGCCGCCAAACTTGTTGCCCCACCAGCCGTTGCCACCTTTCACTTCATCCAGCACAAACTCGTCCAGCGCTACCTGGCCGTACAGCTGCAGGCGGTTCCAGAGGTTCCAGCGGAAATCACCCCCCAGCAGCACGTTATCGGGGCTGCCCAGGCCGTGCTCCACGCTGCGGTAGAAGATGATTGGGTTGAGGTACTGCAGCTCAAAACGGCCCTTGCCGCGCGCAAAGATCACCTGCTCGTACAAACCGAAGTTGAAGTTGTCGGTAATGTTGACGCCTAGGCGGTGCATGGCCATGTATTTCTTCGGATAAAGCTCATCCTTGCGGTTAAACACTGGAATCAGCTCCTGGAAGAGGTTCATGTAGTGCAGCTTCCATACTTTGGTGTTAAGCTTGAGGAAGAAGGCCGGCGGCGCGTAGTCGGAGTAAATGAGGGAGCGGTAGCCGTCGCCGATAAAGTGGCGGTCGTGGCCCAGCTGCACCTCCACGTGCTTGCTCAGGGCGTAGTTCATGTAACCACGAGCCGTGATGTAGTCGGCACCATCCTTTTTGAAATCTTTCCAGAAGCCCTCGTGCGGCACCACGCCATCGCGGCGGATGCGGCGGTTCACATACTCAGGGTAGCGGGCTTGGTTCTCACCTACAAAAAAGTAAAAGCCAAACCGGTCGTCTATACTTCCCTCTATCTGCGCGCCGCGCGTGTTCACGTAGCGCACCCCATCCGACTCGTTATCCACACCCACCTCAAAATGGACTACCGGGTTCACGCGCAGTACAAAATCCTCGGTGTCCACGTGGTAGAGGTCCGATACGTTGCGGTAGAAATGCGTGAGGAAAGGTTTACGGCTCTCGTTCTGCGCCAGGTCGGTGTAGTTCCAGTTGTCGTTGAGCAGGTAAGCGGCGTTAAACTCATCGGCCTTAGAGATCGTGTTGCGGGCGCTGATCTCAGCCAGTTCGGCTACCTCGGCGCGGCCGTAAGGGCGAACGGTCGTGTGCATCTCCGGTAGCTGCTTGCCATACTTTATCTGGTAGCGGTCTATAAGATGATAGGTGTCGCGGTCGTAGGGCATGTAGACGTCCTGCGCCTGCGCCGTGAGGGCGGCAAGCGAAAGGGCAAAGGCACCAAGTATGCGTTTCATGTATAAGTGGTTTGTGTCTATATCAATATTATTAAATGCGAATGTACTGTTTTTAAGGATGATTCTGTTGCTCTGCAGGCTGAATTTATACTTGGCAGGGCCCTGACAGAACGCACCAGGGCGGCTTGTACGTATGCGTTGCGTAAGATGTTAGGAGGAGGCCGTCGCGAAATTTAGCTTCCGCATTGGCGTAAGGCGCGCCCTTGTGTATCTTTGGGAGAGAAACCCGTTATACTTTGGCAGCTATCATGGAAAATAAAAACGTACATATCCTGACGCAAACCCCTTCCCTTGCAAATCATTTTGTAGCCGAGCTGCGCGATGTGCACGTGCATGGCGACAGTATGCGTTTCCGGCGCAACCTGGAGCGCCTGGGCGAGTTGCTGGCTTACGAGATATCGAAAACGCTGCCGTACCAGGAGGTAACGCTTACTACGCCGTTGGCCGAAACACGTACCCAACTACTGACCGAGCAGCCGGTGCTGGCCACCATTCTCCGGGCGGGTTTGCCGCTCTATAACGGGATGCTAAACTATTTTGACAAAGCCTACAGCACCTTTGTGGGTGCTTACCGGGTGGAGGAGGAGAACACCGCGCTGCAGATCAACATGGAGTACCTGGCCTCTACCGACCTGCACGACAAGATCCTGATCCTGGCCGACCCGATGCTGGCCACCGGCCGCTCGCTGGTGAAATCGTACCAGGGCATGCTGCGCCACGGCAAGCCGCTGCAGGTACACTTTGCCGCCGCCATTGCCGCCCCCGAGGGGCTGGCCTACGTGCAGGAGCAGGTGCCCGAGGCGCATATCTGGCTGGGAGCGCTGGATGATCATCTCAACGAGAAAGCCTACATCGTACCCGGCCTCGGCGACGCCGGTGACCTGGCCTTCGGTCCCAAAATATAAAACGGGCAGGTTTTCCCGTTAACAGGAGCCGGTAGGGAAGTATAACGTTGTTTGACCTTTATGTTTCTGCATTAATTTTTTGGCGGATACGTATATACACTGGTGCATCCGTTGCATGATATGATGCTACACCCTTATTAATTTGCTTAAACCTGTGTCTGTAGAAATATTAAAGTACCTCTCGGTGTACCTGGTGAGTATGGTGAAGTTTATCGGGGGGCCTTTAGCGGGTGTCGCTGCCGGACTTACCTATCTGGAGTCGGTGCTGCTGACGGTGGCAGGCATGATGACGAGCGTCGTGATCTTTACCATACTGGGCGAGGCGACCTCCAAGTGGCTGGCAGCAAGGCGCAGGGCCAGGCAGGAGCCGGTATTCAATAAAAAGACCCGGCGCATTGTGCAGATCTGGCAGCGTTTTGGCGTGCCGGGCGTGGCTTTTCTGACGCCTGTTATCTTTACCCCCATCTTCGGAACCATTGTGGTAGCCCTGTTCGGGGCTCCGCGCAAGTATATCTTCATCCACATGCTCTGGAGCGCCATTGTGTGGAGTGCCGTCCTCAACCTGATGGTGTTTGAATTTGGCGACGTGGCCGAAAATCTGCTCTTAAGCATCAAGTTCTGATAAAAGGTGTTGCTCTTGTAAGTACCCGATCCAGCCACCCCTCTGCTTTCACCCCACCCCAACCCTCCCCTAAAAACAGGTGAGGGAGCTTTTGCCGTATCGGGACCAACCACCCCTAACCCCTCCTTACCTAAGGAGGGGAATTTCACCTCTCCCCAACCCTCTCCTCAAGGTAGAGATGACAAATAGCAGCAGCTATCGAATTAGAACCCAGTTTTTCTGTGAGGCGCCTATGCGAGTTTTTCCGGTGCCGAACGATAGTGAGGCATTGCGACGTCAGGAGCAAAGGAAAAGCTCCCAGCGCCGAGCAGGAAAACGAGCCCTCTCGGGCTTGAGAGCACCAAAGTCAGAAATGCAACAGTAGATTTGTGGGAACTACAGGATCAGCGGTTGCTAGCAAGGATAGCTTGGTTCAAATGGAAGGAAGCGGCGGCGATGAAAGTATAAGTATGATTAAAGTATAAAGTATGCCTCACGCGGATTGCAGATCCGCGGCTATTATACTTCCGGATTGCAAATCCGAAAGAGCGGAAGGAAAAGTAGCAAGTATGACCCAAGTATAAAGTATGATTTTCTAAGCCATTCTATTTACGGATTCAACACCATCGTCAGGCACAAGTATAAACAAGAACGTCCCGAAGTGTAAGTATACTTCGGGACGCGCCATTTTTATTTCCTGCGGCTGCCTTTCTTCTTCGTCTTTTGCCAGACGGAGTTTTTAGGGTCGCCTTTCTTTTTGCCTTTCTCGAAGTTGGACTTGTGCTTGCCTTTTTTCTCATGGAAGGCACCTTTAAAGTCAGGGTTCTCGGTGCGTTTCTGGTGGTCTATGTCGCGGGCGATGGCCTGCTGCTCCTCAAAGGTTATCTCGTGGATCTTTACCTCCGGCGGCATTGGCTGCTCGGGAATCCGCATCCGGATCAGCTTTTCGATCTTGCGGATGTGGTACATCTCAGCCGGGTTAGCAAACGTAATAGCGGCCCCTGCGTTTTCAGCGCGACCTGTCCGGCCAATGCGGTGCACGTAATCCTCGTACACAAACGGTACATCAAAATTGATCACGTGGCTCACCATCGTTACATCAATGCCGCGCGAGGCCACATCGGTCGCTACCAGAAAGCGCACTTCGCCACCTTTAAAGGCTTCCATGGAGTTAATGCGCGTATTCTGGCCCTTGTTGCCGTGTATCGCCCGCACCTCGCCGTACTCGCGCCGCTCCAGGAACTTGGCCACATCCTCCGCATTCTTCTTGCTCCGGGTAAAGATGATCACGCGGTTAAACGTCTCCCTGTCCTGGATAATGTGCTCGAGCATCGCGATTTTGGTGCGCAGGTTCGGCACCTGGTACAATACCTGGCTTACGGTTTCTACGGGCGTGGCCTGCGGTGTAACCTCTATGCGGGTCGGGAACTCCAGAAACTCTTCCGAGAGCTCCACTACTTTCGGGTGCATGGTAGCCGAGAACAACAGGTTCTGGCGCTTGCGCGGGATCACCTCCAGCATCTGGCGGATCTGCGGCATAAAGCCCATGTCCATCATTTTGTCGGCTTCGTCCAGCACCAGCGTTTTTACTTCCTTCAGGATCAACTCGCCCTTCAGGTAGAGTTCCATCAGCCGCTTTGGTGTGGAAACCAGTATATCGAGTCCCTTATTGATCGTTTCGATCTGGGTTTTGGGGCCGAGGCCTCCGTAAATAACGGTATGGCGGATGTCGGTATACTTACCCAGCAGCGTGATGTGCTCCTCGATCTGCATGGCCAGCTCGCGGGTAGGGGCAAGTATGATGGCGCGTGGGTTCATGCCCTGCGCATACTTTACCTTCATCAGGATAGGCAACAGGAAAGCGGCTGTTTTGCCGGTTCCGGTCTGGGCAATGCCCATCACGTCGTGTCCGCCCATTATGACCGGAATTGCCTTTAACTGTATGGGCGTGGGCTTTTCGTAGCCAGCCTCTTCAATGGCGTTCAGCAGCTGCCTGTTCAGCTTAAAATCCTCGAACGTGGTTATCTCTTTCTCTGCTTCTTCGGCCATGGGGATACTTTATACTTGGTGTTGATGTGCAAAGGTACGGGATTTTTGCGGGAGGGAGGTGAAATGATGCCAACGCGTTTGACTTACTTGGCTGGAACGACTTACCTTTCAAGGCCATTGCAACCCTTTGTCTTACACCAGGGTCTTTAAGAAAAGAACGCATACGTTGCCCGGGACGCCACTGCCATGAACAAAAACATCCTTCTCCTAAGTATAGCCACCACGGCTGTCATGCTGTTTTCCGCCTGCCAGCAGGACGATGTTGCGGACAACGCTCCCAACATACGCGCCCTAACCGTACAGGAGCAGAAAACCGTGGAAAGCTCCAACGACTTTGCCTTTCGTGCCTTTGCGCAGCTCAGCAAGGCAGAGCAGGACAACATCTTTATCTCGCCGCTAAGTATAAGTATGGCCTTGGGCATGACCTATAACGGGGCCGATGGCGCTACCAAAGAAGCCATGCAAGAGACGCTGGGCTTTGGCAACGCAAGCGATGAGGAGATCAACAAGTCCTTCAAAGATCTGACAGCCTTACTCAAGGGCATCGATAAACGAGTGGTGTTTACCTCGGCCAACTCGCTCTGGCACCGAAATGACATCCGCTTGCAGGCTCCTTTTATCGAAACCAATAAAACGTACTTTGATGCCACCGTGCAGGGCCTGGATTTCTCCTCGCCGGCGGCCAAAGACCAGATAAACGGCTGGGTGAAGGACAAAACCAATGGGAAGATTGAGAGCATTGTAGAGAAGGTAACTCCCAGTCATGTATTATTCCTGATCAACGCCATATACTTTAAAGGCACCTGGACCTATCCCTTCGATAAAAAGCTGACGCAGCCAGGGCAGTTCTTCCTCGAAAATGGTACCACGGTTACCCACGACTTCATGACCATGAAGGATGGGGAGTATCTATACTATCGGGCAGGCAACAAGCAAATGATTGATCTGCCTTACGGAAACCAGCAGTTCAGCATGACGCTCCTGGTGCCTGATGGCAGCAGTACGGTTGATGCTGTAGTAGAAGAGTTGAGCGCCGGGAAATTAACGTCCTGGCTGGCAGAAGCAGATACTACAAGTATGGAACTGCACCTGCCCAAATTTAAGCTGGAGTATGAAAAAGAATTGAAAGACCTATTGAAACAGTTGGGGATGGGCCTGGCCTTTAGCTCGCAAGCCGATTTTAGCCGCATGGTAGAGGGGCACAGCAACCTGGCCATTTCAGAGGTAAAGCATAAAACCTTTGTGGAAGTGAACGAAGAGGGCACCGAGGCCGCTGCCGCTACGTCTGTTGGCATACAGTTTACCTCCGCATCACCTTCCATCCGCATCGACCGGCCCTTCGTTTTCATGATCCGGGAGAAGTCCTCCAACGCCATACTCTTTATTGGTAAGCTGATGCGGCCGGAGTAACCGACAAACCAATAGGATTTCTGCCGGAAACTAAGATAATGTGTTAATTTTGTTCAACACGTATCTTAGCAAGTATGAAATCAATCCTCATCCAGAACGCTCAACTCGTAAACGAAGGAAGTATCACCACGGCTGATGTGCTGGTGCAGAACGGCCGCATCGCGCAGATCGGGCAACGTATAAGTGCAGAAGCTGACCAAATCATCGACGCCACCGGTTTATACTTGCTGCCCGGCGTCATCGATGACCAGGTGCACTTCCGCGAGCCCGGCCTGACGCACAAGGCAAGTATAGCCACCGAGGCCCGCGCGGCGGTGGCTGGCGGTACCACCTCGTTTATGGAGATGCCCAACACGGTGCCGAACGCTACCACGCAGGAACTGCTGGAGGATAAGTATAAAATCGCGGCCGAAACTTCGCTGGCCAACTACTCCTTCTACATGGGCGCCACCAACGATAACCTGTCCGAAGTGCTGCTCACCAACCCCAACACGGTTTGCGGTATCAAGATCTTTATGGGCTCTTCTACAGGCAACATGCTGGTGGATAACGAGCAGACGCTGGAGCAGATCTTCTCCAAAGCCAAGCTGCCGATTGCGGTGCACTGCGAGGACGAGCAAACCATCCGCGACAACATGGCCATTTACGAGGCTAAGTATGGTGAGGACATCCCGGTGAAATGCCACCCCGAAATCCGCAACGAAACCGCCTGCTTCAAGTCATCTTTTCTGGCCGTAAAGCTGGCCGAAAAGCACAACACGCGCCTGCACATCCTGCATATTTCCACTGAGGAGGAGCTGAAGCTGTTCCGCAACGACATTCCGCTGGAGCAAAAGCGCATCACCGCCGAAGTATGCGTGCACCACCTGTGGTTCGATAAAGAGGATTACGACACCTATGGCACCCAGATAAAGTGTAACCCGGCCGTAAAAGAGGCGCGCCACAAAGAAGGGCTACTGAAAGGACTGCTGGAAGACAAACTGGACGTGATCGCCACCGACCATGCCCCGCACCTGTGGGAAGAGAAGCAGGGCAAGTATAAACAGGCGCCATCCGGGGTGCCGCTGGTGCAGCACTCGCTGCAGATGATGCTCGAGTTTGTAAAACAAGGAAAGCTGACGCTGGAGAAGGTGGTAGAGAAGATGGCACACGCACCAGCCATACTTTTCAACGTGCGCGAGCGTGGCTACATAAGAGAAGGCTACTGGGCCGATCTGGTGCTGGTAGACCTGAACAAACCCTACACTGTTACCAAAGAGAATATCTATTACAAGTGCGGCTGGTCACCTTTCGAAGGCCATACGTTCAGCGCAACCATCACCCACACGTTGGTTTCCGGCCACCTGGCCTTTGCCAACGGCGCATTTGACGAGCGCAAAAAAGGCGAGCGAATGCTGTTTGACCGGTAGAAAGCATGGAGCTGGAGAAATTCAAAGAGCTGCACGCCCGCTTTTTCGGGAAGGAGCTGCCGGAGGAGGTAACCGACACGGAGGAGTACGAGGCGTATGTGGAGGCCATCCACGAGGATGAGGTATGCTATAACTGGGCTACCGCCGAAAAGCTAAATGCCAAAGGCTTTGCCTATGAAAGTTACTGCTGCCTGATGCTGGCCGACAAAGTATACCAAAGCCTGGATGAAGACGGCGAGATAAAGTATGACGACCCGGACGTGATCATCAACAAGTGGGATGAAGGCTTGTACGGCATTCCGGTGCACGACGGAGGCGCCTCGATGGTGGTGATCAACTACTGCCCCTGGTGCGGCACGAAACTGAGTAAGTAAAAACCAGAAGTATGGCGCGAGCGTCCTCGCTTGTGTCAGAATATAGCTGGGCGTACCGTAGTTAATCATACCGCCAGTTTGAGCACAGCGGTAACTGGTGGTTTAGCTTTGAGCCAGTTTGTAACTGGCGTATTGGGAAATTATCGTTTCGCCAGTTACAAACTGGCCCTATGCTCAGCCACAAGTTGCAAACTTGCGGCATATAGTACTCTTTGCCTGGTCAGAAGTTGGTACACTGCAGCTGTCCAGATGGTTAGTTGGGGCGGTGCCGTTTTTGCTGGCCGAACTGGCATACCTTTATACCTGTTTGCGTAAGTATAAAGGCAGCAGGTAACTGAAATTTTTATGCAAAAATGTACGCAGAGTATTGCATAATGTGATTTGCTGCGTATATTTGCACTCTCAAATGAGACACGGTGGTTGTAGCTCAGTAGGTTAGAGCACCAGATTGTGATTCTGGGGGTCGTGGGTTCGAGCCCCATCTTCCACCCCAAGCCCTTGAAGCGAACCTTCAAGGGCTTTTTCGTTTATATTGCATGAGAGTCTATTCACTCATGCAAAAATCACTCATTCAAAATTAAATATATGAGCTTAGTAGTAGTAGGTTCGATGGCGTTTGATGCGCTGGAAACCCCCTTCGGAAAAACAGATAAGATCGTGGGCGGTGCGGCCACCTATATTTCCCTGTCGTCTTCATACTTTGTAAAGCCGGTAAACGTGGTGTCGGTAGTGGGTGGCGATTTTGATCAGAGCCACGTGGAACTGATGCACCAGCGCGGCATCAGCACCGAAGGCATGCAGGTAAAGGAGAACGAGAAATCCTTTTTCTGGTCGGGCCGCTACTTTAACGACATGAACAGCCGCGAAACGCTGGTAACGGAACTCAACGTGCTGGGCGATTTCGACCCGATCATCCCCGACAGCTACCAGGGCTGCGAGTACCTGATGCTGGGCAACCTGGCGCCACAGGTACAAAAAACCGTGATCGAGCGCCTCCGCAACCGGCCGAAGCTGATCGTGATGGACACCATGAACTTCTGGATGGACATTGCCCTGGACGAGCTGAAAGAGACCATAAAGCTCATCGATGTGCTTTCAATCAACGATGAGGAGGCGCGCCAGCTGAGCGGCGAGTACTCTTTGGTGAAAGCCGCGAAGAAAATCATGGCGATGGGCCCCAAGTTCCTGATCATCAAAAAAGGAGAGCACGGCGCCTTGCTGTTTAACGAGGAGAAGGTGTTCTTCGCGCCGGCCCTGCCGCTGGAGGAAGTATTTGACCCAACCGGCGCTGGCGATACCTTTGCGGGTGGTTTTATCGGCTACCTGGCCAGCTCCGGCGACATCAGCTTTGAAAGTATGAAGCGCGCTGTGATCTACGGATCTGCCATGGCCTCGTTCTGCGTAGAGAAATTCGGTACTGAGCGCCTGAAAAACCTGACCCAGGAGGAGATCGACGGCCGCGTGCGGCAGTTCGTGAACCTGGTGGCGTTTGATACCGTGCTACAGTAAGTATAGCCAGATATAAAGTATAGAAAGGGAGGCTTCGGCTTCCCTTTTTTATTTTAGATGAGTGCAAAAAAAGACTCTCGTTTGGCGCTTTTCGATAGCTTCTTACAGATGAGGTGCAGCATCTAAGTGCAACAAAGTAGGGCCCGATGTGGTAAACTATACTATACACTATGAGAACAACAAGCTATGAGTATCAAGAATGAGAATAAGAAGAATTTGGATGAGTTAAAGAAAAACAATCCGAATCAGGAAGACCAGAGTAAGCTGATGGGCAATATCGATGATAACCCGGTACGCAATAAACTGAACAAGGACGCCACGAAAGTGCAGAACCCGAACCGCAACCTGGCAAAGGGCGGTAACAATACGCCATACGATAAAAAGTAAGGCGTTCGACACAAAATAAGCTATGAAAACTACGGAAGGAAAGCTCTTGACAAGGGCTTTCTTTTTTTGTGCCCATGCTGTGTGGTTTGGCGGCTTCTGCTATCTTTAGCTGGCTTTATACTTTACCATGCACCAAACCGATATTTGTATACTCGGCGCCGGACCTGCCGGAGCCACCGCCGCGCTGCACCTCGCCAACAAAGGCATCTCATCGCTCTTGCTCGACAAAGCCGCTTTCCCGCGCGATAAAGTATGCGGCGATGCCCTGAGCGGCAAAGTGGTAAACGAGCTGCGCCGCATCGCCCCGGAGTTGCCCGCGCTACTAGGCCAGCAGCAGGAGGCGCTGCCCTCGTGGGGCATCCATTTTATCTCGCCGGGTGGCCACAGGCTGAGCGTGCCGTTCAAGTATAATTACAAACCCGCGCAGGACACACCGGCTGGCTACATTTCCAAGCGCATTCATTTCGATAATTTTTTAGTGGAGCAGGTGCGGCAGCGCCCGGAGATCAATTTTCGGGAGAACGTGGACGTGGCCAAGTATGAGCGCACACCAGAGGGAGGGTTTATACTTTCGGATAAGCAGGGGCAGCCGTTAGTGCAGGCAAAACTGCTGCTGGTGGCCAATGGGGCGCAATCAGGGTTTACGCGGCATGTGGCAGGGTTGGAGCAGGAGCCGGAGCATTATTGCGCAGGACTGCGGGCTTATTATAAAGGTGTGGAAAGTATGGATGGAGATGGCTTTATAGAGCTGCACTTCTTCAGGGATTTCCTGCCGGGCTACTTCTGGATCTTTCCGCTGCCCAACGGGCAGGCGAATGTGGGGGTGGGCATGCTGAGCAGCGCCGTGAGCAGTAAGAAAGTGAACCTGAAAAAGGAAATGCTCCGCATGATAGCCTCACACCCCGAACTGCAGCGGCGCTTTGCCAAGGCAGAACTGGTAGACGACATCCGTGGGTTCGGGCTGCCGCTGGGCTCCCGCAAACGCGTTATTTCCGGCGATAACTACATGCTTTTAGGCGATGCCGGCGCTTTGATTGACCCTTTTACCGGCGAGGGCATCAGTAACGCCATGATCAGCGGGCGCTGGGCAGCAGCGCAGGCAGAAAAGTGCCTGGCGGAGCAGAATTTCTCCGCCCAGTTCATGCAAGGCTACGATAAAGCCGTGTACAACCGCCTCTGGAAAGAACTTAAGCTGAGCCGCCAGATGCAGAAACTCCTGAATTACCCTTGGCTGTTCGATAAAGTGGCCAGCAAAGCCTCCAGAAATCAAGCCCTCGCCGAAACCATCTCCTGCATGTTCAACGACCTGGATCTGCGCGAGCGGCTACGGCAACCGTCGTTTTACGCCAAGCTGCTGTTTAATTAGAGGAATTTAAATATAGCCCCGCCCCTCTAACAAGGCTGTTTCATTTTATTTGCAATGCTTCTAAACCTCTCTGTCATTCTGTTAAGAAACTTGGTAGAATGGAGGTTAAGCCTACGCAACTCGCTACCAAGATCCTTTCAGGATGACAAAATGAAGAGAATGAAATGACCTTATCTTCAAAGACCAGTTTTCTGCATAACCTGGCGGCATATTCCCCTCCTTGGAGGGGTAGGGGTGGGTTAAGTATCATGCATCTTAAAAGGTCTGCTTTAGCCACAGCCTGAAGTTCTCTTTCTCCGCCGCTGTGACGTCCTGCCGCTTTTGCACGCTATACTTGCTGTAGTAGCTTTGGCCGTTTGCCTCCAGCCTTACCACCCGCAGCTGCTTCTCCCGGAACAAGGCCAATTCCATTTCCTGCGGTTCCAGCGCCAGTAGTTGTTGTAGGTTGCTCTCCAGTTTGCGTCCGTTCAGGGCCACCAGCTCATCGTCTATGCTTAGCAGCTCACTGGCCGGAGAACCGGGGGCAATGGCCGTCACTTTTATACTTGCTTCTGATGAAATCTTGAATCCATACTTACCTTCGTACATGAGCGGATTCTGCTGTTCAGCCAGCGTGCAGCCCACATAGCGCAAGACCTCATCCAGTGCAGGTTCTATAGGTTCGGTGCCGTTGATATACTTGTCAAAGTATGATTGGAGCGACTGCCCGGCTACCTCATCCACTAATTCCGCGTAATCCTGCTCGCTATAGCCGATGTTCTTTTTACCGAAACGTTCCCAAAGCTCCCGCATCACCACATCCATACTTGCTTTGTTGCCGGTGACCTGGCGCAGTTGCAAGTCCAGGAGCAGAGCCGTGAGGGCGCCTTTGATGTAGATGGATACTTTGCGGTCGGGAATGCCGGGCTTGTAGCCGTCCAGCCACAGATCAAAGGAGGAATCGGCGACGGAGAGGTTATGGCGGCCGTAGTCGGCAAAGTAGCGTTGCAGGGTGGTGTTGAGTTCCTCAAAGTATGCCTCGGCGGTGAAGAAACCGCTGCGCGCCAGTAGGTAGTCGCCGTAGTACGTGGTGATGCCCTCGGCCACGTAGCCGGTTCTGAAGTAGTTCTCCTGCGCAAAGTTGTACGGCAGCATCTCCTTTGGCCGGATCTTCTTGATGTTCCAGGTATGGTAAAGCTCGTGCGAGCTCACGCCCACAAACTCTTTATATAAGGCCGGCGACATAAGGAGCTCGCCTGGCCCCAGCGTGATGACGGTAGAGTGGCTGTGCTCCACGCCGTGGTAGTAGCGGTAAGGCAGGATTTGGTTCAGATAATGATATTCCGGCACCGGAAAATCGCCGAACACCTCCAGTTGCTCTTTAGTAAAGCCGATGAAGTCCTGCTTGATTTTCGCCCAGTCCGGCTTACAATTCCCCTGTAGCCAGATGTGGAAAGTATAACCATTCACTTCAAACGTTTCCCGCTTCAGGCTGTCGCTGGCGATGAAGGGACTGTCCACCAACGCGTCAAAGCTGGTTGCCTCTAAAGTATGTTTTCCTGTCTCCGGCAAGCCGCAGGCAATTTGCCACTCCTCCGGCAGCTGCAACTGCAGCTGGCAAGGCTCCTGCTCGCGCCCTTCTACCGCCATCAGGCAGTTAATCGGGTTGAGGTAAAGCTGCTCCTCGTCCAGCCACGAACCTCCGGCGTCCATCTGGCGCGCAAAAAAGCTGTAGCTGATCGCTACTTCCGAAGCACCTCCGGTCTGCACCTGCCAGCGATCTTTGGTTACTTTCTCGATGGTGATGCTCTCTCCGTTGGCAGAGGCGGACACAGTGCGCAATCTCTGGGCAAACTGCTGTAGTTCGTACCGTCCGGGTCGCCAGGCGGGCAGCTGCAAGTATAGCTCCTGCTGCTGGTTTGCTTTTATCGTGATGACGATATCCACAAAATGCGTAAGCGGGTTCTGGTAAGAAAGGTGGTAGTAGATCATAGTTTATCGGGCTGATGCGTCAGATTATACTTTGGTTTTGCAAAGCTATGTACGTGGATTGAAAAGTGGGAAGTTATTCTTCTATCCGGAGGCTTTGTTAATTTCCTGCTCGCTGGATCCAACCACCCCTAACCCCTCCCCCGAAACAAGTTCGGGATCCTAGACTTGTCAAAGGCGGGGAATGTTCCGCAGACGATTACACCCCTATGGTCCCCTCAAGGGGACAATTTATACTTGGTTCAAGCTCCCTCAGCCATAGCTATCGAATCTGATCCCAGCCTTTGGGTTGAGCGCCTATGCGAGTTTTTCCGGTGCCGAACGAGAGTGAGGCATTGCGACGCAGGAGCAAAGGAAAAGCTCCCAGCGCGATGCCCGAAGGCGAGCCCTCTCGGGCTTGAGAGAGCCAAAGTCAGAGATGCAACGGTAGGCTTGTAAGACTGAGGATGAACGGAAGCTAGTAAAGATAGCTTGGCTCAAGAAGAAGGAAGCAGCGGCTATGGAAGGCACAAGCGGACGCTTGCGCCAGAGAAGGCATGAAGTATAAACCAGCAAGTATGAAGTATAAAGTATGACCTGCGCGGATTAGGAAATCTGCTGCAGAAGTGGTTCCGGACAAAGATGTCCGGAACAGCGGTATAGCAGAAGTATAAAGTATAGGTGCAAGTATAAAGTAGAGGCAAAGCAGGTAGTACGGTCGCTTCAAAGTATAAAACCCGTCCTTACAAGCCTGTAAGGCTCCCCGGAGACGCCTGTTTCAACATCAAAACACAGCCGATCAGCATCTTTTCACAAAAATTATGAACCAGGCTTTGCTATTCTTTAAAGGTTTACTAATTTTGCAGGCCATAATAAAACCATTGGCAGACGATGAAAAGAACATTCCAGCCTTCTCAGAGAAAAAGAAGAAACAAGCACGGTTTCAGATCAAGAATGGAAACCGCTAACGGTAGAAGAGTATTGGCCAGCAGAAGAGCCAAAGGCAGAAAGAGACTGACAGTTTCTAGCGAGAAAAGACATAAGGCAGCTTAATTCCTGATTCAGGAATTGGTTTCGCTATTGTATAGCCGCTAATGGATTCAGCAGCAGCTAACGAGCAGCAAGCCGGCCAGCCTCATAGTTATACATTTTCGAAAGAAGAACACTTGTGCCATAAGCGGCTCATTTCGCTGCTGTTCGCCAAGGGTTCTTCTTTTAATTTGTATCCGCTGCGGTTTGTGTATTACACGCCGCAGGACCTGCCGCCTGGGCAAACCCAGGTGCTCATCTCCGTTTCCAAGCGCTACTTTAAGCGTGCCGTAGACCGCAACCGCCTCAAGAGGCAAATGCGCGAGGCATACCGCCTTAACAAGCACCTCCTGTTGCAGCACCCGGACCAGGCGCCACGCCTGCTGGGCATCCTGTACATCGGCAAGGAAAAAAAATCCTTCCACTCTATCCAAAAAAAACTAATTTCAGGTTTGGAGCGTTGTCTAAATAAATAGACTTTCCTGCGTCTCCTTAGCCTGATATTATGTACAAGAAAACTATAACCGGCCTGCTGGTGGGCGTTTTTGCCCTGGGCCTCTTCTCTTTCAAAAACGATTCCGATAAATACTTCGAGATAGCTAAGAACCTGGACGTTTTTGCCACGCTGTTTAAAGAAGTAAATACCTATTACGTGGACGATGTGCCCCCGGCCCAGATGATGCGCGAGGGCATTGACGCCATGCTCAAGTCACTCGACCCCTACACGAATTACATTCCCGAAGACGATATTGAGGATTTCCGCACCATGACCACCGGCCAGTACGGCGGAATCGGCGCGATCATTGGCAGCCGCGACGGCAAAGTGGTGGTGCAGATGCCCTACGAGAACTCCCCGGCGCATAAAGCAGGCCTCTCCATCGGCGACGAAATCCTGAAAGTGAACGGCGTGGACGTGCGGGGCAAGTCTACCGAAGAGGTGAGCAAGCTGCTGAAAGGCCAGGCTAACACGACCATCAAACTGGAAGTGCGCAGCTACGGACAGAACAAGTCCAGAAACCTGGAACTGCTGCGGGAGAATATCATGGTGGATAACGTGCCCTACTATGGCATGCTGGATGGCGAGATCGGCTACCTGCAGCTATCGGGCTTTACCGTGGATGCGGGCAAGGAAGTGAAGACGGCGGTGCAGAAGCTGAAGGAAATGGGCGCTAAAAAGATCGTGTTTGATTTGCGCGATAATCCGGGTGGCCTGCTGCATGAGGCAGTGAATATCTCGAACGTTTTTGTGGAGAAGGGCCGCGACATTGTAAGCACCAAGGGTAAGGTAGAGGAGTGGAACAAGACCTATAAGGCGCTGGACGAGCCGCTGGACCTGGAGATGCCACTGGTGGTGCTGACCAGTTCGCGCAGCGCATCGGCCTCCGAGATTGTGGCCGGCGTGATGCAGGACTATGACCGGGCCGTGCTGGTAGGGGAGCGCACCTTTGGTAAAGGCCTGGTGCAGGTAACGCGCCCGCTGTCTTACAACTCACAACTAAAAGTAACCACGGCTAAATATTATATACCAAGCGGCCGTTGCATCCAGGCCATCGATTATGCCCACCGCAACGAAGACGGCAGCGTGGCCACTATTCCGGACTCGCTTCGCGCAGCCTTTAAAACAGCAGCGGGCAGAGTGGTGTACGATGGCGGAGGCGTTAGCCCTGATGTGGAGGTAGAGCAGCCAGCCTTCTCCGAGATCACCAGAACCATCGCGGGCAAAGGCTACTTCTTCGACTATGCCAACAAGTATAAAGCAGAGCATCCGGGCATCCCTTCAGCCAAAGAGTTTAAACTGACAGATGCCGAGTACAAGAAGTTCGTGTCTTACCTGGACGACAAGGACCTTGCCTATACCACCGCCATTGAGAACGAGCTGGAAGACGTTGCTTCTAAGGCCAAGGAAGGCAAACACTATGATGATATCCAGGCAGAGCTTGACGCCATCAGAAAGAAAGTATCCCATAACAAGTCGAACGACCTGATGCGCTTCCGCACTGAGATTCAGGAAATGCTGGAGGCGGAGATCGCCTCGCGCTACTACCTGCAGAAAGGCTATATTGAGTCTTCGTTTGATGATGACCCCGATATTCTGGCAGCGGTGCAGGTGCTGAACGACCCAGCCAAGTATAAGTCATACCTGAAGGCCAACTAAAAGTATAAAACGCAAACAGGGGAGGGAGGTGCAGCAGTGCCTTCCTCTTTTGCATTGGAGGCAGCTATACTTTTGGAGGCTTCGCCTGCATGGCGTAATTTTGCGGTCAATCTTATAAACTATAACCATACTTGCCCATGCCGTTGTTGCTCGCGCTCGAAACCTCTACCACTGTCTGTTCTATCGCACTATATAAAGAGCAGCGGTTGCTGGGGGCCTCTGAGTTGCAGATCGAGAAATCGCACTCTTCTCACATCACCGTCATGGTGTCGCAGTTGGTGGAAAATTGTGGGGCCACGCTGCAGGAGTTGAGCGCGGTGGCTGTCTCGGGTGGTCCGGGTTCTTATACCGGTTTGCGCATCGGCACCTCCACGGCCAAAGGGTTGTGCTACTCGCTTAATATCCCGCTGCTGGAGGTTTCTACCTTATATGGATTGGCAGCCCAGGTTATTGCCATGACGCCAAACCCGGAACGCTACCTGTTCTGCCCGATGCTGGATGCCCGCCGCATGGAGGTTTATACTTGCCTGCTCACGCACGAGCTGCAGGAGGTGGAGCCAATCGCGCCGGTGGTGCTGGAGGAGCATTCGTTTGAGGGGAGGCTGAAGGAGCGGCCGATCATCTTTTTCGGAAGCGGTGCCACAAAGTATAAAAGTATGGTAAACACCGGGGCGAATGCCTTGTTCATAGAGGGAGTGCTGCCATCGGCCAAGACAATAGGCCTGCTGGCGCTGCCAAAGTATGCGCAACGGGCCTTCGAAGACGTAGCGTATTATGAACCCTTCTACCTGAAGGATGTTTATATAACGAGCCCAAGTAAAGGAGCAAAGTAAAAAGGAGATATAACCATGTCAGAAGAAATTATAAACCGCGTGGCGCAAAGTGCGCTGGTAACCCTGAACCTGGAGTTGCTGTTGCACCCGGGCGAGCGGATAGTATATGATATAAAGGATAACCTGTTCCAGGGACTGATCCTGCGCGAGAAAGACTTCCGTGCTTTTGTGAAAGATCACGATTGGTCGCAGTATGAAGGTAAAAACGTGGCCATCACCTGTTCCGTGGATGCCATCGTGCCGACCTGGGCTTACATGCTGCTGGCCTCGAAGCTGCAGAACTACGCCAACTACTATGTCTTCGGCGATCTGGAAGCATTGGAGCAGGCATTGATGCAGGAGGCGATCGCTAAAGTGGATATGGAGGAATACCGCGATGCCAAGGTGGTAGTGAAAGGCTGCGGAAGTATACCTGTACCACCGTATGCGTATGTAGAGGTAATGCGAAAGCTAACACCGGTGGCAGCAAGTGTCATGTATGGGGAGCCCTGCAGTACCGTGCCGCTCTATAAGAAGCCAAAAAATGCGTAGCGCATAAAGATTATCAAACAATATGGGGGCATGAGGAACTAACTCGTGCTCCCTTGTTGTTACTTCTAAGCGCCCGAAAGTATAGATTGCCAGTTGGGCAATCCGGTGTTAGAGATTCTTTGAAAACTTTTCCGGCTCTTCCTCAGGTGTTTCCGGTGTGGCAACATCTTTTTTCAGCGGCAGGTATTGTAAAGCCGGGACTTCTTTTTACTTTTGCATCCCGTTCAGCAGGAGCGGGAGTGCAGAGAAGGCGGAGTGGAAGGGGAAAACCCCGGGAAGCGCCCCCTGGAAAAAAAGTTCTGACCAGGCCTTGCGGCTTCGAAAAGCTTTCTTACCTTTGCATCCCGTTTCGGCAGGAGGCGGTCAGCGGGAAGGCTTGCTAACACAGGCAGGGGCTTGCTAACACAGGGCTGAGGCCCGGTGCGGCGAGGCGGGAAAAGCGGGAAAAATCTTTCAGTGATTCGCTTGGAAATCGAAAAAGGCTGCTTACCTTTGTCACCGCTTCCAAAAGGAGCTTCTTGAGGCCGGCAGGGCTAAAGAAAAAAAGAGTGAAAAAGTTGCTTGGGATTTTAGAAAGCTTTCTTACCTTTGCAACCCGCTTCGAAAGGAAGCGCCGCCGCCGGCAGGGCAGCGGAAAGAGAGAGAAAAAAAACACCGCAAGGTAGTTGGGAATTGAGAAAAGATTTCCGACCTTTGCACCCC